>CAYUMP010000009.1:0-173856 GCA_964445975.1 uncultured Chthoniobacterales bacterium | reverse complement strand
GCCCGTACGGGCGTGCCGCGGGAAGATATCGAGAATGATCAGTTGATTCGCAAAAAGCGGACCATGCCCGCGCTCATGCGGATCGCAGGCCTGATCGCCCCCGGCCACGATGGTGTCTCCGCGCGCCTCGCCGCCTGCGCGCAGCACGGCGACCTCCATTTCCTGGCGCAACAACTCGGAGGTCAGCACCCGGCGACTCCACTGCAGTTTGCCGTCCTTGCGGATGGTGCTGGCCTTGAGCACTTCATGCGCCCGCGCCAGGCCCGCCTCGGAAAGACGCAGCCCTCCTCCGATCATCTTCACCTCCGCCGCCGTCTTGAGTTCCCGCTCGGGCCAGAAAGCTCCTTTGACCGGGCGCAGCCGGACCTCCTCTTTTTTCAGTGTCCTCGCCAGCGCCAACGGAAAATCTCCCGGCACCGTCACACGCTTGGCTCCGCAATGTTTCAGAAACTCCGCGACCACCCGCGCATAGGACGGCGGGCGTTTCTTTTTCCCCCGCACCTTCTCTTCGAGGGCGGAATAGGAAACGACTTCGTCCACCCTGGCCTCACGGCGGCCCCGATCGACCTCCAGATCACTCAAGAGAAGCCGCTTCTTTCCCTCTACTTCACAGAAGACAAAGGCATCGGGGGCGCGAAAGTGGGCGGCATACAACATGTCCGCGGAAGCATCGCTGGAGGAAATGATCAATTTTGCGCGTTTCACAACGCCGCACTTTTGCGCAAGCTGCCGGTGTGATCAAGAACCTCCGCCGCTGGACCCGCCTTAGCTCCATCAAATGGGAAGACGCCTGGGTTGAACGTCTGCGCTTTCTCGGCCCCGACCGTGTCGCTTTCATTACCTGGCCGGATTCCCGTGCCTTGAAAATCGAAGCCTACTGCGACGACGCCACCGCCAAGCGTCTGGTGAAGGGCTTCGGCGGCAAGGCCACCAAAATCGCCCCGCATATCTGGACCGGCGATCCCCAGCGTCCGCGCGGCCCACTGTCGATCCGCGGCAAGCTCAAGGTCTTCGCCGACGAAGCCTCCTGGCGCGAATGGGCCGACCGCAACCCGCGTGGCATTTTCATTCCCGCCGGCATGGCCTTCGGCACCGGAGAACATGCCACCACGGCCACCTGCCTGCGCTTGCTGGCCGACCTTGCTGCCGAGCTCCCGACCGATTTCTCCGCTCTCGATCTGGGCACTGGAAGCGGCATCCTGGCCATCGGCGCCGAGGCCCTGGGAGCCGGCGCGGTGGAGGCCGTCGACTATGATCCTGCCGCCGTCCGCATCGCCAAACAAAATGCCCGGGCCAACCGCAGCAAACGCTGCACCTTCGTGCAAGGCGATGTCCTGCAATTGAATATCAAAAAGCCAGTCGATCTGGTGATGGCCAATCTCTTCAGTGACGTCTTCCTCGCGGCTGCCCCGCGCATCGCCCGCGCCACCAAAAAGAATGGCTGGCTGATTTTCTCCGGCGTGTTGCGGAAACAGGCCCTGGAGGTCGCCGCCGCCTTGCAAAAGGCCGGCTTCGCTGCACCCCGAATCATTCCACGCGGCAAGTGGTGCGCGGGAATTTGCCAAAAAACCCTGTTGACGCCCTCTCGCCCCCGCCGATAGCTTTCCCAACCCCGCTCCATGACCGGTCACGCCCTGTCTGGGCGGAAACCGTGCATGGCTGAAGAGATTTCCTACGTACTGATCACGCCCTACTCGATTCGCAAATCGAGGACCGGCGGCATTGTTTCGCGCTTGCTCTCGCGCTCCGGCCTGGAACTGGTCTCCGGCCGCATGTTTGCCCCGAGCCCGGAACTCGTCCAGGAATTCGCCGCCGCCACCGTCACCGAGACCGATGAGCGCCATCGCCGCACCCAGGAACTCATCCGCGATTACGTCCTGAAGAAATTTTCTCCCGACGCCGAAGGTTTGCGCCAGCGGGTGCTGCTGCTCGTGCTCAAGGGCGAAGACGCCATCCTGAAGACCCGCACGACCGTCGGCCACATCGTCCACGAGCGCACCAGCGGCGAAACCATCCGCGACACCTACGGCGACTATCTGGTGGAGAATGGCAAGGTGACCTATTTCGAGCCCGCCGTGCTGGCCGCTCCGAATGCCGAAGCCGCCCGCGCCCATCTTGCCATCTGGGCGAAATACTCGGATTCCGACGGCGGCATTCTCGACCAGTCCATCCCTTTCCCGGCCGGTGAAAACATCGAGAAGACCCTCGTCCTTATCAAGCCGGACAACTTCCGTTTTCCCAACGGCCGCGCCGGCGGCGTGATGGACCTTTTTTCCCGCACCGGTCTCTACATCATCGGCTTCAAGGTCCATTACATGAGCGTCGCCCAGGCCGAGGAATTTTACCGGCCCGTGCTCGATGTCCTCATGAACATCTTCCAGGAGCCCAGCGCCAAACGCGCCCGCCTCGCCATCGAGGAGGAATTCGGTGTGCCCATCGATACTGCTACTGAAAAATTGCTCGGTGAGACCATCGGGCCGATCTCGGGCCGCAACCACTGGGAAAATATCGTCCAGTTCATGGCCGGGTCCCGGCCCACCCAGACGCCGGCCCATAAACGGAACGAGCCCGGCACGGAAAAGTGCGTAGCCCTGATTTATCAAGGCGTCGACGCCGTCCGCAAGATCCGCGAGGTCCTCGGGCCCACCGATCCCTCCAAGGCCCCCTCCGGCACAATCCGCCGTGAATTCGGCCAGACCGTGATGATTAACGCGGCCCACGCCTCCGACTCCGCCGAAAATGCGAAGCGCGAGATGGACATTATCCGCGCCACGGAAAACAATCTCAAACCATTGATCAACTCCCACCTCTCCTAACCAAACCGTACCATGCAACTTGCCAGCCGCGTCCAAGAACTCACCCCATCGCTCACCCTCGCCATTGATAGCAAAGCCAAAGCCCTGAAGGCCGAAGGCGTCGACGTTTGCGGTTTCGGAGCCGGCGAGCCCGACATGGACACGCCCGAGCACATCAAGGCCGCCGCCATCGAGGCGCTGAATGCCGGCTTCACCAAGTACACCCCGAGTTCCGGCACCCCTGAGCTCCGCCAGGCCATTTCCGAGAAATTCAAGCGGGACAACGGCCTCGAGTACAAGCCCAGCCAGATCATCGTGAGCAACGGGGCCAAGCAATCCTGCTACAACGCCATCGCCGCCGTCTGTGACCCGGGCGACGAAGTCATCATCCCCGCTCCCTACTGGCTGAGCTATCCGGAAATGGTCCGCCTCGCCGGAGCCGAGCCTGCCATCGTCCAGACCACCCAGGAAAATGCCTGGAAGATCACGGCCGAGCAGTTCGAAAACGCGATGACGCCGAAGACCAAGATGATCATCTTGAACTCCCCCGGCAATCCGACCGGCTCGATCTACACCCGGGAGGAACTCCGCGCGATTTCCGAAGTCGCCGCCGAGGAAGACATCTACATCCTTTCCGACGAAATCTACGAGAAGCTCACCTATGATGGCGCCGAGCACGTCAGCATCGCGTCCCTCACCCCGGAAGCCTACGACCTCACCATCACCGTCAACGGCTTCAGCAAGGCCTATGCGATGACCGGATGGCGTCTGGGTTACCTCGGTGCTCCGGAAGCCATCGCCAAGGCAATCGACTCCATGCAGAGCCACAGCACCTCAAACCCCTGCTCCTTCGCCCAGAAAGGCGCCCTCGCCGCCCTGCAAGGCGACCAGCAGTGTGTGAACGACATGCGCGACGAGTTCGACATCCGCCGCCAGTACATGTTCGACCGCCTCAGCAGCATCCCCGGCCTCAGCGCGGTGAAGCCCCTAGGCGCCTTCTACGTGCTGGTAAACATCGGCAGCTTCGGCCTCAAGTCGCAGAACTTCTCCGACCGTCTGCTCAGCAAATCCAACGTGGCCGTCGTTCCCGGCGTCGCCTTCGGTGACGATAATACCGTCCGCCTGAGCTACGCCACCAGCCTCGACGTCATCAAGAACGGCCTCGATCGCATCGAGGAGTTCTGCAAGACGCTCTAATTTCGGAGTTGGCTCCGGCCTGATTCAAAGAGAAAGTCCCGGCTTGTGAGAGCCGGGACTTTTTTTTCGTCCGCAGACCACGCGGAAATCCGTGGGCGCATGCGCGCCATGGCGGAAAGGCTCACCCTGCCGCTCAAGCTCGGCTTGCGCCGCAGCAGTGGGAACGTGTCGGGCTCCGGCACCGGCAGTTCCATCGACTTTCAGGATCACCGCCCCTACGTGCCGGGCGATGATCCGCGGCATATCGACTGGCAGGCCTATGCTCGCAGCGGGCACTACACCATGAAGCTGTATCGCGAAGAGGTGCGCCCTCTGGCCGACATCGTGCTCGACGTTTCACCCTCCATGTTCCTCGACGCAGCCAAGGCCCGCCGCACGATGGAACTCGCGTGGTTTTGTCTGGAGAGCGCCCTTCGCTCCGGCGCGGCCGCCCGCCTTTTTTCCGTGCAGGGTGGTGAGGTTAAAATCCATGAACCGCTGGCCGGCTGGGACGTCACGCCCGTGGATGACCGCCCCGAGCCGCCCGATTTGCAGCGCATTCCCTGGCGGGCCGCCTCCCTGCGCATCTTGATCAGCGACCTGCTCTTTCCCGCCCTGCCCGGCGCGTTTATTCCCACCCTGCTCTCCGCTCGCGGCCGCGCCATCATGCTCGTCCCCGGTTGCCAGGCGGAATCCCAGCCGGACTGGCTCGGCAACACCGAGTTGCTCGACTGCGAGAGCGCCAGCCACCGCGACCTGCACTTCAACGCGGACGATTTGAAAAACTACACCACCGTGTACGAAAATCACTTCAACCTTTGGAGCCTGGAGGCCCGGCGACACGGCATCTCCTTCGCCCGCGTCCCGGCCGAACCCGCTTTCACCGATGCCCTCAGCCTTGAAGCCCTGCCCGCCGGCGCGATTGATCTCCTGTAAACACTCCTCTCCAAGGATTACTGGAGGCTCTCCAAAAAAGTATCCGGGCCACCGTAGCGCTCATGGAGGGACGCTCCGCCCGGTCCCCTCGTTCCTATCGGCCTCCCACCGAGATAAAAACAAAAAAGGGCTCCCGATTTCTCAGGAGCCCTTTCGAAAATAGGTGAGCTGCGCTTAGTTGGCCGAAGCCTCCACGTTCACGCGGCGGCCGTTGCGGTCAAACTTCACCCGGCCTTCGATCAAAGCGAAGATGGTGTAGTCACGACCGAGACCCACATTCGAGCCCGGCTGGAACTTCGTTCCGCGCTGGCGCAGGATGATGTTGCCCGGGATGACAGCTTCGCCGCCAAATTTTTTGACCCCGAGGCGCTTGCTGATGCTGTCGCGCCCGTTCTTGACACTGCCTTGTCCTTTTTTATGTGCCATAAGCCTGTATTAAGCGGTGATGGATTTGATTTTGAGCAAGGTGATCTGGCGGCGATGTCCGACCGTACGATGATACCCCTTGCGGCGTTTGAATTTGAAAGCGATGACCTTCTCGGCCTTCTCTTGTCCGACGACTTCGGCGGTCACGGCCGCGCCCGCGACAAACGGAGCGCCAATCGAGAGATTGCTGCCGTTGGAAACGAGCAACACTTCCTCGAATTTCGTGTCCTTGCCGGACTCGAGGTCGAGCTTTTCGACTTCGATTACATCGCCTTCGGCGACACGGTATTGTTTACCACCTGTTTTTATAACTGCGTATGCCATGAAAAATTCCTCCTCTGTAGGAACCGCGAAGAATCTCACAGACCAAAAACTTGGGCAAGTGAAAACTTTTCCCTTGCGAGAAATTTGTTCTCGGGCAAACTCCCTCTCCCTTGTTGCTCGGGTGGTGAAATGGCAGACACGTGCGTTTGAGGGGCGCATGCCGAAAGGCATGGGGGTTCAAGTCCCCCCCCGAGCACCATTTCAAATTCATCCCAAAGCGGGAACAAAGCCGTATCTGCAAGACGGCAAGAGCGCACAGAAAGAGCAAGGTAACGGACAGGAGTGTTGTTCCTTCCTAGAAGGCGGGGCTAGCAGCAGGCACGTTCCGGCGTTCATTCTTGACGAGCTAAAGCGCAAATTATCTGTCGATTCAGAAGCCACCTTTTTGGAGCAGCAACACTTTGTCCCGCGAAATCCAAAAACTTTTCTTAATGCCTTCGTCTTCTATTTCAATCTGGAGCCACTCTTCGGATGCATAGACCAGCTTCCCTCTCATGGAAGTCGCGGCTCCGTTCATTGAATCTGTTGTGGGCGATATGGGCGTCGACCCCGCTCCGAGCGCTGATCTGTCGAACTGGACTATAACTTTCTCTCCAACGGGAAGGTTATCGGATGAAAAACACCCACTCAACAGGCAGACCGAACACAGAGAGACAGTGCCAAGTAGAAAACGAAAAACTGTCATAGCGAGTAGAACGTTTACTCCGAAATGCCACCTTCGTCACGTTTCTCTTCTAGTCTCAAAACGACCGATTGATAGAGACTTTTAAGCTGACCTTGAACAGTCGGAAAAGATGCTCACGTTTGAAATTGTTCGGTAATCGACATTCCACGGAGGCTGCCTCATCATAAACCTCATGAAACCCGCCGCGCTTTCCTTGCTTCTAGTCGCATTTTTGGGCGCTTCGACCTTATCCTCTGTGGCTCAAAGTGATTCCGGTCTTTCTCGTTTGTCTATACCGCAAATTTGCCAAAAGATGGCAGAGCAAGATGGATACCACTTTGCCAGATTCACAAATGACAAGGCTGTATCGTGTCAGATTGTTGCTGAAGACTCAGAGGGTAAGAAAACCCTCTTAACCATCTCTCGTCTAACGAAAGAAATGGTTATCGCCACCAAATTGGGTTCCCAGAATGAAATCCTTGCTCTTCGTGCATTCAATGATTCGGGTGGAAACATCGCCATGAGCTACTCAGAGGGGTATCAGCAAGCCACGTTTCCTTCTGTTCTTGCGGCTTCAGATGCGAAACTCGGAGAGCCATTTCTTGAGCTTAAAGGACAAAACTCTTTGTTAAAACTCATGGTTGTTGAAGGAAACTGAGATTAAAGCCCGCTCCTCACATGGCTCCTGATTCCCTATGAAGTCCCTAAAATCCAAAAAAGCGGGTGTTTTCAGTGTAAACAGCGTGCCTTCAAGTCGCCCCCCGAGCACCATTTTTCAATGCGGTATCAATCAACTAATACTCTCACGACGACTATAGATGGAATTTTTCCAATATACCCTGTGGTTGACCAAAATGGCGATGAGCATGCTGACCTATTTTTGGCCCATCACTCTTATTGTCGTGCTTGGCTTTCTCATCGGCTTGTTTCAATCAATTTTTATTTCGGGTTGGGATAAACCGCGCCGTTTACTTGCTCTTTTGCCATTGGCTCTCACCTTACTGATCTTCATGTGGGGCACGGCGATGCGACACCCAATCCAATCTCCGGATACCGCTCCAGCCTGGACGACTCATGTTGTGATCGCTCTTCTAGTTGCACAACTTTTCGTTAGTATTTGGGCCGTCTGGGCCATGAAAGGTTATCGGTTGTTTGCCTTGTTTGCCGTGACATTGGGACAATGGGTCGGATTGTGCGCCGCATTCGTGTCGACCATGTCTGTAACCGGTGATTGGCTTTGAATTAAATCGAACTAAATGACTTGCTTCACATTCCAACACCTCTCCGCCTGTTCGTTCACTGTGCGTTCTGTGCCGGAGCCCTGCGGTACTCATCACTTGATAGAAGTCATCGGCGTGAATGGATTCTTCGTGGCCCTGTGGATGGGATCAGCCCTGCTGTTCCGCAGCAGTGGACCCAGGGAGCTGCCTCTCCCCGCCAGGTAGTCGCTAGACGACCTTGCGCAGTTCCCATCCGACCTTCGCCGCACCTTCATTGATCGTCAGCCATGCCCAGGTCTTGGGATTGGCCCTCGTGATTGCCCCAGGATTAAGTTTTCGCGTTTCCCCGATCGTTTCATCCCTCGGCACATGAGTGTGGCCATGCAGCAGAAAATCCGTTCCGCTCGGTCGGGAAGGGTCTATGTGAATCAAAAGAAAAGTCTTACCGCCCCGCTCCAGCACCAGCTTCGTCGGCAAATCAAGGCTCCAGTCATTATTGCCCAGCACTGCATAAACCGGCGGCCCCACCGCCACGACAGCGGCATAGGTGGCCAAATCGCAAAAATCCCCCAGATGCCAGATCTCATCGGCCTGGCGCAATTCCCGGGCGACGGAATCGGGGAACTTCCCGTGGGTATCGGAGATCACGGCAATGCGCATAAAAGAAACCAGAACTGTCCACAGATTACACAGTTTTTCCCAGAAGACATCAGGTATAAGCCTGCGGCCGCATGCCTTTAATCAATGGAAATCCGTGTAATCTGTGGACCCTCCTCCCCCTTGCGCATTTGACGAGGTTGCCCAAACCTTCCAAACTGTCGGGCCAATTTCTTTTATATGTGGAATAGCGCTCATGAGCATGTGTTGAAGCTGATCGCCTACGAACCGGGCAAACCGGTCGAGGAACTCGCCCGCGAGATGGGCCTCCAGCCTGCCGACATCATCAAGCTCGCCTCGAATGAAAACCCGCTCGGCCCCTCGCCCAAGGCTCTGGCCGCCATGCGCGATGCGCTGGAACGCGCCCATTTCTATCCGGACGGCGGCGGCTGGGCCCTGCGCAGCGCCATCGCGGAAAAACTCGGCCTCGGCCGCGAGAATGTGATCCTGGGCAACGGCTCGAACGAAATCATCGAATTCATCGGCCATGCCTTCCTCCGCCCCGGCGACGAGGTGGTGACGGCCAAACACGCCTTCGCGGTTTATTCGTTGATGGCCCAGCTTTTCGGGGCCAAGACCATCGAGGTGCCCGATCCGGGTTACACCCATGATCTCGATGCCATGCTGACCGCGGTGACTCCGCGCACCCGCCAGCTCTTCATCGCGAATCCCAACAACCCCACCGGCACCATGGTCGGACAGGAGGAGATCGACCGCTTCATGGCCGCCGTGCCGCCGCATGTGTTGGTGATCTTTGACGAAGCCTATTTCGAGTTCCTCGACAATCCGCCGGACGTGATCAAGTACGTCCGCGAGGGCCGCAACGTCGTGGTCATGCGCACCTTTTCCAAGATCCAGGGTCTGGCTAATCTGCGCATCGGCTACGGTCTGGCGGCCAAGGATGTCGCTGAGGTGCTGCAAAAAACCCGCCAGCCTTTCAACGCCAACGGCATTGCCCAGGCGGGCGCGCTGGCCGGCTTGCAGGACGAGGACCACATGCGCAGAACCCGCGAACTCACCCACGAGGGCCGCGACTATTTGCAGAGCGAATTCCAGGCTCGCGGCATCGAATACGTGCCGAGCGTGGCGAACTTCGTGCTGGCCCGCGTCGGCGACGGCGACAAGGTTTTCCAGGCCCTGCTCAAGCGCGGCATCATCGTGCGCGCCATGCGCAGTTACAAGCTGCCGGAGTGGATTCGCGTCTCCATCGGCACCATGGAGCAGAGCCACCGCTTCATCGCCGAATTGCAAAAACTGGACGAGGCCGGCCTGGTCGAGCACATCGCCCCGGCCAGCGCCTGAAGGTGCTCCTCGACGACACCATAGCCGCCATCTCCACGCCCCCGGGCGAGGGCGCCATCGCGATCATCCGCGTCTCCGGACCGCAGGCCCTGACCATTGCCGGCCGCCTCTTCCGGGGTAAAAAACCCGTCGCCGAGCTCGCGCCGCGGACGCTGCACTTCGGCGTCTTTGCCGAAAACAACGAGCGCCTGGACGAAGGCCTGCTCGCTCTTTTCTCCGCCCCCGGCAGCTACACCGGCGAGCCCATGGCGGAGATTCATTGCCACGGCGGCATATTGGTTTCCTCGCACTTGCTGGAAGCCGTCCTCGCCGCCGGGGCGCGCGCCGCAGAGCCGGGCGAATTCACCCGCCGCGCCTTCCTCAACGGCAAGATGGACCTTACCCAGGCCGAGGCCGTCATGGATGTCATCCGCGCCAGCACCCCCCGCGCCCTGCACGCCGCCGAGGAACAACTGGAAGGCCGCCTGGGCCGCGAGATTCAGAAAATCCAGGCCGCCACCCTCGCCATCGTCGCCCATCTCGAGGCCTACATCGACTTCCCCGAGGAAGGCATCGAGCCCCACGTCGGCCAGGGCCTCCTCGCCGATATCGACAAAGCCAGTCAGGACATCGCCCATCTCCTCGCCACCGCGGGCGAAGGCCGCATCCTGCGCGAAGGCGTGCGCCTCGTCCTCTGCGGCGCGCCCAACGCCGGAAAATCCAGCCTGCTCAACCGCCTGCTCGGCTTCGAGCGCGCCATCGTCAGCCCCACACCAGGCACCACCCGCGACACCATCGAGGAATTCGCCAGCCTGCACGGCATTCCTTTCCGCATCACCGATACCGCCGGCCTCCGCGAAACCCAGGACCTGGTCGAGCGCGAAGGCGTGCAGCGCGCCCGCCGAGCCATCGAACACGCCGACGTCATCGTCCACGTCATCGACATCACCAGCGCTGACACGCCTCCCATCAATCCCGACGAACTCGTCGTCTTCAACAAAATTGACCTCGATCCCGGCAAGACCCTGCCCAGCGGCGCCTTCGCCGTCTCTTCGCTGCATGGAACGGGCATCGATACCCTCGTCGACGCCATCGTGACCAAGGCCCGCGGCGACCGCCCGATCGACACTCCCATGCTGGCCGCCATCAACGCCCGCCACCAGGCCTGCCTCAAACGCGCCGCCGAAAGCCTGCACCAGGCCGCCGCCGAACTGCAAAAATCCGCTCCCCCCGAACTCGCCGCCGTCCCTCTCCGCGAAGCCCTCGACGCCGTGGGTGAAGTCACCGGCGCGGCAGACATCGAGGACATCCTGGGAAAAATCTTCAGCACCTTCTGTATCGGCAAATGAGTCTCTACACCTCGCTTCTCCGCCCGGCGCTTTTCCAGCTCGACGCCGAGACCGCCCATCACCAGACCCTCCACCTGCTCTCCCTCACCCCACCTGCGCTCATCCGCACCTTCTTCGGCGCGGCTCCCTGCGGCGGCGCGCGCAAGGTCTTCGGCGTCGAATTCCCCAACTCCGTCGGCCTCGCCGCCGGCATGGATAAAAACGCCGTCGCCCTGCCCGCCTGGGAGGCCCTGGGTTTTGGCTACGTCGAGATCGGAACCATCACCGCCGAGGCCCAGCCGGGCAATCCCCAGCCCCGCCTTTTCCGTTATCCCGCCGAGCAGGCCTTGATCAACCGTATGGGCTTCAATAACGACGGCGCCGCCGCCGTGGCCCGACGCCTCAACCACCTCCGCAAGTCCGGCCGCTGGCCGCGCATTCCCGTAGGTGTCAACCTCGGCAAATCCAAGATCACACCCTTGGACGAAGCGCCCAAAGACTACCTCTACAGCTTCCGCCTCCTGAAATCCTTCGGCGATTATTTCGTCATCAACGTCAGTTCGCCCAACACCCCCGGCCTCCGCGAATTGCAGGAAGTCGACCGCCTTCGCGAAATCATCCGCGTCCTCCGGAAGGAAGGCCCCGACAAACCTTTGCTGGTCAAAATCGCCCCCGACCTCGCCGACGAACAGGCCCTGGAAATCACCGCTCTGGCCGAAGCCGAGGGCCTCTCCGGCTTGATCGTCACCAATACCACGCTCGATCATTCCTCCGTTCCCAAGGAAGCCGACCAGCAGGGCGGCCTCAGCGGCGCACCCCTCCGCTCCCGTGCCACCGCTCTACTGGCCTGTTTAAAAAAGCAGACCTCACTTCCGATCATCGGTTCCGGCGGCGTCATGGACGCCACCGCGGCCAAGGAGAAGTTTGACGCCGGTGCCAGCCTCGTCCAAATCTACACCGGCTTCATCTATCGCGGACCGGACCTGATCCGCGAAATTGCCGCTCTTTAAAATTTATCATGTCTGACTGGAAATCCATCACCCTGACCCTCGGCCACTCTCCCGATCCCGATGACGCCTTCATGTTTTACGCCATGGCGGAAAACCTCATCGATATGCGCGGGTACAAATTCGAACACATCCTGCAGGACATTCAGAAGCTGAACGAGCGCGCCACCCGCGGCGAATTGCACATCTCCGCCGTCTCCATTCACGCCTTGGCCTACGTCCTCGACAAATACGCGCTCCTTCCCAGCGGAGCGAGCATGGGCGACGGCTACGGCCCGATGTTCGTCGCACCCGAAGGACCCGCCGAGGACGCGGACGACGAAGCCCGCAAGACCTGGCTGCTCCAAAAAACCATCGCCATTCCCGGCCGCATGACCAGCGCCTTCCTGGCCGCCCAGCTTTTTCTGGGCAAGGATTTCAAACATATCGTCGTCCCCTTCGATCAGATTTTTGAAGCCGTCCACACCGGCAAGGCCGATGTGGGTCTCATCATCCACGAAGGCCAGCTTACCTACGAAAGTGAGGGCCTGGTCAACGTGCACGACCTCGGCGAATGGTGGCTGCGCACCCGCGATCTCCCCCTGCCGCTCGGCGGCAACGTCGTCCGCAAAGACATGCCACCCGAGGTGCGCAGCGAAATCAGCGACATCCTCCGCGAAAGCATCGCTTATGGCCTCGAACACCGTGCCCCGGCCGTCACCCATAGCATGGCGCACGCCCGTGGCCTGGATATCCCGCTGGCCGACCGCTTCATCGGCATGTACGTCAACGAATTGACCGTCGACTATGGTGATCGCGGCCGCGCCGCCGTCCATCAGTTCCTCACCGAGGCCGCGGAAAAAAACCTCATCCCGCCGATTACTGAGTTGGAGTTTGTGAAGTAGCCGGTTTGGTCGGGGGCTTCTGCGCCACCTTCTCGGCGGCCTTGTCCAGCTTGCCGGCCAGTTCCTTGTTATCGGCATCCAGCTGGAGCGCCTTCTGCCAATAAAGAACCGCCTCCGCCTTGTTGCCCAGCTTGTCGCAGGCGTCGCCGATGTGCTCAAAAACCACGGCGTCCGGCTCGAGCAACGCTTCGGCCGCCCGCTGCAGCTCGGTCAGTGCCTCCTGGTATTTTCCCTGCTTGTAGAGCAGCCAGCCCAGGCTATCCAGATAGGCGCCGTTGCCCGGCTCCAGGTCCAGCGCTCGGCGGATCAATTGCGCGGCTTCGTCCAGGTTCTCATTCCGCTCCACCCACATGTAGCCGAGGTAGTTGTAGGAACGCGCCGCATTTGACGGATCGAGCTCGATCGATTTGCGGAAAAGATCCGCCGCTTTGACATACTGGCCGGCCTGCTCCGACGCCGCCCCGTAGTCGAAATAAAAATCGCCGTTCAACAGGTCGGGCTGGCTGTTGCCCGCCTCCACCAAGGCCTCCTCAAAAGCCCGCATGGCCTCGTCATGCTTCTTCGCATGACTGAGGGCGACTCCATGGTAATAGGTGAGCAACCCGGTCTTGGGAAAACGCTTCCGAGCCTCCGCCAGCGCATCCGCCATCTGGTCGAATTTCCGCAACTTGAAAAGCAGGTCGATGATTTGCAGATGCCGCGGCATCGCCTGCGGCTCCATCACCAAGGCCTGCCGCGCGCTCGCCAGCGCCTTTTCCGGGTTGTTGGCCTTGAGGTACAGCACGGTCAGTTGATCGTAGGCTGGCAGGCTGAGGGGATTGAGCTTCACGATCTCCTCGATCATCTCGGTGGCCTTTTCGTTCTGCCCCGTCTCCACAAAGGCGGCTGCCAGCTTCTCGCGGGCCTGCGGATAGTTCGGCTTCAATGCCATCACCTTCTGGTAATAGGGCACCGATTTCTCGATCTGCCGGGCCAGGACGTAGATATCCCCCACCCGGCTCAGAATTTCGGCATTCTCCTTGCCGTATTCCTCCGCCTTATCCAGGAAACCGCCGATTTTTTTCATCTCCGCTTCCGAAACCGTCGCCCCGGAATCACGCAGGAAATTGCGCCCGCTCAACTCGGCCAGTGAAATCCAGAAATCCGGATCTTCACTCTTGGACTTGGCCGCCTTCAGCAAAAGCTGCTCCGCGCGGGTCGTCTGCCCCTGGGCCTGGTAGATTTCCCAAAGCGTCTCATACGCCGCAAAATTCCTCGGCGCGATGTCCATCGCCTGCTGGGCATACTTGATGGCCAGGTCCGGCTTTTGCAGATGCTTCAGGTAGATGGCAGACAGCGCCAGACACGGCGTAGTCTCCTTCGGGGCCGCTTTCGCGGCATCCTTCAATACGGAAATCGCCTCGGCCGTTTCACCACGGCGCAAGCAATCGTACGATACCTTGATCGCAAGGGGGACGTTGCCAGGATCGAGCGCCAGGGACTTCCGATAGCTCTCCAGAGCCTTTTCCGGCCCTTCGCTTTCCTCCTCGAACAATCCGTTGGCAAACCACGCCAGCGCATCAGCCTGGCGTTTACCCTCTGCCCCAAGCGCAGGCGCGGGCGCTGCGGCCTCTTGAGGCAACAGGTCCGCGACGGCGGCTTGGGCGGGTAAACCGGACAGACAGACCGCCATGAAGAAAACTGAGAACGCTTGCCGAGCTCTGCGTTCGGCAGCCTCGATTCGTCCCTTCTCGCTCATGGCGAAAACTGTATCCGCTAGGACTTGTAGCGCAAACGCTTCTTGTGACGATTTTCGCGCATGCGCTTGCGGCGCTTATGCTTGGCGATCTTCGCCTTTCTTTTCTTTTTAATGGAACCCATGAGAGATATGTAAAACTGCTTCTAGTAGACTACTTTATTGAGCGGATACTCGATGATCCCCTCCGCGCCGAGAGCTTTGAGCTTTGGAATGATCTCGCGGACAACCTTCTCTTCGATGATGGTTTCCACGGCGACCCATCCGGGCTGGGCCAGGGGCGAAACTGTAGGATTTCGGAGCGCAGGCAATGCCTCAAGCAAATTCTTCAAATTTCCTTCGGGTAGGTTCATTTTCAGTCCCACCAGGTCCCGGGCATTCAGGGCTCCCTTGAGCAAAAGCGCCAGGGTTTCCAGCTTTTCGCGCTTCCACGGGTCCTGCCAGGCCTTCTTGTTGGCCACCAGCACGGGGAAAGACTCCATCAGCGTTTCGACGATGCGCAACTTGTTGGCCCGCAGGGAGGAACCGGTCTCGGTAATGTCGATGATGGCATCGACCAGATCCGGCACTTTCACCTCCGTGGCGCCCCAGGAAAACTCCACTTCGACATTCACTCCGGCCTTCTCAAAGAACCTCCGGGCCATGCCCACAGCCTCCGTAGCCACGCGCTTGCCTTCCAGATCCTTAACACTGCGAATATGCGAATCCTCCGGCACGACCAGCACCCAGCGGGTCGGACGGGCCGTCACCTTGCTAAAAGGGAGCTCGACGATTTCATGCACGTCCGAATCATTCTCGACCACCCAGTCGCGGCCGGTAATGCCAGCATCAAGATAGCCATGTTCGACGTAGCGGCTGATTTCCTGGGCGCGGAGCAGACGCAGTTCCAGTTCCGGATCGTCCACGGACGGACGATAGGAGCGCTTCGAACCGGAAATGGAAAAGCCCGCCTTGGCGAACAAATCATTGGTCGCATCCATAAGGCTGCCGGAAGGCAAGCCGAGAGTAAGAGAATTAGCAGACATGAGGGGTGCGGATTAACAACTACTTGACCGCCAATCGCAAGGGGAAAAAGCCCCTACAGCGCCTGTTTTCAGGTATCCGCCGTCCTGGCGTTTCGCGCCTTCACGATAAGGAGGGTCAGAAAGTAAGAGATGACCGCGGCCGGCGCGGAGAGAAAGAAAGACCCCAACAGCAAGGGAAATCCTACCTTGAGGAAGGTCGTCCATTGCAGCATCTCCGCCAGACGGAGGTGGTGCATTTCCACATGCGGCGGCAGCCGGTGCGGGTTGCTCAAAATCCAGTAGCCGATGTCGTACTCCACCCGCAGGAGAAAAGGCCAGAGGGGCGTGACCACATCGTGCAGTGAGACGGAGATGACCGCGGCAATGGGGTTGCACCGCAGCAGCCAGGCCAGCCCCAGGGCCAGCAGCGTCTTCAGGCCAAACAGGGGCGTGAATCCCATGAACATGCCGATGGCGACTCCCCCGGCAATCGCATGAGGCGTGTCCTTGAGCGAAAACAACTTCACCACGATACCGCGGAAATACTCGTACAGCTTCCTCATCTCCCGCTTGCATAAATCGAAGCGGTGCCCGCTTCCAGATTGAAATCCCTTCTCAGGGAGATAGTGTGAGGGAACATGACTGCGGCGGAATTCGACAACGACCTGGGCGAATCCCGCTCATCGTTCACGGGATGGCTCATTTTCGGGCTCATCCTGTCCCTGCTCCTGCACGGTCTTTTTTGGTACTGGGCCCGCGGAGTTGTCTTCTCCCGCGAGGACAGCAAGGAGTACTACGAAAAGGTCGTGCCCCGGACGTTTCATCTGGAGCGCGTCAAGATCGACCCCAAACTGCTGGAGCCCAACCCCGCCGATGAAAAAAAGGTCGCACTCGCGCCCGAGGCCGTGAATCTGCCCCAGGAAAAGGTCGCCTTTGAAAAATTGATGGCGGACAAGAAGGGCGAGCCCTCCGCTCCTCAGATCGATCACGCCCTCCTTTCCGACAAACCCACTGCGGCAGCCACCACGCTGGCCGACGCCACGGAGATGGCGCAAAAAAGCGGAGCCCTAAGCATCCTGGAAGACACCCAGTCCCTGCAGAACGCGCTTCTTACTGAGAAGCCGGAGGCCGGCAGTCAGTCGCTCAGCAAGATCCTCGACCCGGAGGCCCTGTCCGGCAAAGCCATCGCCAAGGCCGGTGCCTTGCAGGGCGGAGACACCCCGGGATTCAGCAATCTCGATGAACTGCTGGCGGGCACCGGTCCGCTCAGTCCGGAGACGGCCCCCATTCTCATGCCGACAGACCTCCTTTTCGGCTACGACCAGGCCGACCTCATGGGCGCGGCCGTCAGCAGCCTGGAAAAACTCGGCACCTTGATCCGCCGCAATCCGCAGGCGGTATTTATCATCGAGGGCCACACCGATTCCTTCGGCTCGGACGAATACAACCTCGCCCTCAGCCAGAGGCGCGCAGTCAGTGTCAAAGCCTGGCTCGTCAACTCCATGGGCATCCCGCCCGAGCGGATTGAGGCGCGCGGCTACGGCAAATCCCGCCTCATCGCCCCGGCCTCCGGCACCATCGAGGAACAACAGATCAATCGCCGGGTTGAAATCGTCATCCGCCCGAAATGATCAGTCCCAGGGAACGCGTCCTCGAGAAGGCCGCCAAACAGCTTCAGGAAAAAACCCGCAAGAAGCAGGGCGGCAACGTCGAGATCTTCCGCAATTTCCGCAAGATCGAGGAACACCGGTTGCGCATGTGGCACAAGTCCGGCGGGGGCGGCCGCGAGATCGCCCGCCAGCGGGCCGATCTGGTGGATATCCTTTTCCGCGAGTTGTTCGACGACATCGTCCGCACCGTCACACCCAAGGGCCAGGCCGCCGAATCCATGGCCGTGATGGCCCTCGGCGGCTATGGCCGGCGGGAACTCACTCCCTTCAGCGACATCGACATCGCCTTCATCACCGCCAAAGCTCATCCCTCCGCCACCGGCGAGGAAATCATCCGGCGGGTCCTCACCGCGCTGTGGGACATCGGTTACAAGGTGGGACACTCCACCCGCTCCATCGCGGAAACCATCAAGCAGGCCAACGGTGACATGATCACCAAGACCTCGATCATCGAGCGCCGCTTCCTCATCGGGGACCGTGAACTCTACAACACTTTCAAAGAACGGTTCGAGCACGGTTGCGTGCGCGGGCGCGATGCCGAGTACATCGCCTGGCGCCTGGCCAATCAGGAGGAAAATCAGGGCAAATACGGCACCTCTGTCTTCATGCAGGAACCCAACGTCAAGAACGGCATGGGCGGCCTGCGCGACTACCAGAGCCTGCTCTGGATCAGTTTCTTTAAGGAGCGCATGAACACCACCGCGAAGCTGGTGGACGGGCGTTTCCTGCGCGAACCCGAGCGGCGGGCCCTGGAAAAATGCTACGACTTCCTCCTGCGCGTCCGCACCGAGATGCACTACCTCACCGGCCGGGTGCAGGACATCCTCACCCTCCAGCTTCAGGGCCGTGTCGCCACCAGTTTCAACTATCCTCAACGCAACATCCTCCACCGCGTTGAGGCCTTCATGCGCGACTACTATCGCCACACGCGCGAGGTCCATCTCATCACTCAATCCGCCATCGAGCGCATGAACATCCTCCCGGAGAAGGGCGGGCTCATGGGACTGCTCAAACCGCGCACGGAAAAGTTTGACGGCTTTATCGCTCGCAGCGGCCGCCTCTTCATCGAGTCACGGGAAACTTTCGCCGAGGATCACTTCCGTCTCATTCGCGCCTTTCATCATGCCCAGGTGCGGCAGTTGGTCTTCAGTTCGGAGCTTCGCGACAGCCTTCGCCGCAAGCTCCGGTTGGTCGACCGCACTTTTCAATACGCCAGCGTCGCCCGCGAGACCTTCCTCGCCATCCTCTCCCGCAAGGGCGAGGTCGGGCGCATCCTCCGCGAAATGCACGATCTCGGCTTCCTCGGACGCTACATTCCGGAGTTCGGCGCGCTCACCTGTCTGGTCCAGCACGAGTTTTATCACCGTTACACCGCCGACGAACACACCCTCGTCTGCATCGAGAAACTCGACAGCATCCTCTTCGCCGAGGAGGAACGCTTCCGCGGCTACCGCGCGCTTTTCCAGAAGCTGGAAGATCCCGCCATGCTTTATCTCGCCCTGCTGCTGCATGACACCGGCAAGGCGGCCAACACCCGCAACCATGAGGACGCCAGCGCCGTGCTGGCCCAGAAGGTCGCCCGGCGCTTGCAACTCTCGTCGGAGCGGCGTCGCATGCTCATCCTGCTGGTGAACTCGCACTACGAGCTTTCCTCCACCTCGCAGAATCGCAACCTCGACGACGAGACCACCATTGCCGAATTCGCCAGCATCGTCGGCACCCGGGCCAATCTGGATGCGCTCATGCTCCTCACCCTGGCCGACGGCATGGGCACCAGCGACCAGAACTGGTCCGACTGGAAGGAAGGCCTCGTCTGGACCCTCTATCGCCGCACCCGCGACTACCTCGAGGGCGGACCCGCCACGATGGCGCAAATCCGCAAGAACCGGGAGGACCTTTACGAAAACGTCTCCAAACGCATGGCCAAGGACTACGCCGACGAAATCGAGGCGCACTTCCAACACATGCCGGAGCGGTATTTTCAGATGTTCGACTCTGAACAGATCATTGGTCATCTGCGCCTTTTCCGCACCTTTCTGGAAACCCACCTCACCCGCGATGATCCGCCGCCCTATGCGCCGGCTTTCAAATGGATCGCCCGGCCGGAACAAGGCCACAGCGAGGTGTGGGTCTGCGGCTGGGACCGCCCCGGCTTGCTCGAACGGCTCGCCGGTGCCTTCCTGTCCGTGCAGATCAATATTTTGAGCGCCGACATCTTCACCCGCGGAGACAATCTCGCCATCGACATCTTCCGCGTGTGCAGCACCCAGTTGACCCCCGTCACGGGCGTGCGCGATATCGCCCGGGTGGAAACCCGCCTATGCGATTCGCTCTCAGTCGAGGAGTATGACTTCTCCCCGCTGCTCAACAAAGAGATGCGCATGCGCTCCTACCGCATTTCGCAGGAGGCCGAATTGCCGACCAAGATCGTAGTCGATAACCACTCGCACCCCAACTACACGCTGGTCGACATCCAGACGCCGGATCGCCTGGGCCTGCTCTACGATCTCCTGCGCGCCTTCAGCGAAGGCGGCGTGAGTATCGAACTATCCCGCATCACCACGGAAATGGATGTGGCCATGGACAGCTTTTACGTCACCGGACGCGAGGGCAAAAAGATCGTCGACGAGTCTGCCGTCAAGCGCCTGCAGCGCCTGCTCCAGCGCGCCGCCGTCCGTACCCAGACCTGATCCCGGCGCCGGGCCCCATGACGCCGCGGTTCCTCACCCTTTTCTGGCGGCAAATCCTGCGTCGTTCCTGGCGGCAGCCTTTCCTCGCCTGCCTCAATGTGTTCGGCCTCGCTCTCGGTATCACCGTTTTTCTGGCCATCCAGATCGCTAATCGCGGAGCGCTTTCCGGCTTTCAAACGGCGGCGGAGCTGACCACGGGCCGGGCGGATCTCGAAATCCGGAGCCCCGACCTCCCCGATGCCATCTTTCCCGCCGTGGTCGCCACCGAGGGCGTGCGGGCCGCGACCCCACTCGTTGAAGGCGTGGTCACTTTGCCCGACGAGCCAGGGGAATATCTGCGCATTTTGGGCGTCGACCCCCTCACCGGCGCGGACCTCTTTTCCTTTCGTCTGGACTCCGTGGGAAATCAAAGACTCGACCTCGAACGATGGCTGGCCGATCCCACCGCCATTGCCACCACCAGCGAACTCGGGCAGACCGGCCCGCGGCGGGTTCTGGCCAGCAGCCGTTTCCATCAACTGGAACCCGCCTTTATCTTGCAGGCCGATAACGTGGTGGCGCGGGGTGAATCCCGTCTGGCAGCCATGGATATCGGTTGGGCTCAGGAGCTTCTGGGCTCGGTCGGACGACTCTCCTCCATCCAGATTCTGCTGAAAAATCCCGCCGAAAAGGAGGCCGTCATCGCGCGACTGCGCCGGATTGCCCCGCAGGATGCCATCATCGCTCCGCCTGCGGCCCGCAGCCAGGAAATGGAAACCATGCTGGCCGCGTTCCAATTAAACCTCACTGCCATGAGCCTCGTCTCTGTGATCGTTGGCATGTTTTTGATCTACAACAGCGTCGGTGCCTCCGTCATTCGGCGCCGCACGGAGATCGCCATTCTGCGGACCTGTGGCGCCACCCGACGAGAAGTGCGCCTGCTCTTTCTCGGCGAGGCTGCCCTCGAAGCGCTCCTCGGCACCGCCCTCGCCCTGTTCCTCGCGCCCGTCGTCGCGCGCGGACTGGCGCCATCCATCTCGCTCTCGGTTTCTTCGCTCTACGGGCTGGTGGCTATCGATCAATTCGGACTGTCGTCGGCGCAAGTCGCCCAGGCTTTTCTGCTCGGCTTGGTAGCCGCTCTTGGAGCGGCCTGGCTGCCCGCCTCGGAAGCGGCCCGTTGCGATCCCGCCCGCATTCTCCATCCGGGTGCCGCCCGGGAAATATTCTCTCCGCTCCGTCCCTGGGGGCTTCGTGGCGCGGTGCTTTTTCTTGCGGTGGCCGCTGCCGCCAGCTTCCTCTCGCTTCACGGCGGATCGAAATTCCTTGGTTTCGCTGCGGCTGGCGCGGTCATCGCCGGATTTTCCCTGCTGGTGCCCTGGTTCGCGGTCTTTGTCGCCCGCTGCTTTCGCCCTTGCGGCACCCTCGCCCGTCTCGCTTCAGATCACCTCATTCGTTCGCTGCACCGCAATGCCATGACCATCGCCGCCCTCGGAGCGGCCGTGGCCATGACCATCAGCGTGACCGTGATGATTCATTCCTTTCGCGCCAGCGTGTTGCGCTGGGTCGATCATACGCTCGTCGCCGATATCTACTTTGCTCCCGCCATCAATGACATCGCCGGACCGCAGGCTTTTCTGCCGGTGGAAACCCTGGACTGGGCTAAAAAGCAGGCTGGAGTGGAGGCTTCCACCTTCCGGGAAATGCCCATCCGATTCCGTGATCACCCCTCGGCTCTCGCTGTGGTCGACGGCCGGGCCCGCGGCGATCTGGAATTTTTACCGGACTCCCCCTCCAACGCCGCGAGGAAATTTCAGGACGGTCTAGCCGTGGCCGTTTCGGAAAGTTTCGCCACTCGGTTTCCGATCGGAGACGAGATCACTCTGCCCACGCCGGCCGGCCCGCAGATTTTTCCCGTGGCAGGAGTCTATCGGGATTTCGCCCGCGATCAGGGCACGATTCTTATGCAGCGCCGCCTCTTCGACCGCCACTGGAAGGACGATCGTTTTCACTCACTGGCTCTCAAGTTGCCGAAGGACGTTTCCGCTCAAAAAGTAGCCGCTGATTTCCGCTCCCGGTTCGGCGCACAGGGACAATTCGCCATCTTCGACAATGCCGCGTTGAAGAATCGTGTCCTGCAGATTTTCGACGCGACCTTCGCCGTGACCTCAGCCCTGCGGGCTATTGCCGTGCTCGTGGCTGTGACGGGAATTCTTTTCTCCCTGAGCGTGCTTGTCATGGAACGGGAACGCGAAATCGGGGTGCTGCGCGCCATTGGGGCTTCCCGCCGGCAGGTTCTCGGCATCTTCCTCGGCGAAGCCGCCTTGATCGGGCTCACCGCCAGCATCGTCGGACTCCTCAGCGGCAGTCTTCTCGCCGTGATCCTCACATGGGTCGTCAACAAGGCCTTCTTCGGCTGGACCATCGCCTTAAGCTACCCCTGGCCCGCCCTTGCGCTGACGCCCTTGTGGATTATTCCCGTTGCGCTGCTGGCCGCCCTTTTTCCGGCCTGGCGCGCCGCGCGTGTGGCTCCGGCCGTGGCCGTGCGCTTCGAGTGATTAGGTGTGGCAGAGGGAGGTCCAGAGCGTCTCCCCAAAAACAGCCTTCACTTTCTTTTCCAGAGCCGGCCCCGCCGACGCGTCTTTCAGAATTGCAAACATGGTGGAGCCCGAACCCGACATCGCCGCCACCTGCACGGCCCCCTGTTCCTGCAGCCATTTTTTCATGACGGCCAGCACGGGAAATTTTTCAAAAACCGGGCGCTCCAGATCGTTGAAGACCTTCCACTCCGCGAGCTTCTGCTCCCCTTCATAATCACCCGGCAGACTTTGCGAAGCGGCCCAGCTTTTATAGGCCCACGGCGTTTCTACGCCAAAGGGTGGCTTGATCAGAAGCAGGGGCAGTTTCTCCGCGAATGCGACCGGCTCGATGATCTCGCCGCGCCCGCGACAGATCGCCGGTTTCTGCCGGATGAAAAACGGCACGTCCGAACCCAGCTTCGCCGCCATGGCCTCAAGTAGATCCGGTCCCAGATGGGTTTCAAAAAGCGCATCCAGGGCCAGCAGCACCGCCGCGGCATCGCTGCTTCCGCCGCCCAGGCCGGCTCCCATGGGAATTTTTTTCTCCAGCAGGATGCGGACCGCAAAATGGCGCCCTGTGTCTTCGGAAAATTGCCGGGCCGCCCGGGCCACCAGGTTATCCACGCCTTTCGGCACGTCCGGATGGTCGCACTCCACCTTCACCGTGCGCCCCAACGAGGTCTCCACCACCAGTTCATCGCCCAGCGAAACCGGCACCATCAGCGTCTCGATATCATGGAAACCGTCCGCCCTGCGGCCGAGAATGCGCAGATGCAAATTGACTTTCGCAAGGGCGCGCATCTTCATGGCCGGGCATCCTCTGTCAATGATCACTCCGGCTAAAGAAAAAATCATCGTCGCGCTCGACGCGCCCAATGCGGCCTCCGCCTTCCAACTGACCGACAAGCTCGGCGACGCCGCCGCCTGGGTCAAAATCGGCCTCCAGCTCTTCACCGCCGAAGGCCCTTCCATCGTGCGGGCCATCAAGGAGCGCGGCTACAAGGTCTTCCTCGACCTCAAGTTCCACGACATTCCCAACACCGCCCGCGAGGCGGTTCACTCCGCCGTGCAGCTCGGCGCGGACATGACCACCATACATCTCTCGGGTGGCCGCAAGATGGTCGGCGAAGCCGTCGCCGCCTCGGAAAACAGCTCCCTTCTCGTGCTCGGCGTGACCGTCCTGACCAGCATGAACGCCGATGAACTTCACGGCGTTGGCGTCTCCGCCACTCCGGCCGAACAAGTGGTCAATCTGGTCCGTCTTGGCTCCGGCGTGGGCCTGCGTGGTGTGGTCTGCAGTCCCCATGAAATCACCCCCCTTCGTCAGGAGTTTGGCCCCGCCTTAACCATCGTTACCCCCGGCGTCCGCCCCCCCGGAGCCGACGCCAACGATCAGCAGCGCATCATGACCCCGGCCGACGCCATCGCGGCGGGCGCGAGCTATCTCGTGATCGGTCGGCCCATCACCGCCGCCGCCTCGCCCCGTGACGCGCTTCTGCGCATCGCCGAGCAGATTTCCTAGTCGCGGAAATTTTTAAAGGCCAGCGCCACCTCAAAATCGGCCGCCCGCAGAGCGGCAATGACCTTCTGCAGATCATCCTTCTTGGTGCCGGTCACCCTCACCTGGCCATCCTGTAGGGCCGCCTGCACCTTTAAGCCCAGGGCCTTGATCGCCTTGGTGATCTCCTTCGCTTTATCACCCTCAAAACCCTGCTTGATCGCGATCTCCTGCCGGGAATGCCCCAGCGGTGAAATGTCGGGGTCTTTTTGATCCACATTGCGCAGATCCACGCCACGCTTGGCCAGCTTGCCCATGACGATCTCGCGCAGGGCCTTCATCCGGGCGCCATCATCCACCGTCAGCAGGATATTTCCGGTCTTGGGGTCGAGCTCGATCGTGGCCAGCGCTCCCTTGAAATCAAAGCGTGTACCCAGCTCGCGCAAGGATTGATCGATGGCATTTTTGACCTCCATACGGTCAACTTCGGAAACTAGGTCGAACGAGGGCATGGCGTCAGGATGACAACCCGTTCCGATAACTGCAATACTTCGCCAGCGCCGACGCGAGATCGGGCGTGCGCAGGGGCTTGGTCAGATAAGCATTCATGCCGGCGGCCAGACAGCGCTCCGCATCCCCCTGCATGGCTTCGGCCGTCAGGGCGATGATGTAGCAGGGACGGGCCCCATCCTTTTGGGCCTCCTCTTTCCGGATGGCCCGGGTCGCCTCCAGACCGTCGACTTCGGGCATCTGCACGTCCATGAAGATCAGGTCCGCCTCGGCCTCGACCGCCGCCTCGATGGCCAGCACCCCGTTGACCACCACGCTCGCATCCACACCGAATTTCTCCAGCATCTTGGAAATCAGCAGGGCATTGATCTTGTTGTCCTCCGCCACCACGACGCGGGATTGCGCCAGGCACTCGGAAACACTCACTTCGTCCATTGGGTTTTTCGGATGCTCGGATTGGGCCGTCTCCGGAGTAGGCTCCAGCTTGATCATAAAAACAAATTCACTGCCGCGAGACCGGCCCGTCGTGGTCCAGATCTCTCCGCCCATGAGTTGGCAGAGTCTCCGGCAAATTGCCAGGCCCAGCCCGCTGCCCCCGAATTTCCGCGCGGTGGACGGGTCCAGTTGGTCGAAAGTATTAAAAAGCTGGTCGCGCTTCTCCGCCGGAATGCCGATCCCGGTATCAGCCACACTGACCCGCAGGTAGAAAGACTTGTCCTCCGGCGGGGCATAATAGCGCTGCATCACCCCGCTCAACTCGTGGGAATTGCCGGGATCAACCGTGACATCGATCTCGCCCGCGCGGGTGAATTTGACCGCGTTGGACACCAGGTTGGAAATCACCTGCCGCAGCCGCATGGGATCGCCCGCCCCCTGGAGAGGCACACCCTCCGCGACCGTCCAACCCAGCTTGGTGCCGCCCTCGCGCGCGGCGGGCACAAAAAGTTCGCAGGCCTCGCGGATGCAACTCCGGATGTCGAACGGCTCGCTCACGATGGACATTTTTCCGGCCTCGATCTTGGAAAAATCGAGCACGTCATTGATCACCGTGAGCAGGGAGCGACCGCTGGAGCGGATGGTCTCCACCAGGGTACGCTGTTCGTCGTTGAGCGCGGTCTCCACCAGCAGGTCGGAAAAGCCCAGCACGCCATTGAGCGGCGTGCGAATTTCGTGGCTCATCATGGCCAGAAATTCCGACTTGGCCTTGGTCGCGACCTCCAGCTTTTGATTGAGCGAAATCAGCGCCGTGTTGGAATCGACCAGTTCATGCTGGCTTTGCCGGAGGGCACGCATGGCTTCATCCCTTTCGCGCTGGGCCAGATAAGCCCCCGAATGGTAGCGGATGCGGGCCAGCATTTCGAGCCGGTCGGGCAGTTTGACCAGATAGTCGCTGGCCCCCGCCGCGAAGGCATCCCGCTTGGTCTCCGGTTCCTCGCGCACCGAAAGCACGATCACCGGGACACCTTGCAAATCCGGATCGCCCCGATAGAGCCGGACCAGATCGAGTCCGCTGGCCCCGGGCATCACCAGATCCTGCAGGATGACCGTCGGCCTGATCCGCCGGGCCTGTTCGACAGCCAGGGCGGCATCCGCGCAAAAATGAAAATCGATGTCCTCTTCCTTGAGCAGCAGCCGCCGCATGGACTCGCCCACCAGGGCCTGGTCATCGACCAGCAGCACCATGGCGGGCTTTTTGGGCCAGCCCGATATATCGGCATTCGAACTTTTTTCGTTCATGGCATGTCGGGCTCGTTGCTCCATGTGATAATACGATTAATGATGGAGGGGGGAGACAAAATTTCCTCGGCGGCTCCCATTTCGGCTGCCGCCCGGGGCATGCCATAGATGGCCGAACTCTGTTCATCCTGCGCAATCGTGAGATGTCCGGCCTTGCGCAGCTTCTTCAAGCCGGCCGCGCCATCCCGCCCCATGCCGGTGAGCAGAATGCCCAGCATGTATTTCGGCCCATACTTCACCGCGCTTTCAAAAAACACATCGACCGAAGGCTGATAAGACAGCTTCGGATCGTCTTTGTAGTGCAAATTTCCATCCCGGCCGAAAACCAGATGCGAGCCGCCTTTGGAAATCAAGACCGTCCCGCGCGTGACTTCTTCGCCTTCCTCGGCCAGCCGGACAGTCATCGCGGAATTCGCTCCCAGCCATGAGGCCAATTCCGTCGCAAACCGCTCGTCAACGTGTTGCACGATGACCACACCCGGTCCGAGGTCGGCTGGCAGGGCCTTGAGTATTTCAGCCAGCACGGCCGGTCCTCCCGCCGAGGCGCCAATCAATACACCGCAGTCCGCATGGCCAAAGGGGATTTTTTTCCGCTTCTGTTCGCCTCTGGCCATGGGAAATTCGGAAATGCTGGCAATGCCTCGAATCTTCTGGAGGAGGAGGCGTCGCGGCTCCGCCTCGTCCAGCCTCGGCGTCGCCACCACGTCCATGGCGCCGGCTCCCATCGCTTCAAAGACTTCCCCAACGTTGGCCCCCACCGAGGCGGTCACAATGAGAATCGGACACGGAGTTTCCTGCATGATCCGACGGGTGGCCTCGACGCCATTGACATGCGGCATGACAATATCCATGAGGATCATGTCGGGGCGTTCCTGCCGGCAGCGCTCGATCGCCTCGGCTCCATCCTCCGCCGTCCAGGCGACCGAAATGTCCTTTTCGCCTTCCACCACCAATTTGATGGCACGCAGGGCGACCTTCGAGTCGTTGACAATGCCGATCCTCATGACGCGACAACCGGATCGCCGATCAGTTCCTGTACGGCATGGAGAAGGGATTCATCCTGATAACTGGATTTCGGCAGATAAAAGTCGGCCCCTGCTTCGAGGCCCCGCGATTTGTCCTCCTCGCGGTCCTTGTAGGAAACAATGACGATCGGGAGGTCGCGCAACCGCGCATCGCCCCGGATCAGCCGGGTCAATTCGATCCCGTCCATGCGCGGCATGTCGATGTCCGTCACCAGCAGGTCATAGGAACCCCCGCGCAGGGCATTCCAAGCATCGGAGCCGTCGATGGCGGTCTCGACCAGGTAACCGCGGGAAGCGAGCAGCTTCCGCTCGAGTTCCCGCACGGTCAGCGAATCGTCCGCGACCAGAATGCGCCGGACGTTGGCCACTTGCCGGCCCGCATCGGTGGCGAGCGGGCGATAGCGGGAGCCGGAGGAGAAATTCGTGGCGGTGATCGCCAGGTCGTTGACATCGATGACCACCACGGGTTCCCCATCCTCCAGCAGCGCCGTCGCGCTGACATCCTGCATGCGCCCGAGATGGGAATCGAGGCGCTGGATGGAGAGTTCCTTTTGCCCGATGAAGCGGTCCACCGCAAGCCCCAGCCTGCCTTGGGGGCCATGTACGATAATCAATGAGGTGCCTGGCGTCTCCGACTCCGCCGTGTCCAGCTCAAGAGCTTGGGCGGCGCTCAACACCTCAATGCGTTCTTCATTGAGAAAGATGTGCTGCCGACCGGCGGCAGCGTGAATGTCCTGGGGCTGCACTTCCAGCACCCGCTCGACGCGGGTGAGCGGAAAGGCAAAGTAGTCTCCCGAGATTTCCGCCACCAGGGCGCGGACCAACGACAGCGAAACGGGGAGAATGATCTCGCAGAGGAAACCGCCCTGCTCGCTGCGAGCCAGACGCAGGGAACCGCCGGCCCCGTAGACCATGGCGCGCACCGCGTCCAGGCCGACGCCGCGACCGGAGACCTCGGTGACCTGCTTGCGCAGGGAAAAACCGGGAAGGAGGAGGAATTCGAGCAATTCGCTTTCCAGCATTTCATCGACGTGCTCCGCGGAGGCCAGGCCACGATCGACGATGACTTCCTTGATTTGGGTAAAGTTCAGGCCTTTGCCATCATCCGAGACAGCGATGACCAGCCAGCCGGCGTGGTGGCGGGCGGAAATGCGCAGGGTTCCGTTTCGTGATTTTCCTGCTTTCTCACGCTCTTCAGGAATTTCGAGGCCGTGATCCAGGGCGTTGCGGATGAGATGGGAAAGAGGGCCGTCGAGCCGGTCGAGGAGGTCCCGATCGACTTCGGTATCCTCTCCGGAGATCTCGAAAGTGAGTTCCCGGCCGAGGCTGCGGGCGAGATCGCGAGCGAGCCGATGGAGACCGGATGTGATGTCTCCGAACGGACGGAGACGGCAGGCGAGAGTCTCGTTGTAAATACGGTTGCAGAGATTGACCATGCGGCGGGCCTGCACGTCCTTGCGCTCAAAGTCCTCCACCAGGGTGGATTGCCCTTGGGCGGCCAAGGCCATGGCCTGGGTGAGGAGCGCGCTGCGACGGGCCTCGCTGGAAGCGGCCTGGGTTTGCGAGAGGAGGGATTGGAGCTGGCGGAGAAGGCCCCGCGCGCCGAGGAGTTCCTTGTTGCCGACCTGGGCGGCAACCAAGGCCTGACCGGCGAGGCCGACGAGGGAGTCTAGACGTTCGGCATCGATGCGGATATCGCGCCGCTCTTCCGCCACCGCCTCAGCCGGGGGGGGATTTGTGGCTTTTTTGCCCCCCTCTTTGCCCACTCTTGGAGGGGGATTCTGGCAGGAACGGACGAAGTCCTGCACCTCCGAGGGGGGGACTTCGCCGACCGAGACCCCCGCCAATTTTGCGAGCAGGTCCACGCCGTGCAGGAGGACGTCGATCGTGGCGGCGTCGGGGGCCATATTGACCTTTTGAGCCTGGACAAAACATTCCTCCATGGCATGGGCCACATGAACGGCCTGATCCAATCCGATGATCCGGGCGGCCCCTTTCAAGGAGTGGGCCGAGCGCATGAGACTCTCCAGCAAGGCGGCGGGATCGGCGGCTTTCTCCACGGCGAGGAGGCTCTCGGAGAGGACGCGGCACTGGCCTTCCGCTTCGGCGCGGAAGAGTTCCTCCATGGAAAAATCGCTGAGGTCGTCGCCGCTCATCGCAAGGCCTCTTTTAGTTGATCAATGAAGGGGCTGGCTTCGAGCACGGTCACGGCCCGCCCCTTATGCAGGACAATGCTGCGCGCGCATTTGCGCAGAGCCTCGTTGGCGCTTTCCGGCAGGGAGGTGCCGTCATCCGAGGCGACATCCTCGACGCCGAGGATTTCGCTGACCGCCATGGCGAACAGCCATTTTTGCCAGGAGAAGACGAGCAGCCTCCGGCTGGAATCCGGGCCGATTTTCGGTACGACCCCGGCGAAGCGTTCCATGGAAAGACAGAGAATGACGCGGCCATCCGCGTTGATCATGCCCTCGACCACCCTGCCGCGCTGATGAGGCAACTGGCGAGGCCGGACATACGGAATGGTCATGGCCAAAACGGCCGGATCAACGCCAAACCATTCCTCATGGATGCGAAACAAAAACAAGCGCTGAGTGGCCTTGGGCTGACCGTCATTCGGGACAGACGCCAGCGACGCGGCCCACTCCTCCCGGCGACCGGCGGGGATGGGCTGATCCAAATTGGAAGAGTCCAGAGACATTAGGTGACGGTGTGGCGGCCCGCGCGGCGCAGGAGATTTTCGGCGGCCAGTTTACGCCCCTGGTGCCGAAGCAGGAGGGCCATGTGGCGCAGAGTCTCGGCGTGGCCGGGGGCGAGATACAGGGCCTTGCGATAGTGGGATTCGGCCAGTTCGTTTCGCTCCTGGGTTTCGGCGACCAGGCCGCTGAGGAAATAAGCATCGGCATTCTGCGGCTGGGTCTGGCAGAGCTGGATCAGAGCGGCCTCCGCCTCCTGGAGCCGGCCGGCGTCGGCCAGCCGGCGGGCGGCTTCGAGCGGATCTTCTTCAAGGGGCGGCTCAGCCGCTGGCGCAGGGGGCGAGGTCACACTCCTCTTGCGGGGCAAGGGCGGCACGGATTTTGGGAATGTTTTGACCGGGACCGCGGCGGAAGAGGCCGGCTGCCTCAGGCAGGAAAAACTCATGGTGTAGCCGGAAGAGGTCCAGCCGTTGGCCAGAAAAATGGGCGGCTCGGCCGGACCGAGGAAAAGCAAGCCGCCCTCGGCCAAGGCGCGACCGAGCAGATCCACGACCTGCTTTTGGCGGGCCGGAGAAAAGTAGATCATGACGTTGCGGCAAAAAATGGCATCCCAGGTTCCCCGGGCATCGAAGGTGAGCAAATTGCCGAGACGGAAATGGACCAGAGGCCGCAGAGCCTGATTGATTTTCCAACCCTCCTGAGTCGCGGTGAAATAACGCTCCCGCCATTCCTGGTCGTCGGAGCGGAAGGCCTTGCCGGTGTAGACACCGTGGCGGGCATACTCCAATGAGGCGGGACTCACATCACACCCCTCGATGTGAAACTGTTCGGCGGTAAACCCGGCGTCCAGCAGGGCCATGGCGATGGAATAAGCTTCCTCGCCGGTGGAGCAGGCCGCACTGAGAATGCGCACGGGAAATCGATTCCGCCTCCGGGCCCAATCGACCAGGGCGTGGAAAGATTCGCGGTGGCGGAAGAAATAGGTCTCGGGAACGATGATGGTTTCCAGCAGGGCATCGCGTTCCTCGCGGGAATTTTCGAGGAGAAACAAATACTCCTCCGGAGTCGGCCGGTCCGTGGCCTGACAACGCTCACTGACCATGCGCCGAAGCCGTTCTGTGCCGGGATGCGAGGCATCAAAGCCGTATTCCAGATGCAGGAGTTCCGCGATGGAATCGAGGGCATTCACGCGGGGAATTCCTCCGGCAGGCCCAGGCTGGACAGGAGGCCCTTTGGCAAAATCCGGGGGACCTCGATGCGCTGGACCAGGCCTTCGGCACGAGAGGTCACAGGGCCGAGACAAGTGTCGCCTTCGGCTCCGCCGGGGGAAAAATCGCTGTCGGTTAAACGCTGCGTTTTGGTGACTCCCTCGACCAGCAGGCCGAGTTTGCCAGAGGCTGATTCCGGCAGCGGACAGAGGAGAATACGGGTGTTCATGACCTCGCGGGCGGGCACGCCGGAAAGGAGAAGGCAGAGGTCGACGACGGGCACGGCGTGCCCCTGGTAATTCAACAGACCGGTCAATCCCCGCTCGCCGCCCGGCAGGGCCTTCAGCGCGGCAAAAGGCAAAATGCGTTCCACCGCCCCGCTGGAGATCGCGTAGGCGTCCCGGCCGATGCGACAGAGCACATGGAGCATGTCAGTGGAGTTTGAAGCGGGAGATGGCCGTCTGCAGACCGCGGGAAGCGTCGTTCAACTGATCGACGGCACGATTGGAATCGCGAATGGCGTCGGCGGTCTGGCGGGCCGCCTCACCGAGCTGAGACAGGGCCTCGCTGATCTGGCTGGAGCCCTGGGTCTGGGCCTGCATGCCTTCGTAAACGGACTCGATGCTGGGAGCGAGAGATTGGACGCGCTCGATCATTTGGTCGATCTGGCGGCTGACATCGGTAACCTCACGAGCGCTGCGACGAACTTCCTCGGAGAACTTGTCCATGCCCATGACGCCGGCAGAAACCGAGCCGAGCATCTCCTTGACCATCTGCTCAATGTCGAGAGTGGAAGCGGCGGTTTGATCGGCCAGACGGCGAATTTCGCCGGCCACGACGGAAAAGCCCCGGCCGTATTCGCCGGCTTTTTCGGCCTCAATGGCGGCGTTGAGCGACAGGAGGTTGGTCTGGTCGGCGATCTTGGTGATGGTGGTGACGACGCTGCCGATGTTGCCAGCCTTGTCGTTCATCTCACCGAGCCGCGCCGTGATGGAGGACGAGGCCTCCATGATCTGGCGCATGATCTGTTCCATGCGGGTGAGGCCATCCTTGCCGCCAACGGCGAGGCCGGCCAGTTGCTGGGAGATGACGTTGACGTTATCAGCGGCCTTGAGGAGTTCCGTGGAGGTCGCGGACATCTCCTTGGCGGTGGTGCCGATTTCGGTGGTGGTGGCGGCCATCTCGGTGGCGGTGCTCTGCTGCTGCTTGCTGGTGGCGGCAATTTGCACGGACGAGGAATTGACCTGCACGCCGGAGCGCTGGACCTGCTCGACCAGCTCGGAAAGTTTTTTGACCATGTCGGCCTGGGCCTTGCCGGAGACGTCGGCGTCGGACTGAGGCTGGACCTGCACAGTGAGATCGCCCGAGGCGAGGCGTTCGCTGATCCCGGCCGATTGCCGCAACCCGCTGACCATGGTGGCAAAGGCAGCGGCCAGGGAATTGACTTCCGCGATGGAAGAGCTGCGCTGGACGGTCACGGCCAGATCGCCGGAAGCGATGCGTTCGGCGGCTCCCGCCATTTCAATAAGGGGACGGGAAATGCTGCGGGCGGTAATGAGTCCGACGACGATCATGGCGATCATCGCGATGGGCAGACCGAAGAAGAGAACGTTGCTGAAGAGTTCGGAATCGGACTCCGCCCGGGCATTGCTCTCCTCGTAGACCTGGCCCTCCGCAGCCTTGATGTTCTCCAAAATGGCGCGGATGCGATCCATGAACTTCTTGCCTGTATCGCTGGCCACCACGCCGGCCGCGGTTTCAAAGCCGGAGGCGCGGCGCAGCTGAATGGTCTGCCCGAGCTCGGCGAGCTTGTCGTCGATGAGTTGCTGTAACTCGTTCAAGGCGCTTTCGTCGCGACCGGAGGCGAGGGCATTCTTTCTAAACTCGCGCAGGGCCACCGGCAATTCGCGCAGGGAACGATTGTACGGGTCGAGATAGGCGTCCGTACCGGTGATAATAAAACCACGCTGAGCGGTCTCGGCATCCTGAATAAGGGTCAGCAAGCCGACGGCTTCGGAAATGATAAGATTGGCTTTTCTTCGCTGCTCGAAGGAGGCCAGCAAATCCTGGGAGACGTAGTAGGCCACGCCGCCGAAGATGATGACGAAGAGGAGAGAGATGGCGTAACCGACGAGGATTAGTCTGCTAATATTCCAACGCATAACAAGCGGGAGTTTTCGGCAGAATATCCTGCGGGGCTTTTAAAGACAATGGTTTAGCCGTTCAGCCGAAAAAAACTTTCCGCGGTCTTGGTGGTGCGAAGCGCGATGTCGTCGAGGCCAACGCCACGAATCTCCGCGATTTTTGCGGCCACCAGCTGGGTGTGCGCGGGCTCGCAGCGCTGGCCGCGATTCGGCACGGGCGCGAGATAGGGGCAATCGGTTTCCACCATGAAGTCGTCGAGCGTTATGGCCATGGCGGTTTCGCGAACCAGGGCCGCATTCTTGAAGGTGATGATGCCGGTGAAGGAAACCAGATGGCCCAGGGCGATGATGGCGGCAGCCTGTTCAGGGAGATTGCCGAAGCAATGATAAACGCCGCGCACGCGGCCGGTGTAGGGCCGCAGAAGATCCAGGGTGTCATCCCACGCGTCGCGCTGGTGGATGACGACGTTGAGTTTCAATTCCTCGGCGAGGTCGAGCTGGGCGCGGAAGGCCTCGGCCTGGGCGGATTTGTAGGCACCGTCGATGATGGCAGCTTCCATGTCTTCACCAACCTCGGCCTGCAAGGCACCCATGGTGGGGGAGGTCTGGGATTTTTCCTCGCTGGGGAGGCGGTGGTAGTCGAGGCCGGTTTCGCCGATGGCGGCGACCTTGGGGTGTTGGGCGATTTCGCGGAGGGCGGGGAGGAAGTCGGGCACTTCCTCGAGCACGTTGGTGGGATGGACGCCGACGACGGCGAAGACGTTGGGATATTTTTCGGCGAGAGCGACGGCGCGGCGACTGCTCTCGAGGCCGGTGCCAATGGTGATGATGCGAGTGACACCGGCCTCAGCGGCCCGGGCAATCACTCCGTCGATATCGTCGGCGAAGTCGGGGTAGTCCAAGTGGGCATGGGTGTCGATGAGCATGCCCCATTATCCCGTACATCGGGCCTCCTGTCCATCCTCCGGCCCGCACCACAGCCGCCATAGGCTGTCCATTTTCTTTGAGCGTGACGGGATCGGACTTTCTGGAAGGATGCCCTGAAATGGGTCCAAAGCATGCCTTTCACACGGGTTGGCAGACGGTCATTTTCCTCACCCTTCTCGGCTCCGCTTGGGCCCAGGCGGACCGGGCTCTTTTAGTCAAAGATGTGCTCGCCCGGCTAGTGACCCGCAACGAAGGCCGGGGCGGCGGTGTCGTACGCATTGCCAAGGCCAACGGCGTCCTGGTCGAGGATGCCGCGGGATTCGTGGCCGGACCGGGTTCCCCACTGATGACGGTCGCAACGCCCTTCGAGGTAGCCAGCATCACCAAGGCGGTCACTGCAGCCACGGCACTCAGGCTCTCCGAACGAGGAATGCTGAATCTTGATGACCGGCTGGGCAAGGTCCTGCCCGGCCGGCAAGGCTTCGACCGCGAGATCACCATCCGTCAACTGCTCTCGCATACCAGCGGGCTGCCCGACTACTGGACCGACGGGCCCAAGGATCACGCGGGAAACAATGCCTTCCTCGGCGCATTCCTGGCCGAACCGGGACGAAGCTGGAATCCAAACGACATTCTCATCATGGCCGGAGATATGCCGACCAGGAAGCGCGGCCGGCGCTTTCATTACTCCGATACGAACTATGTGCTCCTCGGACTCATCATCGAAAAAGTGACCGGTCATCCCCTTCACCAAGTCTTTCGCGAGGAAATCTTCGAGCCACTGAGAATGAACGACACCTGGCTTACCTATAAGGAGCGGCAAAGGGGGGACGAGCCCTCCCACCGGTACGAGGGCGATGAAGATCTGCACAACAAGCCCCGGCAAAGCGCGGATTGGGCGGGCGGCGGCCTGATTAGCACGGCGCGTGATCTGGAGAGATTCCTGCGCGGGTTGGCCAGCGGGGCGTTGTTTAAAAAGGCCTCCTCGCTGGAGACCATGCGTGAAGCCGTGCCCGTGGGCGAGGACGGGATCTCCTACGGATTGGGGCTGTACCGGGTGGAACTCGATGGAGACCTGGGCGAGCTCTGGGGACACGACGGACACGGCAACTCCTTTGCCTACTACTGGCCGCAGCGTGACATCACCTTCACCGGCACGCTCAATCAGACGGAGAACGATTGGTGGCCGCTGGTCGAAGAATTCATCCAGGGGGGCAACCCCGGCCAAGTGGTGGCCGACGCGGAAAAAACTTTCGAAGCCAGCCTCTCCACGGGCTGGGACAGCCTGTTCATGGATCGCGGGCTGAATTCCTTGCGCGAGCGCGGCTATGGCTCGGGCATCTATTGGGTCAATCTCGACGTGACCTGGGGCCTGACCGACACGGACTTTCTCACCATGAATGTCTGGCAATGCTTTGCCACCCAAGGAGCGAGCTATCGGGAGACCGACGCGAGCATAGTTTATACGCGGCTGCTGGGAGACTTCGAGTTGAGCCTGCAATACATGTTCACTTACGGGTACGCCGAAGGAAATTTTTTCTCAAACGACCTGACCGCAGCCGTCGCTTACGGTTGGGAACTGGGACCGATAACCCTCATTCCGTCCGTGAGTTATTGTTTCGCGCTGGGGCCGGATGCGGACGACGGCAACGGATTTGTGCAAGCGGCTTCCAGCTACCTGCTCTTTCGAATGGATGGGCGGATGCCTATTTATCGCGACATTCTTTCGCTGGAACCCTGGGGCGCCCTCGGCGTGAATTTTGAGTATAACACCAGGGACGGCTCCGAGGGTGAGCCTGAGCCTTTCGTTGGCGCGAACAATATCGAGTGCGGAGTGGCGGTGCCCTGGAGGGTCAGCCGTCATATCACGGTATCGGCCTTTGGAGCCTACAGCCGGGCTCTCACACAGCTCTCGAATACGTCGCCCGACACATTCTGGGGCGGCGCAAGCGTGAGCTTCTCCTACTGATTAATGAGCGGGAACGGAAGCGAACAAATGCCGCCTACCACTGCACGACGGAGCTGGCGTAGGTGAGACCCCCGCCAAAAACGACCATGAGGATATAATCGCCGACCTGGAAACGCTCGCTGCGATTGGCCTCATCGAGGGCAATCGCGACGGCGGCGGCGGAGGTGTTGCCGTAACGATCCAAATTCACCTGAAAACGGGAGAGCGGGAGGTCGAGGCGCTCGGCGAGGGCCTCGATGATGCGGAGATTGGCCTGGTGCGGGATGACGCAGGTGATGTCGTTGACGGTGAGGCCACTGAGTTCCAGGGCCTTGTTGGTCGCGGCCAGCATGGAGGTGACGGCCTGCTTGAAGGTCTCGCGACCGTTCATGTGCAGGGTGTTCAGACGCTGGTCGATGTTTTCCTTGGTAATGGGAACAGCGCAGCCGCCGCCGGGCATGTGGAGAATGTCTCCATAGTTGCCGTCGCTGCCCATGAAGGTGGTGATGACACCGTGCGAACCGGCGCGATATTTCAGAACGGCGGCACCGGCGCCATCGCCGAAGAGGACGGCGGTGTTGCGGTCCTGCCAGTTGACGATGGAACTCAGCTTGTCCGCACCGATGACCAGGATGGTGTTGTAGGTGTGGTTGCTGATGAACTGCTGCGCGACTTCGATGCCGTAAAGGAAACCGGAGCAGGCGGCGGAAATGTCAAAACAAGCGGCGTTCTCCGCGGCGAGCATGCGCTGAACATGGCAGGCGGTGGAGGGAAAAAAGGTATCGGGCGTGACGGTGGCCACGATGATGAGGTCGATCTCGGCGGCGGTGATGCCGGCCTGCTCGATGGCGCGCTCCGCCGCCTTGGTGGCCATGTGGCTGGTATGCTCGCCCTCGGCGGCGATGCGGCGCTCCTTGATGCCGGTGCGGGTGGTGATCCAATCATCGCTCGTCTCCACCATTTTCTCGAGTTCCGCATTGGTCAGGATGCGTTCCGGCACATAACTGCCGGTGCCGATGATGGAAACTGTGCGGCTGGGCTGGCGCGTCTTAGTGCGCGGCGATTTCTTCATGAGAATGAGGGATGGCCTCGACGATCCGGGCGTTGACTTTCTGACCGACAAACTCCCGCGCGACGCGGATGGCGTTCTTGATCGCCATGGGCGAGGAGTTTCCGTGGGCCTTGATGCAGACTCCATTGACGCCGAGGAGCGGGCTGCCCCCGTATTCGTCGGTGCTGATTTGCTTGCGAATGGAATTAAAGGCGCCGCGGGAAAGCCAGGCGCCCAGCATGCGGATGGGCGACTGCATGATCTCGCCCTTGACCCAGGAGAACAATGATTTGGCCAGGCCCTCCACGGTCTTGAGCACGATGTTGCCGATAAAGCCGTCGCAGACCACGACATCCATCGGATCGCGAAAGAGGCCATGCCCCTCGATGTTGCCGACAAAATTGACCGGGGTAACGGCCAGTGCCTGATAGCATTCCTTGGTGAAATCGTTGCCCTTGCCCGCCTCGGTGCCGATGGACATGAGCCCGACGGTGGGGTTTTTGCGACCGAGAATCTCCCGGGCGTAGATCGAGCCCATGACGGCATAACCCACGATGTGCTCGGGGGCGGGGTCAATATTGGCCCCGGCGTCGATCAGAAGAAAGCCCTTGGTTTGGGTGGGGATGACCACGGCGAGGCCGGCCCGGTGGATGCCCGGAAGGGTCCTCAATTTAATGGTGGCGGCGGCGACGAGAGCGCCGGTGTGGCCGGCGGAAACCACCGCATCGGCATCGCCTTGTTTGACCAGATCGACCGCGCGGCTGACGGAAGAATCTTTTTTGCGGCGCACACTGTCGAGGCCGCTGTCCTTCATGTCCACCACCTGAGAGGCGTGGTAATAGGAGATGCGGCCTTCCAGACCGCGGATATCGTGCCGTGAGACCTCGGCACGCACCTTCTCCTCGTCACCCACGAGGGTAACGGTAAAATCCTGATATTCCCGCAGGGCCTGGAGAGCCCCTTCAACGGGATTGGCGGGGGCAAAGTCCCCGCCCATGGCATCGAGCGCAAGTTTCATCTATGCGCGCGAGCTCCGAGCGAACTTCACTGAAGAATGAAGTGCCGCCATTTGGAACAACACAGACGACCGTTATCCGGCGTCGACGGTGAGAACCTGGCGTCCTTTGTAGTAACCGCAGGAAGGGCAAGCGACATGGCTGCGAGCAGCGGCGCCGCATTGCGAGCATTTGGAAAGTTTAGGGGCATGCCAGCGGTTGGCTGCCTTGCGCGTGCGGAGGCGCATCTTCGAGGTTTTGCGTTTGGGAACTCCCATAGGTCAGGGTAATTAAATGTTCAGTTATCGGTTTTTAGTTTGTCCAAAGCATTCCAAGCGGGACCGGAAGGCGTCGAAGCATCGGCGGGCGCTTGCGGGAAGCTGGCTGGACAGGTCTTGCGTCCGTCCGCATCACATCTGGGATGAGCCGGCAGGGCAAGATGAATATCCTCGCGTATTTCAGGAGCCAAGTCAACCTCCTCGCGCCCACTCAACTCTTTCTGGAGGGCAAAGGGGTCGACGGCGATCTCGGTCTCGAATTCTTCGAGGCAGGCCACACACCTCATCTTCACCCGCACGCTGAGACTGCCGGCCGCGAACAGGCCATCGTCGGAGATGCCCACGTCGAGGGAATATCGTAATGGCGAAACCGGTTGAATATCAGCAGCTTCCAGCTCCAGGAAGGCCGGATCGGCCTCATCCTCGATATGAAGCGTTTCCCCTTGGGGGATTTGGCGAAGATAAATTTTCATAATTCTCTTAAAAACCTCTCTTTGAGTCCCTTAGCCACGGACGGCAATACGAAGGGGGTCACATCTCCCCCCAAGCGGGCCACTTCCTTGACGATGCGGGAACTCAGGAAAGTATAGTCCTCTTTGGGGGTGAGGAAAACGGTCTCCAACCGGGGCTCCAGCCGCCGGTTCATGAGGGCCATTTGAAATTCAAATTCAAAGTCGGAGATGGCTCGCAAGCCGCGGATGACGACAAAGGCATCCTGCGCCCGGGCGAAATCCACCAGGAGGCCATCCAGCCTTTTCACCACGATCCGGGGCGCGCCGTCGATGGACTCGGTGATCATGGCCATACGTTCCTCGACGGTGAAAAGCGCATGTTTGGCCTCGTTGTGGGCCACCGCCACGATCACCTCATCGAAAAGCTGGCTGGCCCGATGAATGATATCGAGGTGTCCGAACGTAACGGGGTCGAAACTTCCCGGATAAATGGCACAACCCCGACTCATATGGATGGATCATATCAATAGCCGAACCTCCCCGCAAGGGCGTGACCCCCGGGAGATGCGACAAACTTCAAGCCGCCGGCTCGGGCCGGGCACAGCGCAGGACGATGAGCGAGCGGCCTTCCATCGCCACAGCTGGGGAACTTTTCAATTCGGCGTTTTCCACCTCCGGCCGCGCGGTGTCGAAGGCGAGCACCCATTTGCCGTTCGCGATCTCTTCGGGCATGCGGAATTCCACCTTTTCGTGGTGCGCATTGAGCAGCAGCAGGAAGTCATGGTCGTCCACGGGCGCCCCGTAGGCGTCGCGAATCTCGGGCGCGGTGCCGGGCAGGTACATGCCCAAGGTGCGCATCCAGCCGCCTTCCTGCCAGTCGGTTTCGCCCATGGGCTGGCCATCAGAGCGCAGCCAGCGCACATTTTCCTCATGCGGGGCCACGGTGGGGTCCTTCTCGAAGAAGCTGCGGCGGTGGAAATTCGGGTGTCTGCGGCGGTAATGGATCAACCGGCGGGTGAAATCCAGCAGGGCCTGGCTGCGGTCATTGAGCTCCCAGTTGTGCCAGGAAATTTCGGTATCCTGGCAGTAGCCGTTATTGTTGCCGCCCTGCGTCCGGGCGATTTCATCACCGGCGCAGATCATCGGCACTCCCTGGGAGAAGAGCATGGTCGCTAGGAGGTTGCGTTTCTGCTGCTCCCGCAGGGCGATGATCGCCGGATCGTCCGTTTCGCCTTCCGCGCCGCAGTTCCAGGAGTTGTTGTCGTCCGAACCGTCGCGACCGTCCTCGCCGTTGGCCTCGTTGTGCTTTTCGTTGTAGCTCACGAGATCGTGCAGAGTGAAGCCGTCGTGCGCGGTGACAAAATTGATGCTGGATGACGGCAGCCGGCCGGTGTGTTCGTAGAGGTCGGAACTGCCGCCCAGACGGGTGGCGATTTCCGAGTGCAGGCCCATTTCGCCCTTCCAGAACTGCCGCACGGTGTCGCGGTATTTTCCGTTCCACTCGGCCCAGCCCAAGGGAAATTTTCCGACCTGATAGCCGCCGTCGCCCAGATCCCAGGGCTCGGCGATGAGCTTCACCGTGGCGAGGGTGGGATCTTGATAGATGGTATCGAAGAAGGCCCCGAGCTGATCGACCTCGTGCAGCTCGCGGGCCAGGGCCGATGCCAGGTCGAAGCGGAAGCCGTCGACATGCATGTCGGTCACCCAATAGCGGAGGCTGTCCATGAGCAGTTGCAGCGAGTGCGGATGGACCATGTTCAGTGTGTTGCCGCAGCCGGTGAAATCCATGTAGTACCGCTCATCATCCGCCACGGTGCGGTAGTAGGCTTTGTTATCCAGGCCGCGGAAGGACAGCGTGGGCCCGCGTTCGTTGCCTTCGGCGGTATGATTGTAGACCACGTCGAGGATGACCTCAATGCCGGCGGCGTGCAGCGCTTTCACCATCTCCTTGAATTCCCGCACCACCTCGGCGGGCTCGCCGCGACGGGCCGCATAGCCCCGCTGCGGGGCGAAAAACCCGAGGGTGTTGTAACCCCAATAATTATGGAGTCCCTTCTCCAGCAGGTGCCGGTCGTCGGGGAAAAAATGAATCGGCATCAACTCGATCGCGGTGATGCCCAATTTCTGCAGATACTCGATGATGGCCGGATTGGCGATGCCCGCGTAGGTGCCGCGCTCATGCTCCGGAACATCGGGGTGCTTGATGGTCAGGCCTTTGACATGCGCCTCATAAATGACGGTGTCATGCCAGGCAATGGCCGGGCTGGCGTCGTCGCCCCAGTCGAAGGACTCGTCGATTACGATGCCCAAGGGGGCGAAGGGCGCGCTGTCGCGTTCGTCGAAAGACAGATCCTCATTTTCATGGCCGATGGTATAGCCAAAAAGGGAATCATCCCACTGCACGTCGCGGCCGATGGCCTTCGCATAGGGGTCGAGCAAGAGCTTGTTGGCATTGAATCGCAGACCCTGCGCCGGTTCGTACGGGCCATGCATGCGATAGCCGTAAAGCTGCCCCGGCCCGACATCGGGCAGGTAGATATGCCAGATGCCATTGGTGCGCTCGCGCATGCGGATGCGCTTTGACTCGGCCTGGTCCTGCGACTTGTCGAAGAGGCAAAGCTCCACCGCTTCCGCACCCTCCGAAAAAACCGCAAAGTTGGTTCCGTTTCCATCCCAGGTCGCGCCTTGGGGAAACGGGCTGCCCGCCCGGTATTCTTCCGTCACTTCCTTGGGATCGAGGACTTCAAGTTCTTCAGCCATGCCCTTTGTTTAAGGGTCTTCGCATGCCGGGCGTCAATTGGATTGCCCAACCTGAGCCCACGCTCAGGAGGAATACGAAGCGGGTCGGGGCCTAACCCCTTATTCCCACTCGATGGTGGCGGGCGGCTTGCTGGAAATGTCGTAGCAAACGCGGTTGACCCCGTTCACTTCGTTGATGATGCGGGCCGAGATGCGAGCCAGCAAATCGCCGGGCATCCGCACCCAATCCGCCGTCATGCCATCGCGGCTTTCCACGATGCGCAGGGCCACGGTGTTCTCGTAAGTCCGCTCGTCACCCATCACGCCGACCGACTGCACCGGCAGCAGCACGGCAAAGGATTGCCAGACTTTGTAATACCATCCGCTGGCCTTCATCTCCTCGATGACGATGGCATCCGCCTCGCGCACCATGCGCAATTTTTCCGGAGTGATGTCCCCGAGGATGCGGACGGCCAGGCCCGGACCGGGAAACGGCTGGCGATGGACGATTTCCTTGGAAAGACCGAGCTCGGCCCCGACCTCGCGGACTTCGTCCTTGAAGAGTTGTCGCAGGGGCTCGACCAGTTCAAACTTCATGCGCTCCGGCAGGCCGCCGACATTGTGGTGGCTCTTGATCAGCGCGGCCGGATTGCCCGAGATGGAAACGCTCTCGATCACATCCGGGTACAAAGTGCCCTGCGCGAGATACCGATAGCGGCCGGGCGATTTCTTCTTCAATTCGCGAGCCGAGGCCTCGAAGACCTTGATGAATTCGTTGCCGATGATCTTGCGCTTCTGCTCCGGATCGGTCACGCCCTTCAGCCTGGTCAGAAACCGCTTGGAAGCATCCACCCGCTGCATGCGGATGCGGAATTCCCCGCTGAACAGCTTCTCCACCGCGTCGCCTTCGCGGGCGCGCAGGAGACCGTTATCAACAAAGATGCAGGTCAGTTGGTCGCCGATGGCCTTGTGAATCAACGCCGCCGCCACGGAGGAATCGACCCCTCCGCTCAGACCGAGGATGACCTGGCCGTCGCCCACCTGGGCGCGGATCTGCTCGCAGGTCTGCTCGATGAAGGAACCCATGGTCCACTTCGATTTGCAGCCGCAGACCTGGTGCACAAAATTTTGCAGCATGGCCTTACCCTTGGGCGTGTGGGCCACCTCGGGGTGAAATTGCAGGCCGTAGATGTCGCGCTTCGTGTCGCCGATCACGGCATGCGGGGAATTCTCGGTCTTGCCCAGGGGGCGGAAGCCCTTGGGCAGCTTCGTGATCTTGTCGCCGTGGCTGTTCCACACGTCGAGCGTGGTCGGCAGTTTGCGGAAAAGCTTCAGGCCGGATTCCACCTTGAGTTTGCCCGGTCCATACTCCCGGCGATTGGACCGCTCCACCTTGCCGCCCAGGTTGTGAGCCAGCAGCTGCATGCCGTAACAAATTCCCAGGACCGGGATGCCGAGGTCAAAGATGGCCTTATCCACCTTGGGAGCACCCGGCGCGTAGACGCTGGCCGGCCCGCCGGAAAGGATGATGCCCTTCGGCGCGGCCGCCTTCAGGTCCTCCGCCTTGATCCAGAAGGGCAGGATCTCAGAGTACACCTTGCATTCGCGCACCCTCCGGGCAATCACCTGGGTGTATTGCGAACCAAAATCAAGAATGACGATTTTATCCCCGGACGAGGCAGAAGGAGCAGACATGAGAAGAAGAGTAGGGCTTAGTGGTATTCCTGCCCAAAGGAATCAGAGGTGGGGCTATTGGGAATGATACGACCCTGCCCCTGGATGCCCCGCTGGAATTGATTACCGACGGCGCCGGCGTCTTGTTCAGCAACCGTACAGCCCATCAGCACCGTGGCTGCAAGCATACCGAAAAAAAGAGTCACGCATTTCACGCGCGCATAATAAAAAAATGTCTTTCGATGGCAATGCTGATTCCGCCGCAAGAATTACTCGAGCTCTACGCCCAGGGCTGGTTCCCCATGGCCATGGAGGACGGGTCGATCCGTTGCTTTTCGCCGGACCCGCGGGGGATCATTCCGCTGGAGACATTTCACGTGCCGCACGGGACGCGGAAGACGCTGCGAGACCCCCTCTGGGAGGTGCGGGTGGACACCTGTTTTGAAAAAGTGATGCGAACCTGCGGCGAACGGGAGGAAACCTGGATCGACGAAACCCTGGTGCAAAGTTACCTGGCCCTGCACCGGTTGGGACAGGCGCACTCCCTGGAAATCTGGCGGGAGGGCGAGTTGGCGGGGGGCCTTTATGGGGTCCGCATGGGGGCGGCGTTTTTCGGGGAGTCAATGTTCCACACGGTCTCGGGGGCGTCGAAGGTGGCGCTGGTTAGGCTGGTGGAACGGCTACAGGCGGGAGGTTTCCGCCTGCTGGACACGCAATGGCTCACGCCGCATCTGGTACAGTTCGGCGCGGTGGAAATTCCGCGGCGGGACTACCTCAAGAAGCTGCGCGAGGCGTTGGCGACGGATGCGCGGTTTGACCAAGCCTGGCCTGCCTAAATTGGGGCCGGGCCCGGTCAGCCCAGGAGATGATCGATCACGAGCTGATCGAGCGCCTGGTAGTCCCGTGCGGCGATGAACTGGCTGGCCTTGGCCTCGTCGAAGCTGCGAACTTTCTCCAGCAGACGCTGAAAGGTTTTCCGGCTGTTGGGAATATGGGCGAAGGCGTCGTCGATGGAAGTGGTGCGGAAGGAATGCACATCGAACGCGATGCAGGCTTTGCCATCGGCTCCGTAGCCATGGCGTTCCAGCACGCGCACCTGATCGAAGGCGGAGCGTAGATTCACGCTGCCGAAGGGCTTGTCCTGGTCGAACTTCAGGCCGTTTTGATCATTCAGGTGGAGGGACCAGAGTTTGTTTTGCGCCAGGGCAAACTCGATTTCATCGGCGGGATCGAGACCGGCCAGGATGCAGTGAGCCGTTTCCAGCACGCAGCCGACGCGGGCCGGATCGCTCGTCATATGGGCAAAGGAGAGGACGTGGCCGATGGTGGGAAGATAGGCGACATCGACGGGTTCATTGGGCTTGGGCTCGATGGCGACGCGGATCTTCGGATCGTGCGCGAGCATGCGATTGACGGCTTCCGACAGGTACTCCAGGGATTTGACGTAGCTCTTGGATTCGCGGACGTAGGTGCCTTCGCGCGCCAGCCAGAGGACGAGCAAATCGGTGCCCATGGTATTGGCGATGTCGATGGTCTGGAGGGAGCGGTCGATGGCGTACTGCCGCTCTTTGGGGTCGTTGCTGGTGAAGCCACCATCAATGGTCTTGGGGCTGAACCAAAGGCGGGGCGCGACCATCTCGACACTGAGACCGGCGTCTTCCACCTGTTTGCGCACTTCGGCCGCTTCCTTCAGGACCTGCGAGGCCGATTTGCTGTCGATCTCGGGAACGACGTCGTCGTCGTGGAACATGACGGCGTCGAGGCCGTTCGTCTTGAACTGGTCGAGCTTCCAGGAGAAGTCCTTGATCGGACGGGTCTCAGGGCCATAAGGGTCCCGGCCTTCGCTGATGTTCCAGGGGCCGACGGAAAAACGGTAGGGAGTGTTCATGAAATGAAGGGGAGATTTTAGGGTGAGCTAAATCGTCATAAATGATCACAAACAATCTTCAAGCCGTTTTTTGTTTCGGAAGAAAATTTCTCTCCACCGGCTTCCGGAGAGGCCACGCACTGCGCCTTTGACGCGGGGCTTTCACCGGTTACAATACGAACATGCAATCAGAGGTCATCGACTGGGAGCAGCTTGATATGATCGCCGACGGATTCACCCCCGACTTCGTGGAAATCTACCACGAATATCTGGCCGAGATTCCAGGGCTCTTTGCCTCCCTCAGAGAAAAAATCTCCCAGGGTGACGCCGTACAAGCCGCCAAGGTGGCCCATCAGATCAAGGGCAGTTCGGCCAATTTCGGCTACATCGGGGTCAGCCATCCGGTGGCCGACATCGAGATGGATGCAAAGGGCGGCTCACTGGAGAGTGCACCAGGGCTGCTTTTCCAGGCGGAAAACGGCTTTGCGGCGGCAGCGGCCGAAGTGAAGGCGAAGCGCGGGGTTTAGTCCTTGATGACGATGCCGTCCTGTTTCAAGGCGGCATCGTAGAAATTTCCGGCGAAACAGGCGCGGTTCATGAAAACAGATATGACGGCCGCCACCATGAGCGCGGGCAGAATGTGGATTTGCCAGGTCATTTCCATGACAATGAGGATGGAAGTAAGCGGGGCGCGGACGACGCCTCCGAGGCAGGCGGTCATGCCCACCAAGGCGAGCAGGGTTTGCTCCTGGCTGGTGAGCCCGAGCCAAGGGGCCAGCAGCCCATGCACAACGACGCCGGCCATGCCGCCGAAGAAAATGATGGGAGCAAAGATGCCGCCGCAGCCCCCGGTCCCGTAACAGGCGGCCGTGGCGACCAGCTTGGCCACCAGAAGACAAAGGGCGACCTGCCAGATGACCTGGTTATTGAGGGCCGAGAGCAGATCACCCTCGCCGAGGCCGAAGGCGCCGAGATGTCCGGTCATGCCGAAGGCCATAAACGCAAAGATGCCGCCGGTGAAGGCTCCGGCTGCGAGTTTGACCGGTTGGGAAAAGGGCCACTCTTTGCATTTTTTGCGAATGCCCAGAGTCAGGCCTTGAAAAGCCAGGCCCGCCCCGCCCGCGATCACGGCGACGAGAGGGGATAGCCACAGGACTTTCCAGTTCATGGGGAGGTCCGGTCCGATCGGCAGGCAGGCCGCACTGCTGGTGAGGGCATAGACCACGCTGGAACCGAGTGCGGCGGCGAGAAGGGAAGTGCCGGCGAATTTATTCTGGTTTCTCCCGCCCGCGATTTCCTCCAGGACCAGGGTGACACCAGCCAGCGGACTGCTGAAGGCGGCGGCGAGTCCGGCGGCGGAACCGGCGCAGAGGGCGTTCGACTTGGCGGCGGGGGCTTCGCCGAGAAAGGTGGCGATCTTGCTCGCGATGGCCGCGCCGATGTGGATGGTCGGACCTTCGCGGCCGAGGCTGGAACCGGTGCCGATGGAGAGGGCCCCGCCGACGAATTTCACCCAGATCAAATGCCAGCTAAAGTCGAGGTGATGCTGGTGGTAGGCGACCTTGACCTGCGGGATGCCGCTGCCAGGCGCGTCGGGCGCGAAATGGCGCATGAGGATGCCGGTGATGAAGGCGCCTGCGGCCATGCCGGCCAGAACGAACAGGCCGAACAGCCAGAGGGACCAATGGGAAGGGGCCGTCACCATCAAGCCGGACAGCCAGATCATGGCTTTGTGGAAGAAGACCGCCACCAGTCCCGCCGTCAATCCGATGACCACAGTGCCGGCGACGCGGGCAGAACCTTTTTTCCAGTGGGAGGTCATGAGTCCGTTTTGCAGACAGCGGTGAGACCTGTCAACTAGAGCAGGTCGAGTTGGCCGAGGCCTTCGCGGATGGCGGCTTTCTTTTTGCGGCCGGTGGCGACAGCGACGGCCTCGCCTTTACCGGCGATGACGGGCTGGCCTTCGGCGTTGAGTTCGGCTTTTTCGAGGTTGTTGAGGATCTCTTTGGCGCGGTGGAGGACGGAGTCGGGCAATCCCGCCAAACGGGCCACCTGGATGCCGTAGCTTTGGTCGGCGCGGCCGGGCAAAATTTTACGCAGGAAGATGACCTGGTCGTTCCATTCACGCACGGCGACGTTGAGATTGGTCACGCCGGCCTTGGTGCGTTCGAGGTCGGTGATCTCGTGGTAGTGGGTGGCGAAAAGGGTGCGGCAGCCGATTTCGTCATGGAGGTGCTCGGCCACGCTCCAGGCGATGCTCAGGCCATCGAAGGTGGAGGTGCCGCGACCGATTTCATCGAGGATGACGGGACTGCGGGGAGTGCTGTTGTTGCGGGTGTTGGCGGTCTCGTTCATCTCGACCATGAAGGTGGACTGGCCCTTGGAAAGATCGTCGTTGGCCCCCACCCGTGTGAAGATGCGGTCGGTCACGCCGATGTGGGCGCTGGCGGCGGGCAGGTAACTGCCGATCTGGGCCATGAGGGTGAGCAAGGCGACCTGGCGGATGTAGGTGGATTTGCCCGCCATGTTCGGACCGGTAATGATGGCAAATCGATGGCCGTCGGTGTCGAGCTCGGTGTCATTGGGCACGAAGCGCTCGACCGTGGTTTGCTGGTCGAGGACCGGGTGGCGGCCTTCGCAGATTTGCAGCACGCCGGAGGCATCGACGACGGGGCGGACGTAGTGGTGCTGGCGGGCGGTCTCGGCGAGGGAAGCCAATGAATCCAAGGCGGCGAGGGCGCCGGCTGTTTCCTGAATGGCGACCAACTCGGCGAGAGCGCCGGCGCGGAGTTCCTGGAAAATCTCGATCTCGCGGGCGCGGGAACGCTCGTCGGCCCCGAGGATTTTGCCTTCGATGTCCTTGAGCTCGGGGGTGATGAAACGCTCACCGTTTACGGTGGTCTGCTTGCGAATGTAGTCCTCCGGAACGGAAGGCAGGTTGGCCTTGGTGATCTCGATGAAATAGCCGAAGACGGAGGTGAAGCGGACCTTGAGCGACTTGATGCCGGTGCGGATGATTTCTTTTTCCTGCAGGGCGGCGATCCAGTCCTTGCCCTCGCGAGAGGCGGAGCGGAGCTCGGTGAGGGCGGGATCGAAATTGTCGCGGATGAAGCCGCCTTCACGCAAAAGCGCAGGCGGTTCGTCGACGATGGCGAGGGCCAGTTTTCCCACCAGCTCAGGCAGGGCGTGCAAACCGCCGACGAGAGAATCGATGAGCGGGCTGCCGATGGCCTTGGCGCTGTCGGCCACGCCGGGCACGAGGGCAAGTGAAGCGGCCAGAGCAGCGAGATCGCGGGCGTTGCCGGAGTTGCCGTTCAGCCGGGAAACGGCGCGTTCGAGATCGCGGATTTCGGAGAGGTGTTCGCGCAGCTGGCCGAGTTGCAGGGAGTCTTCCAGAAGGCGGGCAATGGCGGCCTGTCGGGCGTTGATTTCCTCCGGCCCGCGTAGCGGATGCAGCACCCACTCGCGCAAGAGCCGTGCGCCCATGGGGGTGACGGTGCGATCCAGGGCGCCGAGCAGGGTCATGGTTTTGCCGGCGCGGGATTGGACGAGTTCCAGATGCGACTGGGTGGCGGCGTCGACGATGAGATACTGGCTGGCGCGGTAGGGCTGGAGGCGGCGCAGGTGGCTGGCGTTCCGGCGCATTTGCCGGGTGAGATAGTGGAGCAGCGCCCCGGCAGCTCCTACGGCGGCGGGCAGGTCGGCACAGCCGAAGCCCTCCAGGGAGTGGACTTTGAAATGGTCGCGGAGGAGTTCGGTGGCGGGGTCGGGCTCGAAGTTGTAACCATCGAGAAAATTGACGCCTTCGATTCCCGCGAAGTTTTCCTGCTGTTGCTCGGGAGCGATGGTCTCGGCGGGGGAGACGCGGGCGAGTTCATCGGTGAGGCCGCCGAGGTCGGCGACTTCGGTGAGGCGGAATTCGCCGGTGCTGAGTTCGCAAAAGGCCAGGCCGATGGCGCCATTGCGCTGGGCGATGGCGGCGAGGTAGTTCGGCTTGCGGTCGTCGAGGCCGAAATCGTCGAGGGTGCCGGCGCTGATGATCTGGCTGAGTTCGCGGCGGACCAGTTTGCCTGCCTGGACTTCTCCAACCTGGTCGCAGATGGCGACGCGCCAACCGGCCTTGACCAGCTTTTCAATGTAACCGCGCGCGGCGTGATAGGGCATGCCGCACATGGGCATCTCGCCGCGTTTGGTCAGGGCGACATTCATGATGGCGGAGGCCACCTGGGCATCTTCGCCGAAGATTTCGTAAAAATCGCCGAGGCGGAAAAGCAGGATGGTCCGCGGAGGCAGATCACGCCGGACAGCGTGATACTGCTTCATCATCGGAGTTTGCTGCTTGTCTTCCGCCATGCCGGATCAGTTTGACGTGCTTTTCAGGAAGGCTGCCAGCGGGCTGGTCGCCTCGGCGTGATCGACCTGCGAGGGCAGGCCGGCCTCGACGGCTTCGCGGGCGGACTGGACGGCGGTCTTGAAGGCGCGGGCCATGCGGATGGGATCGCGCGCGGCGGCGATGGCCGTATTGACCAGCACCGCGTCCGCTCCCATTTCAATGGCGAGAGCCGCGTGGCTGGGCGCGCCGATGCCCGCATCCACGACCACGGGGACAGTGGCCTGCTTGATGATGATCTCGATCTGGGCCCGTGTCTCGATGCCGCGATTGCTGCCAATGGGCGAGCCAAGGGGCATGACGGTGGCCACGCCGACATCCTGCAACCGCTTGGCCAGCACCGGGTCGGCGTTGATGTAAGGCAATACGATAAACCCTTCCTTCACCAGGATCTCCGCCGCCAAAAAGGTCTCCACCGGATCGGGCAGGAGGTAATGAGGATCAGGATGAATCTCCAGCTTGACCCACTGTGGCAGTCCCGCCGCCACAGCCAGACGCGCCAGGCGGACGGCCTCCTCGGCGTTCATGGCGCCGCTGGTATTGGGCAGCAGCAGGTATTTTTTCGGATCAATGAAATCGAGAATGCTGGCGAAGGGGTCGTGCTTGCCGGTGAGGTCGGCACGGCGCAGGGCGACGGTAACGATTTCCGCTCCGCTGGCATCCAGCGCGTCGCGCATGGTCTCGTTGGAAGAAAACTTCCCCGTGCCGGTCAGGAGGCGGGAGGAAAATTCCCGTCCGGCAATTTTCAATGGTCCATTCATTCGCGCCTCTCTTTTAGTCGGCGGGAGCCGCTATTCAAGAATGATGCGATTGCGGTCGAGCGTGGAACCGGTCAGGCGGGCATACTGGGCCACGGCCTGAATGTAGTCGGCGCGGGCGCGGTATTCGCTGGCCTCGGCGACGGCGAGATCGCGCTGGAACTGGAGGACCTCGAAGGTAGTCGAGATACCTGCGGTGAGGCGGCCCTGGGCGGCTTTGAGGGTTTCCTCGGCGAATCTGCGGGCGGCGGCGGCGGCTTCGATGCGCTTGCGGGTGGTGTCGATCTGGCCGGCGGCGTTGTCGGCCTCGATGAGGATGGCCTGTTCGAGGCGCTTGAGATCGACCAGGGCGCGCATGGCCTCCAGCTTGGTGGCCTCCAGATTGCCGGTGCCGGTGCGGTTCGGGATCGGGACGCTGAAGATGGCGCCGATGTCCCAGGTGGTATTGCGGTTGCCCGAACCCGCGACGCGCGAAACGCTGGAGGCGAGATTAGTGTCGATGCCGTTGATGCCAAAGCTACCGACGAGATCGAGGCGGGGCAGGGCCTGATTGCGGGTGAAGATGACGGTGATGTTGCGTTTCTGGATGTCGAGCAGGGCCTGGCGATAGTCGGGGCGCAACTCAAAGGCGCGGGCAAAATCGCGCTTGCGGTCGATGGTCTCGGGGGCGGGCAGGGTCGGCGGGGCGATGCTCAACTTCGTGTCGAGAATGCCGGCGACTTCGTCGGTGATGAGTTGCTTGAGGAAATTCTGATTGTCGTAAACGGCGCGTTCCGCGACCAGGACACGCTCCTCGCGGGCGGCCACGTCCGTCTGGGCCTGGCTGACGTCGAGCGGGATCATGGTGTCGCCTTTCACGCGCTTTTCATTGTCCTCGGCGAGTTGCAGGGCCAGGGCGCGAGAGCGCTGCTCGACCTTGAGGTTCTCCATGGAAAAATAGAGTTCCGCGTAGACGTTGATGGTCTGGGTGACGATGTCGATGACCTGCTGGCGCAGCGACCACTGGGAGATGGAAAGGTTGGCCCGGGCGATGCGGAGGTCGGCCAGATTCACATCGGTGCCGAAATTTTTCAGCAAGGGCTGGGCCAGACTGAGACCGAGGAAGCTGTTGTAACGGGTAAAGCTGGGGTTGCGGCGGTCGTCGCCATCCACGACCAGCGAGGGGCCGAAATCGTAGGTCATGCCCCACGGGGTAAGACCGGCGATGGAGGTGTCAAATTCGCTGCCGTCGCTGTTGGCGAAGAGGTCCGGCTGAGGGTCGCCGGGCACGACGGTGGGGTCGTTCAGGTTGGTATTGAGCGTGCGGAGTTCCTGCTCGTTGTGGCTGTAGGTGTAGGAGGATTCGAGAACGGGATCGAATTTGCCAGAGACACTCTTCTGCCGGGCCTTGGCGATCTTGGGGTTGAATTCCTCGATCTTGATCTGGAAATTCTTGGCCAGGGCCAGTTGCACCGCCTTTTGCAGGGAAAGATCAAGCATCTCCTCGGCCCGCAGGCTGCCGGCCAGAAAGACGATCATAAAAATGACCCGGAGGGATTTCATTGAGCCGGATAACGTAGGCCGTTCTTCCGAAGGTTCAAGAGATTCGGAACTCGGCCGGCGGGGTCGCCTCAAAGGCCATCTGCTCGCCCGTGACCGGATGGCGAAACTCCAGCTTCCAGGCGTGCAGCATGTGGCGGTCGAAATCGCCGCGCTTGCCGTAGAGAATGTCCCCCAGGATCGGGGTGCCGAGATACTTCAGATGCACGCGAATCTGGTGGGTGCGGCCGGTGTGGGGCTTGCACTCGATCAGACAGCGGTTGGGTGCCTCCGCCAGCACGAGGTAATCCGAAACGGCCTCGCGGCCCCGGCCTTCCGTCACGGTCATCTTCTGCCGGTGGACCCGGTGGCGGGCGATAGGGGCGTTGATCGTGCCCTTGCGCTGCCGCGGGACGATGCCGGTCACGGCGAGGTAGGTTTTCTTGATTTCGCGATTGGCGAATTGCTCCGAGAGGGACTGGTGGGCCACATCGGTCTTCGCCACCACGATGCAACCGCTCGTCTCCTTGTCCAGCCGGTGCACGATGCCCGGCCGCTCGACTCCGCCGATGCTCGACAGGCTGCCGCAATGATGCAACAGGGCGGAGACCAGCGTGCCGTGGGCATGGCCCGCTCCGGGATGCACCACCATGCCGGCGGGTTTGTTCAAAACGATGAGGGAGTCGTCCTCATAAAGAATATCCAGCGCGATGTCTTCGGCCCCCGCGGTCTCGCAGGGCACGGCCGGCGGCTCGTCCCACGTCACCTGGTCATTCGCCCCCACCGGCTCCTTGGCCTTGGCCGGTGCGCCGTTCAGCAACACCTTCCCCGCCTTGATCAAGGACTGGATGCGCGAGCGCGATACATCAGGCAACATGCACGAAAGATAGATGTCCAGCCGCATGCCGGCCTGCTCCTCGCTGACTTGGAAAACCTGTTCAGCGGGCATGGTGGTGGGGCGAATTTCTTTGCGAAAGGCTCATCGTACGGCTAGTTAATCCTAGTCATTCATCCCTTGGAACAATGATACCAGAGAAAAGTTCCGATTCTCCGGAGGAGGAGTTTCCCGAAACCCCGGTCGAAGAGGTGCCTCCAGGGGAGGAAATCGCCGTCGAGGAGGCTCCCGCCGAGATACTCGAAACCGTACCGGTCTCCGAGCAGGAAGCCGAGGAGGCGGGTGCGCCTGGCCAGCTTTTGGAGGCCTGTCCCGCCTGCGGCACGCTTATGGACGTCACGGACCAGGCGCCTTTCGCCCAGATTTTTTGCCCCGCCTGTGGCCAAAACCTGCGAGCCCGCAAGCAATTCAACAACTACCGGCTGATCGAATTGCTCGGCGAGGGCGGCATGGGTTCGGTCTTCAAGGCGGTGGATTGCAATCTCAACCGCAGCGTCGCCCTCAAGATCCTCAAAAAGGAATGCAGCGCCAACGCGGAGGAGCGGGCCAAGCTGGAACAGGAAGCCCGCGTCACCGCCTCGATCAATCATCCGCATGTGGTAAAGGTGTTTTCCTTCGGCGAGGACCACGGGCAGTTTTACCTCGCCATGGAACTGGTCGAGAAAGGCTCGCTCGACAATCTCATGAGCATCCAGCGCCGGGTCGCCGAGGCGCAGGCCCTGGAGGTAGGCATCCAGATCGCGGAAGGCCTGGAGGCCGCGCTGGAGCGGGATCTCATCCACCGCGACATCAAGCCGGGCAATATTCTCTTCTCCGACCCGCACACGGCCAAGCTGGTGGATTTCGGCCTGGCCATCGTGAAGGACGAGGCAGCCCAGGCCAGCGGCGAAATCTGGGGCACGCCCTATTACATCGCCCCCGAGAAACTCGACAATCTTCCCGAGGACTTCCGCAGCGACATCTACAGCCTGGGCGGCACGCTCTTCCACGCCCTCTCCGGCCGCCCGCCTTACGAGGCGGAAACGGCCTCCATGGTCGCCCTCAAGCAGCTGAAGAGCCAGCCCATCAGCCTCCAGGCCTTCGCTCCGGATGTCTCCAGCGAGACGGCCTATGTGATCAACCGCATGCTCGCGAAGAATCCGGACGAGCGCTACAATTCCTACCGCGAACTGGTCGATCATCTCTCCTACGCCCGCCACAAGCTCATGGACCGGGCCCAGAAGCCGCTCAAACCCAAGGAGCGCGTCGTCATGGAGACGCAAAGCTCCAAGAACCTGACGGCCTTCCTCAGCATCGGCATCCTTCTCGCGGTCATCGCCGCAGCGGTGGCGGGGTTCGTTTTTCGAGAGAAACTTTTCGGCATCGCCGCGAACAAGCCCGTGCCGGTGGCGACCAGCAGTCCCGAGGAAATCGACGCCCACTTCCGCGATGCGGTCAAGCTGCTGGCCGACCGTCAGTTCGACGACGCCCGGGCCGCCTTTAACCAACTGGCCGGCCTGCCCGGCCTGAAGCAGCCGCGCAAAAATTGGGTGCTCATGAACGAGGCCCTCGCCACCCTGATGGCCGGCGACAAGGAAAAGGCCGCGAGTCAGTTTGAAGCCATCCAGAAAGCCGGACTTTACTCCGACGATCCGGCCAATTCCGAACTCGCCAATTTCTTCATCGAAGCCTCCAAGCTGCTCAGCAAACCCGGCAACAGAATCGCCGGAGCCATCACCCGCCAGTATTCCAACCTCAACGCCGAGGCCTTCGGGCTGCTTGCTTTCGCCATGCATGACTGGGAGGGCGGCCATTTGAAGGACTCCGCCCAGATCCTCAACGCCTTCATCAAGTCCAAGCCGCCCGCCGCCGAGGCGTGGATCGAGGACTACAAGCCCATGGCCACGCTTTATCTCGGCGACTACAGCCGCCTTTCCAGCATCGAAGACGCTCTGCCGGGCGTGAAAACGCCCGAGGAAGCCCAGGCCCTGCTGACCAAGGCCAAAGCCGCCCGGAGCGCACTCCAGACCGGCAGCCACGCCACCGATTGGCTGGACAAAATGGAAAGCCAGCTCGCCGCCAAGGGCGCCAAGTAACCTCGCACTTGCTGCGCGCCGGGAGTTGGAGAATAGTTCCCCTCATGAGTGATCCGAATCTCCCCACTCCCGAGCAACTCCATCAGCGTCTGCAGGAGTTTCTCCGCGCCAGTTTTACCCAGAATCCCCCGCCCCAGACCGGCACCGTGGAAACCGGCGAGACGCCTCCCGAGGAGGAGGAAAAAGGCCACCCGGTCTTTGCCTTTGAGTTCACCCCGCGCGACATCAAGCGCCACCTCGACCGTTTTGTCATCAAGCAGGACGATGCCAAGAAGGCCCTGAGCATCGCCGTCTGCGATCACTATCACCATGCTCAGTATGCGGCCTCACTTCCGCCTGAAGAAGCCACCAAGGTCGAGTACGCCAAGCAAAACGTCATCCTCATCGGCCCCACCGGTGTGGGCAAAACCTACCTCGTCAAACACATCGCCGAGCTCATCGGCGTGCCCTTTGTCAAAGCCGACGCCACCAAGTTCAGCGAAACCGGCTATGTCGGCGGCGACGTGGAGGATCTCGTCCGCGAACTCGTCCACAAGGCCGATGGCGACCTGAATCTCGCCCAGTACGGCATCGTCTACATCGACGAGATCGACAAGATCGCGAGTTCCAATGAAACCACCGGCCGCGACGTCAGCGGCCGCGGCGTGCAGACCGCCCTCCTTAAGCTCATGGAGGAAACCGAGGTCCCGCTGCGCAGCGCCAACGACCTGCAATCCCAGCTCCAGGCCGCCATGGAGTTTCAAAAGAAGGGCAAGGTCTCCCGCGAATCCCTCAGCACCCGGCATATTCTTTTCATCGTGTCCGGCGCATTCGATAAACTCGGTGAACGCGTCGCCCGCCGTCTCCGCCAGGCTCACATCGGCTTCGGGGCCGAGCCGCCGGACATCGTGGAGGGTTCCGACCTTCTCCGCCGCTCCGCCACCCGGGATTTCGTCGACTACGGCATGGAGCCCGAGTTCATCGGCCGCCTCCCCGTGCGCGTGGTCTGCGATCCACTCGGCAAGGATGATTTGTTTGAAATCCTCCGCCGTTCCGAGGGCAGCATCATCCGCCAATACGAGCGCGCCTTTCACGCCTACGGCGTCGAGGTCTTCTTCGAGGACGAGGCCCTGCGCGAAATCGCCAACCTCGCCGAAGAGGAACAAACCGGCGCCCGCGGCCTCCTCACCACCTGCGAACGCATCTTCCGCGATTTTAAATTCGAGCTCCCCGGCTCCGGCGTCGCCTCCTTCACCGTCACGCCCGGCCTCATCGCCGGCCCCGCCGAGGCCCTGGCCGAATTACTCCGCGCCGGCCATGCCGAACGCGAAAAGGCCCAGCGGGCCATCGTGGCGGAGTTCGCTGAGCGCTTCTCCGGCGAGCATGGGGTGCGCATTTCCTTCGAGCCGGATGCGGTCGAGGGGATTCTGACCCGGGCCGCCGCGGAAAATCTCGGGGTGCGGGAGTTCTGCGAACGCGCCTTCAAGGATTACCAATTCGGCCTCACCCTCATTAAGCGCAACAGTGGGCGCATCGATTTTTCCATCCCCCAGCGGGCTGTGGACAACCCGGATGGAGTCCTGAGCGAGTGGGTCGTCGCCTCCTATCGGGGGAACCCGGACGAGCCCGGGGAAAAATCCTCTGACGAAAATCCTTCCTCTTGACCCCCTTCTTGCTCTTAATCTCCGCTCCCCTTATACAGAGAACGGACATTTTTAGATGAGATACCTCAAGGCCACCATCCTTATTGGCGCGATCAGCGCCGCGATTGTGATGCTGCTCTACCTTTCCGGGTTGCTGCGCACCACGCCCGATATCGTCTTGAGCAAGGCCTACGGGCTGGCCACTCCGCTTGATAAACCGCTGGGCTGGCAGCTTCTCTTCATCGTCGGACTGGCCTTCGCCGCCGCCTGGACCACGGTGGACATTACCCGCCCGATCCTCAAGTCGATCGTGGCCATCGCCGCCATCTTCCTCCTGATTTCCGGCTCCCGCACCCTGGCCCTCTACAATGTGTTCTTCTCGCCGGTGCCGGGCGTCTTCGCCATCCTCGTCAGCTTTGTCATCGGCCTGCTCTATGGCCGTAGCGGCAGTGGCGCGCGCAAGAAGGTGATGGAACGTCTCTTCGGCCAGCGCGTCTCCCGCAGTGTCTTCAATCAACTGGTCAACTCCAACGTCCCGATGGAACTCCCCGGCGCCCTCCAGGAAGGCACCGTCGTGGTCTGCGAAGTGCAGAATCACAAGGAACTGATGGAACTCCTCACGCCCGAGGACTACGCGGCGATGACCAATCTTTATCTCCAGACCGCCTCCGATTACCTGGTGGAAGTCGGCGGTTACCTGGATGAGTGCACCGGTGAAAGCCTCCGTGTCGTCTTCGGCGCTCCCCTGCCCGATGAGAAGCACGCTTCCCGCGCCTGCCGCTCCGCCCTGGACCTTCTAACCCGCCTCGACAATCTCAATCGCGAGTGTGACGCCACCTGGCAGCGCCGCTTTGATTTCCGCATCGGCATCAACTCCGGTGAAATGATCGGCGCGGCCTACGGCGGTTCCCGTCTGGCCAGCTTCAGTGTGGCCGGTCCTGCGGTGGAATTCGCCCGCCGCCTCTGCGCCGGATGCGCCACCTACGGCTGCCGCATCCTGGTCGGCCCGGAAACTTTCGAGCAGGCTTCCGATACCTTCGAGGCCCGCCCCATCGAGGTGCTCAAGGCCGTCGGCGAACGCCGCCGCATCGAGCTTTACGAGATCCTCGCCACCAAGCACGGCCTCTCTCCCGAGCGCGAACGCAGCCGCGACCACTTCTGGCGCGGGGTCATCTACTTCCGCGAAAGACAGTGGGACAAGGCCATCGAGGAATTTTCCCGCGCCCGCATCATGGGCATTCCGGACACCGCTCTCGACTCTTACATTCAGCGCGTCGAACGCAGCCGCCGCGGCGAAGACGACACCAAGCAGGACCAGATGGCGCTCTTTACGACCAACTGAGCTCGTCTCCGTTGAAGCCCGCCGACTATCCCGAGCCCTTCCGCGAACTCGCCCGCGAGCTGCGCCGCCTCCCCGGTATCGGCCCCCGCAGCGCCGAGCGCATCGCCCTCTGGCTGGCCTCGGCGAAGGACGCCCGTCCGCTCGATCTGGCCGCCGCCCTCCGCCACGCCGCCGAGAACATGCGTTCCTGCAAAATCTGCGGCTTTTTCGCCATCACCGACACCTGCGAGATTTGTCAGGACACCAGCCGCGACGGCGGGGAAATCTGCGTTGTTGAGCAGGCGACCGACATTCTTCCGCTCGAGCGCACCGGTTTTTTTCGCGGCCGCTACCACGTCCTTGGCGGCCGCCTGGCTCCGCTGGACCATATCGGCCCCGAGCAACTCCGCATCGGCGAGCTGGCCTCCCGCCTGAAAACCGAGTCGCCCAAGGAGATCATTCTCGCCCTCAGCGCCGACGTCGAGGGCGAGGCCACCACCTCTTACCTCGCCGAAATCCTGGCCCCCTTCGGCATTCCCCTCACCCGCATCGCCCACGGCCTGCCTGCCGGCGGCGGTCTCGAGCACGCCGACCCACTCACTCTGCAACGCGCTTTGTCCGGCCGAAATCCTCTCCGAGTTTGACAGCCGGGGCCGAAGCCCCGATTCTTTTTCCCGTTATGCCCACGCCGAAAATTGATCCCGAACTCCATCAGGCCAAAAAGCCCGAATGGATCAAGGTCCGGCTCCCCTCCAATCCGGTTTTCTTCTCCACCAAAGCCCTCGTCTCCGACCTGAAGCTCCACACCGTCTGTGAGAGCGCCCAATGCCCAAATCGCTGGGAATGCTGGAGCCAGGGCACGGCCACCTTCATGATCGCGGGCGAACGCTGCACCCGCGCCTGCGGTTTCTGCGCCGTTTCCACCGCCAAGCCCTTTCCGCTGGAAGCCGACGAACCCCAGCGCGTCGCCGAAGCCGTCCGCCGCCTCAATCTCAAGCACGTCGTCATCACCGCCGTCGCCCGCGATGACGTCCCCGATGGCGGAGCCGAGCACTTCGCCCAGACCATCGAGGCCATCCGCGCCGTCGACCCCAAGATGATCATCGAAGTCCTCACCCCCGACTTCAACGGCAAGGACTTCGCCCTCCAGATGGTCCTCGACGCCCGCCCCCACATCTTCAATCACAATCTGGAGACGGTTGAACGCCTCACCCCCCTCGTGCGTTCCCGCGCTAAGTACCGGCTCTCGCTCGATTTCCTCAAGCGCGCCAAGGAACTCAGCCCCACCGTCGTCACCAAAAGTGGCCTCATGCTCGGCCTCGGCGAAACCGAGAATGAAATTTTCCAGGCCATGGATGACCTCCGGGAATCCGATGTCCAGGTGCTCACCATGGGCCAATACCTCCGCCCGACCCCGCAGCATCTCCCGGTGGTCGAATACATCACCCCCGAGACTTTCACGCTCTACGGCGATATCGCGCGCAACAAAGGCTTCGAATTTGTCGCCAGCGGTCCGCTCGTACGCAGCTCCTACCACGCGGCGGACTTCAACCCCGTCCCACTCCAGAAGTAACCCTTGCGCTGGCGTCTCGTCGTCGTCGGCAAACCCCGCCTGGCCTACGCCCGTGACGGCGCGGCGGAATATCTGGCCCGCCTGAAGTGCTTTTCGAATATTGAGGAGGAGCACGTCAAAGCGACCGACCCGCAACGCGAAGGCGAGCAACTCCTGAGTCGCAGTCGCGACTGCTTCCGCTTGGTCCTGGACGAACGCGGCAAACTCTTCACCAGCCGCGCCTTTGCGGACGAGATCAAAAAAATCGAACTGAACCCGCGAAAGACCTGTGCGATTATTATCGGCGGGGCGGATGGGTTGACGGAGGAGGTGCGGAAGTCGGCGGACCTGCTGTGGTCGCTAAGTCCACTGACTCTACAGCATGAGATGGCGCTGGTGTTTGCGTTGGAACAAATTTATCGGGCTCATACGATTCTCACAGGCATCCCGTACCACCGAGACTGACTCCCTTTCAATTAGGATCGGCTTCGCAAACGGAATTCCTATCTAAGGTTTTTCTGGGACAAAGTATTTTGTCTGCTATAAGCCCTGAAGCTAACAGGAATTCTCTGTTTAAAATCCAGAAGAACAATGGTCGGAAATAGTATGAAATATTTGACTATAAGACTGCGCCCGATTCGGCAAATAAATCACGCCGTTCATTCTCAATCTCCTTTGTAAGATGTCAGCGGAAACATAAGGATTAGTCACAGCGGCACTATGGCATTAAGACCGACAAGGACCGAAGACCGAGGCTCATGACGACCTCCCATTAAACACACACAGCCGGTTAACCTTGATGCCACTCGACCAGATACCTGTTACGGAACGCCGCTTGGCGGTTATTGTCGTGCACGGCGTGGCGGCAGAGAGGCCGATGGCCGCGGCGGAGGCTGTGGCGGAGATGCTGGCAAGTTTTCGCGCAAATGACGCGGAGTATACGAATGTCTCGCGCGAGGCCAGACGCATCGAGGTAAAGAACATTTACGGTGGTTCGTCCACAGCGGAAGCTGAATCCGCGCCACCGGCCGGTGAAGAGTTCGACCCCTCTACGGACTGGGTAACCAAAAGTAGAAACAAGGCAGCATCTTTTGACGTGCCGGAGGGAGACCAGAACTTTCGGACATTTTGCCTTACCACCTTTCGCATCCCTCACACTGGCGGGAAACCGGCCATCCAGGTCGATTTTTTTGAGTCCTACTGGGGTGATATCACCCGCGCGACGAAGTACTCGGTTTTGAAGTCTCTTGTCGCATTATATCTTTTACTTTTCGACTTGGGACTTTTGGCTCGTCAGGCTCTCAAAGAGGCGCAACACCTGACGAAATGGGATGAGCGGTCGGACAGCATCGCGGAGAAAGGAAGGGGCCGGGTACTGCGTCTGGCCTTGAAAGGAGTGGCAATATTGCAGGGTGGCGTCGACCATATCGTTCGCAATTGGGTTCCGGTCCTGAACTTGGTGATTGCAGCATGCGCTTTGGGCGCTCTTACCACGGCGCTTGAAGAAAAAGCCGCCCGCCTGATTATGTCCGCGATCATGGGGAGTCTGGCCGGACTCGGCGTTTGGCTGGCCTCACCCTGGGTTCGATCGTGGTTCGCCAGGATCGGTTCGGTACTTCTCGTGAGCGTCATCGTTTCGGTGTGCGTCTACGGGGGAGTTGGGCTCCGAAGCCCCTTGCAGGGCCAGGTCTATAGCATCAACGTCGCGTTTTTCTGCCTCCTCGCTCTACTCGGCATCGGGACACTCGGCTGGCGCTCAACTCGCACCGAGTTTAAGGTTGCGGCTTGGGTCTGCGGGGGCGCCACTGCGTTGATTGTCGTTTCTTTGGCTTTGATCTCGCTTTCTCCTGCGGGTTTCCTGAATTGGGTGACCGAATCGAAGACAGCCCTGACCGGAATAACGGATCGGGAGCGGGCCCAAATCGCGATGGCCGTTCCCGCAATCATCGCCTACGTAGGACTCAGTCTTCTTTGGGTTTTGGCCAATGGTTTTTTGGGCGCCTTCATTATGCTGGGACTTGGCGCCCTGTCCCTCGCCCAGAAACGTTGCCGCCGGGCTATCCTCACGGCTCTTGGCACCCAACTCTGTGGGACCGCCCTAGTGATGCTCACTACCGTGTCACTCTGGCATCTGGCGCTGATCTGGTTGGATTTTGTCGGACCCAGCGCAACTATTACCCGCTTCAAACGCCTGTTCGAATTTCCGCCCGGAACTTGGGATGGCGCTCAAGTCTCCCTGCTGCAGGTCTGCCATGGCCTATTGGAACGATGCTATAATCCTATGACGTTCTGGGGCATTCAAGCTGGTGTCGTATTTTTCGTCGCCGTGTTTCTCGCCTCGCTTCCCTTTATCCACCGGGAACTGAACCCAAAGCCGTGGGATGGTAAACAGGAGTCCCAGGCCTCCCGCTCGAAAGAAAGTGAGACGCTTGGCTCGGCGACCACCGACGGACTAAGACTGTCTTTCTGGTCCATTCTCTTCTTTATGTTTCCGGTTTTCGGCGTCCTGGTCTGGGGAGGCTTGTATTCCAATTGGCCTCCGCTTAAAGACACCCTCAATGGATTTCTGGCTGTCGACTCCGATCCAAATTCCTTTTATATCCCCGGCCTGCTTCCCGCCCTCGCCATCGGTTTCGGTTTGCTGGTCGCTTTCTTTCTAAAACCCGCACTGGCCGTTACCGTGGATGTGATCAATTGGTTCCGTGAGCGCCCGAAGAACCAGACCGTCTGGCAACGCTGCACCGCGCGGTTCTTTGCCGTCCTTGAATACGTCAGCAGCGGGAAGGCAAATTATGACGGAAAACATTACGACGGAGTCATCGTCGTGGCCCACAGTCAGGGCACCATGATCTCCGTGGAAACTCTCAAACTCATTCGTCTCCAGCCTCCACCCCAATTTCATGCCCCCCCTCTCTGGTTGCTGACCATGGGCAGCCCCCTGCGACAGCTTTATTGCGAGAGATTTCCCGGGCGTTACGGCTGGGTGGAAACCAATGCCAATTCGCCCGAGAACGACTTGGGCGTCGAGCAGTGGATTAATTTATACGGCGCAGCCGATTATGTCGGGCGGAATTTGTGGAACGGAGACAATCATCCTTATGCAGTGGGGCCACATCCCGTCTCTGGCGGCATTGACCGTCTTGACGTTTGCCTCGGAGAGACAGCGCACACTCAGTACTGGAGTCTCCGCTCCAGAGCGGTGGCCGAACAACTGGATAAGGCCATCACCGCGCTCGCCGGACGCTGACGGCCTCTTTGGCGAACTCTCCTGTAAAACGAAGAACCGAGATGCGGGGTGGACGTCATGGTTGGTCGTTGGATTCTGTCTGTATGCCGTACCCTTCGCAGACCGTATATCCGAAGCTGATTGGTAATCCGGAGCATTTCGCCACCGCCCTTAACCCATACGTCACCCAAACCCGCCACCTCACGGTTTAGCCTTCAAAAACATGAGCCCTCGCATCCTCGTCGCTGCCATTTTTCTATCAGTCCACCTCCCCTCCCTCTTCGCCGGCGGCTCCTTCGCCACCGAGCAAATTCTGCCCCTGCTTAAGCAAAACAAAGAACTCCACGACTTTGTCATGGGCACCCTCGAACTCGACCCCAGCGGATGGGCCACCCGCATCGGGACTCGCGTCAACGAAGACCTCGGCGGCGCCCGCATCGCCCCCTACTCCATCAGAGCCCGGCCCAAAGGCTCCACCGGCCCGTGGCAATTCTTCCTGACCATTGAAGCGGAAACCACTTTCCTCGACGCCTCCGGAAAAGACGTTCCCCTGGAGCAAGGCAAAACCATAAAAGAACGGCTGACCGGAATTCAACTGACCCCGATTACCGATCCAAAATTCCGGGAAATGCTCAGCAAATCACCGTAGCATTCGGCAAAAACATATGTTCAACCACCCCGGCGAGTTAAAAATCCCTCCCACAGCCCAAACGGACAAAAGAGCCACGGAGCTATACAGGCCTCCGGGCCTTGATCACTATCGGCCCGCCCCTCATTCCGACGCCGTTTTTTCAACGCCTGCGCGTCAGGGTTCACGTTAGACATCATGACTGATTTCTTGCCTACGGACATCACCGGGCAAGTTTCCCGAGCGCTCGAGGTGATTAATCATCATCTCGCTGCAACCCTCGAAAGCGTTCACCTTTTCGGATCAGCACTCGATGGAGGCCTTAGACCCCACAGCGACATTGATCTGTTGGTCACGGTAAACGCCCCCCTCGATGAATCTTTCCGGCAAGCATTGCTACTCGATCTGCTGACCGTCTCGGCGCCACCGGACAGTGGCAGACCATGGCGTCCCCTTGAAGTGACTGTCATCGTGAAGGGAGAAGTCGTGCCCTGGCGTTATCCCGCGCGGCGCGAATTGCAGTTCGGGGAATGGCTTCGGCAAAACCTGCTTGCCGGCATTTTTGAACCGCCGACTTCAGACCACGACCTTGCGATTTTACTCACCAAAGCGCGGCAGCACAGCGCGCCGCTGCTGGGTCCGCCTGCATCCACACTCTTCGAGCAGGTCCCAAAAGAAGATTTCGCCAGGGCGCTTTCCCATGCGCTCACGCTCTGGAACTCGGAGAAGGATTGGACCGGCGACGAGCGAAACGTGGTTCTCACCCTTTCCCGCATCTGGTACAGCGCTTCGACCGGCCGCATTGCGCCTAAAGACATCGCCGCCGCATGGGTCTTGGAGCGTCTGCCGGCCCGGCATCAAGCTGTGTTGCGCGACGCCCAAGCCGCCTATCTGGGCGAAAAAAATGACCATCTGGCCGATCGCCCCGAGCAAACGAGCGCTTTCATCCGCTACACGAAATCGATTATCGAAAAGATATTTTCAAAGTAGTGCGGCATCCTCGCTAGAGTCGTCCAGTAGCTTGCCCCTTGCTTTCTGGCGGCAATTTTTCGCCCTTTCTTAAAACGTAGAATTCTTACTCACTCCCTAAGACGAAAGAGCGCCGGCTCCTCACGGAAACCGGCGCTCCTTAAAACTTAATTTTTAAAAACTCCTCAAGAAGCCTTCTTGAGCAATTCATTCACGAAGTCCCAATTCACCACATTCCACCAGGCCGTGATGTAGTCGGGGCGGCGGTTTTGGTACTTGAGATAATACGAGTGCTCCCACACATCGAGGCCGAGCAGCGGCTTCTTCCCTTCCATGATCGGCGGGTCTTGATTCGCGGTGGAGTAGATTTCCAGGTCGCCGTCATCCATCACCAGCCAAGCCCAGCCACTGCCGAAGCGTTTGGTCGCGGCTTCGTTGAACTGCTTCTGGAATTCCTCGAACGACCCAAACTTCTTGTCGATGGCGGTGGCGATATCTCCCGTCGGCTTCCCGCCGCCCTTCGGCGACATCATCTGCCAGAAGAGGGAGTGGTTGATGTGGCCGCCGACGTTGTTGCGCAGGCCGACACGGATGGCTTCGGGGGCTTCGTCGAGGTTCTTGATCAGTTCGTCGGGAGTGAGCTTGGAAAGCTTGGCTTGGCCGACGAGGAGCCGGTTGGCGTTGTCGACGTAGGCCTGGTGGTGCTTGTCATGGTGGAGCTGCATCGTCCAGGTGTCGATGTTCGGCTCCAGCGCCTCGTATGGATAAGGTAGCGGCGGCAGTTTGTACGGGCCGTCCGGGGCCGGAGCCGCGGCGGCTTGGGCGTAGAGGTGAGGCTGAAACGTGCCGCCGAAAATCGCGGCCGCCATGGTGCCCAGACCAATGCGAAAAGCTGCGCGACGAGAGAAACCACTGGAGAGATTCGAGGTATTCATGACATTGAAAAACGTATCAGTCCTTCGCAGCCCGACAACCCCGCGCGCGTATCAAATTGTCGCAGGCGCCCTTAAGCCTTTTCCCCACCCCGGACGGGCCGCTCGTGCCGTTCCTGCCGATCGATCTCTTCCTGGTCGTCCTTCTTCCAAAACTCCTCGAAGCTCATGTCCTTGTATTTGGGATCGCTCGGCAGGCGTTTCATGATCCGGCACAGCCACGCCGGCGGCGTCTTCGGCTTCCACTGCGGCAGCATCCAGCTCACATCCATCAGCGTCTTCAGCCCGATGAACACCCCGAAGAACCCCTTGTCCTTCTCGAAAAACGCCATCGCGAACATCCCGAGGACAATCGTCAGATGTACCACCACCACCCGCCCGAGATTCCTCTGCCCCATCTCTTCGATCCAGCGGAAGGGCCGCTGGCTCAAGCCCGGCAGGTCCATCAGGAAGTCCAGCAGCAGAAGTCCCACCGTCATCGCGCAGCCAATTTTGATGTCATGCCAGTTGAAGACAAAATCCGCCCCGACCTTCTGCCGAAAAACAAACGCCAGGATCGCCAGGAAAAACCCATGGGCTCCCGAAAACACCAGGCTCGGGATCAAAAACCCCTGGAGATAGCTCCCCGGCGTGCTCGGCTTGTTCCCCGGTGCCACGTATCGCACATGTCCCGCCACCCGCCGCCGTGACCGATGAATGACGATCCGCGACGCGATGAATACCGCCGCCGCCACGTTCTCAAACCAATACACCGCCAGCGTCGTCGCCGGCGTCCATTCTGCCACGAACCATCCCAACGCCGGAATCGCGTTCAGCGCCACCACCAGCAGAATGTGAAAAATTTTCAACCGCCCCGACCCTATCCAAAAATCGCTCACCGCGGCAATTTTTCCCTCCTCACCCAAAGAAGGGGGGCATGCGGGGGACAACAGGAGGGACTAAAGAGGGGAATTGGGCAGGGGCTCCGAACTGGGTAAAGGAGGGTAAATCCAAACCCTCCAAAGCCCCGTTTTCCAAAATAACTTGGCCATCGCATTCCAAGATGGTATAGTAGAAACCGCAAATCCGAATAACATTCATTTTATTGATTACCAGAATGTTAAGTCTATTCCACAAGCCTCCGATTTGCCCCTTTTCCCCAGAAAATCAAAGTACTGCTCTTTCTATTTAGAATTATTCTTGATTAAGAATCACTCGCACATAGGTTGTTTTCTCCATGAAACCTACCTCGCACGAACATCCCGGCTACGAGGAAACGATCAGCCACAGCGGCCATCGTCTCACTCCGCAGCGCCGCGAAGTCTACGAGGCGCTGTTGGCGGAACGGAGCCATCCTACTGCCACAGAGGTGTTTATGCGCGCCAAAAGCCGCATGCCCTCCATCTCTCTAGCCACGGTCTACAACTGCCTGGATACCCTGGTGGAATGCGGGCTGGCCCGGCAGGTAAACATGGAACGCGAAGCGACCCGCTTCTGCGCCAACCTCCAGGAACACGGGCACTTCATGTGCACGAAATGCGGCAAGGTCCACGATGTGCCGCTGGCCTCCGGCAAACGCCTCGAACGGGCGTGGGACCTCCCCGAGGGCATGACCGTCACCCACAGCGAAATCACCCTGCGCGGCCTCTGTGCCGACTGCAACACTTCTGCAAAAAACTAACTTTATGAGCCTCAGTATCCAAAACCTTCATGCCAACATCGGCGACCGCGAAATCCTCAAAGGCCTGAACCTTGAGATTCCCAAGGGTGAAGTGCACGCCATCATGGGCAAGAACGGCTCCGGCAAGAGCACGCTGGCCAAGGTCATGGCCGGCCATCCGAGCTATGAGGTCACCGGCGGCGACGTGCTGCTCGACGGCAAGAGCATCATGGAAATGGAGCCCGACGAGCGTTCCCGCGCGGGGCTTTTCCTCGCTTTCCAGTACCCGATGGAAGTGCCCGGCGTGACCATCGCCAACTTCCTCCGCGCGGCCATGCAGGCCCGCCTGCCGGAAGGCGAGGAAATCGATGCCGTGGCTTATTACAAAGACCTCTACGCGAAGATGGATTCGTTGAAGATCACCCGTAATTTTACCGCCCGCTCGGTCAACGAGGGATTCTCCGGCGGCGAGAAGAAGCGCTGCGAAATTCTGCAGATGGCGATGCTGAAGCCTTCCTATGCCGTGCTCGACGAGACGGACAGTGGCCTGGACATCGACGCGCTCAAGATCGTGGCTGAAGGTGTGAACGCTTTGCGCGGACCCGACACCGGATTTTTGGTCATCACCCACTACCAGCGTCTTTTGAACTACATTGTACCCGACGTCGTCCACGTGATGATGGACGGCCGCATCGTCCTCAGCGGCGGCAAGGAGCTCGCCCTGCGCCTGGAAGCGGAAGGATACGACGAAATCGAGAAGGAGGCCGGCATTGCCGCCTAAAACACCATGAGTACGGATACCAAACCTGACATCTCCATCGACCGTTCGGTCGGTGACTTCCGCTACAACGTCGATTACGAATTCGACGCGGGCGTGGGCCTGACCGAAAAGACGATCGATTACATTTCCGACGTGAAGAAGGACCCCGATTGGGTCCGCCAGTTCCGCAAGGACGGCTACCGCAAGTTTTTGGAGAAGCCCATGCCGACGCATTGGGCGACCAAGGATCTCGAGAACATCGTTTTCGAGAACATCCGCTATTACCTCTCGCAGGGCACGCAGCCCAAGCGTTCCTGGGACGACGTGCCCGAGGAGATGAAGCTCACCTTTGAACGCCTGGGCATTCCGGAGCAGGAGCGCAAGTTCCTCGCCGGGGTGGAAGCGCAGTTCGACAGCGAGGCGGCGTATTCCAACATCAAGGCCGCCGTGGGCGAGCAGGGTGTGATTTTTGTCGGCTCCTCCGAGGGGCTGCTGAAGCATCCCGAGATTTTCCGCAAGTGGTTCGGCAAGGTCATCCCGAGCGGTGACAACAAGTTCAGCGCGCTAAACAGCGCGGTGTTCTCCGGCGGTTCGTTCATCTATGTGCCGCCCGGCGTGAAAGTGAAGCACCCGCTTCAGGCCTATTTCCGCATCAATGCGGAGAATTTCGGCCAGTTTGAGCGCACGCTCATCATTGCCGACGAAGGCGCCGAGGTCATGTACATGGAGGGCTGCACGGCCCCGAAATTCGAAACCTCCACGCTGCACAGCGCGGTGGTGGAACTCGTGGCCATGAAGGGCGCGAAGATCCAATACGTGACGGTCCAGAATTGGAGCCCGAATGTGTTCAACCTCGTGACCAAACGCGGCATCGCGCACGAGGAAGCCGAGATCAAGTGGATCGATTGTAACATCGGTTCCCGCCTGACGATGAAGTATCCGGGCGTGGTGATGAAGGGCCGCAAGGCCCGCGGCGAGGTGATCTCGATCGCACTGGCCAGCGACGGCCAGCACCAGGACACCGGCGCGAAGATGATTCACGCGGCGGATGAGACGACGAGCAACATCGTGTCGAAGTCCATCAGCGTCGGCACGGGCCGCGCCACCTACCGTGGCCTCGTCCATGTGCCCAAGCATCTGAAGGGCTGCAAGAACAATACGGAGTGCGATGCCCTGCTGATCAACTCACACAGCCGGACCGATACGTATCCGGCGATTTCGGTGCGCGGACAGGGCAATGCCTGCCAGCACGAAGCGAGCGTGAGCCAGATCAGCGAAGAGCAGATTTTTTATATGCAGCAGCGCGGAATTTCCGAGGGCGCGGCCATGAGCCTCGCGGTGAACGGATTCGTCAACGATCTCGTGCAGCAGTTCCCGATGGAATACTCGGTGGAGCTCAAGCGGCTGATCGATTTGGAAATGGAAGGGTCTGTGGGATGAGCACCATTACCGAAGAAATTGTGGTTAAAACTGATTCCGAATCCAACTGGCCGACGTGGTTCAGCCAGCAACAGGCGGCGGCCGCGGCTGATTACGAGGCAACCCCGGCGCCCAAGCGCACCGACGAGCCCTGGCGTTTCTCCAACATCGCCGCGACCGACCTCTCCGCTTTCGTGGCGGCTGGTCCAGTCACGAATGAGGGGCGCATCATCAATGGCTCCAACGGGGTGGCGGAATTTTCGGCCAAGCTCGTTTTCGGCAACAACACGTTGATTCATCAGGATGTGGAACGCCTGCCGGCCGGAGTGATCCTCAAGCCGCTCGACGTGGCCGCGCGCGAAAACGAAGATTTGTTCCGCAAGTACTTCATGGCGCAGCCGGTGGAGCTGGGCTCGCACAAGTTTGCCGCCCTGCACAAATCCCGCATCGCCACCGGCGCGTTCCTCTACGTGCCGAAAAACACGGAGGTTGCCCTGCCCATCGAGCTTTTCCATTGGGTGGAAGGCGAGAACGCCTCAGTGTTCCCGCACACGCTCATCATCTGCGGCGAGAACAGCAAAGTCACCGTCCTCGACTCCTTCAAGAGCGCCGACGGAAAACGCGCCTTCGCATGTGGATTGAATGATCTCCATCTCGAGCGCGGCGCGCAGTTGACCTACATCGCGGTGCAGGAGTGGTCCAAGGAATCGCTGGCCTTCCATATCAATTCCACCATCGTCTCACGCGATGCATCATCCACGGCGCTGAATGCCAATTTCGGCGGAGCTTTTATCCGCGGCGAATCCCTCAGCCGCCTGGTCGGCGAAGGTTCTCGCAGTGTGATGCTTTCGCTCAACCCGATGGACGGCACGCGCCAGATCGACCAGCGCACGCTGCAGGATCATGTCGCGCCGCAGGCCTATAGCGATCTGCTCTATCTCAACAGCCTCGATGACAAGACCCGCACGATTTTTGCGGGTCTGATCAAGGTGCAGGAAGGTGCTCACAAGACGGATGCCTACCAGAAGGTGCGCAACCTCATGCTGAGCGACGAAGCGGAGGCCAACTCGATGCCCGGTCTGGAAATCCAGGCTGATGATGTGCGCTGTACCCACGGCGCCACCGCCGGAGAGATCAACGAGGACGAGTTGTTTTACATGCAGGCCCGCGGCATCCGCAAAACGGATGGACGCCGGCTCATCGTAAACGGCTTCTTCCAGACCCTGCTGGAACGCCTGGAATCCGAGCCGCTGCGCGAGTATCTGGGAGCTTTGGTCTCCAAGAAACTCAACGTTCCCGCTTGAGCCGGCGGGGTTTCGTTGTCAGAAAGCTCGAAACCCCGATTCCCTCAGGTGGCTAACGCCAGAAAAAAAGCTCCGAAACCGATTCCTTCCGCCGCCACCCCAGCCAGGCCCAGGCATTATCTCTGGCTGGCCCTGTTGGCCGCGCTGAGCCTGGCTGCGCTGGGTAGCCCCTTGTTTTCCACCCAGCAGGTTCTCTCGGACCGGTCCGCCGACATCGCGTCGCAGTTCCTTTATGCCCGCGCCTTCGGCTTTGGTGAATTAGCCAAGGGCAATCTGGCGCTGTGGAATCCTTACATCTATGGCGGGGTGCCGTTTCTTGGAGATTTTCAGTCCGCGCTATTGTACCCGCCCAACCTGATCTTTTTGCTGCTGCCGCTGGCGACGGCGATGAACTGGTCGATCGCGCTGCATGTTTTCCTGCTCGGCGCGGCGATGTATGGCTGGACCTATTGGCGTGGCTTTCGTCCCGTCGCGGCGTTTGTTTCCGGCGCCTGCGCGATGTTCAGCGGAGCGTTCTTTCTCCACATCTATGCCGGGCATCTGTCCAACGTCTGTACCATGGCCTGGGTGCCGCTGATTTTCTGGGGGATCGACGGCTGGCTGGTACGCCGGCATGCCGGATGGGTGCTGCTGGCGGCTGCAGCGGCGGCGCTTCAGCTCTATGCCGGGCACGTGCAGTATTTTTATTATACGGCGTTGGTGGCTGGTTTGTACGCGCTGGTTCAACTCATCGGCACACCGCGCGCGTTGGTGGCGATGGCCGGACTGGTCGCGATCTATCCGCTGGCCACCTTGCTCTCCGCCGCCCAGCTTCTGCCCGGCCTCAGCGCGGCGGGTGAGTCGGTGCGAAGCGGCGGGGTGAGTTATGAATTTGCCTCCATGTTTTCCTTTCCCCCGGAAAACTTCCTTACGCTCGTGGCGCCGTGGGCTTTCGGCGACATGCGGGCGGTGCCGTACTGGGGGCGCTGCTATCTTTGGGAAATGAGTCTCTTCGCCGGAGTCGGCATGCTGCTCCTGGCCATCCAAGGCCTACTGCATCCCATGGACAATCGGGGGCGCACGCGGCTGCTGGTGCTGCTGGGATTCACCGCGCTTCTTGCCTTGGGCGCGCACACCCCGCTGCATGGGGTGCTCTATCATATTCTTCCGGGCTTCAGCGGTTTTCGTGGTGCGTCCAAGTTCATTTTCTTCACCAGTATCTTCCTGGCTTTCTGCACGGGGGCAGGCGTGAACACCTTGTGGGACGGGAAGAAATCCCCGACTCTATTTGGAATCGGCGCCATCGCTCTGGGCGGCATCCTGCTGGCCTTCGGAGGTTTCCTAAATACGGCCGGCGGACAGGGCTTCCTCAAACAAACGGCTCTGGGAATCCTGGCCACAAGGGAGAGCTACTTGAATCCCGCCATCTTGGATCAGAGCAGCTTTCTGCTGGCGATGCAGACGACGAGCTTTCAGACCTTCCTTCTGGGCGGGATCGGCCTGGTGATATTTGCCGTACTCCTGCTCATTTCCGGCCGCTGGAAACCGGCGCGCTATTTTTTGGTGATGGCGGCCGTCCTGGAAGTGTTTGGGTTTGCACGGAGCACGACGACCAGCTTCCCGATGGCTGATCTTTATTTTCCATCGGTGCAGGAGTTCTACAAACAAAACCCGGGCGACTACCGTACGCTGAACCTTTTCAACCCGGACGCATCGATGGTCCTCGGCAACGGCAACCTCTGGGGGTATGACCCCTCAGTGCTGAAGCGGTATGCGCAGTTGCTGACGCTCAGCCAAGGCATCGATCCGGCTCAAGCCAGTCAATACCTCTCCTTCCAGAAGCCCCACCCCATCCTGAACCTGCTGCGCGGAAAGATTGCGATGGTGCCGAAGCCGAATGGCGAGTTGGAAGTGAGCCCGATTGGCGAGCCTCTCCCGCGCTTTTACCTCGTCTCCCGGTACGAGGTCTTAAAAGACGCCCCGGCAAGGTACGCGGCCCTGGGCTCGTCGTTTGATTTCGCCAATAGCGTGGCCCTGGAGCAGGAGCCCCACCCCAAACCGGAAGGGGCGGAAGCGAAATCCAAGATCGGGATGCTTGATTCATCCACCGACCACGTGACGCTGGAGGTCCAAACCACACACTCGGCGTTATTGATCATGACGGATTCCTATTCCAAGGAATGGAAGGCGGAATCTCTGCCAGGGAGCGTGCAAATCACCTACGATATCCTGCCGGCCAACCATGCGATCCGCGCCATTCCTCTGGCAGCGGGCCGTCATCTGCTCAAAATCGAATATGCCCCGACCGGCTTTGGAATGGGGATACTGATCTCCCTCGCCAGCATCCTCGGCGCTGCCACCGCTCTCGTCATACCTTCCCTGCGCAGTCGTCTTCTATTTTAGGGCGAAGATATACATCGTTTGGAAAAACTGGCCGTAGCGATCCACTTTTCCAACTTGCTGGTATTTCTCATTGATCAGCTGCTTGATCCGGGTCGCCAGCTGCTCGTTGTTGCCCGACATGACGGAAAACTCGCGATCTCCGAGACAGAGGACGGGGAACTTTCCCGAGCCGATATCTTCCAGCAGGCGATTCATGTTTACGACATGGAGCTTCGCCGCGCGGCCGTCATCCATCATGGGAAAATAGGAAAATTCACTCATGTCATAGCCCGGCGGGGACTTGCAGCCACTGTTCACGGCCAGTTCGGCGTTGAAGGACAGGAGGCCATCTCCGGGTGCGGCATGCTTCAGAATGATCTGGCGGGCCTCCGAGATTTTTTTCACGGAACCGCTGCCATCAAAATTAACGATCCATTCCTGAAAGGGAGCGCTGAGGAGGCACACGATGACGAGGGAGACGAAACCGACGCGCTGCACCGGTTTTTCCAAGGTCGAAAGAAAATGCGCGAAGACCAGCGCCGCCAAGACGGCAGTGAAAATCACGAGCGAGGCCTGATGCCCGGGATAACTTTGAACATTGGTCACATGGATCAAAGTCACGCCCCCTATGCTGGCCAGCAGATAGAGACAGAAGACCGCGTGGTCGTCCGCCAACATACGAAGAATGCCCCGGCGGAAAAAGCCTGCCGTCAGCACAATAATGGCCCAAATCAGGCCGATGAGCATGGGCAGTTCGTTTTGCACCCATCCCTTGAGGAAGAACGTCAGAACGCGCTCCAAAGACCAGGGCGGCTTGCCAAAGTACTCCTGGTGGGTTCGATAGATGCCAAAGGGCATGTTTCCATCCGCCCAGAACAGCCAGAAAACGGCGGCGACGACGAGCAGGTTGAGGAAGATCAGAGCCAGTATGGCCATCCATTGCCGGCGGCCCATCCACAAGGCATAGACCCACAGCGTCATCAGAGCGGGCAGCAGAGAAAGACGGCCCAGCAAAGCCAGCGTCATAAGAAGCATGGCGACAGCCATCTGCCAAATGCGCGAGGTGGGATCGGTCTTCGCCAGGACAAAGATCGCTCCGGCCGTCAGGACGATGGAAAGCGGCTGGCTCTTAAAGCTGACGGCATCAAAAACATAATGCAGGCTGAGAGAGAGAAGGATGCCACAGATCGCCGCCGCCAGAGGCCCCAGCCGCCGAAAGCACGCTCCCATCGCCAGGCCCAGACCCAGGGCGCCAAAGAAAAGGGAGAGGTATCTGGCTGACTCGATGCCAGGCCCGGTAAGCTTAAACCAAAATCCATAGACATAAGGCAGAAGGGGCATCTGCCAAAACATGAAGTCGCGATAGGGGACCTTCCCTTCCATGACATTTCGCGCAGCGAGGGCAAAAAAGCCTTCGTCCCCTGTAAATCTCCCGAAATAAAGATGAATCAGACCGAGGATCAGGAAAATGGTCAGGGGGATGATAAATATGACAGGCTTGGATACCAACCAAGATTTGCCTGTGGACTTCGCGCTCATGCCCCGCTTCTTCAAGCAGAGTCTCTCTGCTTAAGCGAGTTTGATTATCAAGCTGCGTGGCTCGGTCATTTCTTCCATGGCGTAGCGCACGCCCTCCCGGCCAAAGCCGCTGTCCTTCACGCCGCCATACGGCATGTTTTCCACGCGGAAGGTCGGGACCTGGTTTATCAACACCCCGCCCGCCTCGATCTTCTCGAAAGCCTGCATGGCTTTGTTGAGGTTTGGCGTGAAGACCCCGGCCTGCAAGCCATAGGTGGAGGCGTTCACCCGATCCAAAGCCTCCTCGTAGGTGTCGTAGGGTTCCAACACGGCCAGGGGGGCAAAGGCCTCCTCGCAGGAAACGGCGGCATCGGACGGCACGTTTTCCAAGAGAACCGGATGCAGCAGGTTCCCCCGCTCCACTTTGATCCCGGTCGGTGCTTTGGCTCCGGCCGCGACGGCTTCATCCACCCACTTTTTGACCTTCTCGCAGGCATCCTGGCTGATCATCGGGCCGACCACGGTGGCGCGGTCCTCCGGATCGCCGGTTTTGACTTTGTCTTTGATGAAGGCCACCAGCCCCTGGCGGAAATCCTCGTAGATACTCCGATGCACAAAAATGCGCTGCACGCTGATGCAGGACTGCCCGGCGTAGCCATATGCCCCTGAGCCAATCATGGGGATGGCCGCCTTCCAGTCCGCGTCGGGCTCGACCACGACGGCGGCATTGCCGCCCAGTTCAAGCGCCACCTTCATCTTCACCGCCTCGGATTTCAGCTTCCAGCCGACGGCGGCACTGCCGGTGAAGCTGACCATTTTGATGCGGTCATCCGTCAGCAGTGGGGGGATGTGCTCGTGCCCGAACGGCACCACATTGATCTGACCCGCTGGTACCTCCGCTTCGTGCAGAACCTCCGCCAGCAGAAGCGAGGAAAGCGGGGTCTTCAAAGCTGGTTTGAGGACCATGGCATTGCCCGCCGCCAGACATGGCGCCACCTTATGCGCCACCAAATTCAGCGGAAAATTGAATGGGGTGATTCCCAGGATCACACCCATCGGAAAGCGCCGGACCAAGCCAAAATGCCCCTGACCCTGCGGGCTGCCGTCCATACGAATCCCGTGTCCTTCATCGGCCAAAGCCAACTGGGCGGCAAAACGAAAGGTCATCTTCGTGCGACTGACCTCCGCCTCAGCGAAGGTCACGGGCTTGCCCGCCTCGGCGACCACGGCTTCCACAAACTGTGCGTGACGGTCGTTGATGAGGTCCGCGATTTTCGTGAGAATCTTCGACCGCTCCCAAGCGGGTTGGAGGCGGGTTTTCTGGAAGGCTTCGTGGGATGAGGCCACGGCCTGCTCCACCTGGGCGGCATCGGCAAGACAGATATCGGCGAGTTTATCGCCGTTCCATGGGTTGATGACCGCTTGGGATTCGGCGGACGTTTCCCAGCGGCCCTGGAGGTAGAATGGTTTCATCAGAGACGTTCGACTTCGCGTTTTTCCACGAAAATGGGGAGGCCTTCGCGGGTAAAATTATTCATCAGTTCCTCGGGGTCAAGGGCCTCGGGCATCATCACGCCGCGCTCGGGGATCTTGCCGGTGACGAGCAGCTTGGCGGTAACCGCCGGCGGAATACCGGTCTGCACCAGGGTCAGCGAATAGCCGTAGCGCTCGTAGGTGTCGCGGTGGCTGTCCATCGTATAAACGAAATATTCCACGCGCTTGCGATCCTTGGTTCCGCGCACCTCGGTGCCGACGCAGGAATAGCCGTCCACGGTCGCGCCCAGTTGCGCGGGCTTGGGCAGGTTAGCGCTGGCGACGCGGACAGGAGAGACCTCCACGCCATCGACCTTCACCTTTTTCCAGGTGTCGAGGTTGAGGAGCTGGAGCGACTTGGAAATGTGAAGCACCTTGTCCGAAATGCTGTATTTAAAGACCGAATACCGCACCCCCTTCTCCACGAAAGGCGGATAGATGCCCAGGCTCACGCCCTCCTCGTGCGCGACGGCATAAGTTTTTTGCAAGCCGATGGGTTCGGGGAAACGCACCCACTCAACCTCGGTCTCGAGAGGCTTGCCGCTGACGACGCGACCGTCTTTGACATAGTAAGGAACGGCGCCGAGTTCCTCGAAGAAGGTCTCGGGTGAAAATAGGACGGCAAAGCGGTAGCCTTTGACCTCGGCGTTATCCGCATCCAGCACTCTGATGCTCGAGGCCGTGTCCAGACGATCCATGGCCCAGCGGGCGAAGACATTCACGGCTCCGGGGTCCATGCCCATGCAGAGAATGCCCGCAAGGCCTTGCTCGAGGTAAGCGTCGTTGAATTTTTCGATCTCAGCTTCGAAGGAATTTTTGCCCGGACGCTTCACGCCCGGCGCGGAATAAATATCCGCGGCCATGTCGAGATAATGCGACCCGGCGCGGAGGCAGGCTTCCAAGACGGAATAATTCGTCTGGCAGACACAGGCATTGCAGGTAACGGAAACCTTATGCTCTTTCATAAGAGCGGCGAGGGCGGCGGTGTCCATGGCATTAGCCTGGACGACCACATAGCGATTCTTCGCAGTGCGCGCCGCTAACTGGTGAGCAAAGACCGGATCGAGATCGGCCAGCACGATTTTGTCGAAACAATCGTACTCGTGGAGCTTTTGCCCGATGACGGAACCGACGCCACCGATGCCAATGACCATTGCATTTGCCATAGAGGTTAATTCTCTCCCCCACCATAACCCTCGCTCTCAACCAAGGCAAGCTGCCCGGCTTTACTCTGGACAGAAGAAAGACAAATACCTAAAAAACTGGCACCATGAAATCGCTTTTCGCTCAAGCTATGGCCCTTTTACTTCTCGCCGTCGCCACCGCACCGGCTCAAATGAGCGATGTCCAGTTCAGCGTCACCCGGAAGAAACTTGACGAACAGAAAGAGCGTGAAGGCGGCAACACCACCATCACCACCAAGGAGGTGTGCTACAAGGTGGACGTGCAAAATCGCACGTTCAAAGCCATGCCGGAACTAACGGTTAAATACATGATCTTTTATGAGGCCCCTCAGCCCGGCTCCAATGAAGTGGTGGAATCCTTTCATAAGGGTTCGGAAAGCATCATGGCGCTCAAGGGCAACGACACGACGACCTTTGAGACAAAGCCCTTCAAGCTGACGACCGAACAACTGGATGGCGGATGGATCTACGGCAACGGCGCCAAGAGTAAATCCAAGGACCGGGTGGTCGGCATCTGGCTGCGTGCGTTCGCCGACGGAAAAATGGTCGGCGAATACGTCAACCCCTCCACGCTCTCCAAGAAGAATACCTGGAAGGAATAGTCAGCTCCGGCGCTTTACGATCTCGATCGCCTGCCGGAACTTCGCGATGTGCGATTCCGCCAGAACTCCGCGCCACTGCGTGCCCGGGTAGACGATGGCATTCCGGCCGATGATGGAGCCGGGGGAGAGTACACTGTTGCAACCGATCTCGGCGTGATCGCCGACGATGGCGCTGAATTTCCTCAACCCGGTCGGGAAGGGCTTGCCATCCACCCCTGCGATGGAGATCTCGGTCTTATCCAGCTTCACGTTGGAAAGGATGACGCCGGCGCCCAGATGCGCCTTGTGGCCCAGGATGGCATCGCCCACATAATTGAAATGCGGCACCTGCGCCTCATCGAAGATCAGCGTGTTCTTGAATTCACAGGAGTTTCCCGCCACGACGCCGTTGCCCATGATCACGTTCTCGCGGATGTAGCAGCCATGACGGATTTCGCAGTTTTCGCCGATCCAGGCTGGTCCCTTGATCATCGCGCCCGGTTCGATCACCGTTCCTTTGCCCACGAAGACCGCCGGACCAATGAAAGGTTTGCCGATCAATTTCCCGTGCACCGCGGGCTTCAGCCGAAACTGCAGGTAAGCCGCGATCTTCGGCAGGGCCTGCCAGACATGCTCGACGTTTTCAAAGATGCCCCGGTGTTCCGTGCGGCTGAGATCAAGAAATTGTTCCGGTGCAAACATGGCTATGTCTTTCGCGAGAGTTTCTGGCCGTCCTTGGTATCCTTCACCTGCCAGCCCATGGCAAGGATCTGATCGCGCAGCACGTCGGAGAGCGCCCATTCCTTGTTGGTCCGGGCCGCGGCCCGCTGCGTCACCAATTCCTGCACCTCGGCCGGCGCGCCCTCCTCGTCGGCGGAAAATTGAAGAACGGTTTCAAAGCGCTCGCGCCACGCCAGCAGGGAGCGCGCCTGCCCGGCCGTGAGCTCGCCCGCGTCGAGCAGACGATTGGAGTCGCGGATCAGGTCAAACAATACGCCCAGCGCACCGGACATGTTCAAATCGTCGTCCAGTGCCTCGCCGAATTTCTCGGGGTCCAGTTCCTCGGGCAGTTCCTCCGGGGTGGCCGATGCCATTTCCTGCAGCCGGCGCGACCATTCATCGTAACGCATCAGCGACTTTCGCGCGGCCTCCAGCCCCTCAAACGTAAAATTCAGCGGTTCGCGATACTTGGAGGAGATCAGGACGTAGCGGACTTCGCGCCCCGTCCATTTTTTGTCCGACTCCATCAGGTCGCGCAGGGTGAAGAAATTCCCCTCGCTCTTCGACATCTTGCGGTTTTCGACCAGCAGGTGCTTGCAGTGCATCCAGAGCCGCACGAAAGGCTGTCCCGTCACGCTCTCGCTCTGCGCGATCTCGGCCTCATGGTGGGGAAAGATGTTGTCCTCCCCGCCGCAATGGATATCCATCTGCGGCCCGAGGATGCCGGTCGCCATGGCGCTGCACTCGATGTGCCAACCGGGACGTCCGCGACCCCAGGGGCTTTCCCAAAAGACGTCGCCATCGGCCTCGTCCCAAGCCTTCCAAAGCGCGAAGTCCCCCACCTGCTCCTTCTCGTACTCGTCGCTGCTTATGCGGCCCGAGGGCTTGAGTTCATCGAGGTTGAAATGGGCAAGTTGCCCGTAATTCGGGAATGAGCGGATGCGGAAGTAAACCGATCCGTCATCCGCTCGATAGGCGTGATCCTTCTCAATGAGGACGGCGATCATCTCGATCATCCGCTTGATGTGGTTCGCCGCCGTCGCCTCGGGAAAGTGGGCGGCCTTCTTGATACGCAACGCGTCGAGGTCCTTGAAAAACGCTTCCTTGTACCGCTGGGTGAATTGCGCCAGCGGGACGCCCTCCGCCCGGCAGCCGCGGATGGTCTTGTCGTCCACGTCGGTGAGATTCATCACGCGCTCGACCGTGAACCCGCGAAACTCGAGGTGCCGCTGGAGCAGGTCTTCGAAGACATAGGCGCGGAAGTTTCCGATGTGCGCGTAGTTGTAGACGGTGGGGCCGCAGGTATACATGCGGACCTTGCCTTCCTCCAAAGGCCGGAACTCCTCCACCTGGCGGGTCAGCGTGTTGAAAAACCTCGGATTCATTTGCGATCCACCGAAGCCACCGCCATGGCGGCGATGCCTTCGCCGCGTCCGAGAAAACCCATGCCTTCGTTGGTGGTCGCCTTCACGCCCACGCAATCGGCCGGCAGGGCCAGCGCCTCGGAGAGTTTCTTCTTCATGTCGGCGAGACGCGGGGCGATCTTGGGCTGCTCTGCGATGAGCGTCGCGTCGATGTTCAGAATGTCGATGCCGCGGGCAGCGAGGTTCTCGCGCACCTTGATGAGAATCTCGATGCTGCTGATGCCACGGATGGATTCGTCCGTGTTGGGAAACATGTGGCCGATATCCGGCTGGCCAGCCGCGCCCAACAGGGCATCCGCAATGGCGTGACAAAGCACGTCAGCGTCCGAGTGGCCATCGAGGCCGAGCGGATAGTCAAATTCCACGCCGCCGAGCACCAGGGCCCTTCCTGGCGCAAAGCGATGCACATCGTATCCAATACCGGTGGCAAACATATTAAAGTCCGAGGTCGAGGTTTCCGCTGGTCGCGATGATGGAGTATTTATCCGGCGCGGCTTCGTGCGGCTGCAGGGAGACTTTTCCACCCGCGCGTTCCAGGAGCAAAATGCCGGCCGCCACATCCCAGAGGCTGATGGTGCCTTCGATATAAGCATCGAGCCGGCCGGTGGCAACGTAGGCCATATCCAAAGTAGCGCTGCCCATCATGCGGCATTTCTTGGCGGAGCGCACCATGCGCTCGAAGAGCGGCAGCCCGCGATTGATCGAGTCGAGGCTCTTGGCCACGCCGACCGATACCGTGGCTTCGGCCAGCGACGTTCTCGAGCTGGCGGAGATGGGCATCCCGTTCAAGGTCGGCGTGCCGCCGTCCTCCACCGTCCAGAGTTCATCCCGCATCGGATCGTAGATGACGCCGACGATGATCTTCTTCGCGCGCCGCAGGGCGATCGAGATGGCGAAGTGCGGGATGCCATAAAAATAGTTCACGGTGCCGTCGATGGGATCGATGACCCATTGGAACTCGCTCTCCGGATCGCCGCGCATGCCCTCCTCGCCATAAATGGCGTGGTCGGGGAACTTTTCCAGCAGGAGCGACTCAATGAGGGCCTGGCTGCGACGGTCGAGTTCCAGTTTGATGTCGTGCGCCTCGTTCGCATCCACATTGAGCGGACGCCCGAAGTTCGCACGGAGAAGACCGCCGGCTGCCAAAGCGGCCTCGGTCGCACAATTCAGATAGTCTGACACGGGTCTGTTCTAGAGGGCCGGAAGCCTGGGGGCAAAAAAAATTTGGGAGAAGCCAGTGGCTTCTCCCAAATTGGTTGAGTTTTTCGCACTAGGCGAAAGACAAATTTACTTTTTCTTCTTCTTCGCGACGGTTTTCTTCGCGGCGGGCTTTTTAGCAGCTGCTTTCTTGGCAGGTGCCTTCTTAGCTACAACTTTCTTTTTAACCGGAGCTTTTTTGGCGGGTTTCTTCTTAGCGGGCATTAATTCTCCCCCCTTTCCATTCGCATTGGCGAAAGACTGTGAAAATCATGTGAATAACTCACTTGCGAATGTGAATAGTTCTCTGATGGATGTTCGTCAACGAATTTTTTCAGAATTTCGCTTGATTTTTTTTGGAGAGTATTTTTGTGCGGACCGTCCCGACGGGCCGCGGAGCAAGATTTCATCGGCCTTCGCAGCGATATCATCGACATTCCAAAGCCTTCCAAGACCCTCATATCCGCAAGCCAACATTCCTGCTTCCGGACCAATAAATTCCGCGCCGCGTTGTTTTAATGTGTGAACATTTTGTTGAGTCGCATCGTGCGACCACATCTTTCCATTCATCGCGGGAGCGATGAGAAACGGCGCGCGCGTGGCGAGAGCGATCGAAGTGAGTGCGTCATCCGCAAGACCCACCGCGAGCTTCGCAATCACATTTGCTGTCGCAGGCGCGACGAGAAAAAGATCGGCGCGATCCGCGAGATCAATGTGCGTGGGCCGCCACGACTCGCGTTCATCGAAGACGCCGGCGGTGACGGGATTGCGCGAGAGCGTTTGAAAAGTCATGGGCCCGACAAACTCCGTCGCACTTTTCGTCATCACGACAAAAACGGTGTGGCCGCGTTTGCCCAGCTTGCTGGTGAGATCCGCGGCCTTGTAGGCCGCAATCGAGCCGCACACTCCGAGGATGATCGTTTTCATGGGTGATGAGTCAACCGACGGCTCAAGTATCGCTCTGCGCGCATGACCGCGCGAAACTTTTCGATGTCTTCCTCCATGGAACCGCTGATCAAGGTGTACTTGTAGTCCGTCCAGCGCTCCATCTCGGAGGCGGCATTCCGCAGGCGCGTGGCGACCTGTTCATCGGTCTCCGTGCCGCGTTTCATCAGGCGGCGGCGCAACTCCTCCAGATCGGGCGGCATGATGAAGACATCCGCCAGGCCATTCAGGATAAACTCATCTCCGCAGGAACGGATATTGGCGGCGCCCGCCGTATCGATATCGATCAACACATCGACCCCTTTGGCCAGATTCTCCAGCACCGTGCTCTTGAGCGTGCCGTATTTGCGGCCATGGACTTCGGCATGTTCGAGAAACTCCCCTGCGGCGACGCGGCGGTCGAATTCCTCATCGGAAAGAAAATAATAGTCCTCTCCTTCGACCTCGCCCGCGCGCGGCGTGCGGGTGGTGCAGGAAACCGCATAGACAAAGTCGGGTTTCTGCCGCAGGGCGGAGCAGAGAGTGGTCTTGCCCGCACCCGAGGGGGCGGAGAGTACGAAAAGAATTCCGGTGCGCTGAAAGTGGCTATTCAATGTTGGCTAATTGCTCGCGCAGCCTATCAAGCTCCGCTTTTGCTTCGACGACAAGCCGCGAAATTTCCGCGTCGTTCGCCTTTGATCCCGTGGTGTTCCATTCGCGCCCCATTTCCTGGGCGAGAAATTCCAAGGTGCGCCCCACCGGCCCATCGGCGGCGAGGTTCTCGCGGAACTGCGCAAAGTGGCTGTCCAAACGCGCGAGTTCCTCGGTGATGTCGCAGCGCTCGGCGAAGACGGCGATCTCGGTGACGAGACGCGCATCAAGCGCGTCCACTGGCAGCGAGGCCGCCTCCAGACGCCGTGAGAGATTTTCCCGCTGGCGACGGGGCACATTGGGCGCAAGAACACGGACGCGCTTCACCAGCGCCGCCATGCCGTTGATGGAGCGTTGCAATTCCTTCTTGAGGTGCGCGCCCTCCTTGTCCCGCATGATCAGCATCGCGTCCAGAGCGAGGCCCAGCGCTTTTTTTACCAGCGGCCAGGCTTCCCGGCCCGAGGCATCGCTGGTCTTCAACACGCCCGGCGCAGCCAGCACGGTTTCCAGGGTCACCTCACCGGTGATTTTCAGTTTTTTCTGCAAGGCGCGTGCCTGCTGGAGAAAATCCGCCGCCGCCTTCTGGTCGATCGAGGTCGCCGCCGCGCCCGGAGCACGCTCGATGGCGATGCCCACCTGCACCTTGCCGCGGGCCACCTGCTTCAATACCTGCTCGCGCACCTGCGGCTCCATCCACTGCATTTCGCGGGGCACTGTCACGGAAACCTCGCCCTGCTTGCGGTTCACGGAGAAACATTCCACCACGACCTGGACCCCATGGGCGGAGACCGTGCCGCGCCCATGTCCTGTCATACTCTTCATCGCGAAAGATTAGGCGCGGCTCCGCCGCGTTGTCACGATTTGAAGTCGCGCTGCTCGAAGACCATCCAACCGACAAGAAACAGAGTGGCGTTGATGGCCAGCAGCCAGGCGTATTGCTCGACCATCATCTCCCAGGGGATGCGGTACTCGAAAATCCTGGCCCAGATAGACATTTTCTCCGTCAAAAACCAATCTTTCAGGCTTTCAAAGTAGGGGATGTTTTTAAGAACCGTATCGGCAAACAGAAGCGCCAGGGTCAGGACGGTTGCCGCCGCCGGCTTCATGTTAAAACAAGAAAAGCAGAATGCGATTGCCGTAACGGTACACAAGCTCAGCGAGAGCAAGGGCATCGCAGCCAGATACCGAACGAGTCCCGGCCAAAAATCATAAAAAACCACTATGCCATGCCATGGCGCGAAGATGAACAATCCTCCTGACCCACTGCTAAATGTTCCCGCCGCAAAGGCGGTCACCATGACAAAAGCCGTCAGTACGAAGGTATAAAAAATACAAACGATGGCTTTGTGCAAGAGGATGCGACTCCTGGAAATAGGGCGGCAAAGCGTCATGCGCATCGAGCCATCCTCCACTTCTTTGCTTACGATATCCCCGGCAACCAGAGCCAGAAACAACGGCTTCAATACGAGCACCGTGGCAACCACGAGAATGAAACCCATCGTGAGTCCCGACATGTATCCGGAAGACTCGTAGCCCGCACCGTCGATTGTTCTCTTGATGGAGTTCTGCACGCGCTCCAGCCGAAGCAAAAGCAAAACGACGATCTCCAAACCCAAAAAAACTCCAAATCCAATGAATGTGCGCTTGCGGGCATAGAGTTTGCGGAGCTCTCCTCCAAGCTGTCTGAAAAACAGTCTCATGTGCTGATGTGCTCCATGTAAAAATCCTCCAGGGTCTGGCGCACCTTCTCGACCGCGCGCACTTTCACGCCGGCATGCACCAGCGCCGTCACCACGTCGGCCATGTCGGCCTCGACAGGCAGGCTCACCAGCTGCCGTCCGAGCACGGTGACTCCGGCGACGGCAAAAATCGGTGCGGCGCGATCCCAGTCATCCAAATCCAGACGCCACTGCAGATCGTCCGACTTCCAGGAACCGCAGAAGACCATGCGGCCCTGATGCAGAATGGCCACGCGATCGCAGAGTTGCTCCACTTCGGACAGAAGGTGCGAGGACAACATGACAGTGAGACCGTGCTCGTCGCGCAAACGCCGGATCATTTCCCGCATTTCCTGGATGCCTTCCGGATCGAGGCCCTCGGTGGGCTCGTCGAGCAGAATGAATTGCGGATCGGGCAGCAACGCCTGCGCCAGGGCCAATCGCTGCCGCATGCCGTGGCTGTAAACCCGCACGGGATCGTGGATGCGTTTTTCCAGACGCACGAGCCGGACGATATCCATCAGCCGCTCGTCGCTTTCCAGGCCGGAGAGCGAAACGAGAAAGCGCAGGTTCTGCCAGCCGCTCATGTAATCATAGAACGCCGGTGTTTCAAAAATCGCCCCCACCCGGCTGATCGCCTTGGCCCGCTCCTTCTGCACGGAGTGTCCTGCGATGAAAGCCTCGCCCGCATCCGGTGTGACATGCCCGAGCATGAGCCCGAAGGTCGTGCTCTTGCCCGCGCCGTTGTGGCCAAGCAGGCCGAAAATTTCCCCCGGCTTGATCGTGAGGGAAAGTTCCGAGAGCGCCAGCCGCCCGCGAAACGATTTGGAGAGTTTTTCGAGACGGACCACGCGGCTTAATTCGTAAAGAGCCGCAGTTGATTCGAAACGTGGCCGTCGGCGAAGAGGTGATTCACCTTGTCATCGGTGTGCCGATGCCAGCCTTCCTTGTCCACCATGATGGGAATCTTACTCAGGTCGGTGATGACTCCGAAAAAATTGAGGTTCACCGCGGATTGGGGCTCGGGTTTGTCGGGATCGCTGCCCGCTCCTTTGCTGAGCAGGCTGTTCCAATAGTAGCTGGTGCCCGATTTTTCCGCGATGCGCCGGCCCGCCGGGCAGGTGAAGACCCGTTGATCATCCACGTATTTATCCAGGGTGTTGTCGATCACGAGTACGTTTTCGTTTTTGTCGGCCCGACCCGCCTCCAGGGCGGGCATCATCATATCATGGTCGGCCAGATACGCATTCAAGGCCGTCCCCAGCGATCGGAGGTTGCCCAGGCAGGTCGTGGCGTCGCCGCGCGCCCGCACGATGCTGAATGACGGCACGATGATGGCGGCCAGCAGACCCACGATCCCGATGGCCACCATGAGTTCGATGAGCGTGAACCCGCGTTTCATCGCAGGTTTTGCGTGGCCCTCTGCAGGCGCTCGATGACCGGCGCAAACTCCAGCTTCACATCCGCGCTGGCTTCCTCGTAGAAGCTGCTCATGCCTTGCGAGATCATCTTCTGGGCGGCTTCGCGGTTGATGCGTTCGCCGATTTCAGGTGTGTCCTTGTCGATGTCGTCGAGCGCGCGCTGCACCATCTTCTTGCGCTTCTCCGGGTCCATCTTATTCAGCGCGAGCATGAGCTGGCGGAATCCCTCGGGCATGGTGAGGTCCATGAAACGGGCACGTTCCTCCGGCGTCATCTGCTCGAAAAGCTTCCGGTCGGCCCGGAGCTTCCGCAATTCCTGCCGCTGATCGAAATTGAGGCGGTTGAGCTGGTCGGCGACCTTTTGAATGACTTGCTCCCGTTGCGCAGGAGCGAGGTTTTCGATGGGATGTTGGTCGATGTAAGCCGACAACGCCTCCGGGGTGGGACGGGCCATGCGGGTATAAAGAATCACCCCTCCCGCCAGGAGCCAGACGGCGACCAGTATGCCCAAAAGCTTCCAAATCCTTTGCACAAAACGAGCTATCGCACATTTGCTCCGCTTGTGCAGCGGGATTTTTCCTACTGGAAGCGCAATTGGTAGGTCAGCCCGGCCTCGTAGCCACCCAGCCCCTCGCGTTCGCTCGTGAGGGTCAGCTTGCGCCAAAGCTCAAATCGTCCCCTTGCCGTCATGGGGGCTCCCGGCCCTGGTTCGGCAGCCAACTGGATCGGCGCAGCCAGCAGCGACGCCCCCGTTCCCCGCGGATTGAGTGGTTGCGCAAGAGCGCCCGGACTTTGCAGCGCCTGCGTCTTGGCCTCCATGCCCGGAGGCATGCCGGTGGTCAGCAGCAGAATAAGGGCATCCTGCTCCAGCGGCGGCTCGGAGCGCAGAATCAGGCGGCGCTTGTTCAGCGGTCCAAAGGCATAAGCCTGCACCGCATAGTCCAGCGCCTGGCCTTCGGCCCGGATGTCCACTTGCGGCACCCACGGCTCGGCTTCGGTAAAACTCAGGAACCCATCGCGAATCGTCAGGATGGTGTAAGGCAGAAAAGCGCGGGTGTTTTTGATCTCCACCCGCCCCTCCGGCACGGGTTTTTCCAAAGTACCGGTCAGATGCAAATCGGGGATGACCTGGCCCAGAGCCACATTACCGCCGATGGCAAAGGGGGTCTCTCCCTTGACTTTCACATCCAGCTTCCACACGGCCAGCCCGGGCGTGAAGCCGTCAAAGCGCGGTGTCGGGAAAGCTTCCTGCTCCACGTCCAGCGCCCCGACCACCGGCATGACTTCCAGCCGCCGATAGATCTGTCCGTCCACCAGGTGAATCGACCCGCTGATGGCCCCCCCCACCCCATCGCTCACCGCCTTGAGGTCCGCGTTGGCCAGCAGGCGCAAGCCGGGATCATTGGCCAGCAGGAGATTGCGGCCAGTGAAGAAAAACTCGCTTTGCGGGCGGGTCACATCCGCCAGGGAAATCTCCCCGCGCAGATCAAACATGCCGGAGGCCACGGTGCCGGTCATATTCTCCAGCACCGCCTTGGTTTCTTCAAACCGGAGGGAGGCCCGCAGATTATCGACCACCGGATCGCCGGGCGAGGACTGGAGCCGTCCGCCTTGCAGGGCCAGCGCGCCGGTGAACTTCGGATGCGCCACCGTCCCCGCCACCGCCACCTGCCCGGTGGCCACGCCTCCTTGCAACTGCAATTTCACGGGCAGAAGAGGCTGCAAGGCAATCAACTCGGTTTTGGGCAGATCCAACTGCACGGACACCGGCCCCTCGGGATTCATCCAATACGCGGCCCCGGCCTTGTCCTTGACCAGGCCCAACGGCGCTTCCGCCTTGAGGGTAACCGGAGCCGAACCCTTGGGCGCGAGCACTCCATCGAGCCGGGCCACGCCTTCCGACACCTGCAGGCTCGCGTTCAATTGCGAAACCGGCCCCGGCCGCGATCCATCGCGGGAAACCAGTCCACGCACTTCGATTTTTCCGTCGGCTTGCGGCGCTTCCGGAGAACCCGCCGCCGTGAAGTTGAGGCTGGCTTTTCCCTCGCCCGAGAAATCCCGGCCCATCAGCCGGAAGAGATCGCGCAGATTCACCGGCTGGCTCGTCTGAAGACTCGCGTAAACCTTCTTCTCCGGCAATGCGGCCTCGGCCAGCGATTTCCCGGTCAGCAAGGCAAACGGATCGAGGGGCAGGAAGACATCAGCCTCACCCGCCGGACGGCCGCCCACCCGCAATTCCGCATTGGTCAGATTAATGCCGGAACCCGCCAGCGTAGCGCGGGTGGTAAACCGCATGGACCCCTGCTCCAGTTCGAACCCGCTGAAGTACAGGTTTTGCGGGGAATAGGTGCCCGCGAAACGGCCGGTGAGCCCGGTGGGGGAAAACTCGGAGCCCAGTTCATCGAGTGAAACATTGAAGGCCCCCGAGTGAGAGGCCGCGGAGCCGTCACCCTGCCAGCGCACCTGGGCCGAGCCGGCGAAAATCGCGGGGATCTTCAAGGGACGCACCAAATCCACATAGGAGGCGATGTCGCGCAGGCTGGCCTGCACCTCTCCGGAATAATTATGCGGCGAGGCGATATCGACCGCGCCTTTTGCCCGCAGGTAGTCCACCCCGCTCCAGAGTTCACATTGCGCGATCTGCGCCTCCGTGTTGGCGAAGGCCACCTCCACCCGGCCCGACTCGACCGGATGTTTGCGAAAACCCATGTCGGAGCCTTCCATGCTGAGATAGCCGCCGAGCTTGCCGTCCTGCCCGCTGATCGAGCTGCTCAGGCTCATGCGGCCCGTCATTTCATCGAAGGGTGAACCCAGCAGGCCGGCCAGCGCTCCCAGGTTTTTGATCGAGGCCGAGACATTCAGCAGAAAGGGGGCCTTAGCCAGGTCGCTCCATCCTCCAGCCAGGGAGACCTCTCCATTTCCGCTCAGGGTATTGTCCTTTTGCCGCAGGGAGAAATCACTCACCGACAGACGCCGGTGAATCATGCTCGCACCGAGTTCCAGCGATTCCCAGCCGCGGTCGTTCCAGCGAAAATCCTGCGCGGCCAGCCGCAACGAGGCCTGGCCATCGAGCGCCTGGGCCGGAGTTCCGCGGAAGGTCAGGCGTCCCTCCTTGATCGTGCCCTCCGCCTTCCCTTTCCAGCCCAGCAGGACTGAAAGGGGTGCGATATCGATGTTGGACATCCACAAGGCCACTTCCACCGTCGGCATTTTCTTGTCCGTGCCGTAGGCCACATCCGCCCGCAGACCACCGCCGAAGACCGAGGCCTCCAGCGCCAGGGCCAATCCCTCCGGACGGGCCAGTTGCATTTCAAAATTTTCCACCCGCACGCCGTCCTGCACGGCCACATCCGCAATATAGAGGGAGCCCTTCTTCCAGGCGGTTTCTCCCTTGAGCGTGCCCAGGGTCTGGCGGATATCACCGCGCGTGATCTCGGCCCCGGCCGCCTCGATCGTCCCCAGTTTTCTCTCGTCGAATTCGGCGGAAAAATCCTGCAGGTACCATGACCGCCCTGGCGTGAGGATCTCCGCGCTGGCCTGTCTGACCACCAGCCGCTCGGGCAGGGTCTGCAAAATTCTTCCGGCCTTGCGTTCCGCCACCGGCTCGCTCGCGGTTTTCCGGCAATCCCAGATGGCCCTCACATCCTCGGCCACGACTTCCCGGAAGAAGCGCTTCTCCCCGAAAAACGCGCGCCAGGGCCAGTTAAAGGAAAATTGAGCGCGGGCCACATCCACCACGGTTTGCGAGGGGTCCTTGGAACGCAGGTTCACCCGCTCCAGCACCACCGGACGGTTCAGCCCGGAATCGACCCGGCCGATCTCGAGTTCGTACCCGGCACGCGCCGCGGCCTGTTCGAGACCCACCCGCAAGAGCCAGCCCAGAATGAACGGATGGGCGAACCAAAGAACCGCCGCCAAAGCCAGCGCCGCCAGGGCAAGACGACGCCACGGCATCCGCCGGACGGCGGGTAACGGAGCGGCCTCGGTATTCATTTGCTGAAAACTCCGTAACATGCGCAGAGAGGGCTCGCGGCGCAAGCTCGACCAGTTTCCGTCTTGCTGCCGCCAAATCCACTGCTTACAAGGCATCCCGACGCCATCAACGGCGGGGTATGAAAATTAGAAATATCAACGAATGGGGGATCGCTCTGGCCGTGATCGTGTGCAGCGTCGTGCTGTTCCTCGCGCTGGCCCTGGCCCTGAGTGGCACGATGATTACACGGCCCTCCCGTTCGGTGAAGGCCCAGTTTACCGATATCACCGGCATCAGCATCGGCTCCCGGGTGAAATACTCCGGGGCCAACGCCGGCAAGGTTTCCGCCATCCGCATGCTCGGCCTGGAAGAGCGCCAGAAGAGCGCGAAGCCCGAGAATACCATCGAGATCACCCTCGCTTTGGATGATGATGTCCCCTCCCTTCCCGCTGACACCGTCCCCAGCGTGTCGGCCGATACCCTGCTCAGCGATAAGTTTGTTCTCCTTTCCGGCGGTTCCGCCACCGCCGCGCCGCTCACCGACAACATCGTGCTGCAGGGCATTCCCCCGGTCACCTTTGATCATCTGGCCCGCGACATCAATGGCGCCATCGACGGCCTGAGCGAGCTCATGGGCGGAACCCAGGGCGAGACCGGAGATATTTTCGACCGCCTCCGCGCCCTGCTGACCGAGACCCAGGGTCTCATCACCGACGCGAAACCCGCCGTGGAAGACATCCGTACTCTCACCTCGGACGCGAAACAGCTCATCGCCGAGAACAAGACGCAGATCACCGACTCCATCGCCTCGCTCGACAAGACGGCCAAGACCTTCCAGCAACTGGCGGAGAACGGCAACAAACTCATCATCAACAACGAGAAAAAACTCAACGGCGCCTTCTCGGATTTGAAGGTCACCTCGGAAAATCTCAAGGTCACTTCCACCTACACGAAGATCCTCGTCCGCAGCCTGTCGCAAAAGCCCTCCCAACTCCTTTGGGGCAACTCCAAGCCGCCTGCCCTCCCGAGCGAGCAGGAGATCCTCCGCGCGACCAAGCCGATCCCGGCAAACTAACTAATCTCGCAACTTTCCCCGCCGGGGCGTTTTCAATCCCTGTGAAAACGTCCCACCGCCTTCTCGCTCTCGCCGCTTCGGTCGTCCTGGGTTTTTCGTCCACCACCTACGCGGATTCCAAACGCACCGCTGAATATCTCCTCACCTCTCCATCCGAGCATCAGGACAAGGAGGTCACCGTCGATGTGGCCATGGTCAAGCCGGTGCAATGGGTCAGCCCCGCTCCGGAGTTTGCCTTCTTCCGCGCGATGACCATTGATCGTTCCGACCGCAAGGCCGGTGGCGACATTCTCATCGCCGTGCCCGCCGGCGACACGGCCAGCTTCGCCCGCAAATACGGCACCGACTTCGAGGGCCGCAATGATTTCGATTCCCTGAAAGGCAGCTTCCTCTCCGTCGCTCGGGCCGGGGGACATGAAAACAGCCAGATCTGGATCATCGACACCACCGGCAAACTCGCTAAGGCCATCGAGGAGAAAAAGCTGTCGCTGCCAGCGGACGGCAAGCTAGCCGAAGGCGGGCGAGGCTCACGCCTGAATCAGTGATAAAATGCGCGGATGGCTTCGGCCACCGCCACGATTTCCTCTTCCCGTAATTCCGGAAAGATCGGCAGCGCCACCGTTTCCAGCGCGGCGCGCTCCGCTTCGGGGAAGTCCCCCTTCTTGTAACCAAGATAGGCAAAGCATTCCTGCAAATGCAGGGGCACCGGATAATAGACGGCGTGTCCGATTTGCTTTTCCGCAAGGTGCTTGAGCAGGTCGTCCCGCCGCTCCGCCCGCATCACATATTGATGCCAGGTGTGCGCGTTCTTCAGCCCGCTCTGCCTCCACGGCTCGCCGGGAAGAGTCACCTGCGGGACCTCGGCCAGAAACTGCCGATAGAGTTCCGCATTGTGGCGGCGTCCGGCATTCCATTCCTCCACGAAGGGAAGTTTGGCATGCAGCACGGCCGCCTGAATTGCATCGATGCGGAAATTGCCGCCCACCATGCGGTGGAAATAGCGCTGCTCCATCCCGTGATTGCGCACGAGCCGCAGCTTTTCCGCAAACTCGGCATCGCGACAGACCGACATGCCGGCATCGCCTGCACCGCCGAGATTCTTGGTCGGGAAAAAACTGAAGAAGGCCGACTCGCCCAACGCACCCGCCCGCGCGACCGTTCCATCCTGCGACCGATGTTCGGCTCCGATGGCCTGCGCCGCGTCCTCGATGACGATGAGTCCGTGTTCCGCCGCGATCTGGTTGATGGCATCCACGTCGTAGCAGGTGCCAAAAAGATGCACCGGCATGATGGCCTTGATGCGATTGCCCTTCGCCGTCTGCAGCCCAGCGGCCAGGCGCTCGCGCAGTTTCTCGGGATCGAGATGCAGCGAGTCCGGTCGCACATCGACAAAAACGGTTTCCGCTCCCACCCGGTGGATGCAGCCCGCGGTGGCAAAGAACGTGTAGGGCGTGGTGATGACGGCGTCGCCGGGCCCGAGGCCCAGGGCCATCAGGATGGCCAGTTCCGCATCGGTCCCGGAGGACATGCCCACGGCGTGATTGCAGCCGACGTAGTCGCAGAAGGCCTTCTCGAAATCCTCCACCGTCCGGCCGAGGATGAATTGCTGGCTGTCAAAAACCGCCTGGACCTTCGTCGAGACGGCCGCGCCGACCCGCTCTTTCTGGCGGGTTAAATCCAGTAAGGGGACGCGCACCGCGCGTTATTTCACGACGCCGAACTCGGCGCGGCGGTTCAGAGCCCAGGCGGAGTCTCCGCTGCCGGGATCAGCCGGCATTTCTTCGCCGAAGCTCACGGTCTGGATTTTTCCAGCGCTCACGCCTTGGGAAATGAGGGCTTCACGCACGGCCTGCGCGCGCTTTTCGCCGAGACCGCGATTGTATTCCTCGGTGCCGCGCTCGTCGGTGAAGCCGGCGATGATGAGAGTGTTCGACTGGGCCTTCATGGCGGTGGCGACCTGCTCGACCTTGCTCATCTCGGCGTCGGAAACGGAGATGCTGTCGTAGGCAAAATAAATGGGCGAGAACTGCCCGCGCGTCACGCTGCCGCCGAAGAAATTGGAGCCTTCAATGCGGTCCGGCAGCGGGGTTCCGGAGACATAATCCCCGTCCACGCCGGCAAACTGATCGCCTTCTTTTTTCTTACAGGAGTCGAAGGTCAGGACAACCATTGCGGCGGCCGCGAGGGTCAACAGCTTTTTCATCATGTGCATCGAATTAAGGACTATGGGCGAAATAATCAAGCGGGAGTATGGATTAATGCGACCAGGTCGGCTCGCTCACCTTCCCGAGTCCGCTCACGATCGGCACCTTTTTGCCGTTCTGCGTGTCGAGCAGGATGAGGCTCGAACCCGAACTGTAGATCACATGACGGGAGTCGGCGCCGAAGACGGGGTCTTCGCCGTCACCCAACAGGCTGGTGGCGCCGCTTTGCAGATCTTTCACCGCGATGGAGAAGCCGCCCGTGCGCGCGGTGAAGGCCAGCTTGCGCCCGTCCGGCGACCAGCTGGGCTCGGTGCAATAGCCGTAGCCGGTGGAAATCAACTGCCCGCTGCCGCCTCCCGCGCCGATCTTGAAAAGCTGCGGTCCGCCGCGTTCATCGGAGGAGTAAATGATCTCCGATCCGTCCGGCGACCAGGTGGGGGATGACTCGACACCACGGGTCTTGGTCAGACGCCGGGCTCCGCTGCCGTTGGCTCCGACCACGTAAAGCTCGGGGTTGCCGTCCTTGCTCAGCGAGCAGGCGATGCGGCCGCCGTCGGGCGAAAAAGCCGCGCCGGAGTTGGTGCCGGGGAATTTCACGATGCGGTTGCGCGCCCCGGAGGCGAGATCGATGAGGTAGATGTCCGCATAGCCGCTCTGGTAGCCGGTGTAGGCCAGCTTCGAGCCGTCCTGCGACAAAGCGGGGGCCACGCTGATCGAGCCGTCGGTGGTCAACTGCTTCACATTCGCGCCATCATAATCGGCGGTGTAAATTTCCTTCCGGCCGCTGCGGGTGGAGACAAAAGCGATCTTGGTGCTGGCGATGCCCTTGTGGCCGGTGACGGTCTCGACGATGTCGTCGGCAAAGGCGTGGGCCGCCGCCCGCGTGCCGCCCGAGTAGGTCTTTTGCAGGACCACGCTGCCGCGCTGATCGGTCACCTGTCCCTGCAGGGAACCGCCCGAGGCGGAGCCACCCACCACATAGGTGGCGCGTTCGGCCGGGGTGAGATTAAACCAGCCGGAGAGCTCGAGGTCGTTTTGCAGGACCTTGCCGGCCGTGGCGCCGTCGCCGCCGCCCAGCGGCTTGAGCGTAATGCTCGTGGTGTCCCCCTTGCGAATCGTGATGGTGGCTGCCTCCTGCGCATGCAGGGAGGTGGCGAGGACGAGGAGAAGCGTGGCGGCGTACTTCATGGGCATGGGGTGTGATTGGCAAAAGCCGGGCTGGTTGGCAATCTAGGATTTGTAACGTCGGCGGGCCGGGTAGGTGCCCAGAATGGTCATGGACTCGGCGGCGGCGGCCGCCCGGTCCAGTGCGCGGGCCACGGCGGCATCCGCCGGACCTCCGTCGATTTCGATGAGAAACACGTAGGTGCGCGGCTTCCCCGGCACCGGACGCGAGACAATGCGCGAAAGGCTCACTTTTTGCCGCGCGAAGGGCCCGAGAAAAGTGTGCAGACTGCCGCAGACATTCGGCAGGGCCGCGATGAGGGCGGTTTTGACTTTGGTGGACGGGGCTTTCGCCAGGGGCCGACGGCCGATGACATAAAAGTGCGTCTGGTTCGCTCCGCCGCCCAGTTCCGGCATCTCCAGGACCTTCAGCGGATAAATTTCCGCCACTCCCGGCGAGGCCAGGGCCGCGGCGTTGCGGCTGGCAGCGGCTTTCAGCGCGGCCAGGGCGGTGCTGGTGACCGCTTTCATCTTCGCTCGTGGATAACGTTCCTTCAGCCACGGGGTGTGGTGTTTGATCTGGGTGAAATGCGAATAAACCGTGGTCGGGGCATGTCCCGGATGCCCGAGCAGGGCGATGCGGATGTCGAGCGCCAGTTCCTCGCGGATATAGACCTCCCCGGCGGTGCGGATCAGGGAATCGGCGGTATCGTAGACCGTTCCGCCGCTGGAATTCTCGATTGGCACGAGCCCCAGGTTTTCCTCCGCCTCCCGGACGTGGTCGAAAACCCCCTCGATGGTGGGAGAGGCCACCAGGGTTGATTTTGCGCCGAAATGCTGGCGGGCCAGAATGTGGGAAAAGGTTCCCTCGGGGCCCAGATAGCAGATGGCAGACACAATTCTTTTCTGATGCCACAAACGGATGGTGACAAGTGGCAAGTTGGTGTTGAATGTTTTCCCACCATCCCATGCCCACCTACATCTACGAAACCGTTCCGGCGAAAAAAGGCGCCAAAGTGAAACGCTACGAGATCAAGCAGAGCATCAAGGACTCCGCCCTCACCCGGCACCCGGAGACCGGAGAACCCCTCAAACGCGTCATCGCGGGCGGAATCGGGCTCCTGAGTTCCGGCCCGGCGGCCTCCAGCCATCGCCACACGTCCGCTTGCGGATGCGGGGCCGGCGGGTGCTGACGATGAATATCCTCCGCCATTGCGGCCTCCTGCTCCTCACCGCCGTCGTTTTGACGGCCTGCGCGACCAAACCCGGCCAGAAACCGCCGGAGAAGAAAAAGCCGGCTCCAGCCGTGACGGCCACCCCGGCCGGCGCCGTCATGCCCAAGATCACCCTGTGGGATCGCGTCGCTTATTATTCGAATCCCTTCAATCTCCTGCCCAAAAAAAAGAAACCGCCCGTGGCCCAGCAGCCCCGCCTCATTGGCGTGGTCAAAATGGTGAATATCGAGGATGAATATGTCCTGGTCGATGCCGTCACCCAGAGTTCGGAACCCGGCGACCTTCTGCTCTGCATCACCAATCAAAGGGAAACCGCCAATCTCCGCATGAGCTCCCTCACAAATCCTCCATTCCTGATCGCCGACATCGCCAGCGGCACGCCCGCGGTGGGGGATCGGGTCTTCAAACCCTGATGTTTGTTGCGTTTGCGGTTGACAAATAACCCAGACCACTTCTTAAATATTAACCTCGTTAACAAAAATTCGTGATCGAAATCACTCCCAATACCACTCGCGCGGAAATCGAACGCCTGGCCGACATCATCTTCAGCCTCCAGCGTTGTTTCATGTTGCAGCTCTCGGAAGAGCTTTCGCGTGGCCAGGTTTCGTTCCCGCAATTCTTCCTTTTGAGTCACATCGCTTCGCAGGATTCGCTCTCCATGAGCGAGATCGCGGACCGCATGAACCACTCCACCGCGGCCGCCACGGGGCTGGTCGACCGGTTGGAAAATCTCGGCTACGTGCAGCGCACGCACGCCGCCAATGACCGGCGCAAGGTCCTCGTGAAGATCACGAAGAAAGGCACCGCGCTGGTCGACCGCATCCGCCAGGACATCATCAATAATCTCACCCAGATTATGGATCTCCTCCCCAATGAGGAGCAGAGGGCCTGGCTGAGCATCTACGAAAAAATTCATAATTACTGCCAAAGCAAGCAATGCACCGAATGATCCCGTCCCGCACCGTCCCCGTCTTGCTCTGCTTGATCTCCGCCGCGGTGGCCGTGGCGCAGACTCCCACGCCGGCGCCCACCGCGAGCCCCACCCCCATCACCGCCGCGCTCCCGCCCATTCCCCCGCTTCCCACCCCGCCGCCGCTCTCGACTCCGGAGCCTTCTCCGCTGGCGCTGCCCACACCGATCGCGACCGTTTCCCCGACGCCGGCTCCCACGCCGCTGCCGGATGGCACGATGCCTCTGCCGGTGCCCGCGATGCCCACTCCCGTGCTGCCGGATGCCAACACCCTTTCGGAGCAGTTGAATCTGCCTGTCCCGGCTCCCGAGCAGACCAGTGAACCGCTCACATCCTCGCCGGAAACGGATAAGCTCAAAAGCAGCGAGGAACTGGCCATGCAGCAGAAGATGGTCATGGCGGATTTCGAAAAATCGCTGACCAAGCTCATCGCCAAGCAGCGCAATCCCAACGTGGCGGACATGACGCTGAACGATGCCGTGCGCATCGCGCTGAAGCAGAACCCGACCATCCTCAATGCGATCCAACAGATCCGCCTGACGCGCGGACAGTTGATCGAGGTGGTCTCACAGGCGGTGCCGAAGCTCGGCATCACCTCCGGCTATAACCAGACCCAGGAGTCCCTGACGGTCAATGGCCGCGGCGGCAACGAGTCGCAGACCATTTCGATTCCCAATCCAAACGGCGGCAACCCGACGGTGCTCTCTCTCGGCGGCGGACGCCAGGACGTGCAGAACCAGACATGGAACATCCAGTTCCAGGGTTCGCAGTTGATTTTCGACGGCGGTGCGACCATCGCGGGCATCCAGGCGGGCGGCGCGGCTTATGAAAGCGCGTTCTTCAGCCTGCGCTCCACGATCGACAACATCGTGTCGCAGATCATCACGCAGTTTTACCAGATCGTGTTGAACCGCGCGCTCATCGTGGCGCAACAGCAGAACGTGGCCTTGCTGCAACAGCAGGTACAGGACCAGCAGAACCGCTACGAGGCGGGCACGGTGCCGCGCTTCAACGTGCTGCAGGCCGAGGTGCAGCTGGCCAACGCCAAGCCTCCCCTCATCCAGGCGGAGAACAACTACCGCATCGCCCTTTACCAACTCGTCCAGCTTCTGGGCATGGATTATCCCAAGGGCCATCCCAGCGAAGTGCCGTTCAACGTCGTGGGCACGCTGGGTTACAATCTGCGCAGGGTGAATGCGGACGAATCGATCCGCATCGCGATTGCGCGCAATCCCTCGCTCAAGGCGCAGCGCCAGAACATCCTGGTCAATGCGTCCAACGTGAACGTGCAGATCGCGGGCTGGCTGCCGACGATCAACGCGAACGCGGGCTACGAATACACCAACGATCTCGCCAGCTCGAACCTCGCGCAAACAGTGCAGGGTTGGTTCTTCGGCGCGACCGGCACCTGGAACATCTGGGACGGCGGCGCGACCTACGGACGCGTGGCGCAGGCCAAGGCGCAGTTGATGCAGGCCAAGAACAACTACGACAACTCGATCCGCCAGGTCGTGCTCGACGTGCAGGTGGCCATCTCGAATTTGCAGCAGGCGCAGGAGACGATTGACGCGACGACGGCCAGCGTGGTGCAGGCGACGGAAGCGCTGCGACTCTCCCGCGAACGCCTCGACGCAGGCGCGGGCACCCAGCTCGACGTGTTGAACGCGCAGACCCAGCTTCTCACCGCGCAGAGCAACGTGCTGCAGGCCCGCTTCGATTACATCGCGGCCATGGCCAGCTACGACTTCGCCCTGTCGCTCGACACCCAGTACGTCGAAACCTTTGATGATCCGCTGGTGCGCCCGCTCAATCCGCAGGCTTTGAACCCCGGCGAGCGCAAGCAGTTCCAGAAGGCCACGGCTCCCACCAAGCCCCAGCCCAAGCTGCCCAAGGCCTTCCGCGGCCAGGACCCGATCCAGCCGATCCTCGAGGACGCCCCGAAGGGGAATTCCAAGAAAAAGAAGACGGTTCAGGTCAGCGCTAAAAAGTGAACCTCTGCCCGGCGGAAACCTTTCCCGCCCTGTCGGCCCTGCCTTTTATCCGGGCGGCGTTTTTACAGCGCTGTCCGGGTGTCGATGTCGTGACCGACCGCGAAACCGCACTGGCGCGATTGTGGTCGACGCATCATGAGACGGCGAAGGCCCTCGGATTTTCCGCCGAGCCTTTCGCCACCGCCGAGCAGGTGCATGGTCATCTGGTCACGCGAGTGGACGAAGTTTCTCTCAACCCCGCTCCCGGCGCGGATGGACTCGTCACCGCAACCCCCGACGTCACCCTGGCCATCTACGTAGCGGATTGCGCGGCGGTGTATCTGGTGGACACGAAGCGTCGGGCCATCGGGCTCGTGCATTCGGGCAAGAAGGGCACGGAGCAGAATATCACGGGAGAAACCATCGCGGCGTTACAGCGGGAGTTTGGTTCCGATCCGGCCGACTTCGTGGTGCAGATCGCACCGTGCATCCGGCCACCGCATTACGAAATCGACTTTGCGGAGGAGATCGTTCGGCAAGCCAAGGCGGCGGGCGTGAAGGAAGTGCACGACTGCGGGACGTGTACGGCGTCCGATCCGGAGAAGTATTATTCCTATCGCCGCGAGATGGGTAAGACGGGGCGGCTGCTGGCATTGCTGGCCATCAAGACCTAGCTTCGATATTTAGATACTGAAAAAATTCTGATTCGATCTGAGAGAGAGCAGCCGGCTTGCCCCTTTTAAAATCGCGAAAGGGTTGGAAAAAACGAAAAGTCCGGCGGATACAAAACGGGTGAAAAACGACGGCCATTGGGTTAAAATTATCCCGGCCACCAAAATGGCGAAAGATGGCAACGGCAAGAGCCTGCCGCATGGACCACTGTTTTCGCTGAGACCAATTGAGGACGATCGCCTGACCCCGAATGCGTGGCAAAATCCGCTCCTCGATGTGAGCCTGCCAAACCGGGCTGTCAGAATAGACAAAGAGCAACCGCTTCCTTTGCGGCAGCCAGAAGGTCCAAACAGCAAAATGCAGGCAGACAAAAGACGCCGCTTGGTAAACGAGCCACAACACAAGAGCCGGAATCCAAAGCGGAGACAGCATAACAAAGAGAAGCGCTCCGAGAACGGAATTTCGCCAATCCTGAGATGTTCCATGCACTTTCATCATTTGATTGAAGCACGGCCGTTTAGCGAACAAAAGCGCAGTTCTGGCGCCTTGCTTCAGCCCATATCCTAGCTGGCCTCATACCATCCTCTAAGCTATGTTTATTCCATGAACCCGAACCCGGTGGTTCAAGCGGCATGAGTGGCGGGATGTTGCTGCTCAATTTCTATTATCTCGGAGCAGCGGCCACGCTGTTGGCGGTGGTGTGGTTGTTTTTGATCCTCTTTTTTCCGCGCAGCCGGGGCCGCTTTGGACGGCGTCCGTATCTTTTCCTGCTGCTGGCTCTCTTTGTCGCGGTGTTCTGGCTGGCGCCGTGGGGGTCGGCGCTGGGTCATATCGGCGGAAAGATGGATGCGCCCCACCGCCTCATCCTCAAGCGTGCGCCGTATCCGGGGGTTCATCCCCGGGAGCGGTTTGTCTTTTCCCGCATTCTTCAGGATCGGTATGGCATCTCCTGTCCGCCCGTGAATGGGTGTTTGGTTTTTTCCCGGCATGACCGGGAGTTTGAGCAGAGCTACGATGCCGTGATGCGGGAGGCGATCACCCGCCGCTACGGGCGCGATGTGGTGGCAGAATGCGAACAGGCCACGCGGGACGAGACGGGGACATAATCCGCTTAGGAGCCCCAATTAGGCAGATAGTAGAGCCATTTGAACTCTGCACTGCCACGATAGCCTTCGCTCGACGTGCGCTCTCGTCCCTGATGTGGATGAATGTCGAGAATGTCCTTGGTTTCTACACCGTCTGGCAAATCCGGGAAATCCACGACGTTGCCAGTGACGAAAACCAGATTCTCTCCAGATCGAAGATCCATCGTGAAAATTTCGTACCCCATACCCGACTCACCCGCCGCGTAGAGCTTGGTGGCGAAACGTGCAGGCATCCGAAACGGACATGGTCGAACTTCCACGACCTCGTCAGGAAGAATCCACCAATCGGTGTGAAAACCACGGGCATCTTCAGATGCCAGCACTCTAGTGACTTCCGATCCATCGCGAAGAACCACCGAACACGGTCGCAACCGTTCTCCGCCAAGACTGTGCGACGGCTCTATTGCACAAAGTGCCGCAGTCAGGTTTTTTGAAGCGATATTGCAAGGCATAGGCTGCGCGGTTACCGGTTCTCTGTAATCTAGCTTTGCGACGAGCTCTAGCGGTTTTTGCCACGACGCGGCGCTCGGTGGGCTCGCCATTGCCAGGAAAATATGGGAATTGGTCCTGGTGATGAGATTTTCTCCGGTGGTCCTTCTCACCCTCCTGCTTGCCATGCCCCTTTTTGCCAGCGAAACCCAAGAACAGACTTTCTGGAAATGGTTCACCAAGAATCAGGAGGAGCTTTTTCATTTCGAGAAGGATCGCGAGGCCATCTTTGACCGGCTTTCCCAGGCCCTGGCGGCGGTCGACAAGAACCTGACTTTTGAATTCGGGCCGGTGGGCGCGGATGGCACGCGGGAATTCGTGATCAGCGCGGGAGGCATCAAGGCGGCTTTTCCGAGCGTGGAAGCCCTGCATGCCGCCGCACCCAAGCTGCCGAAATGGCACTTTATCAAATACCGCCAGCGGCGCTCGCCGTTGAACGATCTGGAATTTGCGGGACGCAAGGTGAAGGCCGACGAGGTTCATTACGTGCTCTTCCCGGATGACGATCCGAAGAAGCTCAGCCTCATGATCTTCTTCGACGGTTACACCGAGCAGGAGAAGGAAAAGGTGTGGGGCCATATCGGCTATTTGTTCCTCGATGAGGCCTTGGGCGAATATGATGTGGAGACCCGGCTCGGGGTTATTGAATTTTCCGATCGCGATTCCGAGTATTTTAAAGATGCGCGTCCTTTGAAGGAGCTGCCGGCGCATTTTGATCGGGAATTGGAGCGGTGAAATTCATCAAAGAGAAGCCATTGACGAGATGGAAGACCAGCAGCTGCCGGTCTCGACTTAGAATGCTGCAAGCCTCCTAGCCGGGACTCGGCATGGACTTAATATAAACTTTCGGATCGGCAACTTCGGCTTTTCCATCAGCTTTTGTCGCTCCTGTCTTTTTATCAATGAAGATGGGCGGACCAGGCTGACTCCAATAACCCACACCAATTTCAGCCTGCCAATATTTCCCGTGGTCTTTGGGCGATTGCACTCCTCCGCAGCCACCGAAATTCATCAGGAAATAGGCTCTGGCCAGCGCGAGCGCTTCCTTTTCATCAATGGAATCGCTCAAATCGACCTGACCTGCCTCCTGAAGAACCTGATCCAGGCTCTTCGGCCGATCCTGACGCTGCCAATATTTCTCGAGAAGGCTTCTCCTGTTCGGAAGACTCCGCTCTAGTCAGAGCAATGGTCATCGCAGAAAGCACGACGCAAAGACAGAGCGCCAACCAACGGGAATGGGAGGTCACAGGGAGAAAATTAGCGGACGACGCCAAGAGAAGCGAGTGGATTGTCCCGGCGTAGCGAGGCCGCCCTTTGCGCGACTGGCCATCTCGACTCCTTCCTGACTACACTAAAAGCGTGAAAACGGCCGTCTTCAGCAGCAAGCCCTATGACGAGGAATTTCTTAATGCCGCCAACTCGCAGGCGGGGCATGAGTTTACGTATTTCGAGGAACGTCTGAATGCGCGGACGGCGATCTTTGCCCAGGGACACGAGGCGGTGTGCGGATTCGTGAATGATGTGTTCAACGCGGAGGTCTTGCAGGAACTCCATGCCGAGGGCGTGAAGGTGATCGTGCTGCGGTGTGCGGGGTTTAACCAGGTCGATGTGCACAAGGCCGCGGAGCTGGGCATGAAGGTTGTCCGCGTGCCGGCGTATTCGCCCTATGCGGTGGCGGAGTTTGCGCTGAGCCTCATCCTCACGCTCAACCGGCGCATCCATCGCGCGTATAACCGCATCCGCGCGGGCAATTTCACCATCGACGGCCTGATGGGGTTTGAACTGCACGGCAAGACGGTGGGCGTGATCGGCACGGGCAAGATCGGCGTGGTGTTTGCGAATCTCCTCAAGGGCTTCGGGGTGAAAGTGCTCGGGTACGACCCCTACCCCAACCCGGCGTTCAAGGACACGGGCGGGACGTATGTCGAGCTGGCGGAGTTGCTGGAGAAGTCGGACATCATCAGCCTGCATTGCCCGCTCTCGCCGCAGACCTTTCACATCATCAACGCGGAAACGATCACGCAGATGAAGAAAGGCGTGATGCTGATCAACACCAGCCGCGGCGCGCTGGTCGATGCGAAGGCGGTGATCTGCGGCCTCAAGAACCGCCACATCGGCTACCTCGGCCTCGATGTCTATGAACAGGAAGCGGAGATTTTCTACGAAAACTTCTCCGAGCAGGTCATCGTGGACGACGTGCTCCAGCGCCTGACCACATTCCCCAACGTGCTGGTGACGTCACACCAGGCCTACTTCACCGACACCGCCCTGCAAAACATCGCGGATACCACCATCGGTAATCTCACCGCCTTTGAGAAAGGCGAGAAGCTGGTGAATGAGGTGACAGTGGAGATGGTGCACTGAGCAACACTACCCCTCACTCCTTCTTCAACGTGAGATTCCTCACGAAGCATTGGGTTTGGGAGTTTTTCTGGGTGGTGGTTACGCGGAAGGCGGTGATGGGGACGAGCGGGTCGGAGGTTTTGAGTTCGGCGATGGGGCGGGTGTTTTTGCCTTCAAAGAGTTGGGCGAGGCCGGAGCCTTTTTCGTCGACGTTGAATTTTAGCCGGTAGGTGCGGGGCTGGCCGAGTTGATGGGGTTCGCTGGCTTGCTGGTCGTTTGAATCGTGGGAGCTGAGGATGATGTTTCCGTCGGGGGCGAAGCGGCAGGAGAGGACGCGGGTGGCGACGTCGGTGACGCCGTCGAGACCGAGGGACACGGTAACGATGCCGTCGGCTCCTTCGTTGAGGAAGATCTCGAAGGAGAGCTCGCCCTTGGCCACGGGCTCGAGCTTGAGGCAACGGAGGTTGGCGGTGTTGACGGGGCTGTCGTCCTTGAACTCGACCCAGTCGGCCTTGCCGCCGTCGGGGGAGCCGAGCTTCACGGAGACGAGGCCGTTGTCGTCGCCGTCGCTGGAGGCCCAGGGGGAGGCCACGGATTCGCCGGCCCGGGAGGAACCGGTGAAGAGGGGCGGCAGGATGTTTTCCGCCGCGCGGAGCGTGGGGAGGCTGACGGCGAGGAGGAACACGAAAAACAAGGAGGGTGTTTTCATAGGAAGGAGGAGGCCTGTTTTCTGTCTACGGATAGACTGCTAAAACGTCAATGCAGGGGTGGGGAGTTTTAAGAATTAAGAATTAAGTTTTAAGGATGGGCCTTGGGTGAGAGCGGTTCGGCCTTCTTGTTTTGGGTGCGGGTTGCATGTTTGATTCGGGAATTCAGCGGTGGTGTTCCTGTTGTTTGAGGAATTGGCGCAGGACGGCTTGGGGCGCACTGTAGGGGGTCCAGGAGGCGATCTGCTCGTGGTAGTACTTGGCCACGAAGATGGCGAAGCGCTCGCGGTCGATGTCGTAGGGGCTGATGAATTCCAGTTCCGGAATTTTCTCCTCCGATTTTGAGAGAGAGGAAGAGCCGGAGGCCGGGGGTTCCATGGGTTGAGCCGGGGCGGGTTCGGCGGGTGGCTGGACAGCGGCGGGGTTGGCTTCGTCCCAGGTGATGGGGCGGGTGGCCTTTTCCTTTTTGGTTTCGCGCTCGCGCTCGAGCCATTCGCGGCAACCGCTGAGGGTCAGCGCGCGGCGGAACTGGAGCTTCATCTTGGTGAGAGAACGCCGGACGGGCTTGTCGGGGAATTCCTTTTCGAAAAAGGCGATGGCGTCTTCGAGTTTCATCACCTCCTCCCTCTCTGTTGGGTTACAAGGAGGGTTACTGGAGGGTTTGGGTGGCATATTGCCACTAGCCGGCGTGTGCAAAACGCCACTACCCCCCGTGGCATTTTGCGACGGGTGGGGTGGCAATTTGCCACCAGGGTAACGCTTCAGGCCAGCGGCCTCGGCGACCATGGGGATGAGGTAGCGGTTGCAGCCGCCGGGGCCTTTGACGGGCTCGACGACCAACTCGCCGGACTGGCGCAGGGTGGCGAGGGCGCGGAAGACGGAGGTGCGGTCGCCATTGACGCGGCGGCAGAGGTCTTCGGCGCTGCAAAAGGCCTGGCCGTATTGGTTGGCCCGGTCGGCAATGCTGAGGAGGACGAGCCGCGCCATGTGCTGCGACGGGCTGCGTTCCCATACGAGGTTGAGCGCTTCGTTGCTCACAGGCGCTCCCGGCTGAAACTGTTCATGACTTCCCTTTCGTTCTCGCGGGAGAAAGGGCGGCTGAACTTCAGTCGCGATTTCCACCGATGTTTCGATGGGAGCTATGGTATAGTAGAATCTACGTGTTTGGTAAAGTAGAAATCATTTTGAAAACCCGCAGTGCACCGGAGTGATGGATCGAAAGCAGCCAGCGCAATTCCTGGTCGACGAGGTCGAGGTCGTCGGCGGCCGGATACCAAACGTGGTCAAACATCCCGATTAAATCGTCAGTTTTAACCTCATCGATGTCATCAAAACGATGCCAGTTCAGGTAGATCAATTCCGGCATCTTTAGTTGAAGCGATTCCAGCAATTCCGAAAGAGAGAATCCTTCGTCTTCCGCGTTGAAGCCCTCCACCGGCAGACTCTCGTTGAGAACAAACTGCACCAATTCAATCGGCGAGGTCCTTTCGTCCAGCCCCAAGCGCGCCAGCAGCAATTTTTGGAGAGCAGCCGCTTCATCATCCGGCAGATGGCGAAACGGCATAAATGTCCCTGACCCATGCTCCGCTTCGTAGTGTTCAATTTTGAAGGGTTGCATCAGTGACTCTCCGAATGAGCGAGGAAGCTTCTGAGTTCCTAATAAAACCGCGGAGGCTGGCCGGTGGCTTCCAGCACGGAGAGCCAGAGGTCGCCGCCGGGGTCGACGGTGCGACGGGCGGAGGTGGCGACGCCGACGGGCAGGTGTACGTAGGTGCTGTGCCAGCGGGCGACGACCAGGCCGGTTTTTCCGGACATGGCGGCGTGGACGGCGGCCTGGCCGAGGCGCATGCAATAGATGCGGTCCTGGGTGGAGGCGGGCACGCTGCGGATCATGTAGCTGGGGTCGATGTACTTCAGCGTGAGTTCGGTGGAGCACTGGCGGAAGTAGGATTCCATCTGCTCCTTGAGGTAGATGCCGATGTCGCCGAGGCGTTTGTTGCCGGATGCGTCGGTGGCGGTGCTGCTGGCGAGGAGGTTTTGCCCGGCGCCTTCGGCGACGATGATGACGCCGTGGCCGCGCTGGACGACACGCTGGCGGGTTTGCTCAAGGAGGCCGTGGTCGCCTTCCAGGGCGAAGGGGACTTCGGGAATGAGGACGCAGTTGGCCTCGCCGCTGGCGATGGCGGCAGAGCAGGCGATGAAGCCGGAATGGCGGCCCATGAGCTTGACCAGGCCGATGCCGTTGCGGGCGCTGCGGGCCTCGGTGTGGGCGGCGCGGATGGCCTCGACGGCGGCGGCACAGGCGGTGTCGTAGCCGAAGCTCTTGTCCATGTAGATCATGTCGTTGTCGATGGTCTTGGGGATGCCGACGACGGAGAGCGCGTAACCCCGTTTCGCGGCCTCTTCCATGATGGCGATGCCGCCGCGTTGGGTGCCATCGCCACCGACGACGAAGAGGATGTTGACCTTCAGCTCCTGCAAACGGTCGACCATGCGGGCGGGGTCCTGTGGGCCGCGAGAGGTGCCGAGGTCGGAACCGCCGAAGGTGTGGATGTTGCTGACGTAGCTGGGGGTGAGGTTGATGATATGGTGGCCGAACTCGGGAATGAGGCCTTCGAAACCGTAGGGGATGCCGAGGATGCGCGGCACGCCGTAGCGGTGGTAGGCCTGCATGACGATGGCGCGGATGACGTCGTTCAGACCGGGACAAAGGCCGCCGCAGGTGACGATGGCGCAGATGGTTTTCGCGGGATCAAAGAAGATCTTGCGGCGCGGGCCGGCGGCCTCGAAACACAAGGGGTCCTGCCCGCCGGCGATGGCCTTCTTGATGTGGGCGAGGTTGTTGTCGACGAGGACGCGGGCTTCGTCGCTGTAAAAGGCGTGGTCGTGCCCGCATTCCTTGAAATACGGATCGAGCGGCGAGTCGATCGCGCGTTCGCCCAGCGTGCGGATGACGAGGTCTTCCAATGTCAGTTCAGCCATGAAATTGTTCTCCCGGTTGGTTGTTAGCTGATCCGGGGGGAACGGGCCAAGGGATTTTCAATCCCTCTAGTTTTAAGTTTTAAGAATTAAATTTTAAGAACGGAGGCGACGCTGTGACGCATGACTCGTTTCGCGCAGGTTGCGTTGCCATCTCCGGACTTTCTCCGCAGGCAGTGTGACAGGACACCATCTTCACATGCGTTCGGGGCATTGGATGCCGAGGAGGCCGAGGCCCTGCTTCAAGGTGCGGGCGGTGATGTCGCACAAGGTGAGGCGCGAGGATCGCGTGTCTCCTTCGGACTTCAACACCGGGCACGCTTCGTAGAAACCGTGGAAGGTGGTGGCCAATTCGTACAAATAATTCGCGAGCAAATTCGGCCGGAAGTCGTCGAGCACGAAGGGAACGGTCTCGGCGAATTGGAGGAGCTTCAGCCCGAGGGCGCGTTCCTCGGGAGCTTCCAGGGACAAGACGGGTGCGGGCGTGAATTCCGCGTCGAGCTTGCGGAAGATGGCGCGGATGCGGACGTAGGCGTTTTGCAGGTACGGGGCGGTGTTACCCTGGAAGGAGAGCATCTTGTCCCAGGAGAACACGTAGTCGGTGAGGCGGTGCTGGGAGAGCTCGGCGTACTTGACCGCGCCGAGGCCGATGGTGCGGGCGATGTGCTCGCTTTCGGCGGCGGAAAGCTCGGGATTTTTTTCGGCGATGAGGGCGCGGGCACGGGCGATGGCCTCGTGGAGGACTTCACTGAGGCCGACGTTTTCGCCGGCGCGGGTGCGCATGATCTTGCGGTCCTCGCCGAGGATGCTGCCGAAGGCGATGTGCTCGAGATCGGCCTGCACGCCCATCTTCCGGGCGGCGGCGAAGATCTGCTGGAAATGCAGGGCCTGCGGGGTGCCGACGACGTACCAGATGGCGGCGGGGTTCCAGCGCTGGACGCGATATTCCACGGTGGCGAGGTCGGTGGTGGCGTAGAGGAAACCGCCATCCGTCTTGCGAATGATGGCGGGTTTTTCCGCCAGGGCGGGGATGTCGCGGAAGAAGACGCAGAGGGCGCCTTCGCTGATCTCGGCGATGCCGACGGCACTGAGCTTATCGCAAATCGCCGCGAGCGCGTCGTTGTAAAAGCTCTCGCCGAGATGCTCGTCGAAACGGATGTCGAGGAGGTCGTAAAGTTTTTGAAATTCCTGCCAGGAGAGTTCGACGGCGCGCCGCCAGATGGCGAGGTTTTCCTCGTCACCCTGCTGGAGTTTCACCAGTTCCTCGCGAGCGGCTTTTTTGACGGTCTCGTCGGTGTCCTCGAGGGCATTGACCTCGCGGTAGAGGCGGACGAGTTCGGCGATGGCGTCCTGCTCGAGGGCGTTCTGGTTGAGAAAATGTTTCCAGCCGTAGATGACCTTGCCGAACTGGGTGCCCCAGTCGCCGATGTGGTTATCGGCGATGACTTCGTGGCCGAGGAAACGCGCGACGCGCATGAGGCAGTCGCCGAGGATGGTGCTGCGGATGTGGCCCACGTGCATGGGCTTGGCCACATTGGGCGAGCTGAAGTCGATGATGATGCGCTCGGCCACCTCAGCGGCCTCGACGCCGAGGCGCTCGTCGGTGGCGAGTTGCGCGGCTTCTCCGGAGAGGAACTCGGGAAGGAGGCGGAAATTGATGAAACCCGCGCCGGCGATTTCCGGCGGAGCGGAGATGCCGGTGACGTCGAGGTGGCTGATGATCTCGCCGGCGACCTGGCGCGGGTTGGCCCTGGCTTTTTTGGCCAGGCCCATGGCGGCATTCGCCTGGTAGTCGCCGAACCGCGCGTCGGCGGTGGCGGTGATTTCAGGAGGCGTGTCGGAAAATCCGGCCGCGGCCAGGGCGGCGGCCAGACGTTCCGCGAGGATCGCGCGGGGTGTGGCCATTAGCTGCGCGGGGAGCGATTTTCAAAAACCCGGAGGATCTGGGTGGCGTTGTCGGCCTTGCCCAATTCGTCGCGGACGGTCTTGTCGTTGAGGAATTTGGCGATGGCGGCGAGGGTGCGCAGGTGGGTTTGAAACTGGTCCTTCGGCACGACGAAGAGGACGATGAAGAAAACGGGCTGGCCATCAAGGGAGTCGAACTCGACGCCGCCGGTGGAACGGCCGAAGGCGGCGACCACTTCGTCCACCTTATCGGAGGAGGCGTGGGGAATGGCGATGCCGAACCCGATGCCGGTGCTCATGGTCTGCTCGCGCTGCTTGATGGATTCCAGGACGGGCTCGAGTTCCTCCGGGCGGATTTTTCCGGCGGTGACGAGAACATCCACAAGTTCGCGAATCGCATCCCAGCGCGCCGAGGCCTTTAGGTCCGGCACGATTTGTTCTTCCGATAAGAGATTCGCCAACGTCATGATATAAGACGGGCAAGGCTACAAACCGGGGGCGGTATGACAAGAGGGATTTGTTTCATGGGTTTTCCCTAGGGGCGATCTCCAGTGCGGCCATGGCCTCACCGACCAGAAAGAGCGACCCGGTAACCAGTATTCGACCCTCGGCGGCCTCCAGGGCGTCCGCGACGGAGGGAAAAACCCGGCTTTTCACCGAAGAAACCAGCGAAGAGGGGTCGACGGAGCGCGGGTTGCGCACCGGGACGAAGCGGAATTCCTGCGCGATGGGCTCCAGGTTTCGCAGCATGGCGGGGTAGTCCTTGTCGGCCATGGCGCCGAAAATGATGGTGGCCTTTTCGTCGTCGTAGGTCTCGCGCCACAGCTCCACGAGGTGGGCGGAGGCGTGCGGATTGTGGCTGCCGTCGAGGATGATGAGGTCCCGGACGAGCTGGAAACGGCCGGGCCACTGTACCTCGCGCAGGCCTCGGCTAACCTGCTCCTCGGAGACAGCGACCCCTGCCGCCCACAAGGCGGAAACGGCTACGGCCGCGTTGTCCTGCTGGTAGGCGCCTTTCAGGCCGATCTCCCAGGGTTTTTCCGGGGTGTCGGCAAACCGAATGGTCGAGCCGGATTTTTCCGCCACTTCCCGCAGGACGGCCGCAGCTTCGGGGGCTTGGGATGCGCTGACCACCGGCACGCCCGGCTTGATGATGCCGGCTTTCTCACCGGCGATCTCGGCAAGGGTAGTTCCGAGCCACTGGGTGTGATCGAAGGCAATGGGAGTGATGACGGAGACGAGAGGCGTGATGGCGTTGGTGGCATCGAGACGGCCGCCCAAGCCGGTTTCCAATACGACAAAGTCGCAACTCCGGTCGGCGAAATGGCGGAGGGCCAGGGCGGTGGCGATTTCGAAAAAGGTGGGGGAATGTTCCCAATCGGCGGTCAATTCACGGATACGGCTCAACCCTTCGGCCACGGCCGGGGCGGGGATTTTTTCGCCGTCGACCCGGATGCGCTCACGAAAATCGACCAAATGCGGAGAGGTGTAGAGGCCGATGCGTTTTCCGGTCTGGCGAAGGACCGAGTCGAGCATGGCGCAGACGGAGCCTTTGCCGTTGGTGCCGGCCACGTGAAAGATGGCGAGGCCATCCTGGGGGCGGCCCAGGGCATCGAGCAGGCGGTGGATGTTATCCAGCCCGAGCTTGATGCCGAACTGCTGCGTGGAATAGAGCCACGCCAGCGATGCGTCGAGGGTCACTTTTTCGACGCCATGAAATAATCCAACAGCAGGCTCACGGTGGGACGCAGTTTCCCGCGCGAGACCACCATGTCGACCAGGCCGTGCTTCTCAAGAAACTCGGCGGTCTGGAAACCGGCCGGCAAATCCTGGTGGGTCGTCTCCTTGATGACCCGGGGACCGGCGAAGCCGATCATGCTCTTGGGTTCGGCGATGATGACGTCGCCGAGGGAGGCAAAGCTGGCCATGACGCCGCCGTAGGTCGGCTGGGTCAGGACGGTGAAGCAGGGCAGGCCGGCTTGGGCGTGAAGGGCGAGCGCGCCACTGGTCTTGGCCATCTGCACGAGGCTGATGGCGCCCTCGTGCATACGGGCTCCGCCGGAGGCGCAGATGATGATGACGGGCATCTTCTTCCTGGTGGAAATCTCGATGATGCGGGTGATTTTTTCACCGACCACGGAGCCCATGCTGGCGGCGAGAAAGGCGAAGTCCATGACGGCGAGGCCGATGGGGTGATCGTTGACCTTGGCGGTTCCGGTGATGACGCCTTCATTGCGGCCGGTCTTGGCCTGGTAGCGCTTGAGGCTTTCCCCGTAGGAGGGGAAGTTCAGGAAGTCGACGGTGGTCATGTTGGCGTCCGTTTCGACGAAGGTGTCGGGATCGACCAGGCTGGCGACGCGCTCGACGGCGCCCATGATGAAATGGTGGTCGCACTTGGGACAGACGCGGAGGTTTTCCGCGAGGGCGAGATTATGAATGACGTCGCCGCAGGAGGGGCATTTGGTCCAAAGCCCTTCGGGCATCTCGCGAGACTTGCCCTCGCCGGCTTTGAAATTGGGTTTTTTGAAGAAGGCCATGAGTAAAAAGGGATTAGCCGCGCGCGACGGTCAGTGCGCAGATGGATTGAGCGCCCGCTTCAAGAAGGGTGCGGGCGCATTCGTCGAGTGTTGAGCCGGTGGTGAGAATATCATCCACCAGGAGGAGGTTTTTTCCTGACACGGGGGCATTCTGACGCACTCGGAAGGCATTCCGCAAGTTTTGCATGCGGTGGTCGCGGTCAAAATGCGTTTGGGTCACGGTGTAGCGCAGGCGCTCCAGGGCATCGAGGTATTGCCAACCTGTCCGTTTAGCCAACTCTTTTCCAAGCACTTCCGATTGGTTGAACTCCCGCTCCCGCTTGCGCCGCGGGTGCAGAGGGACGCCGATGACCCCGTCAAAAGTCCGGCCGGCCAGCCGGGAATCGGCGAGACCTTTTTCCAAAAAATCGGCCAGGGGCTGAACGAGCCAGAGTTCGCGGCCGTATTTGAAGCGGTGAACGATCTCGCGCAGGGAGCCGCGGCTGCGGAGAGGCGCGACGGCGCAGTCGAAGTGGAAGGCGCGGCCCCGGCAGTTGACGCAGACGAAGTCATCCATGGTCCCGTCAAACGGGTGGGAACAGGTGTCACAGCGCGGGGCCTCGATCCATTCCAGGTCCTTGTGGCAGGCGGGACACAGCCAGCCGTGGCTGATGGGAGCCGCGCAGTCCGCGCAATGCAGGGGGAAAAAGAGATCGCGAAGCGTCTCAAGAAGCGCGCGAGGCTGCATAACGCAGATACGACCAGACCGCGAGGGCGGTCAGCAAGAGCATGAGGATGGGAACGAGGCCGACGGGCACGGCGCCGCTGACGACATTGGGCCCGACCCAGGGGAGCAGAGAGTCCTCGGGTTTGATGCGGAATTTGCCGAGCCATTGCAAAGTCTGCTGGCCGAAGACCCAGCCGGCATGGAGGCCGATGGGCAGGAAAAGCGAGCGAGTGCGGAAGGCGGCAAAGGCGAGGATGAGGCCCACGATAAACAGGGCCAGAAACCCGAGGACGAGCAGGGGCAGCGCCGGTGCGTCGCCAGCGGCGCGGGGAAGCTGGGCGAAGCCGGTCCACCACTCCACCGAAGGATCGACGATCTTGGCGGGCTTGAGAAAGTGAACGCCTGCAAACAAGGCGGAAACCCCGATAGCGGCGGGCCATTTGCCGAAGGCCCGGGCTGAAAGGCCGAGGAGGACGCCGCGGAAAAGGAACTCCTCGACGATGGCGACCAGGCCCGCTGTGGCGGCGATGCGGAAGAGGATTTTTAGGAGGAACTCGTCCTTCGGCTTGTAGATGCCGAAGTAGAAATAGCCTGCGCCCAGAAGGGCGACCGGGATCAGGGCGAGGAGGAGGCCGGTGATGACGTCGCGGAGGGCGTGGCGGTTTTTTTCCAGGCCGAATTCGCGGACGCTGCGGACCTTGAGCCAGAATAAGAGAGGGACCAGAAGGACGAAGGCGGAGATCTGGGTGATGCGGCTGAAGTAGCGGTAGAACGGGTGGTTCAGGTACTCGTGGCCCATCCAGTAGATCGGGGGCGAGAGGAGGCAGGCCGCCAGGATGACGACGGCCAGATAGAGGAGGATTTTGCCAAGCGCCGACACGTGGTGAGAGAATGTGATAGCAGTGATTGTGTCAACCGCCCCATTATTGCGGGGTGAATTCGAAGTCCCTGATTGCGGCGGATCAAGCGCACCTCTGGCATCCTTTTACCCAGATGAAAGGGTGGACGGAGCAGGAGCAACTTGTTCTGGTCGAGGGAGATGGCGTGATGCTTCGGGATGGCGAAGGGCGGGAGTACATCGATGGAAACTCGTCGATCTGGACGAATATTCACGGGCATCGGCACCCCACCCTGACGCGGGCGATCAAGGAGCAACTGGACCGCGTGGCGCATACGTCTTTCCTCGGGTTTACCAATGAACCGGCGATCCGGTTGGGGGAAAAACTGACCTCACTTTTTCTGGCAAAGACCTTGTCGCGAGTGTTTTATTCGGATGACGGGTCGACGGCGATCGAGGTGGCGCTGAAGATGGCGCTGCAGTACTGGCAACTCGTGGGGCAGCCGGAGCGGAAGCGGTTTTTGGCGTTTGATCGGGCGTATCATGGCGATACCGCCGGGGCTTCGAGTTTGGGAGGAGTGAGCACGTTTTCCAAGCGCTTCGCGGCGGTGCATTTTCCGGTGGAACATATGCCGGATGTGGCGGCGCTGGATCAGCTAAATGCGGAAGAGATCGCCGCGGTGATCATCGAACCGCTGGTGCAAGGCGCGGCGGGGATTCGGTTGTGGCCGGAGGGGATGCTCAAGGACCTGCGGGCGTGGTGCGATGCACATGGCGTGCTGCTGATTTTCGACGAGGTGCTGACCGGGTTTGGGCGGACGGGAAAAATGTTCGCCTGCGAACATGAGAGTGTGCTGCCGGATTTCCTATGCCTGGCGAAGGGTCTGACCGGCGGATATGTGCCGCTGGCAGCCACGCTGACGACGGAACGAATCTATGAGGCGTTCCTCGGCGAGTATGAGGAACTGAAGACGTTCTTTTATGGGCACAGCTTTTGCGGGAATCCGGTGGGGTGTGCGGCGGCGCTAGCGAGTTTACAGATTTTTGAGGAAGAGAAGGTACTGGAGAACTTGCAGCCGAAGATTGGTTTGATGCGGGAACTGCTGGAGGAGTTAAAGGCGACTTCGCCGCATGTCGTGGACATCCGGCAAGCGGGGTTCATTGCGGGGATCGAGGTGGGGCCTTATCCGTGGCAGGCACAGACCGGCGCGCGGATTTGCTTGGCGGCGCGGAAGCATGGGCTGCTGACGCGGCCTATTTTGGATACGATTGTGTTGATGCCGCCGCTTTGTATTACGGAGGGTGAGTTGCGGACGGCGGTCGGGGCGATCAGGCGCGGGATCGCGGAAGTTTGCGGCGGATGAGGAAAAGCCTGATAAACCGGCCACGAATCGTTGACCCCTTTTGCTCGGGGAAATAGAGTGGGAAAAACGCCGTTCAATTACATGCGTTATCTCTTAGTCCTCCTACTTCTTTTGAGCTGTTCCGCCTGCGTGAGCACGCCTCAGAGTCACACCTCGACCGCAGAACTTCGGGCCATTGGCCGCCAAAAATTCGGCCACGACCGCTTCGTCATTGCCAATATTCCAGGTTCAAAAGGCCCTGTGACTGAAGGCGTCACTGCCAGCTTGGGCACCGTAGCCGGGCCATCAAGCCTGATCCGCGATACCGCCTCCAACCTGCGCAAAGCTCACGGTATGGGAGCCGCCGTTCTTTTTACTGGCGAGTCTCCGCAAAAAACAGAGAGGGTTCTCCTCGAGAGTCTCGCGATACTCCCTTCCAGCAGTCTCGCCGGCCTAAAAGTTTACGCCGTCGGGATTGAAACACCTGAGCTTCGGCAGGCCGCTCAACGGGCCGGCGCTACTTTGATGAGATAACTCAAGCGGAGGTTTTTCGCTCGAGACAAAGGCCCGAACGTTCATCGCAAGACGGCATCACGGCGAGGTGTAGATTCATTGCGAGGATCGAAGTGGGGCCCTATCCGTGGCAGGAACAGACGGGCGGACGCGTCTGGCGGCGCGGAAGCACTGTCTGCTGACACGACCGATCCTGGACACGCTCGTGCTGATGCCGCCGCTGTGCATCGCGGCGGATCAGCTTGAGCGTGCGGCAAGGGCTACCCGTTTGAGCGTCGCAGAAATCTGCGGCGGGTAACCACGAGCAGGACTCCGGCACAGCCCAGGAACATCCAAGTGGAGGGCTCAGGGACGGCGTTGTAGGTAGCGGTGAAGGGGTCGCTGTCGAGGAGGCCGGTGGTGGCGCCGTTCAGGTCGCGAAGGACCCAGGTGGCGGTAAAAACTCCGGCCATGTCGACGCCGAAGGTGCGGCCGTGGATGTGACCGTAGGGATCGGAGGGATCGAGGGTGAACCAACTGTTTTCAGTGAGGTTGATGCGTCCCGTGCCGGAGGTGAAGCCGGTACCGACTTCAAAGACCCAGGTCGGGTCGGTGGCTCCAGCGTCGTAGAAGGCGAACTCCGCACCGTCCGGCCCCATAAGGGAGACCAACTCCATGACGATGAAAGAGCCGCTCAAGGCGCCGACGGAGTTATAGTTGGGCGCCTCGCCGGGGAAGCTGCTCTGGTGCAGCGAGGTGAAGCTGGTGAAACCGTTCCAGGCGTAGCCATCGAGGCCGGCGACGCCAGTGCCATTGTTGGCGGCGAGCTGGGTGGTTTCGGTGCCGTGCTCGAAGTACATGAACAATTTGTCACCGGCGTTGATGCCGCCGGAGCCGTTGGAATCGATGGCACCGGCGTTGATATGGCCGTGAGCTTGGGCGAAGAGACGACCGCCACAAAGAAGGGCGACAGCGAATATTGGAAAGAATTTCATAAGTTAATCAAGGATTGAGACCGTCCGGGCGAACGAATTTGGAGCCCGGACGGGCAAGTTCAGTTTTGACGGCCGACCAAGTCAGCACCTCGACATGGCCATCCACGAAAAGGTAGTGGCTGGCTTCGCGGTGGAGATCGGTCCAGATCTCCCCCTGAAAGGAGCCGATGCCGTAACCATATTCCCCGAAGTGGAAATGGTCGGTGTTGGCCTGGCTGGCATTGAGGACGCCCGCGTAGAGCGTTCGTGAAGGATTGGGAATATTTTGCAGCCGGGAAAAATCCATCCCGAGTGCGCCGCTCGGTTGAGCGGTAATGAAGTCGTTTATCGCGTAGCTTTGGCTACGCCGCGTACGGTCGAAGGGTGAGAGGAAGGTCTTGCCGGTGAGGCCGTATTCCTTGACCAGAATCCTGGTCCACCATTTGGAGGAATCAGGATAATGGGTCGACTGCGGGAGCAGTCCCTGGTAATCCGCCGCACAGGTCTGCGCGGCCAATCCGATCTGCCTAAGGTTGTTGAGGCACTGGGAAGCCTTGGCGTCTTCCGAGATATTCATGATCCCGGCGACACCAAACGCGGCCAATATCGCCACGATGCCCATGGCAACGAGCAACTCAACCAGACTGAAAGCAGAACGAATTTTTCCCATCGGGAAATCCTCCAAAGATGCACCCGCTCATCGGCGGATGCGTGAACCCAAATGACCCGCGAGATGCGGGCATGACAAAGACGCGATCTAGGCGCGGAGGATGGGAACCGGGGTCGGAGGAGCGTCGGCGCGGGCGTCGAAGGACGTGCCGACGGGGCGGAGCCAGGCAAAATCCCGGGCGGCCGGTTTTTGCAGGAGTTCGTTTTCGGCGATCGAGAGGATTTCGGCCTTTTTGTCGAGTTTCACCGTGGCGGGAGCCTTCTCCTCCTTATGTTTGGCCGCGGCGATTTTTTTACACATCGAGCAGGGGGCTTCGCCGCTAAAAGTCTTCTCCACGGCCTCGGCAACCGAGACGTATTGGGAGTACTGGTGCACCATCTGCACCCAGGCGATGCCTTGCAGCACGGCCCAGTGTCCACCGGCGATGGAGAACATCGCAAGGCAGATGAAGGGCAGGCCGAGGGCTCGGAGCATGGTGCTGTTGTTCTCCGAGGGGGACGGGATTGTCAAAGCAAAATGCTTGCGGACTCCGGGGGGTTTCCTATTTTCGCGGGGTCAGGCAAGCGCCGATATTCCTACCATGACCACCAAAACTTCCGGGCCGATCAGCCAGTTCATCGATCATCACTTCCGCCATTTCAACGCCGCCGCGCTCAAGGATGCCGCGAACGGCTACACCACGCATTTGAATGCGGGCGGGCAGATGTTCATGACCATCGCCGGGGCGATGAGCACGGCGGAACTGGGTCTTTCGCTGGCGGAGATGATCCGGCAGGGGAAGGTGCATGCGATCTGCTGTACGGGGGCCAATCTGGAGGAGGACGTCTTCAATCTGGTGGCGCATGATTTCTACGAGCGCGTGCCGCACTACCGCGATCTGACTCCGCAAGATGAACAGGGCCTGCTCGACCGTCATATGAATCGCGTGACGGATACCTGCATTCCCGAAATGGAAGCGATGCGCCGCATCGAAACCGCCGTGCTGGCGGAGTGGGAAGCGGCCGACCAGGCGGGCGAACGGTATTTTCCCCATGAGTTCATGTACCGCATCCTCAAGAGCGGAAAATTGGAATATCAGATCGACCCGAAGAACAGCTGGCTGTTGGCGGCGGCGGAGAAAAACCTGCCGATGTTTGTTCCCGGTTGGGAAGACTCGACGCTGGGCAACATGTATTCCGGCCACTGCATCAGCGGCCACGTGAAGAACGTGCACACCGTGCGCACCGGCATCGAATACATGATCGCCCTGGCGGAGTGGTACACGAACACCTCCAAGCCGCTGGGCAGCGTGGGCTCGGTCGGTTTCTTCCAGATCGCGGGCGGCATCGCCGGCGATTTCCCGATTTGCGTCGTCCCGATGCTGCACCAGGATTTGCAGCGCACGGAGGTGCCGCTCTGGGGATATTTCTGCCAGATCAGTGATTCGACCACGAGCTACGGCAGCTATTCCGGCGCGGTGCCGAATGAGAAAATCACCTGGGGCAAGCTCGGGATCGAGACGCCGAAGTTTGTGATCGAGAGCGACGCATCCATCGTAGTGCCGCTGATGTTTGCGATGATTTTGGATTGGTAGGAGGAGTTTGCGCTGGCGGGGTGTTTGCTCCGCACAGCTGCGCAAACCGGACGACGCGGTCGTCCCTCCATTTGCTTCTTCGCGTCTGAGGTTCCCGGTGATCAGCCGGAAACCTCAGGTGAAGAGATTGATCAGGATTGAGCTGCTCCGACTGCAGCGTATTGCGTGCGCAGACGGCGGGCGGCTTCGACCATGTTTTTGAGGGAGGCGGTGACTTCGGTCCAGCCGCGGGTTTTCAGACCGCAGTCGGGGTTGACCCACAGGTTTTCCACGGGCAGGACGTTGGCGGCTTTTTGCAGGAGCGCGGTCATTTCAGCCACCTGGGGCACGCGGGGCGAGTGGATGTCCCACACGCCGGGCCCGATGTCGTTCGGGTAGTTGAAGGCGACGAAGGCTTCCAGTAATTCCATCTGCGAACGCGAGGTCTCGATGGAGATCACGTCGGCGTCGAGTGCGGCGATGGAATCCATGATGTCGTTGAACTCGCAATAGCACATGTGGGTGTGGATCTGGGTCTCATCTCGCACGCCGGAAGCGGAGAGGCGGAAGGCTTCGGTAGCCCAATCGAGGTAGGGTTGCTGCTCGCTGCGGCGCAGGGGCAGGCCCTCGCGCAGGGCGGGTTCGTCGATCTGGATGACCTTCAGGCCGGCGGCTTCGAGATCAACGACTTCGTCGCGGATGGCGAGGGCGATTTGCCGCGCGGTCTCGCGACGCGGCTGGTCGTCGCGCACGAAGCTCCATTGCAGGATGGTGATGGGGCCTGTGAGCATGCCCTTCATGGGCTTGGTGGTGAGCGACTGGGCGTAGGTGGACCACGCCACGGTCATGGGTCGCGGGCGGCTGATGTCGCCGTAGATCACGGGTGGCTTCACGCAGCGGGAGCCGTAACTTTGCACCCAACCGTTGGCGGTGAAGGTGAATCCGTCCAGTTGCTCGCCGAAATACTCCACCATGTCGTTGCGCTCGAACTCGCCATGCACCAGCACGTCGATGCCGAGCTGTTCCTGAAAGCGCACGCACTCGGCGGTCTTTTGTTTCAAGGCGAATTCGTAGTCGGCGGCGGAAAGCTCGCCGCGTTTCCATTTCGCCCGCGCGCAACGCACATCGGCGGTTTGCGGGAAGGAACCAATGGTCGTGGTGGGCAGAAGCGGCAGGCGCAGGACTTCCTGCTGGAGCGTTTTGCGGGAGGAAAAAGGCGCCGGCCGGCGGCTGTCCGTCGATTGGATGGCCGCACAACGGGCTTTCACCGCCGGCTTGTGGATGCGTTCGCTGGCGCGGCGGGACTGAATGGCCACCCGATTTTTGTAGGCCTGCACGGGGTCGCCTTCGCCTCCGGCCAATTCGGCCAGGGTCACGACTTCCTCCAGTTTCTCCTCGGCAAAGGCCAGCCAGCCTTTGATCTCCGCATCCAGCGAGGACTCGTGCCGCAGGGTCACGGGCGTGTGCAGCAGGGAGCAGGACGGCGCGATGATCACCCGGGCGGCACCCAGCGCGCGTTTGGCCTGGTCGATCAAAGCGAGGGAGCGCTCAAAATCATTGCGCCAGATGTTGCGGCCATCGACCACTCCGAGAGAGAGGCTGATGGTTTCGGGCCATTGCGGAAGCACCGCAGCCAGATCGCCCCGGGTCGCGTCGAAATGCAGGACGTCGATCGGCAGGCTGGCGGCCAGGGGGAGATTTTCCCGCAGTTCGCCAAAATACGTGGCCAGCACGATCTTCAGCCCCGGTGCCGCCGCGCGCAGGGCCTGATAAGCCGAGGCAAAAGTCGCCGACCAATCCGCCGTGAGATCGGTGCAGAGGATGGGCTCGTCCAGTTGCACCCATTCCGCTCCCTGCTCCTGCAGCCGGCGGAGGATTTCGCCGTAGACGGGCAGTAATTTTTCCAGCAGGTCCAGACGATTTGACCCGTCATGGCTCTTGCCGGACCAAAGATAGGTCAGAGGTCCGATCAGGACCGGCTTGGTGCGAACACCCAGGGCCAACGCCTCTTGAAATTCATTAAAGGGTTTGGCGGACCGAAGAGCGAAGACCGTCTCCCGGCTGAACTCCGGCACGATGTAGTGGTAGTTCGTGTCGAACCACTTGGTCATTTCCCCGGCGGCCGCCCCGCAATGGCAGTCGCGATGTTCGTGCGCCACGCCGCGCGCCATTTGGAAACGCAGGTCGAGAGCGATGTCACTGCCATCCCACCCGAAGCGGGCGGGCACGTTGCCGAGCAGGCAGGTCATGTCGAGCACCTGGTCGTAGAAACTAAAATCGTTCGACGGGATGAGGGTGAGGCCGGCCCGCTGCTGGATGAGCCAGTTGTTGCGCCGCAACTCGGCGCCGACGCGCTCCAACTCCTCCGCGGAGATCGTTCCTTTCCAATAGGCTTCGGTGGCTTTCTTCAATTCACGCTGCTCCCCGATGCGGGGATAGCCGAGGGACTGTGTGGTCAGTTGCATAAGTCCCCTTTCTTCCAAAAAAATCCCGCCGTCAAATAAAATATATGAACATATAATTGTTTATTGATATGTAATAACAAAAAAAGGCGTGAACCCGGAAGGCCGGAATTCACGCCAAGCGATTGAAGATCAAATATTTTCCCAGTCGTCCAAAACGATTTGGGACCAGGTTTCGAGATTTTCGCGGCGTGCGCGAAGTTCCTCGACGGTGAGAAAGCCGAGTTCGGCGATGGCCTTCTCGCCCGGACTGACATTGGCATGTTCGAGGGAGACGATGTGGACAATGCCGAGGTGCACGCTGCCCACGGCATTGGAGTCGTCGTTGATCAGCGCAGCTATGCGATCGGTGTAGCCGCCTTCGAACTTTAATTCCTCCTCGATTTCGCGATGAACGGCAGCGCGATAGGCTGACATATCAAAGGAAAACAGGCTTTCGTCGCCATCGTTGATATGGCCGCCGATGCCGATGGAACCTTTGGCTACGAGCCGTTTCTCACCGGATTTCGCACCGCGCACGTAGTGGAGAATTTTTCCCGCATGAGTAAACACCGCGTAGGGAATGATTTGCTTGTGAGTGGGATCATCCTCCGCCTTGGAACGGGGCATGAAAAAATTATTCTCGCGCTTGAGGAACGGCTCGATATAGCGCGATGTATCGCGTTGCAGGCCTTGAAACGCGCCGATTTCGTCAAAAAGAGAGCGCCGGACGACGAGAACATTTTCTTCGGGTTTTGCCATGGGGCAGGCATGCTGCCCACCTTCCCCCCGCCCGCCAAGTCCGAAAATGTTGCACAAATTATGCAACAAACCTTGCTTTACGGGGAAAGCACTGCAATTTTTCCCATCTTCCATTCCAGTGAAACTTCAAAAAGTCTCCCTCGACCACATTGCCAAGCTGGCCGGTGTCCACAAAGCCACCGTCTCCCGTGCCTTGCGCAACCATCCGACGATCCCGAAAACCACGCGGGATCGCATCCAGGCCATTGCGCGCAAAGAGGGCTACCGGCCCAATCCGCTGGTGGCCATGTATCAGGCCCAGGCGCGAGCCAGCCGCCCGACCTCCATGCAGGCGGCGATGGGGTGGCTGAACGACTATCCGCATGCGGAATCGTGGAGCGAATTCCCTTGGTTGCGCGGTTACCTGCAAGGCGCGCGGCAGCGTTGCGCAGACATGGGCTACCGGCTGGAGGAAATCAGTCTTTCTGTTTCCCACGGACACTCCCACGAGGAGGAGGTACAGCGCGCGGGCAAGCTTCTGCGTTCCAAGGGCATCTACGGCATCATCCTGCCCCTCATGCTCAATCATCAGTATCTGCTGGCGGAGTGGGAGGACTGCGTGGTGTCGCTCATCGGCAGCGGCCACATTCGCACGCCGGCGACGGACGGCCTGCAATCGCAGTTTTATCCGCAACGGTTTCCGATCGCGGATCGTGATTTGTTTTTCAACATGCGACTGGCTTTCGAGAACCTGTCACAGCTTGGTTATTATCGCATCGGGCTGGTCTACAGCCGCTACATTGATGCGGAAGCCAACGGGCAGGCGCAGGGCGCTTTTTTGGTGGAGCAGTCGCATCTGCCGGAGGCGGACCGGGTGCCGATCCTGTTCCTGGAGCGTTTCAAGGAAGGCCGCCCATCCAGCTTCGACAAATGGCTGGAGACCCACAAGCCGGACGCCATTCTTTGCATCAACCCGGTGGTGAAGGATTGGGTCGAAGAGCTCGGCCTCAGCGTGCCAAAGGACATCGGGCTGGCCAACCTCAACCTGGTCTCCGACGTCTCTGGCTGGAGCGGCGTGGACGAGCAGCACGAGGAAATCGGAGCGGCCGCGGTGGACATCCTCATCGGCGCACTCAGCCGCAACGAACTGGGCCTCCCGCGCCAACCGCGCAAGAGCCTGATTCCCGGCGAATGGATCGCCGGTTCCACCCTGCGCGCGCCGGAAAGCCGCCAGGCGGACTCGGCGCTGACCCGCCGCTAAAGAAGGTTTTATCTTTCGCCAATCCGGTGTTTAGTGAGGCGGCCTCCGGTCGCCCACTTTTCCCATATGCGCATCGCCCTCTATTTTCTGCTCACCGCCAGCGCCATGGCCCAGCAGACCAATTCCACCGGCGGCAACCGGATGATTTTCATGCCGGGGGCGAAGGAGCCGGTCTCCAACGCCACCCCGACACCGCCGCCGGCGCCAAAGCGCGTGGATACGCCGCAGCAGGCGATGGAAAACTTTTTCCTCGCGCTCAAGGCCGGGCAGACCGAGAGCGGTTATGATGGGCTGGTCTACGGGACCATCATTGCGGATCGGAAAGAGGACGTGGCCGGGCTCAAGGCGAAGACCATGCAGGCCCTCGACAACTATGGGCCGATCTCCGGCTATGAAATCGTGGACGAAAAGCTGGTGGGTGAGAGCCTGCAGCGCTTCACCTGCATCTCGCTAAACACCGACCTGCCGCTGCGCTGGCGTTTCTATTTTTACAAATCCACCGCGGGCTGGCGGCTCGTGGACCTGCGGGTGGACGATGCATTGGTGGAGCTCTTCGAGGAGGCGGGGCGCACGAAAAAATGATCGGAAATTTCCTCCGGTTCATTCGTTTCTCCCACACCATCTTCGCCTTGCCCTTTGCGCTGGGGGCGCTCTTCGTCGCCGCCAACGGCCTGCCGCCCTGGCCGATCCTGCTGCTGGTCCTTCTGGCCATGGTCTTTGCCCGCACGGCGGCGATGACCTTCAACCGACTGGCGGATTGGCGGATCGACCAGCGCAACCCGCGCACGGAAGGCCGCCACAAGCTGGTCTCACGACCGCTGGCCATCACGGCCTGCGTGGCGAGTTCGGCGCTTTTCATCGCGACGACGTGGTTCATCAATCCGCTGTGCTTCGCACTTTCGCCGGTCGCGCTGGGCATCATCTTTTTCTATTCCTTCACCAAGCGTTTCACCAACGGCGCGCAGTTTTTCCTCGGGCTCGCCCTGGCGGTGGCTCCGGTGGGCGCATGGCTGGCGGTGACGGGCGCTTTTGCCGCCGCTCCGCTGGCGCTGGCCGCCGCTGTGTTGTGCTGGGTGGCGGGCTTCGACATCATCTATGCGACGCAGGATTATGAGATCGACCGGCGGGACGGCCTGCACTCCATGGTGGTCGGGCTGGGGCTGCCACGGGCCCTGCTGATGGCCAAGCTCCTGCATGTCGCGGCGCTGGGCGGTTTTCTCGCTTTCGGCCTGCTGGCGCAGCTGGGCGGCATTTATTTTGCCGGCCTGGCCCTGGTCGCGCTCGGACTCATTTATGAGCATCTGCTGGCCAAAAAAGGCAACGTGGCCGCGATCAATCTCGCTTTTTTTCAGGTCAACGCGGCGGTGAGCGCCGTATTTGTCCTTAGCACCATTGCCGACCGAATCATCAGCCACTAAGCCCTCCCCTCGCCGCCGCCGTCGCTGGCTGCGGCGGCTGCTGCCCGTCCTGCCCGTAGGCCTGGTCCTTCTGGCCACGGTGATTTATATCCTGGTGCAGAATCTCACCACCGTGGCCGTCTGGATGATGGAGCGCAGTTTTCCCGGCGCCACAGTGGAAATCCGGCGGCTGGATTTTAAGAAATTCGGCCGGCTGGACGTGGATTCCCTCGTGTTGAAATCCCGCAAGGACGGGGAGACGCTCCTCAGCCTGGCGGGAGGGACGGTGGAGTTCAACTTCGACGATTTGCGTCACTTTCAGGTGGGCGAGGTCCGACTGGACCATCCCGTGATCCATGCCTCGCCGCGCCTGGCGGAAGCCTTCGCCCCACCGCCTGGAAGCCCGGCCAAAAAAGAGGGCCGGCCGTGGAGCGTGCGGCGGCTGGTCTGTGATTATGGCGAGGCCGCCATGAGCGATTACGGCGTGTCGAAGCTGGCCTTCCGCACAAAGTTCGCCTTCGATTTTCAGGATTTCTCCCCCGCGAACGCGCCGGACAAAATCCACGAATTGGTGATGTGGGAGATCGAGGCGAGCATCGCCAGCCAACCTCCTTTCGTGACCCTGGACAAGGGCACAATGACGTTTTCCTTTGCGGAACTGAATCGCGGGCAAATCCGGGAGGTCCGCCTGTTGCGGCCGGTCATCCATGCCTCACCCGGCCTGGTCGATAACTTCAAGGGCTCATCCGGCAACGCCGCCACACCCTCGGGCCTGGCCTGGAGCATTCAGAATCTGGTGTGCGACTACGGCGAGATGAACATCGCGGACTATGGTTCGAAGGGCCTCTGGCTGCGCTCCAAGTTCGCCTTTGATCTCAAGGATTTTTCCCCGGCGGGCGCACCGGCCCAGGTCCACGCGGCCACCATCTGGGATTTCACCGCGGCGCTGGAGGGGAAAGACCCGTTCCTGGCGCTGGATCTGGTGAAGGTGAAATTTGCCTTCGACACGTTGCTGCAAAAGAAAACGCTGACCGAGGTGGGCCTGCGCGGAGGGTGGATCGTGGCGGGGGATGATCTTCGTTCGCTGGTGGACAGCGCCACCTCGGCATCCGCCGATCCGGCTCCGGCGGCCTCCACGCCGCCGTGGATTCTCGGCGCGCTGGACATCCGCAGGCTGGCGGTGCGCATCGACGACAAGCGGCCGGGCGTGACCGACCTGGCTTTCGAGATAAACACCACGCTGCAAAACCTTCCCCTCTCCCAGGCGGCCTCGAGCCTGGCGTCGGAGGGCCAGTTTGTGGAGATCGCCAACTTTGAGGCAGTCTCGCCCCGCGATCCGCTGACGCGGGTGATCTCGGTCGACAGCATCTTTTTGCGTTTCACGCTGGAGGGATTGCTGCGCAAGGAGATCCTCGATTTCTACATTGCCGGGCCGACCATTTATCTGGGCGAAGATCTTTTCCTCTACATGGACGACATGGAAAAACAGCTCGGGCTGGAGAAAAAACCAGAGGCGGAGACCTCGCCAAACCCCGATCCGAAGGAGAAGGGTTGGGTCATCAAGACACTGCGCATTCGTTATGGCAAATTGTCCATCGGCAGTGGGGGAAAAAAGCAATACGGACTGCCGCTGGAGTTTCGCGCCATCGCCAAGGACATCCCGCTGGACAACCTCGCGGCGCTGCAATTGAAGAATGCCACCCTGGAGATTCCGGCGCAAAACTATGTCTTCGAGTCGTACCAGCTGGAATTCACCAGCGAACAGGGCCAGCTGCGTTTTGCCTATCCGCCGGAGAAGCAGCAGAACAACGTGGTGGGCGAAATCCGGCTCAAGAATGTGAGATGGAGACAATATGCGGCCACGGATGCCTACCTGAGCGTGACTTTTGATCGCCAGGGAATCAACGGGCTGTTCGGCGGCCAGCTTTACAAGGGGCAGGCGGACGGAGGGTTCAGCTTTTTCTTCGACTCCACCTCACCCTGGATCGGGTGGTGCGCCGGGGAGCGCATCGACCTGCGTCAACTGACCAATGTGATCTCGCCCCAGAACTTCCAGATGACCGGACCGGTGGATTTCAAACTGCAGCTGGACGCCCAGGGGCGTAACATCGACCGCATCCTGGGAGAATTCCAGATGCCGAAGCCCGGAAAAATGGAGATCGGCAAACTGGACGACCTGCTCGGCCGCATCCCGCCAACGTGGAACCTGCTCAAACAAAGCAGCACGAAGATCGCGCTGGAGACGCTCCGCGACTTCGAATATACCAAGGGTGGCGGCGATTTTTGGTTCGTGGAATCGCAGGGAATCTTGCAGTTACAATTGCAAGGGCCGCTCGGATCGCGCAATTTTGACATAGTGCTTCACACCAACGACTCACCGGAAGGACGATGGAAACAAGACTCCACCAAACGCTGACCGCCCTCTCCCTCTCCATGCTGCTGGCCGGTTGCTCGGCCCCCACCGTGAACCTGGCGACCTCCGAGCCGATCGTGGTGGACATCAACATGCGGCTGGACGTGTATCAATACGCGCCGACCAATTCCCAAAAGCCGACCACGACTGCGACCACCGGCACGACGGCCGGAAACAACACGGCGGCGACGGATGCGCAGCGCGGCAACCGGGAAGCGGACATCCAAAAGTTCAAGAACGAGCGGCTGATCGGAGAGAACCGGGACGGCCTGATCACCATTCGCACCCGGCCCGAAGGCGACTACGGAAACTACATCGCCAAGACGGTCGAGCAGGAAAACGCGGACCGCATGGCATTGATGAAGGGTATCGCCACCCAGCAAAAGACCACCCTGCCCGAAGTGCAGAAGCGCCAGGGCGAACTCTGGCGCAACCGCTCATTCAAGAACGAGTGGATCGAGGAGCCGCAAGCCGACGGCTCCTGGAAATGGGTGCAGAAGCAGGGCTAGACGCCCCGGCCGGGAAAGGTCAGTTCGGCGATGCCGGATTTATCGAGCTCGCCCAGACCCTGCGCCACCATGCGGTCGTATTGATCGCGGGCCGCGACGGCCAGCGGCAGATTCAGGCCCGCCTCCTTCGCCAGCGCCACGGCGATGCCGGAGTCCTTCGCCGCGTGACCCGCGGAAAAGAAACAGGAATGGTCGCGATTCTGCATGTCCTCGCCGTCGGTCTGCAGCACGCGCGAGTTGGCGCCGGTTTGTGAAAAGACTTCCCGCAGCATGGAGAGGTCGAGGCCGAGAGCCGCGCCCAGGCCCAGGCCTTCCGCGAGGCCGGCGGTGTTGATGTTCATGACCATGTTGACCAGGGCCTTGACTTTGGCAGCCTGGCCGGTTTTCCCGACGTGGCGCAGGGCTCCGCTCATGGCGAGGAGCACAGGCTCCACTTTTTGGAAAACGCCGGGATCACCCGCGATCATCAAATAGAGCGTGCCTTCCCGCGCCTGGGTGATGCTGGAGGCCATGCAGGCTTCGAGCGAGGAAGCACCGGCCAGACCCGCGGCGGTTTCCACGTCGAGATGCACCTGCGGAGAAAGGGTGGCGCAGTTGATGAAGGTTTTGCCGGAGGCGGCCTTCAGCAGGTGGTCGGATTCACCATTGAGGCCGAAGATGGTTTTCATCGCGGCGTCATCGGTCACGACGGTGATGATGATGTCGCTCAACTCCGTGACTTCCGCCAGCGTACCGGCAGCAGTCGTTTCCAACTCGGTCGCGAGTTCCGCCGCGACCAGCGTGCGCACGTCATACAACGCGCTGATCGTGTATCCCTGCTCCTTGAGGCGGCGCGCCATGTTCGCGCCCATGCGGCCAACGCCGACGAATCCGATTTTTTGCATAAATTTATTCCGCTTTCGGGAAGAAGGGGTTCACCCGCTTTTGTTCGCCCACGGTGGTAAGCGGACCATGTCCCGGACAAATCACCGTCTCGTCGGGCAGGGTCAGAATGTTTTCCGCGTTGGTCTTCAGCGCGGCGTCATAAGACACTCCGCCTCCGCCCATCGAACCGGCAAAGATGGCATCGCCAACGATGGCAAGCGTCCGAGATAAACCATGAACCACATAGGTCACGCCGCCGGGCGAGTGACCCCAGGTCGAACGCGTTTCCACGCGCAAGGCTCCGGCGGAAAACTCCCGCCCTACGGCAAAGGACTCTGCGCCATCAATCGCTTCCTTCTCGCCAATCCACGCCGGCGCGCCGGTTTTTTCCTTCAGGCGATCCAGTTCGTAGATGTGATCCCCGTGCGAATGCGTGAGCAGGATCAGTTCCAACGTCAACCCATGGTCCCGGATCGCGTCGAGGATGCCGTCGCAGTCGGTGCCGGTGTCAAAGGCAATGGCCTTTTTCGAGGCGGGGTCCCAGGCCAGATAGAAGTTCACCGTCATGTCCTCGTACACCGTATTGAATTGGGAGAAGCCCTCCATGAGAGGAACCTCCGCCGGATGATATTCCGCCTTGCCGATGGCGGCGAGACGGTCCGGATGCAAGCCGAGTACGGCGGCCATGGCGCGGGCTCCCTGTTCATCAAAAGCCCCACCGAGCACACCGTTGGCGGCGATGGTGGAAAGCCCGGCCGTGGCGGCAAGGTCCTCCACTTCGAGTCCGCGTCCACGGCGGGCCTTGGAGAGGATATCAGCGTAGGTATCTTCGAGCGGGATTTTCATAAGCGTTATACGGAGCGCAGCCGGATCTGGTAACTCAGGACAAGATACAGCGCGTAAAAGAGCGCCATGGTGGAAAGCACGAGAACTCCGGCATTAAACCAAAGCAGACCGACGCGGACACCAAAATAATCCTTCACCGGACCAAAGAAGACGTTGAGGTGGCTGCGGCCCTGCAGATCGTTGCGGTAGTCGCTTTGCTCCATCTCCGCCTTGGACACCAGGTCGGTGACCTTGGTGTTCACGTACAACTGCTCGGCCGTCACCCCGCGATCCTTGGTGCGGAATTTCTTCCGATCGAACGGCCCGCCGTTGGCCACGGCATCAATATCGCGAAAACGGCGGTCCAGGTCCTTCGGCGTCTTGGCCTGCAGGCCAGAGAGCACGGCCAGCAGATCCTTGAGATCCTCCAGGCGGTCACGCTCCGCGGTGGATGGGTTTTTCAGCGCGGCCAGTTGGTTGATCTGCTTTTGGATGCGTTCCTGCCTGCTGGTGAAGGGGTTCAGCTTGGCCTGGGCAAAGATGAGCGCCTCGTAGGACCAGCGCATGGGCATGAGTTCGCAGATCAACGGCACCTGCAAATCACTGCGCGGCTCCATGGCGGTGCCGGGATGACGGTTGGCCCATTGCTGCACGGTGTAGACGATATCGAGGTTGCGGTTCATGTCCTCGTACTTGATGAACGCGCCCGCGAGGATGAGTTGGGGAATCAGCACGACCGGGATGATGAGCACCCCTGTTTTGCTTTCATTGACGAGCGACGACACGACAAGCCCGATGGCCACACCGCTCATGGTGGTGAGGAACATCGCCGCAAAAATGATCCAAAACATGCCCCGTATGGCCAGCAAGGCATCGCCGACCAGGGTGAAGAGCACGCATTGCACGATCGCAAAGGCCGCGAGAGTCAGCCCCTTGGCCATCACATAATACCCGAGGCGCACATTCAGGTTTCGCTCTCGCAAAAGCACGGGACGATCCCGCGTGATGTCATCCACGCTATTAGTCAGCCCCAGAAACATGGCCACCACCAGCGAGAGGAAGAGGTACACCGGGATGTGAAAAGCCGAGGCAAAATCGTAGCGTGTCCCCTCGGAGTGCCGCAGCACGAAACCGATCAGCAGGGCCAGCATGGGTGCGGCCAGGAGCGTGATGAGCAGGTTGGCGTTATTACGCATCTTGCTGAGGAAGGCGCGTTTGAAGAGGACCCGAAACTGCCGCCATTCCTCGCGCCAGCGCAAGGGTTCCTTCCGCCGGGCCGAACCCGGCAGGGGCGGCGGTGTCTCCCGCGGCGGCGTGGGCGCCTGTACGTCCTTCATCAGGCGGTAGGCTTCGTACTTATCCCGCCAGTAATCCGGCGAATAACGCCGCGCCGGCACCAACTGACCGCGGTTGTTTTCCTCCAGGATGATGTCGCCGGACAGATCGCGCAACGGCGTCTCCAGCACGTCGAAAATGAACTCAGGCCGGGTGGTGCCGCAGGCCTCGCAGCCGCCGATTTCGGCCCCGTAATGCTGCTGGTGCTCAGCGGTGGCAAAGTACTTCAGCATCTCCTGCGGGGTGCCGAAGAAGACCAGTTTGCCGCCGCGATCCAGCAGGACAGCCTTGTGGAACATCTGGAAGATCTTCGACGTCGGCTGGTGGATCGTCACGAGGATGATCTTGTTGTGCGACATGCCGCGAATGATCTCGATGACATGCTCGGAGTCCTTGGAGGACAGGCCGCTGGTCGGCTCGTCGAAAAGGTAGATGTCGGCCGAGCTGATCATGTCCAGGCCGATGTTCAGCCGCTTGCGCTCACCGCCCGAGAGCACCTTTTTGTCCGCCGTACCCACCACGTAGCCACGGCGTTCGTTCAAGCCCAACTCGGCCAGCTTGCCGTCGATGCGCCGCGAACGCTCCTTGCTCGTGAGGTGCGGCGTCCGCAGGGCCGCGGCAAAATTCAGGTTCTCCTCGATGGTCAGGTGCTCATCGAAGGCGTCGTTCTGCGGGACGTAGGTGACATACTTGCGCAGTGAATCGTAGTTGCCATACAGCGAGCGTCCGTTGAAGAGGACATCACCCTGACCGGGGGCAAACTGTCCGGAAAGCGCGCGCATGAGTGTGCTCTTGCCCGAGCCGCTGGCGCCCATCACGCACACCATCTCACCGCGTTGCACGCTGAAGGCCACCCCGTCCAGCGCCACCTGGCGATTCCGGAAACGGCAGACCAGATCGCGCGCCTCCAGCGAGCGGATGATATTGCGCTCCTCCTCGATCAGGCGCTCGGTAAAGTTGCAGCGAAGGACCTGGCCGGCATCAATGCGGATGGTGTCTCCGTCCGCCAGAAGGGCGGAGTTGCGCACCGGCACGCCGCGCACCACGATGGGCCGGTCGGCCTGGAGGACTTCCACCCGGCCCTCCTTGCGATCGTAGTCGCAGTAAATTTTCAGCAGGATGTCGCCGCCCGTACCAGGGGAAAGCAGGATGTCGTCCTCCTCCAGCAGGCCGGGGTTGTTGGAGACGAGATATTCGCTTTTGGAGGCCTTGAGCAGGAATCGGCCGCCGTAGTGGCGGGCGCGGCGGCGCAGATCGTTCAACTCCAGCTCGCTGTCATCGTGAAAGATAATTTTATCCTCCAGGGTCGCTTCGACGACCTTTCCGTCATTGAGACGCACCCCATTGAGCACGGCGTCCACGTCGCGGAGCGCCTTCACTTTCACCCGCAGGCCGAAGGTCACTTCCAGACACGAATCGCGAACCTGGTTTTTTTCCAGGCGCACCTCATCCTGCTCGTTCACCGCCACAAAAATCTGCGGCAGGGTGACGTTCTTCTTTGCGTTGAAATAAAAGACGAGGTCCTGATGGGTCAGCACCTGGTCGTCGATCAGGATGCGCTGCCCGGTGAAAATCCGGCAAAGGTCGCCGTTTTTCAGCAGACGCCCCTGCACGATGAGGTTGCGGCCGGAGAGATTTTTGAGAATGACGAGTTCCTTGTAGCGGTAGGCGAGGATGCGTTCCTTGTCCTGCAGCCCGTGCAAGGCCACGTCGCAGGTTTCCTGGGGACCGAAGCTGACAGCCTCCAGCGGGGAAGCCCCCTGATGGTAGATGGTGGCGTCGCCCTGCTCGTTGGCATTGAGCTGATAGACGATGTCGATCGCCTGCGCCGCCATGCCGAGTTGCGACATGAAGGAGTAGTAGGAAATGACCTGCTCCTGCTTGAGGCCGGCCCGGGAGATCAGGTCGTACAGTTGCACGCCAAGGAGGATCTTGCGCTCTTCGTCGAGCACTCCGGAGAGTTTCTGCGCGATGGCGGTCAGATCCTGGTGTTCATGCAAGGCCTCGCGGAAGAGCTTGCGGAGTTCCGAATAGACCGCATCCGGGTAGTCGTACCGCAGGAAACCGAGGCTGGAGTCGATTTCCTCCTCCAGCAACTCGCCATCGACCCGGGCAAAAGCGGCGAAAACCTTAATCAGGGTCGGCAGGAGATTGGGACTCTCCGCAACGGTGCGCGGTTTGCGCATCAGACGCCGGACCAGCCGCCGATAGGCCGCCTGAGTACGGGAGGCGAATAGGAAGACGCCTTCGAGCCGTCTTTGATGACGTCCGGGCGGCTTGGGATCAGCGACTTCCATCGGAGCAGACTATCCTTCCCGGGCGGCCATTTCAACGACGGGTTGCAACCAGACGGATTTTCGGGAATACTGACCCTTCATCTTTATGACAGAAACAGCCACAGCGCCGCTTTCCAACTCCACGAGCCTGCCCTTGGAGAACCTTCGCGTGCGCGGCGTCACCCGCCTTATCACTCCGACGCAGATCAAGGAGCAACTCCCAGCCAGTCCCGCGCAAATGGAGACCGTCCAGCGCGGCCGCGAGCAAGCCCGCGCCATCCTGCGCGGCGAGGATGACCGTCTGCTCGTCGTCGTCGGACCCTGTTCCATCCATGACCCCGAGGCGGCCCTCGACTATGCCCGCCGTCTTGCCGCTCTCAGCAAGGAAGTCGCCGACCGCTATTTCATCGTCATGCGCGTCTATTTCGAGAAACCCCGCACCACCGTCGGGTGGAAGGGGCTGATCAACGATCCGCTGATGGACGATTCCTGTGATATGGCCCATGGCATCGCGCTGGCCCGCAAGATCCTCCTCGATGTGACCAGCCTCGGTCTGCCGACCGGTACGGAATTCCTCGATCCCATTATCCCTCAATACATTGCGGATCTCGTATCCTGGTCCGCCATTGGAGCCCGCACCACGGAATCCCAGACCCATCGCGAGATGGCCAGCGGACTTTCCATGCCGGTGGGCTTCAAAAACAGCACCGACGGCAGCGTGCAGGTGTCGATCGACGCCATGCGCAGTTCGCGCACCCCGCACAGTTTCCTCGGCATCGATCAGGACGGCTCGACCAGCATCGTCAAGACCACGGGTAATCCCGACGGACATGTCGTGCTGCGCGGCGGCCGCGATGGCACCAACTACGAGCCACACCAGGTCGCCGCCGCCTGCGAAGTGCTCAAAAAGAGCGGCCTGCACCCCACCCTGATGGTGGATTGCAGCCACGCCAATTCCAACAAGGACCCGAAGCGCCAGCCCATCGTGTGGCAGAGCATTCTCGATCAGCGCGCAGACGGCCGCCGCGAGATCATCGGCGCGATGCTGGAGAGCAATCTGCAATTCGGCGCGCAACCGCTCGGCACCGATCCTTCCGCCCTGCAATACGGCGTCTCCATTACGGATGGCTGCATGAACTGGGAAATGACGGAAGAGTTGCTGCGGAAAAAGTAACCGCGCAGCGGCCGCATGACTGTCGCCGAGACTGCCTTTGCGGCGATCGACTTTGAAAGCGCCGGCGTCCGGCCGGGCGGCACCGAGGTGCCGGTCCAGATCGGACTCGGGCGCATGCGCGGTCCGGAGATCACGGATTCCTTCGTCAGCTTTCTGGCCACGGATGAACCGATCACCTGGAGCGCGCAAAAAGTGCATGGCATCCGGCAGGAAGACCTGGCGGGCGCGCCCACCTTGCTGTCGCTCTGGCCGGAACTGAAATCCCGTCTCGGCGGTCACTGGCTGGTGGCGCATGGCGCGGCCACGGAGAAACGATTTTTGCGCGCCTTTCCGTTTCATGGGTTCGGCCCCTGGGTGGATACGCTCAAGCTGGCCCGGGCGCTCTGGCCGGCTCAACCGTCCTTTGCCCTTGGCGATTTGTCGGTGGCTTTGGGGCTGGAGGAGGAACTGCGCGCCATTCACGCCGGTTTTCGCTGGCACGACGCGCTTTCCGACGCGCTGGCGTCGCTGCTGCTGCTGCGTCGTATTATTCGAGAAGCGGACATCGCCGGGGCGGAGGCGGATATCCTATTGCGGCCGGACGATTCGCCCTATCACCGGCATAAGTCCGGGCGCTAGTCCTGCCGGGAGAGTCCCGTCTCGGTCAACACCATATGGACATGGAGATCGTGCGCTTCACCGGGAAGATTTTCCACCAGTTGGCAGGCAAAACAGAGACCAAGGGTTACCGCGCCGGGATGGCGGGCCAGCCAGCGGTCGTAAAATCCTCCCCCCCGCCCCAGACGCGCGCCCCCGGCGCTGAATGCCAGACCCGGCACCAGGACAAGATCCGGTGGCGGGGCCAATTCGTTCCCCACCGGTTCGCGGATGCCAAATTTCCCCGGCATGAATCCGGCGGCGGTGTAAAAATCGATCTCTTCGCCATCAATACGAGGAAAAGCCAGCAGTTTGTCGTCCGGAGGCGGCAGTCCCAGCCAGTCCGGCTCCGTCGGAATGGGGGCAAAACCGTAAACCACCCGGGCGTTTTGCCAGATTTTCGAAGAAAAAAGCGTCTCCCGGATGGTGCCGGAAGCCCCCTGTTTGCCTTCGAAGGCGGAGAGCACCGCCTTCATGCGCGTGCGCAACATTTGCTTTTCCTCGCGAATCATTCAAAAATCACTCCGCCCGTATGGTGACTCGTTTGTTGAAAAGAAAAAAGCTTACAAAGCCGCAAAACCATGTGGACATGCAGTTGGGCCAGGGCTGGCACAAACGCAATTTTCTGGCCGAGGTCGTCATCCCCTCGCTCTTCACGAAGCGGCACGGCAATAAACTCAAACCGGTCTTTCCCGAACTGGCAGCCGGACAGGTGTGCATCACATGGATCGGACATGCCTCCTTTCTCGTGCAAACGCCGGAGCACAGCGTGCTCATCGACCCGAACTGGGCCAAGTGGCTGAAGGTCATCAAGCGCATCAAACATCCCGGCATCGAGATTCACGACCTGCCGGCCATCGATCTGGTGCTGGTGACGCATGCCCATTTTGACCATCTGGACCGGAAGACGCTGCGAACCATCGCCAGCGATCAGCCCATCGCCGTGCCGGAGCACGTGGGCAATCTCGTCCATGGTCTGGGTTTCAAAAAAGTCCACGAGATGAGGCATTGGGAGAGCTTCACCCACGGATCGCTCAAGATCACCCTCACACCGGCCCGCCATTGGGGGGCGCGCGTATTGCACGACAGCCATCGGGGGTTTGGCGGTTTCCTCATCGAGTACGCCGGGCGCACGATCTTTCATTGCGGCGACACGGCGTATTTCGAGGGTTTCCGGGAAATCGGCGAGCGCAGCGACATCGAGATCGCGCTCCTGCCGATCGGCGCCTACGAGGCTCCGACCAAACGCGACGTGCACATGAATCCCGAGCAGGCCTTGCAGGCGTTTCAAGAGCTGCGGGCCAATACGATGATCCCGATGCATTTTGGCACCTTCCGCCTGAGCTACGAGCCGCTGCATGAGCCGCCGCAACGCCTCTTGGAAAAAGCCCTGGAGCTACAGTTGCTCGACAAGGTGCGCCTGCTCAACGAGGGCGAGCCGGCCGTATTCTAGCCTGAGGGTTTCCTCAGGAACTTTATGATTGGAAATGCCGGATTATGCGGCAGTTTCGCCTCATGGGCATTCTCTCGTGGATTTTGTTGGGTCTGATCGCCGGTGCGCTGGCCAAATTCATCATCCCCGGCAACGACCCGGGCGGATGCCTGCTAACGATCGTCATCGGCATCGTGGGCGCCGCCATCGGTGGCTACCTCGGCACGTTTTTCGGTTGGGGCGAAGTGCACCGCTTCGATGGCCGCGGCATATTGATCGCGACCATCGGCTCGGTGGTTTTGCTGCTGATTTTCCGCCTCATTCGAGGCGGTCGGTGATTTACCCGAGCGCCTTTTCCCAGGTAGCGATACGCGCTTTCTGCGCTTCGAAAAGATCCTTGGGCGAGTCGAGCACCTCGATCTTCACGATCTTGTCGCCCTGTTTGATGGAATTCACGACATCCTGGCCCTTGGTGACTTCGCCGAAGACGGTGTGTTTGCCGTCGAGATGGGGAGTGGGGAGATGGGTGATGAAAAACTGGCTGCCATTGGTGCCCGGGCCGCGGTTGGCCATGGAGAAAATGCCGGGCTTGTCGTGCTTGATACCGGTCTTCACTTCGTCTTCGAAAGTGTAACCGGGACCGCCGGCGCCAGTGCCGGACGGGTCGCCGCCCTGGATCATGAAGTTGGGAATAACGCGATGGAAGGTGATGCCTTCGTAATAGCCGCGCTGGGAGAGGTTGAGGAAATTGGCCACGGTGATGGGCGCTTTGTCGGCGAAAAGGGTCGCTTCGATGTCGCCTTTATCGGTTTTCAGGATGATGCGGATGTCTGACATGGGAGAAACACCATCCCGTCTGGGCTGGAGATTGTAAAGTCCCGACAGATTGTTCACGTGACAGGATCGGCGAGGCGTGGAAAGGTTCCCGCGATGAAACGCATCCTCACCCTCGTTTTCTCCCTCCTCCTCACCTCATTTTGCCTGCATGCCGCGGAAGACGAGGTCGCATTGATCAAAACCAGCAAGGGCGATCTGGTGCTGGAATTCTGGCCGGATGTCGCTCCGAACACCGTGGCGAATTTCAAGAAGCTGGCGAAGTCGGGCTTCTACGACGGCACGGCGTTTCACCGCATCATCGCCAACTTCATGGCCCAGGGCGGCGATCCCCTGACCAAAGACCTCTCCAAGGAGGCGATGTGGGGCACCGGCGATCCCGGCTACAAGATCAATGCGGAATTCAACAACCGCAAACATGAGCGTGGGGTGGTTTCCATGGCCCGCTCGTCCGATCCCGACTCCGCCGGCAGCCAGTTTTTCCTGATGCTCGGCACGGCCCCGCATCTCGACGGGCAGTACACCGGCTTTGGCAAGGTGCTCCAGGGCGAGGACACCCTGGCCAAAATCGCCGCGACCCCCGTGACCATGTCGCCCAATGGCGAACCCAGCAAGCCGACCGAACGGGTCGAGATCGTGAGCGTGAAAATCGTCCCGCGCAGCTCGCTGAAAAACTAACGAAATGCCGCTTTCGAGGCGGCGAAAAATGTGTTTAGTGATCGTCCCATGGCCAGCCAAAAAGTAAAAGTCGGATTGGTGCAGCACCGCTGCACGACAAGCTACGCGGAGAACCTCGCCGCGGCCGAACACGGCGTGCGCGAGGCGGCCGGGCGCGGCGCGCAGATCATCTGCCTGCAGGAGATTTTTACCGGCGTCTATTTTTGCCAGGTTGAGGACCATAAATACTTCGAACTGGCCGAGCCTATCCCCGGCGGGCCGGCCACGGACAAGATGCAGGCCCTCGCCAAGGAACTCGGCGTCGTCATCGTCGCCTCGCTTTTCGAAAAGCGCGCGGCGGGCCTCTACCACAACACCGCCGCCATCATCGATGCGGATGGCTCCTACCTCGGGAAGTATCGCAAGATGCACATCCCGGACGACCCGCTCTTCTACGAGAAGTTTTATTTCACACCGGGCGACCTGGGTTTTTCCGCCTGGGACACCAAGTTCGGTCGCATCGGGGTTTGCGTGTGCTGGGACCAGTGGTATCCCGAGGCCGCCCGCCTCACTGCCTTGCGTGGCGCGCAGATTCTTTTTTATCCCACCGCCATCGGCTGGCATCCCAAGGAGAAGGCGCAATACGGCATCCGCCAGCATTCCTCGTGGGAAACGGTGCAGCGCGGCCACGCCATTGCCAACGGCTGCTACGTCGCCGCGCCGAACCGGGTCGGCCACGAGGCACCGGATGGCGGGGACGGCATTGAATTCTGGGGGCAGAGTTTCATCTGCGATCCGGCGGGTCAGATCCTGGAAAAGGCCTCCATCGACAAGGAGGAAGTCATCGTCGCCGAAGTGGACCTTGGCTCCGTCGACACGCAACGCACCCACTGGCCGTTCCTGCGCGACCGGCGCATCGACGCATACGGCGACATCACCAAACGCTACATCGACTAGATCCGACGGATGGCGAAAGGGAAAAAACTGCGCTTTGCGCGCGCCCACGACTACAAACATCTCGTCGCGCGCTGGCGGGAAGTCGCCAAAAAGGCCGGACTGAGGATGGTCAAATTTTCCGAGGCCGGCGGGTACAATCTTTTCTGCGTCAAATCACCGGCTCAGGTGGCGGCGCAGGCCATCCCTTCCATCTACCTTTCCGCGGGCATCCACGGAGACGAACCCGCTTCCACCGAGGGGCTTCTCACATGGGCGCAGAAGAATGTCCCGCTGCTACGCCGGCTCAACGTCCTCATTTTCCCCTGCCTGAATCCCTCGGGGCTGTCCAGCAACTGCCGCCTCGATGCGGATGGGCGCGATCTCAATCGGTCCTTCAACAACGAGGCCATTCCCCAGATCGCTGCGCAGAAGCGCATCATGGGAAAACGGCGCTTCGACCTCGCGCTGAACCTGCACGAGGACTACGACGCCATCGGCCTTTACGCCTATGAGGTGCCGGGACAAAAAACCCACTGGGGCGAAAAAATCCTGAAGGCCGCCTCGCGCCATCTCCCCATCGACAACCGTCGCAGCATCGAGGGCCGTTCGGCCAGCGGAGGCGTGGTGCGCAAGGCCATCAGGCTGGATATCATGCCCGACTGGCCGGAAGCATTTGTCCTCCATCTGGCGCATTCTCACCGCGTCTTCACCTTTGAGACACCCTCGGAATTTCACATCGACGACCGCGTACTGGCACAGGTGGCTATCATCTCGGAGGGTGTGAAACTGGCTTCCGAAGAGTTTTCTTTGCGAAAACGCGCGTAGCCCGGCATGATATCCGGATGCCTCGTGAAGCATCCATCGATCGTAAAACCAGTGAAACCAGCATCCGCACTCGCCTGAGTGTGGACGGCAAGGGCACGTCCAACGTGCAAACCGGCATCCCGTTCTTCGATCACATGCTTACCCTTTTTGCCCGCCATGGCCTCTTCGATCTCGATCTCGAAGCCAAGGGCGACATCGAGGTGGATTTTCACCACACGGTGGAGGATGCGGGCATCACGCTCGGCCAGGTGCTGACCAAGGCGCTCGGCGACAAAAAAGGCATTCGCCGGTACGGCTTTGCCTATGTGCCTATGGACGAGGCGCTCGTACGCGTGGTCGTGGACCTGAGCGGCCGCCCCTATCTGGCTTACAATGCGCCTTCGTCCGTCGAAGCCATCGGGGGGAATTTCTCCTTCCAGCTGGTAGAGGAATTCCTGCGCGCCGTCGCCGTGAACGGTGGCATGAACCTGCACGTCGACATCCTCGCCGGCCGGGACGCGCACCACATGGCCGAGGGCGTCTTCAAGGCCTTGGCCCGCGCCCTCGATGTGGCCACGCAGATCGACCCACGGGTCGAAGGCGTGCCCAGCACCAAGGGCGTCCTGTAATTTTCCAGGAAGCCGTTTCCCTGCTATTGTTTCTTTTCCATGAAATCCGTTGGCGTTGTTGATTATGGCAGCGGCAACCTCCGCAGCGTTTCCAAGGCGCTCGAGGCCGCCGGTGCTTCCGTCTGTCTCGTGACCAGCGACAGCCAGTTGGATGCATTGGATGCTGTCGTGGTGCCCGGTGTGGGCTCTTTCGGCGATTGCGCCAGAAACCTGCGTGCATCCGGATTGTGGGAACCGCTGGCGGGATGGCTCAAGGCCGGCCGGCCGTATCTCGGCATCTGCCTCGGGTATCAATTGCTTTTTGAGTCCAGCGAGGAAACTCCCGGCGAAAAAGGCCTGGGCGTGCTGGAGGGCCGCGTGGTCCGCTTTCCCGCCAGCGATCTGAAAATCCCGCACATGGGCTGGAACACGCTCAACCACGAGCGCGGGCCGCTTTACCAAGGCGCACCGTCCTCATTTTATTTTGTACACTCGTATTTTCCCGAACCGGCGGAGGCCGGGATCGTCAGCGCACGCTGCGACTACGGCGGAAACTTCGCCGCCAGCGTGAGCACCGGCTCGTTGCACGCCGTGCAATTTCACCCTGAGAAAAGTCAGGCCAATGGGCTGGCTTTGTTGCGCAATTTCCTCGCCACCCTCGGCTAGGCCATCCATTTTTCCTTATGCTTTTGCTCCCTGCCATTGACCTGATGGGCGGCGAGGTGGTGCGCCTCAAGCGCGGCCTCGCCACCGAAAAAACCGTCTACTCCAACGACCCCGTCGCCTTCGCCAAAAAATGGGAGGCCGCAGGCGCCGACTGGCTGCACATCGTGGACCTCGATGCCGCCTTCGGCGGTGAGCCTAAAAACCTCGAGCACGTCGCCGCCATCTGTGCCGCCGTGAATATCCCCTGCGAACTCGGCGGCGGCATGCGTAATTTTGAAAATGTCAGCGCCGCCTTTTCCGCAGGCATCAGCCGGGTGATTCTCGGGACCAAGGCCTGCGAATCGGTGGAATACGTGAAGGAAATGTGCACCGAATTCGGCGGCGAGCGCATCGCCGTCGGCATCGACGCCAAGGACGGCCTGGTCGCGGTGAAAGGCTGGACCGAAACCACCGGACGCAAGGCGACCGAGTTGGCCCTGGACGCCCAGGAGTCGGGGGCTGGAACGATCATTTACACAGATATCGCCACCGACGGCATGCTGGTCGGGCCCAACTATGTCCACATGCGCGAATTGCTCGATATCCTCGACTGCAACCTCATCGCCAGTGGCGGTGTTTCCAGTGTGGAAGATCTGGAAAAGCTCGCTGCCATGGAGGGATTGTACGGAGCGATTATCGGAAAAGCCCTGTATGACGGGAAAATAAATCCCCCTCTTCCCCGCTTCTCCTAGGAGGGTATCGGGGCAATACCTGATAAAAATCGCATTGACAGTAGTTTAGGGAAACGGGATAACGCCCCTGCTCAGAACAAACTACCCATGAAAAAACTCCTACTTACAACAGCTATTGCAGGTCTCTCCCTGTGCGCGGCAATTGCCGGCGACGGAAAGTCCTTCAAAGAAGTCAAAGAAGTCATCGTCGATGAATGCCGCTTCCGCGACACGGAATTCCAAGTTGATGCCTTCTATAACGGCATCGTGGGTTCCCGCGGCAGCAGACTCGCTACCGGTTCCGGTGGCGGCGTCGGCCTTAACTTCTTCTTCGCCCGTTACTTCGGTATCGGTTACGAGGCAGCCTGGTACTCCAACAACGGTACGGCTGAACACATGCCCCTTAACGGTAGCTTCTTCCTGCGCTATCCTATCTGCTCCCTGAACCTCTCGCCCTACATTATGGTCGGCGGTGGTGCTGGGTTCCAAGAAGGACGCTCTGCCATCGGCTACGGCAACGTAGGCGGCGGTCTGGAATACCGTTTCACCAACCATATCGGTATCTTTGCCGATGGTCGTTACTACTACGGCGGCTCCGGCAACGTGGCCAACATCCGTAGCGGTATTCGTATCGCATTCTAGTTCTGCTCTCTGAGCAAAACTCTCTCCAAAAACCCGAAGGAGCAATCCTTCGGGTTTTTGCTTTTTACGGGTCAGCCGATTTTCCGGGATCGCTTGAGCTAGGCCAAAACAAGTGCGGAAGAAATTTTCGACCATACCTCTTGTCAATTGCCTCCCGGCTGCGTAATTTTCTCCTCCCTTCAACGGCTGGATAGCTCAGTTGGTAGAGCAGAGGACTGAAAATCCTCGTGTCGTGGGTTCGATTCCCTCTCCAGCCACCACTTTATTATTTATCGGCATCCCCGGGCGTGGATGCCTCGTGTTACGGCTGATAGTTACGGCGCGAATCTCACTGCGTCACTTGCAGCATCGGCGCGACTCCGCGAAAATAAACGGCCCGGCAGCCATGCGAATCCGCATCTGCGCGAGCTTTAGCCCTCGGGGTACTTCAAAATACGGCTCATCGAGAAAGCCCCCCACGCAGGCCCAGGACTTTTTCCAATCCCGCCACACTCACGGTAAAGCGGGGAGTCTTTTACGGACTTCGTGCCCTGAAATAGGACGATGTCCCAAACCAGATGGTTTGCCCGGCGATGAAAATCACCAATTCCGCACCGCTGTAGCAGACGGCATTTTTTAGGCGATCGGGCACTTTCATCGGCACCTGCCACGCAGGCTTTCTTTGAAAGGAAGATGAAGCTTTTCTATGAAATCGGCCCTACTCCCGAGCCGCAGGACTATGTCGTCGTTCCAGCCTGCGGACCTTCGCTGGGTACTAGGGGCGGTTGTTTTTCAGGAAGGTGACCATCTTGGCCTGCCAAAGGACGGTGTCTTCTCCCAACCAGATGAAGTGGCCGCTTTTTTTGACGGGCAATAGGGTCGAGGTGGCGAGTTTGTTGGCGATCTTTACGGTTTGCGGGTAGGAGCCATTGCCGTCGTTAATGGCATCCACGATGAGCGTGGGAATGCGGTTCTTTTTCAGAAGGCCGGCTTTGGCGAAATCATCCCAGGGGGCATCAACTCCGGCAACGTCGTTTAGCGTCCCGAGGCGGCGCACGCTCAGGGGGGTGAGGCTATTGGCCATATCGATGAGGAATTTGCGCTGCTCGGGATTGCCGAGAACGTAGTTCATGCGGCGCCGGGCGGCATTGCCCGTGAGTTCGGAATCCACCGCGAACATGAGCTCGGCAGCGGCCGGGAGATCATACTTGATCAGGAGGGCCAGGCCGTAGGGTAGAACGTCAAGGCCGACATTGGCCTGAAGGAACAGGGTGATGAATTGATAATAAATGGCATCATCGGCCGGGGTGCCCAGACCCGTCAGCACCACCGAGGAAACACGCTTGGGATGGCGCACTCCGGCCAGAAAGGCAATGGGGGTGCCGGCGGAGAAGCCGTACATGGCCGCCTGCTTGATCCCCAAGGCGTCCATGAGCGCGATGGCGGAGTCGGCCTGCTCCTCCAGACTCTGGCCCACACGGAGCGGGGTGCGCAGGTAGCCGGAGCGGGAAAATCCAATGACGGTGAAGCCCGAACGAACCAGGAACTGCCCCATGAGAAAGGCCTGGTCGTAACCGCCAAAGCCGCCATGCAAACAAATGACCGTCGGCCCGCGGCCTTCCTTCTTGTATTCCATCGGGCCCATCCTGGTCTGAATGACCGTGGCCCCGGCGTTTAACTCGGCTTTCCGCTGCTGCAGCCAGGTTTGAAAACCTTTCATGTCACGGCCGGAAGGGGTCAGCAGTTTCTCGGCATATCTCGGCATGGGCGAGGCTGAAACCGAAACGGCGAGAAAGAGCAGGCCAACCGCACCCATCAACCAATGCTTCAAGTTCCTGAAAAGAGGCAAGACAGATGGCGGGTTCATAATTTCCAAGCCTAGGGAGCGGACGCTGAATGCCACAAGGGTCACACGGCTGGTTTTCCTGACAGTCAAATGACCGTCACGACCCCCGGGCTTGTCAGGCCGAAGCGGGCCGGATAAACAGGAGAGATCATTCAGATTTCACATTCGGTTGGAATCGTGGACGACCACCCCGTAATGCGTGCCGGCCTGGCCATGGTGCTGGAACGCTCGGCCGACCTTTCACTTTGCGGCGAAGCGGGCACCCCGGGTGAAGCGCGCGAACTCGTCATTAGCAAAATCCCGGCTCTTCTCGTGCTCGATCTCGTCATGGGCGGGCGCGATGGCATCCCGCTGCTGACAGAACTGCTGGCCCTGCAACCCACCCTGCGCATTTTGGTCTATACATCCCTCAAGGAGGATAGCTACGCCCGCCGCGCCCTGCGCGCGGGCGCGTGGGGTTATCTGATGAAGACCGAGAATCTGGAATCCGTGAGCATCGCCCTTCACGCCATGGCCAAGGGAGAACGGGTCATGAGCGCCACCGTGCGGGATTCGCTGGTGAGTGAGGCTCTGGGTGGATCGCGTCCGCCGCTGGAACGTCTCTCGGAAAGAGAATTGCAGGTGCTCCGCTTGCTGGGCCAAGGCTTGCAACTCGGCGAGATCGCCCGGGAACTGCAACTCAGCGTCAAGACGGTCGGCAGTTATCGTGAGCGGCTTAAAGATAAAATCGGAGTGGATACGGCGCGGGAACTGGCTCGACGCGCCGGAGAGTTCCTCGAGGCAATCTGACCATGGACAGGAGCGAGGACTTCGCACGCTCCCTCACGGCGATCAATCTCCACCGTATTTGGTGGATCATTTTCATCACCACTCTGGTGAATCTGGCCATCCTCGGCTTCAACCTCCTGAGCCCCATCCTGCATGATTATCCATTGGCGGCCTGGCAGGGAGTGGATGCGCTGGTCAGCGTGGCTTTGCTCGTGTGGATTTCCCGGCTCATGAAAGCGCCGCCGCGGTGGGGTGGCGCCTTGGTCCTCGCCTTTACCGCGCTCGTGTTCGCCTTCATGGATGTCTATCACTTCCTCCTGTTGCGGCTCTATGCCCATACGGCGGTCTATGTGCTCGGTGTGGTGAGCATGGGGGTGTTGCTGCTCTTACCCCCGGCGCGTTTCCTCACGGTCCTGCTGCTCAATCACGCCCTCTTTTGCATACTTTTACTCGCCTCGGGACGTCCTCAAGCGGTCGTACTGCATGGCATTCTGGAGGGCTCTTCCGCCGTGGTGGTGGCGGCGATGGCTGGATGGTTCCTGTATCGTGCGCGCCGAAACGATTTCAGCCAGCAACTGATCATCGCGGAACGAAACCGTGAGCTCGAGCTGCGCAACGAGGAAATGAGTGACGTCATGGCCATCACCGCGCACGACTTGCGAAGCCCCCTGCACGGCGTGAAACATCTGCTCGATTTTGCGGCGCCGTTGGGAGGGTCCGAACGGATGGTTTCCGCCTTGCGCAGCGCCTCACAAAGTTGCGGAGAGATGCTGGCTCTCATTGGACGACTGCTCGACGCCTATGCGGCCGGTCAAAGCCCGGCCGTCTGCGAACTCTTTCTCATCGATCTGCGCGTCCCCCTCGCCCAGGCCGCCGACCGCGCCCAAGCTCAGGCCACGGCCAAGGGCATTGCCATCGACCTGCGCCTGCCCGAGGTTCCCCGAGAGGCCCGGGTCGCTCCGGCGGAACTGAGTCAGGTCCTCGATAATCTCGTGGCGAATGCGGTGAAATTCTCCCCATCCGGTGGAAAAGTCTCATTGGCTCTCGATGCAGAAAATGGCGCCATCTCCATCGAAGTCTCCGACGAAGGGCCGGGGGTGCCAGAGAGTGAACGCATCGCCATTTTCCAAAAATTCCATCGCGGCCAACACGCGGAGTCCGGCGCGGGGCTGGGCCTTTTCATTGTGCGGCAATTCATGGAATCCATGAAGGGCACGGTGCGGCACATCCCCAAGCCAGCCGGCTCGATTTTCCGACTGGAGTTCCCGGCCGGAAAGTCCTCTTGACCATCGTTTCTCTACAAGATACATGCGTTTCTTGTGGATGAACAAGCCATCGGGAAAAACATCCGGGCCCTGCGCGAAAGCAAGGGCCTGAGCCTGACTGAGGCTGCGGCACGCGCGGGCCTGTCCAAAGGCGCGCTTTCCAAGATCGAAACAGCCCAGATTTCGTCCCCGATTGCGACTCTTTTGGCCATCGCCGGAGCCCTCGATGTGCACCTGAGCCGATTTTTTGTGGAGCCGGAGCAAAAGCCTTCCCATGTCGTCACACGCAAGGGCAAGGCCCCGGTGATTTCGCGCGGGGGCTCCCAGTATGGCTACTCCTACCAGGCGCTCGCTCTGAACATGCCGGACAAACTGGCGGAACCTTTTCTCCTGACCGTGCGGCCGGGCGACAAGCGCGGGATCTTCAAGCACAAGGGGCAGGAATTTATTTATATGCTGGCCGGTCGCATGCGGATGCGTCTCGGCGACGAGGAAGTGGTGCTGGAAACGGGTGATGCCCTGTATTTCGACCCCACTCTGGAACACACCTGCGAAGCTCTGGATCGCAAGGCGGCTCAATTCCTCTGCTGTTTTCTTCAACAATCCTAACAAACCAAAACTCTCATGATCTCAATCTCCCTAGACGGAAAAGCCGCGCTCATCACTGGCGGAGGCCAGGGCCTTGGCGCGGAAACCGCGCGCATCCTTCACCGCGCCGGCGCGAAAGTCGCGGTCAGTTATTTTGAGGAAGGCCAGGGCGCCAACAAGGCCATCGCCGAAAAATTGGCGCAAGAGCTGGGAGAAAATGCCGCCGCTTTTGAAGGCGACGTGCGCCAGACGGCTTCGGCGGAAAAAGTCGCGGCTGCGGTGGCCGAGCGATTCGGCGGCATCGACATCCTGGTCAACAATGCGGGGATTCTGCGCGACCGAACCGTGGCCAAGATGTCGCTGGAGGAGTGGCAGGCTGTGATCGACACCAACCTCACCGGCGTCTTCACCATGAGCAAGGCCTGCCTGCCGCATCTGAGCGCGGGAGGACGCATCATCAATCTCGCGTCCATCGCCGCCATCGTGGGATTTTTCGGCCAGGCAAACTATGCCTCGGCCAAGGCTGGGGTGATCGGGTTGACGAAAGTGTTGAGCCGGGAACTGGGACGCAAGGGCGTGACGGTCAATGCGGTCGCTCCGGGCGTGGTGTTGACCGACATGGGCAAGAGCATTCCCGAAGAAGTCCGCACCGAGATGCTGAAGCAGATCCCCCTCGGAAAATTCGGCGAACCCCAGGACATCGCGAACGCCATCCTTTTTCTCTCCAGCCCGCTGGCGGCCTACATCACGGGCCAGACGTTGCAGGTGAACGGTGGCTGGGTCGGCTAAACCTCTTTCCCATGACGACGCATGCAAAATGCTGCACGGCGGACGAGGCCGTCAAACTGATTCCCAGCGGCAGCACGCTGGTTTGCGGCGGTTTTGTAGGGGCCGGGCATGCCGAGGCGCTGACGGCGGCCTTGGAGCGGCTTTTTCTCAGCACCGGCACGCCGCGCGACCTGACGTTGACCTACGCGGCCGGCCAGGGAGATGGGAAGACACGGGGCATGAATCATCTCGCCCACCCCGGCTTGCTGCACCGGGTCATCGGCGGACACTGGGCGCTGGCCCCCGCGCTCGGCAAGATGGCGGTCGAAGAGCAGATCGAGGCCTATAATTTTCCCCAGGGAGTAATCTGCCAGCTGTTCCGCGACATCGCGGCGGGCCGGCCGGGATGCCTCACGCATGTCGGCCTGGGGACATTCATCGATCCGGATTTCAGCGGGGGCCGCCTGAACAAGAGGACGCCGGCGGGATTCGTGGAAAAAGTTCATCTGCGGGGACGCGACTGGCTGCTGTATCACAGCTTTCCCCTGCACGTGGCCTTCATTCGCGGAACGGCGGCGGATTGCCACGGGAATCTGTCCACCTCGCGCGAAGCCCTCAAGGGCGAGATGCTGCCCATCGCGCAGGCGGTGAGAAACTCCGGCGGGCGGATCATCGCGCAGGTGGAGGAAATCCTGGATTATGCCCTCCCGCCCCAGCAAGTGGCGGTGCCGGGAATCCTAGTGGACCACATCGTGGTAGCCACGCCGGAACTGCACCAGCAAACCTTCGCGGAGGATTTTAACGAGAAGTACGTTTCCGCGATGCCCTGCGCGGATTTTGAGAATGTCTGCACGCCACTGCCACCTGGTCCGCGTCGGATCATCGCCAACCGGGCCTGCGACGAACTGGCCCGGGGCTCGACGGTGAATCTGGGTATCGGCATGCCGGAGGGTGTGGCCCGCATCGCGGCGGAACGCCGCATGATTAACGAGATCACCCTCACCGTGGAAAGCGGGCCGATCGGTGGAACGCCGGCGGGCGGGCTGTCCTTTGGTGCGTCCGAGTATCCGCAGGCGGTGATCGACCAGCCGGCACAATTTGATTTCTATGATGGCGGCGGCTTGGATTTTGCCGCGTTGGGAGCGGCGCAAATCGACCGCCGGGGCAATGTGAATGTCTCGCGCTTTGGCACCCGCGTGGCGGGAGTGGGTGGTTTCGTGAATATCGCGCAATCGGCTCGCAAGCTGGTGTTTTGCGGCACCTTCACCTCCGGCGATCTGGCGGTGGCATTCCGTGACGGCCGTCTGCAGATCGAAAAGGAGGGCCGTTCCCGCAAATTCCCCGCGCAGGTGGAGCAGATCTCCTTCAGCGCGGCCCAGGCCGTCGAGCGGGCTCAGGACGTGCTCTATGTCACCGAGCGCGCCGTGTTTCGCCTGGCGGCGGATGGCCTCGAACTCGTGGAGATCGCCCCCGGCATCGATGTGCAGCGGGACATTCTCGCCCATATGGATTTTCCCCTCTCCATCGGCCCATTGCGGGAGATGCCTGCTCATTGTTTTACCTAAATCCCATGTCCAACGAATCACCCATCTACATCGTTTCCGCCAAACGCACGCCCTTCGGCCGTTTCCTGGGCAGTCTGGCTCCGCTTTCGCCGGTTCAACTCGCCAAGGCGGCGGGTGAGGCCGCCCTCGAGGGCATTGATCGTGACAAGATCGATCTCTGTGTCCTTGGCAATGTCCTGAGCGCAGGGCACGGCATGAATATCTCGCGTCAGATCGCGCTGGGGCTCGGCCTGCCCAAAGAAACACCCGCTTATGCGGTGAACCAGATGTGCGCCTCCGGCATGACGGCGGTGCTGAATGGCATCCTGGCAATCCGGGCCGGGGAAGCGGAAACCGTACTCTGCGGCGGCACCGAATCCATGAGCCAGGCTCCACGATTGATGAAGGACAGCCGGGCCGGAAAGAAGCTCGGCGACACCCGCCTGATTGATTCCCTGCTCAATGACGGCCTGATCGACCCGTCCTCGCAGGCGCACATGGGGCTGACGGCGGAACTGCTGGCGGACCGCTATCAAATCACGCGCCAGGCGCAGGACGAATTCGCGCTTCGGAGTCATCAAAACTGGGACGCTGCGGAAAAACGCGGAGCATTTGCAACGGAGCGAATCGCCCTTAAGGAACTTTCCATCGACGAACAGGCCCGGCCGGATTCGACCGTGGAAAAGCTGGCCAAACTCGCGCCCGCGTTCAAAGCCGACGGCAGCGTGACCGCGGCCAATGCTTCCGGCATCAACGATGGCGCCGCTGTCCTCGTACTGGCGAATGCAAAAGGCTGCGCGCGCCACGGGTGGAAGCCCCTCGCCCGTGTGACGGGATGGTCCACCGTGGGTTGCGATCCCCAAACGATGGGGCTGGGCCCGGTGCATGCCATCCGCAAACTGTGCGCCCGGTTCGGACTCGAAGCGACCTCCTTTGATGCGGTGGAAATCAACGAAGCCTTTGCCGCCCAGGTGCTGGCGTGTTTGCAGGAATTGAAGCTGGACCCCGCCAGGGTCAACACGAACGGCGGAGCCATCGCGATCGGCCATCCCATCGGAGCCAGTGGGGCGCGGCTGGCGGCCAGCCTGGCGCATCGCCTCGCGGGGGGAGAAATCAAGACGGCGGTGGGCAGCCTTTGCGTGGGCGGCGGCATGGGCATCGCCCTGGCTTTGGAAGCAGCTTAAACTTTGGGCACGCGCGAGGCCGGGGCCCGTAGCGAAAGCGCCATAATGGCCAGGCTGAAAAGAGCGACCACGACCATGTCCCAGCCGACAGGGAGAACCTTTATTCCACCAGTAAAATTGCCCAAGAACGAAATGAGGGCCAACCCCATCCCATAGGGAAACAGCCAGGAGAGACCGGAGAGGTCGAGCGATTCGCGCGGCGCGGTGAGACGCTTGATCATAATGAAGACGAGTCCGAAAGCGGTCAGCAGGCCGAGGCTGACGCGGTTCGTTTCCCAGCCACACCAATAGACAATGATGTTGGCCATGATGAAGGCGAGCGAGCAGATGAAGCCGGCGGCCGGCAGGCGGAAGGGGCGTTCAGCGCCGGCGGCAGTGCGGCGCAGGGCGAGGAGCGCAGGTGGCCCAAAAGCGAGGGAGAGAATCTGAATGGAGGAAATAAAACTCACGATGGTCTGCCAGGTCTGTGAAGGGGCGAAGAAGATGAGGCCGACCAGAAAGTTCACCCCCACGGCCAGAACCGGGATGCCCTTGGGACTCAGCCGGGCAAAGGCGGCGGGCAACTGGCCATTAACGGCCATGGCGTAAGAGAGCCGGGCGGAAGCCCCGCAAAACACAAGGCCGCATCCGGCGGGGGAAACAACGGAATCGATGTAGATGAGTTTCACCAACCAGAAGATCCCGGCGGCGGCGGCGAGTTCCACGAACGGTCCGGCCTCCACATTATTCGCCAGGCCGGACCAGCCATGCACCAGACTTTTGGCCGGCAGCGCGCCGAGAAATCCGATCTGGATGACGATGTAAATGGCTAAGGTGATGAGCACCGAACCGATCAGGGCCAGGGGAATGTCGCGCTGGGGATTTTTTGCCTCACCCGCCATCTCGATGGCGGTGCGAAAACCCAGCATGGCAAACATCGTGCCTCCGGTAGAGACGGCAGCAAACACGCCGCCCCAGCCGTTGGGCAGGAAACCGCCATGCGCGGTGAAGTTTTCCGGATGGTTGGCGTTGAGCAACAGAAAAACCGGAATGAGAACGGGGATGATGATTTTCCAGATAGTGAGATATTTGTTCGACTCCCCCAGCCACTGCACCCCGAGGAGATTGACGGCCGACATGATCAGCAAAAGGACGGCAGAAAGTAAAAATCCCGGCAGAGACAGCGATGAAGCGCCGCCAAGCAGCCAGGGCATGTCGTCCGACAGATACCGGACCATGGCCTGCACCTCAATGGGCGCAATGGCGACGTAGCCGAGCCAGCAAGCCGCGCCGGCGATGAAGCCTGCCAGATTGCCATGGGAAAAATAAGAGAACCGCGCCAGGCCCCCGGCCACGGGAAAGGTGGCGCCGAGTTCGGCATAAACCAGAGCGAGCAGCAAAGCCATGCCACCGCTGATGACCCAACTGATGATCGCGGCCGGCCCAGCCGATTGCGCGGCAAAGAGCGGGGTGAAAAGCCAGGCGGAACCAATAATGGCACCCACCGAAAGCGCCAGCATCTGGAACCAACCCAACCGACGTTTCAAGTTATCGGCCACGGCGGCATTCCGCCAGCCAGCTTAGCCCAGCACAAGGAGATTCCCGGCTTACCGCCACTGCGGCCAGCGGTAACGCGATGCCAATACGAGAACCCCTACGCCAAGAACCACGAGGACGATCGTGCCTGGCTCGGGAACAGTCGGCTCTGAGAGTTCCAATGCCTCATGTCCCTTCAGCGTCTTCTTCTCCGTGTGCTCGAGCATTTTCCACTGCGCGGTGTTTTCGACCACCATGTAGGCGGCGGAAGGAACAAGAATGCCCGTTTCGCGGCAGAGCTTCAGCAATTCGCCCAAATCGCCGAGACGGCTCCGGAAGGGCTCAAAGATGCGGCGGAGTTCAAGACTCCAAGGCATGACGGCCTTCGCGTAGCCCGCCGAGGCGGGGTGCTCCAAGGCGGCACCTGTCGCGACGAACTTCCCGGCAGTGGGATCGTATATCTCGATTTTATCCAGAGGGCCCTTCGCCGGCTTAATGCTCATGTAAGAAGCCGGCTCGTTGGCCGCCACCGCGAATCTTTCACCGCCGATTTGATAGATATTCACTGGGGCCTTGCCGCCCGGACTCAAAGGAATGTAGCGGGCCGCCACGTCCTGGGCGGGAACTTCCCAATAGCCCGGCCAGTCCGGCAACCAACGAGAAAACTCAGCCAGATTGTTGGCATCAGTGGCAGGCTTGGGGCGGTCCGATCCGGCCAGAACCACGATCTGAGGATAGCGGGTCAGCGCGAGTGAATCGACATCGGACAGCGCCAGGTGGTGCCGCCAGAGAACCTCTTTGATGGCTCGGGTGGGAACAAATCCGCCCTTGAATGAGGCCGGTTGGAACTGCGCCGCCGGCACCCGCAGCAATTCTTCAATGGGGAGTAATTCGCCCTGGCGAAAATCCGCCGTTTCAAAGTTTACAAAAGTGAGCCTGGCCTCACGCACCTCGGGAAACTGGCGGCTGATGCGAAGCAGCTCTTTCTGCAGCAGAGCTTCGGCTTCAGAAAATATCGAACCCTTCGAAACATCGACGAGGAAATGAAAGTAGGGTTGCCGATGAACCAACGGTAGACCCAAAGTTGGAGGCAGGACGACGTTAAAGTTTCCGTTTTCCGCAGCGGTCACGCTGGCGGTCGAGCGCTCGGCAACCGGAGTCTGAATCACCTGACCTGCTCCCACGACGATTCTTGGATTCAGCCCTTCTGGATATAAGAATTCCACTTCCACATGGCGCGGAGCGGCCGACTCCACGGGACAAACCCGCAGCTCCACGAGATTCGGGCCGATATAACGCAGGATGGCGGGATCGCGCGGGACCGGCCGGACCTCGGTGATTTTCTGATAAACCCAGAGGGCGCCACGTTTTTCAAAGAGGCGTCCGGGGACACGCTGGGTTCCAATGGTCAGCCACAAGCCGGAGACCATCACGCCCGGCGGCACTTGAATCGTGGTGGAAAATTCCGTCGGTTCGGCGGTGGGATTGCTGATGGTCAGGGCCGCGGTGACCCGCACGGCACCGGCCTCGACTTTGGCGAGGGATTGCAATTGCTCCAGCCTCGCATCAGCTCTGGGCCGGGTGCCCGATACGCCATTCAGCGCCTCGGTCACATTGCGCGCGCGATTTCTGCCCCAACCAAACATATCGAGTTGCGCGACATCCGGAGACTTAGGCAGGGGCTCGCCAAGGAAAGTCAGGGCCAGCCCATCGAGTTTTTCCTGAGGCAGGACGAGATTATCAAAAGCGAGCCAGTTGTAGTACTCGGAGAGATACGGGAGATAGATGCCGCGTTTGAAATCATCCAGATGCGTGAGCGAGGAGCGCAGGGCGCCCATTGATCCGTCGAACCTGGCATTCGCCGCGTAGTCGGGGTATTGCAAATAATCCAGCGCACCGTGGAGCGTGGCTTTGTCCCGGACGGCCTGCCCCGTATAGGTCACCGGCCAAATGAGAAGGGCGGTGATTCCCAAAAGAGCGGGAAGCCATTTCGAGCCGTCGCGAATTTCCGCCCGATAGCCATCAATGAGACGAAACCCGTGAAGGAGGAAAAGCAGACTGGGGACATAGATCAGGACGCCCAGGCCGACAACCAACATGGCCAGCGGTCCCAGTGGCAGAAAGGGCAGAAAGACTGCGAAAAAGTAGAGAGTGAAGGGGAACAACGCACATTGAGCCAGCCAGACGAGACGGTGCGCAAGAGGATGGGAAAAATTGGGCAGCATCAATACGAGTCCGTTGACGAGGGCGAGAATGTAAATCGAGGGAACCTGAAAATTTGCCGGGAACGGAATGCCGGCATTGAGCCAAAGGCCGCCGAGCGGGCCGACCACGGCCACGAATGCCGCCAGGATGCTCAGAGCAGCCGGACTGGTGGCCCGTGCGGCCAGATACAAGCTGATGCATACGCGCAGCAAGCTTCCGGCGGCCAGAAGGGTCAGCGCAATGTAGGGACCAGTGACCAGCGCAAAACCAAAGGGCTCCAGTTCCGAAGGAAGGGAGTGAACCAGAGAAAGCAACGGACCCACGACAAACGGCGCGGCCAGGCAAGCTGCGAAAAATGCCACCGTGACACCAACGCCGCGACCGAGGCTTTCCAGAGTTGCTCCGGCAGACTCCCGATCCGGACAGAGCAGGCGGATAGCCCCAAAAAGAGCCGCCGGCATCGTGAAGGCAAACTGCTTGAGAATCCATTGATCCCTCGGGAGCATCCAATCAGCCAAAGTTTCAGGAATGACCCGATCTACCAGATTCAGAGCGACAGCCATAAAGACCACGCCCAAGCCCAACGGAATGGCCCCAAGGAACCGGCTGAAAGTGCGACCCCGCCGCCAAAGCGCGCCGGTGGTGGCGATTCCTCCCAAAAGGGAAATCAGTTCGGCGAAGAGGATGGTGACCGCCATGGTATGCTGGGACGGAGAAACCTCTTCCGCAGCCAAGCCCCAGGCCTGCAAGTTGATCACAAGGAGAAGGAACTGAGGCAGAACCCAGACGGGCAGCAGAACCCATGGACGCAAGATGGCTCCCGGCAAAAGAAGCGGCGCGAGGCGCTTTCGCCGGCTCGGGTCCGCAGGAAAAGGCCGGCAGGCGACGATCGAGGCATCCGAGGAAGCTGGCAGATCCGGATTCATGGCCGCCATCATGCCTGCGGATTGTGAAGGTTTGATGAAAGACCCGTGAAGTTTTCACGAACTGGGCAGCCGAAATGCTTTCGGTGGTGGAACGACCAGCCTTATCTACAAGGCACAGCATGCCGCTTCCCCGGAAAAGGAAGCGGAAAGCCCGACCTACTCTGCCTGAGACTTCCCTCTAGGCCTTGCGCAACGTCTCGGTATCGAGCACTTCGCGGCGGATGTTCTTGCCGCGGAATCTCGACCACCAAAGCACAATGGGCGCGGCGATGTAGATCGATGAATAAGTACCGATCAAAATGCCGATGAGGATGGCGAAGGAGAAGTCGCGCAACACGGCGCCACCGAAGAAATAGAGCGCACCCACGGAGAGCAGCGTCGTACCACCGGTGAGGATGGTACGGCCCAATGTTTCGTTGATGGCGACGTTCATCAGCTTCTGCACCGAACCAGCTCCGTCACCTGCGGCGAGGCGCTCGCGGATGCGGTCAAAGACAACGATGGTGTCGTTGATGGAATAACCGGCGATGGTGAGAATGGCTCCGACCATGACGAGGGACAATTCCCGGCCCATGAGCGAGAAAATGCCAACGGTGACAATAACGTCATGCAGAAGGGCGAAGATGGTCGCCAGAGCGAACGAGAACTCAAATCGTACGGTCACGTAGATCAGAATGCCGAGCATGCCGAGGCCGAGGGCGAAAAGCGCGTTCTTGGCAAAGGCCAGACCAATCTGCGGACCCACGTTTTCCAGGGAAATCTGTTTCACGCCGGAATCCGGAAAGCTCTTATTGAGTTCCTCGATAATTTTATCGGCGGTGCCACTGGGGCTGCGGAAGGAGAGGAGGTCCTTCATGCCGGCCCGCTCAAACTGGATGGTGGTGTCACCAAGTTGAATGTCCTCAATGGCCTTGCGGGCCGCCCCGATGTCGATGGGCTTGGCGGAGTCGACCATCAGCAGGTCGCCGCCACGGAAATCAATGCCGAAGTTTTTCTCCCCCCGCACCGCAAAAACGGCGATGGAGCCGAGGATGAGGAAAGCCGAGATCGCGGCAGCGATGCGGCGCTTTCCGAGGAAATCAAAGGTCTTCGACGGAATGAGGTTCAGCATCGAAAGTTTCTTGAGGCCGAACTTTTCGATCATCCAGCGGAACAGCGTCCGGGTGACCAGGAGGGCCGAGAACATCGAGGCGATAATGCCGACGGAAAGCGTGACGGCGAAACCCTTCACCGAGCCCGAGGCATAATAAAGGAGGATGCCGGAGGTGATGAGGGTGGTGAAGTTCGCGTCGAAGATGGCGCTGAAGGCCTTGTCGTAGGCAGCCTCCAGGGCGGTCGAGAGCGACTTGCCCGCGGCGGTTTCTTCGCGCAGACGTTCATAAATAAGGACGTTCGCATCCACGGCCATGCCGATACTCAGGATGATACCGGCGATACCGGGCAGGGTGAGCACGAAGTTAAACATGGCCATCAATCCGAAGAGGATGACGATGTTCACCAATAGGCCGATGAAAGCCACGATACCCGCCGTGCGATAGTAAAGCATGACGAAGGCGAAGACGAGAACGAGGCCGCTGACCCCGGCCAGCACGCCGCTCTTGATGGAGTCTTCCCCGAGGGTGGATGAAATGCTGCGTGTTTCCTCGATCTCGACCGGCACACGAAGCGGGTTTTCCAGGACGCTGGCGAGTTCGCCCGCCTCTTCCGAGCTAAAGTTGCCGGTGATCTGCGCGCTGCCGCCGTAGATGGCACTGCGGACACTGGGGGCGCTTTGCACCTCGCCGTCCAGAAGGATGGCGAGCTGACCCCGGGTGGGAGCGAGTTGCTGGGTAAGATCGCCGAAAATCTTGGCGCCAGCTGCATCAAGAGTGAGAGACACTCCGTAGCCCTGCTGGTCGTAGAAAGGGAAAGCGCGGGTGACGTGGTCACCGGTAAGGTCGGGCCGGCGCTTCACGAGAAGCTTCATTTCCACATCCTTGCCCTCGTGCTTCGTCTTGTAATTTTTGATGACGTAGCCGGGAGGCATGATCTCCTGGCCGGCCTCGATCGCAGCGACACGCTCAGGACCACCGCCCACGGTGGAAAACTCGAGTTTGGCAACACGTTGCAGATTGGCGCGGGCTTCCGCGATCTGCTTTTCATCCAAGCCCGGGATTTGCACGAGGATGTGGCTCTCGCCCTGCGGAGCGATGAGGGGCTCGCCCACGCCAAAGCGGTCCACGCGCTTGCGGATGACTTCCACGGCTTGCTCGAGCAGAGCGGGGGTCAGTTTGTCGTCCTTGGGCGGAGTGAGCTTGAGCAGGAAGGAGGTGCCACCCTTTAGATCGAGGCCGAGACGGATTTTCTTATCCGGAGGAAGGGCCTGCTCCAGGCAGAACGCCACCAGCAAGACTGAAAGGACGATCCCCAGCCAGCGCTTCCGAGCCGGGATTTCGGTGGCAAAATACCATCCGAACAGGATGAGAAGCAGCAGGCCTGCGGAGAACGTCAATTCGGGAGACATGGCGATGGGGCGTTAACGAATGAGACTAGTCGGAAAAAATGGCCTACTTGACCTCGGCCACGGGCAACTCGGATTTCTCCACGGCGGTGATGGAAGCGCGGTCAAACTCCAGCTTCACGTTATCGGCCACCTTCACGATGACGGTCTTGTCCTTCACGTTGGCGATGATGCCGTGGATGCCGGAACTGGTGATGACCTTATCACCGGTCTTGATGGCGGCCATGAGCTTCTGGTGATCCTTCTGGCGCTTCTGCTGGGGGCGAATGAGCAGGAAGTAGAAAATGACGATGATCGGAACGAACTGAATGAGCATCATGTACATCGGAGGCTGTTCAGCACCGGCGGCCGGAGCGGCGGCGGCTTCGGCAAGGAAGAGGAGATCGGTAAAATTCATGAGAACCGGGGAGAATACGGAGGCCCGGGGCGCAAGGCAAATGCGAATTGCGCTCTAAAATTCCCTGAAAACGCCCTTTTCTGGTCAAAAACGGGCTGGAAACGGGCCGACGGACCTAAATATCGTTCGGGCGGGCCACCATGACGCCGGCGTGGGAGCTAAAGCGGTTCAGATAAGTGCTCAGCCGAGAATCAACGATGACCTCCCCGGCGTTTTTGGAGGCATGCATGAAACGGAGGACGCCGTTTTTGTCGCGGTAAGCGAGGCCGACATGGGAGGTATAGCTTTTTGGCCAGGTGCTGACGATGCAGATCACGTCCCCATCGCGCAGGAATTTCTCGGCGGCGGGAACCTGAGACTTTGGCACGTACCAGATGCCTTTCTGGGCGAGTTGCCGCTCGATCTTTGCCATCTCGGGAACGAGGGAGGGATTGGCGCGAAGCTGCTTGCAGCTTTTCCAAGCGGCGGACATCTCGACCATGTCGCGATTGAGCTTGCGGGCACCAGGGAGGGAGGAGGTGACGTCCTTGACGAGACCACGGCTCTGGTTGTCGTAGAGCCACTGCTCGAGGTAATGCAGACGGGAGGTGAAGATGCCGTTGCACTTGCCGCCGCGATAGCGGTCGAGCTCGATCATGCGGAGCATGTCGGACCTGGTGGGGTTTGCGGAAACCTTGAGGGCACGGGCGGTGCCAAGGGCGATCTCGAAGAACGTCCAGCAATCCATGCCGTTCATATTCACGCAGGGGGCCTCCACGCGGGTATCGAGTTCAAGGGTGAAATTTTTGTAAGGCGTGCCGAGCAGGGCGAGACCGGCCTTGATGGTGCGTTCGCCGATGGGAAGGGCCTGCCAGTTCTCGGCTTTGCCCTTGTTGATGAGGGATTGGTATTTCCCCGGGCCGACGAAAACAACACTCTCAGGCAGACCCGCGAAGACGGAGGAGGTCGCCAGAGCTACCGCGAGGATCAATAGCTTGCGCATGCTGAAGGGATGAATACGTCGGATGGGACGATTTCGCAACCGGCAGTTGCACTTAGACAAAGATGGAAAATCTGTTATACCGCCCGCATGGACACGCCGCCGATCAACGAACCGCCTGCCGTTCCTCCAATTCCCCCGCCCTCCGATGCCGCCACCAAACAATGGGCTGCGATCCTGCATTTCAGCGCTCTGGCAGGATTTGTTTTCCCGTTTGGCAATATCCTGGCCCCACTCATCGTATGGCAGGTAAAAAAGGCGGAGCTCCCCGGACTCGAGGCCATAGGCAAGAGCGTGATGAATTTTCAGATCAGCTACATGATCTATGGGATCGCAGCCACGGTGATCGGTATCGTTGGATCTTGCCTCTATGTTCCCGTCGCACTGCCTTTTATCGTGGCGATTGCCTGGCTGGTCTTCACGATCCTGGGCGGAATCAAGGCGAGCAATGGAGAAGCCTACGTCTTCCCCGCCACTATTAAGTTTCTTAAATAGCTTCCCTGTTTCGTGAAAATCCTCGTCGTGGAGGACGATCCTGGCATCGCCGAGGTGCTCGACTATGCGTTGCGCGAGGCAGCCCATGAGGTGACCTGCGTAACCCGAGGGGTGGAGGCCCTGGCCGCGGCAGAACAGGCGGAGTGCATCGTGCTCGATGTGGGGCTGCCGGACATGGATGGCTTTGAGGTGTGCCGGAGATTGCGCAAATCGTCCAACGTTCCTGTGCTTTTCCTGACCTCTCGCTCGGACGAGATCGACCGCGTGGTGGGATTGGAGATCGGCGGCGACGATTATCTGACCAAGCCCTTCAGCACGCGGGAACTGCTGGCACGGATTAAAGCCATTATGCGCCGACTTCATCCCGAAACAGCGGCGGTTTCTGCTCCCAGCGGCATCGTGCTCGATATCGGCCGGCACACGGTGACGCGTGAGGGCCGGGCGGTGGAGCTTTCCCGGTTGGAATTTGAATTGCTGGCGCTGCTGCGGAAACATCCTGGCCAGGTTTTCAGCCGCGACCGCATCCTTGATCTGGCGTGGCCGGACGGAGGGTGCGTGACGGATCGAACGGTGGATGCGCACGTGAAATCGCTGCGCAAGAAGCTGGGCGAACCGGACGCCATCGAGACGGTGCGGGGGTTTGGTTACCGGCTGCGGGAAGAGATGGCATGAAGAAGCCGTCGCTGGCGTGGCGGGCGGTTTATTTCATCCAGCGGCTCATCACTTGGTTTGCGCCACCGCTGCACAGCCTGCATTGGAAGATCTTTGCGGTGCTGCTCATCGGGCTGTTTCTGCCGGCCCTGTACTTTTTGTGGCATGTGGGGAAGACCATCCAATACAGCCATCTCTACTCGACGGAACAGGGGATGATCGATACCGCGATGGTGCTGGCGGATGCACTGGGCGCGGAGCCCGCACTCAAGGGCCTGCCCGAAACACGTGCGATCAAGCAGAGGCTTTTCAAGGATGTCTCACCGAATCTACGCATCGTGATCTGCGGGGCCGATGCGAGAGTCGTCACGGATACCGATGGTGTGCTCGCATCCGGCACCCTCCTGGAAGGGAGGAACGTCAGCAAGGCGCTGCAAGGAAAATATGGTGCACGCTGGGAGCGCGATCCGAATAACTACGTCCTGCTCTACTGCAGTGTGCCCATTCTCCGAAGCGGCGAGATCACCGGGGCTATCACGGTCATTAAATCGACCGCGGATGCGCGGCGCTCGATCCTGCAAACGATTCAAACCCTTGCAGCGCCGGCGCTGTTGGCCTTTGCCATCGCGGCGGGAGCCTCGTATCTACTTTCGAATTATCTGACCCGCGTGATCATGGATCTGGCGGCGCGGGCGAACCGCATCGCGGCCGGGGAGCCCAATGTCAAACTGGAAACCTGGACGCAGAGTGAACTGGGCGACCTCGCGCGGGCCTTGGAGAGGATGCGCCGGCGAATCGAAGGCAAGGCCTACGTCGAGGAAATGGCGTCCACGCTCTCACATGAATTGAAAACACCGCTGGCTTCGATGCGGGGCGCGACAGAGATCGTGGAGGGCAGCGATTCGCCGGAAATCCGGAGGAAATTCCTCGGCAACATTCGCGCCGAAATCGACCGACTGACAGACATCGTGAATAATCTGCTGGCTCTCACCCGCATCGAAACCCAGCCGGCCGGTGAGGACGCCACCTGCCGGATGGACGAGGTCGCGCGGGAATGCGCGGCGGTATTTCAATCGCGGGCCGAGGCGCTGGGCTTAAACTTTCAGGCGAAGATCGCGGAAAGTGACGCCTTGCTGCCACTGGCGGCAGGACAACTTCGCCGCGTCCTGGAAACGCTCCTGGACAATGCCTGCAATTTCACCCCGGCAGGCAAGAGCGTCTTTTTTGAAACGACCAGCCATGCCGCCGTGGTACGCGATGAAGGTGTGGGTCTGGAGTCGGATTTACAGGCCCGGGTCTTCGAGAGATTTTTTACGACGGTGAATCCCCTCACCGGCCGCCGCGGCACGGGGTTGGGCCTGGCCATCGCTCAATCCGTCGTGAGCCGGGCGCAGGGAACGATCTCGCTCACCAGCATGCCGGGCCAAGGGACCACAGTGAAGGTCAACTTCAAGGATCGCCATGTTTCCTGACACCCCCTCCCCCGGCATTGTCCGCTGGTGCGCGCTGGCTGTGGCCCTGGTCACGGGTTTCTTTGCCCTGGTCGGTGTCATAGCTGCCGTCAAAGTTGAGGCCAGTGGAGTCGCCTACTACCGGCCCAACGCCCGTCTCCCGGCCACCGAACGGGTCGAGAGGAAAACCGATCCCAAGAAATTTCGCGAGGCGGTCATGCTCAATTGGTACTACGTGCTGTATCCGGGAGCGCTCGCGGCGGCTTCATTTTGGTTTTATCGGCGTCTGAGCGACTAGGCATCGGCAAATAGCCTTTGTCATTTCCGGTCTCATTCCGTTTATTGTTTGCATGAGACGGCTGCTTCCCCTCCTTCTCGTTCCGCTGTTCGCCGCCCAGGCCGTTCCGCCGACTCCGGCAGAAGTTTATGGCGAGTTCTTCCGGATGGTGCAAATCAGCGGCGTCTTTCCGGATGAAAAGGATTTTGTCGATTGCGTGCCCAAGCGCGCGCCGGCGGAGATCGTGGCGGATTATGAGCGTGAGAAAGGGAGCCCAGGTTTCGACTTACGCGCTTTTGTCCGGGCCAACTTCACCACGGCGCGATCCGACACGATTCGCTCTCATATCGAAGCATTGTGGGATCAACTCGCGCGCAACGCGGTGAAGCCGCCGGAGGGCAGTTCACTGCTGGCCCTGCCACGGCCTTATGTGGTGCCGGGCGGGCGCTTTCAGGAGCTATATTATTGGGATTCCTATTTCGTGATGCTGGGCCTGATGGAAAGCGGCGAGGTCGGGGCGGTGCGGCAGATGGTGGAGAACTTTGCCTACCTCATTGAGACCTACGGTTTCATTCCGAATGCGAATCGCTCATATTACCTCACCCGCTCACAGCCACCCTTCTTTTCCCTGATGCTTGATCTGCTCGCGGAGAAGGAAGGCGACGATGTTTACGTGGAATTTCGCGGCGCCTTGGAGAAGGAATACCGTTTCTGGATGGATGAAAATCGCGGCCGTGTCGTGTCGGCCGAAGGCTTTACGCTGAATCGCTACCACGATGACGGGGACACCGCGCGCGATGAGCAATACGCCACCGACGTCACGCTCGCGAAGCGGGCCTCACGTGAAGTGAAGGAACTATACCGCAATGTCCGGTCTGCGGCGGAAAGCGGATGGGATTTCAGCAGCCGGTGGTTTGCCGACGGCAAAGACCGCGCGACGATTCGCACCACGGAGATCCTGCCGGTGGATTTGAACGGCTTGCTTTATCATCTGGAAACCACGCTGGCCAGAGCGCGGCGCCTCGACAGAGATGAGACCGGAGCCAGGGCCATGACGGCACAGGCCGAGCGGAGGCGAGAGGCGATCAATGAGGTTTTCTGGTCGGAAAAGGACGGTTGGTATGTGGATTATGACCTCACCGCCAAGCGTCGCAGCACGGAACTGACACTGGCGGGAATGATGCCGTTTTTCCTCAACATCGCGCCGAAGGAACGGATCGCACCGGTGGCGAAGACCTTGGAAGCCAGGTTTCTCAAACCCGGCGGTGTGGTGACGACACTCCGGACGACCGGGGAACAATGGGACGCGCCTAACGGCTGGGCTCCCCTACAGTGGATCACCATCCAAGGCCTGCGCAACTACGGCCAGATGCCGCTGGCAGAAACCATCGCGCGCCGCTGGATGAAACAGAATCTCGCGGTCTATGCAGCGACGGGAAAGCTGATGGAGAAATACGACGTGATCGATCTCTCCAAGCCGGGAGGCGGTGGTGAATATCCGTCGCAGGATGGCTTTGGCTGGACGAACGGCGTGCTGCTCAAGCTGCTGAATCTGTACGGCGAGCCGTAAATTTCACAAAGGCTTCATCATCGCTTCACATTCGCCTGCGAGGTTGCAGGCATGAGATGCGTTTGTGTTCCGTGCCGTCCAAATGACCGGACACACTTATTTTCGGCAGACAAGGCGGAGGGGGTCCGATGGCAGCTCGGGCACCCTCCGCTCCGGCCGGTCCTGGCATGAACCGGCGGGAATTTCTCGGGCGGTTGTTCAAAACCGCGCTCACCGCAGGGATGAGCGGAGGCGCGTTGGGATTGTCCGCAGCCTATTGCTGCACGGTGAACCGGCAGGATGTGACGCTGGCAGGGTTGAGCCCGGCCTTTGAGGGATTCCGGATTGCCCTACTGTCGGACTTCCATCACAGCCCGTGGATTTCCGCCCGGTACATTCGCGAGGTAGTGACGCTGACCAATTCCCTTCGGCCCAATCTCATCGCCCTGACCGGTGATTTCGTGGATCGCGGCAAGGAATGGGTGCCGGGTTGTATGCAAGAATTGGCAAGGCTGCGCGCCCCGAGCGGAGTGGTCGCGGTGCTGGGAAATCACGATCACTATCAACGCGCGGAGGCCACCGTGCGCGAGGGATTGGCGCGGGCCGGTATCGGCGATCTGACCAATGCAGGCCACAGCATTTATCGTGGCGGGGAATCGCTGCGCATCGCAGGCACGGGCGACTACTGGAGGGAGAAGCAACGGCTGGATCATCCGCTCCACGGCATACGCCGTCCGCAGTCGGTGGTGTTGCTCCAGCACAATCCCGACTACGCGGAGCGTCTCAAAGACGAGCGGGTGGGACTGATGCTGAGCGGGCATACCCATGGTGGGCAATGCGTGTTCCCCTTCATCGGCGCGCCGGTGCTGCCCTCGCGGTTTGGGCAAAAATACGCCTCCGGCCTCTGCCAGGGACCGGTGACCCAGGTCTTCGTCACGCGAGGGGTGGGCACAAGCTGGCTGCCGGTGCGCCTGGGTTGCCCGGCGGAAGTGGCACTGCTGACATTGTGCCGGCCCCAAACGATCACTTGAATTCTGCGCGAGAGGGCGTAATATCTTTATCGAATTGGGGGCGTATTGGCTTCGACATGAAGTTTGATGCCAGGCCCGCATGCCGGGGATGATTCGTTGGCCTCGTTAACAATCGGATCAAAAAAATAAACGCAGATTACGAAGATCTCGCTCTCGCGGCTTAAATTGCCGTGACGTGTCCATACCGACGCCTGCTAGGAATGGATGCGACGCAGCAGGCTAGTTGATTACCGGTGCAACCGCGGTGAGAGACGAATCGATTTCGTGGATGCTTAGGAGTACGTGGCGTGACGGTTCGCAGCGGCACTCTGACATTAACAATCGTCTACGCATGTAGAAAGTCTCGCTGACCGCTTGATGGACAGGGGTTCGACTCCCCTCGCCTCCACTTTATTGATTATCAATGACTTATTGGAACACAAAGAACCAAGTAAGACCCATAGTAAGACCATGTCCGCTAAAGTCCGCAGGTATCCATAGATGTCTGTTCCAAGCGCCTGGACTCTTTCAAGTTCCTCGCGCTTCATGGCTCAAAAACCATTTCCATTGCACCCGAGGGATTTGATAGAAACAGGCCTACAAGCTAAAGATCCAAGTATTGCCAACGATAAAGCCCATGCCTCTGATGCCTCAAGAAGGCTTTCCCCCTACACTGGAGGCATTGACATTGACCCTGACCATGATCATCTTCAGCTAGTCGTCCTCACCGTTTCACACTTATGACTGTCGCCATCGTCTCTCTTGTAGTGTCTGCAGGTGTTTTCCTTTCGATCCTGTTTTTTCCGTCTTCACGGAAATCGAAGGTTCGTGAAACATCTGAGCATTTCACGTCTTTTGATCTTCGGGAGATCCGCGACCATCTACAGCGACAGTGACAGTTGCATAGATGTTCCTACCTCCCCCCGGATACCGCCGCTGGTTTGCCCTATCCATAGCAGCGGCAATTTTTATTGCTTGGGACGGTTTCACCCTCCTCAAAGCCGTCGTCTTGATTGCGACGAATTCGCCCCTAAATAATCTCGAGATATCCTTTCCCTTCGGCATCTCGACGGAATTAAGTAAAGATCAAGTACCTATCGCCATCTTATTGGTGGTGAAAACTTTGGTGAGCGTTGGCCTCGCGCTTTGGCTCGAAAGAATGTCTCAATCTCGAATCATTGGGGAAATCCGGCAGCAAAAAAACGACGAGGAAGCTCGGATCAGCAGGGAGCAAGCCGCGCAGTTACTTAATCTTTTGATCGCGAAAGCGGGCATTGATTTCACCAGCGTGCAGGGCCTGTCTGGCAAAAATGCTGTTGATCAAAAATACGCCGAGGTGATGAGGAAGGCCGTAGGCTCCTCAAAGCACGTCCGAATCATCTCAATTGCCGCCTGCCAAGCCATAGGCATGCGAGAGAAATCTCTATTATACGAGCTGTTGCGATCAAATCGGATTGCCCCTTTGAGCATTATTCTACTCGATCCTCAATCCGGCACAAACGTGATTGAAGACAGGGCCCGGTCTTTAGGAAACGGCATCCACCCGGAATCCATCCGTAGCGAGATCTATTCGACGATTGAAGCTGTCGGCGACCTCAGGGACCTGCGCGCGCCCCATGAAGGTAGGGTAACATTGAGATACTCGAACATCGTTCCTGCATTCCGGATGCTCCTCACAGATGACCACGCCTTCGTTTCAGCTTACCAGCCAGGGAAGCAAGGACATGAAACGCCGGTTTTAGTATTTAAGAAAGCTGATCCACGCGAGGGCCCGGAGGAATCATTCTATGAAGCGTTTTCAAGTTATTTCACTGCTGCCTGGACTCAGTCGACAGAGAAAACAATCCATCCTGCCCCTCAAGCCTCCAAGTAAGCTTATTCCGCAACATTTGAGCCCTGAATGAAGATCAGGAACTTGAAGAAAGCGTTCTAAGATTGTCAGGCTGCTTGGAAACAATGATGTATCGCGCTGGTGAAATACCCCCACGACTGGCACCCCTCAGAAACCCCGCCTCCGAGTCGAAGAGAAGCCCTCTGGTGTCTGGATAGCAGCCCTGGGCGGTGGGTTGATCGTGCCCGAAGCCTCACGGGTCACAAAGCCACTGATTGAAGGAAGCACCCGTCATGTGGATAGCTCCCCGATTCATTGTCCCATTCCCGTATTTTTGGTAGTTGGGTCCAATGACCCTTGGTGATTTTGTACCTCCAATAGTAAATTCTGCCGTGCGAAAATGGATCGCGCGTGAAGCACCGCGGAAAGGAAATCAACCGGTTCTTCAAAAGCTATTCGCTTCGTACGACGAAGCTATGGCCGCGTGCGAGAACTTTGGATACGAGGCCGCTGACTTGGTCGAAATTGTTTTCAGGAAAACCCAAGCCTATCGTCTAACCCTGCAAGATCGGCCGCCCGCAATCTCACCTGGAGATGCGCTTTTGCTTTCGGCTTTAGGGGCCGACCGCTCGCGACCGCTTCACGTCCTGGACTTCGGGGGAGCCTGCGGCGCTCACTATTACGGACTAAACGCATTGTTTCGGAACAATCTTAAAGTCGCGTGGCACGTGGTCGAAACCACAGCGATGGCGGCGAGATGCAAGCAGGCAGAAACCGAATCGCTTCGTTTTTTTGCTTCAGTCGACGAAGCCCTGCGAGCGTTTAACGGAAGAGTTGACGTGATATTTTCATCAGGTGCGCTTCAGTGCGTTCCAGACATGCGAGCAACCTTGAGGAGGCTCCTTGATTGCAAGGGACAGCTTCTTGTGCTTTCTCGGCTAGCTCTTGTCGAGAGCAAGGAGAACGTGATTTGCATTCATGAATCCAAGCTGGGCTCCAATGGCCCAGGACCGATACCTGAGGGCCTTCCAGATGGTATTACCAAACATCCCTTTATTTTTTCACCGCGTCAATCTGTGGAAAACTTGATCGGCGAAAAATACGACATTACCCTGGCGGCGACCGATCCATCCGGCATCTTTCCAATTAACGGTTTGCCTGTGACTGGAATGGGCTATGTAGCAACGCTGAGACGGTAAATGGCTCGTTACTCCTACGATTGGCACCCATCCGAAACCCCGCCTCCGGTCGAAGAGGAGCCCATACCCGTCTGGATAGTCCTGCGCGGCGGAGTCATCGTGGCGGGCCTCTACTATCGGTGTGACGAGTTTATCCCCCAGGAGCTGGCCGAATGGCGGGAGCTTTCCAGCATGGCCAAGGTGGACGCGCAATACTGGATGGTCAGGCAGGTGGGTGACAAAACCCCCGATCCTCCGCTGTAAAATTCCCGCTTTCGCTCGCCGTGGCGGGTGCTTCTAGTGAACTATTTTTTCCGCCATCCGTCGCGCCAGGTCAGATTCAAGCTCTTCGGCCGCGGCGTCCAAATCAGATGCGGGTTGTGGGGGCGTGATTGGCGGTCTTTTGAATATCCGCTAAATCAAAGTGATCTCTCCTACCGAAGACCTTGCATGGGCTGGACTGGAACTTTCAACTTTTCCTCAGTTTGGGATGCCCCTGCCTCCTGTGCTTTCTTCTTCTCGTATTCGGCACGTCTTGCATCACGAACCGCCATTTGCTCCTGTCTTTCTGCCGCTCGTACCTCGCATAACGCAACCGTTTCGGAGAAAAAAGCGTCCATGCAAGACTCAATGTTTTTCAATGCTTCTGAATCATTTAGCGGATCTTTAAAAGATCCGGCCCCAGGTATATGGGCGCCCGATTCATCGATCAAGAATTCGAGACGTCTATCGCCAGCATGAGCATAGACATAAAAATTGATATATTCCCCCTCTTTTACATGCCCCTTATTATTTCCGATGCGCAACTCGATTCCGTCTCGGAAATGGTAATTCAGGAATTTGCGCTCCGGCGGCATCGGTCGCTTTGGTCCGACATAGCTCGACCGCTCTCCTGCAGGAACAATTTTGGTGGTTTCCTTCAGATACCCAGCCTCAAGCAAGCGATTTCGACGTTCATTCAGTTGGGCGATCAAGTATTCCTTATACGACACCCATTTTAGCTCGAACCGATCAGCCAGTAAAGGATCGTCACGAAGAGCGCGCAGTTTCATAGGGACAGCCAGCGATACGGCCTTGTCCACATTACCAATGAAGTCCGGGCTAGTCTTTTGCGCCATGTATTTATGGAATTCCGCTTCACTCTTCCTATAGTCGCCAACGTATTCAGCGCCCCCCACTTGAGCAAAGACCGCCTTTAAGCGACGTTCACTCTCGTCTGCTCGAATGCGCTGTTGATCTGCAGTCCATTTTCCATTCACTAAAACCATCAATCCACTCACGCCCGCCATCACGGCAAAAACAGTCAAGATCACTCGGCGAAGCCATGTCTCTTTGGAAATCCATATGCCTGCAATTGCCACGAAAAACGCAACAATACAGGGCAGGTAAGTCCAAAGCTGCCAGGATGGATTGAATGCCTCCATAATGATCTTCTCGTTGAAGTTAATTGGGAGAAATTTCCAACGTGTTCTTTCCGATGAACCAGTTGGTCACCCTCCCTCCATATCCTCCCCGGACCACGGTAATGATCGACTCGGCGGCGGTCAATTGGCCGACCAGTACTCCTCGCTTTATCACCTTGTCGAATGTCCGCGACTTTTTCGCCATGATGATGTCGCTGATGAGCTTTCCCAGATCGGTCTCAATGGCAGCCAGGCGTTCTTTGTGGGTCATCGAAAAATTCTACCACATCCCCTGCAAATGTCCCACGCCGGGAGTATGGTTTCCCCCATGACGGAGCGTGAAAAGGAACTGGAAGAGAAGCTGGCACAACGCGAACTATCCCTCCTACGCGCGTGGGATGCCCTCCAGAAGGTGCGCAAAGTTGTCGAGCAATACCGCGGGCCCAGTCGGGAGCATGGGAAGCCGAAGAATTTCGAGGCCGAGGGGGAATATCTTGCCAAGGAGGTGCAGACTTTAATCGACCGCAGCCAGTCGCGAGCGGCAGCCATCAGCACGGCGACAATCAATATCGAAAAGTGGATCGGCCGGCCAGTGGCAGAGAGCGACCGACCCCGCTTTGAAGTGCTACGGCGGGAGCTTCAGAAGCACATGGACGGCATGGGCGTCTACGGAGACAGCGAGGCGCGGTTTGGGTCTGTAGGCGGGTGATCGCCTACCGGCAGACGCTGCACGTCCCGCTGCTCTTCGTCGGGTGATTGTCACCGCTCAGATCTTCTGGCCGGCAGACTAAATTGCATAAATACATGCAGGGATTGTTATCGCTGCGATCGCTATGCACACCAAAGCAAGGAACCAAAAGCGATGCACGTGCTTTATCCTAAGAAACGCAATCTGGTTGTTTAAATAGACCACAAAAATTATCAGAATTACCGATAGCAAGTATATGGCCCACGTAAACAGTGTCCCTATAATTGCATCCAGGCCGCCCATTGGGGCCATTTCCGCAGAGGTAGAGCGGGGGGAGACCGTAACGATCACCCATAGCATAATATAAACACCGACGAAGCCGCCAAAAATAGTCGCAGCAAACCAACTGACTACTCCGGCTAAAACTTTCATCAGTGGATTATCTACATTCAAGAACGGAACGCGAATTGATAATCACGTCCATGACCAACAACGAACTCGCGGATTTGCTGGAGGTGACTGCGCGGAGATTAAGGGCGGCGAGCAGCCCAGGAGGTAAGCGGAAAATGAGCCGACCCATCCAGCTTCTCACAATGGCGGAACAAACGGGCCTTCTATCGGTCACGCCACGCCACCTTCAAAACCTCATGGCCAGGCGCGCAATACCGTATTTGAAGCTTGTGAAATCTGTTCGCTTCAATCCTGACAAAGTTGCGGAAGCGCTGGAGCGGATGACAATCAGGCCCAAAGAACTCACGCGGAGGGGCCTGCCGTGATGAAAACAATCACGTCCTCTGCACCCTCGCGCTTCCAGAAGCCCTTACTCTCGCTCCGGGCTGGTCCGCCGAAGATTGCGGTAAACGGCACCGTGTATTCCCCCAGGGCCGTCCATCAGCACAAGAGCCTCGCCTTGGGGGCTGATCACCACCCCGCCCTGCACGAATTTGTTGCACATGGGGGAAAGATACCATGTCGGCCTGTTTTTGTCCCATCCCCGCGCTATCGTACCGGCATGAGCGAACGAGAGATAGATCGGATTACGGTTCCGTTACCTGCTCGTCAGTTTTCAACCCAAGAAATAGATTTTTCTGCGGATTGAACTCCATATTCCGGTCGTTTGCCGTTGGGTTGAGGTAATATGTAAACAGCACGAAAGAAGTTTGGGAGTTGATGGCGTCGAGGTGGAATCCGCCGTCAATTTTTCCGTAAAGCGCGCTCTTCACTTTTTCATCATCGTCCAGCACGGTGCGGACTCGAAAGAAGAAGCTGTTATTCGCACTCGCGCCTTCGTGACCAGGATCATTTTCGGACGCACCTACCGACGCCACCAATTTCGGTTCATATCCATTATCTGGCGCGGTCCGGGGAAGCTTCAATTCACTGCCCGATTTTGCATCCTCGAGACTTATCGGCTGCAATCCGTCTCCCTTGTTTGGGAACGTGATTGTCACCGATGCCTCGTAATTACGCCTGTCTGCAAAATGGCGTTTCAACGTGAACAGGATGTCGTTGGTCCCGCCTTTTCCATACGGGGCAACCCAATCTCCGGCCTCAAGATCGAAGCCGACCGGACCGGTAGCCTGAGGGATTTCTTTCTGCACCTTCCGGGCATACATCGCGATAGGATTGATTTTCCTTTTAAGTATCGCGGTCGCCTCGGCTTCGAATGGGGTTTTTTTCTGCGCTTGCAACGCGAAGCTAATCGCCTGCCCTATCGTTTGATAATAACCTTCTTTGGTGATGCCGAAAGTCACTCGCCCTGATGTTTTTTCTTTGAAGGCAACGATACCATCGCTCGATGTGATACCTTCTCTCGGTGTTGCGCGATATGGTTGGTTAACCCAATATGGCAATTCAAACCCCGCGCCAACTCTAGCTCCCTCAATCGGAGCCTGATCGTCACCAACTACCTTGATCGTTACCGTTGCGTCTTCTACGGGAATCTGGCAACTGGCCAGTCCGGGTAAAGCCAGCATCGCCAAGCCGATTATTAAATTTTTCATTTTTTCAGTTCTCCAAGTTCAACTATTTTGTCGTAGCAAGGCCGGTTATAAATGAAGCCAATCGCTTTAATATCGCTGTGGAACCAATCTGCGCTGCCTTGCCCCGACCTCGCCGCTGGCCACGCGCCACCGTTTTTCATCCCCATCATATCGAAGTTCTTTGTCCCGCCTAGGATCGACAGATTATTACTGCCAGCGGCAAATGACAGGGCTGGGATCATTTCCGATAAGAGTGTGTTTCTGTGAGCGCCATCAGCGGCATAAGCACTGCCGTTCTGACCATAAAGCTCCGTCGGGCTATTTGGATTGAAGAACGGAGCCGTTTTCAACTGATCGTTTGTGAGTTGATCCGCTTGGGTCGGAGTCCAAATCGATCCATTAACATTTACATATTGTCCGTTAGCTTTCCAGCCGCCGTAACTGCTAGTTACAAGCGATCCCTGGCTCGCGTAACCCTTAAGGCGTTCTTGTAAATTCCACACCTCTCTGGCTCCGGTGGGAACTCCCGGAGGAATGCTGGGATTTGCTAAAACGTCTTCTCCGCTGGAAAAGAAGTTAAATACATTGGCATTTACGACGTTGGATAAACGATCTTTCCATGTAAGTCGGCGCCTATTGTCCGCCGATGCAAACAAGTTATGCCAGTCACTGCACCATAAGCGACGGTTGTAATTGGTCCAACTGGTGATGTTGTTAGCATCGTGGATTTCTCCTTCCATACCCCGCGTTCCGCCGCTGGTGAGCTGTTCCTCTGAGTGATTATAGGACTCTTTTGCAACGGCCGCATCCACCATGAAGTAATTTTTAGGACTGGCTCCCCAATCGTGAATGGCGCTGCCGACGACCATATTTCCAAGACTGTGAGCCGCTATGGAAACATCGCTGCCAAGACCACTTAGGAATACTTTCATGGCCTGTGCTGTGGAAAAAGCGTTATCAACATTCGCAGCGTAATTTGGGGTGAGGGTTGCTACGCCCGGCACCGAGCCTTGCGTCTCATTGCCATACCAGTTGACTCCGTAAAATTTGGCCTTCGATCCAGCCCAATAAAGTCGTTTAAATATCTCAGCAAACCAACCTCTGGCTTGGTAGGGACTTGTGCTATAGCCGTGAACAAAAACGAAAACCTTATTTGAGCAAAGTTTGTCAGGGTAGTTTTCCGGCTCGCCCAAGGATTCAGTAACGCCGCCGCTGCCTCCTCCTGCCGCCATCAAATTCTTTTGGCGGAACATCTTTTCGACTCGATCAATACTGATCTCGAAAGAGAACGTGGCGATGACATCGCCGCCTTTTCGCACTTCTAATTTTAGAGGTTTATTCGATTTTTGTCGTCCTTCAATGAGGATAATTCCTTTGCCATCGTCTTTGATCTTATTGATAAACGCTGTCGTAAGCTGCGCGCCTGCCGCTGTGATTTGGTAGGTTGGGGCACTTTGTAACTGTTGAGCAACGGTTAGCTTCTTGAGGTATGCGCCTGCCTTTTCTTCCTCAACTGTGCTATCCGGTTTAAGCTCGGTATAGGCAAAATTCAGAGCCCCATCTTCCTGCGTTAGAAAATAAGTAAATTGCGACGTGGGCACCACTTCGACGAGCTGTTTGATGTCCAACCAGAGCGGGAAAAAATCCACCAGATCACGGGTGCCATCAATCGTTCCGCCACCTGCACCAGAGCTTTGCCAATCGGCACCTTGGTAACCGCCACCTGCATTCGTTGGCACATCATCGTCGCCATTGTCACCAGGAGAACGCCCCCGAGCGACATCTCCTTCATCATCATCGTCATTGGTCCAAATCCGATGTGGTGAATCCTTAGTTATCTTTCCGCGGTCTTTGTTATCAATTATCCCGTCTCTGTTGAGGTCGGAGACGATATCACACGGAATCAACAGTACACTCTTTGAACTACCGCTTAAAGTTGATTTTCCATCCTTTGTTTCCACCTTGCGAGCGTTTGCGAGTATAATGCCATCATTATTTATGTCTATGGCACTTACCTCCCCCCAACCGACTACCTTTTCTTCCAAGTCTACTGGTGCAGCATTTCTGAACAACTCGTAAAGTGCACTGGATTCATCCCCGTAGAATGTCCCGACAGCCTCATATGAGTCATTAATCGAATTCGCCACACCTTTTAAATTTCCACCTGCTTCGGGAAATGGAAAAACCTTCTCCTTCCAAGTTCCGACTTTTAGCTGAATTTTAAAAAAATTGTCCATATAGGAGCCGCCAACAATTGCAGGCAAGTCTGCGCTATTGATGTCCTTGAAGTCTGCGCCACTTTTTTGGTATGTCACACTGCCACCTACAAAAACAACAGCTCCCGAGAATGAGGGGGCTGTGGCCTTACCCACAACAATGGACTGATTGTTTATTGAAGTCGCTTCATAGATCCAAGTCTGGGACAACACCCATCCCGGAAGGAGACAGGAAAACAGGACAATAGTTAATAGTATTTTCTTGGAAAATGCTCTATGCATATGCATTAGGCTCTACGGAGGCGGGAGTCCGTGAATTACATTTATGTGGTGGGACCCCATCGCGTTTGCAGACGGATTCCATATAATTCCACCCTGGCTTGACCAATGATCTCGCGACTCATCAGACTGCCTGATATCTTTAGTAGCTAGACCGAAACCCCCGACGACACCTGTGTCGCTAATAGTCAAGCCAACGGTTTTATTGACCAGGCTTTCACCACCTGATGGCAGACCTCCGTAGTATTCCTCCAAGAACTGCACTCCACCCGACGCGCTCCAAACGGCCGCCTTGTGAGCCAAAGTATCTCCCGAATAGTATTTTCTGAATCCGGCAACTTGACCATTGTTATTTAAGGCATGGCGCTCACGTGGTGCCGAATAGGAAAAATTCACATCCTTATATGTTAAAACAGGTACCGGAACCGATTTTTGATTGGACAGACTCCATAATATCGTAGTTACCGATTCAATGTAATCACCAGTGCCATCATCGGTATATTCATATTTCTGTCCGAGAACCTGTACTTTGTCGTTTATTTCAGCCGCGTAGTATTTTTCGTTATACCCAAGCTGATCGAGTTCTATCACGGCGTAGCTTACGTCCGGCAACCGCGGGGGGGAGAGGTCCTGATCACGAGCCCATCCATCTTGACCATCCGGAACGTCATCGGTATCCGAATGTATGGAATTCAGGTTTGTGCCGATTTTCCTTTCTTCCGCGTCGCTCAAGCCATCTTTATCTGTATCAAGACCGTTCTCGTCACTACCTTTCGGGCTACCCATTCCGTTACCACCCCCACCAGCACTTCCTCCTCCGCCGTTTCCTCCAGTACCCGGAGCAAAGTTGGTGTTAACTGCGGTTTTTGAGCCGGCCGGGATACCCCCGTATCCACCACTGCCGGAATATCCACCATTGCCGGCGGTAACTCCGCCCCCTCCAAACCAGCCCGCGTCTATGACAGCCACGGTAACCATGTTGGAAAAGCTTCGGTTACCAGCACTGTCGGTTACGGCGGCCGATAGGGCATAGGCGCCAATGCGGGAAGGAGTCCAACTCAATTCATAAAGTCCGCCGGTGCCCGGAGTAGTCGCTTCACCGATCTTTTGGGAGCCTTCGTAAAACTCCACTTTACTAACACTCAATCCCGAGGCTGCTTCCGCATTGGCCTTCACTACGATCGCCTGATTGTAGGTAAAGCTATCCTGGTCGCCCGGCTCCTCCAAGCCGATTTCCGGCAGATCAACTGCCCCGGTTCCATTGACGACCACGGTCAGGGAATCACTGCGGGTCGATCTTCCGTCACTGGCTGACAATTGCAGCACGTAAGTTCCGGCTGCGCTGAAGGTCGCCGTGGTGGCGAGCGCATCAGGAGCGCTGAAGGTTACCGTCCCTGTACCCGACATTTTCATCCAGAAGACGGAGATATCTCCCGGATCGGTATCGATATCCTGAACGGTTCCGGTGAGGCTCAGGGTACCCGGCAATGTCAAGCTTTGCCCGCCACCGACGCTCACCAAGGGCGGATCGTCAACTGCCCTGACGGTGATATTCACATTGGCCTCCGAGAGCTGCCCGGCCTTCGTCACACGGAACCGGAAGGTATCGGCTCCATTGTAGTGAGCATCGGGATAGTAGCTCACTGTGTCGCCCTCCAACTCGGCGGTGCCGTTTTCGGGTTCCTCGATGATTTCATAGGTGGCTTCACCAATATCGCCACCGCCCTGATGGGTGAGCGTGATGGTGCCAAGGGTGTCTTCCTCGATAGCGGCAGTTTGTTCCAGGGCCTGGAGTTCGGCATCTCTGTTGTAGAGGTCCTCGACTTCCTCCTCGGTGAGAGCTTTGTCGTAGACGCGGACTTCGTCCAACGAACCCTGATACGGATTTCCTCCCACCTGGAACTCCCCGAACTGCAAAGCCTCCGCCGCATCGGCACTCA
>CAYUMP010000008.1:0-178982 GCA_964445975.1 uncultured Chthoniobacterales bacterium | reverse complement strand
GTGGACTACAACCTCATGAGCAATATCCCCGGCCTGCACGTGCTGGGCGAAGCGAATTTCTCCGACCACGGCGCCAACCGCCTCGGAGCCTCTGCGCTCATGCAGGGCCTGGCGGACGGTTATTTTGTCATTCCCTACACCATCGGTGATTATCTCTCGACCCAGTTTGGTAAAAAGAAGGCCCAGACCAGCGACGCTCCCTTCCAGGAAGCGGAGCAAAAGGCCCGCGCGCAGGTGCAGACCTTGATGGGCATCAATGGCACCCGCAGTGTCGACAGCTTCCATCGTGAACTCGGTTTGCTCATGTGGGACAAGTGCGGCATGGCCCGTGACAAGGCCGGGCTGGAAGAAGCCATCGCCCGTCTGCCGAAATTGCGCGAGGAATTCTGGAAGAACGTCAAGGTGCTGGGCCAGGGCGAAAGCTTCAACCAATCCCTGGAAAAAGCCGGCCGCGTGGCCGACTTCCTGGAATTCGGCGAACTAATGTGCCGCGACGCGCTTGATCGCAATGAGTCCTGCGGCGGACACTTCCGCAGCGAATTTCAGACCCCGGACGGCGAGGCCCTGCGCGACGACGACCACTACGCCCACGTTTCCGCCTGGAAATACGAAGGCGATAACGCCGCCCCCACCCGCCTGAAGGAACCGCTCGCTTACGAAGCGGTGCACCTGGCTACGAGAAGCTACAAGTAAAGGACATCCGCCATGAATTTTACCCTACGTGTTTGGAGACAAAACGGCCCGAAGGATGAGGGACGCTTCGAGGAGTATCCCGCGCTCAACATCCCGGTGGACGCCTCCTTTCTGGAGATGCTGGACATCGTCAATGAGACCCTGATCGAGAAAGGGGTCGAGCCCATCCAGTTCGACCACGATTGCCGCGAGGGCATCTGCGGAACTTGCAGCCTGACCATCGATGGCGTGCCCCACGGGCCCGGCCGTGGCACGACCTGCCAGCTTTACATGCGGAAGTTCAACGACCGTGACGTGATCACGATCGAGCCCTTCCGGGCCGCTCCCTTCCCGATCATGCGCGACTTGGCGGTGGACCGTCGTTCCTTCGACCGCATCATCCAGGCCGGTGGTTTCATCAGCGAACGAGCCGGCGCCGCGCCCGACGCCAACGCCCTGCCCATCGGCAAGACGGTGGCCGATGTAGCCATGGACGCCGCCGCCTGTATAGGTTGCGGGGCCTGCGCCGCAGCCTGTCCGAACAGCTCCTCCATGCTCTTTGTCAGCGCCAAGGTCGGCCACCTCAGTCTCCTGCCGCAAGGCGAGCCCGAGAAGAACCGCCGCGTGTTAAAAATGGTGCGGACCATGGACCAGGAAGGTTTCGGCAACTGCTCAAACTACTATGCCTGCGAGGCGGTCTGCCCTGCGGGTATCTCGGCCTCTTTCATCGCTCGGATGAATCGGGAATACACCGTGGCTTCGGCGAAGGAAGCGACCGGCGCCACCCTGTAAGTTTCGGCCCCCGGCGGCAAATTCCGCTGGGCGAGCCGCCCTCGGGCCAGTACAAAGCTGCCGATGACCCCCGCTTCCGTGCCCTCGGAATCTCCCGGCGTGAAGCGCTCGTCTCCCTGGCTGAGTCATTCGCTGACTCTGCTGCAAGTGGCCGTGACCCTGGGCTTGCTCTGGTGGCTTTTTCATGATCCCGAACGCCGGACGGATATGTGGCAGGCCCTGCGCATGGCCGACTGGCGCTGGATGCTGGCCTCGGTCGCAGCAGCGGGGCTCTGCGAATTCTTCGGCATCATTCGCTGGCAGCTTTTTCTGCGCATGCTGCACATCGAGGTCCCCCTTCGGGAGATCACCCGGCTGTTTTTCATCGGCGCTTTTTTCAACCAATTTCTTCCCGGCACGACCGGAGGCGATGTCGTCCGGGTCATCTATCTCATGCGTGACCATCCGGAGCATAAGACGGAAGGGCTGCTCAGCGTGGCGGTGGATCGGTTGCTGGCCGTGCTGATCCTGGTGATCATCGGCCTGGTCTTTGCCTGGACCCGCGATGACTGGTTCGCCCAGAGCTATGCGGTGGGCAATCTGATGAAGTGGTTCACCATTACCCTCATCGTCATGGGCGTCGGGCTGGTGGCATCCTTCATCCTCACGGGCCGGCACATGATCGCGAGGCTGCCCCAGCGATTTCCGTTCCGGGCGCATATCGTGAAGCTCTCGAACCTCTGGCAGCTCTGCCTGGAAAACCGGCGCGAAGCGGTGCTCGGCACCATCTACACGGTGCCCATGTTGTTTTCCTATTTCGCGGCGTTCGCCTTTGCCGCGAAAGCCTTCAGCAACAAAATCAGCCTCTGGGACATGACATCCATCATGCCGATCATCACGGCGGTATCCTCCCTGCCCATCAGCTTGAACGGCATCGGGGTACGCGAGGCGCTCTTGGAAAAACTTTTGGAGGAACTCTGCCAGATCAAACCCGGCACCGGCATCCTCATCTCCATCGCCGGAGCTGCGGTGTATCTGCTTTGGGGGCTGGTCGGCGGCGTGTTCTATCTTGAACGCATCAAGCGGCGTTACCGACCGGTCAGCGAAAGTTCGCCGCAGTAGATGCCCACCGGTTCGACTTTCCACCAATCCTCAGAACGCCGGTCCGGCTCCAGTTTGGTAAAGGTGTAGTCGTCGCTCAGAGCCCGCACAAAACGTGGTGGTTTTTGCGAGAAAGGATTTTCCTCCAGCAGCCCCAGAACCGCAGGAGAACCTTCCAGCAGACGCTGCATGAGGTTGAATAACCATGGATTCTGCCCAGCCTCACTGAGAGCCGCAAACCACATCTGCCAATCGAGCCGAGGCATGTAAGGCGCAACCCAGGGCGGTGAACGCCGCGGGTCGCCGGGCTTGAAACGGAAGGAATAGGTCTTCCAGACCAGCCCATCCTCCGAGCCCTGAATGATGATCTCGCGGCGCTCCCGGGTCATGACGGCAAAAAGACCATAGCCATTGACCGTGCGAAAAGGCGCCACCGCCTCATAGGCCTGAACCAGCGGGACCGGTAATGGCAGGGGCCGCCGGAAGGCCGAAAGCAACGGCACGAGACTGAGCAGAAAAAGTGCTGCCGCCACCGGCCAGAGGAAAGCACGGGGCATAAATCGAGCGGGAGCGGATACGATGCGACGCCGCCAGACCGTATCGTCTACGGCCAGCAGGCAAAGGGCCGCCGTCAGAATATTGAAGAACCCGTAGTTGCCAGTGAGCGCAATAAGGACCTGCAGGAGGACAACGCCTCCCGCCGCGAACAGCCTCGGTCGTCGGGGCGCAAAAAGGAAAAAAGGCAGCACAAGTTCGATGAAGAACATGACCTTCAGGCTCAGCCATTGCCACCAAGACGGAAGCTGATGAGCAAACCAGGCCAGCGGCGTGGGCAACGGCTGGGTGAAGTAGTGGAAAGTCAGCGCGCTGCCATCCGCCCACGCGGGAGCGCCGCTGGAAAGCTTCACCACCCCGGAGGCAAACATGAGCCGGAAAAGCAGCCAGAGCAGGAGAAAATGCGCTACGCGTGGCGGGCGAGCGGGCTTCAATCGCCAACTCAAGGGCGCCAGAAAAATGGCGAGGAATCCGGTTTCTAAAAGCAGGATGTCCCATTGAAATTGATAGAACACCTGCCCAGCCACGGTGAGCGAGAGGTAGACGGCCCAAAGAAAAATCAAACACGCCAGAGGGGCGAAACCGGTGATCAACAAGACGGAAACGACCACCCCACCCGCCGCCCAAACTTGCAAGGCGGCATCTCCCGCACCCCACCAGCATACGCTGGGCAACTGCCAGAAACCTCCCGGCCCGAGAATTTCGCCAGCCCGCTGGAAAAATGTTCCCGCCGGAGCAATCCCTTTCTCCCCCAACAGCCCGGAGGATTGAACCCAGAAAGAAATGAATGCGATCAAATAGACGACGCCCAACAAACGAAGGAACCACTGGCTGGACACCGCATAAGTCGGCGGGCGGACATCCTGTCCCCATAACAGGCCAGTGAGGCGGGAAAAAAGAACGCGATGCCGGGCCACCCCGGCATAAGCAGTGTTGGCCATGCCGGCAAAGACAGGGTTCGAACGATAGAAGGCCAGGACCGTCCGGCCGCTCCATGTGCTTGTCGCCAAGGCGGCCAATACAGCCTCTGCGCCGGACAACCGTTCGCCATCCGCCCCTACCCACTGGACTGCGGTGGCAAATTCCTCGGCGGAAATGTCGGTGAATTTTCCCGCCAGTTCCTGCGACGGCTGATAGTCCACCCGATCTCCCGTCATCTCACGCCAACGCTCGATCCACCGCCCGCAAAAGCGGCATTCGCCGTCGTAGATGAGGACCGGGCGATTTTTCATGCGCTCACTCCTACGGTAAAGCAGCGCCGGGGAAAATCCCAGCATTCCGGTTGCCCTCCAGATAAACTTGAGCAGAACGCGATGAGAGTGGAGAGTCCCCGCCGTGACCATGCTGAACTGGCTTGAACGCCACCTCTCCCGCTTTGCCATTCCCGGCCTCATCCGCATCGTAGTGATCCTCAATGCGCTCGTCTTTCTCCTCGTCGCGCTGAATCCCGAATACGTTCGGGTGCTCATGCTGGACCGGAACGCCATCCTGCAGGGACAGGTCTGGCGCCTGTTAAGCTGGATTTTTATTCCGAACACCCTGAGCCCGTTGTGGATCATCTTTTTCCTGATGTTCACCTGGTGGCTGGGCGACATGCTGGAAGCGACCTGGGGCACCTTCCGGCTGAATCTGTATTATTTCCTGGGCGTCTTTTTCAGCACGCTGGCGGCCTTCATTTTCAATCTTTCCTACGGCAACTTCCTTCTCACCTTTTCCCTGCTTCTGGCCGTCGCCACGCTCGCTCCGGACATGGAGATCCTCTTTTTCTTCATCCCGATGAAGTTCAAGTGGGTGGCACTGATGAGCCTAGTCTGGCCCTGGGGCGTGGAGTTTGTCATGGGCCCCCTGGGGGTGAAACTGATGATCCTGCTTTGCCTGGGGAACTATTTCCTGTTTTTCGGAGCCTCCTTCTTCCGCCAGTTCCGCGAGCAAAAGGCCACCGTGGTGCGACGGGCGAAATTTGAAGCCTCCAAGGCTGACGATGACTTTACCCTGCACCGCTGCACGACTTGCGGGATCACCGAGGTAACCAATCCTGAGGCTGACTTCCGCGTCGCCATCAATGGCCACGAATACTGCCTGCGGCACCTGCCCGAGGCCTAAAAATCAAATCGCGCGCAGCCGCTCCAGCACTTCAAAGGGCGCGCCACTGTCGAGCACCTCAGCGGTCTTTTTCACAGCGGCTGGCAGATCGGCGGCGACCCCGGCCACCACCAGGGCACAGGCCGTATTGAGGGCTACAATGTCCCGTTTGGGACCGTGGTGGCGGCCGGAAAGCAGTTCCACGATCAGCGCGGCATTTTCCTGTGCGGTACCGCCGCGAAGATCCTCGAGGGCCGCGGTGGGAAAACCGATGGCAACCGGATTGATTTCGCTGGCGGTGATTTCGTCTCCCTCCACGTGAAACGCCTGAGAAGGCCCCAGCGTGGAGACTTCATCCAGCCCGCCCGCCCCATGCACCGCCCAGGCGCGGCGGCGATGCAATAACCGGAAAACCTCGGCGTAGACTGGCAACAGCTTCGCATTAAAGACACCCGCGAGTTGGTAGTCCGGCCGCGCGGGGTTCAGCAGCGGTCCGAGCATGTTAAAAATGGTGGTGGTGCCCTCCTCGGCCAGGGCCTTCCGGATCGGCGCGATGGCCTTGAAGGCCGGGTGATACCGCGGTGCAAACAGAAAACAGCAGCCTGCGGCCGCCAGCGCTTCTTCGGGCGGTTGATCGATTCGCACGCCGAGAGCCTCAAGCACATCCGCCCCGCCGCACTTCGAAGTGATGCCGCGATTGCCGTGCTTCACGATGCGCACCCCGCAGGCGGCGGTGACAAACATCGTCGCGGTCGAGACATTGAAGAGTCCCGCCTTGTCGCCCCCGGTGCCACACACGTCGAGCAGGCCGGGACCAAGGTCGGGCTGCACCGCCCGATCCAGCAGGACCTGGACGAATGCGGCGATTTCCGCCGGAGTCTCCCCTTTTTCATGCAGAGCCCGCAAAAAACCCGCCCGCTCTGCCAGCGCCACGCCCTCATCCAGCAGAGCGTCGCAGGCGGCCGCGATTTCCGATGCATCCAGCTCTTCACCGGAGCGCAGTTGTTGAGTAAGAGTAGCCAGCACGATCACAAGAGAATGAGAATGATCGCGCCAAAGAGCAAGAGCGCGCCGACTAACCGCCGCGTCATCACGGCCGGGCCCGCCTCGACATCGCGCAATCCGAGAAAATGTCCTGCCGTCCAGGCCGCCGCCACGCTCCAGATGCTGCGCGAGGCGTATACGATGTTGGCCGAGGTCGCATCCCGCGACCAGACCAGGGCGAAGAAAAAGCAGACGATCTGGACGCCAAAGAAGATCGCCCCGGTGGTGAGAAAGGTAAGGGAGCCTACCGGGGGAGCGAAAGCCGACCGCACAAAGAGACCGTAGTACAACAAGGAGATGAGTCCGACGACGCCAAACATCAGCGGAGGAAATGCCATGACGTCAAACGTGCCGCCCCAGTGCTGGATGAGCACATCGGTGAGAGAATAGCACGCCGCCCCGGCCAGGGAAAAAAGTGCGGTGCGGCCGAGGTGCCGGATCTTGCGGCGAGAGCCGCCTCCACCCGCAATCAATGCGATGGAAACCGAACCCAAGGCGGCCGCCACCCACCAGCGCAGGCTGACTCCCACCCCGAACATCAGCGCATTCATCGCCGTAACCAATATGATCTTGGTCCCCAACAGCGGCGTGGCGACCGAAACGTCGCCCCGGCTCAGCGCGGCAAACGTGAAGACCTGCCCGCCAAACAGAATCAGGCTGCACAAGAGCGGTTGCCAAAGCGGCGCGTTGGCTACTTCAGGCCGGTCAAAAAACCACAGCGGCTGCGTGATGACGGCGATGGCCAGATTGGTCAACAGACTGACCTGAGCCGAGGATGCTCCCCGCTCGATGGCGCCCTTGAGAAAAAGGGAGGCCGCCGTATAAAGGAGGGCGCAAACCAGCGCCAGAGCGAGTCCAAACGAGAGCACAAATCAGGCGCTGGCGAAAAGCGGGCAAAAATCGAGGGCGCTCCATTGCCCCGGCACCTGCGGCTTATCAAGCCAGGCGTAGTTCAACACCGAACCCGCCTTGGCCAGTAACAATCGGGAAGCCCGGCCCAGCCGGCCCATTCCCATCACCGAAACCGGTCCGTCTAACTGCTCCAAAAGCACAAGCAGAATCGCGACATCGGCCGGATGCTCCGTCTTAGTGGCAATCTTCACGACATCCGCCCCCGCTTCCCGCGCCCGGGTCACCACCGACTTCAGCCGCAGGAGGGACGGAGTGGTGTTAAAATCATGAAAAGACGCAATAACCGGCATCTTTAAGTCCCGCGCTGCCGCCAGGACCGGCTGCAAAGCTCGGCGGCGCAAGGAGGCGACCTCCACATCAATGGCGGCCGCCGCGGGCATCAGTTCCAGGTAAAGTTCGGCCCGATGCGCATCTCCCAGGGGGCGGCTGCCGCCCTCCTCAAAACGCCTGACCGTCAGGATCGCAGGCTGCTTCAACTCCACGATCCGAGCAACCTCCGGAGGCTTCGGCAAGGCATCCACCCGCACCTCCACGGCGTCAACCGCGGACTTCCCCGCCGCCGCAAAACCTCCGGCCGTATGGATGGTTCCCACAATATTTGCACGGCTCAGGTTGATTCGACTTTGTTTTTGACGCATAAGAGAGGAGAAAGTACAGCAGTTCTCGCTGCAAGGCGAGAATGGGATAGATGATTGCGCGCAAACAGGAGATTCGCCTCCAACTCAACCAATTGCTTGATGCATTTCTGCTCGGGCTGATTTTTTGGTTTAGCTATTTCATCCGGGCCAACAAGGTACTGGTGCTGGACTCGTTGGTCGAAATCCCGGGATTTGAGTATTTTCTCTGGATGCTGGCCGTGATCATGCCCTTCGGCCCCTTCCTGCTGGAGTTGCAGGGGTACTACAACTACCCATTGGAGAAGACGTCCTGGAGATCTCTGCAACAGATCGCCCGCGCCGGCCTGTGGCTGGTCGTCATCATCGGCGCCGCCGTTATTTTCCTCCGCCTGCAGGTGCCCAGCCGCTCCGTGCTCATATTTTTCTGTGTCCTGGCCCCGGTGGCACTGATCGCCAAGGAACGGCTGTATATCTGGAATTATCTCAAGCGCTTGGAGGGTGGCGAGTCGGCGGAACGCATCATCCTGGCCGGTGAAACTGACAAAGCCCGGGAAATCATCAATACCTTTTCTCCCTCCCAAAAGCTGGAGATCCGCGTCGTGGAGACGGTCGATCTGGAGACCGCCGACACCTCCGCGCTCGTCGAAGCCATCCACCGCCACAACGTCGGCCGCGTCGTCCTCGCTTTCAGCCGCATCGAATTGGAACGCGTTCAGCGAGCCATCGAAGCCTGCGAAATCGAGGGCGTTGAAGCCTGGTTGAGTGCGGATTTCATTCGCACCTCAGTCGCCCGGCCGACCTATGAAAATCTCGGCAACCGCCCCATGCTCGTGTTTCGGGCCACCCCGGACCTGTCCTGGGCACTGATGGTAAAAAACGTGGTCGATTGGATCGGCGCCGCCGTGGGATTGGTCGTCCTCTCCCCCCTGCTTCTCATCATCGGCGTGGCCATAAAACTGAGTTCGCCGGGGCCAGCCATCTTTTTCCAGCGCCGGGCCGGCATCCATGGCAAGCCCTTCACCATGTTGAAATTCCGCACCATGCTGGTCGACGCCGAGTCCCGCCAGGCGGAACTGATGGCCAAAAACGAGATGAGCGGGCCGGTCTTCAAGGTGGACAACGATCCCCGCATCACACCGATCGGCCGTTGGCTCCGGCGCACCAGCCTCGATGAACTGCCTCAACTCGTGAATGTCTTCCTCGGCGACATGAGCCTCGTCGGCCCCCGCCCCCTGCCGCTCTATGAGGTGGCAAATTTTCAAAGCGCCTCGCACCGCCGCCGCCTCAGCATGAAACCCGGCCTCACCTGCCTGTGGCAGATTCGCGGACGCAACAACGTAAGCAGCTTCGATGAATGGGTGCGGATGGATCTTGAATACATCGACCATTGGTCGCTCGCCCTGGACTTCCGCATTCTGCTCGGCACCATCCCCGCGGTGCTCCTCGGCTCAGGCGCGAAATAGTTCCCGCATTAATTGGCTCGCCAAATTTGAGGGCGAGCGCTAATCAAACGCGCCAATGCCTTCAAATTCCGGCCCTATCACAAGCGTCGTCACCGGCGGCGCAGGTTTCCTTGGTTCCCACCTGACTGACCGTCTGCTCTCGGAGGGACATCGCGTCATCGCCATCGACAACCTCATCACCGGCAACGTCGCCAACATCGAGCACCTCTCCGGAAACAAGAACTACAAGTTCATCTGTCACGACGTCACCGATTTCATCTTCATTCCCGGCGAAGTCCACTACGTCTGGCATTTCGCCAGCCCGGCCAGCCCCATCGACTATCTGAAAATCCCCATCCCGACCCTGAAGGTCGGCTCGCTCGGGACCCACAATGCCCTCGGCTTGGCCAAGGACAAAGGTGCTCAATTCCTGCTGGCATCAACCTCCGAGTGTTACGGCGACCCCCTCATCCACCCACAAACGGAAGATTATTGGGGCAACGTAAACCCCATCGGTCCGCGCGGTGTATACGACGAGGCCAAGCGCTTCGCCGAGGCCATGACCATGGCCTACCACCGGTTTCACCAGATGAATACAAAGATCGTCCGCATCTTCAATACCTACGGCCCGCGCATGCGCCTCATGGACGGCCGCGTCGTGCCGGCCTTCATCGGCCAGGCCCTCACCAACCAGCCCCTGACGATTTTCGGCGATGGTTCGCAGACCCGCAGTTTCTGTTACGTTTCCGATCTCATCGACGGTATCTACCGCCTGATGATGGGTGATTTTCACACCCCGGTGAACATCGGCAACCCGCGTGAAATGACCATCCGTCAGTTTGCCGAGGAAATCATCCGCATCACCGGCACCACGGCCAAGATCGAGCATCGGCCGCTGCCGGTGGATGATCCGAAAGTGCGCCAGCCCGATATTTCTCTTGCGAAAAAAACGCTGGGCTGGGAGCCGAAGATCGACTTCGAGGAGGGCATCACGCGCACGATAGATTTCTTTCGCACTCGCGTCTGATAATTGTTTACTCCGTTAATTACTTCCCTTAAAATCCCGGCTCCATGTTTCCCTTGAGTTCTCCTTCCAAAGCGCTGCTGGCCGCAGTTGTCATTCTTGGCGCAGGTTCGGCAGCTATCGCCCAACAGGCCAATTCGGAATTCAAAGTCACGAAGGTCGAGACCAATCTCATCGAATCGCCGAGCTTCACCGGCGCGCGCTACGACAAGAGAGGCTTCAAAGCAGCGAACTGGCTGGAAGTGGAAGTCACGTTCGACTGGCAACCCCGGATGAAGGAACCGAAGTATACGGAAGAGTTGACCTTCAATTACTACATCCTGCTCAAGAACAAATCTCAGCTATTTCCGAATGGAACTCTTTTGGTGGGGTCGGTGACCCTCGCCAGCATTCCCCAAGCCCGGGACATGCACACCGTGGTCTACGTAACTCCCCGGGCCTTGGAGCGCTTCTTTGACGGCAAGGTGCCCGGCAACGGCGCAGCCGTGGTCGAAGCGGTGGGAGTGACCATCAGCAAACAGGGCCAACTCGTGTCGGAGTTTTCCACCGGCACATTTCGTCCGCAATGGTGGTCGCAGTTTCAGCAGACTGCGGGATACGTGTTGAACAAGTCCGAAACGCCCTTCGGACCTCTGGCCTGGGACTATTACGAAGCGATCAAACCGAAAGCCCCGGGCCTGTAAACCCGGAGTTGAAGCAAGCCTAAGCTGACCTTACCCGATGGCAAAAGCGCCTACCCGCATCATAGCTTTGAATCTCGGCATGCAGACCGTGACGCTGGCCGATTTTCGGATCAGCGCGGATGGTGCCGTCACCCTCCACGCCTGTAAACAGGAAGATCTCATTGTTGATCCCGCTGCGGATGCCACCCGCCCCGCGCAGATCGAAGCCTCGGTGGCAAATCTCCGCAAGGCATTGGGCATCAATGCTAAGGATAAAATAAACTTCAGCCTTCCCTCGCAATCGGTCTTCACCCGTTTTGTGAAGTTGCCCGGCAGCAGCCCGGATGACGTTTCCGCCATCATCGGCTTCGAAGCCCAGCAGAACGTCCCCTTCCCCATTGATGAAGTCGTCTGGGATTACCAGATCATGGGCGACGCCAAGAATGGCAGTTGGGACGTGGCCCTCGTCGCGATCAAGGCCGACCAACTGGACGAGGTCAACACCTCCGTCAACAAGGGGGGCTTCAAGAGCTCCATCATCGATGTGGCTCCGATGGCGCTCTACAACGCCTTCCGCTACAATTACAGCGACCTTACCGGCTGCTCCTTGCTGGTGGATATCGGTGCCCGCACCACCAACCTTATTTTCATCGAAGGCCAGCGGGTATTCAGTCGCAGCATTCCCGTGGGTGGCAACACCATCAGCGCCGCGATCGCCAAGGAATTCCGGCAGGACATCACGGTTGGTGAAAAGCTGAAGCTGGAGAAAGGCTTTGTTGGGCTGGGTGGTGCTTACGCCGAGCCGGAAGACCCCACCGAAGCAAAGATTTCAAAGATCGTGCGCAACACGATGACCCGCCTGCATGCGGAAATCGCCCGCTCCGTCAGCTTTTATCGGCAGAACCAGTCGGGCAGCGCACCGGTCCGGGCCTTCCTCTGTGGCGGCACGGTAAGCTTGCCCTACATGGTCGAGTTTTTCAGCGAAAAGCTGCAAATGCCGGTCGAGCATTTCAATCCGCTGCGCAACGTCACCGTCGGCAGCCAGGAAACGGCGTCCCTCGCGTCCAGCAGCGCCCATACCCTTGGCGAAGTGGTCGGTTGCGCCCTGCGCGCCCTTGGCAACGCCCCCATCGAGATCAATCTTCGTCCGCTGAGTCTTGTTCGCGAAACCGATCTGGCCAAGCGCAAGCCCTTCCTCATTCTAGCCGCGATCTGCCTGATTCTGACTCCGGCCGCCTGGCTGATCTACTATAATCGCGCGACCACCCTTACCCAGGAGATGCTCGACAGCGTCAGCGCTGATGTCAGCAAGCTCGATGGCGTGGCCAATCAGTTTAACACCCTCGAAGCCGATGCGAAAAAGCTGGAAGAGGCCGCCGCACCCCTCATTCTCGCCTCCACCGAACGTTCGGCTTGGGCCGCGATTCTTGATGAGTTGGGCGCAAAACTGCCCTCCCGCTTCATTTGGGTGACCAGTCTTGTGCCGCTTTCTGAAGGGAAGCCCTATACCTTCGGTGCACCCGCCACAACAGGCGGCGCTTCCTCCGGCGCGGTCACCCTGACTTCCTCCTCTTCCCAATCATCTGGACCGCCAAAACCAGGCCAGGGGCCGGGACAAGGCCAGCCGTCCGGACCGCCGAAGATCGATGCCCTGCAGGTCAGCGGCCTCTATCTCTCCAATCCGCCCAATGAAAAAGAGGCCCGCATGATTGATGATTTTGTCGATCAGTTGCAGAAATCCCCGATTTTCAAGATCGAGGAAAAAGACAAGGCCCGCGTGGTAATTCAGCGCACGACCCCGGATGGCCAGAGTTGGGCTTACGGTTATACCCTCGTCCTGCCCTTGCGTAACCCCATTTCCCTGCCATGAACTGGCTTAAAGAAAATCCCTTCATTTCCGGTCTGATCGCCGTAACCGTGGTGGCCACCGGTGCACTGGCCTTCTTCCTCACGCAGTCAATGACTCGCTTCCAGGAAACTTCCGACGCCTACACCCAGCAGGTGCAAAAACTCCATACCTTGCAAAACCGGGTGCCTTTCCCGAATGCCGAGAATCTGGAAAAGACTAAGCAGCTTGAGGCTCAATACAAAGACGCCCTCAAGGATCTGCGGCAGCAACTGCAAAAGATGGAGATCCCCATCGTACCCGATGTCTCTCCACAGGGCTTTCAGGATGATCTGCGCACAGCGGTAAATCGCACGGCGGAAAAGGCCGCCGCCGCCGGAGTCATCCTGCCAAAGGACTTTTATCTCGGATTTTCCCAATATAAGGACAGTCCTCCGACCAATACCGCAGCTCCCGCCTTGGCTCGGCAGCTCAAGGTCATCGACAAGCTCGTAGCCGATCTTATCGATTTCAAGATCCAATCCATCGATTATCTGGAACGTCAGCCCCTGCCGGAAGAATCCAACGCCGCAGCCGCTCCTTCAGGTCCCGGTGGACCGCAAAAGGAAAAGAAGGCCAGCCCCGGCGTCCAACGTTATGGCATCACCCTTGGCTACACCGCGGAACAAGCAAAATTCCGCGTCGCCTTCAACTCTCTGCTCAATGACAACCAGTTTTTCATTGTCCGGGCCGTCAACATCCAAAACACTTCGCCTGCCGGACCTCCGGTCGCTCAGGCCGACAAAGCCGGAGCCGCTGCCACCAGCCCTGCTGCTGAGACCAAAGCCGCCGATCTGAATGTGATCCTCGGGCGAGAAGCGGTCAAAGTTTCCATGCGCCTTGAGATGATCGGTTTTGCTGAACCTGCGGAGGCCAAGAAATAATTGATATGGACTGGCTGAAAAACAACTACGAACGCGCCATTCTGATCGCCGTCGCGATCATCCTGCTGGCCTGCAGCGGCTTGGTCATTTCCAATTCCATTGCCTTCCCGGACCTTTTCACCGGCCGCAATAGCCCCAAGCCGGCCGATAATACAATCAAGCCCTATCCCACCGAGTCCCTCACTGAGGCCAATGCCGTCGTGAAAGGTCCCGCTTCCTGGAAAGGGCACGACGGCTCCCTCTTCGTCTCGCGACCCTACGTGCTCAGGGACGATGTCCTGATCGATCCGCTCGAAGGCAACCAGGACCTGCACCCTCCCATCAAGAACTCTTGGCTCATCAAGTACGATCTCCCCTATTGGGAAAGCGATATCAAGGACCAGGACCCCGACGCCGACCGCTTTAGCAACCTCGAGGAATATGTTGCCGGCACCGATCCCCGAGACAAGAACTCCATTCCTCCGTACTACACCAAGCTGCGCCTGCAAAAATTCATCTCCAAGCCCTTCCGCCTCATCTTTACCGGCACGCCGGATGACGGGGTGACCTTCACGATCAACACCAAGGATCTGAAGAGCCGTACCCAGTTCCTCGAGAAGGGTCAGATGATCAAGGACACGAAATACAAGGTCGTGGGCTATGAGAAAAAGACCGTTACCGAGAACGAGATCGAGAAGGACATCTCTGAACTCACCATCGAGAATACGGAAACCAACCAGAAGATGGTTTTGGTCTTCAACAAGGAAGCCAACGACCCCACTTCCTTCGGCGAATTCCTCAATCTGTACGATAATTCCGTTTTTACCGTGAAAAAGGAAGACGAGTTCAGCATGAACCCGCAGCCGGATTATAAGTATAAACTCATTGACATCACAGAGAAAGAAGCCCTAATAAAAGACCTCAAATTGCAGGAAGATCACAAGATCCCTCCTGTGCAATAAGATAGCTGCTGCCTAGCCTGACTCATGCGCGCCTTGACCCATCGCGTCTGCAACGGATCGGAGGACATGTTCCCCGATGCGGGCACTTCCCCTTTTAACCATATCGCCAAAACTGCCCGAACATGAAGTTGCAACTCCTTACTGTCATCGCCGCTGCCTCAATGGCCTTCAGCACCGCCTTTACGCAAGCGCAGGTCCAAGGTACCGCCGTACGCGAGATTCGCAAACAGGAATCCCTCGCCGACTACGCTCAAAAAGCGGTGAACAAGGGGACCGAAGCCATGATGAGCAATGACTACGAAAGTGCCTTTGCCTATTTCAAAAGCGCGGTCGATGTGCTTCCTTCCGGGGGAACCGCCACCAACAGCGTGCGCGAGGCCGCCCTTGATGGCTTCAGCCGAGCCGCCGTGAAACTGGCGGAGCAACGCATCTCCGAAGGCCGTTTTCAGGATGCCACCACCACCGTCACCGTGGTGCTGGAAGACCGCTACAATCCCACTTACAAGCCCGCCCTCGACCTCGAGGCCAAGCTGAAGGACCCCACCCGCTATAATCGCGCGCTGACTCCCGGCTTCATCGCAAATGTCGAAGAGGTGAAGCAACTGCTCCTCGAAGCGGAAGGCTTTTACGCCTCCGGCCGCTTCGATCTCGCGTTCAAGCGTTACGAGCAGGTGCTCAACATCGACAAATACAATATCGCCGCCCGCCGCGGCATGGAGCGCGTCAATCTCGCCCGCCAGAAATACGCCGAAACCGCCTACAGCGAAAGCCGGGGCGACATGATCCGCAGGGTGGACGCCGGCTGGGCCCTGCCCGTACGCCGCTTTGAAGTGGGAGCCTCCACCATCATCGAGCAGCCGACCATCGACACACGCGGAACCTCCCTCATCAATCGTAAGCTTGATGAAATCATCATTCCCCGCATCGACTTTCAAGAGGCAACCATCCGCGAAGCGCTCGATTTCATCAAACAGCGCGCTGCTGCTCTCGATGTCACCGAACAAGATCCCACCCGCAAGGGCATCAATATCGTTCCCAAGCTCGAACCCGATTCTCCCGAAGCCAGCGCCCGCATCACTCTCGCTCTGACTGACATTCCCCTGCGCGCCGCCATCGATTATGTCGCCAAGGCCGCGAACATGAAACTCAAGGTCGAGCCTTATGCGGTAGCGGTCGTTCCTCAATCCGAGCCGACCGACATCCTCATCACCAAGGAGTACAAAGTACCTCCAGGCTTTATTACCGCCTTGCCCACTCCTTCAGGTGGCGGCTCCCTCCCCGGGGCCGGCGGTGGCGGAAATACCGCTCCCGGTTCTCAATCTGTGATCACCCAGCGTTCCGGCGCGAAGGATTTCCTCGAAGCCAACGGCGTCCAATTCCCTCCCGGAGCGAGCGCTAACTTCATTGCGGCCACTAGTCGGTTGATCGTCAAAAACACCCAGTCCAATCTCGATCTCATCGACACCTTGGTGGAAACTCAGATGACGACTCCGCCCAGCCAGGTGGAAATCGAATCGAAATTTCTCGAAGTCACTCAAAACAACCTGAAGGAACTCGGTTTCGACTGGTTGGTCGGTCAGGTCACCATGCCTTTTGGGTCAGGCGTCTACGGAGGCGGTGGCACCGAAGGTTTCAATCGCAACATTAACGCAAACTCCTTTCCCTTCATCTCCCCGGGAAGCACTTTGCCGGTTGGCGCCAGCGGTGGCAGCCAGGGTGCCATCACCGGTGGCAATCGGACCGGATCGACTGCGATCGGCGTGAATGCGGTGGATGCCTTGCTCTTCGGCTCCCCCCTCGGGCCAGCCCCGGCGGCCCTGGCCATTGCGGGAATCTTCACCAATCCTCAATTCCAAGTGGTGCTCCGCGCCCTCAACCAGCAAAAGGGTGTTGATCTGGTCAGTGCTCCTAAGGTCACCACGAAAAGCGGCCAACGCGCCACCGTCCAGATCGTCCGGGAATTCCGTTATCCTTCGGAGTTCGACCTTCCTCAGGTCACCCAGACGCCAGGCTCGATCTACACTCCCGCCACACCGACCTCACCGACCGCTTTCGAAACCCAGCCGGTTGGTATCGTCCTTGAAGTTGAACCCACCGTCGGGCCTGATGGTTACACCATCGACCTCATCCTCTCCCCTCGCGTGGTTGAGTTCGACGGTTTCATCAACTATGGCAGTCCGATCAACACGGTGGTGTCTGTGATTCCTAGCGGCCCGTTTGATGCCCCTCCGATCATTCCTGCCATCAGCCGTCTGTTCACTGTTACTGATAACGTCATTAACCAGCCTGTTTTCTCGACTCGCGAAGTCACCACGGAAGTCACCGTTTACGACGGACAGACAGTCGTCCTCGGTGGCCTGATGCGGGAAGACATCCAGAAGACCGAGGATAAGGTACCCATCCTGGGAGATATCCCGCTGGCGGGGCGCCTCTTCCGCACCTCAGCCGACCAGCATATCAAGCGCAACCTGATCATGTTCGTGACCGCCAGCCTGCTCGATCCAGCCGGCCAGCCCATGATCAAGGTTGATGATGAGGATGAAATCGTGGCCGAACCCAATGTCAAAGTCATTGAGAATGAGATCATTCCTGGCGATGCCACCTCCGCTCCCCTTCCACAATAGCTTTCTTCCGGATTATGAAATTCCTTTCTAAAACTTTGATTTCCCGAAAATCAGCCATTGTGGCGCTGGCCTTGGTCAGCCTCGGTTCGCAACACATCGCCCAAGCCCAGAATGTGGTGGCCTTGTCCGATCGGGAGATTGTTCGCCGCCAGGAAGACTTGGTCGTCGCAGACAAACTCGTCGCCGCCGCGGAAAAAGCCGCCGCCGACAAGAACTACGAAACCGCCTACGTCAATTATCTCGATGCGCTTGATCGTATCCCGGCTGGCGCCGCCACCGACAAGCAACGCGCGCAGATCGTCGCGAAATTCAGCGATGTCGCCGTCCTCTACGCCGAGCAGTTGATCACCAACGGCCGCTACGGCGACGCCGAGCGGGTCGCCAAGACCGTGCTCCTGCCGCAATATAATCCGACTTACAAGCCGGCGGCCCGCCTCCTGGCCAATCTGGAGCAACCCGACTACTACAATAAAACCGTCACGCCGCAATTTGCGACCGATCGGACGGAAGTGGTCAAGTTGCTCAATGAGGCCGACGGCTTCACCCAGGCGGGACGTTACGATCTCGCCCTGAAGCGCTATGAGCAGGTGCTCAACATCGACCGCTATAACACCGCCGCCCGCAAGGGCATGGAGCAGGTGAACCTCCTCCGGTCGCAATACGACACCAGCGCCTACAATGAAACGCGCAGCCGCATGCTTTGGATGGTTGATCAAGCTTGGGAACGTCCGGTGCGCCGTTTCCAGAGTGGCCGCTCCACCTCTGCGGAAATCTCCGCCCGGGGCGGCATTCGGGGTACAGAAGCGATCACAGCCAAGCTGAACCGCATTATCATTCCGAAAATCGACTTGCGCGACACCACTGTCCGCGAGGCAGTGGAATTCCTCAAGCAACAGAGCCGTTCCTTGGACAACACCACGGACGATCCGAAGGACAAGCGCGGCGTCAACATTGTTCTTAAGCTGGCTGACGCTCCGGCCGCTGCTCCGGTGGCTGAACCCGGTGCGCCCGCTCCTGCCACTCCGGAAGGTGCCGTCGCTGCTCCCTCGGGTGGCAACGCCGACACGGCTATCACCCTTTCCCTCACCAACGTGCCTCTCATCGAAGCGTTGCGTTACCTGACGGAACTGGCCAAGCTGAAATACAAGATCGAGCCTTATGCCGTTTCCATCGTCCCGATCACGGAAAACACTTCCGATCTGGTCACCAAGGAATATCGGGTTCCTCCCGGCTTCATTCCTGCAGCCAACGCCGCCAGCCCCGAAGCCGGTATGCCTGGAGGGGATATCACAACCACTGAGACCCGGATCGGCGCCAAGGCCAATGCCTTGGAATATCTGCAGTCGCAAGGGGTCGCCTTTCCTACCGGCTCGTTCGCCCAGTACGTACCGGCCGGCAGCAAACTGATCGTCCGCAACACCGCTGACGCCATCGATCTCATCGATACGCTGGTCGACGCGGCCGTGGGTGTTCAACCCACGCAGGTGGAAATCGAGTCGAAGTTCCTCGAAATCACTCAGAACAATCTGAAGGAACTCGGCTTTGATTGGTTGCTCGGTCCGCTCTCCATGGGTGGCGGTGTTTACGGCTCCGGCGGAACTCAAGGTTACGGAACCAACGAGAATCCCACCGCTCCGAATCCCGCCAACTACCCTCTCCTCAATGCCGGTGGTTCTCCGGTCGGCTCAAACCCCGTCACGACCGGTCTGCGCACGGGCAGCGGTATTGGACCCGGCGCCGGTATCTCCGCCAACGGTATTGATGCCTTGCTTGGTGGCGTATTGACCGGGGCGGCTCCCGGCATCCTCGGAGTGGGTGGCATCTTCACCAACCCTCAGTTCCAGGTGGTCATTCGCGCTCTCAACCAGAAGAAGGGTGTCGATCTGATGACCGCTCCCAAGGTCACGACCAAGAGCGGCCGCAAAGCGATCGTTCGCGTGGTTCGCGAATTCCCCTATCCGACGGAGTTCAATCCGCCAGAGCCTCCGCCGCCACCACAGGGCACCGGCTCGGACATCGTGCTGACTCCCGGTAGTTTCACCAGCTTGGGTATCGTAACGCCGTCCACCCCGACTGCGTTCGAAACCAGAAACCTCGGTGTGACGCTGGAAGTCGAACCGATCATCGGTCCCGATGGTTACACGATCGATCTCAACCTTTCGCCTGAAGTGGTTGAATTCGAAGGCTTCATCAACTATGGCTCGCCGATCCTTGGACCTCTCTTCGTCTTCCCTGCGACGATCCAGACCCAGGTGCTGACGCCAAACGTCGTCAACCAGCCGATCTTCTCCACCCGCAAGGTCACCACCAGTGTCAGCATCTGGGATGGCCAGACAGTGGCTCTGGGCGGCTTGGTTCGTGAAGACGTCCAAAAGGTACAAGACAAGATTCCTCTGCTTGGCGACATCCCGCTCGCCGGACGCCTCTTCCGCTCCGACATCGATCAGAAGATCAAACGCAACCTGATCATCTTCGTGACGGCCCGCTTGATGGACGCCGAAGGGCGGCCCATCCGCATGGAAGACGAGACCGAAGAGGTGGTGGAACCTCTCGGCTTGCAGGAATTGCCTCCTCCGACCTTCGACAGCCCGAAATTCGGTAAATAATTCCCCCAATAGTCGAACCCGCATAAAGTAGGCAGACGGCCCCGGCCCAGCCTCTTTCTGCGGGTTTGACGTTTCAGGGAGGTTACCGAGAATACCACTCCCAATGCCCATTCTCGGAATCACCGGTGGAATCGCATCCGGCAAATCCACTTTCCGCAAACAGCTCCTCGAACTGCTGGATGCCGACTTCTTTGATGCCGACGCCTGCGCCCGGGAACTTCTGGAGGAAGACGAGCGCATTCGCCACGAGATCGTGGAGAAGCTCGACCCCAAGGCCTACAGAGCCGATGGCCGACCGGATCGCGCCCGTATCCGTGAGTTGATCTACCGCGATGCTGCCAAAAAAAGTACTCTTGAGGCGATCCTCCATCCCATCATCCGGCAGCGCTGGTCGCAACAAGCCCGCGAAGCCTCCGCCCACAGCCGGATTTTTATTGTGGATATTCCCCTTCTCTTTGAGACTCACGCAGAGAAACTTTTTGACCTCATTGTCACGGTGGCGTGTTCGCACGAGACCCAATTGGCCCGCCTGGCCGAGCACCGGGGACTGACTCACGAGGTTTCCGAAAAAATCATTGCCTCCCAATTACCCTTGGGGGTCAAAATCAAGCTTTCGCATCATGTGATTTGGAACGACGGATCGCCCGATGCCCTGCTGGCCCAAACCAAGCTCTTTTCCCAATACTTGAATGACCGATACGGTAGAAAATCCGCCGCTCCCAGCGCCGCCTGAAGCCCTGTCCCTGAACACGCTCCAGGCGCTCAGCATCCGGGATCTGACCACCCGCGCCCATGAACTCGGGCTGCGCCTTCGTCCCGAAGCGTCGCGCCATCACTTGATCCTCGACCAGGCCAAGGCCCAACTTACCCAGGGCGGCCGCTTGGAGGCCACCGGCTTCTTGGAGTTCTCCGGTGACAACGCGGTCTTGCGCTGGCCGGCGTTTAGCCTGAAACCAGGACCCGAGGACGTCTTCGTGCCGGCCAATCTCCTGCGCCCGCTGAACCTGCGCTCGGGCTTGATGGTGAGATGCGTGCTCCGCCTGCCCAGGGATCGCGAACGCGGCTTGGTTGCGGAATCCATTCTCGATATCGAGAAGATCCCCCTCGCCGACTGGCAGCCCACCACCGAGTTTGACAAGCTCACCCCCCTCTTTCCCAATCGCCGTATCTACCTTGAGACGGCGCAGAATCCCTCGCTGAGCGCCCGGGCCGTCGATTTGATCGCTCCGCTGGGCATGGGGCAGCGCGGCCTCATTGTCGCCCCGCCCCGCGCCGGGAAGACCATCATGCTCAAGTCGCTGGCTCAAGCCATCACCATCAATCATCCCGACGTTGTGCTCATCCTCCTCCTCGTGGACGAACGCCCGGAGGAAGTGACCGATCTGCGCCGGGATTTGAGCTGCGAGATTTACAGCTCCACCTTCGACGAGCCCGTTTCCCGGCACGTGCAGGTTTGCGAGGCCGTGGCCGAACGCGCCAAGCGCCTGGTGGAACTCCGGCGTGACGTGGTCATCCTCATCGACTCCATCACCCGCATGTCGCGCGGCTACAACAATCTCCAGCCCGGCAAGGGCCGAACCATGAGCGGCGGCGTCGATTCCAAAACCCTGGCCAAGCCTCGTAAATTCTTCGGCTCCGCGCGCAACGTGGAGGAGGGCGGCAGTCTCACCATCTTGGCCACGGCCCTCGTCGAGACCCACAGCCGCATGGACGATCTCATTTTTGAGGAATTCAAGGGCACCGGCAACATGGAGGTCCACCTCGACCGCTCCATCGCCGAACTGCGCATTTTCCCCGCCATTCATATCGTGAAGTCCGGCACCCGCCGCGAGGAGCTTCTCTACCATCCCGACGAATACGACAAGGTCGTCCAGTTGCGACGGCAGCTTTCCGAGCTGCCCGCCGCCGAGGCCATGGAAGTCCTTGTTTCCAATTTGCAGCACACCCGTTCGAATGCAGAACTCCTGCTGGCCGGGCTGAAAGGCGTCTGAGGTCCCGGGCATGACTGGGTTTTTGCATCGGGCCCGCCCCTTTCTGCAAAGCAGGGCCGCGCTTGCCATTCTGCTCATTTTTGCCGCCGGCCTCTTCCTCGAGCGCGCGGCGGAGAACGGGCGGGCGGTCAATACTCGCGTCTCCCGGACCGACCAGGGCGCCTACATCAACTACGCCATCAAGCTCAAGGAGAGCGGCTACACCGAGGTGGGCAGCCGCAACCGCATGCCGATGTACCCGCTGCTGATCAGTCTTTTCCTGCAGCCCGGCGACACCCAGCACACCTTTTTCGACCGGGGAAAAACGGTGAACACCATTCTCGCCCTAGCCGGGCTTTGCCTCGTCGGCGCCATCTTCCTCAGTTGTTTTCCGCGCCACCACGCACTGAATCTCCTCTTCCTCACCACCTTCACCGTCTTTCTGTTCAAGGCCCCCCACGTCCAGGCGGAGTTGTTATATTACCTGCTCACCTTCGGCGCCTTCGTCCTCTGTTGGCGTCTCTTTCAAAAACCTTCCTGGCTGCGTGCCAGCCTGTTGGGTGCTCTCGTCGGTGTCATACATCTGACCAAGGCCTCCGTCCTGCCGGGAATATTCTGTTTCGTCGTATTTTACACGCTCGATACCCTCTGGAAAAACCGTCCGCCCCTCACCGCGAAGATGACCCGCTGGGTGGTGCCGCTGATCACGGTCGTGTTGTTCGTCGCCGTCATTTTCCCCTACATCCGAAAGAGCAAGGAGATTTACGGTCACTATCTCTACAACGTCAACTCGACCTTCTATTTCTGGTGCGACTCCTGGGAGGATGCCGTCGCGCGCACGAAAAAAGCCGGCGATCGACACGGCTGGCCCGACCTGAAGCCGGAGGATACTCCCAGCGCCTCGAACTACCTGCGCACGCATAGCGCCGGAGAAATCCTCGAACGGATCGGCAAAGGCCTCTCTCGCGTGAACTCCTCCATGCGGAAAAGCTACGGCTACTACGGCATCCTCTGGGCTTACACCCTGTTCGCGGCCGCCCTGCTCTATTGGAAACGGCATCTGGTCTGGCGGATCTTTCGCCGCCGGCCCATGCCGGTGCTGGCCGTCCTCGCGTACTTCTCCGGCTATTTCCTGCTCGTCGCGTGGTATAGCCAGATCATCGACGGCAACCGTTTTATCCTCGGCCTTTTCCTCCCATGGCTCTTCACCCTGGCCATGGTCTCGGTCCCCCTGGCCCGCCGTCTAAAAGTCACCATTTCCGGTCAAACGCTGCCCGTCCTCCCCGCCTTCAACACCATCATCTCCCTCTGGCTCTTCGTGGAGATCCTCGTGATCTGCCTGCACCGTGTGCCCAGGATGTACGGCGGCGGCTAGGCCTCGGCTTTCCGCAGAAACCGGCGCTCAAGGAAAGTCGGCACTCCGTACCCGCTCAACCGCGCAAACAGATACCCCGCCACACATCCTCCCAGATGCGCCGCATGGCCAATCCATGGCTCGAAGTTCAGCACCAGGAACAGCAGCGAAGAAAACGTGATACCCCAACCCACGTACTTGGCCCGGAGTCGCAAGGGCAGGACAAAAAACAGCAGGAAGACCCGCTGCGCCTCGGGAAACATCGTCGTAAAGGCCAGAATCACGCCGCATACCGCTCCAGAGGCCCCCAGCAGCATGCTACCCGATCCGGAAAGAAGGATCTGCGCCAGCCCCCCGGCCATCGCGCTGAAAAGGTAGAGGGCCACAAACCGTCCGGTGCCCATCACCCGCTCCACGATCCGACCAGGGACCCAGAGGCCCACCATGTTCACCAGCAAGTGCAACAGATTACCGTGCAGGAACGCGTGGGTGACAAATTGCCACCATCGCCCCGCCCCCAGCCCAGTCGCGCTTAACGCATAGGTCGCAAAGAACTGCCTCTCCTGCGCTGCCCCCAACCAGATCTGATAGAGAAATACCCCCACATTGATCGCCACCAGCACCGGCACCGCCCGAAACATCCAAGATCTGCCATTCATTACCGACTCCTACTTTCGCGCAGGCGCGAGAACTTTCAACTTGCGGCGTGAAAAACCAAACTCATACGGCAGGGCTCCGGTCAGTTCCCCGTCGACTTCCACCGGCACATATTCACGGCTCATCAGACGCAGCCCCCTGGTCTGGAAATACTCCACATCCGCGAGATCCACATGTGTGCCAAAGGCGATGGCCTGCACGTAGCGGAGCAGGTCCCAGTGGCTCTGATTTTGAAAAACGAGCACATCCAGCAGACCGTCATCCAGCTTGGCATCCTTGAAAAGGACAAATGGCCCCCCGTACAATCGGCCGTTCCCCACCAGGACAAAACTTCCCTCCCGCGGATGGCTGTCCACCGGATCGACATAGATGGCCGGAGGCTTCCGGGCTGCCACCTGCGCCAGGGTGATGAGATAACTCATCGGGCCGAGGCTTTTCTTCGAGTCCGGCGTGGTACGCTGTACCACCTCCGCATCCAGGCCGATACCCGCCAGCTGCACGAAATAGGAGTCATTGGCCCGGGGCAGGTCGACTTCCCGTACAAATCCCGCCTCGATCACCTCCCAGGCCTTCGCCAGATTCGACGGAATACCCAGTTCCGTCGCAAAAACATTCATAGTTCCCACCGGTAGGATGCCCAGGGTCACATCCGCCCCGGAGAGACCGTTCACGATCTCATTGATCGTTCCATCACCTCCGGCCGCCACCACCGTCTCAAAACCCTCACAAGCGGCCCCGGCGGCGATTCCCATGGCATCTTCCGGGGAAGTACTGGTCCGCACGACGGCGTCCGGTGAAAGATCCGCGATTTTGTCCCTCAACGCACTGGCCCGCTCGCCCCGGGCGGCAGGATTCAAAATGACCAAAATTTTTCGCCTATTGTTCACGCTTCACTTTCTCTGAGAGTTTCGTAGCTTCCCCGCGTGCCCAAGTTTGCCAAGAGATTTCTCGTAGTTGCCGTTACCGTGCTGGCAGTTGTCGCGGTTATCCTCCTGTGCATCAATATTTACCTTCAGTCCGCCGGCGTACAACAAAGGATACGGCTGGCCGCCTCCCAGTCCCTCGGCAGCGAACTCAAGATCACCAGCACGATGTACACGCCATGGGAGGGCCTCGTGCTGCGCGGGCTCAGTATCCAGGACCCGACCAGGCCCGATCTCAATATGGTGGAAGCCGCCGCCCTGCGCATCCGCTTCGCTTTTTTTCCCCTTCTCCAGCAGCGTTTCGTCATCACGGAATGCGCTCTTTTTGAGCCGAAGCTCCTCATCCGCCAGTTGGAAAACGGCAGTTGGCAGCTGCCCCTCCCGCCGCTGCGCACGGCGGATATTCCCCTTCCTCCTGCGGAGACACCGGAAAAACCGGCTGCGGAAAAAGCCGCCGGACCCACCTTTCGCTCCGAGCTTCATCTCTTTCGGATCGGTGGCGGCACGCTGGCCTTCATGGACGCTGGAGGACGCATGGTCTTCAAGATGGAACATGCGAATATCGAAGCGCGGATCGCACCCGATCTCACTGCCGAGGGCGAATTCCGGGTCGGCAAAGCCAATATTTCAAACTCGCTCTTCCCCCGCAAAATCAACGGCAACTTCACTTGGGACGGGAAGACCTTTGATGTGCCTGACATCAGCGGCTCCATGGCCGAGGGAAAACTGCTCGCCCAGTACCGCATGGTCAGCGGCTCCGAACCGACCTTCACCGCCGCCATCCAGGCCAGTAAGATTCAACTGCGCTCCCTGGCCGAAGAGGCCGGTGTCGACCCCGGCAAGACCGAAGGCGAACTGCAGGGCACCCTCAATCTCGCCGGTGATCCACGGACCAGCGAATCCCTCACCGGCAAAGGCCATCTCGAACTTATTTCGGCCAAACTCCGTCCCGTGGAATTTCTGGTGAAACTCGGGGAGCTCCTGCGTGTCGACGAGCTCCAACTTCTCACCCTCAAGGATGCCAAACTCGATATCACCATCGGCGACAAACGCGTGCAGGTCGACGATCTCATCCTGCAATCGGAAAACCTGATCATCCGCGGCCAGGGGCCGGTGCGTTTCGACGGGAAGATGGAGTTGGAAGCCCGCCTGATGGTCAACAAGAAGCTCCAGCAACAGCTCAAGGGCCTGATCGGAAAAAACTTTCAGCCTTCGGAAGATCCCGAGTATCGACAAGTGCCCTTCAACGTCACTGGCAAGATTTCGAGCCCCAAGACGGACCTCCTGGATAAGCTGATCGGGATCAACATCGGACAGGATGTCGGCGGCCTGCTGAAGAATCTCTTCCGCCCGCCGGCTCAAAAGTCTGAGAAAAAGAACGACTGATGCGCATTATTGCCGGTGAAGCACGCGGCCTGCCTTTGAGCGCGCCTCCTGCCGGTGTGCGTCCGACGATGGATCGTGTCCGCGCCGCCATTTTTTCCAGTCTGGGCGACGCCGTTCCCGGAGCAAAAGTGCTCGATCTTTTTGCGGGTTCCGGCGCCATGGGCATAGAAGCGCTCAGCCGCGGCGCGGCCTCGGCGGTGTTTGTGGATCTCAATCCCCGCTCGGTGCAAAGCGTGCGCGATAATTTGCGCAAGGCCAAGTTTGAGGCCTCCGTGCAGACCATGGACGCGATGAAGTTCATGGAGCTCTACGCCTCCGAGGGGTTCGATCTTATTTTTGCCGATCCACCGTATGCGAAGTACGAATCGGATCGCGACTTCGCCGCCGAGCTTCTGCAAATGCCGCAATTGGCCGCCGCCCTCAATCCCGCCGGCACGCTCATCCTCGAGCGTTCGCCGCGGCGGGAGGAACCGGATGGAACCGTGCTCTCGCTCTTGCGCGCCCGGCGCTACGGAAAAAGCGAGATCGCCTACTACATCGCCTGATGAAAGCCGTCCGCCTGCTTTACAATCTGGCCTTTCCCTTCGTGCTGATCGCCCTGCTGCCGGGCTTTCTCGCCCGCATGCTCAAGCGCGGCAAATACCGCCACAAATTCGGCCAGCGTTTCGGCGTCTATTCCGAGCGCGTGCAAAAAAAACTCTCCGGCGGCGGCTGGACCTGGATACATGCGGTCAGTGTCGGCGAAGTCCTCATCGCGCTGAAATTCATTCGCGAGCTCAAGGCCCGCGACCCGCAGCTCCGCGTGGTTTTTTCTACCACCACTTCGACTGGCTTTGCCCTCGCCAGCAAGGAATCCTCGGACTGGCTCGAGCCCATCTACAATCCGATTGATTTCCTGTGGACCGCACGGCGGGCCATGCGGCTCATCCGGCCCCGTCGTTTTATCATGGTCGAGGCGGAAATCTGGCCCAACCTCACCGCCGAGGCCAGGGCCCAGGGGGCGACTCTGGCCCTGATCAATGCCCGCCTCTCGACCCGCTCGGAAAAGCGCTATCGTTTGGTGCGCCCTCTGGTCTCCGTGGTCTTCAACCAGCTCGATCTCCTCTGCGTCCAGGAGCCGGCTGATGCCGAGCGCTGGAAAAACCTCGGCGTTGATCCGCGCAAAATCCTTTGCACCGGCAGCATCAAGTTCGACGACGCTGGCGCCGGCGGGACCCGGCGGGATTTTTGGCCGGAACTGGAAAAGCTGGGCGTGGCCCGGAGCGCCCCGGTGTTGCTCGCAGGCAGTACACATGCCGGTGAAGAACGCATCCTCGGCGAGATGGTCCTCCGCTTGCGGAAGGATTTTCCCGATCTCTTCTATCTGATCATCCCCCGCCATGCCGAGCGCTGGCGCGAGATCCGCCAGGAACTCGCCCAGTTGGGCCTCCAGGTGGCGGTTCGGGTCGGCGACGATACCGTGCTGGAAAAAGCCGATGTCCTGCTGGCCAACACGACCGGGGAACTCCGCGACTGGTACAATTGCGCCACGGTGGTTTTTGTCGGAAAAAGCCTCACCGCGCATGGCGGGCAGAATCCGGTGGAAGCCGTCGCGGCGGGCAAGGCCGTCGTGCTGGGGCCCAACATGGAAAACTTCGCCACCATCACCGCCCAACTCGTGCGCGATGGCGGCGTCGTGCAGGTGTCGGACGCAACGGCTCTGGAAGAGGCCTTCCGGCGCTTGCTCGCCTCCCCGGATGCACGGGCCGCGCTGGCGGTTCGCGGGCAAAGCTGCCTGGACGTTCACCGGGGTTCCACCCTTCGCACCTGCGTCGCTCTGGAAAAATTGCGGGCTCGCTAATCTCGGCCCGGTTTTTCTAGCATAGCCGGAATGTTCAGGGTCGGCGGCAACATTGTGGATCTGGCCAATGGGGAGGTTTTTCCCGGCATCGTCGCCGTCAGGGATGGGTTGATCGAACACATCGAGCGCACATCGGAGACTTACGACCACTATCTGATCCCCGGTTTCGTGGATGCGCACATCCACGTGGAAAGCTCCATGCTGGCCCCGGCGGAGTTTTCCCGCATGGCCTCGGTTCATGGAACTGTGGCCACTGTCTCCGATCCCCATGAAATTGCCAACGTCCTGGGCGTGGCCGGCGTCGAATACATGATCGCCGAGTCCCGGCGCGGCGCCGTGAAGGTGCACTACGGCGCACCGTCCTGTGTACCGGCCACGGAATTTGAAAGCGCCGGAGCCGTTTTGGGTCCGACCGAGGTGGAGGCGCTCCTGCGGCGGCCGGATATTTTTTACCTGAGCGAGGTGATGAATTTCCCCGGCGTGTTGCACGGTGATGCCAGCCTGATGGCCAAGATCGCGGCGGCCAAAAAGGCCGGAAAACCGGTCGATGGGCATGCCCCGCAGTTGCGGAACCCGCAGGCTGCGGCCTATGCCGCCGCCGGCATATCGACCGATCACGAATGCACCACACTCGACGAGGCTCTGGATAAGATCGCGGCGGGCATGATGATCCTCATTCGCGAAGGATCGGCCGCGCGTAATTACGATGCGCTCGAACCCCTGATTTTCTCCCACCCCGAACGCTGCATGTTCTGCAGCGACGACCTGCATCCCGATTCGTTGGCCCTTGGCCACATCAATCTGCTCGCGCGCCGCGCGGTTGCCGCGGGAGCGACACCACTCACCGCCCTGCGCATCGCAACCCTCAATGCCGTGAACCATTACCGCCTGCCCGTCGGTCTCCTGCGCCCCGGCGATGCCGCCGATTTTCTCGTGGTGGAGGATTTGCGGGATTTTGCCGTCCGGCAGACCTGGATCGGCGGACGCCTCGTGGCGGAAAACGGCCGGTCACTGCTCCCCTATCAATCGCCCGCTCAAATCAATTGCTTCAACGCCGGGAAGATCCGCGCGGAGTCACTAAAAATCCCCTGCCCCGGCGCAACCGCCAGGGTCAACATTATTGCTGTGGAGGACGGCCAGTTGGTCACCGGCCGCGAGGAACACGAAATCGCCACGGTCGACGGTGAAATCCAGTCCCTTCCCGAACGTGACTTCCTCAAGATGGCCGTGCTCAACCGCTATGTGCCTGCCGCGCGGCCTGCGCTGGCGCTGGTGACGAACTTCGGCCTGGAACGCGGAGCCATCGCGTCATCCGTGGCCCATGACTCCCACAACATCATCGCGGTGGGAGCGGATGACGAGTCGCTCTGCCGAGCCATCAATCTTCTGATCGAAAACCAAGGCGGCGTCTGCGCCGTTTCGGAAGACGCGGAATGCCTCGTCCCCCTGCCCATCGCCGGCCTGATGTCCGACCGCGACGCCGATGAGGTGGCGGCTCTCTATGCCGAGGTCGAGAAACTGGCGCAAAAGCTGGGCTCGCCCCTGCGCGCGCCCCTGATGACCCTGTCCTTCATGGCCCTGCTGGTCATTCCGGAACTGAAGCTCAGTGATCGCGGCCTGTTCGACGGCGCGACCTTTTCTTTCACGCCGTTGTTTTCCTGATCAGGAGGAAAGCTTCTTCTCGAGGATTTCACCGGCCACCGCAGGATTGGCCTGCCCCTTGGAGAGCTTCATCACCTGCCCCTTGAGGAAGTTGATCGAGGCCAGCTTGCCCGCTCTGTAGTCGGCCACAGGGCCGGGATTCGCCGCTATGACCTGATCGGCCAGCGCCTCGATGAGGCCGGTGTCACTTACCTGCTCCATACCCTTTTCCTTGACGATGGCCGCCGCGCCCTTGCCGCTGGCAAACATCTCCGCAAAAACTTCCTTGCCCTGCTTGGAGCTGATCTTGCCCTCGTCGATAAGGTTGACCAATTCGTCCAGGGATTCCGGTACGACGGGGCTCTCGGCGACGCCCTTGCCCGCGACCGACAGCGCACTCTGCAAATCATTCAGCATCCAGTTCGCGATGTTCTTCGGCTTCTTCGCTCCCTTGGCCGCCGTTTCAAAATAACGGGAAAGGTCGAGATCGTTGGCCAGCACCGCGGCGTCGTAATCGGTCACGCCGAAATCCGCCACATAGCGCGAGCGTTTCTCCCAGGGCAACTCGGGCTTGCGCAGACGCGCCGCAGCCAGAATTTCACCGGTCTTGACCGGCAGCAGATCGGGATCGGGGAAATAGCGGTAATCATGGGCGCTTTCCTTGATGCGCATGAGGGTCGTCTCGCCTCGCACGTCGTCCCAGCGACGCGTCTCCTGGTCGAGCGTACCGCCAGCTTCAAGGGCCGCGATCTGGCGCGGAATTTCAAACAGCAGCGCTCGGCGTACCCCTGAGATGGTATTGAGATTTTTCAACTCGATCTTGGTGCCCCACTTCTCCGTGCCCTTGGGGCGCACGGAGACGTTCACATCGCAGCGCATCTGGCCCTTCTCCATGTCGGCGTCGGAAATCCCGCCGTAAACCATCACCTGCTGAAGTACCGTCAGATAGGCGAAGGCTTCCTCGGCGCTGGCAATGTCCGGTTCGCTGACGATTTCCATCAGCGGCGTGCCTGCGCGGTTGAAGTCGATGCCGGTGGAGTTTTCCATGTGGAAACTCTTGGCCACGTCCTCCTCCAGGTGAATGCGGGTCAGGCCGATCTCCTTGTTCGGGGTGGCGATGGATTTCTGCACATCCTTGGGATACGCCAGATCGTGCAGGGGCACCGATCCGCCCAGGCACAGCGGCAGATCATATTGGCTGATCTGGTAGTTCTTCGGCATGTCCGGGTAGAAGTAATTTTTGCGATCGAACTTGCAGGTCTCGGGCGTCTGGCAGCCCAGCATGATTCCGGCCAGCGCCGTCAGCCGCAGGGCCTCTTCGTTCATCACCGGCAGGGCGCCGGGCAGACCCATGCAAACCGGGCAGACATTCGTGTTCGGCTCGGCCCCGTATTCGACCGCGCAGGAACAAAACATCTTCGTGCGCGTCTTGAGCTGAACGTGCACTTCGAGACCAATAGTGGCGATATAATCGGACATAAAATTATGGAGAACTCTGTGGAGAAGGTGACGGAGAAGCGGGGGTCGTTTCCAGCGCGAATTTCAGCGCCGCCCGAATGTCGATCTGTTTCAGTTGCTCCGCCAGGGCCGGATCTTCGACTGCGGCAATGAGGGCCTTGTTGCTCATCAGCGCCATGTAGTTTCTCTCCTCGGAAGCCCTGATCACGGACGGATCGGCCAGCAACTCGGCCATACGGGGACTTTGCAGAACCTTCTGGATGCCCGGGTATTGAATAAAACGCAGCATGGACTCCTGGCTGTTCGCGACTTTGCCGACCTCCAGGACAAGTTGGTAAAAATCAGGCGGCAGGACATCCACGGATTCCACGAATTTTCCGGGAGAACCGAGTTCGAGGGATTTCTTGAGCGTGACCAGCCCATTGGCTACACGCTGCGTATAAGGCGCAGGCGGGGGAGGAGGCGGCGGTTCGCCCGGAGGAACGATGGGTTCGATCGTCGGCGATGGCGCGGTGGCCAGACGGGATTCCGCTAGTATGCCCAGCGTCCGTACGATGGAGATACCGCCCCAGAGAAGAAACAGGCCCAGGATCAGCCCGAAGACCGCTCCACCCAATCCCCAGAACAACCGGACAAGGCCTGAGCCCTGATGCTCCGTGCGTTTGAAAAGCAGCGCGCCCAGCAGCCAGATCAAAGCGAAAGCGGCGAGAGCCAGACCAGTTCCCACCACCAGGCCGGCAAAAAATCCCGCGGTCGTCGTCATCCCGCCGAAAGGAGCCGCCGCTATCAATCCGCCGAAGTACAGGACCAGGGCCGAAACCACCATGGCGGCGAGATTTAATCCACTGCGCACGAATCCGGCACGCCAGCCACGCCACATTTCCCAATAGAGGAAGATGATGGCGAAGAGGAAGATTGCTCCCTGCCAGAGTGGCGAGCCGTGAGGCATAGGAAATCAGCGCGGCAGGCAATCCTGCGCCCGCTGGCGCAGGGCATGGTCGCACAACACGAGCGCGGCCATGGCCTCGACCATGGGCACAGCCCGCGGGACCACACAGGGATCATGCCGGCCACGAGCGGCAAGCACCGCTTCCTCACCGGCAGCCGTCACGGTTTGTTGGGGTTTGGCGATGGTGGCGGTGGGTTTGAAAGCCACGCGAAAGACGATGGGTTCACCGTTGCTGATGCCGCCCTGCACGCCGCCGGAAAGGTTCGTCTCGGTCCGTACGCGGCCCTCTTCCATGCGGAAAGCGTCGTTGTGTTCGGAGCCTTTTAACGCGGCGCCCGCAAACCCGGAGCCGATCTCAAATCCCTTGGTCGCCGGCAGACTGAGCATGGCTCCCGCCAACTCTGCTTCCAGTTTGTCGAACACAGGTTCGCCCAGGCCCGGCGGGACATTACGCGCCACGCATTCGATGACGCCGCCGACAGAATCGCCCTCGCTCCGCACCTGCTTGATGCGTTCGATCATGGCCTCCGCCGTGGCGGCATCGGGGCAGCGTACGATATTGGCCTCGATTTTTTCAAAGGTCACATCGCCGTCCGCAACCTGCGCGCGAATGTCATGAATGGCCGAGACGTAAGCAAGAATCTCCAGGCCGGGATAAAGCGTTTGCAGGATTTTTTTCGCCACCGCTCCGGCCGCCACCCGCCCGATCGCTTCGCGCGCGGAGGCGCGGCCCCCGCCCTGCCAGTTCCGGATGCCATACTTCGCCTGATAGGTGTAATCCGCATGGGACGGACGGAACATCGTTTCCATCTCGGTATAAGCCGAAGGTCGAGCGTCCGTATTGGACACCACGATCGAGATGGGTGTCCCGAGGGTCTGACCCTGAAAGGTGCCGGAGAGAATGCGGCAGGTGTCGTCCTCCTTGCGCGGGGTCACGATATCGCTCTGACCGGGGCGACGACGGTCCAGATCGGGCTGAATGTCCGCTTCGGTCAGGGGAAGCCGGGGCGGACAGCCGTCAATCACGACGCCGACACCGCCACCGTGGGACTCGCCCCAGGTGGAAATGCGAAAAATGGTTCCAAACGTACTAGCCATGCGGCCCAAAGAAATAAGTGGTCGCGGCGGCGCGTGACAGGAGAAAAATCAGGCCGGTTGGGGACTCTGACGGGGCGCGCCGGTCAGAAACCAGTTCCAGAGCATGAGCGCGGCCAGTACCAGCAGCCAGAAAGGATCGAGAAAAGCCCCTTGTTCGTGGCTCTGCCGGACCGCTTCGACCGTGCCGGTGTCGCTTCGGGCGGTGCCGGCGTCGTGGAAATCTGACTCCCGCGTATCGGAAAATTGGGCCGCCCCCTCGAACAGCGCCGTGCCTTCCGCATCCTTGGCTCCAAAGAAATCCGGTCTCGCCGGAGCCCGTATTGGCCCGATTCCCGCCACCGACACCGATTGGCGGGTTTCCGCATTGGCCGCCTCATAGGCGATTTTACCATCGCGCAAGGTATTGAAAAACCTATGGATCAGCAACGCGAAGGCCGGCAGGCGGGTGGCGTTGGACTGCCGCACATCAAAGTTGAAGACGAGTTGGGACGCGCCCTCTTCCGTGCGAAGAAAGATCAACGGCTTCGTGTTCTGCCAGAGCAGCGCGGTGTCGCCCTCGCGAAAGGGAACGCCGAAGGTCTCGCGAGCGATAAGCCCCTGCCAGTTCAGGTTTTCCATCAGCGGCTGATTCTCCGCCACCAATAAACCGGAGAGCGGCTTGGCGGGAGCCCCCGCATCCTCGACGAACAACAGCGCAGATCCACGATGCGGCGCGGGAGCCATGGGATTGGCCACGAACAGCGAGACGTCTGCGGCTTGTGGCGTTGAGGCATAGGCCGGCTCGGCGATACGCACGAGTTGCTCGAACAGATGGCGGAACGTCTCGGTCGGAGCTGGGAAAATCGACAGGACCTTGGGTGAGGGCCGGATGATCGGCAGACGGTTATCGAAAACAAACGCATCGTCGGCCAATTCCAACGTCACACGATCGACCCCCTGCGGCCATTCGCCGGACAGGGCGGCCATCGCGCCGGGTTCCAGGCGTTGCCGCTGCCAAGCTTCCTGCCCGGCGATACGCCACGGCACATCCGCCGGCCGGGTGCCGAAATTTTTGACCAGGGCGCTCCAGCCTTTTTCCGGCGTTTCCGCCCCGAGAAAGCCGATGTTTTCGAGTGGCGCTCCACTCGCGACCCAGGCCACGCCTTCGAGTCCCTCTGGAGCCCGGTCGGTGAAATAAACGACGGAACCTTTTTCCCCCGCCAGCGTCCGGGCCAATCGCAGGGCCTCGGTCACATCATGCGTGCCGAGGTCAGGCTGCCAGTCCCGCTTCACCGCGGCCAGCGCTTCCTCCAGATTCGACCCGGCGGTGATCCGCGAACCGTCGGAACGCAGAGAGATCCACCGGGTGTTGGCGGAGACCGCCTTGAGCCGTCCGAGTTCCGTGGCGGCCGCCTGCATGGTCTCGTCCCGAAAGGCGCTGAGCGAGGCGGAGGAGTCGAAGACGGCGACGACCGTTTGCGTACTGTTCTGGTCGATCCAGCGCGGCTGCGTCAGCAGCCAGGTGAGGGCCGCCACCGCCAGCAACTGCACCCACAAAGGGAGCGAGTTCCGCAAACGGCGCAAGCGGCGTCCTCCTTCGCTCGACGGTAGAGCCCGCTCGATCAGAAACAGTGTACTCACCCGGACCTCGCGGGATTTCCGGCGCAGTAGATGAATCACCAGCACCGTGGGCAGGCCCAGCAAGGCCAGCAGGCCCCAGGGATTGGCCAGAAAGAAACCGTTCATAGCCCGCCAATCCTCCACCATCCGAGAAGCTGCGCGGGGTCGATCTCCTTCAGATCGGAACGAGCATCAGCCAGGCCCTCCTCGTGGAGCGGTTTCCAATGTTCGGCCTTGGAGAGGGGGCCGTAGTGAATAAGCATCGGCTTGCGCAGGGCGGCGGCAATGTGCGACGGGGCGGTATCGGCACCCCAGTATTTTTTGCTTAGGCTGACCATCGCGACAAGCTGATGCCAGGTGAGATCGGAAAATGTTTTTATGCGATCACCGGGCAGGCCCTCCACGCATCGCGCAATGTGGTCGCGCTCCACCGCAGCGGAGCCGCTGGTGAGAACAACCGCAGCACCATCGTCGATGAGGCCCTGAAAGAAAGCCCGGGTCACATCGATCGGGATGGCCTTCTCCATGTCGCGGGAGGTGATGTGCGCGTGCAGCCAGCCGGCAGGGAGTTCCCGAGTGGCGGCCTCTGCCCAGGTCAGCGCCTCCGACCGCGGCACCAGGTTAATGTCGACGCCCTGGCCGGGAACACCGCAGGCTTCGAGAAGTTCCTGACGCTGGATGAGAATATGCGGCTTCTTTTTCTTGGGAGGGACGAGATGGTTGTAGGCGAGCCGGCGGATGGACCACCGGGAGAACTTGGGGCGGTCGTAAACGGCTCGCAATGATGCTCCCGAGAGAAGAGCGATGAGCGCGCTGCGGTCGTTGCCGGTCAGATCGATGATCCAATCGTAGCGCGCGGCGGCGACTTGCGCGAGCCGCGCGGCCTGACCGGGCAGGCTGGATTTGGGCCACTCGATGACGCGTGAGACATCCGCGCAGTCCTCCAGGGCGACTCCGGTGCCCGCAGTCACCAGCGCCTCCAGACGAGCCTGGGGAAAGGCGGCGCGCAGGGCGCGGAAGGCGGGCCGGAGCAACAGAGTGTCGCCGAGATAACGAAGGCAGACGACCAGGACCGTGTCGGGCGAAGTCCGGCTCATGATCGGGTGAGAACGGTCATGACCTCGGGCAGCACCTGTTCGGGTTGAATGAGACTCATGGGCGCGTCGGCTGGGGTCTTATACCCCGGCGGGCGCGGCAACTCAATGACCCGGTGCAAATCCAGATCGGCCAGCGGGCCGACCCGCGCCGCGCCGGGCTGGCAGTGGAGCAGGGCCACGGTCGGGATCTTCAACGCGAAGCCGAGATGCATGATGCCGGTGTCGGTGGAGACGAGGCATTGGGTACGCTCAAGCAGCGCAGCGGAGAGTGGCAGGGCCAGCCTGGCGACGACGTCGTGAAAGCGGAGGCCGCGTTCCTTCGCGGCGGCGGCAAATCTGGCGGCCTTCTCCTTATGGTCGGGGCCGCCGAGGATGAACAGCGGGCCGAAGCCGGCTGCCTGCAAGGCGCAGCCCAAGGCGACAAAATGCTCGACGGGCCAGTCGCGATAACCGGCTCCGCCGCCGCCGAGTTGAAAAATGATCCGGGGATTTTCCGAAATGCCCAGTTCGGCGAGGCGGGTGTCGAGCGCCCTGCGGTCCTCCGGGGCCACTTCATACACCATGCGCGGGTATTGGGTTTGGGCCCCGGTTTCCCGTGCGACGCGGAGGGATTGCGCGGCGAGATGGGCGCGGCGCAGGCCGGGCTCGTCGATGTTGAAGGCGCAAAGGTGGTTCAATTCCGTGCGCCAGGCGAGGCTGACGGTGGCATCGCGATTGAGCAGGAAGCCGAGGCAACGGGCCTCGGGGTCATGGCAACTCAAATACAGCACCGCGTCCCACGGGCCGCCGGCGCGGAGTTGCCCCCAGAGCGCGAGGAAGCCCAGCGGCCCCTTGCGGAGAAAATAGAGCTTTTTGAGCAGCGGATTGTGCTGGGCGATCTGGGGGCGGCGGTGATGGACCACGGCGGCGAGATGGATGCCGGGATAGGTTTCCGCCAGAGCGCGAAAGGCCACCGAATCAAGGAGGGCATCCCCCAGCCCGGCGGAGCTAAAGGCGAGGACACGGCTTTGGCCGGAAAGGCGGATTGACCGCGGACGCGGCGGCCGCAAGGCCCACAGGGCGCCGAAGAGAGCACGGTAGAACCACAGGTTGAGCCGGGAGGAGAGGCTCAGGCGGACGGGTTTCTTCGGCTTCTTCGCCGGATTGGATGCACCTTCTGACAAGCCGGAAGATTAGCGAGGCGGACGCAGGAGCGTCCAATGGATTTCTGGTGGCAAGGATTGGTCGATCAGATTTCGTTTCTACTTTACCATTTTTTACTCAGAAGACAAGAAGGAAAGCGGCGGATTTTGTCCCTCTTTTTCCCCTACCTTTGCCCCTCCTTGTACCCCTCCCCGCGTCCCCCTTTTCGTCCCGGTCAGATTCCCCCTTTCACCCCTCCTCTTCCGGTGAAAGGATTATTGGAGCAATTTGGCGAGGGGGTCTTTGATGGCGTCAGCCCAAATCTGATAACCCTGCTTGGTCGGATGCAGCATCTCCGGCATGACCTTTTTGGGGATGGAGCCGTCCGGGTCGAGGAACTTGTCGCCGATGTCCAAATAAAAGATGTGCTGATTGTCGGCCAGCCTGGAGATGATCTGGTTGATGTCGGCGACCTGCTGGCGGGCCGGAGAATCCTTGGCTCCGCGGGGGAAGACAGCCAGGAGAAGAATCTTCGCGTCGGGAAGCTGGCCGCGGAGATAGTCCACGTTGGCCTTGATGCCGCCGGCGATTTCCTCGGTGGCGTTGCGGACGGTTTTTTTGTCCTTCTCCAAGCCGATGTTGTTGGTGCCGATCATGAGGACGATGACCTTGGGACGAAGAGCGCCAAGCTCGCCGTTGTGCAGGCGCCAGAGCAGGTGCTGAGTGCGGTCGCCGGCGAGGCCAAGGTTGACGGCGCCGAGCGGGGCGAAGTTTGCGTTCCAGATGTCGAGGGCCTTGGTGCGCCAATAATCGGTGATGGAATCGCCGAGGAAAAGGACCTGGCAGTCCTTGGTGTTTTTGACGACCTCGACGAATTCGAGATGGCGGGCCAGCCAGGGCGCATTGTCGGGCTTTACCACGGGCTCGGCCGCTGTGTTCCCCGCTTGTACCGACGAAATCGTCAGCACGGCCGCAAGCGATATAAGCACCTGTCTCATATGACGGAGACTACCAGAGCTCCCTTGGGGAAGTGAAGTCCGTGTATACACTACAGGGTGAATACGAATTTCCGCGCGGAAAATTTTCGGTTAGAATCTTCCGATGTCCTCATCCGAAAATCCCCTCCCGCCGGTGTCACCCGGGGAAATTCTGAGAGAGGAATTCATGATTCCCCTCAATATCACCGCCCAGAAATTGGCGAAGGATTTGCAGGTGAGCGAGAAGACCCTACAGCAGTTGCTGGCTGGCCGGCGGAGGGTCTCAAGGGCGATGGCGCACAAATTGCACATGCGCCTCAAGACCTCCACCGAGTTCTGGCTCAACAGCCAGATCCGATATGACCGCCAAAAGCTGGCCTGGTGGAAAGCGGGCGGGGTGACGCCAACCTAAGCCGTCTTCCGCTTGCGCAGGACAAAGAGGAGCAACGCGCTGCCGCCGAGCAGGAGATAGGTCGAAGGCTCGGGAACGGAATTGATGACGAGTTCCGGGCGGTTGGAAGCGGCACCGTCCGAAGAAAATAGCGCAAAGACAGATGTGTTGGTGTTGTCCCGCACGTTATTTGGCTGGGTCAGTTTCAGGCCATAGTTGGCCGCGTCGCCGCTCACCCAATCCTGGACCACGCCGGTCAAATCGAGTTCCACCCAATAACCGACGGAGTCGATGCCGGTGACGCTGCCGACCAGCGCTCCGGCGTCGGGAGCATTTCCATAGGTGATGGTGCTCTTGTTCCAGTCGTGTTCGGTCACGAGATTGAAATTCACCGAGGCGGGATAGGCTTCGCTGGGGTTGACGCCAAATCCGCTGGCGACGACATCCGTAAGATAGAGACGCAGGGTGGCGGAAGTGATGTCGGTCGCTTCAACGCCATCGGCGATCAGCCCGGACAGGTCGAACTTCAGATAGGAAGGCATGCTGTGCGGCGATGAGGCGCCGGTATTGAGGGCGGAAATGATTTCGGGGTACATCGTGCCGAAAGTCCAGCCGGTGAGGAATTCATACGCCATGGCTCCCTGACTGTTGGTGATCACGTGTGTTTCCGCACGGACGGGCTGAAAGGTAAAAAGAGAAGCGGCCGCAGCCAGGAGGAAGAATCCACGATATTTCATGGAGCGACCTTAGAAAGTTATCCGCCTCTCCACTTCCTCGGCCTTGCGCTGGAAGTGTTTCGGATTGCCGCAGCCTATCGTTAATTGCTCCCGCTTCGAGCAGGACGCGGGCTCACCACGGAATCGCGCCATTCCAGAATGGCAGGAACTTTGACAACTTGTGCGCCCTTGTCTTTCCGTCCTTCCAGCAACTGAAGCATCTTTTCGACCGCATGACGGGAAATGGACGCGACGTCCTGCCGTACGACCGTGATCCGGGGCGACCAATGGGAAGCGAGAGGAAAATCGTCAAAAGACGCAAACGAGAGAGCCGAAGGAGATTCAACTCCGAAGTCTTTCATCGCGGCCAGAGCACCGACGGCCAGTGGTTCCGACAAGGCCAGGAGGGCGGTAAAACGAAAGGGCTTCCGTAAAATCCCGCCGGCGGCCAACCGGGCGGCCTCGGCGGTGTTCTCGACGTCGCGCAAAATCACGCCACTGCCAAAAACGTCCGCAATCCCCAAAAACCTCTCTTTCATGCTTCGATCTCCCCGAGGGGAGTTCAGCACGGCGATGCGACGATGTCCGGCCGCATGGATGCGCTCGGCCAATAACCGACTGGAGAATTGGTTGTCGGTCACGACCTGCGGAACACCGGGGCAGGAATTGGGGCGGTCGAGCACGACGACCGGAAAATCGGAGGGCACCCTATAGTCCTCCAGACGGATGCGCTCTCTTGAAGGTATCCAGAGAAGACCATCCAGGCCACGCGAAAGGAAAGTCGCCAGAAGCTGCCGCTCGTCGTCCGCCGAGTCGCGACTGTGGCCCATTATCAGTTGCAGGCCGGAACGGCGCAGTTCCAATTCCAGCTGATTAGTCAGGTCGCCAAAAACCGAGTGCTGTCCGGAGGGCAGGACAAATCCGATCAAACCACTCCGTTTGGTCCGCAGCGCCCGGGCCTGGACGTTGACCTGATAGCCAAGGCGCTTGGCGGCTTCCTCCACCCGCTCGATAGTTTCCGAAGAGTAGCTAAATCCATCGAAGGATTTATTCAGGACCTTGGAAACCGTGCAGGTGGAAAGCTTCAGGGTTTTTGCGAGATCCGATAAGGTAACTCGTGTTTTGGACACGGTGAAAACGTTCTTGCCAGATCGATGATCCGTCAATATATAAACGTTTATATTACTCTAGATGCCCGGCCAAGCCAACAACATCGCCCCGACGAATCAATGAAAGCGCCTGCCCGCAGCAGCGTTTTTTCCTGTCCCTTGTTCATGGCGGAGCCGGACAGCCGTGAATCGATAACCGACGCCTTTGCGAAAATTCCCGCTCTCGCGCTGCAGCAGCCGTGGGAGACGAATGAAGGCGAACCCCGGGGTTGGGCCAGGACCGCCCGGACGGAAGATTCCCTTTTGGTTTTGGCCGACTTTACGGATGATGATGTTTTCAATCCGATATCCGGTTTCAACTCTCCCGCTTACCAACATGGGGATGTTTGCGAAGTTTTCATTTTCCCGGAGGATCTCGGACGCTACGTCGAGATCCACACCACTCCCGACGGGTCGATCTGGCAACTTGCATTCCCTCTGGGTTGGATAGAAAAGACCAGAGCCAATCCAGCCAGCGCCAATATCGAGGATCAATACGTCTGGACCTCGCCATCGCGGGCGCAGGCCTGGCTGACCGAGACAGGTTGGTCGGTCTACATCGCGATTCCCTTTTCGCTTATTGGGACCTCGCCTTCCCTGCTCGCAAAGTGGCGAATGGCGGTGTGCCGTTATGACTATACCCGCGGCCAGGAAAAGCCCGTGCTCTCGACCACCTCGAAGATCCCGAAACCCGATTTTCATCTTCCTGAACTTTGGACCCCCATCGATTTCACGCCGACCAACACGCAAAATCCCCACTAAAAAATCTCTTTAATATAATCGTTTTTATGACCACACCACGCATTCCCGACACTGAATTCCAGTCACGCCTCCAGAAGACCGTAGAACTGGTCAAAGCCGCCGGCCTCGACGCGATCATCGTTCACTCCAACGAAGCCGATTTCGCCAACGTCCGATACCTCTCCGACTACTGGCCGCTCTTTGAAGCCGCCGGGGTGGCGGTCTTTCCCAACGGCCAGGCCGCGCTTCTGATCGGACCGGAGAGCGAAACCTTTGCCCGAAGCCGCACAAAGATTCCCTCCGTGCACAAGATGGTGGAATATCGCGAACCGGCGGAGCCAGATTATCCCGGCATCGCGGTCGAGACCTTCAAAAATTTGTTCGCCAAGTTCGGCAACGGCCAACCCAAACGCATCGGCCTGGTGGGATGGGCGGTCTTCCCCCTTCCCGTCTACAAGAGCCTCCGCGAAGCCTTTCCCGAGGCGGAATTGGTCAAGGCGGACGACGTCCTCTTCCAACAGCGGGCGATCAAATCACCCGCTGAAATCGCCTGCCTGAAAGAGGCCTTCCGCATCACCCGGGCTGCCACGGACAAAGTGATCAGCCAGCTCAAGCCCGGTTTGACAGAGCTGCAGATCGCGGGCATTTCCCAAGGGGTCATTTACGAAGAAGGGGCGGAATACGAAGGGTTGCCCCAGTATGTCCTTTCCGGAGAAAGCAGCGGCCACGCCATTGGCCGGGCCGGGTATCGTTCCTTCCTGAGCGGCGACATCGTGCAATTGAACCTCAGCGCCCGAGTGCACGGATACTCCCCGAGCATCGGCGTGCCCGCAGTGATTGGCAAAGCTTCGGAGGCTCAACGCGAGTTGCTGGAATTCGGCCTGAAGGCCCATCATTTTACCTATGACCAAATGGTGGCGGGCACTCCCGCCGGTGAGGTGGCCACTCGTTTCGACGAATTCGTTCGGGCCGAGGGTTACGCGGAGTACCAGCTTTACGGTCCCTGCCACGGATTGGGCATGATCGAGGTGGAGCGGCCCTGGATCGAGTCGACCAGCTCGTACAAACTGCAACCGGGGATGACCTTCCAGGTCGACACGTATTTCTACACCCCTCCGGGAAGCCGGCTGGCGAAGAGCCACGGTTCGGTATTCGGATTGCGCTGGGAAAACGGCGTGCGGATCAGCGAAACCGGCCCGGCGGAATGGTTGAGCCCCAAACTCGAGGCCCTCGTGGAAGTCGAAGGATGAGCCTGGGAAGCAAACGCTGGGTCTTTCCGGATGGCGATCTGCCACCACTGGACCCCTATGATGCCACGCTGAAGAACCCGGAAACACACGGTCACGAATCGCTGGTCATCCTGAATACCGGGGCAGAGGAAGTGCGGCCTCTTCTCACTGTCTACTTCACCGAGGCGGAGCCGCTCGAGTTGCATCTCCCTCCGATCCCGCCAAAACGCGTGCGATGTTACCGGACGGACGAACCGCTGGGCCTGGAGAAAGCCATCCTTCCACCCGGTCAATATTCCCTGGTGGTGGAGTGCGAACACCCAGTGGTCGCTCAGATCGGCCGCATGGATATCCGGCAACCAAATCTGGCCTATTACACGGTGATGGGCTTTCCTGCATAACCGATGGAATCGCCGAAATTCGAGATCCTCTTCGGTTTCGACATGGAAACCGACGTGGGTTCATGGACACCTTTTCACGAGGGACTCCGCCATGCGACCCCGCTGTTGATTGAACTGTTCCAGAAGCACGACATTACGGGCACCTTCTACTTCGTGGGAGCCTCGGCGCGGGAGGTGCCTGAGTCCATCATGGCAGTGAAAGCGGCCGGGTACGAAATCGGAGCCCACAGCCTTTTTCACGAAACGGTCGGGGAGCCCATTTTTCCAATTCCGGGCATGGTTCCCCTGCTCCCGCATGAAATCGCGCCCCGGCTCGAACTGAATACGCGCTGGATCGAGGAAGTCTGCGGCGTGCGACCGCGCAGCTTCCGCTGCCCACGTCTCTTCGGCTCGACCGAGGTGTGTCGAAGCCTCGAAAAATTGGGTTATCTCAGCGATGCCTCCTATCCGCTCTATCATTTTCAGGACCGGTTGGAGCCCTACCATCCACACGCGGATGACTGGACAAAACCCGGCGATCTGAAGCTGGTTCAAATTCCGAATTTTGCCGACCTGAGCATCCAAAGCACAGATACCTACGGGCGCGATCGGGACCAATGGCCGCTCTTCCGCACGGAATCAGCCGACGCTTTGCTTGAACGCATTGACCGCCATCTGGACTATCTCTCCGGTCACGATGTGGAGCGCCGCGTGCTGGCCTTCTATTTCCACCCGTGGGAATTCTGGCCGATGCCGCAGGGTCTGATTTCGTTCGGCGAAGGAGCCGTCCAACCGAATTCGTTCATCGTCAAAAATTGCGGGGACTACGCGCTCCAGCAACTGGACCTTCTTATTGCCGGTTTGAAGTCTCGCGGGGGCGTTTTCAAAACGGCGGTCGATATCGCTCTCGATACTTCCCATCAATGAACCAGCCAGCCCTGAACGACAAGGTGGCCATCGTAACTGGCGGTGCCCGAGGAATCGGCCGGGCCATCTGTGAGCGCTATTCCAAGGAAGGAGCCAAGGTCATTGTGGCCGATATCAACCATGCAGAGGCCGGCCGAGTCGCCGGGGGACTTCGTCCGGGCAGCGTGGCCGTGGAGCTCGATATCACTAGCGAGGACTCGATCAGGGAGATGATCGCAGTCGTCGCCAGGACCTACGGCGCGGCTGACATCCTCGTCAATAATGCGGGGATTTTCGACATGAGCCCCATCCTGGAAACCACCCGGGAGAGCTTCGACCGTATCTTCGCCGTCAACGTCAAGGGCCTATTTTTCACATTGCAGGCCGTCGCGCAGCTCATGGTGCAGGAAGGCCGCCCCGGCAAGATCATCAATCTCGCCTCCGAAGCCGGCCGCAGAGGTGAACCCATGATCGCGGCGTATTGCGCCAGCAAAGCAGCCGTCATCAGCATCACTCAATCGGTCGGGCTGGAATTGATCAAAAAAGGAATCCATGTGAATGCCATCTCTCCCGGCGTGGTCGATACACCGATGTGGGAGATGGTGGATGCCCTCTTCGCGAAATATGAAAATCGGCCCATCAACGAAAAGAAGCGGATCGTGGGTGATGCGGTTCCGTTCGGACGCATGGGCGTGCCGGCCGACCACGCCGGTGCCGCAGTTTTTCTCGCTTCCACGGACAGCGACTACATCGTCGGCCAAACACTAAACGTGGATGGCGGAAACTGCCTGAACTAATTGAGATCCGCGAGCTCACCAGCGCGTCAGAAACGAGATCCCGCCAGAAGCCGCGCCGCATTTTTGCAAGGTGTACTGAGGGCACATTGCTTGCTGCGGCCAATCGTCTGGCCATTCTGACAGACCAATTGAAAATCGACCTCGCCGGTCTCGCATCGGCAAGTCAGCTTCGGCGGCTGGAAGCACCCCCGGTCGCTCGCGCGGCGCGGCTGAGGTCATTGGGAAAGCGGTAGCCCAGAGTATAGGCAGCCTCCTTGACGCTCCTCTTTTCGACATCGATGAGGTGGCGGGCCCGGCGCAATCTGGCCTGCTTCGCATAGGTCCGAACATTCAACCCGAGCCTATCGTTAAAGATGCGGTTAAGGGTCGATGCGGAGAGTTGCAGGTAGTCACAAAGGCCCGCCACCGGATTGTGATCACCGAGATGCTGCTCAATCCAGCGGCAGGCGAGTTCCAGACGTTGCGCATGCGTGGCGGGATGCGGTCGATCTGATTGGCTCCGCACAAGGGCAAGATCGAGCTGTTGCTTAAGAAGCTTGAGGGCGAACCGGGTGTTTTCATCGGACGCCTGAATTTCCCTGCGGGCTTGATCGTGCAGGGAGCGCACCACAAATGCATCCTCTTTGCTCATGGAGATTCGCAAATATCCGCCCGGAGCCGGATGCAGTGACGCCCAGGAGGACGCAGTGCGCCACACCCAGGTACAGACCTCGACGGTAGCTCCCTCGACGTCGCTGAATCCGCACTCACAGTCCGGGTGAAAAATAAAGATCTCCCCGACCCGAACCACAATTTCCTCACCTTTGAGAAGCAAGCTCGGAGCGCCTTTTCTCGGGGTGAAATAAAGCCAGCCTTCTCGTGCGGTGATCCGCTGAGGAGTTTCCCGGTAGCGGCGCCAACCCCAGGCCAGGTAAAGAAGCTCCAGTTGCTCCGCTTTGGGACAGCTCCACCCCGGCCGACCCGGAGGCGGAGCGAATTGCACGGTCCGATTCATGACCGACCATAAATAGCACAATCAAGCATACCGTCAAACCGGCTACGCAGTGACTATCGACGCTTCGAAAGACGTCCCTTATTTTGGTGTTTTTCCCGGCGGCGGGTGGCGCCGAGACGGCGGGCTGAAACTCATTTTATGAAAAAACAACGATGGAGGACGTGCGATGATTTACGGTGATCTGAATACAACGGAACTGCGGGATCTTGCGCCGGCCACCATCGCCGTCCTGCCCATAGCCGCAGTCGAGCAACATGGCCGTCATCTGCCGGTCATTACAGATACCGCCCTGGTCACGGAGATCGCCTCCAGAGCGGAGAGGGCCCTGACGGACAAGGTCATGCTCTTGCCCACGCTGTGGGCCGGGAGTTCCCATCATCATTTTGGCTTTGCCGGCACTCTTAGTATCGGCAGCGAAACCTATATCCGTGTTTTGATGGATTTGGTTGAGAGCCTCGAGAAAACCGGATTCCGAAGAATCGTACTCCTGAACGGCCACGGTGGAAATATCGCCCCGGCCAATGAGGCCCTCTATCGAATCGCGCTTCAAGAAAAGGGGGACAAATGGGTGACCTGCGCGACCTATTGGACGCTCGCCGGAAAGGAACTGGCAGAACAGAAGTTCATGGAAACTCCAAGATTAACCCACGCCTGCGAATACGAGACATCCATGATGCTCGCTCTGCGGGCAGACTGGGTGAAGATGGATCAAGCCACCGGCCAGAGAGTTGAACGCCGGTCCAAATTTTATGATCCCTTGGGGTACAACCCATCGCGGGTCTCGGTTTCCGAGACCTTCCGGCAGATGACCAACTCCGGAGCAATGGGTTCTCCGGAAAAAGCAAAGGCAGAAAAAGGAGAACTCCTCTTCCAAGTCATCACAAACACCCTTACTGAGTTTTTGAAGGAATTCTCAACATGGGAGCTTCCCCGAGGCGCAGATTCATCATCACGGTAGTCAGGAATATCGTGGAACAAGGAGGTCTCTCTCCCGGCTAATCAACCGGGAAGCGAGGGTTTCCTTGCCGCCGGCGACGCACCCCTCCGAGGATTTTCGACGAGCACATGTGCGCCGTGTGCCAAGGCGTCGCAAACCATGGAGTGGTGGCCTTCCGCCTCCCAAGAAAGGGAAACTCGGCCCTCGTTGAACGCTAGCTTTGGCCGGGGACCGCGCGGGGTCTGGGCTTGTAGAGGTATTCCCAGAAGGGGATGGAGGAGCGTTTTTTGAGGGCGGTTTCCACGAGGCGGCCGGCGTTAAGCAGAGCGGCCTCGCTCTTACGAGGGCCGACGAGTTGGAGGCTGGTGAAGTCCACGCCGGAGTCGCGCAAAGGAATGGGCATGGCGAGGGCGGGATTACCGGCGAAGTTCACGGCGACGGTGTTTTGCTGGTTGAGGATGAGCGCTTCCAAGAGACCGATTTTCAGGTCGACGGGGATGGGCGGCGGAGTGCCTTGCATGGTGGGAAGGGCGATGAAGTCCACTTTCTGAAAGATTTTTTTGAGTTCGCGCTGCCAGGCGGCCTGGCGGGCAACGGCTTCGCGGTAGCCTGTGTTGTAGGCGATGCGACCGGCGAGGATGGCGGATTTGGTGCGGCCGCTGATGCCAAACTTGCCGCGGAATTGCCGGTCGCTGATCCAGACACCGGCGGCAGCGATGGTATTGCCGTCGCTTTTGGCCTGATCCCATTTCTTGCGGAAATCCTCGCCGAGGGGGACAACCTGGAAGCCCGTCTGGACCAAGGCGCGATCGACGGCCTGGTCGATCTTGGAGTCGGTGCCCTCAAGCTTGAGACGGCCGATGCGGATGCCGGCAGCGGAGGGATGGGCGGCGCGGGCGGCAGCGTATTTGCCGGCAAAGCCATCCTGGAGGAGTTCCATGCCGGTGACGGTGTGATCGATATCGCGAGCGAGCGGGCCGATGGTGTCGAGGTGCCTAGGCTCGATGGGATAGACACCCTCAAGGGGAATGAGGCCGTGAGTGGTCTTCAAGCCGACGACGCCGGAGCAGGCGGCGGGCACACGGACGGAGCCGGCGGTGTCGGTGCCAAAGGAGACGTCGGCGAGGCCGAGAGCAACGGCGACCGCAGAGCCGCAGGAAGAGCCCCCGGGGAGAAGCGCACGCCAGCCGCTAAGGGGACTTTTTGGGGTGCCGAAATACCCATTGAAACCGGAGGGAGAGACGGCGAATTCGCTAAGGTTGGTCTTCCCCACGATGAGGACTCCACGCTGGCGCGCGAGGGCTAGGCAGGGAGCGTCCCTCCTGGCTGGCTTGCCATTGCGATCGAGGTATTCGGAGCCGGCGGTGGTCACGATGCCCTTCATGTCGATGTTATCCTTGATGCCGAGCTTGAGCAGCTGGCTGTCCTTAGGTGGCGGCCAATACTTGATAAAAGCGCGCTTGCCGGGGGAATCAGAGGAAAGTTTCGGAAAAATGGAACAACCGCTGAGGGAGAAGGCCGCCGCGAGAACGAGCGAAATGGGAAGGTTGTTCATAAAGCGCGGGTTCAGTGTAACTCCGCTCGCGGCAAAGCCAAGCGTTTCACGGAGAAGCGGAACCCGGAGCATTCAGATCGGCGAGGCCGTCGGGGGTAAATGCGCTGTCGGCGAAGGTGACTCCACGCTGAAGGCGGGAGCCGTCGAGGTCGGTGAGCGAGGTGTTTTTGGCGGGGCGAACGGAGAGGTTGGCGGGAAGATAGCGCCGGCCATCGGGGGCGACATGGGTGGTCTCAACGCGACGGGCGAGCTGACCGGAGGGCAGATACTTTTCGACGCGGAGGGGAACGAAGCGCTGAGGGTCGATCCAACTGCGAATGCGACCGTAAATCGAGGAGTCGCCGGGGCCGGGTTTTGATTCGAGAATCTGGCATGTGATTTTATTCACGACTTCGGTGCCGACGAGTTTTTGATTTTTCCAGGCAAAGAAATTCTCCGCAGCGTCGGCGATGGCGACGTCGCTGCCAAAGAGCGGCTGCGAGGCGGCGAGGGTTTGCGTTTTTCCATCCGCGGTACGGAGGGTGGCGGTAGTCTGACCGCCGGACTGGCGAATGAGGAGAGCCTCGCCCTTTCGCTCCGCCGGCCAGAGGATTTGATAAACCGCCTCAAAAGCGCCTCCCGCGCGCCGTTGCTTGATCTGGACCTGGAGCGTCTCTTTTTTGGTGCCGGGGGGTTGCTGCATTTCCATGCGCAGGCGCACGTAGGAGGAGCCGTCGGGCTCGCTGGCGCGGGCGGCGAGGTCGGCGGCGGAGAGGGGCGAATCGGCGGCGTGAAGAGAACCGGCGAGAAAGAGCGAGAGGAGGAGGATGAGGATTTTCATAGATGATCAGGCGCCATGGAGGGCGGCGCTGGGGCTGAGACGGGAACTGCGCCAGGCGGGGTAGAGACCGCTGAGGACGCCGACGAGGACGGCGATGGCCACGGAGGTGGCGAGAAGGCCGAAGCTCAAGTCGGGCGCAAGGAGGCCGCGGATGGCGGGCAGGGTTTCGAGGATTTTCACGCCGATGACACCGAGGAGAACGCCGACGATGCCGCCGAGGAAGCCGAGTACCGCGGACTCCCACAGGATGAGGCCGACGATGCGGGAGCGCTTCCAACCAAGAGCAAGGAGGATACAAATCTCCTGGGTGCGCTCGAAGACGGTCATGAGCATTGTATTCATAACGCCGAGGATGCCGACGAGGATGGCGAGAAGAGAGGTCCCCCAGCTCATGGCCTTGATGAAACGGAAGCCCTGACTGTTTCCCATGTGGCCGCCGGCAGCCATGGCGCGGGCCTCGGGGATGAGGCGGTTGATTTCCTGGGAGAGAGTCTTGATTTCCGCCTCGGTGGTGCCGGAAACGGCGCGGATGTCGATGATGTTGATGCGACCTTCGTTGCCGGTGATGGATTGCAGCAGGGGCAGCGCAAGAATAATGGAACCATTTTCCACAAGCGCGCCACCGTCGACGATGCCGACGACGGAGAGTTCCTTTGTCTCGATCTGGATGGGGTCGCCGACTTTTTTGTTGAGCATCTCGGCGGCAGTGCGGCCAAGAACGACGGCGGGCTCGGCGGCGTCACGCGGCATGCGACCGGAGAGGAGCTTGAGATTTTGCCATTCGTAGCCGCCCCACTCGCGGCCCGAGACAAGAATCATGGCGGCATCCTCGACGCCCATCAACTGCACCAGGAGGCTGCTGGTGGCCTCAATGTGGGGGAGATGGGCGATGCGGTCGCGCGCCTCGGCGGGGAACGGTGTCGGAGTGAGCGAGGTGCCCATGTTGTTGACGACGATATCGGTGCCACGAACTTCCATCCCGGTGGTCCAGCCTTTTTCAAAGCCCTGCGAAATGCCGACGAGGGCGACGACGGCGGCGATGCCGATCGAGATGCCCGCGAGGGTGAGGCTGGTGCGCACTGGACGGCGCAGCAGGCCACGGACGGCGATAAGAAAAAAAGTCATGTCAGTTCACGATACGGCCGTCTTTCATTTCGACGATGCGCGTGCCATTGCGGGCAATGGCCGGGCCGCGGGTCGCGCGCACACGCGTCATGCCGCGCTCACGATGGAGTTGGGCGATGATCTCCATGATCATGCGGGCATTTTCGCTGTCGAGGTTGCCGGTGGGTTCGTCGGCGAGAAGGACGGTGGGTTCGTTGGCGAGGCTGCGGGCGATGGCGACGCGCTGGCGTTCGCCGCCGGAGAGCTTGGCGGGGAAATGGCCAAGGCGGTGACCGAGGCCGACAGATTGCAGAAGATCCCGCGCGCGCTCGCGCCGCGCCGAGAGGGAGAGTTTGCCCTCGAACATGGGGATCTGGACATTTTCCAGCGCAGTGAAGGTGGGAAGCAGGTGGAACGCCTGAAAAATGAACCCGATGTCATGCGCGCGATAGGCGGAGGGGTCGGGCAGGTCGGGAAGCGACTGGCCGCGATAGAGCAAGGTGCCAGCGCCGGGGCGGTCGAGGGCTCCAAGCATCTGGAGCAGGGTCGACTTTCCACAGCCGCTGGGGCCGGTGATGGCAATGAACTCGCCTTCCGTGATGTCGAAATCCACCCCGCGCAAGGCCTGAACCTGGCCGTCGTCGAACCCCTTTTCCAAACCCCGGGCCTCGAAGACGATGGAATTCATGGGGTCGAGCGCCATTGCCCGCCGACTCGTGGATCGGCGAGGCAGCGCAGCAAATGCCAGAGGGCGGCGCGATAGCTAGGAAACGGCGCGACTTCGTCGGGGGTCTTGGGCTCGAGCGAGGAGGCGTAGTTCGGGAGCTCGGCATGCGGCACACCGGAGTGCTCGTGATGCACGCCGTGGTAAGGCTCGTGGAGTAGGGTGAAGGCGACGAGGCGGCCCAGCCAGGTGCGGCAGACGATGCTGCGCGTGGCACTGTTCGGTGTGTGTCCGGTCATGCCGACGTGCTCAATGAATTTACGCCAGCTTTGGAGGTTCGCGGCGAGGAAGGCCGGGACCAGAAACATCCAGAGGAAATAATACCAGACGTTCCACCAGGCGACAGCACCGAGGATGGCGATCCAGACGGCAATCATGAGGATGATTTCGTTCCAGATGCGCCGGCGAACCTTGGGAGCGCGAATGGGCGAGCCGGCCCGAAAGAAGGTGCGGTAGAAGAGAAACGGAGTGTACGCCATGCCGAAGAAGAGCTCCAAAAAGGCGGCAAGGACGCGTTTCCAGCGCGGCACCCGGGGGAGGACGAAGGGCCAGAGTTCCTCGTCGCGCTCGGAGGCGAGGTGCATGTGATGGGTCTGATGTGACGCGCGATAAAGCGTGAAACTGGTGAAGCTGAAGACGCCGATCAAAAGGCCGTCGAAATCGTTGAGACGGCGGTTTTTCCTCAGCAAGCCGTGAGAGGCCTCGTGAAATCCAATCACCTGGGCATGCATAAGGTGGCTGACAACGAGCACGAGTACGACGGCGAACCAAGTCCAACCATGATGCACCGCCATACCGAGCACGCCCAAGGCGAGAATCAAGCCGATCGTAAGAATCGGGAAGGCCGCGCGGCTGACCCAATGCGGCGCTTCGATTTCCCCGGCAGGTTGCGTCATGGTCGCCATAGGTCAGGTCGCAGGGACAGCAGGGCTCTCGGAGGAATAGCAGGCGGTGCTTAAAACCTCGAGAAACAAGCCATCGAGGATTTCGATATCGGCTGCGGTGAAAAGATCCGGGCGATAAAGCCAGACGACCTCCAAACGGTCTCCGGACTCTGTGATTTCACAGCCGAGGTCGAAGCGGGCTGTGCCGGTGGAACGCATCCGAAGGCGCACGGAAACCTCCGGCGCATCAACGTCGGGAATGGGATGATTTTGCAGGGCGAAGCGCACATCGAAGACCGGGTTGTGGTCGGGAGCGGGCGGGTCGTCAAGCGCTCGTACAAGCTCGGCAAATGGCATGGCATTCGCAAAGGAATCCACGGCGGTTTGATGGGTTTCGCGAATGCTCTCGGCCAACGACCGATCCGGAACGACCTGGCCGCGAAGCGGGACATTGCCGGAGCAGTAGCCCATCGTCTCGCGGACGTCCTGCTTCGCGCGATTGGCCACGGGGGTGCCGACGACGATGTCGGTCTTTCCGGTCCAGCGGAAAAGAGTGATTTGAAACGCGGCCAGCAGCGCGCTGAAAAGTGTGGCATCCGAACGGCGGGCGAGATCACGTACGGCGAGGGTGACATCGACGGGCACAAAGGTCACCTCGCGCTCGAGTCGTCGCCGGGCGTTTCCGCCCGGTGAATTCCACAAGCGGGGCGCACCGGCGAGTTGGGATTTCCAAAAGCGAGCGTGGTCGTCAAGTTTCGCAGCCGGCCAAGAGGCGCGCTCCGCCGCCCCCCAATCGGCATAGGAAAGAGGGACGGGCTGGAGGGTGCCACTGGCTCCCATCGCGCCGAGAAGATACGAGGTGAAGATGTCCTGGACAAAAACTCCCAGCGTCCAGCCATCGGCGATGGCGTGGTGGATCGCGAACACGAGGATGAGATCGTCGGGGCCGCGGCGGAGGACTTCGACGCGATAAAGCGGACCGCGCAGCAGATCGAATGGTTTTTCAAAAATTCCGCGCATGTGCTCTTCGAGCGCCTCGGGCTGGGATTGCGCGGCGGTCAGCTCGCGAAACTGCATGGCCGGCTGGGCCGTGCGGCGAATCAATTGGAGCGGCCCGTTTTTTCCCGGCAGGATGGACAGTCGCAGAACTTCCTGCCGATCGACCACGCGCTGCATGGCCGCCTCACAGTCCTGCTGCGAAAGCGCGCTGCGCACTTCCATAAAGGTGCAAATGTGATTGGAAACATCCGCCACAGGCACGGGAGACGCTTCCCAAAGTTCGCGTTGGGAAAACGTGAGCGGCTGGAGACGGGCTTCGCCACTGTCCAGCCATTGCTTAAGTCGTGCGCGATTATCCTGGGACATAGAGCGTTGAATTCAGGCGGATTCCGAAGTGGCGTTCTCGTCGAGCAGGCTTCCGATCTCGTCATCGGAGAGCGCGTCGAGATCCACCTCGTCGATCGAGGTTGCTTTCGCGACAGGCGCGCCGGGTTTGGCCGCCGGGGCGACGGACGCACCCATATGTTCCGCGATCAGGGTCCGGATCTGGCCAATGGTCCGCGCGCGCAGGAGACTGGTCGGCGGAAGGCCGACGCCAAGGGCGCTGTCGATGGAAGTTTCGATCTCGGCGCCCATCAGGGAATCGAGCCCAAGATCGGTCAGCGGCTGGTCATCGCGCAGGCTCTCGGGTTTGACGCGCAGCACCGATCCGATGATCGTGCGGACGGCTTGGCCGATGATTTCCTCGCGTTCGCCGGGTGCGGCCGCGGCGATTTTGCCCTTCCAATCGTCAGTGCCTCCGCCGGCCTCCTCGTCGACGCTCGCAGCGAAGATACGCTCGAGCAGCGGGTTTTCGTGGAGACCGCGAAAGGATTGTTTCCACTTCGACCAATCCACGCGGATCGCCGCCGCCTGGGAGACGCCGGAGGAAAGAAACAGTTCCATCACCGACAATACTTCGCCGGGCGAAAGGGCGGCGGTTCCCTGCCGGGCCAAAAATTCCGCGACCCGTTCGTTGCGGGCCACATAGCCCTCGCCGCCGAGGACTCCCCAGTTAATCGTAAGCGCCGGCAGGCCGAGCGCGCGGCGATGGTGCGCGAGGGCGTCGAGGAAGGCATTCGCAGCCGAGTAGTTGCCCTGAGCAGGATTGCCGAAAATGCTGGAGACGGACGAAAACATCACAAAGGTGTCGAGCGCCATGTCGCGGGTTCCCTCATGCAGCAGCCATGCGCCGCGGGCCTTTGGCTCGATGACCGTGCGCATGCGTTCGCGGTCGAGCGAGGCCATGGGCGCGTCGTCGATGACCATCGCAAGGTGAAACACTCCGGCCAGCAAGCGGCCAGATGCGCGGATTTGCGAAAGAAGCGCGATCACATCATCCGGTGAACCAATGTCCGCCCGCACGACCTGCACCTCCGCTCCGCGCCCGTGCAGTTCCTGCACAAATTTTTCCGCCTCCGGAGTCGAGGCGCCGCTGCGACCCGTGAGAATGAGATGCCGCGCGCCACAATCCACCAGCCAGGCAGCGAGCACACGGCCGAATCCACCCAGACCGCCAGTGATCAAATACGAGGCCTCCGGCTTGACGACAAAATCCGGGACGAGCGGCCGGCCACGCCGCGCGACGAACGGCTCGGAAAAGGCCACCACGATCTTGCCGATGTGTTTGCCCTGCGCCATGTGGCGGAAGGCCGCATCGATCCGACAGGCCGGGAAGGAGCGGAAAGGCAGGGGTCGAAGCGCGCCGTCCTCAACCCGGGCGGTGATTTCCGCGAGCAGGTCGCGAGTCAATCGGGCGTCTCCATTGAAAACCGCATCCATCGCCACAACGTGGAAAGAGGCGTTGGCCCGCAACGGCCAGAGCGGGATGCGGGAGTTTTGATAGATATCGCGTTTTCCGATCTCGATAAACCGCCCGAACTCCGCAAGGCAGGAAAGGCCCATGGGAATGGCCTCCGCAGCCAGGGAGTTGAGCACGACATCCACGCCCCGTTGCTTGGTGAGACGCAGGACGGCGCTGGCAAAATCCGCCTGACGCGAGTCGATCACGTGTTTCACGCCCAGCGTTTTCAACAAGGCCCGCTTGGTAGGACTGCCCGCCGTGGCAAAAATCTCCACTCCGAGATGCTGGGCAATTTGAATCGCGGCCATACCGACGCCGCCTGCGCCCGCCTGGATGAGGATGCTTTCGCCCGGCTGCATCCGCGCCACATTTTTCAGCGCATGCCAGGCGGTCATGAAGACCACTGGCAGGGTCGCCGCCTCCTCGAAGGAAATTCCCTCGGGAATCCTCCGTACGTCGCCCGCGCGAGCCATCGAGTGGGTAGCCAGACCAAAGACCGCGATGCCAAAAGCCCGGTCTCCCGGCGCCACATGATCGACCCCCTCGCCCACGGCCCGCACAATACCGGCAACCTCGTCGCCATAGATGCGGGCGTCGGCGGTTTCCGCGGGATAAAGCGCGAGGGCCTTGAGCACGTCCCGGAAATTCATTCCGGCCGCCCTCACCTCAATCAAGACCTCGCCGGGCCCGCAGGCCGGCAGGGCGAAAGGCGCAAACCGCAGGGCATCGAGGATGCCGCGCTCGCGGGATTCCAGTCGCATGGGCACCGAGGCGTCGAGCCATCGCTCCGGCGAGGGAAGTCCGCGGGTGATCCGCTGGACGTAACGGGCTTCTCCACGGAACGCGACCTCACGCTCGGCATCAGCACGCTGCAATTCGCACAAAAGGAGATCGATATCTTCGGCCGAGGCGGCGGGTGGCAGATCGATGGCGCGGAAGGAGAATTGCGGATGTTCGCTCAACATCACGCGGAAAAGGCCGATGGAAGACGCTTGGGCGACAGCCACTGACCCCTCGCCCGCAGGCTGTGCTCCGCGGGTCACCAGATCGAGGCGAAGTTTTGCCGCTGGCATGGTCTGCTCCAATGCCTGCGTCAGGTGGAGCAAGGCATCCGTACCGAGCAGCGAAATGTCGTCCGTCGTTTCATCCAGGCTCCATAACCAGACCAGACGCTCGGGCGGAAGATCATTGGCCAATTTGAAAAATTGCATCCAGTCGTTCGGTGCTTCGGCCTGGAGAGAAAAAGCATCCTGACCATCCGTGGCAAACCTGTCTCCCCGGCGAACAACCCGGCAGCGGGCTCCCGCCAGACGCACCCGGGCCGCCAATTCGTCGCCCAGGCCGTTCGTGTCCGCAAAAATAATCCAGGATTTTTCCGCAATCTCGGTCACCGACGGCGCCTGACTCGATGGCGCTGTCCAGGCCTTGCGAGCCAGAAGGCCAATCTGCCCCTCCCCGCCCTGTGGGCAAAGCAGGCCGGGCAACGAACTCGTTTCGTCGAAGCCGGTCTCGCGCAGAAGGATTTCCCACTGCGCCCGCGGGAGCAATGGATGCTCGGTCCGCAAGTCGCGATCCGTAAACCGCCACCATCCGCTGGTCAGGCCGAAAACCGCATCGGTCCACAATTGCGGCGAAGCAATGTCCACAAAGAAAAAAGTCCCTCCCGGGGCAAGCAGGTCGTGGATATGCCGGAGAGCCGACCGCAGATCGGAGGTGGCATGGATCACATTCGTGCCAACGATGAAATCAAATGTACCGGGTTCAAAACCCTGCGCGGTCCCGGGTTTTTCAAGATCGAGAACCTTGAATTCCACCTCGGGGAAGTTGGCCAGCTTTTGCGCGGCGGCGCCGAAAAATCCCGGCGAGACGTCACTGAACGTATAGGAGTGCAGGCCGCGTTCGAACAGCGGCAGCACATGCGCGGCCAGTCCTCCCGTGCCGGCTCCGACCTCGAGAATGCGCAGACCGCGGCCTTCCGGAAGCTGGCTCGCGGCCAGGCGCAAGGCGCTGGCAATGGCGTTCAGCCATTGACTGGCAAAAAGACCGTCGCCGTAAAATTGATCAAGAATCTCCGCGCCGGACCCGCTGAACAAAATCTGCACCGCGTCCTTTTCCCCCCGCAGGATCGGGCCGAGCTCCGCGCAGGTATTGGCGCAGAGTAAACCCTCGGGCAGATGGCCCGGATGAGCAGAAATAAAAGCGTTCAATGCCCCTGAGGAAGCATCCGCCACGGGGGAAAATGCCAGGGTCGAACGCCATTGGTCGCCCTTGCGCTCCAGCAAGCCACGTTCGGCGAGATGGCGGGCGAGGCGCTCGAAGACCGCGCGCATTGGCGCCACGACCCCGAGCGATTCCGCGGTAAAAGGCTCCTGTTCCGCGCCCATTTTTCGGAAGGCCGCTGCGACCAGGGCCGCCGCGAGTTCATCCTCCGCCGCGAGGGTCGCCTCGAGTTTTGTCCGGCCGCGCGTGGCAATAATCTGCTCCAGGGCATCGCTGGCGGCCTGATGCAGCCTCGCCAAAGGGGCGGGAGACAAGGGAGGGCGCTGAGCGGTGGCGGGAGAGCGCTCCCACTCGACATTGTAAATCAAATCGCGAATCCCGCCGGGCGCGCCCGAGCGGCGGGCGGCGGCCAGACTGATGGCGCGGAAGCCCTCCACGAGCACGCAGGGTTCACCCGCTTCGTTATACAAGGCGATGTCGCCCTCGACCAGTTCATCATTACACTGCGTCACGGCGGCATTCACCAGACAGGCGGCTCCGGGAGAACGCAGGAATTGGATGCGGGCAAACCTCACGGGGAGCTTCATGCGGCCTTTGCGGCCTTCAAGCACGGCGTTGCCGGCGGAAAAAACGTGCAGGGCGCCATCGAGCAATACGGGGTGCAGCGGATATTCGGACGCGCGTTTCGCACTGCCCTCCGAAAGAGAGACCCGGCCGGCCGATTTGCCTGGAGAGACCGCCAACTCGCGCACGGAACGAAACTCCTCGCCGTAGCGAAGTCCCAGGTCGCTCATATGCGTGTAAAAATCCTCCACGTCGAACGGAGCCAGGCCGTCGGTCCCGGGCCGTGACGAGGTGGAAAACTCGGATTCCACCCGCTCTCCGCGCATGGAACCGACCACATGCGACGACCAGGCCGAGCCCTGCCGGCTCTGGATCGTGAACGTGCGCGCGTCGGGATCGTAGGAGATCTCAAGCACCAGGCCGGTGGGAGGATCGGGCACGATGAGCGGCCGACGGATTTCAAAATCCTCGATGACAAACGGACGCCCTTCAAAGATTTGGAGGCCAGCCTCGAGCACCATCTCGACAAAGCCCGCCGCCGGAAAAATCACGTGGCTTTCCACCTTGTGATCCTTGAGGAAAGCCATCTGCCGGTTGTCAAGCCGTGCCGTCCAGGTCGGAGTGGCGCGCGGGACTCGCACGTCGAGCAGGCCGCGGCCGCCCGAGCCGAGACGGCCCTCGCGCCAGTCGGAGGCCTCGTTCCACCATCGGCTTTTGTCCCAGGCATAGGCTGGCAGGGAAAGGAGATTGCGCGCGGAAATGATCGCGGAAAAATCGAGATCCACACTCGTGCGATGCAGATCCATGGCCGTTTCCAACAATGCTTCATGCTCGCGCTCGCGACGAGTCGAGGACCGGACCGGCGCCTTGGTCTCGCGTTGGGCCAGGCATTCCTGAATCGAAACCGCCAATGCGGGATGAGCGCTGATTTCGAGCCATTCATCCACCCCAAATTCCGCCACCGCGTTGATGGCCGGGGCGAAGAGAACGGGCTGCCGGATGCCCCGCCCCCAATAGGCGGCGTCGCACGAGTCTCCCTCGCAACGACCGCCGGTTACCGTACTGAAAAAAGGGATGTCTCCCGTCTGAGGAGCGAGATCCGCCAAGGCTTCGGTCAGCGCATCGGCCGCGGGTTGCATCATGGGATGGTGGAAAGGGTGATCCACCCGCACAAAACGGGCAAAGACGCCTTCCGCCTCGAGTTCGGCGGCGATGGCTTCGAGCGAAACGCGCGCGCCGGAAAGCGTAAGCGAACGCGGGCCATTGAAAGCCGCTATGGTCACGGTGCGGTCGCGACGCAGAATGAGGGCGCGGGCATCCTCTTCGTTCAAACCCACCGCGAGCATGGTGCCGTCGCCGCGGGCGCAACCTTCCATGAACCGCGAACGGAGGGCGATGACGCGGGCCGCTTCCTCCAGACTCAACACGCCCGCCACGCAGGCGGCGGCAATTTCGCCGACACTATGGCCGACAATCGCAGAGGGAACGATGCCCCAGGATTTCCACAACTCCGCCAGCGCAACCTGCATGGCAAAAATGGCGGGCTGGGCAATCTCGGTGCGGGACATCTGCGAAGAGGCCTCGTCGCGTGCCAGTTCCTCCAACAGCGAGAATTGCGTCCAGGGCGCCAGAGCCGCGGCGCAGCGCTCGATCGTTTCGCGGAACACCGGCTCATGCCGCATCAGTTCGCGGCCCATACCCCACCATTGCGGCCCCTGCCCGCTCATGACGAAGCCGATGCGGGCCGGGCGTTCGCGCCGGGGTGAAAATGCGGCGCGCAATTTTTGGACGCTCTCACCCGTGGCGAAGGCGTTGAGTTCCTGGATCACCTCGTCGACAGCACCGGCCACCATGGTGATCCGATGCGGGTGATGGTTGCGCCGCGCGCCGAGGGTGTAGGCCAGATCGGGCAACAAGGGCGAATGCCCGTTGGACTTCATGTGCTCGTCGATCCATCCGCCCAACCGTCCGGCCAGCGCCTTCAGGGCGTTTTCCGAACGGGCGGAAAGTACCAGCGGCCAGTTCCGCTTTTCGTCCGGCACGACATGTTCCGTCCTGGCATGCACGGGCGCGGTGGTGAGTATGGCATGCGCATTGGCGCCGCCGAAACCGAATGAATTCACGCCCACAATCCGGGCGCCATCCACTTCTGGAAAGGGTTCCAACTCAGTCGGCACGCGCAGTTTGAGCTTGGTGAAATCGATATGCGGATTCGGCGTGCGGAAATGCAGGCTCGGCGGTATCTGGCCGCGTTCGAGCATCACCAGCGCTTTGACCAGGCCGGCGATGCCCGCGGCGGTCTCCATGTGACCGAGATTGGTTTTCACTGAGCCGATGGGCAGCGGCGAACCCTCTGGGCGATCCACGCACAACGCGTCAGCGAGAGCATGGGCTTCGATCGGGTCGCCGACCGCCGTGCCCGTGCCATGGGCCTCCACAAAGCCGACGCTCGAAGGCGCAATGCCCGCATCGGCACAGGCCTCGCGGACAAGGCGCGCCTGGGCTTCCGGACTCGGCAGCGAAATTCCGTTGGTATGGCCATCCTGGTTCACCGCCGTACCCAGAATCACGCCGCGGATCGGGTCGCCATCCGCGATGGCGTCGGAAAGCCGCTTGAGCAAGACCATGCCGGCGCCCTCCCCGCGGACAAAACCGTCCGCCGAGGCGTCGAAGGCCTTGCACCGCCCCTCCGGCGAGAGCATCGAAGCCTGGGAAAAGCCGATGAAACCACCCGGCGTGATCATGACGGTAACACCTCCCGCCAAGGCCGAGGTGCAACGACCAGCGCGGATGTGCTCGCAAGCCGAGTGGACGGCGGTGAGCGCGGACGAGCAGGCCGTATCCATGGCGATGCTCGGGCCGCGAAGATTCAGGCAATACGAAATGCGGTTCGCCGCGATGCTATGCGCCGAGCCCGTGGAGGAGTGGGAGGTGATGCCTGAGGAATCCCACGGCGTACCCTGGATGATCTGATAATCAACATGCGAGATGCCCACAAAAACCGCCAGGTCCGTACCGCGCTCGAAATCGAGCACCATTCCGGCATTCTCGATGGCCTCCCAGGCCGTTTCGAGCAGCAGACGGTGCTGGGGATCGACGTAAGGGGCCTCGCGTGGCGAAATGCCGAAAAATTGGGGGTCGAACTGGTCGATCCCATCGATGAAACCTCCCCGATTGGTGACCGACTTGCCAGTGATGCCCGGCTCCGCGTCGTAAAACCGCTCGACATTCCAGCGATCGGCTGGCACTTCGCAAACGGCCTCGCGGCCTTCGACCAGCAATTTCCAGAGTGCTTCCGTGTCATTGACTCCCCCCGGGAACCGGCATCCGACCCCGATAATGGCTACAGCTTCTTTCTCCATAAATAATTCAAAACTGCGGCATGCAGGCCTAAACTTAGTGACCCCACGGCGCAAGCTGTATATCTTCGCATCTGCGATGGATTTTGCGTGCATTTCCAAGACCGCGGAGGCAACGAGCTTCGTTTAAGAGCAAAACCCTTATGTGCGGCATCGCAGGCATGATCGATATGGCGGGACGGCGCTCGGTTCCCCCGGAGACAATTCGGGCCATGGCGCGGGCCCTGACGCATCGCGGGCCCGATGAGGAGGGATATTTTCATCGTCCCGGCTTGGCTCTGGCCTCACGGAGACTGAGCATCGTCGGTCTGGCCGACGGACAGCAGCCGGTTTCAAACGAAGACAAGAGCGTCTTCGCGGTGTTCAACGGGGAACTTTTCGACTTTGTCGAGCAGCGCGCCGAACTGGAAGCACGGGGTCACCGATTCGTAACCCATTGCGACACCGAGATTCTCCCGCACCTGTGGGAGGAAAACGGAGAAGGCATGTTTGAACGGTTGCGCGGACAGTTTGCCGTGGCGCTGTGGGACGACCGGCGCCGGCAATTGACCATCGGGCGCGATCGCTTCGGTATTGCCCCGCTCTATTGGAGCCGGCAGGGCGACTGGCTTCTTTTTGCCTCCGAGATCAAGAGCCTTCTCGCTTCCGGCATGGTACCGGTGCGGCCCGATCGGCGCGGGATCGACCACATCTTCACCTTCTCCGCCCAGCCCGGCCCGGTGACCTGCTTTGAAGGCGTACAGCTTTTGCCGCCCGCACGGTTTTTGCGCATCCGGCCCGACGAGGCGGGTACTTCTTCGGTGGAGGAGCGCGCCTATTGGGTGATGGATTTTCCCGATCGCGGCGAGGAAGACCCTGGCGGGGACCCGAAAAAACTGGTCGACCAATTCGAACAGCTGATGCTTCGCGCAGTGGAGAAACGCCTGCGGGCCGATGTGCCGGTGGGGGCCTATTTGTCAGGCGGCGTGGATTCGAGCATGATCGTGGCGCTGGCCTGCCATCTCAAGGGACCGGCGATCAACACCTATACCGTCCGGGTAGACTCTCCGGGACTCGACGAACTCGATGCCGCCAACCTCGTCGCCCGGCATGTCGGCACGAAACCACCCATCGTGCAGGAATTTCGCGCCGCCGACGCCATTTCCACCTATCCGCAGCTCATCCGGGCGGCGGAGTCCCCGGTCATCGACACGTCCTGCGCCGCACTGCTGCAACTGGCCGCACGGGTGCATGCCAATGGACAAAAGGTCGTCCTCACCGGCGAAGGCGCAGACGAATGGCTGATCGGATATCCATGGTATAAAGCGGCGAAGCTGCTCGGCCTGCTCGATGCCATACCGGGACTCCCGCTCAGCAATCTCGCACGCCGCGCCTACCTGCGGGCGAACCACGTGCCACAATATCCCCGCGAGTCGCGTAAGCGCGCGGAGGATGCCATCGGCGGCCCCAATGCCTGGATCGACGCCTATGGCGTCCTGGGCCTTTCGAAACTCCGCTTTTACGCCGAACCGATGCGCGAAGTATTGGAGCAAAACAATCCCTGGGCGGATTTGGGCATCGATCTCGACCGCGCCCGCAAATGGCATCCGCTGAACCGCGGCGTCTGGGTCGCCGCTCGCGTCACCCTCGCCGGTCTGCTGCTCCAGGCCAAGGGCGACCGCGTGGCCATGAATTCGTCGGTGGAGGTTCGCTATCCGTTCCTCGACGAGGACGTTTTCGATTTTCTCTCGAAGATCCATCCGCGCTGGAAACTGCGGGGGTTCCGCGACAAACATCTCTTGCGCCTGCTCGCGGAACGGTGGGTGCCGCCGGAGGTCTATCGCCGCCAAAAAGTGATCTTCCGCGCGCCCCTCGACAGTTTCCACCTGGAACCCGAGCCCCCCTTTATTGGGCAACTCCTCAGCGAAGAGTCCCTGCGCCGCACCGGCTATTTCGATGTGTCGGCGGTGCGCCATTGGCGGAAGGCTTACCGGGAACTGCGTCTAGGTTCATTGCCTCGGCTTTCTGTGGAAATGGGCCTGGCCGCCGTCGTCGCGACCCAACTCTGGCATCACCTCTACGTGGATGCCTCGCTGGCCGACCTTCCCGCCTGAGGTTGGCGAAAACCCTACGAGAGTTTCTTCAGTGCTTCCCGACCGCGCAGCTTGTAGTCGGGATCATCCTTGCTCACGTTGGGCATCTTAAGGCCTTTTTCGATCAGCTTCCGGGCTTCCTCGCTACGGCCCATCTTTGCATAGACGATCCCAAGTTCAATGTAGTGCATAAGGCGATTGGGATTCGCCTGCAGGGCCTTTTGAAAACACCGCGCAGCCTCCTCATTCGTAGATACCGGCAACTTACCATATAGCACCTCCCCCACCCCTCGCCGAATCGTGCTGAGGTCAGCAAACCCCTCGTGCCAGCGACCCAGTAGGTGCCACGCCAGATCGTTGTTGCGGTTCAGTGCCAGCGCCCGATCCGCCGCCGCCTTGATACGACGGGAGCCTTCCACCTGTTCCTTTGAACTCTCAAGCGAATGCATTTTCCCGAGGGTGATGGCGATAGACAACTGGGCATCGGAGTCCTTCGGGGCGAGGATCGCCGCCCGCTCTCCGTAGGCCAGGGCAAGATTGCCCAGCCGACGTTTTTCCGCGGTGGAAGGCGCGTCGGCCATAAGATGGCGATATTGCCGGGCGATGCCGACGAGGACCATGGCGTTGTCCGGCTCAAACTTCTCCACCTGAAGGTATAGCTCAAGCGCCTCGGCGGCCTTCAGTTTCCGGTCGAAAACATCCGCTCTTTCCGCCAGTTCTCCGGCTGATTCCGCCAGTATTCTTCCACCGGCCAACGCGAGCGTCAGAATTACGAGCAACCGCACCAAGGTGGAGATTTTTGTGATGGCTTGCATTGTCATTAAAAATAACCCCGATGTAAATTACCTTCACCGTCGTCCATCGCGGCGGGACAATCAAGCGTCTGTCATCTTATGCGGCGGGGCTGCGACTGAACCGAGTCCGCCTGGGACGAATTATGGCCTCATTTCCGGATTTTATCCGCGACTTCCTGGACACCTGCCATGTCCGCATCCAGAGCATCCCGCAATCTGAAATCATGCCGGATGAGCAAAGCCATGGCCTGCTCTTCCGAGAGGTTTCGCAGCCGGATAAGAATGCGCACCGCCCGCTTCTGCAGTTTGGCATTACAACAATGCAGGTCGACCATTTCGTTATCCCTGATTTTTCCAAGCAAGATCATCGCGGTGGTGGAAAGGACATTCAGAGCCTTCTTGGTCGCGGTGCCCGCCTTCAGCCGGGTCGATCCGGCCACCACTTCCGGCCCGCTTTCCAGACGAATGGAGAGGCCGGCCAATGGGCGTTCCAATTCAGATTCATGAATAACGATGGTCGTCGCTCCTTTTGTTTTGGCGTAAGCCAGGGCCGACCGCACGAAGAAGGCGGTGCCGCTCGCTGAAATCCCCACCACAACATCCTTCTCATTAAGCGAGAGCAATATGAGGTCGGGGACGCTGGAAATATCCTCTTCAAATTGGTCTTCGATGGTCAAAGCGGCATCTGAGATTCCTCCGGCAATCACGGCCACAAAACGATCCGGGGCCAAACCAAAGGTGCAGGGAATTTCCACCGCATCGAGCGCTCCCAGTCGCCCACTGGTCCCCGCTCCGACGTATACCACCCGGCCACCCTTCCGAATGCTTCTGGCGATCAAATCCGCTCCTTCGGCCAGGATTGTGGCCTGATGCGGAAAACGCATGGCCGCACGACTCTCCTCCTCAAGGAGGCGGGCCACGATTTCCCTGGGTGTCAGCCTTTCGATGCCGGCTCCGCCCGCATTTCCTTCGGTGGCAAGTTTGGCAAAGTCACTTTGAAATCTCGTCTCTTCTGCCACGCCCTCGCCCGCCGCCAAAGCCAGCACGCCCTCCAGGATGGCGCGGTTTCCTTCCTTGATGACCACAATTTCCGGAGGGAGTACGCCGGGCAGCAGGCGGCTCATGACACCTTTGGTGATGGAGGCCGCCAGATCAATGCCAGCTTCCCGGGTCAGGTCAACGATGCCGCCGCCCAGCAAGATCATACGCAGATGAAATAAGTTCACCGCCGTGGCGACCGCACCCGCGATCGTATCGGCATATTTCTCATCGATCCCATTGCCACGAAGGAGATTATTCTCCGAGGCCCGCACGGCGCTGGTCCATTGATCATAGTCTCCTCCTTCCGTGGCAATGGAACCGAAATGAAGGAGCCTCCGGGCCGGCTTCCACCATCGTCCCTGGCGTACCATGGCAAAACCCAATCCGGTTCCCACGACAAGGGCTCCCGTATCCATCGTCGCTGGCAATATGCCCCGGGCGGCTACTCCAAGAAGAAATGCCTCGGCGTCGTTGATGAGCTTTACCGGGCAATTCAGCATTCGCGAGAGGAGATCCACCCAAGGTGTGGTTCCCATCACCCCGAGATGATGGCCCGCGCAAAGATATCCATTACCAGCGGCATTAACCTCACCCGCCGTTGCCGCCACCACCGCAAGCGGCAGGTATCCTCCGCAAAGCTCGCGACAAAAATCCGCCACGGCCCGCGCAAATTCCCCGGCACTGGTAGACGTGTGGAGCGGATTCGGCACGCGTACCGGATGAATGAGGTCGATATCTTTCGCATCCTCACGAGGGATCGCCGTGCCCTTTACCCAGGTCCCGCCCAAATCAAGTGCCACCACATGAGATTTCATGATGATCCGTGATTGAGGCTTAGCGACCGCCGCTGCGAAATTCCATTTGGCTAAGGCGTTTCAATTGAATGACCGTCAAACCGATGAGCATGGCCCCTAAAATCCAGGCCATGGCCGTGGCGGGCCCGAAATTCAGGAACATGAATGCTTCATAAAAGATGCGTAGCGCCGCTACCTCGGTGGCTCCATTGGGACCACCTCCAGTCATGATCAATACATTCTGCGAGGACTGAAAGGCAGCACTTACGGCTCCGACAAAATTGATGATGATAAGCGGTTTCAAACCCGGAAAAACGATGTGCCGGGTCTTTTTCCAGAAGCCGGCACCATCGATCTCTGCGGCTTCAAATTGTTCTTCGGGAATCGTTTTGAGGGCGGCCAGATAAATGAGGCACCCTGGGCCGGCCCCGGCCCAGACGGCCGGGATGACGCATGACAACATGGCGAGGAAAGGATCGTCCGACCACTTACGGTCGAAGGGCAGGCCGAAGAAGGAAAGGATTTCGTTGATGAGTCCGTTCGCATCGAAAAACTGCCTCCACAGGATAAAAAGCGCCGCTCCAGAAAGAAGCGCGGGAAGATAGTAGATCGTCCGAAAGAGCATCTTTTGCCGAGGCACAAGGTGCAGCAAGTAGGCCAAGACAATGGGCGTGGCAAAGCCCGCCGTCAGCAGCCAAAAGGCGAAGTGAAAGGTTGCGCCAAGCGACCTCCAAAAGCGGAGATCGAAGATTACATTGGCAAAATTATCGATACCCACAAAGGTGGATTTTAGGAGCAGTTGGTAATCCAGGAGAGCAACAAGTGCGCCGCGCGCCAGCGGGATGTATTGCCAGGTAAAACTCAGGGCCAGCGGAATAAACAGCAATCCCCAGGCATAGTATTTTTGAATGCCCCGCGCCCGGCTGGTTCCCTGTCCCACATGCGCAAAGGTTTTTAGAATCGCCCGGGCCATAGCCACGAAGGCTAGCAGGATCAAGAACGCCACCACCCAGGCGACGGCACGACGGTGTTGCATCGTCTTGGCCGGGACCACCCCGAGCATGCGCTCGTTGGTTTGGGCGACGGCCGTATCAAGAATGGTTTTAATTTCGCGGCGTATCGTCTCCCGATTCCCACGGTGCCAGGCGTCGGCGATCATGGGGTTGAACAAGACCTGATCGAGAGGATAGGTCATCTCCACGTAAACCAAGTTGCAGTTTTTGCCATAGGGTTCGGGTTTGGCCGTTGCAAAAGCAGTCTGGACGGACTGTTCCAATCCCGGCTCAGCCATTTCCAAAAAAGCCGTGTACCCAAATTTACGCAGATCGGTCGGATTGATCTGGTTGACCAGCCCCATTTCGATAAAGGCATCGACCCGGATTTTCTGGGCGGCATCACTGCCAAAGAAGCTAATGAAGTCCCAGGCAGCCTCCCTCACCTTTGGGTCTTTCACGCCGGCAAAAATACCCATCATTCTGGCGTTCACCTCGGCGCCGCGTATCCCGGTGGGTCCGAGCGGGACCGCACCGAAACCCCAAATATTGGGGTCAAGGGAGAGTTGAGAGCCGATGTAACCAAACTGCATGCCCACCCGGCGCATTTCTCCGGAATTGTTCATCGTGGTGGTATCGCCGCGGACGGCCAGTTTTTCACCTTCGACCAGACGATAGTAAAACTCGAAGGCGTCGATGGCGCCTTCGGTGTTGAAGGCGGCCCGCCATTCGTTGGGCGCGACCTCCACCACGGCCTCCGCGCCGGAGGACCAGAGAAAATTCATAAGGTGCCATGAGGCCTGCTGGCCGGTGCCCATGGCCATGCCATAATAGCGCGGATCCAAGGCGGAAATACGGCGGGAGAATTCGACTAATTCGGTCCAATCCCGAGGGGCGCGAAGGGGCAAGCCGGCCCGGCGAAAGAGCTGGCGATTATAGAATAGACCCATGACCTGATATTGCACTGGCAAGGCATAGTAGTGCGGAGCCTCTTGCAATCGCGGACGGCGTATGACCGGTTCGACCTGGGGGAGAATATAAGTCTTCCTCCAGCCGGGATTTTTGCTCTCTGCCCGGCTGATAAACTCGTCCAGCGGATAAAGAAACCCTTGTCGGACATAGCTGTCGATCTTACGGAAATTCACCGAAAGGATATCTGGGGCAATGCCGCCGGCGATCATCATAAGCGAAGTGACTTCCGTGCCCAACCCCTCGATGCGCAGGCCTTCAGTGGGCAGGACATTGACATGGGGGAAACGGCGTTTGAACTCCTGCAACACGCGATACTCCGCCAGCCCGGAAGGCTGCGTGGTCTCGGCAGAGAACAGGCCTTCCACCCGCAAAGGGACACTTTCCTTTCCCAGCACGGTCCCGGCCAGAACCAATACCGCCAGTATTAGTAGAAGGAGCGGCCTCATTTATCAGTCGGGACGATGATGCCGCGCATAATGAGATTCTGAGTAAAAATGAAAACCAGCAACGTGGGCACTGCGGTGAGGAGGATGGAAGCGTAGGTGATACTCGGTCCCACATTTTGCTGGAGTTGATAAATCCAGACCATGAGGGTCCACATCGAGGGATCGGGGGCGAGGATCAATGCGAACATGAATGCTCCATAGGCGCTCGTAAACGCGCCCAAGGCCACCACCGCGAGGATGGGCTACGAAAGATTCATAGTGATGCCCCAGAAAATTTGCCACTCGCTGGCACCATCGATATCTGCGGCTTCGTAGAGTTCCCTGGGTAGGCTGTCGAAAAAACCCTTGAGCAGAAAAATCGAGAACCCGTTGACCAAACCGGGGACAACCAGAGCTCCGAAGGTGTTGATCAGTCCGAATTCCTTGATCTGAAGAAAGTTCGGAATCATGGCCACCTCCGCGGGAAAGGCAATGGTGGCCAGGAAGAACAAAAGAACCTGGTAGGTCTGCCGGAGCTTGAAGCGTGAAAGCGCGTATGCGGCCATTGGGTTGATGGTCAATGCGCCGAAAACGGAAAGAACGACGAGGATGAAGGTGTTCCTCACCCCGTTGCCTTGAAAAAGGACCTCGTCGAGCACGTAACGGAAGTTTTGCGTAACGAATTGCCAGCGCCAAAAGGACTTGGTGGCCTGAAAATTTTCCCAATCCATGGCGGCCTGGGGGATACGCGCATCGGCCACGCCATGTTGAACGGCCCAAGCAGAGAACTGCCGGTCGATGCTGGCGATGCGAAGGTCAGCGGAAATGGCCGACGAACGGATGAACTCCGCCTTCTCCAAACTGCTGGTTTTCAGGGCTTCCTTGCCTGCCGGCGAAAGCTCCACGAACTCCGGATTAAGAACGAGACGAACAAAACGGAGCCAGGCTTCCCCACCCACGGTTGGCGCCGTGGCGGGAAAGGGCACTTCGGAAAACGAGTTGTAGGATGTGCCCGCCGCAGCGTTATAAGCTGCGATATCGCCGTACGCCCGGGGGAGAAAAACGCCACGGAAAAAACCACCTACATCCCAAGGCAACCGTCCGGATAGCGGTATCGTCGCTATGTAACGATCGAAGGCTTCCAGATAGGGTCGCATCGGTTCGGCGAAGACAATGCGATTTTGAACAGGCGGGGCCAGCTTGGTGATACGAGGGATCTCAAGCAAAAGATCACGATTTAGACGGTCGATGCTGCCGTCATACTGGCGAAGGAGCCATTTGCGGAAGCGGGTGTTTTCGAGCGCGGCGTTTTGTAAGGTTGCCCGGGTAAAGGCCAGACCGGCTTGGTGAGGAGTAAGAGGACTTTCCTCTTCGCAGAATTTTTTCCAAAGGCGCACCAATTCGGGGTCGGGTGCTGCCGACACGGCCGTATCGCCGAAATCCACGTCGCCATTGCTCCAAGCCATGCGCAGGTTATCGACGGCTCCGCCGTAACGGGCATCGACATAGCGGGACCAAAGCGCTTTTTCGCTGACCAGGAAACGAGGAAAGAAAGTGACCGCCTCCCTGTCATTCGGTCCGGACATCGAACCGGACAACGTCACCAGCAAGGGCACCAGCATACTGACCGCCCCCAAAGTCAGCAGAACATAGACCCCGAAATAGAGGAGCCGCGCAGCGGCGGAGCGATTAGTGATCGGTGAAAAGAAGCTCATGGCGCGTTCACTGGGACACCATTCGGAGGCGGTTCCTGACAAGAAGAATGGAACAAGCGGTCGTCACGCGAAGTTAGGAGGAAAGCCCGGCCTCACCTTTCAAGTCATCGATCTTTACGATTCGGGCGGTAGCGGCAGACCGCTCCGCCGCCTCGCAGAGAACCATGGTTTCGAGGGAATCCCTCGGGGTGGTGAAAGGCGGTAACCCCAGGGAGACCCTCCGGGCAATATCGACGGCCTGCCCGGTGGTATTGTGAAAGTAGGCGTGGTCCTCCGGACCGCTCCAGGTCAGATTTTCCACCCAGCTACTATGCAGCTTTTCGGGTGTGTCGGTGAACTCCCAGCGCTTGATGCAACGCCGAAACACGTCCGTCTCCACCGCGCCATTTTCGCCAACGACGAGAAACCGCAGTTCATGACCATCCCCCTGCTGCTGATCCACGGGATTCTGCAGGGGATCTCCGTCAAAGGCGGCGGCGAGGTTCATCATGAAGGTGATGTGAGCAATCCCGCCCTGACGAAACCGCATGGTCGTCTGGTAGTTGTCGTGGACTTCAAAATACTTCACGACATTCGGCGAGCAGGCGCTGAAGACCTCATCAACCTCGTCACCCATGAACCACCGGCATAAATCCGCATAGTGGCTTAGTTTTTCCCCGAACATCGACCCGCCAGACGCGACCTTGTTTCTCCATGAGTTCTTATGATGAAACTCGCTGCATATGTAAGTGCATTGAATCGAGACGACTTTTCCGAGCAGGCCGTCGTCGATCCACTTTTTGACCGTCGTATAAAGTTTCGAGTAGCGCAGTTCGAAACCGATTTGCAGATAGCCCTGCAATGTCCCTGCCAGCTCAAGCATCTTCACTGAATCGGCCAGCGTGGTGGCCATGGGCTTCTCGCACATCACTGCTTTCCCGGCCTGCAGAGCCTCGGTGGCCAGGCGGAAGTGGGCATCATTCGACGCCGTAATATAAACCAGCCGCACTTCAGGATCACCCAGGATATCCGACCACGAAGCGGCCCGCACCCAGGCATGATCCTGCACGCATTTCCGCAGGACGTCCTCGGAGGCATCGTAAGCAAGTATCTCCTGCACATTGTGGTCGTCCTTAAGATGGCAAACGACCTTTCGACCCATTTGTCCGGTTCCAATAACTGCTGCTTTCATTTTTAAATTTTTTCGCTTCGCCGGAATATCAGGTGAGTTCCGCCAACCTGACCGGGCGGGATTCCAATCGGGAGCGCACGGCCGCCAGGCAGATTTTTGTGGCGGTGATCGCATCGGATATCGGGCAGACGGGCGCACGCAACCCCCTAATCTCGCGAATGAATTCCCTCAGAATATTCCGGTGTCCCTTGTCCGCCTCCGCGGAAAATTGTTTGAAGACGTCTTTCGTGTCAGCCGCCTCTCTACAAGCCGCAACCTTTTGTTCGAACCATGAGGCAAACCCAGCTTCGCCGGACGCAGCGGAACCAGCCAGGGGAAACCGGTGGATCGCAGGGAAATCCTCGATGCCGGAAGAGCGCACCTCCAGCATGTGATCAACCACAAGCGCACCGGCGTTGCCGAAGACTTCAAGCAATTCCTTCGGGTAGCCGAGAGAGCCCGTACCGGCCATGGTGATATTTGCAATCCCCGCATTCGCATACCGGATCGTGATGACATGGTTCAATATGCCGCTGCCGATGCAGTGAACTTCGACCGGCTCGGAATCCAGGAACCATGTGGCGAGATCGGCAAAGTGAGTCCCCTCGGAAAGGATCAAGCCAACCTCACGATTTTTTCCGTGAAGCAGATGGACGGCATTCCAACTCTGCCAATCGTCATTAATCCTTATGGTCAGAATAGGGACTCCCGGATTGTCACCAACCGGAATGGCCTCTGCCCCCTCCCGCTTAAAGCGCCACGAAACAGTCCGAGGTGCCTTCATATGAGAAACAAACAGCTCGCGCGCCATGACCAATGCAGGCGCGCAACGGCGGTTATGACCGACACAAAAGGGAATGCCCGAGGTTTTCACAAACTGTTCGATGGCGTTTGCGTTCTCCAGCGTGTCCGCGAGCGGCTTCTCACAGTAAACCGGCTTTCCGGCCCGGGCGGCAGCCTGAATGATGGGAAGACGGAAGGTCTCCGAGGTGGCGACCACGAGCATGTCCACCTCGGGATCTTCGACCACCGAAAGAAAGTCCGATGTGACCCGCTCCGGCTCAAATTTTAAACACGCCTCGATAGCAGCCGCGTTGGAATCGCAGCAGGAATGAATGCGAGCTTCATCCATGGATGCGATGTGCGGCAGCAATGTCTGCCGCGCAAACATCCCGCAGCCAATGACTCCGACGCGGATGGGGTTCGGATAGGTTTTCACAAAAGGGATGGCAGAAGGCGCTCGTTGCCGCCGGAGTCCTGAGAGGAAGTCATTTCCATTGCTGAAGAATGGAAGTTATGGATTTCTCTTTCAGCTCGGAGAGCTGCTGGACGACTTTGATCGCGTCCTCATTGCGATTTTCGCTTCTTGCCTTTTCATATTTCCCTCTCAACTCCCGGAAGAGGGGAACTCCAGTGGTTTGATTGTCGGTTAGAATCTGTTCGAGGCTCTGAATAAGACGGTCATGGGCTTGCGTATCGAGCCTCGGAGTCCAGTCGATATCATGCAAAAATTTCTGTATGTTGGCCGCACCTTCCATTCGGAAGACCCGAACAACATCCTCGGTGGATCGTTTGTCGAATCCTCCGAGAGCGAAGCTCATTTCCTGGGTTCCGGGCTTGCACTTCACCCGTGTTTGTATACCACCCGAAATCGAGACGGACTCAGGGAAATGCGGGCCGATGACGAGAAGGCAGCCGGAATTTATCTGGGCCATTTGATTGAAGAAAACAAACGCGCAGTCATCCGGGCCGAAGGAGATGGCGCGCGGCCCGACCACGCCTTCGCGGAGGAGGCTCGCGAGCCAACGCTCCCGCTCAGGAGGACCGCTGGTGTTTCCCGGAAAGCAACTCAAGTCCACGGAATCTATCGACAAGTCCCGACCCCGCATGAGGACCCGCACAAAGATCCAGTCGGGATGGGTCGGATACTGAATCGTCGTCACCACCATGTCCGTACCAGCGACAGACAATGGCCAACGCAATTGAACCAAAGTGCGTTGATCGGTCTCGAGAATTTCGGCGTCTTCGATAAGCCAGCGTTTGAATATCTGTACGGGACGCTGATCCACCATCCCCACCACCCGCATGAAATTCCAACCATCCCAGCCTCCATTGGTCTTCTGCGGGCGTTGAAAGTTCAGTCCAAACTGGAGCTTGTCGACACCTTCCGCAGAGGGACGAAAGAAGCCGCGGTAGGTTATTTCTCCATACGGAATCTTTACATCGATCTTTTTTCCAGTCGCTGTTTCTCCGGAGATCGTTTCTGTCTCCGTGCTTCGCGTCATGTGCGCGCTTTCACCGTTCGATGAAAGAGCAGCCGAGCAGAGAACAGCACTTGTGATCAATGCTGCCCAAAATGGCTTATGGAACCATGCTCTCTTCATTCTCAAGGTGCGGTCAGCAGGACACCGGCTTCAGCCTGCAGACCGGTGCGGATATCCGTGATCTTTACGGCGTACTTCCCGGCGGCATCCGTGTAGGCAAAGACTATTTCTCCGGCCGCTCCGGGGTCCTTCCCCTTAAAAAACCGGGTTCTTCCCGGCAGGACCGTGCCGGCGGGGCCAACCAGGTCCAGCCGATAAATGCCGCTCTCGCGGAAGCCCTGCGAACGAATGGAAAACCACTGACCGGGTGGAACCTCGGTTTTGCCGAGATCGAAAGCGGGCGGTTCCTGCTGGGTATCAAACAAAGAATACAAGAGCAGGGGCGCCTCAACATGTGCATCGACCTTGCTCCCCTGGCCAATCAATCCTTTGTTCACCTCGTAGATCCAGAAAGATTTCGGCAGATCTATCCGGGCCGACTTTCCGTTGTCTTCAGGCGGAGTCAGAAGACCAAGGACCTGAAAATCCGGGCCCTCCCGCAGGCGCACTACCACCTCGGAGGTGGAGAGTCCGGAGATCGAAACTTCCGGCGTAATGCCCGCCACTTTGAGGAGCTCCAAAAGGAAACGGTCCATCGGAGTCTCGGTATGGGCCGTATTTTGAGCGGAGCTCAGATTGAAGTTGAGTAAAATCGCAAGACCACTATCCAACTCCCGCACGGAGAAGAGAGGAACGGAGACCGACTGAAACGCCTTTTCCGCCTTGAAGGAAATCTCTCTCCCGCGGACAGACCGGTCAATGGCGACGGGCTTCAACTCTGGCTTTGACTGCCAATCGAAATCCGGCAATCCGAACAAGGGCGCCAGACTGCTCCGCTCAAGGGGATGGCAATAAGCGTTGAGAACGCCGGGATTCAAATCGGCCACCACCACGCCTCCGCGTTTCACGAACTCAGTGATATTTTCAACTTCCTTCCCGGAGAGGGCGGATGCTCCGCAGAGAAACAATATCTTGTATTTTGATAACGCGCCTTCCTCGACTCGCTGCGAAGTGACCAGGTCGAAGTTCAAACCCTGGCGATAGCAGAAGTTCATCAGCACATTGATGGAATCGCCAGGCTTCCAGAAGCGCTCATCCATCATGGAGGCGCTGTAGCTGGCGTGGCTCCAGAGAATGGCAATACCGTCCTGCTTGAGAGGGACAGAGACGAGAGCCTGGGCCTGCCCTCCCTCCAGGGCATCGAGGTGAGGCTTTAGCTTCCGATAGTATTCGGCAAGGGTGAAATCGATGGAGAGCAGACTGGCGGTCTCAATGCCGCTCGTGTACCAGGCGGAACCATTGACGACGCCTTGCAACAGTGGTTTCCAAAGCGGATAGACGGAGTTGGGCGCACCGTAGCCCCACCACAATGTCCGTAACTTTTCGCCACCCAGACTGCGCAGCAGCTCATTGGAAACCGCATCCGTGTACGGGCCCCAGAAATCGAGCTTTTCCATGGTTTGCTCAAGGTTTCCTGGAACCGAGCCTTCCGCCCCCACGAGAGCGTGGGGATCATGGGCCTTGATGCAATCGGCCAGATAATGATGAACGTCGGCATATTGCTTTTCCATGAAGCGGCGATGTTCGTACCACATGGGGAAGAGCGACTTTTCCCGCATGGTCTTGGGTGAAAGATGCTCGACGGCTTCAAAATTCCGGTAAGAGGTGCCCCAGGCTGCGTTGAGCTTCTCGACGGTCTGATAACGTTCCTTAAGATGGGCCGCGAAAGCCGGACCATCGGCAGGTGAATATCCCGCGTCGTAGGAGAAGAAGTTCTCATCGCCGAGCGTGTAAATCACCGGCCCAATATCCGGGAGCCCCTCCATCCTTCGATCGATCGTCTTTTTCCAAAAGTCCCGGACCTTCGGATTATAGAACGAGCCGTCACCCTCCGTGGCCGCGACCGCTTCTTCTTTGGACATTCCCATCCAATTTTCCGACAGAGTCTGCCCCCTCTCGCCAGCCTTCAGACCGATGCGGGTGAGATACGGAATGTACCGTTGGTTAAACAGAGCGGCCAGGCGCCCGTTCTCTCCCTTACTGCCGGGATTACTGAGGCCGATGGGAGAAGATGAGCTTTGGTTGATTTGTCCGGCATACATCTCGGAGAGATAGGGGGGAATGCTTCCCCAGAGGATGGTGGGAAACATCTCCAACTGCCGTTTGGGGAAGAAGATGACCTTTTCCTCCCTCAAGACGTCCCTGCCACCGATTTTCAGGTTGCAGATCAATGCTCCAGCGATCGTCGGATTCAGCCGGGCGGGAAACTCCACATCGAGCTCGGTGGTATTTTTGGGCAGGGCCAATACTTTCCGAAACCAAACATTTCTTCCCGGAAGGTCTGCAAGGTCGACGGACAACTCCGCATCCTCACCCAAAGACTGTTGAAGCTGAATGGTCGCCTTGACGGTATCGCCGGATTCAAAGGAAGTCTTGGATGGCTTGATATCCATTGATCCCATCGGGGAATGCACATCATACCCAAATACTCCGATCGTTACGTATCTGCCTCCCCGCTCGATCAACGTATCTAAATAATGCGTGCCTGCGGCCAGAGCCGGCACATTCAACTTGACGATACCGTCCTTGGACAAAGCGAAATCCTTCGTCCATTTCACATCATTCCAGCCATCGCGGATTCGCACTCGCAGCGTGGTGCCGGCATCCGCCCCATGGAAATCCAAGTCAAATTCCGCCTCCTTCCCCGCGATCATTGATCCCTGGCCTTTTGAAGGAACCACAGTGGGCCGCAGATCGCGTTTACCCAGCCATTGCAGAGTGCGTATGATGAAGGCCATGTTATTTTCGTAACGCGCTTTCCAACCCGTGGGCGCATAGCTTTCAAAGGCCGTCAGTCCGAGGCCGCCACCGCCGGCTCCGGTCATCCCGGGATAACTTACGGTCGCAATCCTCCCCTGCCCAAATGCATAGGTATTCAGTATCTTCGACAGAGGCAGCCTGGCGGCATCTTTGGGCAGAACACTCAAATCAAACATACCGGCGATCTGCTGCGCCCCATCATCCGGGTGAGCGAAAGCCTTTTTATACGGAAAGGGGCGAAGATAGGTGATCAGCAGGCCGCCGCCGGAATTCGCGTGATGAAGAATCTTGTACTGGGCCTCGAGTGGGAGAATCCCAAAGTCGACATTTGCGAGAACAATCACATCGTATTTGCCGTCGAGCTTACGAAGGAGTTCCTGCGTCTTTTCATACTGGCTGGTGCCAATCGTGGTCGCTTCATAAACGATGGGCACGGCGAGAGCCGTGGCATTCGCAATGGCAACCGCCTGATACTCGATCTCAGCCCTCTGGCTCAGCTCGACAATTTCGCGCGCCGCCAGATTACGCGGAATGATCGCAAGGATTTTGATCGGGCCTCCCTCCATCGGTTTTCCCCAGTTGAGATGTGGAGTGACATAGCCTGACGTGATGTCCCTCAGGAATCCGCCGTCCGCCCGATTATCGGCATGCACCGATGAGAAAGAGGCGATGAAACAGCTTGCCCAGAGACAAGCGGCCAGGATGCGAAATACGAATTGGGATGCTGCTTTTGCGACCATGATTGGAACGACGGCTAGGACGTGGTAAGTGAATTGTTGAGGAGAGACTCGAGAACGGCTGGGTAACAGGATGACGGCGGGGTTGCCGCAGCCTGCGCCCCGGTTCCAAACGTGATGCTGTCGCCAAGACAAGCAACCGTGCCGCTGAAAAACCGGCTCCGTCTGACGGCTGAAAAGACCTCGCGAGCAATTTCATAATATCCCGATGGAGTCGGATGCACCCCGTCGCGGATGCCGGAATTTTCTTCATTCAGAATCCAGTCCTCGCGGCGATAACCGGCCTTTTTCCGACTCGAAAAGTGCGCATGGATATCCACCACCCGAATCGGCCCGTCGGACTTGAAGCATCGCAGGACTTCACAATACCGGTTCAACCGGATCGAAGGCGTCTCGTCACCGAAGAAACCTCGAGGATGACGTTCCCGCACATATTCGTCCACACAGGGCGGAGGCACGATCAGGATCAAGGAAGCAACCGTCTCCAGAACGAAATTCACCAGGCCCCTGATATTGTCTTCAAATTGGTCGAGGCTGATGGCCTTTTGCGAATTGAGAGCGTCATTCGTTCCGATGGCAACGACAGCCAGGTCCGGCAGAGAGCGCGAGAGATCAGATCGCGCTCTGGCCAACAAATCCAAGGAATTGTTGCCAGGAGTTCCGGCGTTGATGACAGTATAAAGAAGGCTCACAGAACGAAAAAGCGACTACGGCTTCGGAGCACCTTCCAACAAGCTGTTGATACGAGCCTGCCAATACAGGTCGTTTAACTGTCGGGAGGTTTCGACGATCTCATCGATCCGGCTCAGAGCCTCAAGCGAGGAAATCTTATTGAGATCCTCCGCCCGATTTTTTAGCTCAGCCGAAAAGGGTTGGGTTTTATTTTCCTCCAGCCGATCTTTGTAAGATCCCATTTCGGCGCGGTAGGTATCTACGAAGTTCCGGATCGAGACCAATTCGGGCCTGCTCTCGTCCTTTGCCACCAGAACATTTTCACCCACAGGAATCATCCACGGCGGCGCGGCCATGCCATCAAGGGCCGCGGCCAGATGCCGAGGAGAGACCGCCCCTCGGCCTGCGAAATAGAGGTACCCAAAAAGACGGGGATTAGCGTAGTTCCCGCCGGGCGCCCAAGTCACCCCGGTAAGCCGCTCATCCCGCCAGGCAAATCTGACATGATCGAACATCCAGATGTCGCCCTCGCGAGCGGTCGCACCGAGATCCGTCCAGGGGAAAAACGCCTCAATCACCCAGCGATCCTGAAGTACCGTAGTCCGCGCCGTCCATTCGTCGCCACTCCATTCAGGAATGGTCACAGCAGCGTCGAGACGCTTCATATCACCTCGGGTGCCCAGAAGATTTACGGTGAAATTTACAAATCCGATGCCCTTGGCAGCGGGATCAAAGTAGATTTGGGCACAATCGTCCTTCCATAGTTCCGGATCGTCACCTCGCGTGACCTTGCCCCGGGCCGCCTTTGTCGCGTCGTCAAAGTTAGTTATTTTTATATGGATGCCACGGTCGCTATAGAGCATCCGGAATTCGGTCTGCAGCTTCCCGGGCCCGGGATTTGTTTTCCAGTATTCATAATATACGGAAGCCACCTCAGCCTCTTTCCAGCACTCCTCGCCAAGAGTCCCCTCCATGGTGGGAGAGGAATCGGTCGGTTTTACGACATAGAAGGCCAATTTGCGGGGGAGCGTTGCCGCGTCGCCCGATCGAAAGGGAAGGAAAACTCCACACACCATCCCGGCCATCAAAAGGCAACCGCGAACCCTCCACTGGCGGAGTTCCAGACGGTATCGGGGAAAGAGGAGCCTCAAAGAAACCTTGGTCATCGTGAAGGAATGATGGATAAAGACATAAATATTTTATTGCAATGATTTTTTCCTTGATTCAAGTGAAATTTTCGTCATATTCGTAACAACTTCATTATTCATTGTAATGTATCCGCTCCATAAAACTGACCCTCAGCCCATCGCGCGCCGCCCTCTTTATGTGCAGGTGCGGGATAGAATTCGGGAATCTCTCGCGCAGTACGGACCGGGTCATCGACTGGGTACGGAAAGCGAGTTTGTGAAGAGATTTAATGTCTCCCTTGTCACGGTCAGAAGAGCGCTGAGCGAACTTGAAAAGGATGGCGTTATTGAACGCCGGCAGGGCAGCGGGACCTATGTGGCGGAAGCATCCTCCACAGGCAAGCACGTTGCCGTGTTGCTCGACGTCGATATCTCAAGCGGCCCCGTATCGCCGGCATTTTTCAAAATCGCACAGGAAATTCGGAATAACCTGAAGGCTCTCGAAATCCCCTGCCGCCCCTATCTTGGCAACCTTCCCCTGGGAGTGGAGCCCACGGGAATCACTTGCGAAGATCTGCTGGCAGATGTCGAACTGGATCGGGTGCGGGGTTTGATCGGGTTCTTTATTAAAAGAGACCCTTCGTGGACCGACACATTTGCCCAAAAGGGAATTCCCATCGTAGACGCCCAGCTCTTCCGCAAAGAAGACCTGCAACAAAAAATCATGATGATGGAACAGGTATTAGCCTATTTCCATCACCGCCGCCGGTCGCGCATTGCCATTATGGGGTGGGAGAGTCTGCGCGATGGGGTGCGACCTTTTGGTGAGGCCTTCGCCCAACTGGCGCCCAAGTATGGAATCGAGGTGGACTCCCGCCTCCTGGATCTCAATGCCAACGGCTGGGAGCAAGGCATGGGCTGGGAGCGTTTCCGCGATATTTGGACCTCATCCAAAGACCGCCCGGATGGACTTTTCCTCGCAGACGACATGATTTTCCCGGACTGCCAGAGGGCCATCATGGAATTAAACATCTCCGTGCCAAAGGCCCTGGATGTGGTGGTGAGATCGTCTGATGCCATCGAGCTCAGCCCGAGATTCCCGGTCTATGTGCTCAAGTTCGCGACCAACAGCTACGCGAAGGTCTACACGCTGGCCATGAAGGCCCTGATGGAAGGCACCTCTCTTCCCTCGCTCCAACTGGCTCCTTACGTGGGTGCAATGGAAGGGGATTTTCCGGAAGTCCAAACATCCCTCTTCGAGGAGGACGCAAAAATTCAGATTTGATAAACAAAATGAAAAATACAACCGTCACGTTAACAGGGGTCGTGAGCTTGCTGGTGGCAGCATCAAGCGTCTACGGCCAGATCCAATACACCACCGACGCCAACACCGTGGCGCTGTATCATCTCAATGAGACCAGCGGGTCAACCGCCTTCGATAGCAGCGGAAGCAATCGAAATGCGACGATCGGTTCCGCCGTGGCCGTAGGACGACCTTCCCAGCCAGGACTGGGCACATCCATGAAAGATGCCGCCAGCTTATCCACCGGGCGGATCTCCTATTTGGACACGACCACGACAAACGGCCAGCAATCCGTGCTTTATACCATTGGTCAGGCGGCCTTCACCCTCGAAGCCTGGATCAAGTTTGACTCACTCGACTTTACCAGCAACGCCATGATCGTCGCGGTGCAGCCATTCCAGAATGCCACCTACGACTATCGATTGGGCGTTCTCGGTTCCAGCGGCCCCAATCCTTATGCCCTGACCTTTGGAACCGCCAGTTCACCGAATCTGGCTTTCACCATCGGCGGACTCTCCTGGGCCGTTGACCAGTGGTATCATGTCGCTGTAACTGTCGAGAATACCGGGCCTGGCGCAAGCGATACGGCAATCAAACTTTTCAGAAATGTCGCGGGTGATTCGACGACTCCCTCCCCGATTTATTCTACCACGCGCGGTGACCTTGTTCTGAACTCTTCGACCGCGCAAAGGCAGTTGGAAATCGGAAACTATTATGGCGCCAACGGTTCCTACTTTTTTCCGGGCTCTGTCGATGAAGTGCGCGTCTCCAACATTGCTCGCACGGAATTTACGACCCTGGCTGTGCCGGAAACTTCAACAACCGCGATGGTCGGAATCGGGGCAATCCTTCTGTTTCTGATCGTCCGGAAAAAGAAGGCCCATATCTAATCTCCCAACCAAAGGCTGCGATATGTTGTGTTGCGGTTCCGCACGACCGGGCAGGCGAAGCAGGGCATTGTGTCTCTTCAAGGGCATGATCCTGCTCACCGGCCTGATGCTCGAAATGGACATCGCCCGGGCGCAAACGGGAGATCTCGAGTTTCACTATCTGTTTTCCCCTGGCAGTCCGGAAGCAGACGCGGGGCCGCAAAATCACACCTTGGTCCTGGGGAGCCAGGTGGAAACCACGGAAGATGCTGAGGCAAAATCCATGAAGGGCTTCAAAGTGTCCCCCACCCTGCAAGGGCGGGTCTATTTTGAAGACATGAACGCGGATGGCGCCGCGATCCTGCGGCGACTGATCAGTTCTGAATGGACACTCGAGTTTTGGATCAAACTCGATGAACTCTCCGAGCGGAGCCAGTTACTCTTTGCGGTGCAGCCCGCTAAGAAATCACATAGCGACATCACTATCCGGCTCGTACCGGAGCCATCCTCCCTGAATGCCGGATCGATCAATATCACGGATTCCACCGGCTTCGTCCTGGCGAAAAGTCCGGTCATCGAGTGGCAGCCTGGCGTCTGGTATTACCTGGCCATCGCCTCAGCTCCCACAGAGGGCGGTCGGCTCTTCGCATTCTATCGCGCTGATAGAAACGCACCGCATCCCGACGAAATATATTCCGGCAGCGCCAAGCCCATTGTGCCTCTCGAAGAGGAGGCTCCCCGCCTCTATAATTTCGCGAATTTTTGGGGGAATTTCGGGCAGGATGCCCTGCGGGGGACCATGGGCAACATCCGACTTAGCTGGCAGTCGAAAAATGAACGGGAAGTCAGCCAGAGCTTCCAGGAGGCAACAAAACAATGATTCGCATCGTTTCAAGATCTCATCGGCATGCCGGCTTCTCATTAATTGAACTGCTTGCCGCCATCCTCATCGTTTCCATCCTTGCAGCCCTTATCTCTCCAGCCTTCACCGCGTTGTCTGACAAACACAAATCCACCACCTGCCTGAATAATCTAAGGGTACTAACGCAAGGCATCGCAACTTATGCGGCGGATAACGACATGAAGTACCCGGCTTATGAAGCCAATCCTGCTTCCCGATATGCGTGGTATGCGCCGTTGATCGGAACGGGATTTGGCAATGCGCCGTATATCCAACATCGCGGCCCCGGAAAGAAGAAGGCCCCCTATTTTTGCCCCAAAAATCCTGCGCCTCTAAACAGCGGAAACGGCCAGTGGACCAATTACGCGATGAACTATTATCTGATCGGGGCCAAAACCAGCATCGTCAATGGCGTCAAGGTTCTGCTTTTCGACTCCTACCAGCCCGGCCAGAGCCCCGAGACATGGTATGTCAACCAGGGCGGAGTCGGTCTCGCCGGGCAGTCGAAGTCATGGACCGGAATCAATCCCGTGCATGGGGACTATATTAACGTGTCGTTTACGGATGGCCATGCCCAGGCGGTCCGAATCCAGCCCAAAACCGAGTCGGCCCGCGACCTCAACGAGCTAAAAGCCTCGTGGTTTTGGCCCTATTGAAACGCTCCGACAACATTTTCCACTATGTCCAATCGCCTCCTCATTTCGCTTTGCTCTGCATTGTTCCTGGCTTCACCGGCCAAATCGCAAACTCAGCCTCCGTCCACGCAACCACAACCACGTGAACCAGACTGGTGCAAAGCCGGCTGCGTCATCCTCAACGAAAAGGCGAAAAAGGGCGGATTTGACGTAATGCTCATTGGCGACTCGATCACCTGGGAGTGGGAGCGCAATGCCCAAACCGGCGTCCCGGTATGGGAGAGCGAAATCAAGCCTCTCAATGCTGCCACGTTTGCGATGAGCGGTGACCGCACGGAACACGTGCTGTGGAGACTGCAAAATGGAAATCTCGATACCCCCGCCAAGCCAAAGGTCGTGGTCTTGCTCATTGGTACGAATAACACACTGCAAAGAAAAGACCCGCCCCAGGACATTGCGGCCGGAGTGTCACTCATCCTGGAGACACTTCAGAAGCGCTTTCCGAAGGCGCACATTCTTCTCTACGGAATTTTCCCGATGGGCCAGAACCCCCAGAATCCAGGGCGACTCAATAGTGCGGCGGCCAATGCTCTGCTGGCCAAATTTGATAACAACAAGAACATCCATTTCATCGATCTTGGCCCTCAGTTTGTCCACGAAGATGGAAACCTGAAAGATGAGCTATTCCGGGACAAAGTCCATTTGAGCCAGGACGGCTATCGCGTCTGGGCCGCTTCTCTCGTCCCCGAGATCAAACGCTATCTCTCGCCGGAGGACAAAACACCTTGATGAACACAGAATCCATAAATGCTCCGGAGCAAAATCAAGCTGCGGATGGGAAGAAAAAAATCGTCTTTCTCGACTATGACTTAAACAACTATCACGCGAACACCTTCCTGAATCTCCTGAGAGGTGATCTCGCTGGTTCCGGCTACATCATTTCGGGCTGCCGTGCCCTGAAGGCCGAATCCGGCCGGGAGTGGGCCGACAAATCGGAGATTCCCTTCCTCGAGGAAGACTCTGACATGGAAGTCGACGGAATAGCGGTTCTTGCTCCCTCAAATCCCGAGGTTCATGCGGCCTTGGTCAAGGAAGCCTGCCGCTTCAAAGCCCCCATCTATGTCGACAAGACCTTTGCTCAGAGCCTTGCCGAAGCCGACGCGATGTTCCAGATGGCCGACCGTGCCGGCGTGCCCATCTTTACGAGTTCGGCCCTGCGCTACGCCGATGAGCTGGCGGAACTAAGGGAGTGGAACGCAGCCGGCACTCTTCAGCAAATGCAGGTCTATGCGGGCGGCGCCACCGCCTCGGAATATCTGGTTCACCCCCTGGAGACGCTTATCTCCACCATGGGGACTGACATTGTGGATTATGACCACAAGAAGACGGGTTCCCTGGAGCAAATCAGGCTGGTTTTTCAACGAGGAAGCATCGGGACAATTTTTATGTACCCAAAGAGCCAGGCCGGATTCCGCGTGGTAGGTGCGACCCCCGAGAAAACCGTACACCTGGAAATCACCTCCCCCATCTTCAAGAATCTTCTTACGCAGATTTTATCCTTCTTTTCCCTGGCAAAGGAACCCGTTGAGCGAGTTGAGACTCAGACCATCATTTCTTTGCTGCAAAAGACTCTCGCCAACTAATTCATGAAAAACGAAATCCATCGCATCGGTATTGTGGGCGCGGGCTATATCGGCCGCGTTCATCTATCGACCTTCAAAAACCTGCCCAACGTTCAGGTAATCGGCATCACCGATCTCAACCAGGACGCCTCGCAGAAACTCGCCCAGGAATTTTCCTGCGAGAGCTTTCACTCCCTGCCGGACCTTCTCCAGGCGGGACCGGACGCCATCGTGGTGTGCACGCCACCGTCACAAAGACTGGAGATTTTCCACCAGGCCCGTGAGGCCAATGTCTCCATCCTGGCGGAGAAGCCGCTGGCCATAGATTCAACCATGGGGGAAGAAATCAAGGCATTGGCAGATCAGAGCGACCTGATCATGGCCGTCGGCTACTGCCATCGATTCGTACCGTTCGTGCAAAAGGTCAAGACCCTGCAGAGGGAGTCGACCTATGGACAGCTACTCTCACTTTCCCAAAATTTCATCGTCGGTGCCGGAGGGAAGCGTCTCAAGGATAACTGGATGTCCGATCCATCCCTGAGCGGCGGTGGCGTATTGATGGACACCATGTGTCACAGCATCGATCTGGCCCAGTTTATTGCCGGACAATTCATCGAGAGCGATTTGAAAACGAGGCACACGTGGCCTGGCCGCGGCGAAACGGCCGCCCTGGTCCAGGCCAAGACCGACCGGGATGTCCTCGTCCATCTCAGCGGCTCATGGGAGTATCCGGTCCCGCACTTTGATTTGCGGATCATTTTTGAACGAGCCGAGTTGTTCTACAACTACTCCGAGCCCATTTTTTACACGCTCCACGAGGAGGGCGCGCCCAGCGCAGTCAAGGTTCCGGTCGAAACCCACAACGACCGATTCGGTATTCAAGCCGGGGCGTTCATTGATGAGCTAAATGGGAGGCACACCTGCATTTGCAAAATTAATGAGGCCCTGGCGGTCTCTCAAATTGTCGACAGCCTTTACCAGGCAACTCCCCAGCCAGCGTGAGCGCTTCGCGGCATAGTGATGTCCTCGTCCTCGGCGGCGGTCTCGGCGGAGTGGCCGCGGCCCTGGCCTGTGCTTCGCGCGGCGTGACGGTGACGTTGGTAGAGGAGACCGATTGGCTCGGGGGGCAGCTCTCGACTCAAGCGGTTCCTCCGGATGAACACCCGTGGATAGAGACACACGGCTGCACGCGCCAATACCGGCGCTTTCGTGATCTCGTCCGTAGGTTTTACAAAAACCATTATCCCCTGACCGAAAAGCAGGCCACCACTGCCGTCCTCAACCCCGGATTGGGAAATGTCTCACGCCTCTGTCACGAACCCCGCGTGAGCAACATGGTTATCGGTGAGATGCTAAGTCCATGGATCGCGTCGGGAAAATTGACGGTCATTTTTCGCTCCTCTGTGGTCCGGGTGGAACGAAGTGGCTCGCGTTTGAAAAGCGCGACATTCTTTAACAGGGAGGACGGCGAGAATTTCGAAGTTTCCGCCGGCCTTTTCATCGATGCGACAGAACTCGGAGACCTGCTGCCGCTGGCGCGTATTCCCTACGTCACAGGCTCCGAGGGACAGGATGCGACTGGCGAAATGCACACTCCCGGAGCGGCGGCACGGCCGGAAAACACACAGGCGATCACATGGGTGGCCGCGGTGGGATTTGACCCCGCATGTGAGCCCAATTGCGACAAATATAGAATCCCCGAGCCGGTCCAATATCACTTCTGGAAAGACTACGAGCCTGCGCTCAGCCCGGCCTGGGCAGGAAAGCTTCTCCGTTGGAGCTATACCAACCCTGTCACTTTAAACCCAACCACCGCGTCTCTTTTTTCCGGGCAAAATGGCAAGGGTGTCGCACTTTGGCCCTACCGGCGCATTCTGGCTGCTGAGAGCTTTTCCGGCCATGGTTGGCACGATGTTACAGTGCTCAACTGGCCTCAAAATGATTACCTGAAACGCGGTATTATTGATGTCAGAAAGGAAGAACTGGATACCGCGTACTTCGAAGCGAGGCAATTGACGCTTAGCCTGATTTACTGGCTTCAGAACGATGCCCCCCGCCCCGATGGCGGAGAGGGATATAGCGGCATCTATTTGCGGGGCGACACCACCGGCACATCTGATGGACTGGCCAAAGGCCCCTATGTGCGGGAGTCCCGGCGAATACGCGCCTATACGACAGTCACCGAGAACGAAATCGGCGTGATCGCTCGCGATGGCCACCCTCCGGACAAGGTAACGGACTCCGTCGGCGTAGGCTATTATCGAATCGACCTTCATCCGACAACCGGGGGGGATAACTACATCGATATCGATTGTTTCCCATTTCAAATCCCATTGGGAACACTGCTATCGCCTGAGGTGGATAACTTTATTGCCGGCGCAAAGAATATCGGGACCACCCATGTCACCAATGGCTGCTTCCGACTTCATCCGGTCGAGTGGAACATTGGCGAAGCGGCCGGGAGCCTTGCCGCCTTCTGCGCCACCAAGGGACACTCTCCCGGCAAGATTTACTCGGATGAGATTTTACTAAACGACTTTCAGGAATCCCTTGCGCAAGATGGTGTCGAGCTCGAATGGCCTCGAAGTTCCCTGCGCGATCACGCTGAGCGGTCAAACATTAAGCCTGCGCTTACAAAGGCATCCTAGGCCATGTCTCAAGAGTTGATCACACCCACGGCAGATGTCTCCACCAGACACAAAAGTGCTGGCGACACCTTCGAGCTCCCTTCTCCATTTTTCGGTGGCCATTGGTTTTCCACCATCAATGGGGCCTCCGAGATTCTTGAACCAATTCATCTCTCCGAACAGGAAGTACGGATCGTGCTTCAGGGAAAGCCCGGCTTGGTTCAGTTCAGCGTTGTCGCCAATGCTTCATGCTTCGACTGGTCCGAACTTTACTTCAATCTGGACCTTTTCAACAACAAGGGACAAAAAACCGGCCCGTGGGACTTTGATCTCCGCAATGGCAACAAACCCTTGGTGCCGAGTTTTTGGGTGACCTTGAACGGACGCGAGCTCGGTCTTTGGTTTTTTCAGCGCGTCACGATCGAGGATTTGCGCGCCAAAAGATTTCGCGGCCACATGGTCATCGAGTTCGACTCCGAAGGAACTCAGGTCATCGAATTTCGCTCCTACCGCAGAATGAATCTGCATTGGGAATCAGTCATCGCAGAGCGCGCCGAGGATGATTTTTATATCCCTGCGCGCAGGGATCTCGGGAACCAGCTTTCGAAGGCGAAACAGTCGTGGCAGGGTGCCTTCAAGGTCGACTTTTCCTTCATTCCCCCATCGCGGGAGGAACCTCTCAATCGAATGATGAGTTGGGTACTCAAGCGGAAGATCCGCACAGGTGACACCCTTTGGATGATTTTCTGCACCTATGCCATTACCAGAAGAAAAGATATCCTCACCGAAGCATTGGCCGCTCTGGATAGGATCATTGAACTGCCATATTGGGGAAATCCCCAGAAAGATGGCTACAGTCACAATGGAGACGTTGATGCCGCATCGAACCTTCAGTGGCTCGCCGTAATATACAGCACCTTTTCCGGCGAACTTGGAGAGGCCAGAAGTCAAAGATTATTGGCCAAATTGGCCGATCAAGGTGACCGTTTCCTGGAGGTCGCCCTTTTGAATCGCGACTATTGGGGTGGGTCGCTTTTGCAAGATCACGGCTGGCGGTCAATGTTCGCTTTTGGCATTTCCGCCCTCCACCTGCTCAACGTAGTGCCCCAGGCCGAGCGATGGGTTACCTATATCGTCCCTCGTCTGGAACAAGCCTTGGAAGCGATGCCCCTCGACGGCGTGATACCTCTGTCCTCGTACGGCGATGCTGATCTCTATCTGCCGGAAACCTCGCACTTCCGCGACCTCTTCTTAATCTTAAGCGGCATCGATCTCTATAAGGAATACCCATTCCCCTCGATCGTAAGCTATCTGTTTGCGACCGTTGACTCTGAAAGGCGCGTTTCGACCGTCAGCGGGAGCCTCAATCGGAAAATGGTCGGCGGGTCGCGATTTCTCAATCAGATGGCTGCGGAATTCGGCAACGAAAAGGCAGCCTCCCTCAATCGCATCCTGATCCAACCGCTAACAGGCCATTTCTACAACGACTTTCAGGAACGGAGATATTATCTGAACCTCGTGGAGGACTTCTGTTCCTATCGTGATGAAAATCTCTCCGAGCAGCGAAACTTGGTGTCCCCGCCTGCCCGGCAATTCCATTTCTATGACGATAGTGGCTTGGCATATCTTCGGAATGAGGAGATCATCTTTTCCGTACGGTGTGGGCCTTGGTGCGGCTACAATGCCTATCGCAAAGCACCCGGTCCGTGCGATCGAATGGGCCTGGCACCCGGCAGCGGTCACTTTGTTTTGGAAATACAGGGGCAACCTTTTCTGGTGGAACCGGAAGAGGGGTATCGGCTGCATTCAAACCTCCGATCATGTCTTTTGATCGATGGCACCGGCCAGGAAGGGGACATCGGTTATCCCATGTCCATCCCCGGCCAGTTCCATCACGGCGAGGAAATTCGCCGCGTTGAGTGGCGCAAAGAAGACAGCGTGGCGGAGGTCAGCCTCAATTTGGCTCCGGCGTATCCGAAGAAAGCGGGAGTTTTACACTATTCCAGGGACTTTATCGTTGGATTAAAAGGCCGGCTGATCTGTCGCGATTACATCGTACTCGATTCCTGCCGCACCCTGACCTGGCTTTTTCACGGAGACGAAAAGAACCAGATTCATTTGGTCAAAGAACGGGCTCACATGGGCACGGCACCCAGCCTCGCAATCGAACCTGTCCTGTCGAGTTGCGAGATCAGAGCCGCCGTGCACCAAACTGACGTGGTCTGGTCTTACGTAAGTGCGGGAGGGTTCAAGCCCTTTCATCACGTCCGCTATGATTCGGCCGTTCCGGTCAAGGTAGCTTTGGTGGAATTTCTTCTCACTTGGTAACCCCTAACAAATACATCGATCGAGCAATGTGACAGTGTCCAAATATGAAAACGATATTTCCGAAGTGGATCACATCCGTCAGTATATTATACATCGGCGCCGCCGCCTTTCTTGACGCTCAGGAACCCTACATAAACGACCCCGCTACAGAACTCCTCTATCACCTGAACGAAAAAAGTGGCACGGTCGCCACTGATTTTAGCGGGAAATCCAGACACGGAACATTTGGATCGGGCTTGTCGATCAACCTTTCGTCACTGCCCTTCTTTCAAAAAGCCGTCAAGCCTAGCGCGAGCCTCACCAGCAGGATGCATTGGACGGATGTCGGGGCGGGAATAAATTCATTTCTGGTTCCAAAGCCGAACGCGGATTTTACGATTGAGGGATGGTTTAAACTCGATTCCACCTCGATCTCCAATAACCGGACCCTCATGGCGGTACAGCCAACCGGGCTCGCGACCTCAGACTATCAATTGGTCATCATGGCATCCGGAGACCCTACGCGGCCACGGGGGCTGGTTTTTCGCGATGGCTCGGCTTTTCGTTGTTATACCGGGGCCCTAACATGGGATACCTCCGTTTGGTATCATATCGCGGTGATCGTGGATAACACGCCAACCGGGACAAACTATTCGATATACCGCACCCCTGAGGGCAGCCCGACGCCTGTCCTCGTAGCCACAAGGTCTACGACGGCACTTATTCCGACGACAAGCAGTTCGGACCGTGTATTCTCTGTGGGAAACTATTACGGAAACTGGGGCAGCGACTTTTTTCCGGGCCTGATCGACGAAGTACGCTACTCGAATGTCGCGCGCTCACAGGACGACCTTCTCACCACGATTCACCCCAGCGTGTATGATCGCATCCGTCGTGAAGCCCTTTCCGCTGACATTCCGAACGAGCATTCATTACCCTTATTAAGCGGGTGGAGTACCGGCATCTATGCCTATATCTATAATAGGCCGGACGATTATGGTTACAGCCCGAAATGGCAATTGACCCAGATTGCCGCCGGGCGTCACCTTCTCCCCTGGTTTGCCACGCCAGATCCGGAGAAAACGCCCGCATCCACTGACTGGTCCAAGTACATCCGATATTACGAGAACCCGCTAAAAGAGGTCGCCCAAAAAAGACTCCCTGTTTCCTTTGTAAGCAGCCAATGGGAGCAATATCTCTATTCGGGCACCTACGCCAACAAAACGGAGCCGCTGGAGAACCCCACGGTCCCCTTTCTCGATTCAAAAGGAAAGCCTCAGCGAGGCATCTCGGCCTTCGGCCCTATCGTTTATTGGACCGAAATCGGCGAAAAATGGGGCAGTTCTTCATTGATGCAAACCGTCCAAGGCTGGTTGCCCAACCCCTCCCTTGTCCTGTTTGTCTCCAACAATGAAGCTCCCCGGCTCTCCTATACATATCTCCCGAATGACGTCCATTACCAAGCCATCCATGGCTCCGGCACCCGGACGCCGGATTTCTACCGCGAGGTGGTGGGCAACGCCTGGGTTGATCGTTATCGCGAACTGATGACCTCATGGCGCGGCAAACTTACCACCTCTTGGGCAGGGATTTCCAAGTTCGTCGGCTACGGCGCCGTGGGACCTTCCCTTCTGGGCCGGATTCCTTCCTGGCAAAAAGCCACCCTGACCATTCCAAACCGGCTCAGTCCCTGGCCGCTGGCTTGGGACGGGGGTTCCGCCGACAACTACCTGACCGCATCTTATACCTACAACAATGATCACCAGGTTTTCAGCCCTCAGATCGAGGCCATGAACTATGAATTGTCCCGCCGCGAAGCTGTGACTCAAAACCCCCACTTCTGGTTTGAGGTTAGCACATGGAACGGTGGCGACTATTCGGCTCCATGGACCCTTAACGAGGACGACATATCCAAAAACAAACTATGCCGTTTTAATCCCACCGCGAACCCGACACCGACGCCGGGCCAGCCCGACACCTTGGTCCAGCCTGTGCCTAATCCTTATGTGCCGACACGTTACGGAGGGATGGTACAATTTACCATGTGGCTCCTGCGGCCCAAGGTCGTGCGAGACTATCGGGTATGGATGACCGCTCGGGCCGATTATGACAATATCCTCCCGTACACCGGCAGTAGTCAGCCTTATTTCGACGAGTTGGCCGACGCCGTCGACAAAATCTACACCAACGAAACTCTGCAAACCTTTTGGCGAGATAGCGAGTTGGTCGTCAATCCAAGCAGGGTGCATCCCTATCAATCCGACATCCCGCCTGAATTCAATGAAACGAACCACCCTCAAACGGCCGCGCGAATGTATCTTCTGAAGACCAATATCGAACCCGTGGGCAATTGGTCTCTCACCACACAGTTACGCGCCTTTGTTCTTGGACGGGTCAGGGGCACCGCTCCAGCACGGGAATGGCTTCTCTATGGCTTTGCTCCGGTCGAGCTCCCCATTGGATCGCCCAAAACCGTTCAGGTGACTTTGCCTGGTTTCGGCAATGTGACGATAGATGCAGGTCTTGAGGGACGTTTCTATCTGGTCAAGGAGGCAACCGGTCAGGTGACGCCGGTCAATTAGAACTTTTAAGAATGAAATCGCGTATTCGGGTATTGGTGGTGGGGTGTGGACATATGGGCGGCAGCCACGCCCGGGCCTATCATGCCTCGACCCGGTTTGAAATTGTTGGATTGGTGAGCCGTAACGAACTCACCAGGGCCTCTTTATCTCATCAATTGGGCGGCTATCCGACATTCGACGATTATGAAAAGGCGCTCAAGGCTACATCACCGGATGCCGTCTGCATCAGCACGTATCCCGATACCCATGCAGAGTTTTCGTGCATGGCGCTGACGGCCGGTTGCCATGTCTTCCTGGAGAAACCGCTTGCGCTAGATCTTGCCGACGCGCGAAAGGTCCTCCATTTAAGCGTTCAGACCGGGAGGAAACTCGTGGTGGGGTATATCCTCCAGCAACACCCTTCCTGGATTCTCTTTGTTGAGGAAGCCAGGAAGCTGGGAAAGCCGCTGGTCATGCGTATGAACCTGAATCAACAGAGTTCCGGCACCGAATGGCAGACTCACAAGAACATATTGAAGAGTTTGTCGCCCATCGTGGACTGCGGGGTTCACTATGTGGATGTGATGTGTCGAATGACGCAAGCCGAACCCGTTCGGGTCCACGCCATTCAGGCCCGCCTTAGCGAGGAAATCAGCCCGGATGCTTTTAACTATGGGCAGCTTCAGATTAGCTTCGATGACGGCTCGATCGGTTGGTACGAAGCTGGCTGGGGCCCCATGATGAGCACAACGGCGTTCTTCGTAAAAGATGTCGTCGGCCCCATGGGTGCTGTCAGCATTTCCGATGTCTTCAAAAAAGATGGGCTTTCCGCTGACGTTGAGAGCCACACCCAAACCGGATTCGTTAGGATTCATCACTCGGCCCTCGATGAACGAGGCCGCTTCAGCCGTTCCGACGAGATTCGGGAGACAACGTCTGAGCCGGGCCATGATGAGCTTTGCGCCTTGGAACAGGAGTTTTTCGCAAAGGCAATTTCCGACGATATGGATATCTCCCAGCACCTGGCATCCGCACTCAACAGTCTCAAAATTGTCCTCGCCGCCGACGAGTCAGCCCGAACGGGCAAGGTCGTCTGCCTTTGACTGGACTCCTCCGCCCATTCACGAGGCACCCCGCTTTATAGAATATCTCGATGCGAATTTTTGATATTACCCTGCCCACGCTCATCGTGTTGGCGGCGCTTTCCCCGATTTCTGCGGAGGTCAGCAAGAGTTCGCCGGATGTACTGAGTGCCGATTTTGGCTCTGATAAATGGGACAAATCCAAGTGGCGGGCTCTTCGACTGGCGAATCAAGACGCCCCGCAGGCCTTTCTTCAAAATCCCGACTCTCTCTCCACATCATTTAGTTCGACGCTGATCAAGCAGCAGATGGACAACGCGCTCCTCGCTGCCGAAATCGGACCGCCGGCCGGCGAACTCCAGGTTACTTTTTCCATCGGCCCCGAACCGGGGGCCGCCGCCGGAGTGTTCGTGGGAAAAACCTGCTCGGCGGACGTCTTTTATGGCGGAACCGTCATGTTTGTTGCGAACAACCGACTCGCCGTCTGGAGTGTCGAGTCCGATCAAAATTCGAAGGCTGTCAAATACACCCATCTCGGCCAACTGGCTCATCCATTTAGCGAAGGCGAAAAGCATGTCCTAAAGTGCTCTTTCGACGAAAAGGGAAATATCGCCGTGTCGGTGGACAACACCGATGTCCTGTCATTCAGAAACTGTCAGGTGGGTTCAACCCTCGGTATTTGGGGATGCCATGGCTCGACGACTTTCTTTACGGCTGCCGTAAGAAAGATTCCTACTCTCGACCCGACCTGGCGATCTGCGCCGACGCGCTGAGTCACTGACAAAGGTCGCGCCGCCCCGCAGTTCTCCGGGAATCACTCTCATGAAAAAATCTCTCCTCTTTTCCCTCATTCTCGCCACTCCGCTCGCCACCCGCGCGGACATTAGGCTTCCCGCAATTTTCTCCGACCATATGGTGCTCGAAAGAAGCGCCAAGGTTCCGGTCTGGGGCGCGGCAGATCCAGGAGAACAAGTCACCATCATCCTCGATGGCCAGATCAAGAAAACCACGGCTGATGACAGGGGCCATTGGAAGGCCATTTTGAACCTGGCAGATTCCGCCTCCGGGCCGTTTGAGATGACCGTGGCAGGGAAAAACAAAATCCAGATTTCCGACGTCGTCGTTGGCGAAGTCTGGATCGCTTCGGGACAATCCAACATGGAATGGCTCCTCATGAATACCCGCGACGCCACGCGGGAAATCGCCCAATCAGCCAATCCGATGCTCCGCCAGTTCCGAGTCGCCAAAGAGACATCGCCCGAACCCCTCGCCGACGGCAAAGGTCAGTGGGGCGCAGCCTCACCCGCCACTTCCGCCGCTTTCTCCGCCGTGGGTTACTACTTCGGAAAAGCGCTCCAGAATGAACTGAAGGTCCCTGTCGGCATCGTCAATGTTTCCTGGGGCTCCACCCCCTCCGAGCCTTGGACCGACGCAGCCTCACTGGCGAACAGCCCCGAGTTGCAACCCGGGGCGGCCAAGGCCGACAGCTATGAGAGGGAATTTCCCGATATCAAGAGCAAGTGGGCCGGGGAATTTGCTGCCTGGCTCAAGCAAAACGCCCGCGAAGACAAGCCGACCGTCAATGTCGCGGCCTTCGCCGCTCCCGACGCCTCGACGGACGGCTGGATCACCATCGCAATTCCAGGGCCACTGAAGGGGGAGGGCCTGCCCATTGCCGGGGCGATCTGGCTGCGCAGGACGGTGGAAATTCCCGCGGAGAAAGCCGGCACGTCTGTTGCCATTGCCATCGGCTACGCTCCGGGCTTTGAAAGTGTTTTTTGGAATGGAGAACTGGTAAAACAACTTACCCCTGCCGAGCATCCCGGCTTCGGCGCACCGCGTTCTTATTCTGTTCCCGCAAATCTTGTCAAACCGGGCTCGAATACCCTCGCCATCCGTGTCTACGAGCCCGGTGCTTTCTCGGTTTTTCCCGCCCCATCTGTGGCCGGCGGGACCATGGGCGGCAAATGGCTCGCCAAAGCGGATTTTGACCTTCCCGCCGCCACGAGTAAGGCCCCTTCCATCCCAAAGTCCCCCATGTCTCTGCATAGCATCAGCAGCCGGATCTTCAATGGCATGGTGAATCCCCTCATTCCTTACGCTATCAGCGGCGTCATCTGGTATCAGGGCGAATCGAACGTCATCCGCGCATGGCAATATCGTACCGCCTTTCCCCTCTTGATCACAGGCTGGCGGGCACGCTGGGGCCAGGGTGACTTCCCGTTCTACTTCTGTCAGTTAGCCAACTTCACCGAAAAGAGTTCGATTCCCGGAGAAAACAGCGCATGGGCCGAGTTGCGTGAAGCTCAATCCTGTGCCCTCTCACTGCCAAACACGGGTCAGGCCGTTCTCATCGACCTCGGCGAATCCCAAGACATCCATCCTCGCAACAAAAAGACTGTCGGTGAGCGTCTTTCCCGGATTGCCCTCGCTCGCGACTATGGAAAAGACATCCCGTTTTCCGGTCCCTTATACGCCTCTAGCGAGAAGGACGGTGGAAAAATCCGCGTGAGCTTTGCCCATGCCGATGGCGGCCTCGCCGCTCACCCCATTTCGGCCACCTATGACGTCAGTAGCGTCAATGGCCAGACTGCTCCGACAAACAGAAACAGCCCAGACAGCGAGCTTGAAGGTTTTGCCATCTGCGGCCAGGACAAGCAATGGGTGTGGGCCAACGCGAAAATCGACGGCGATACCGTCCTCGTCTGGTCCGACAAAGTACCACAGCCAGTCGCCGTTCGCTACGCCTGGTCCAACAACCCGACCTGCAATCTCTACAGCCGGGTCGGCCTGCCGGCTTCGCCATTCCGTACGGATGATTTTCCAGCCTCCACTAAGGATACCAAATACTAAACATGCAGCCGCTTTCACAAATTGATGTCACCTTGCCTCTGCCCCCGGCCCGCCTCCATCCGCCGCTTCAACTAACTCGCCAACGCTGCCCGCGCGCCCCTGCGATTCGCTAGCAGCCCATGCTTTGGCGCAAAAACCAGCGCCAGCACGAACAACAACGATTGCGTCAGCACGATGCACGCACCCGTCGAACCATCGATGAAGAAGCTCACGTAAACGCCGAACGTGCTCGAAAACACCGCGCTCGCCACCGCGATCAGCAGCATCCGGTCAAATCGGTCGGTCAGCAGATACCCTACGCACCCCGGCGTGATCAGCATCGCGATCACCAGAATGATGCCCACCGCCTCGATCGAAATCACGATCGTCATCGCGAGCAGCGACAGCATTACATAATACAAAAACGTCGTGTTCAGCCCGATCGAGCGCGCATGGCTCGGGTCGAAGCAGAACAACAACAAATCCCGTCGCAGTACCAGAATCACCCCCAGCGTGATCACGCTCAATACTCCATTCTCGATCAACTGCGCCCGCGACACGCCCAGGATGCTGCCGAATAGCACCTTGTCCAGATGCATGTCCGAAGGGAACTTCGTGAAAAGCACCAACCCCAGCGCGAAGAGCCCGGTGAAGACCACCCCCATTACCGTATCCTCTTTCACCCGGCTGTGCGCCTTGATGAATCCCGTCGCCACCGCGCAGAACAAGCCCGAAACAAATGCCCCCAGCGCCAGCGGCAGTCCCGCCGCGTAGGCCAGCACGATCCCCGGCAGCACCGCGTGCGACACTGCGTCCCCCATCAGCGACCAACCTTTTAAAATCAGAAAACACGACAGCACCGCGCACACCGCACCCACCAGCCCGCCGATCACCAGCGCCTGATTCATGAAGGTGTATTGAAAAGGCTCCAGCAGCGTGCTCATGCCATCCTCCTCTTTGAGGCGATGAAGCCGTGCTTCGGCGCAAAAATGAACGCCGCCAGGAACACCAGCGTTTGCAGCACCACGATGCACCCGCCCGTGGCCCCGTCGAAAAAGTAGCTCCCATACGCCCCGGCAAATGAAGTCACCATCCCCAGCGCGGTCGCAATTCCAATCATTCGCCCAAACCGGTCCGTCAGCAAATATGCCGTCGCTCCAGGCGTCACGAACATCGCCACCACCAAAATCGCCCCCACCGTTTGCAGCGCCGCCACCGCCACCGCCGAGAGCAGCGTCAGCAAAAGAAAATGCAGCCTCGTCGTGTTCAGTCCCAGCGACCTCGCCTGGTTCGGGTCAAAACAAAACAGCATCAAATCACGCCACTTCAGCCCCAGGATCAACAACGCCACCGCCGAGATGATCAGCACCTGCAAAATATCCGGATCGGAAATTCCCAGAATATTCCCGAAGACAATTTCCTTGATCCCCACATTGGTCGGAAACAACGAAATCAACAGCAACCCCACCGCAAAAAATGTGGTAAACACCACCCCGATCGTCGCGTCCTCCCGGATGCGCGAGTGGTTCTTTACAAACCCCATTCCGCCCGCCGCCAGCAGTCCTGTCGCAAATGCTCCCAGCGCAAACGGCAGCCCCAAAATGTAAGCCAGCGCCACCCCCGGCACCACGGAGTGCGACAGCGCGTCGCCCATCAGCGACCAGCCCTTCAATGTCACGAAGCACGACAGAAATCCGCATACGCCCCCGATCAGCGCGCTCACGAAGATCGCCTTCACCATGTACTCGTACTGAAACGGCACTGCCAGCGCGTCGAGGCTCATTCGTCGTCGTCCTTTGCCTTGTCTTCGATCTTGCCGCCATGCCCCAGCACCAACGGACGCTCGTCGTCCGTCAGTACGATCGGATTCCGTCCCGGCGCGTCGTCCAACCGGAAATGCCGCAGCTTCCCGCCGAAGGCCTTCGTCAGGTTCTCCTCCGTAAACACATCCTCCGTCGCCCCGTGCGCCAGCACCGTCCGGTTGATCAAGACCACCTGATCGCAAAACTCCGGCACCGACCCCAGATTGTGCGTCGACACTAAAATAATATGCCCCGCCGTGCGCAGCTCGCGCAGCAGTTCGATGATCGCGTTCTCCGTCTTCACATCCACCCCGGTGAATGGCTCATCCAGCAGCATCACCTTCCCGCCCTGTGCCAGCGAACGCGCTAAAAACACCCGCTTCTTCTGCCCGCCGGATAACTCGCCGATCTGCCGATCGCGAAAATCCCACATCTTCACCCGCTCCAGGCTCTCCTGCACGATTCGCCGGTCCTCCGCGCTGGAGATGCGCAGGAAATTCATGTGCCCGTACCGGCCCATCAGCACCACATCCCACACGCTCACTGGAAAGGTCCAGTCCACTTCCTCCGTCTGCGGCACATACGCCACCGTGTTGCGCTTCAGCGCCACCTTCACCGGCTGGCCACTGATTTTCACCGCCCCCTTGGACGGCCGCACAAATCCCATGATCGATTTGAATAACGTGGACTTCCCGCTCCCGTTCACCCCCACCAGCGCGCAGATGCAGCCCGGATCAAGCCGGAACGTCGCATCGTACAGCGCCTTGTTGCCATTCGGATACGTGACGGTCACATCCGTCACCTCCAGGCTCTCCACGCAAGCGATCTTGCTCATTGGCCGGTGAACCCCTTCACGATCGTATCCGCGTTATATTCCAACAGCTTGAGATACGTCGGAGCCGCCCCCTTCGCGTCTGTCAGCGAGTCCACATACAACACCCCACCGTAGCGTGCGCCCGTTTCCTTCGCCACCTGCTTGGCCGGCTTGTCGCTCACCGTGCTCTCGCTGAACACCACCGGAATTTTATTCGCCCGCACTCCGTCGATCACCTTCTGCACCTGCTGCGGCGAGCCCTGCTGGTCCGCGTTGATTGGCCAGAGATAGAGCTGCTTCATGCCATAATTCTTCGCGAGATACGAGAACGCCCCCTCACTGGAAACCAGCCACCGCTGCTCCGCCGGGATACCATCCAGCTTCGCGTGCATCGGCGCATCGATCGCCTTGATCTTCTCCGTGTAAGCCGCCGCATTCGCGTTGTAGGTCGCCTCATTCGTTGGGTCCATCTTCACCAGCGCCTTGCGGATGTTCTCCACATAGATCACCGCATTGGCCGGCGACATCCACGCATGCGGATTCGGCTTGCCCGTATAAGGTCCTTCCTCGATTCCCATCGGCTCGATCCCCTCCGTCAGCACCGCGCTCGGCACATCCTTCACCCCTTCAAAAAATTTCTCGAACCACCGCTCCAGGTTCATCCCGTTCCACAAAACCAGGTCCGCCTTCTGCGTCTTCACGATGTCCTGCGGCGTCGGCTCATACCCGTGGATCTCCGCCCCTGGCTTCGTGATCGACTCCACCACCGCCGCGTTCCCCGCCACATTCTGCGCCATGTCCCGCAGGATCGTGAACGTCGTCAGCACCTTCTTGTTGGCTTCCGCCTGCGCCGTGCCCGTCACCAAAACGGCCGCCAGCATCGCACTCCCCACCAATCGTGAAATTCGCATGATATGAATAACTAGGAAGGATAGTAATTCCTGTCAAGTGTAGGCATAACAAACTTTTTAAGTTATATCTTGCAAAACGGTGTTTGGTGCGCCAAACATCTATTTGTCCTCCCAACGATTCTTCCGATGCCTGCGAAAAAGTCCGCCGCTCCGCCCGCCCGCGAAAAACTCAGCGCCCATCACCGCGGCGGCGCCACCGAGAGCATGGAGGACTACCTTGAGGCCATCGCCGACATCGTCGCCCGCCAGGGTTTTGTCCGCGTCAGCGACGTCGCCGAGCAACTCGACATCCGCCCCGCCTCCGTCTCCCTCATGATCAAGCGCCTGGCCGAGCTCGGTTACCTCAACCACGTCCCCTACCGCGGCTTCACCCTCACCGCCCAGGGCGAAAAACTCGCCGCCCGCGTCAAGGAACGCCACGAGACCCTCACCGAATTTTTCGAACTCCTCGGCCTCCCCGCCAGCGCCATGCAGCGCGACGTCGAGGGCATCGAGCACCACGTCTCCTCCGACACCCTCCGCGCCCTCCACCGCTTCATCTCCTTCTGGAAAGCCAACCCCAGAATGGCCGCCTCCTACGCCGCCTTCCGCGAGTAGACCCGCCGACCGCGGTCGATCCTCGAAGATACCAAGGACCAATGGAGGGACCGGCTCCGTCCGGTCCGGTTTGCGCAGCCCAGCGAAGCAAACGCCCTCAATCCCGCGCCCCGCGCGGTCTGCGCTCTCTAAAAACTTAATTCTTAATTCCTAAAACTCTCCTCGGTCTTTTAATTGCAACAAATATGCAAATAACTCTTGCAATGGATTTGCGTTTTCATTACCGCATTCGCAACTCAATTGCAAATAATGAAAACCCACCTCCTTTCGCTCGCCACCACCCTCGCCCTCAGCCTCCCTCTCTCTGCCCAACCCATCTATTCCGGCGGCCACGGCGACATCGGCCTAGCCTACGAAGACGGCCAACTCATCCCTCACTGGCACCTCGATAACGGCGCCATCGTCGACGGCGAACCCCTCCCCGACAGCGGCGGCGAAGGCCACGAATACGCTCCCGGCGACCTCATCGCCCAAGTCTCCAGCCTCCGCAATTCCGCCAGCAATTCTTCCACCTACCTCGGCGTCTCCACCGGCACGCCCATCTACGTCGCCGGCCTCCTCGCCTTCCAGCCCTACCTCGGCTTCGGCACCGAGGAGCTGAATCCCCTCGAGTGGACCGGCGACATCACCGTCACCCTCACCGGATTCACCACCCCCGATGGCGGCGAGTTCGCCCTCTACACCACCAACACCGCCGGCACGAACACCGTCGACATCACCCTCTCCAGCTACGACCCATCCTCCGCCAATTCCTGGGGCCTCGGTGACAACATCTTCGGCATCGGCGTCGGCGGCCACGACCACTACCAGTTCGGCTTCACCACTCCCGGCGAATACTCCCTCACCCTGCAATTCTCCGGCCTCCACAACACCGACGGCCTCGTCACCAGCTCCGGCACCTTCAACTTCAACGTCGTGCCCGAGCCCTCCACCTACGCCCTCCTCGCCCTCGGCCTCGGCCTGGTGTTCTTCCTGCGCAAACGCCGCCTCGCCTGATTCCACGCCGCTCCGCGGGGTTTTGTGCACCCTGCGGGGCGGCTCCTTTTTTCATGAACAAACACGGCTTCACGCTCGTCGAACTCCTCATCACCTGCGCCATCGTCGGTCTGCTCGCAACCTTCGCGATTCCTGCGATTTCCTCCGCCCGCATGAACGCCAACCGCTCCAAATGCTCCTCAAACCTCCGCCAGATCGGCCTCGCGCTGCAACTGTACACCAGCGATCACGCCGGCTCCTTCCCGCCGACCACCCACTCCACCGGCAGCCTGCATAAGGACCAAAGCTGGATCTACGGCCTCGCCGACTACCTGCAAAACATGGACCGCGTCCGCGTCTGCCCCGCCGACCCTCCGCAGCGCCAGCGCCAGGTCCTCGACCGCAAAGCCACCTCCTACGCCCTCAACGAACTCGTCTTCGACAGCGAGGACTACAACCAGATCCTCCGCATCCCTCGCCCCTCCCAGACCCTCCTCGCCGTCATCCTCTCGGAAAACCGCACCCCGTCCCCGACCTGGGACCACGTCCACAGTTCCCAATGGACCAGCTGGCTCACCATGCTCAACGACGTCGAAGTCGACCGCCACATCGCCGGCGCCCGCTCCCGCCTCGCCGCCCAGCGCACCAAAGGCTCCGCCAACTACCTCTACGCCGACGGCCACGTCGAAAACATCACCGCCGCCACCATGAAACACCTCCTCGACTCCGGCCAAAACCCCGCCGCCGTCCCGCAAAGCTAAAAACTCCCGCCCCACCTTCGCAAATGATTTGCAAACTTAAAAAATTCGCCCACCATTCCTGCATGAGACTTGCATCTATCGCGACCCTGCTCCTCGGCGCCCTCACCGCCCAGGCCGCCGACAAACTCCCCGTCGCCTCGCTCAGCACCGTCCTCGCCGACATCGCGCAAAACGTCGGCGGCGACCAGGTCGCCATCACCGAGATCGTCAAGCCCGGCATCGACCCCCACGACTTCCAGCCCACCCCCGGCGACATCGCCACCATCAGCAAGGCCCGGCTCGTCCTCGCCAGCGGCCTCGGCTTCGAGAGCTACCTGGACAAACTCCAGGCCGCCGTCGGCTCCGGCCCCACCTTCCTCGTCGTCGGCGACGCCATCAAACCCCTCATGGTCGACGAAGACCACGAGGGCCACGACCATGACCACGGTCACGCCCATGCCCACTCCGCCGACGGCAAAATCCCCGACCCCCATTGGTGGCACAGTATCGACAACGTCAAGATCGCCGCCCGCGCCATCCGCGACGCCTTCATCGCCGCCGACCCCTCGCATTCAGCCACTTACGAAGCCAACACCAAGGCTTACCTAGAAAAACTCGCAAATCTCGCGAAATTTGCGAATATCCAGATCGCGCAGCTTCCCAAAGCCAAACGCATCCTCGTCACCTCCCACGACGCCCTCGGCTACTTCGCCCGCGACTACGGCTTCGAGATTCACCCCGTCGACGGCATCACCCCCGGCGACCAGCCCTCCTCCCAAAAAGTCCGCACCCTCATCGAGGAAATCAAAGCCGAAGGCGTCAAAGCCATCTTCGCCGAGAACATCGAGAACCCCAAAGTCCTAGGCGAGATCACCAAGGAAACCGGCGCTCAACTCGGCGGCGTCCTCTACGCCGACGGCCTCGGCAGCAAGGAAGCCACCACCTACGATGCCATGATGCGCCACAACCTCACCACCATCGTCAACGCCCTTAAGTAAGTACGACACCCCAACGGGAAGAATTCCCTTCCCCAAACGTTGCAATTGATTTGCCCGAAGCCCTGCGCCTGATTAGCAATTGATCGCTCCATGCGCGGTTCACCCTTGATCCTTACGGCCCTTCTGGCCCTTGGCCTCCTCCTGGCCGGCCTCCCCGTGTGGTCCCTCACCCGTCCGCACGAGCACGAGAGGCCCGTCGCCCCGCCCGTGGCGAAGTCCACCGCCACCCGCCCGCTGGAGTTGGAAATCACCACTACTTCCCCCGCCACCATCGAGCTCCGCCACTCCGGCCAGCTCGTCTGGTCCTCCCCCGCCCCGGCCGATACCTTCATTACCACCCTCCCCGCCGAAAAGGACGCCACCGACTTCATCGCCACCATCCGCTGGCTCGACGCCTCGAAACAAAACGCCGCCCGCTTCCAATTCTCCTACGACGGCGACACCCTCGCCGACCGCACCCTCTGGGGCGAACAAACCACCGAGGACGTGCTTACCGTCCCCGCCGCCCGATGAGCCACCACCATCTCGTCATCGAAGACCTGACGGTGTCCTACAACCGCATCCCCGCCGTGCATCATATCAATGTCACGCTTGGTTGCGGTTCCGCCGTCGGCCTCATCGGCCCCAATGGCGCCGGCAAAACTACCCTCCTCAAGGCCATCGCCCGCCTCCTCCCCATCGAGACCGGCCGCATCATCACCGGCGAACACGCTGGCGAAAACTCCGCCGTCGCCTACGTCCCCCAGCGCGAAGCCGTCGATTGGGACTTCCCCATCACCGTCCGCTCCCTCGTCGAGATGGGCCGCTACCCCGACCTCGGCCTTTTCAAACCCTTCCGGACCAAAGACTGCGAGATCGTCGACGAAGCCCTCCATGTCGCCGAGTTGGAAGCCGTCGCCGACCGCCAGATCAAGGCCCTCTCCGGCGGCCAGCAGCAGCGCGCCTTCCTCGCCCGCGCCTGGGCCCAGAACGCCCACATCTACCTCCTCGACGAACCCTTCACCGGCCTCGACAAAAACGCCCAGGAGTCTTTCATCAAGGCCCTCAACCGTCTCCGCGACGCCGGCAAGCTCATCATCGCCTCCCACCACGACCTCAATTCCGTCCGCGCCATCTTCGACCATGTCCTCTTGGTGAATGGCGAACTCGTCGCCTGCGGCCCCACCGCCGAGGTCTTCACCGAGGAGAATATCGCCCGCACCTTCGCCACCCAGGTCTTCTCCGGTCACCATCATCCCCACCACCACCATCACGGATGAACTGGCTCCTGGAACCCTTCCACTACGAGTTCATGCAGCGCGCCCTCCTCGCCTGCGCCTTGATCGGCTTTACCAACGGCTTCCTCGGCGCCTTCGTCGTCCTCCGCCGCCTCGCCCTCATGGCCGACGCGCTCAGCCACTCTCTATTGCCCGGCCTCGCCATCGCCGCCATCGCCGTTGGCTTAAATCCCCTCGGCCTCCTCCTCGGCGGCCTCCTCGCCGCCATCTTCGTCGCCCTCGGCGGACACCTCATTGCCCGCAGCTCCCGCGTGAAAGACGAGACCGCCATCGCCTCCCTCTACATCATCGCCTTCGCCGTCGGCATCGCCCTGCTCAAGTACTCCCATGTGAAGGTCAGCCTCGACCACTTCCTCTTCGGCAACATCCTCGGCATCGGCAACACCGACCTCTGGCTCTGCTACGGCACCAGCGTCCTCGTCCTCTTAACGCTCAACCTCCTCCACCGCCCCATGCTGCTCGCCCTCTTCGAGCCCAACGTCGCCAAAACCCAAGGCATCAAAGTCGGCTTCCTCCTCGCCCTGTTGATCGTCCTTATCGTGATCACGATGGTCACCTCCCTCCAAGCCATCGGCGTCCTCCTCTCCCTCGGCCTCATGGTCCTCCCCGCCGCGACCATTTATTTGGTCAGTGACTCCTACCGCGCCATGTCCTGGGCTGGCGGAGCCTTGGGCGCAGTAGGCGCCGCCGTGGGCCTCCTCCTCTCCTTCTGGGCCAACATCCCCTCCGGCCCCGCCATCGTCTTAGTCCTGGGAGCCGCCTTCCTCCTCGCCTACCTCTTCAGCCCCAAATACGGCGTCATATCCACCCGCTTCAAAAAACGCCACCTCCACGAAGAATCCCTCCAACGCTGGGAGGAAGGGAAGTAGCTCTTATTGTTTCTATGGCAACCTCCCCATCTAAATATACTAAGGTCGAGATGCATGAACTTGGTTCAGCGAAAGCTCCTGGAACGATCTACACGCTAGGACTGGGCCCCTGCCTTGGTGTAGCCATCGAGCATGGCAAGGAGGGATTCATTTTGCATTCCCCCGATATCTTTATGGAATCCGAAACCACGAATGATTTTTTCGCTTTATTGGAGGAGCGTATTCCTGCGAATGCACGACCATCGGTGGTACCTATCTTAACTGGATGCGCGTTAATCGAGGTTATTGATCCACAAGATGAAGAAGCGAATAACGATACTAAAAAGTGTCGGGAGGAAATCGTCAGAAGATTGGCAGAGACGGGATTTGCCAAACCGAATATTCGTTGGACGAAGGAAGACGAAATTTCGTCGCTATTTATCGACCTTGATCGACGGGTCATCCTCCGAGAAACGCTCAATATGCCAACGATGGACGAAAAGCCTCCAGAAGTGGAATTTTTTCCATCCTAAATAGCTGTGCCAACGCAGGCGCCAACAGGTCAGCACCATATCATTTTCAGTATGGCCGACCTATTCGAGTGAGCCCAAACTAAATCACCCCCAACTCCCTTAACCTCCCCGCGATATCCCGCGAAATCTGCCCCCACTCCTCGCTCTGCGCCGGAGTGAAATCCGATGCGTCATGCATCCGCAGAAACCGCACAATCGCCTGACCCGCGCCGATCGCGTCCTCCTGCGCCACAAACTTATGTGGCGCGCCCACCACCGCCGGCAGCGAAACCACCCGCTCCGGGATTTCCTGCTCGCCCGGCGCGTCCTTTCGCGTCACCATCTTGTGGGCCGTCTTGATGCTCTTGTTCAGCGCATTGATCAACTCAGTCGACTCATCCACCTTCCCCTCCTCCTTCAGACGATCCGCCGCCTCGATCACCTTCGCCGCCTTGTCCGCCACATTCGCGCTCACCCCGATTTTCTTCGCCGCATGATCCCGCGCCTTCACCTTCGCCTCGCGGGTCGCCGCCTTCGTCGGCTTCTTCTCCGGATTCCCCCCCGTCCCGCGCAGCAGCGCCAGCTCCGACTCGATCGTCTTCCGCGCGTTATACTCCCGGATCTTCTGCTCATTCGTCTTGATCCGCTGGCTGTTGCTCTCCAGCACCGCCTGCTGGATTTCCAGATCGCTCTCCGCGGCAAAATACGTGCCTGAAATCACCTCATACCCAAGTGTGCGCGCCGCCTCCACCCGGCTGTTGCCCGAAATGATCTCCAGCGAATCCTTCGCCACCAGGATCGGCTGCAACACGCCAAGCGTGCGAATACTCTCGATCAAATCCGCCCCGATCTCCGTGCCATAGATGGCATTGCTCAACCGATGATTCTTCAGCGAGGAAATCGCAAAACTCACGATCTCCGGAGTGGTGGGCGAAACGGGGCTGGCCGCCACCAGTTCGTCCCACGGCGCGCTCTCGTTGTTCTCAGGTACGTCTTCCATCATATCAGCCCGTCATCCGACCCCGCCCACGTAAAATCGTCAAGCCCACAGCCAAAAATCCAAGGATGCTGCAGAAAAGATCGCGATATGACTGGGCGTACACCGGCTCACTCTGGAGCGGCGCTTGTTGCACCGGCACCATAGTAGGCTCGACCAGCGCTTCAAAGACCGTGCCAAAATGCAAGTAGCATAACTCTCTCTTTCCTGTAAAATCCCCAAAAACCTCCCATTGAACTTCTCCAGCGCCGCCGCCACGTTTTTTGGCCTATTGCTTGTGATCGAGCCCTTGCCGGCTCAGTCCGGGCAACCCGCCATCGACACGGAAAAAGGGATACCGGGCGTCGAAGAGGTCCTCACTGCCCTTACAGGACATATTGCTGCCTTGAGTCGAGTTTCGCTAAAATATACCTTTAGCGAACGATTTTCAGACAAGGTGGCTAAGTACAACCGGAGCCAGGCTGGGATGAATGGCGCCACCATCTATGGACAGTTGGTTCACGGTACGGCAGATTGGCAGACGGACGGGACCGTCGTTCTTGCCCGAAAAATGGTCACCCCTCTCTCTTCGAGCTCATTGATTCCGAGAAAAAGCGAATATTCATTCAATGGGAAAACAACCCTCGCCTACCACGAACTTGATCAGAGTGCCCAACTATACCTCGGCAAGGTCATTGACGTTGCTTCGCCTCTGCAAATGACCGGACTGGATCTGATCGGGCCGAATCAAGAGAAGCTTATTTCCGATGAACTAAGCAAATATCAGCCCACCGTGAAAATTGGTCGTGACGACGTCCTCCTCGATTGGACCGATTCCAACGGATATCGTTTTAATATGGCACTGTCCAAAGACGATAAACTTTTGCCAAGATCGCTGGAAGTCCATAATCCTAAGGGAGGCATTGTGCGTCGGCTCACCATCACGTGGGAAAAAGACCCTCTGGGTCGGGCGGCTTTGAGAAAATCTGAAAACCTGTTTTTCATGATACCCGGCGATGAAGACAGTTGGTACTCCGAGGAGCGTTCCATCGAGCTAACGCCGAACTCCCCAAACATCACGTTGCGAAAATTGGATGATCTCCCTGATGGCACCGGCTTCTCCGACCAAATATCGGGAAACTCAGGTAAAATAGCGCGAAAGAAGTGAGCGGTAGACTCGGTCTTGCAATAGCATCACCGAGATCCATTCACTGCGACTTTCAAACAAAAATGGACAAGGGTCTGCCAAATGCGTCAGGACGGATTTAGGACAGTGATTTACCGTAAAATGCCCCTAAAGTTGATCCAGCGGTGCTCTTGCAAGATCCTGCAAAATAGGGTCGGTCAATCGATATAGGTATCTCACGGCATCTTTCTCCCGTACGGCGATTCCGGGCGAGTCTTCCGGATGTTTTGACGATAAAATGAATGCGTTATGCCTTATTGCCGCATATCCACTGACGACCTAATGAGACTCGATACCGCCCGCCTGGCTCTTCGCCCCTGGTCCCAAACCGACCTCGCTGACCTCATCGAAGGCCTCAACGACCTCGCCGTCGCCCGCTGGCTCGCCTTCGTCCCCCATCCCTACACCCAGGCCGATGCCGAGCGTTGGATAACCCACTGCCTCCACTCCGCTGGCCCCGACGCCTACCACTTCGCCATCGAACTCAAGGCCGGACAAAAAATCATCGGCGGCGTCACCCTCGACCGCATCAACCGCCTCCACGGCACCGCCGGCGGCGGCATCTGGATCGCCTCCCGCTACCAGGGAAAAGGCTACGGCACCGAAGCCTTCGGCGAGAAAATCCGCTTCGCCTTCGAAGACCTCAAGCTCCGCCGCCTCGACAACGGCTTCTTCGCCGACCACCCCGCCTCCTTGGCCCTGCAGCAAAAGTTCGGCTACAAAGTCGAAGGCCTGCGCCGAAAAGCCTACCGCTGCCAGGCCGACGGCCAACTCAAAGACGAGTGCCTCACCGGCCTCCTCATCGAGGAATGGAAAAATCCCTCTCTCCTGTAGCCAATCGTTCCCCCCGTAGCCGCGCTCGTAAGAGGGTGGAGGGTCGCAAACAATCACCCCATCGGCCAAACGCCACCGCGCCATCCTCTCTGAAAACTTAATTCTTAATTCTTAAAACTTCCACCCCTCCCCGGTTCCAGCCTCGACTTTCGCCCCCGCATAGCATAGTGCCGTTCCCATCGGCGGAACGCCGTGTTTCCGAACACCCATGCTCTTATGAAGCCTTTGCGCACCTTCATTTTTCTCGCCTTGGTTCTCTCCGGGACAATTGCCCCGGCCCAGCAGATCGCCCTCTCCAACTACGGCTGGCTGGATCAGTTCAGCCTGAGCTCGCCGGGCAACGACATCGGGGCTGAATCCTGCGTGCCCACCAGCGCGACGAACGCCATGACCATGCTGCAAATCCTGTATCCCGAGGTCTATGGCACCAGCCTGACCGGGTCGAATACCGACTACTCCCTCTGGGCCGCGACCGCCACCGAACTCATCACCCTCATGGGCACCGACATGCATGGCACCACCTACGCGCAGGCGGTCTATGCGCTTTACGATTACATCACCATCAGCAACGGATTTTCCTCCACGCAATTCAGCGGGATGTTCCCCACCAACAACTGGTACGATCCCTACCCGCAGCCCACCTTCGGAGACTTCCAGGTCGGCCATCCCGACATCGATTTCTTGCTCGATGCCGTCGAGGGAGGCGAGGCCTTACTCTTGAGCCTCACCTATGTGGACAATATCAACAACGGCCACGAATTGCTCGTCAACGGCGTGGAATGGGATGCCGCCAACAACCGGGGCCAGATCTACTTCGTCGACCCCCTCAACCCCGTCTCCGACTACCCTGACGGCCAGCCCGGCAATTCCATCTATCAAAGCGTCGGCAGCCTCAGGCTCGACGAATACGGCGAACTCATTCTCACCTACGACCAATACCAGGGCAATCTCCCCTATGAGCCCGGCAATTTCGAAACCTACGAACTCTACCTCTACGGCGCCATGGCTATCACCGTCCCCGAGCCCTCCACCTGGGCACTCATCCTCATCGGCGGGATCGGCTGCATCGTGATGCTACGCCGCAGAGCCCGAGCTGTGGTCTAGAGATTCCCTTCCTACGGCTTCTGCCCGTCTCGGATCACCCCGGCTTCAAGCAACCTCTGCCGCAGCGGAGTCGGCGGCCTCACCACCTCATTCCGCTCCACTCTCCAGCGATAATCCATCCACTCCTGATTCCATTCCGCCACGATCATCTGGCTATAAAGTTGCTTCTCCGCCACGCGCTTCTGGATATCCACCGCGAAATACCAGGCGGTGAAAATCCCGCCGCCCGCGATGATCACCGCGGCCACCAGCGGAAAGAAAGGCTGTACTCGGGGAACCATGCGCCCCGCCAGACAATCAGCCCCCAGTTACTCCGTCAACAACTCCCCCGCCGCCGGCGCACCAGCCGATAGGCCACCACCGCTCCACCCAGCCCCACCATCACCCAGGTCGAAGGCTCCGGCAAGCTCACGGCCGACACCGTTTCCATATTCCCCAGCCCCGGATTGAACGACGCCGGACCGAACGCCGCATGAGTCGACGCATAATCGGCGATCCGATCCTTCAGCCATTGGTCCTGTCCCGCATAAGAAAACCGCACCGCGTCATTCGCCGTCACCGTCACCCACGCCTGCATCGGACTGCCCAGATTGATATGGAGCACCACGGCCCCGTGTCCTCCGATTTCCGCCTCCGTATACTCCGCCCGGTACAGCGAACCCTGGTCCAGCGTGAAGGCCGTCTTGATGTCAAAACTCACCGGCACGCTCCCCGGAGGCCGTCCATTATTCCAACTCATCAGATGGCCACTGCCATCAAAAGCCGACGTCCCATGATCCGCTCCGGAAAACCAGAACTCCTGCGCCACCGTATTGATGTGAAAATAAATCGTCGCATGGGCCGACCCGGCGGCCAGAACCACCGCCACCAAGCTCAGCAGCATTTTCACCAGAGAGCCCCTGCGGGAACCGGAATCGATCGAAGAATTTTTTGTCAGCTTCATAGACGGGCGCAGTTCAGAATTCGCCCGACACCCTATCAAACCATCCATTAAGAGAGTATGAAGGCCGCGCTCCCGATGAAGCGCCCTTTCCGCTACCACCCCCAAATCGTCCAATCACTCCGGAAAGCCCGCCCGGCCTCTCCGCCCAACCCTACTCCGTCGCCTTCCGAATATACGCCAGCTTCGGCACACCCTTGATGGCCGTCAGCCGGTCCTTCATTCGTTGCAAATTACTCGGTCGGGTCAGAACTGTTGGTGTGTCCTTCGCGGGCTCGGCATAGAGGAATTTCTTGGGAGGAATCATTCCATGCTTAGTGATCAAGCGGTATCGGTTCATCCCCCAAAAATAAGTCATCCTCTCCCCGAGGGGTAGGGGGGGAAATACCGTATGGCACGGCAACCCGTTCGATACGAAACATCTCTTCCTCCCGGAAGCACCACCCCCTCCAACGCTGCTACTTCCTCGGCGACTTCCCCTCCGGCCGATATTCCAGCAGATCACCAGGCTGGCATTCCAGCGCCTCGCAAAGTTTCTCCAGCGTGGAAAAACGAATCGCCTTCGCCCGCCCCGTTTTCAAAACGGACAGATTCTGCGGCGTGATGTCCAATGCCTCGGCCAGCTCGTTCAGCTTCATCTTCCGCCGAGCCAGCATCACATCGAGGGTAATATTGAGCGGCATCGTCTAGACCGTTAACCGGGCTTCCTCCTCCAGCCTCTTTCCTTCCGCGAAAACCGCCGTGATCAAGCTGATGATCAAACCGATCGCCAGCGGCGTGATGGGCAACTCGATGTTCGCCTGCGAAGGCAACCCCGACAGGCCAGCCGCCACGATCACCGTCACCGCCCCGAGAAAACTGACCAACGCCCACCAAAGCACGACATGGCCGATCCGCTGCAACTCGCCCACCGTCGCCTTGGTGAAGATCTCGCCGCGCCCAAAATACTGAAAAAGCCGCCGCAGATGGTTCAACCCTTTTAAGAGCACCCCCACGAACAATGTCATGTATCCCACATAGAGCGCGGTCGTGCCCGCCGTCGGCTTGATCCACGGCGCCTGACTCCCCCCGATCTTCAGCATCAGCGTGTACTCCTGCCCGCTCGGCTCCAAAAAAAGTCGGGAAACCCCCGCGCGCTGAAAGGTCGTCGGACCCTTCAGACCTTCCTTGCGATAGTCCGACCATCCCATCACCCGCGCCTCGGGCGCTACCGCCACACAAATCACGTTGGCCAGATAAAGCACCCCGATCCAAACCATCACCACGCTCGCCCCCATGCTGCACCAGCGACTGACCTTCCTCAGTCGGCCCATCTTCTCAAGCTGACTTACTATCTGTGATCGTTCCAGCCGCGTGTCCATCTCTCCCGTCTAGCCAACCAAGTCTCGCAACACAACAATTTATTATCGTTTATCGATAATTTATTATTGAATATCAACCTTATCCATGATCTTCTCATCTCGAACTGAACCTATCCTTTGGAACCTTCGCATCACCCCATCGAATCCTTCCTCTCGCGGAAAATATCCTTCCCGACTCGCCCTCAAAAATCTTACGTTCACCGCGGTTAATGATCATCACCACCCTCGCCCTCTCCTTCCTGCTTTCTTTCCTGCCGCTGGTGATCGGCACCTTTTGCTACCGCTACCAGCCGAACCTCTTTAGCCGCGGCATCCTCGCTCTCTCCGCCTTCGGCTCCCTCCTGGGCCTGGCCCAGTTTGGCCTCCTCCTCGGCACATCCTACCGGCTCTTCGAGCTCGCCCAGATGAAGCAGGCCTACCTCGGCCTCCAGTATGTCAGCATCGCCGGCGGCATCGTCATGATCATCGCCGGTCTCCTCTGGGTCGGTTACTTCCGTACCCTCATGAAAATGAAGGCCCCGGTGAAAAAGGCCGCCCGAACCACCGCCTCCGTTCCCGCCGCCGAACTCGCGCCCCTCGCCGAGGAAGTCAGCGCCGACGAAAAACCCAAGGCCGCCCCCCGCAAGCGCCGCGAAAAACCCGCTCCCGCTGACGACTGGTTCGCCGACGAAATGCCCCAGATGCGCACCGTCAAAATGGCCGCCAAGGTGACCCAAAAAAAAGTCGCCCCACCCCCGCGTAAAGCCCCCAAGGCCTAGCCCGTTCAATCCCTACGGATCAAGAGTCGGAGCCCATCTGTGGATTCGCCTTCCTCACCCTCAGGGCCTTCTCAAGGAACGTGTTTGTTTCCGTGAAGGGCCACATCTCTCCCCACGCCATCCTCACGGCTGTTAAAACTTAATTCTTAATTCCTAAAACTTAAAACTTCCCACCCCGCTCTTTCAGCCAGTGCGCCACTAGCCAGCAGACCAGCGCCCAGGAAGTTCCCGCCGTCCATCCCGCCAGCACATCACTCGGATAATGCACCCCGAGGATCACCCGCGTGAGACCAATCAGAAAGGCCAGCAAGAACGCCCCACCGATCAGGTACAACTTCGTCGGCAACGTCTTCACCGTCTGCGTCAGCAACGCCGCCAGCGTCAGATAAATGATCGACGCCAGCATCGAATGCCCGCTGGGAAAACTGGAATTCCCAAACTCCGTCAGATGCGGCACCACATCCGGCCGCTCCCGGCTGAAAAAGCTCTTCAGTATTTGATTGAGCACCGTCCCTGAAAGTGACGCAAAGAGGATCAGCCCCGCCGCCGCAAACTTCCGCTCCAGCAGCAAAAACCCGCAGATCAACACCACGAACAATACCAGCACCGGCGCGCTGCCTAGCGCCGTGATATCCAGCGCCGCATTCTTCACCCACCCCGGCCCGATCGGCACCACCGGATCAGACGGCTGCCGCAGCGCCCGGATGATCTTCTCGTCCACCGCATGATGCTCGCCCTCCACCACCCAATCCATCACCTCCACCGTCGCCCATAGACTCGCCGATAGCGCCCCCAGCACCATCAACAAGCCGACCTCGCGCCAGCCCATGGACCGGAATTTCTCCCACAACAAAGATACAAAATTCGACATGGAACCCTTCTCTATTTCTCTCTCTCCGCCCACACCGGCAAGACGTTAATCCCACCTCTCCTCACCCACCAGGCATCTCCCGCTTCACCGTCGCATACAGCCACCCTCGCGCCTCCTTCGCCTGTGGCGAATCATTGAGCGGCCAAAGATCCGTATGCGGATGTTTCACCCGCTCATTCGGAATATCCGGAAAGATCTCTTTGATCGGAATCTCCCGCACGGAAAAATTCTCCCCCTCCAACTTTTCCTCTTTCAAAAAATCCCGGATATCCTGCGCCGAGACATTCTGCCCCGCCCACACCGGCCTGCCTCCGATCCGCCCCAGCCGCACCCCCGCCCCCTCCCGATATCGCGCCAGCGGACTTCCCCACTCCGTCCCCTTCCATTCCCGCACGCCATCGAAATGATCATGCGTGAAAAATCCCGCCCACAGCTTCGCGATCTCGTCATCGTGCAGACCGACGTAACTCACCGCGACCGCCCCGCGCGAAAATCCGCACAGCACCACCGCCGAGGCATCCCCATTGTACTGCTCCACGATGCGCGGGATCGCCCGCTTTGCGTACGCCGCCGTCGCGTCCACATCCCCCCACCACGTGAGTTGATTGCCCTGCCCGTCCTCCGCCACGAACGGCAGCACCACCCAGATAAAATCCCGCCCCTTCGTCAGCGCATATCCCAGATTCGCCCCGCCCACATCACCCGTGCTCCCGCTCGGCGGATGCAGGTTCCCCGGAAATTCCACCAGGATCGGATACTTCTTCGACCCGTCATAATTCTCCGGCAGATACAGCGAGTGATGCACCCCCGTTCCACGATACTCAGGCTCCGTCACCTTCACCCGTTTCCCCGCCGACGGACTCCCCTCCACCAGCGGCGGAATCGGTAGCAAGTCCGCGCCCTGCACCGCACCTCCCAGCCACAAAAACCCGGCCGCTAGGCGCCATAACCTTGGACAAGAGAACATGCTTTCATTCAAATCTTCGCCCACCCGCAAGTCCAGCCCACGCCGACACAACTTCCTCGGCTCGCTTCAAACCCAACCCACATCCGTCCCCCCAGACATCAGGTGTTACCCATCCGACCGAGCCTTCGCGCCACGATACTTAAAACTTAATTCTTAAAACTTAAAACTCGAGCACGCGCCGCTAACGCCGCGTGGTGATGCTCCCCGTCGTCGCCAGCGCGGAAAAATAGCCGATATAGCTGCCGCGGCGGTCATAGCACCACACCGACCACACCGGCGCCGCATTGCGCCCACTCTGCTGCAACTGCAGGCTCATCGAGCCCATGAGTTTGCCCCGGTCATTCGCAAAATCGATCGCCTCGCGCCACAGGTCGGAGGAATTCACCCGCAACGCCGAAAGATTCATCGCCGACAACTGGCCCAGCAAAGCCCGCGGACTGAAAGCCGGCCGCTGCGAGACAAGCCGGCTGTTCGTGATCGTCAGATTCATCGGAATCCCCGCGCTCCCGCGCGCCGTCACATACCAGGTATCCGGCAGCGGATCAGCGCCGTCTGCCGAGAGAAACACCACGCCATTCCGATAAGCCGCCGGCAGATTATTCAAAACCCCCAAAGCCGATTCCGGATTGGCGCTCCGTCCCTCCAGCGGAAAGAGAGACACAGCGACGAGAAACGCGGAGCGAACAACGAAGGATTTCATCCCCGCGAATATGGCACTTCCCAAATTCCGCGGATACCAAAAATCACCGCCCTCCGGGACCGTCGACATGCCAATGAAAATTCAGAATCGCCCGCGAAATATTAACCGCTATTTTCCCGCGCGATGATTCGTCTTTTCTTCAAAGCCTGGCTGCCTGCCTTCCTGTTGGCTGGCACGGCCGTCGCCCAGACTCCCTTCGTTCCCGACGATCCCTATTTCGCACCCTACAATGGCGTGGCCGATCCAAATTCGCCCGCTCCCGGCTACTTCGGCCAGTGGCACCTCGTAAACCAGATGCCGGTGTCGGGAACCAACGCCGGCCTCGATGTCAATATCGCCGGAGCCTGGGCCCGCGGGCTCACCGGCGCAGGGGTCATCATCGCCATCGTGGACGACGGCATGGACTGGAACCACCCCGAGTTCGCCGCCAAATATCGCAACGACTACAGCTACAGCTTTTCCCGGACCGTCGAAGAAAACGCCGCTCCGGGCTTCGTCCGTGGCGGCCCGGAATGGGACGGCCTCGATCCCGATGGAGACAACCACGGCACCTCGGTCGCCGGCGTCGCCGCAGCCCAGGGCCGCAACGGCATTGGCGGAACCGGCGCCGCGCCCAACGCCCAGATCGCCAGCCTCAAACTGACCAACGCCACCCTGCCCCCCGACGTGGAATCAGATCAGGCCGAGGTCGCCTCGATCCTTTTCCAGGGCCAGACCGATGCCTTCGGTCGCGTCGACCCTTATGCGGCCTACGCGCCGGCGCCCGGCGAGTTTGCCCCCGTCCGCGTGATGAATCGCAGCTACGGCCTCAACCGCGGGTTCTTCAACGTAGGCTCCGAGATCACCGAGGCACTGCACACCGCCGCCTCTTGGGGTGTGATCAACGTGGTCTCGGCGGGAAACCAGCGTTTCGATGAGGAAAATCCCGACGCCAGCTCCACGGCGGATTCCAACAAGCTGCAACTTCAGGCGTCCACGGATGTGATCAATGTCGCCGCCCTCGGCAGCAACGGAAAATACGCCGACTACAGCTCCTTTGGAGCCAACGTGTTCGTCACCGCGCCCAGTTCCTCCTATGATGGCTACGGCATCAGCACGACCGACCGGCTGACCGCCGAACTTGGCTACAACGGTCCCGCCGAAGACCCGGAGCCCTATTTCGATTTTTCCAGCGCCGGGCCAAACAACGGCCGCGACTACACCAGCACCTTCGGCGGCACTTCGTCCGCTGCGCCTCTGGTCTCCGGCATCATGGCTCTCGGCGTCGAGGCCAATCCCAACATGACCGTGCGCATGGCCCAGCACCTGCTGGCCCGCACCAGCCGCCTCATCGACCCGACCGATGCGGTTTCCCCCACCTCCACCGGCGGTTGGGTCATCAATGGCGCGGGCTATCATTTCAACAACAACTACGGCTTCGGTCTCATCGACGCCGATGCCTTCACCCAGGCGGCGGCCCATACCGTTGGCGTCACGGACCTCGTCACCCACACCACCGGTGAGCAAACCGTCGGGGACGCCTTTTCCGCCCTCGATCTCACTCTCACGGAAAGCGTTCTCGTCACCTTTGCCGATCCGCTGCCCTTGGAATACGTCCAGGTCCATTTCAGCATCACCGGCCTGCAGGCCGACTGGGACGAATACATGGGCGACACGGAGTCAGCCAGCATCGGCGCCATTGCCGGGGATTTCGAGGCCTGGCTCACCTCCCCGGACGGCACGAAAAACCGCCTCTTCATCGATGACCGTGCCGTGCCCTTGGACAAATGGGAACAGGAGCGCACTTGGTTCGAACTCTCCTCTCTCGACTGGACCTTCACCAGCTACGCCTACTGGGGCGAGGACCTGAACGGCTTCTGGACCATCGAGCTCATCAACCACTCCATCAACCTCACCGAGTTGGGCATCTGGGACTCCTACCGCATGGACTTCGGCATGGGCGACATCTTCATCGTGCCCGAACCCTCCGCCCTTCTTCTCATCGTGCCGGGCCTCGGATTCCTGCTCGCCCTGCGGCGCAAACGCTCCTGACCGGCCCTCGTAAAAAAATACAGGCCACCGCAGCGAATGCCACAGTGGCCTGTTGTTCCCCCCAGAACGCCTTCAAAGTAACATACCCTTGCGGGCATGCAAGTGGGAGAATCGTCCAAATGAACGATTTCCCTCGGGATTGATTATTAAACAGCCGGACCCATCTCTCTGAGGTCACTGGCTACTTTATGCCGGACGTATCCACCGACACACTTGGTGGCTCGGTGAAGAGGTCGTCGCGGATCTTGTGGGACGAAATATACCAGGAACTCATCAGCGCACACAGCGCCAGGACTGGACTGAGAATGATGCCGACCCTTCGGATCTTCTCGGAGCGCTCGATTTTTCCCGAGCCCCGCACAAAAAACACCGCTGCCGTGATGATCGCATCGAAGGCGATGCAGGCAAAGAGGCCGAGGAACGCCACATTCACCGCCATCAGATAGTTGAACGGCGGGATCAGGCCGCGCACACCCAGGGTCAGCGCGACCGCCGCGATCATCGCGGAGGCGCTGAAACGCGAGGCCGGGCTGGAATCGCGCCAGAAATGGCTCATGTAGGACAGGGCCCAGATGATGAACATGGGCAGAAGAATCCGGACAAAATAAGGCGGCAGGGAGCGGGATATCTCCAACGTGATCGCGCAGAAGGCCTCGGCCTGGTCATTCTTATCACTGGGCACAAACTCACGAAAGCCGGTGCTTTCCGGGTAGAAATTGATGGATCTCACTTCCAGGCCATCCGCCTGTCCTCCAAAACTGAAGCGCTTCCGCAGATAATCGGGACGGGAGACAAATCGGACGGATTCGGGAGGACGCTCGGGGAGATAGAGCATGATGCCGATCTCATGGGTATCGAACGGAAAGTCGGAATAGTCGCTGTAGGTCTTGAAGTTGCCCGTGATCAAAATCGCGCCGTGAGCGTATCCCGGTTCAGGGGGAGGCAGCGGGTCAGCCCCGCCCGTCACGCGCTGCCGATCGACCGTCTTGATGGCATTGAAAAACTGGACGGAATCGGGGGAAAAATTGGGGTCCTTTACCGGGTCCCACCAAAAGTCCACCCGGGCCCGCAAGTAGGCTCCGGGCTCCATGGGGAGCGTCACCTCGTGCAGAGAAAATGCCACGTAAACCTTCGTCGGTTCCGGCGCGGCCGTCGCCACCAGCCCGCTGCAGAACAAAAAAAAGCAGCCCACCGCCCATCCCAATCGCAGGCGATTCACGGCCCGCACAAATAGTTTTGTTGGCACTCCCACCAAGACCCGGCCGCTCACAAATTCCGACCCACTCGTGTCGACGCCCCGGCGCTCTTGAGCGCCGCACGCCGGCGAGCCAGCAGAATGACCCCTACCCCGAGCCCCAGCAACAACCAGGTGGACGGTTCCGGCACCGCTTCAGCCTGCAACGAACCATCATTCTGGTTGAAGGTCCACGCATAACCCCCGGCTTCGCCGCTCCAGAAATCGCCGTTGCGGAAAAGATTGAGGTTATACAATCCGGCCAGCGAGACACTATCGAAGGCTCCGCTGAGGTCGGGCGCATCGAAGAGCAGCCATTGCCCGGATTCCTCCTGCAGCAAGCCGGAGATCACCATGATGAAATCGCCCCCGAGGATCATTGAGTTCGCGGCCACGGAGGTGTTGGTTCCGCCTTCCGCCGCCTCGGGCGATATGATCAGGACCGTCGTCGCTTCGCTCGTCAGCGTCAGCGATTTTTCGAAGGTGATTCGGGCATCGGGAGATTCGCTGGGCGTCAATTGCCCGCGAATGATCGCATCCCCGCCGACGGTCCCCGCTCCGGCCAGGTCACCATCCACTTCCAGCACCGCGTTTGCGCCGGTCTTGCCACCTTCATCAAGTTGTAGCGTGCCATTGGCCGCAACCTGGATGGAACTGCCACCCAGCGTGCCCGACAGGATTAAAATCCCCTCTTCCACCCGGGTCCGGGTCGGATCGAGGTTCCGATCCAGTTTCCAGGTCTGGCTGCCGGTTTTGCGCAGCGTCCCGCTGAAGTGGGTCTGGCCCGTCACCGTTTGGGAATACAAGCTCGGCGTATCGTCACCCGGCACGGCCGTGCCGGAAAGGATGAGCTGACTTTCGGTATTTTCACCGATCCGGAGATTGCCCTGGATCACGCCGTATTTTTGCAAGGTCACCGTGTTCTTGCTCATGAACTCGAGCTCGACATCGCCACGAATGGAGCCGCTATTAACCAACTCCGTGGCGGCTTGGGCTTCGATCGCGCGCTGACCCGTACCGGCGATGATCCGGCCGCCGACGGCGTTGTTGACAATGCCCCCCCCTGCCAGTCGAAGTGCGATAAACCCGCCTTGGATCAAGCCGCTGTTCTCCACGCTGGATTCCCCGAGCAAGATCATGCCGTCCAGCGCTCCGGAGATGGTCCCCGTGTTATTGACCGTGCCCCTCGCATTTTGGACAATGATGGCGGTCGCATTTGAGCTGGTGATCTCACCGGCATTAGTGACCCGAGTGACTCCCTTGTTCAGACTGACGATGCCTCCACGAAGGATCGCGCCATCGTGGTTGTTGATCTCCACTTCGATCGTTTCCCTCTCGCCTACCGAAATGATGCCTCCGGCATTTGATCCCAGGGTGTTGTAGTTATCGACCGTGCCTCCGTCTTCCAGGAGGATCGCCGCACGGGAGGCATGGCTGATCGTACCGTGGTTGGTGACGTGCGCTCCGCCCGTCCCGGAATAAATGATCTCCTGGGAACCCGCTCCCAGTTGCCCGTCCATGATGCCAAAGTTGACCAACGAGCCCCCGTTGTTCAGGACAATGTGGTTGGACGCGGTGACGCTCGCGCCGGAATTGCGGACCCGCAAAGTCGCAGTGGGATCAATGCTTCCGTCAACCGTCGTGACTCCAGTGCCGAGTACGCCGGCCGTCTCAACCGACAAAACCCCGCCCTTGACCAGCCACGAATTTGCAACCGCGGACGACCCCGTGATATTCCACGTTCCGCTGTCTCGTTTTTCAAAGGATGAAAAACCTGTGATGCCGGTATTTACGTTGGTGCTGCCAAGGACTCCCACGTTAAAGGTTCCCGTCCCCGCGCCTCCTAGCGCGAATGTATCGTGGCCCGTGGCCACGACCCTTCCGTCAATATAGGACCCGGCGTGAAGCACTAGGGTGTTGGTGCCGCCGGCTAAAAGAACCGCAATCTCGATCGCATCCAAATTAGCGCCACGCGTGCCTGCGACAATCGTTCCGGAATTTATGACCGTGACGTTCGAGCCCGTAATGGCGACACCACCACGACCCGTGCCCAATACCTGCCCGTTATCAATAACCTGTCCACCTTGGCCCCCGAAAATTGAGCCCTCATTATATACGATGCTGTCTCTGATCGAAAGACCGATGCCACCCCGCCCCGAGAAACCGTATTCTCCGTGAAAAGTGATGTCTGTCGCGCTTCCGCCGTTGCCACCGGTCCCGCCCACGATGGAGCCTCTGTTGAGTAGAACCCCCTGAGTCAAACTGACTCCGTACCCGGCAGCGCCGCCTCCGCCGCCCCCGCCATTTTCCAGGCTTGCTCCACCGGCCCCGCCTCTGCCGCCCGTGATCAGCCCCCCGCTCGCAAGAGTGTACGTGCCACTGCTCAGAATGGCAGCGGTGCCGCCGCCGCCCCCGCCACCTCCGCCGCCTCTTCCGCTGCCGCCATTGCCTCCGAAGCCGCCTTGAATGGAAGAAAGAACCGCGCCACCCGAAAGGGTGATGCCAGTGGCGCCGCCGCCACCCCCGCCTCCGCCGCCCTGGCTGCTGATCAAGGTGTCTCGATAACCACCGCCACCCCCGCCGCTGCTGATGCCGCCGCCCCCGCCGCCACTGCCCGTGGGTTCGCCAAACGGAACAGTCCCGCCATGGCCGGGGATTCCTCCCCTCGACCCTGGCGTGCCCGGATCATAATTGGTCGGAGGAGATGTGCCTGGGCTTGTTCCCTGCCCTGACGTGGCAACTTCATTTCTCCCGCCGCCTTGACCACCTGCGCCAACCGCAAGTTCCGCCGCCGCCGCGCCGCCTGCGCCGCCATGCGCATCACCCTGTTCGTCCTGGCCATTTCCTCCATCTTTCGGTCCTCCCATCGCGGTCGGAACCAGGAAAGCGCACATCGCGGCTACGGTCAGCCCGATCCCCCGCGCATCCATTCCAAGAGTGGGAAAAAATTTCTGTCGAATCTCAATTAACCAGTTGCCTCGAGCGCTCATCGGCGGGCGTTTTAAAGAGTTGAGCGTTTTCTTCAAGACGAAAACAAGCTAAGCTTACATCACGACAAACATTTAACATTCTCTGGCTGTTATTATGGACCAACCAGAAATCACTTAGACAAATTAACCGGCGCCAGACTCATCGAAAATAAGCCGATTTGTCTAAGGACCGTCCGCCACCCCTCGGACAAAAGATTCGCGCGTTGCAAAATCCCGCAACGCACTTTAATCCGGTTATTCCTTGGGGGTTAAAGGCTCCCCGCCCACCGCGGCCTTTCGGTCGATCCGCCGGACAAAGATCAGATGCATGATCAACTGCTGCAGCGTGATGCCCACAATGGCAAAGCCGCGAGGCACAGCGGGAAGACAATCCAGTCACTCACGCGCATGTCGCCGGCCAGAATTCCGAACTGCGTCGTAAGTTCCATAAACAATCCCAGCACAACCATGGTGATTTCCGTATGTTCCGACACCCCATCCAACTTCTCGTCCGGCGCGGCGGCGGCCGATTGATCCGGAGCCATGATTCGCAGCAGGTGGAGCGGGACTCCAGCGGGACTCCGTAAAAAACGAAGACATCCGCCATGCCGTCAAAAACATCCAGCCAGATTAATGGCGATCATCGAGCGGGGGGCCAGGAGCAGGCGTATGAGCAACCGGGCCAGGCCGGTTTTTGGAATGTCATTTTCAGACGCAGACATCGCAAATGATGGATCGAAAAAATCGGTCCCATGCTTTTCGACGCTAAACAGTATTCGCGGATATCGCGCAACTTCTTTCGCACCGGCGGTCGGCGTGAAGGTCGTTTTGGCAGGTTGAGGGATTTGACACCCCACCATGCCTTGAATGGGGGAGGCCGGAGGGGGGCAAAGGGTGGGCCTCAGGGGGAAGGAATTGGGGGAATCACGGGGGGAGTAAGGAGGGGCATGAAAGGGGGCAAAAGAGCGGGCAAATTTCCTCCACGGACTCGCATACATGCCTCGAATACCTCCAACCACACAACACATAAACATCTCACTGAAAACCGATTACAAAAACAGGTTTGACAATTTATCTCCAAAAGGTATAGTAGAAAAATTCAAGGGAACTTAAGGGAGACCCGCCTGCGCCTGCATCAGGAGGCCATGGGGCTGGTTTATCCCGATTTTCATTGCTTTCAGAAGCAAACCCGGTATTCTGCACAACCCGTCTAAGGCCGGATGCCGCATCCGTCCGCTTGGCTTTTTCGTAAAAAGTCGGGCCGGTTTGGAACATCAACTCAACAAAACATATGGCCATCATGGCACTAGAATTAAAGGAACTGATCGCCGCCTCGGTGAAGAATTACCGCGAGGGCAGCATCGTTAAAGGACACATTCTCGAAGTCCGCCCGCGCGAATTTCTCGTCGACATCGGGTACAAGAGCGAAGGAGTCATCCCCGCCAGCGAATTTGAAGACCCCTCCGACGTCGAAGTCGGAGATGAAATCGAGGTACTCCTCGAGCGTCTCGAAAACGACGAAGGCATGGTTATCCTCTCCAAGGAAAAAGCCGCCGCTCGTCAAAACTGGGAAAAGATCGTCGCCGTTTTCAAGGGCGAGGGCCTCATCAAGGGCAAGGTCAAAGCCGTCGTCAAAGGCGGTCTTACCGTCAACGTCGGCGTGGAAGCCTTCCTTCCCGCCTCCCAGATCGACATCATCCCGCCGAAAGACCTCCAGCAGTTCGTCGGCAACACCTACGACTTTAAGATCGTCAAGATCAACGACGACCGTAAGAACGTCGTCCTCAGCCGCCGCGAGATCATCGAGGCCGAGCGCTCCCAGAAGCGTCAGGAATTCCTCGCCAGCGTGAAGATTGGCGACAAAGTCAACGGCGTCGTCAAGAACATCACCGACTTCGGTGCCTTCATCGACCTCGACGGCATCGACGGCCTGCTCCATGTCACCGACATGTCCTGGGCCCGCCTCACCCACCCTGGCGAACTCGTCAAGGTCGGTCAGCAACTCGAAGTCCAGGTCCTCGACATCAACAAGGACAAGGAGCGCGTCTCCCTCGGCATCAAGCAGATGCAGTCCAATCCTTGGGACCGCATCGAAGAGCGCTTCCCCGTTGGTCAGAAGATCAAGGGCAAAGTCACCTCCCTCATGCCTTACGGCGCCTTCATTCAAATCGAAGAAGGTGTGGAAGGCCTCATCCACGTTTCCGAACTCTCGTGGACCAAGCGCATCGCCCGTCCTTCCGACGTGCTCACGCTCGGCCAGGAAGTCGAAGCGGTGGTCCTCGGCGTCAATAAGGACGAGCAGAAGATCTCCCTTGGCGTCCGCCAGCTCGAGCCGAACCCATGGGACGAGATCGAAGTCCGCTACATGATCGGCAAGCAGGTCAAGGGCACCGTCCGCAACATGACCGCCTACGGCGCGTTTGTGGAACTCGAGGAAGGCATCGACGGCATGATTCACGTGTCCGACCTTTCCTGGACCCGCAAGATCAACCACCCGAGCGAAGCTCTCAAAAAGGGCGACGAACTCGAAGCCGTCGTCATCGACATCGACAAGGTCAACCAGCGCATCAGCCTCGGCATCAAACAGCTCGAGAACGATCCCTGGAAGGAAATCGACGGTCGCTTCAAGATCGGCGATCTCGTCAAGGGCACTGTCACGAAAATCACCAACTTCGGTGCCTTCGTGCAGCTCCAGGACGACATCGACGGCCTCGTGCACATCTCGCAGATCAGCGAAGAGCGTGTCGAAAAAGTCAAGGACGCCCTCAAGGTCGGCCAGGAAGTGGAAGCCCGCGTCATCAAGGTCGATAAGGCCGAGCGCCGCGTTGGTCTCTCCATTAAGGCCGCCCACTACGACGCCGAAGCCCTCAAGCGCGAAGCCGAAACCATGGACACCCTTCGCCCCGGCGAGGACATGGTCGGTCTGGCTCAGGCCTTCGAAGTGGCCGAAGAGGAATACCGTCCTGGCGACGCCAAGAAAAAGAAATAAGCGTTTTCCAAAAACGCATCTATCTTTCTTCCTATGGCTAAACCTGAAATCACCGCTTATCTCAAAACCTCCTGTGGCTGGAGCAACGGCGTTCGCGCCGTTCTCTCCAAGTATGACCTTCCCTATACCGAGAAGGACATCATCAAAAACCCCACCCTGCGTTTTGAGATGGAGCAAATCACCGGCCAACCGCTCTCGCCCAGCGTCATTGTCAACGGCACCGTATTGCCGGACATCAGCGGCGAGGAGGTCGAGCAATACCTGCTCGCCAACGATCTGGTCGGTAACAGTGAAAAATCAACCGACGTTCCGCTCAACGCGCCCTGCACGGATGAGCAACACGCCGCGATGATCAACGTCCGGCTGTAGGAACAGGAGTTTCCCTCCCCGCAAAAAAGCCCCGATAGCGCAAGCTTCGGGGTTTTTTTGTGCCCTGATATCCCGTCAAAACGGCGGCAGATCCGATTTCGAACTAGAGCAAGACCTTGCGCAAGATTCGGAGAATCGAGTCCCTTGGAAAGCGCCTGGATGGACAATCCAGTGGCCTGCCTAAAAGCGCAGCCCTCGGGAAAGGCGACGAGGCTCCTGCCGAACTCATTTGCGCAGCAAATATCCAACCTGCTCGACGTCGCCCACCATTGATCCCCTGTTCCGCACTGCCCCATCCGCAAACCAAGAACCTGGGAGGGCGAGGCTCCGACCGAGCCCTAACTTTACCAACGCCACCCCAACAATCAGCCCCCCTCATCGCAAAAACGCCAATGGAGGGACCCGCTCCGTCCGGTCCGGCCAAACCCGGCACACATCCCCCAAAGGTTGACCCTCCCCAAAAATGCGTTAACTTTCCTCCCATGACAGCAACGCCTTCAGTGAGGAACATTCCCGCGGTTACCCGCGTGGCCGTGCTTTCCTCCCGTCGCGCTTTCGCCTGCCTTTCCCTCGCCCTCATCTTCCATTCCTAAGCGGACGCCGCGGGATTCCCCGCCGCCGTCCGCTTCTCATCTCTCTCCCTTCTCGCCGCCTTTAAAACCGCGGCCCTTTCCTTTTCGCAACACCCACTCATTTCCCCATGGGGAAACTTCCATATCATGCAACTCACCACTTCATCACCCATCCAAATCACCCCATCCGACCACGCCAGACTCACCCTCCTCATCGAGGACTTGAGACCCGCTCGCGGCCCCCAGCCCCGGCACCTTCAGTTCCTTGAAGAGGAACTAAACCGCGCCCGTCTGACCGACCCCGCGGACCTCCCCGCCGATGTCATCACCCTGCACAGCCGCGCACGCATCGTGGAGTCGGATTCCGGCGACGTGCTCGAGTACACCCTCGCCTTTCCCGACGACGCCGACATCAGCGCCGGCAAGATCTCCATCCTCTCGCCCCTTGGCACCGCCATGCTCGGCTACCGCGCCGGTGACACCTTCGCCTGGCCCACGCCCGACGGCGCCACTTGTCTCGCTCGGGTCGAGGAGGTTCTTTTTCAACCCGAGGAAAACTTGCGCCGCCAACCTGCGGAATAGCCCGCAAAACCATTGGTCGTTCCCGCCGCGTTTGCGTAGGGTGCTCCGCTCATGCCCGCCCTGCTGCAAACACTCAAACAAACCTTCGGTTACACCGAGTTTCGTCCCCTGCAGCGGGAGATCATCGAGGCCACCCTCGCGAACCGCGACGTCTTTGCCCTCCTCCCCACCGGCGGTGGCAAGTCGCTCTGCTTCCAGCTTCCCGCCCTGCACCGGCCCGGCCTGACCGTCGTCGTCTCCCCCCTCATCGCCCTGATGAAGGACCAGGTCGACCAGCTCCAGGCCGCCGGCGTCGCCGCCACGTTCCTCAACTCCTCCCTGGACGCCGCGGAAACCCGGCGCCGCCTGCGCGGCCTGCACCAGGGCGAATACCGCCTCCTCTACGCCGCGCCCGAGCGCCTCATGCTCGACAACTGGAAGGAAAACCTCCGCGCCTGGAATGTCTCCGCCCTCGCCATCGACGAAGCCCACTGCGTTTCGGAATGGGGCCACGACTTCCGCCCGGAATATCGCCAGATCGCCCAACTCCGCGACCTCCTGCCCGACATCCCCGTCATGGCCCTCACCGCCACCGCGACCGAGCGCGTGCGCGAGGACATTGTCACCCAACTGCGCCTGCGCGATCCGGGCGTCTTCGTCGCCAGCTTCAACCGGCCCAACCTCTTTTACCGCGTCACTCCCAAGGACCAACCCCTCAAGCAGATCCTCGACTTCATCAACCGGCGCAAGGACGACAGCGGCATCGTCTACTGCGCCACCCGCAGCACCGTCGAGCGCGTGGCCGAGTCCCTGGCCTCCCGCGGCTTCTCCGCCCTGCCTTACCACGCCGGCCTCGACTCCGATGTCCGCGCCAAAAACCAGGAATCCTTCCTCCGCGACGACACCCGCATCATCTGCGCCACCATCGCCTTCGGCATGGGCATCAACAAACCCAACGTCCGCTGGGTCATCCACCACGACCTCCCGAAAAACATCGAGGGCTACTACCAGGAAACCGGCCGCGCCGGCCGTGACGCCCTCCCCTCCGATTGCCTCCTCCTCTTCAGCGCCGGCGATGCCGCCAAGCAGACCCACTTCATCGAGGAGATGTCCAACCCTCAGGAGCAGCAGTCCGCCCGCACCCAGCTCCGTCAGATGATGCACTACGCCGAGTGCTCCACCTGCCGCCGCCGCGAACTCCTCACCTACTTCGGCGAAGATGTCCCCGACGCCAATTGCGAGACCTGCGACAACTGCCAGGAGCCCCGCGCCACCTACGACGGCACCACCCTCGCGCAAAAATTCCTCTCCTGCGTCTACCGCATCCAGCAGGCCACCCGCTTCGGCGTCGGCATGAATCACGTCATCGAGGTCCTCACCGGCGCCGATACCGAAAAAGTCCGCAAGTGGAACCACCACACCCTCACCACCTACGGCATCGGCAAGGAACTCTCCCGGCCCGAATGGGCCGCCACCGGCCGCGAACTCCTCCGCCTCGGCTTCATCGCCCAGGCCAGCGGCGAATTCCCCACCATCGAGATCACCGAGGATGGCATGGCCGCCCTGCGAAGCCGTCAGGTCATCATGCTCACCAAGCCTCTGGCCACGCCCAAGGCCCGCCGCACCGCCCATCGCCAGGGCGAGATCGAGTGCGATGAAGTCCTCTTCGGCCGCCTCAAGGATCTGCGCAAGCGTCTTGCTGACGAAAAAGGCGTTCCCGCCTACATCATCTTCGGCGACGCCACCCTGCGCGAGATGGCCCGCCGTTATCCAGCCAGCAAGGCCGACATGCGCGGCATCTCCGGCGTGGGTGAAAAAAAATTCGAGGAGTACGCCTCCGCTTTTGCGGCTGTGGTCGCCGGCCACTTGGAGACTTATCCGCGGATGAATTTCGCTGACTAAAACGCCTTACAGCCGAATCCCCAGCTTCATATAGGCCGAGCGGATTTCCTTCATCAACTGCTCCTCGGTGCGGCCATTCAGCAAAATCTGCAGGGACTTCTTCTGAAACTCGTCCAACGCCCCCTCCGTCGCCATCACGGCCGGCCTTTCCGGATGAACCAACGTGTTCGGCCACCGATACGATCCATCCTCGCGCACCTCGACCCCCGGCTGCTTCTTGAATTCCTCGACCGCCTTCAGGTAGGCCTCGACCTCCTTGCGCACCTCGCCCATCACCCGGAAGTATTTGACGAAAAGCTGCCCGTCCCCCTTCCCGTCCAGGTGCATGAAATAATACACCAGCAGATAGGAGGTAAAATAGAGCGATCCCGCCTCCCGATTATCTGCCCCCAGGATCGAATTCCATTTTTGGTTGGTCATCGGGAACAACTCGTCCAACGCATACGGAGTCGGCACGCTTCCCCGCACCTCCTTGAGATAATTGACGTAATCCTTCAGCCCCGTTTTCGCTGAAGACACGCGGAATTTCCCCGTGCTCAGCGGCAGCATGCCCGTGTACTCCGCCGTGCCTTCGACCACCCATTGCGGCAGGTACGGCAACCAGGAGTGCATCATCTGGTGCGTCAGCTCATGCACCAGCGTATGGGTGTTGAAATCCCTGTCCTTCGCGTAGCTCTTCCCCACCACCTTCAATCCGATGCTGTCGAACGGAACATAAAAAATGTTTCGCGAGCGCATGTAGACCCCGCCACTGCCCGGCAACGCTCCGGCTTCGAAGTAGTCGTGCCGGGTCTTGAACAGCTTCGCCCGGAAATAATTTCCCTCCTCCGGGCTCGGCTCGATGTTCCACGGCAGCGCCTTCAGCAACTCATAGGTCGCCTCAAAATTACGAGCCACTTCGCGCAGCAGGCTTTGAGTGAATTTCCCTTGCGATTCAAACTCAAAGTTCTGCGTACGATAGACAAACTTGTCCTCCTTCTCGTCTTCACTGACCACCTCGGTCTTCACGCTGGCCGTTTCCACTCCCACCACATCGGGCATCACCACCTTGATCGGCTGCTTTTTCAGCCAATCAGCCAGGTACTGCTGGTCCTCCGCGCTCAGTTTTTCCACCGGCGCCTCTGCCTTCTGCCCATTCGGCATGCGGAAAGCCGCCACCCTGCCGTCAAAGCTCAGCACCGAAGCCTTGAAGGGCTGCCCGTCGGCCATCTTCCAATCCCGTGGCGGATCGTAAGTCGGCAACTGCGCCAGGGCCGACAGGGCGAAGAGCGCGAGAAAACAGGAGATCAGCCGGATCATCGGTCCTCTGGCGGCGGCAGCATGCTCTGGCGGCGCTCCTTGCGTTCCAGCCCCCAGGCGATCCAGATGCAGGCTTCGTAGAGCAGATACATCGGCCCCGCCATGAGCATGAGCGTCAGGATGTCGGTCGTCGGCGTGATGATCGCTGCCAGGAACAGGATGATCACCACCGCAAAGGCCCGCGTCCGCTGCAGGATTTCGTGATTCAGGATGCCCAGCTTCACCAGCAACAACACCGCCAGCGGCAATTCAAAAGCCAGTCCGAACGAAACGATGAACTGCGTCGTGAACGAAAAATACTCCCGCACGCTCCATTGCGGCCGCCAGTTCAGATCCTTCGAATAATTGAAAAAGTAGTCCAGCGTCGGCGGCAGCACGAAATAGTACGCAAACAGCACTCCGCCCAAAAACAATCCCAGCGACACCGCCGCCGCCGGGTACAGCATGTGCTTTTCCTTCGGCGTCAGCGCGGGCAATACAAATTCCGCCAGGAAAAGGACCAGGAATGGAAAGGAAAGCACCAGGCCGGAATAAAAGGACAACTCGATGGCGATCGTCAACGGATCGGCGATGCCGAAGTTGGTCAGCGTCTGCGGCAAGTCCGGGCTGATCGCGGCGAGCGGCCGCTCGATCACTTCGACGATCGTCTTCTGAAACGCAAAGGAAAGCCCCATCATCACCATCAGCACGACGATCATCTTGATCAGCATCGCGCGTAGGTCCTCGATGTGGTCGAGGAACGGCTTCGGCTGGTCGTTCAGTTCCCGAAAATCAAAGAATCGTTTCAGACTCATTACAGCAATCTCCGCGCCCGCAATCTCGCATATGTTGTCAGCGTATTGGAGTCGATAATTTCACCTTCCGCAACCATTCGCTCCAGTTCCTCCCCCGAAAATGCCCGCACTTCCAGGATCGCCTCGTGTTCGTCATGGCGCGAACCCTCCGCCCTCGGCACCACGTCCCTTGCCAAAAAAAGATGGCAGCACTCGTCGGTAAAGCCCGGCGAGGTAAAAAAGAAACCCAGCGGCTCCAGCCCGCCCCGGCAATCCATCCCCATCTCCTCGCCCAATTCCCGCAAGGCCGTCGCGCGGATCGCCTCCTCCGTGGCGTTTTTGTCATCCACCTGTCCCGCCGGGAACTCCCAGATCGTGCGCTGCACCACTACGCGCTCCTGCCGGATAAGCAGATACTTTCCCTCCGGAGTCCGCGGGGCCACCACCGCCGCCGTGGGCCGGCGCACCGCGATCCATTCCACCGGCTTGTCCGGGCGGGTCGGCGTATGGATTTTCTCGCGGTAGACCCTCAAATATTTCGCGTCGCACAGCAGTTCGCTGTGTTCCGTCCGCCAGCCCGAGGCCTCCGCCCCGCTCATGCCAGGGCCTTTTTCCAATACTCCAGCCGCGCCGCCAGGTTCTGCGGTGATGGCGCTCCCGGTGCGCGCCGCGCCGCCAGGCCCGACCGCGTGTCAAAGGTCGCCTTCACGATCTCCGCCGTCAGCACCGGCGAGGCTTCCAGAAAGTCCACCTCCGTCAATTGGTCCAGCGGCACCTGCTTTTTGGCCGCCAGCGCCACCAGCTTGCCCACGATTTCATGCGCCGATCGGAACGGCACCCCGCCCAGCACCAGCTTGTCCGCCAGGTCGGTCGCCAGCAGATTCGGATCGCTCGCCGCCTCTTCCGTCCGGCTCTCCCGGAAGCTCGCCGCGGTCATCATCTCGGCAAAAATCTCCAGCGCGGCCTTCGCGGTATCCACCGAGTCGAAGATCGCCTCCTTGTCCTCCTGCATGTCGCGATTGTACGTCAGCGGCAGGCCCTTCAGCGTGGTCAGCAGCGCCGTCAGGTTGCCGTACAGCCGCCCCGTCTTGCCCCGTGTCAATTCCGCGATGTCCGGGTTTTTTTTCTGCGGCATCAGGCTCGATCCCGTCGTGTGCCGGTCGCTCAATTCGATGAAGCCAAACTCCGCCGACGCCCACAAAATCACGTCCTCGCTCAAGCGCGAAAGATGCAGCCCCAGAATGGCCAGCGCCGCCAGCAATTCGCAGGCAAAATCACGGTCCGACACTGCATCCATGCTGTTCTGCGTCACCCGCGCGAAACCCAGTTCCTTCGCCACCGCCTCGCGATCCAGCACGATGGTCGAGCCCGCGATCGCGCCCGATCCTAGCGGACATTCGTTCATCCGCTCCGCGCAGTCCCGCAGCCGTCCGGCATCCCGTCCGGCCATCTCCACATAGGCCAGCAGATGGTGGCCGATCAGGACCGGCTGCGCCCTCTGCAGATGCGTATAGCCCGGCATCACCGCATTCGCGTGCCGCTCCGCCAGATCTACCAGCGCCCGTTGAAAATTTTTGATCAGTCCGTCCAGCGCCTCGATCTCGTCCCGCAGATACAGCCGCAGGTCCACCGCCACCTGGTCGTTCCGGCTCCGGCCCGTGTGCAGCTTGGCCCCGGCCGCGCCGATGCGCCGCGTCAACTCCGCCTCGATGTTCATGTGCACATCTTCCAGCGCGATATCGAAGGCGAACGCCCCGTTCGTGATCTCCGCCTCGATCTCCCTCAGCCCCGACTCAATCGCGGAAAATTCCTCGCCCGTGATGATCCCCGCGTTCTTCAGCGCCCGCGCCTGCGCGATGCTGCCCCGGATGTCATGGCGGTACAGCCGCCAGTCGAACGACACCGATTCACTATAGGTCTTGAGCAGGTCCGAAGTCGCCTGCTGGAAACGTCCCTTCCACATGAGCTTATTTCTCCAGCCGCCGGTTGCGGCAGGTGCCTTTCATTTTCAATTCGTCACAATGTCCCTCGATCTTCACCGCCTTGCTCGCCGGCGAAAATCCCAGACGCCGGGAAATACAGTTTTCCAGCAACTCCATGTTCATGTCTTCAAATTCGATGATCTTGTTGCAATCCACGCAGATCAGATGGTTATGGGTCGGGTGCTCGACGAAATTCGGATCATACACCTTCGTGTCCGACCCCAGGTCCAACTCATGCAGCAGCCCGCTTTCCACCAGCAGCGGCAGCGTCCGGTACACCGTCGCTCGCGAGACCGATTTCTCGATCTGCCGCGCCATCACCAGCAACTCCTCCGCCGTATAGTGCTCCTTCGTGCTGAAGGCCGCCTCGATGATCGCCTCCCGCTGCACCGTCCGCCTCAGGCCCTTGCCGGAAAGAAAGCCCTGTAGGCTCTCGCGGACTTGCTCTAGTACAGTGGATGCCATTCAGGAAATGTGGGAAGGTTTTCTACGCGGAAAGGAAAAAAAAGTGCCAGAGAACTACGGCAAAGCCGAGCAAAATACCGTTGCTGCATTCCTGCCCTGGCGGGGTTCTTCCGTCTGCAGTCCATAGTCCCTGGCAAAAAGACCCTACCTCACTCCGCCCCGGTGGCAAACCGAAAGATCATTTCTTTCATTTTGTCCCTTGCCGAGTTTCACCACATCTGCTACCCAGTTTCTCCGCTGCATTAACCGCCTCCAAAGTCTTATGGGAAAAATTCTGATCATCGTCTCTATCGTCGTCTCTGCTGCCACCGCTGGCCTCGGCTTTTTAAATAAAGGCAAGCTGAGCGCGGCCACCGAGAAGGTCTCCGTCGCCGAATCCGCCGCGACCGCCGCCAAGGCCGACCTCACAAAAACTCAGGCCACCCTGAAGACCACCTCCGAAAATCTCGCCACCATTACGGCTGAGAAAGATCAACTCGCCTCCCAGGTCAGTTCCGCCAAGGCCGACCTCGACAAGGCCACCGCACAGGCCACCCAGGCCGTCGCCGACAAAACCACGGCGGAGACCAAGGTGACCGAACTCACGACCGAACTGGAGACCGCGAAGAAGAGCTTGGCTGATACCCAAAACTCTACCGCCGCTCCCGCCGTCGATCCGGCCACCGAAGAAATGAAGAGCCGTCTCGCCGAACAGGAGACCGTCATTACCAAGCTTCAGCAGGACCTCGACTCCACCCGCGGCAAAAATGAAGAATACGTCAAGGCCCAGCAGGACCGCCTTCAGCAGAAGATGCGCAATGGCCTCGAAGGCCGCATCCTCGCCGTTAACCCCGCCTGGAACTTCGTCGTCCTCAACCTCGGCGACAAAAACGGCGTCGTGAACAACGCCGAGATGCTCATCAAGCGCGGCACCCAGCTCATCGGCAAGGTCCGCATCACCTCGGTCGAGCCCTCCACCTCGATCGCCGACATCGTTGCCAACAGTGTCCCTCAGGGCACCTCCATCTCCCCTGGCGACAACGTCATCTATCAAGCCATTGAGGAATAATTTTTCTCTGCAAAAGGCCGCTCTCGCGGCCTTTTTTGCGTTTTTCACCCTCTTCATTGCCTCCTGCGCCCAGCAGGACGAGGAAGGCCGCAAGACCAGCGAAGCCGGAGGCACCATTCCATGGAATCGCCCGGCCGGTTGGGAAGGCGGCGGTGCCCTTGGCTCCCAGATGCAGCAGATGCAGGGCCAGAGCGGCGCGAACTTTTAGTTAAAGAATTCGTGCGCATAAGGGTCGCATCCCCGCGCCCTTCGTTTTAGATTCCGCCCATGGCGCGTATTCTCGTCATCCGCGGAGGAGCCATCGGCGACTTCATCCTCACCCTTCCCGCCATCCGCCTCCTCCGGGAAAACTTCCCCGACTGCCACCTCGAGATCCTCGGCTACCGCCACATCGCCTCCCTCGCCGCCGGCCGCTTCTACGCCGACACCACCCGCTCCATCGAGTACGGCCCCCTCGCCACCTTCTTCAACCCCAAGGCCGACCTCGACCCCGAGCTCTCCGCCTACTTCGCCGGCTTCCAGCAGATCGTCAGCTACATCTACGACCCCGACAAACTCTTCGAGTCCTGCCTCCGCCGCGCCGGCGTCAAAAACCTCATCGCCGCCTCCCCCAAGGTCCGCGACACCGCCCACGCCGCCCATCAACTCGCCCAACCCCTCGAGGAAATGGCCCTCTTCCTCGACGACCCCGCCGCCCGCTTCTACCCCGCCCCCGACGACCTCGCCGAAGCCCAAAAAATCCTCGCCCCCCTGCCAAGCCCCTACATTGCCCTCCACCCCGGCAGCGGCAGCGACACCAAAAACTGGCCCCTCGACCGCTGGCAGCACGTCATCGCCCACCTTCAGGCCCACCCCCGCGTCGGCCACCTCCTCATCGTCGGCGGCGAGAGCGACGCTCGCCAGCTCGCCCTCCTCCGCAGCCTCCGCTCCGACCGCTGCACCATCCTCGAAAACCTCCCCCTCCCCACCCTCGGCGCCGTCTTCGCCCAGTGCGCCCTCTTCCTCGGCCACGACAGCGGCATCTCCCACCTCGCCGCCGCCTCCGGCACAAAGTGCCTCCTCCTCTTCGGCCCCACCGATCCCGACATCTGGGCCCCCGCCAACCCCGGCGTCAACGTCCTCGCCGACCCCGACGGCCAACTCTCCGCGCTCGCCACCACCGCCGTTTTGGAGAAAGTGGAAGAACTTCTCACCGATGCCCGCTGAAACCATCATTGCCGTCGACCCCGCCCTCCGCAACGCCGGCTACGCCGTCCTCACCCGCGTCGGCAAAAAAACCGCCTGCCTCGCCTTCGGCGTCATCCGCAACAAACCCACCCTCACCCCCTCCGGCTGCCTCCTCGCCCTCCACCAGCAACTCACCGAGCTCATCCAGAAACACCAGCCCACCTCCCTCGCCGTCGAAGGCGTCATCTACGTCCAGAGCTACCCCACCGCCATCACCCTCGGCGCCGCCCGCGGAGCCATCATCCTCGCCGCCGCCCAGCGCGGCCTCTCCGTCCACGAATACGCCCCCACCCGCGTCAAACAGGCCGTCGTAGGCCGCGGCGCAGCCACCAAGCAGCAAGTCGCCTTCATGGTCCGCGCCCTCCTGGGCCTCACCGTCACCCCCCCCGCCGACGCCGCCGACGCCATCGCCATCGGCCTCGCCCACTTTCACGCCCTCGACGCCGCCACCCTCCGCAAAACCACCCTCCCGAAAATTTGAAAACGACCGACATCCCCATCCAATGGCTCGGCCGCATCTCCTACCAGGCTGCCCTTGACCTCCAGAATCAACTCGTCGCCGACTACCTCGCCGGCACCGGCCCCGAAAAAATCCTCCTCCTCGAGCACGAGCCCGTCTACACCATCGGCCGCACCCGCGACACCACCAGCCTCCGCGAACCCGCCGCACTCCCCCACCCCGTCTTCGAGACCAACCGCGGTGGCCAGGCCACCTGGCACGGCCCCGGCCAGCTCGTCGCCTATCCCATTCTCGATCTCAGCCACCGCGGCCGCGACCTCCACCACTACATGCGCTTCCTCGAGGAAATCACCATCCTCACCTGCGCCGAATTCGGCTGCCCCGCCGGCCGCGCCGAGGGATTGACCGGCGTCTGGATTGGCCCCAAAAAAATCGCCTCCATCGGCGTCGGCGTCCGCCGCTGGATCGCCATGCACGGCCTCGCCCTCAACGTGACGAAGGAATCCCTCGCCGCCTTCCAACACATCACCCCCTGCGGCATCACCGGCGTCCAAATGACCTGTCTCGAACAGGAAACCAATCTCAAGATCGGCGTCGAACAAGTCGGCCAGAAACTAGGCGAAATCCTTCTAAGCGAATTGCCCACTCTCAGTGCTTAACCCACCACAACGGCGACTTTGTTGCTGGCAAACGCATCGCCCTCGTACCTGCCAAAGCCCCTGTCAGCTTTTGCCTTTACCTTTGCGTCCTTAGCGGACTTTGCGTGAGGCCATCCTCCTCCGCGAACTACCCTCCCTCGGCAGCTAGCCCGCCTTGCACAGCGAGAATCGTGCAAATGTGAGGGCGATGCTTTTGCCAGGCCCAAACCCGGCTCACTTCATCGATTTGTGCCGCCTCCGGACGCGGTTTCCTAAGACTCAGTGATCTCCGAGCACAGCAACTCCGCCTGCTTCAGCACGATTTTCACGGCTTCTTCCTGCAGGTCAGGCGGATAGCCATGCCGGTTCAGGATACGTTTGATCAAAACTCTGATCTTCGCCCGTGCCCCTTCTCGAAGAGTCCAGTCAATCGTTACGCTCTTTCGTACCTGCGTGATCAACTCAGTGGCGATGACCTTGAGTTTGTCATCCCCCATCACCTGGCGAGCGCTGCCGTTTTCCGCCAGGGCGTCGTAGAAGGCGACTTCATCGTCGGTCAAGCCGAGGTCTATGCCCCGCTTGGTCGCGGCATCCATCTCCTTGGCCAGCTTGATCAATTCCTCGATCACCTCCAAGGTGGAGATCGCCCGGTTATGGTAGCTGTTGAGCGTTTTCTTGAGCTTCTCCGAGAAGAGCTGGCTCTGCACGAGGTTGCGCCTCGCCCTCACCTTGAGTTCATCCTTCAATAGCTTCTCCAGCAACTCGGCGGCAACGTTCTTGTACTTCAGCCCGCGCACCTCAGCGAGGAATTGGTCGCTGAGAATGGAGATGTCTGGCTTTTGCAGCCCTGCGGCGGTGAAAATATCGATAACCTCTCCATCGGTGGTGATCGCCTTGCTCACCAGTTGGCGAATTGCGGCATCGATCTGGTCCGGGCTCTTGCGGTTCTTCCACGGCTGCTTGTTCAACACCGCCTGAATCGCTTGGAAGTACGAAACGTCGTCGCGAATTTCTACGGCCTCATCGCTCGCCGCGCTCAGCGCGAAGGCCCGCGAAAGCTCCGTCACCACCTGCACGAAGCGCTTCTTCCCATCCTCTTGATCCAGGATGAACTCTTGTCCAGAGGGAATCAGTTGCAGCTTCTCAGTGGGCGTGCCGGTCGTCCACTTGCTCCAGTCATGCCCATGCATCATGTCGCAGGCGACGCTGTATTTCTCCAGCATCACCGCGATGGCCTGTGCGGTGTTTAAGACCGGATCACCCTTGCCGCCGCTTTCCGTATAGGTCGCCAGCGCCTGTTTGAGTTGGTCGGCCAGTCCAAGGTAATCCACCACCAGCCCGCCCGGCTTGTTTTTGAAGACCCGGTTCACCCGCGCAATGGCCTGCATCAGATTATGGCCGGACATCGGCTTGTCCGCATACATCGTGTGCAGGCAGGGAGCGTCGAAGCCGGTCAGCCACATGTCCCGTACGATCACGATACGGAATGGGTCACTTGCCTTTTTGAACCGCTTCGCCAGCTTCCGCCGTTGCGTCTTGGTCGTCACGTGCTTTTGCCATTCCGGGCCATCCGCCGCGCTGCCCGTCATCACCACCTTGAGCGTTTCCTTCGCCCAACCTGGCCGCAGGGCAATCAAGGCGTCGTAGAGTGCCACGCAGATGCGGCGGCTCATGCCGACGATCATCGCCTTGCCCTGCATCGCCTCGCTGCGCTTCTCCCAATGCGCCACTAGATCCGCCGCGATGAGCGCAATCCGTTTCGGATCGCCCACCAGCGCCTCCAGCGCGGCCCACTTGGTTTTCAGCATTTCCTTCTTGTCGAATTCCTCGCCCTCCGTGATCTCGTCGAATTCTGCGTCGATCGTAGGCAGTTCACTCGCGTTCAGGCGCAGCTTGGCAATGCGGCTCTCGTAGTAGATTGGCACCGTCGCCTGGTCCGCCACCGCGCGCTGGATGTCGTAGATGGAAATATAGTCACCGAAGACCGACCGGGTGTTTGCGTCCGTCTTTTCCACGGGCGTCCCGGTGAAGCCGATGAATGACGCACGCGGCAGGGCATCGCGCATATTACTGGCGAAGCCGTAGGTCATCTGTCCCTTATCATTCAGCTTGCCGCCAAAGCCGTACTGGCTGCGGTGCGCCTCGTCGGCGATCACCACAATATTCTCCCGCTGGCTGAGTGCAGGCATGACCTCTCCCTTCTCCGGTACGAATTTGTGGATGGTGGTAAACACCACCCCGCCACTCGCCCGGTTCAGCAGTTCTCGCAAGTGCGCCCTCGACTCCGCCTGGACCGGCGCCTGCCCGAGGATTTCGTGGCAGCGTTGAAACTGGCCGAAAAGCTGATCGTCCAAGTCATTGCGATCCGTCAGCACCACTAGCGTTGGGTTTTTCATCGCCGGATGGCGAATCACCCGCGCCGCGTAGAAAAGCATGGAGAAACTCTTGCCGCTGCCTTGGGTGTGCCAGACTACGCCGGCGCGACGGTCGCCCGCATCCCCACCATGCATGCGACCAGCCCAGTAACGGCCTTTGGCTTCCGCGATTTTGGAGGGAGACTGCATCCCACTCGCCCGCACTGTTTCTTCCACCGCCGCATTGACCGCGTGGAATTGATGGTACCCCGCTAAGATCTTGTGTACCTCGCCAGTGTCTGGGTCTTCCTCGAAGACAATGAAATGCTGCAATAGATCAAGGAAGCGTCGTTGCTCGAAAACACCCCGCACCAAGATCTCAAGCTCCAGCGATCCCTTCGGAGCGTCTTCCTCGCCAGAAATGGTCCGCCAGACTTTAAACCATTCTTCGTTTGCCGTCAGCGTACCTACCCGCGCATAAGACCCATCGCTCACCACCATTGCCGCGTTGTAACGCAATAAGGTTGGAATCTGGGCCTTGTAAGTTTGCAGCTGCTTATAAGCACTCCAGACATCGGCCTTTTCATCAGCTGCATTCTTCAGTTCGATCAGCGCCAGTGGCAACCCATTGACGAATATCACGATGTCCGGTCGCCGGTTGTGCTGAGACTCGACGACCGTGAACTGATTCGCCGCGAGCCAGTCGTTCGCCGTTACGTCCGTGAAATCGACCAGACGGGCCTTATCGCCTTTGATGGACCCGTCGGGACGCGGGTACTCCACATCAACCCCGTCGCGTAGCATTTGGTGGAAGGCTCGATTCGTTTGCACGAGAGACGGCGTTGCCACCCGCACTACCTTTCGGAGCGCCTCCTCCCGCGCTTCATCGGGGATGTCGAGATTCAGCCGCTGCAGCGCCTTGCGCAATCGAGCCACCAGCACCACGTCGCCGAACGCATCTCGCTCTGCCGCCTGTTCCCCTGGGGCGATCTGCGGGCCTTGTGCAATGGCATAGCCCAACTCCCCAAACCATGTCAGGGCAGCGTCTTCGACAATGGATTCGGTGAGGGACATTTGCTCAAATTAGCCGGTCAATATTGGTTACCGTGCGGAAGCGCGTTGGCTTGGATTTCTTGATCTTTTCAAGAACTGCATCCTCGACTAAGCGAGCGAGCCAGGCCTTTGCTTGTGGCTTCGTTACGGCCAACAGAGTCGCTACTTCTTCCTCGGTGAGGGCTTCGGCGAGTTCACGGCGTAGAATCTCCCGCACCTTGTTCAATAACTCTGCATGGGGTGAAGTGTTCACCTCGGTTGCCGCTGGTTCGATCGGTTCAGTCACCATTTCGGCAAGCTCTGCCGATCGAGCCGCTTCACAGGCGTTTGGTTCCTCCCTCAGGGTTAAAGGGAGCGTATCTTGTTTTGGTTCCGCGATGATTGCCTCGGCCGCAGCCGCGAGCGCTGTTCCCAATTCACTTCCGGTTTGCGGATTCGGCCATGGCTTGCCGCCACGATTTAGCAGCGCCGAGTTGCCTTTGCCTACGTCGGCCCCATTGCGTACAAAGACCGGCACGAAATGCAGGCGGTCCAGTTGCTCGGTGGCTCCTGCCCATGTTCCGCCCTTTTCGAAATCCGAAGTCACCACCAAAGCTGCGTCCGCGAGAGCGTAGATGAGTTTATTGCGCTGCATAGCGTGCCCCACATTGAAGCCCGCTGCTGGATCGTAGGGAGAAATGAGAACCAATCGCCTATCCATAAGCGGTTCCCGGTTGTCCCTAGCCAAGACAGCCTTCTCCAAACTGTCTGCCATCACCCCCGCCACGTCTCCGCCCGCCATCAATGCTCCGTGCATGGCCGCACGGTCAATTCCCTTGGCACCACCAGACACGATGGAGCGATGAGCTTCTGCGGTCAGCCTGCCCACCTTCTCCGTATAGCTGATCAATTGATCATCCACATGCCTCGAACCGACGACCGCCAGACCGCCCTGCTCAAGAAGAGCAATATCCCCGCAACCGTAGAGCAGCGGCGGCGCCTCTTCCTTGAGCCTTGTTTTCAGCCTCCTCGGATACTGGGAATCAGCCCGACTGATCACCCATATGGCTCGCGCGCTCCATCGCTCCACGGTCTGACTGAGCAGGAAACCACGCCCAAGCAGCGTCTGCAGACGTGCTCGACCGAAAGGCTGTGCACAAACTTCAATCAACTCCCCTGCATCCGGCGTGAGCAGGTCCGCAGGCTGCTTCTGCTTTTGTCGCAGAATCAGAGCGAGCCGATTGTATTCGCCAAGACTGAGCAGATCGCGTGAGATCTCACCTCGTCCCGCAATCAACGGAGCGGTCAGCAGGAGGATAGCTTGGGTGTTTGGTGTCAAAGGTTCGGTCATTCGTCAGAGTTGGCAGTGGAAGCCAGTGCCATAGGATACACTGGCCCACTGCCATTGGAGGTTAAAAGATAAGCGGCGACCGTCAGCGTCCATTTGGAATCCACCATGTCATCCACCAACAGCACAGGGCCAGTCGGCACGTTTCCCTCAATGCGAAAAGAACCATCAACATTTCGGGCTTTGTAGGCTGCATTCTCCATTTCCTTCTGTGGTTGCCTGTGATCTGTCTTGATGAGCACGGGGTGGAACGCCAGGCTCAAGAGTCTCGCTAGGCGCTCCGCGAAATCAGGCACGAGATTCGGATGGCGGAGGGAAGGAATGCTCGTCACCCATTGTGGAGGCGGATTCGGACCCCATTCACGAACAAGATCGGCACACGCATTCACCAAGTCATCGGAGAAATGGCCATCGTGATATTTCCCGAGCCGAACCGACTCCCCCCAGCCCGCATCCCCCCACATGCACAGAATTTTTCCCGGCTGGAGGTTTCGCTCGGGTGCGATGTTGGTGTTGCTCCGCACTCCAAGACTCGCCAGTCCACCAGGTGGCCATCTCCTGCGTGGTTCCAGTGGCAGGCTAGTCCGGCGCAGAAAAGCTACAGCTTCTCTGGTCACGAGTTCGTCCACAGCTGTTGGGAGAGGTGCGAGATTTGGCGCGTTATACGAACGAGGATTTCCATCGAGCGCTCGAATCAGGAACTCCATGTGCCCGTTTTGGAGCTGAACGTATTCCTGCATTTGTGTCTGCTCCGCCCGGCGCAACTCCGTCAAGCGCTCCGCCCGCTGCCAGAACTCCTCGTTCAAGCTCGCTGCGGTCAGAGTCCATTTACTGCCCTGCTTCGCAATTGGCGAAGGCGACTCCAGCGACAGGAGCTGCAACGCCTTCTCAATTCTGCCAAAGCTGACGTTCACTCGCTCAGTCAGTCCGTTGATCGAAAGTCCATCGGCCTCCGCTCCGAGCGCGGCCAACACCGCCTCCACTTCGCCCCGCGTGGGAAAGGCGCTTTCAATGAAGAAACTCGTGATGTTGGTCTCTTCTCTACCACTCAGTAAAACTCCATGTGCCCCGGGAATCGAGGCGGGCAGATTGCGCCCGGCCCGCCCCACCTGTTGGTAGTAAGCCACGACCGAACCTGGTGTCTGATAGTGAATAACGAAGGCAAGATCAGGCTTATCGAAACCCATACCCAGCTTCGTCGTCGCCACCAACGCTTTCACTTCATTCGCTAACAGGGCGTCTTCCAAGGCGTTGGCACGTTCTGGTGCGAGACCACTATGGTAAGCCTCGACGGCGAGTCCGCGCACCCGCAACCACTCGGCCACGCGCTCGGCATCTCGCTGCGTCAGGGCGTAGATGATGCCACTTCCAGAGATAGTCGGGAGATGGGTTGCCAGCCACGCCAGTCGCTCCGCCTGGCTTGGCATCCGCATTGTTTGGAGCAGTAATGTATGGCGGCTTAGATCCCCGCGAGAGACACCCAGATTCGGTCCCAGCACGATCTGCAAATCCGCCATTACCCGGTCGTTCGCGGTCGCGGTGGTAGCCAGCACGCGAGCGTTCTGGGGGAGAAGGCGAATCCGCCGCTCGATGAGCCGATACTCGGGAACAAAATCGTGCCCCCAGTCCGAGATACAGTGGGCCTCATCAATAACCACCATAGAGACCGTCGCGGCGATGCGAGCCAGCACTTGGGTATTGAACTGGTCGTTCATCAGCCGCTTTGGATGGACGAGCAGGATGTCCACTTCGTTCCGTACGATCGCTCCTTCAATGGCAGTCCAGTCATCTTGGTTTCCCGAGTGGATCGTGACCGCTCTCACCCCCATCCGCTCCGCTGCCATGATCTGATTCCGCATCAGCGCCAACAGCGGCGAAATCAGGATGGCCGGTCCCATGCCTTGCTCTCGTAATAGCTTGGTAGCGATGAAATACACCGAACTCTTGCCCCAGCCCGTCTTCTGTACTACCAGCAGACGGCCTTGATTATCCACCACATGTTGGATCGCGTCCTCCTGACCGTCGCGGAAAGCGGCTGCTGGATTCTGCGTGCCAAGGCGTAGAAGCTCTAGCGCGCGTGTGGAATTGTAAGGCATGTGGTATTCAGGTTGGGAGTTCCGCCACACTCAACACCCCGTGCATCAGCTTCGGCAGAAGCGTATCCCGCAGGGTCGCGAGGATGCGGGATTGGTGGAGATTGGCGGTTATTTGGGCGTAGAGTGGGGCGACTTGCTTCGTGAAAGCCGCCATGAGTTCTTTTGGCGGCAATACCACGGGAATCGGACGGAAATTCTGTTTGCTGATTTCAGCGAAGGTGGTGCCGGTGGCGCGACCTTCGATCTCAGCCATGTTCTGCTGGCACCAGTTCAGCATGAAAAAATTTGACGCGCGCTCGTTGCACCTTATAGCGATAAAACCCTGATTGATGGCAACCGGGATGGCGCTGACGGCGAGGTAGCCGACCGGTGCGCGGGATGACATCAGCAGTGTGCCAGCGGGCAGCAGGCCGGAAGAAATTTTGGCGATTCCGGCGTCGGTAATGCGGCGCTCAGTATCAATGAGTATAGGTGCTTGGAGCGAGGAGAAGTCTTTCGGTGTGGTCCAGTGGTGCGTTCCTCCTTCCCAATACTTCGGCTCGATGGTGCTGGGGGTTGCTCCACCGACGCACATGACAACTTCGCCGACGGGTTCTATGGTCCACCCCTTGGGAATGTGGCCGAGGGGGGAGTCTTGAAATGAGTCGGGGAAGAGGGCGGCGGTGGCGGGGCCGAGGTTGGAAGGCTGGCAGCCGTCGAGTTTAGCACGGACGGGGTCGAAATCCACGAACCAACTCTGGAACAGCGCCCGCGCCATCGCTTCCAGCGTCGCGTTCATCCGCCGGTTCAATTCGATTTTGTCGTCCAGCGCCCCCAGCACCTCCGCGATGGCCTTTTGCTCGGTGAGGGGTGGCACGACCACGTGCAACTTTCGTTGTGCGGTGACAGGAACTTGATTCCTTGTCGAATGACTCATCACCGCGACGAGTTGGTTCTGAAAATCCGTCCCAGCGAGATAGACGGCCAAGTAGCGAGGCAACAACTTCTGAGGGTTCAGTCGGAAATAGGTAAGTGAAGTGCCAACCAACAGTCGGCCCTTGTGCTGGGGCACCACGGCGACGCGACCAATCGTCGCGTTGTGCGACAAAAGCACGTCATCTGTTTGGACAAAGCCGAATGTCAATTTGTCAGCACGAGCATCACCAAGCCTTGGGGCACCAGCGATGTCTACATAGCCTTCACGCAGGGATTTGGCTGTTAGGAAAGGTACTCCTTCAGTGCCAAACTCCTCAACTCGTGGGTAGTTCGATCCGTAGTTGCCGTCCTTGTGAGCGACGATTGCTCCAGAGGTGATCAACTCCCCGATGGTGACGGTTGTGCGAGTGTCACCCGCCATAGCCTAGGCCCCTTAGGGTTGCTTTGATGGCGTGCTCCAGTTTCGCGGACTCGGCGAAATGGGCGTTCAGTTCGGCGGCTAGGCGCGGCATCTTTTCCTCGAAGGGTTCGCCGTCGTCTTCGACTTCCTCGGCGCCAACGTAGCGGCCAGGTGTGAGGACGTGGCCGTGCGCGGCGATTTCGGCCGTGGTGGCGGATTTGCAGAAACCGGGAATATCGACGTACTGAAAGCACTCAAAGATTCTGCCGATCTTGCGACCCTCTTCGAACCGCATGTCCTCATCGTGCCGCCAAGTGTGGTAGGTACTAACGATTTTCTCGATGTCGTCATTTGTGAGTTCGCGATGCACGCGGTCGACGAGGGTTCCCATCTTGCGAGCATCGATGAACAACGTTTCTCCACGGCGACCACGAATGAATTCAGGTATATCTTCGCCTGGGTGCTTTACCTCTCTTGCGCACTTATCCTTCGTGAGGAACCAAAGACACACGGGAATCTGCGTACTGTAGAAGAGCTGGCCGGGGAGAGCGACCATGCAGTCCACAAGGTCGGCCTCGATAAGGGCGCGGCGGATGTCGCCTTCGTTTGACTGGTTGGAAGACATGCTGCCATTGGCGAGAACGAAGCCGGCCGTCCCGTGCGGGGCAAGGTGGTGAATGAAATGCTGCACCCAGGCAAAGTTGGCATTGCCCTTGGGCGGAACTCCGAATTGCCAGCGCACATCGTCGTCCTTACGGTGCCAGTCGCTGTCATTGAAGGGCGGATTGGCGAGAACGTAATCGGCGCGAAGGTCGGGATGGAGATCACGGCGGAAAGTGTCGGCGTGCTCAGGGCCGAAATCTGCTTCAATTCCGCGCAGGGCAAGATTCATGATAGCGAGACGGCGCGTCGTGGGATTGCTCTCCTGGCCGTAGATGGAAATGTCACCGAGCTTGCCTCCGTGGGATTCGACGAACTTCTCGGACTGCACAAACATGCCGCCGGAACCACAAGCGGGATCGTAGATGCGCCCTTTGTAGGGAGCGAGCATCTCAACGAGGAGACGTACAATACAAGATGGAGTATAGAACTGTCCCCCGTTCTTTCCCTCGGCACTGGCAAACTGGGTGAGGAAGTATTCAAAGACTCGACCCAGCACGTCCTTTGAGCGGCTGGCGACGTCAGCAAGTTGGATGGAGCCGATGAGGTCGATCAGTTCACCGAGGCGGTGCTTATCCAGATCGGCCCGACCATAATTTTTGTTCAGCGCGCCCTTAAGCCGGGGGTTGTCTCGCTCAATGGCATCCATGGCATCATCGACGATCTTGCCGATGGTTGGCTGTTTGGCACTGTTTTGGAGGTAGCTCCATCGTGCGGCGGGCGGCACCCAGAAAATATTCTCCGCGCGATATTCGTCAGGGTCTTCTGGATTTGCTCCAGCGTAATCGCCCTCGCCAGCAATGAGCTTGGAGTGGTGTTCTTCAAAGCTGTCCGAGATGTATTTCAGGAAAATCAGACCAAGGACGACGTGCTTGTACTCCGCTGCGTCCATGTTGTTGCGGAGCTTGTCGGCGGCCAGCCAGAGTTTGGCTTCAAAGCCAATGTTCGCGGAGGTATCTTTTTTAGAGGAGGATTTCTTCGGCACGGAATGCGAATACGTATCAAAACCCCTTGGACATGTGCAGTCCTATTCTTAGGTTATCTGATACTGTCCGAGATACAGCCTTTCCGTCCGCATGATCGACCAAGCCCCCGAAGGCATCCGGCATCGCGGCCAAGCCAGAATTTTTTCTCAGAGAAGCCCAGCCTTGGCGAGGAGGAATTGCACCCCGCAACCGTTCCGACCTCCGCAATCCAACCTCTCCATTCCCTGTAAAACCCCATCAGTGAAAATGAGTGCCAATCAGTGGTTCCTTAAAACTCAATTGACGACAGCTCTCCCCGCGCAGCGCCGCTCCGCACCAATCCGCGCCCTGAAAACTTAATTCTTAATTCTTAAAACTCATCCAGCTTTAGCTGTAGATCACCAACTGGATATTATCCGGCAAACTTCCCGCCACCTCGGCGGCCACGTTGCCGCGCAACAGCTTGCTCATCGCCCCGCGATGTGAAGCCCCCAGCATCAGGAAATCCACCCCCAGCGTCGCCGCCATGTCCACGATGATGCTCGCCGAGTTCGTCGCGTTCGCAAACACCGGGATCGTCGTCACCTCGTGATGCCTACCGATCTGCAGCGCCGTCCCCAGGATCGCGCTCGCCTCCGGATCTTCCTTCCAATTCGTATTCGGCAGCGAGGCCCCGCCGTACAGCACCGCGATCTCCCGCACATACAGCACATACAGCGCCGCATCGCGCATCTTCGCCTCCTCAAAGGCAAACCGCAGCACCGGCGTCAGCCCGCGCACGCAGACCAGGATCTTCTGCGTTTCCACATGCGGCTGCGACATCTTCTCCACCGTCTCGGGCTTCACGATATCAGCAAAGGCCTTGCTCACCGTCATCGTCCGCACCCCGCTCAGCCGCTGCGAATAGGCCCACATGAACAGCCCCACCAGCAGCACGCACGTCACAAAAAACAGCGCCTCATGCTTCGTCTTGGCCAGCGTCAACTCCACCGCCACCAGGATCACGAACGTCACCAGCATCAGCCCGCGCTCCATCCAGTTCATGTCCAGCTTCGCATTGAACGTACAACTCCCCAGGTTCACGCAGATCGCCCCCACCACGCCGATGGCATACAGTCCTGCCAGCGCCTCAAAATTGTCCGTCAGCAGCAGGATGACAATCGGCAGACCCACCGCGATACCCAGCGGCACCAGCGGCACGCCATGGTTGCTCAACCGCGCAAACGACCGCGGCATGTCCCCCTCACGCGACATCATGAACAGCAACCCGATCAGCGCCGCCACCGCCGTATTCACCGCGCTCAGCAGCAGCAACGCAAACACCACGCCCACCACCAATCCAAAAATCCCTCCGAAAGTCGCACCGAACGCCATCGTCCCGTATTGCTCCGCCATGAAACGCAGCATGTCCTCCTTGCGCTCCACCATCTGCGGCGCCAGGTGCTTCGGCAGCGACAGCATCGCCCAGCCCAGCAGCGCCGTGCCCACACTCACCTCCAGCATCACCGGCAGGATCGCCTTGAAAGAACCTTTCCCCACCTTGGGATGGCCGATCACCGAACCCTTGTCCGGCTTCAGCGTTCCCGTCAGGTTCGCGATCGCCTCCACCCCGCTCAACGCCAGGATGACACCGACGAACGACACCCAGACATGGCTCGGATTGTCATGCAGCGGCTCCAGATTATGAAACGTCAGATGCGGCAGCGCCAACAGGATGGTGGCGACAACCACCACCAGCGTCGGCAGCGCCAGCGCCACCGCGAAACTCCCGCTGTGCCGCGGACCGAAAAAATTGATCGCCCCGATGGCCAGGATCGCCCCGATCGTACAGACCATGATGTACTTTTCCGGGATCTGCAGATAGCTGAACGCCGCCCAGCCGCTCAGCGCCGCCGTCACCGTCAGGTCCGCCACCAGCAGCAGCGCCCCCACCACCGCCAGCAGCCGGCTCTGTGCCCGGCCAGCCGAATACACGCCCCCGCCGTCCGGAAAGACCCGGCAGACCACCATGTAATTGATACCGACCAGCGCCGTCAGCAGACAGACCGCCAGAATGATCGGAAAAGAGGAAAAGCCCGCCGCCACGAAGGCGAGACCGATGACGTACGCCTTGCTCGTGCCCCAATCGCCGTAAAGCAGGGCCGAAGCACGTTGCCAGTCGAGATTACGGGGACGATGAACTTCGAAGCTTTCCAAGAGGCGATTTGTTGCCCTGCTTTCTCCCCGCCCCTGCCCCCGCCGTCAATCCCTACTTTTCCCCCTCGCAACCATGCTTGCCCCCCCCTCCGATTCCGGGTATGCTCCCTCCTGATGGCGGACGACCGCACCGTTTCCTTCGGGAACCGGCGAGGAAAGTCCGGACACCCCAAGGCAACATGCCCTACGAAAGTGGGGGAGCCAGGAACGAAAGAACCCGGCGACGGACAGTGTCACAGAAAACAGACCACCCAGCCCTCGCAAGAAGGCCGGGAACGGGTGAAAAGGCGGGGTAAAAGCCCACCGCTCTTCGGAGTAATCCGGGAGGCACGATAAACCCCATGTGGTGCAAGACAGAACAGGAGGAACGGGTCGCCTGCCCCGGCCTGCGCAAGCAGACCAGCCTCCGGGTAATAGTCGCGGCCCCTCAAAAGGCTGTTCACCGAACTCCGGTTCGGTGAACAAGATAAATGGTCGTCGAACCGGTCCGCCACGGCGGGCCGGGGAACAAAATCCGGCTTACAGCCATCGCCAAAACGAGGGCGGCTCCGAAAGGGGCCGCCCTCGTCCTTTTTTGCACAAAGCCTTTCCAAACAAGGGCTTCTTTGTCAGCTTGGCGGGCTCTTGATGTTGGATACCTTTCGCCGACTCGCTTTAGGACTTGGTTTGATCGCGGCTGCGGCCGCGCTGCTGCTGTTTTCCGACCTCGGATCGCGGGTGACATCCGCTCCGGCCGAACCCAAGACGACCAAAAAAGTAGCGGTCCTCCAGCACGCCTCCCAATCGATCCTCGATGATGGCCGCCAGGGCATGCTGGCCGGCTTGGCCGAGCAAGGCTGGACGGCCGACAAGATCGATCTCAAGCGCTACAACGCCGAAGGCGACATGCCCATGGCCCAGACCATCGCCCAGCAAATGGCCAGCGCGGGCAATGACCTCCTCCTGACCATCAGCACACCTTCGCTGCAGGCCGTGGCCAATGCCAATCGTGCTTCGCAAATCCCCCATGTCTTCGCGCTGGTCACTGATCCGGTGGCGGCCGGTGTGGGCATTACCGGTCCAATGGAGCATCCCGCCTGGCTGGCGGGGTACGGCACCATGCAGCCCATCGCCAAGGCCTTCCAAACGGCGCGCGAAATCAACCCCTCACTCAAGACGGTCGGGATTGTGTGGAATGCAGCCGAGGCCAATTCGGAAGCCCAGGTCAAGCTGGCCCGCAAGATCTGCAAGGAGATGGGCATAACCCTGATGGAGGCTCCGGTGGAGAGTTCCGCCGGCGTGGGCGAATCCACCGCCTCGCTCACCTCGCGCGGCGCAGAGGCCATCTGGGTCAACGGCGATGTCACCGTGCTCACCGCGATCGATTCCGTCATCGCGGTGGCCAACAAGGCGGGCATCCCGGTTTTCACGGTGATCCCGCCCAATGTCAAACGCGGCGCGCTCTTTGATCTCGGAGCGGATTATTACGAGGTGGGGCGCCTGGCCGGATTGCTGGCGGGAGACATTCTCAATGGCAAGAGCCCGGCGGAGATCCCGGTGGTGAATGTCATGCCCGAAGTGCAGACGCTTAATCTGCAGGCCGCCAAAAACCTTAAGCCGGGATGGAAGATTCCCGAGGCGCTCCTTAAGCGGGCGACTCTCGTGATCGATGAACAAGGGGTGGAACATTCCACCAAGGCGGCACCGATTGCCCCCAAAGCGAACCCGGGCGACAAGAAATGGCGCATCGCGGTCGTGACCTATAATGAAACGCCGCCCTCGGAGGACACACTCGACGGCATGAAGGATGGCTGGAAAAAGAGTACTCTCGTGGAAGGGAAGGACTACGTCATCCGCCAGCACAGCGCGCAGGGCGACATCGCGGCGCTGAGCGGCATCCTCGATGCGGCGGCGACCGAGGGCGCGGATATCGTCGTTCCCCTCTCCACACCGACTCTGCAGGCGGCGATTCACAAGATTCGCACGACGCCCATTGTTTTCAGCCTGGTGGCCAATCCGATGGCGGCGGGAGCGGGCAAGAGCTACACGGACCATCTGCCCAATGTCACTGGGGTGGCGGTATTGAGCCCCTATACGGACATGCTCGATATCCTGGCAAAATATTATCCGACTTACAAACGCATTGGCACGCTCTTCTGTCCGGCGGAAGCGAACTCGGTCGACTTGAAAGACGCGCTGACCGAGGAATGTAAAAAGCGCGGTTTCGTGCTGGAGACGGTGGCGGCGAACTCTCCGGGAGAATTCGCCGATGCCGCGCTGGCTTTGGTCTCACGGCCGATCGATGCCATTGTGCAAATCTCCGACAACCTTTCCTCGGCGGGCTTCACCGCGATCGCGAAGGCGGCGAGGCAGGCGCGCAAACCACTCTTCAGTCTCAACAGCACGACGGTGCCGATGGGCGCGCCGATTGCGATCGGGCGGGATTATCACGCGGCCGGAGAGGCGACGGTGGGAATGATCGAAAAAGTCATCGCGGGCGAAAACCCGGCGAACATCCCGATCATCCTGCCGCCGAAAATCATGCGCACAATCAGTCTGCCGAATGCGCGCGCGGTGGGGATGACGATTCCCCCAGAGTTGCTCAAACAAGCCGACAAGGTCATCGAATAAGCATGGAAATCACCCGTGAGAAAAAAGGTTCCGTCCTGGTCGTTCATCTGGCCGGACGGCTCGACGCCGGATGGTGCGACACGGTGCAGCGGGAACTCGACGCCGCCGTGCGCGAGGGCGAACACCACATCCACCTGGATATGTCGCGGGTGGATTACATAAGCTCGGCCGGGCTGGCGGTCATCCTGGGTCTTTACAAACAATTGCACGGCATCAAGGGACAACTTGGTATCTCCGAGGCATCTCCCTTTGTGCAGTCGGTGCTCAAGCTGGCCGGGCTCACGTCGTTGATTACGGTCAGCGAACCAGCAGTAGCAGTAGCGCCAAAGGCCGAAACGGTCCAGACGGCGGAGTCCACTCATGCGAGTTACGAAATCCATGCGCTGGAGGGGGCCGCGATGCAGCTCCGGCTGGTGGGCGACGTCTCCCTCCTGCAAAAGGGAGCCGCGCAGAAGCCGGCCGGCACCCTGCGGTTTGACGAGAACACGTTTGCGGTCGGAATCGGCGCGCTGGGGCAGGACAGCGGAGATTGTGAATGCCGGTTCGGCGAATTTCTTTCCGCCTCCGGTGTGGCGGCCTTTCAGCCATCGGACGCCTCCAATCGCGCGGACTTCACCGTCACCGCGGCAGACTTTGTGCCGGAAGGCCAGTTGCTTCTCGGCCTGCTCGGGCAGGGAGGCTTTTCCCGGCTGGCCCGCTTTGAAGCGAAAAAGGAAGCGCGCAGTGTCGGGCTAGCGGAGCTCGCGGAGAAGGCGCTGGAACTGACATCCGCCTCCGCCGTGGCGGTCGTCGCATTGACGGAAACGCTGGGCCTGGTGGGAGCCACGTTGCGCCGTTCGCCGACGGCGGACACCAATGAGAAGCGTTTCGATTTCCCGCAGATCCGGGACTGGCTGGCCTTTTCCAACGAACCGGTCTTCCGCGACTCCACCTCGCTGGTGGTGGGGGTGGCGGCCCGGCCCGGATCGCCCTTCGACGCGCTGCTGCGTCCGCTGGGCGCGAACCTGCTCGGCCATTTCCATGCCGCGGCCTTTCCGTATCGCCCCTTGCAAAAAGGCCGGGTCGAAATGACGTCATCGATCGCCTCACTTTTCGAAGCCCGCAGCCTCAATGCCGTGCTGCATCTGCTCACCGATACCCGCGAAGTCACGGGCACGGGCGAGAGCCAGTTCCTGCGCGGCGCCATGTGGATCGCCCCCGCCACCCTTCAGCCATGACCCTGCTCCTCGGCGCCCTCACCATCGGCCTCATTCTCTCGCTCCTGGCGATGGGGGTCTTCATTTCCTTCCGCATCTTCGAGATTCCCGACATCACGACGGATGGTTCGATCACGCTTGGCGCGGCGACCGCGGCGATCCTGCTGGTGCACAATGTGAATCCCCTGCTGGCCACCGCGGCCGGAGCCGTGGCGGGCGCGTGCGCGGGCGCAATCACGGGCATCATTCACACGAAATTCAAGATCAACGCCCTGCTCGCGGGCATTCTGGTCATGACCGCGCTATACTCGGTGAACCTTCATGTGATGGGACGCAGCAACGTGCCGTTGATGCGGGCGAATACGCTATCCAGCCATGCGGGAGAATTCGGCGAGAAGCTGATCGGCGGACCTTCGATCGACCTCTTCGGCTGGCCGGTGGCGGCATCGGACGCGGCATTGTTGGTCTTTGCGGCCATCGCCGCAGCGGTGGGCGGGCTGATCCTTTATCTTTTCTTCCGCACCCATGTGGGCACCGCGATGCGGGCGACGGGGGACAATGCGCAAATGGTGCGCGCGCTCGGCGCAAATGTGGAAAGCTACATCATCCTGGGCCTCGCACTCTCCAACGGATTTGTGGCCTTGGCGGGGGCTCTGCTGGCGCAGTACCAGGGCTTCGCCGACGCGCAGATGGGCATCGGCATGATCGTGTGGGGGCTGGCCAGCGTGATCATCGGCGAGGCGCTGACCGGCGCGCGCAGTCTGGGTCTCACCATCATCGGCGCGATCATGGGTTCCATCCTCTTTCGTCTGCTCGTGGCCATCGCACTGCGCTGGGGCCTGAACCCGAACGACTTGAAGCTCATCACCGCGCTGTTTGTTTTCGCAGCGCTCGTGTTGCCGGGCTTTATCGGAAAACTAAAACGGAAACCCATCGCCGCCTGACATGCTCGAGATCAAAGGCATCCGCAAAACGTTCAATCCCGGCACGGTCAACGAGGTCCGCGCTCTGCAGGGCGTACACATCACCATCGAGGAAGGTTCCTTCGTCATCGTGCTGGGCATGAACGGATCGGGAAAATCGACGCTGCTCAACGCGGTGGCGGGTTCGTTTTATGTGGATGAAGGCTCGATCCACCTGGCAGGGAACAATGTGACGCGCTGGCCGGAGCATCGCCGGGCGAGCCTGATCGGACGGGTGTTTCAAAATCCTTTCAGCGGGACGGCGCCGAACATGTCGATCGCAGAGAACTTCGCGCTGGCGACGCGGCGGGGACGCCCGCGCGGGCTGAGCTGGGCGCTTTCCGGCGACCTTATGGAGCCGCTACGCGAACGGATTGCGTCGTTGCGGATGGGGCTGGAGAACCGGTTGGATAATGCCATCGGTTCGCTGTCCGGCGGACAGCGGCAGGCCTTGACATTACTTATGGCCTCGTGGCTGAAACCCAATCTTCTCCTGCTCGACGAACATACGGCGGCGCTCGATCCGAAGAGCGCGGAGCAGGTGATCAACCTGACCAACGAAGTGGTGAATCGCGACCGGCTGACGACGTTGATGGTGACGCATTCGATGCAGCAGGCGGTGAACCTGGGAGACCGGATCATCATGATGAACCGAGGGCAGGTGCTGCATGATTTCCGCGGGGCGGAAAAGAAGCGGCTAAGGCCGGAGGATTTGATGGATCGTTTCAATGAGGTGCGGGCGCGGGAGCAACTGGACGAGAGCGCGGCGGAGATGCTGCGGAAGAATTATATTTAGATTTTACCGGCCCTTCAGGCCGATAAAGTCACGATATGCTGGCGCATCGAACGACACAGCGGTCGTTTGATTCAGGCCTTGCCCAAGGCCTGAACCCAAAGGGCAAATCTCCGATTTGCCGACAAAGGCGAAGAGATTCGCCTTTGTCCTTCAACGCTATCGTACAGGCGGAGCCGGAGCGTCGTTTGTTTCCCTGGAGGGTGGGCGCCCATTTTCATTGCTCCTGGCGTTGACCCGGGGCCGGTGGGCCACTAGTTTGGCGGCTTATTACAGACCGCCGACCGCCCATCGGTGGCCTTAAATTTTACGGGCATGCAACAACCCCACCATAATGGCCAAAGTCACATTAAAAAACGTCTACAAAATATATCCCGGAGATAAAGGCAAGGAAGTCACCGCCGTCGAAGACTTCAACCTCGACATTGAGGACCGCGAATTCGTGGTCTTCGTCGGCCCCTCCGGCTGCGGAAAATCCACCACCCTGCGCATGATCGCCGGCCTCGAGGAAATCTCGAAGGGCGACGTATTCATCGGCGACAAACGCGTCAATGACGTGCCGCCGAAGGACCGCGACATCGCGATGGTCTTTCAAAACTACGCGCTCTATCCGCACATGAGCGTGTATGAAAACATGGCCTTCGGCCTGAAGCTGCGGAAATACCCGAAAGCAGAAATCGACAAGCGGGTCAGGGAAGCCGCGGCGATCCTCGGGATCGAGCCGTACCTCGAGCGCAAACCGAAGGCACTTTCGGGCGGCCAACGCCAGCGTGTGGCGGTAGGCCGGGCCATCGTGCGCCAGCCGAAGGTTTTTCTCTTCGACGAACCGCTCTCCAATCTCGATGCCAAGATGCGCGTACAGATGCGCACCGAGATCACCAAGCTGCATCAGCGCCTCCAGGCCACGATGATCTACGTCACGCACGACCAAATCGAGGCCATGACGATGGGCACCCGCATCGTGGTGATGAAGGACGGTCTCATCCAGCAGGTGAACACCCCGCTGAAAATTTACAACGAACCCGACAATCTCTTCGTCGCCGGTTTCCTGGGCAGCCCGCCGATGAACATGATCAAGGGCACCATCACCGGCAAGGAGGGGGCCATCGGGTTTAAGGAAGGCTTGGGTGGAGTGATCGACCTGAAGCTGGGCGACCGCAAGTCGCTCGTCGCCTACATCGGCAAGGAAGTGACTCTGGGCCTGCGCTCGGAAGACTGCGACCTCGTGCCCGCCGGCAAGGCTCCGGGAGCCAACTCCTTCCAGGCCGTGGTGGATATCGTGGAACCGATGGGCGCGGAGACCTACTTCTATCTCCAAACCGGCGGACACACGGTGATCAGCCGCAGCCGCGCCCTGGTGGACCAGCGCGAGGCCGGGCACCGCCTGCAATTCGAGATCGAAGTGAGCAAAATCCACTTCTTTGATCCCGTGACCACACACCGTATCGTCTAACCTTTTACCGGATTGATGGATTCACAGGATTTCCCTTGGAGACTCCTGTGAATCCTGAAAATCTTTCGTCTTATGTCTTCACCCGATCTCAATGTCCGCCACGTCGCCCGCCTGGCCCGTGTCGCGCTGACCGAGGAGGAAATCACGACCTTCCAGGGGCAGCTCGGCCGCATTCTGGAACACATCGAACATCTGAAAAAGCTCGACGTCACCGATGTCGAGCCGACGGCGCATACCTACCCTGTCTTCAATGTTGTCCGCGAGGATGTGCCGGGCGGAAGCTTGTCCCGTGAAGCCGCCCTGGGCATCGCCCCGCGCGTGGCGAACAATCTCGTCATCGTCCCCAAGGTTCTCGAATAATGGATCTCGCCCGCCTCACCATTGCCGAAATTCAGGAAGGTTATCGCAAGAAGACCTTCAGTCCCTCCGATCTGCTGCGCACGCTGGAGCTCCGCATTCAGACCGCCGAGCCCAAGGTCCACGCGTTTCTCTCACACGATTTTCAAACCGCCCTCAAGCTGGCCGAACATGCCGATGTCTCGTTGCCCCTTGGCGGCATCCCCATCGGGATCAAGGACGTGATCAACGTGAAGGGCCAGCCCTGCGGCGCGGCCTCGAAGATTCTCGAGGGTTATGTTGCCCCCTACGACGCCACGGTGATCACCAAACTCCTGGCGGCCGGCGCGATTCCCTTTGGCCGGTTGAACATGGATGAGTTCGCCATGGGTTCATCGACGGAGAATTCTGCGTATCATCCGACCAAAAATCCGTGGGACACGTCGCGCATTCCGGGCGGTTCCAGCGGTGGGTCCGCGGCAGCAGTGGCGGCGCTGGAAGTGCCGGCCTCGCTGGGTTCGGATACGGGCGGCTCGATCCGCCAGCCGGCGGCGCTGTGCGGTTGCGTGGGGCTCAAGCCCAGCTACGGACGGGTTTCCCGCTACGGGCTGATCGCCTTTGCCTCTTCGCTGGACCAGATCGGGCCCTTCGCCCGCACGACCCGCGACTGCGCGATGGTGCTCAACGCCATTGCGGGACGCGATCCGCACGACTCGACCTCGCTGGATCGTCCGGTGGAGGATTTCACGGCCAATCTCGGGCGCGATCTCAAGGGGGTGCGGCTGGGCATTCCGAAGGAATATTTTGTGGACGGCATGGACCCCAAGGTCCGCGCCACGGTGGAAGCCGCGATCAAGAAGTGTGAAGAACAGGGCGCCAAGCTGGTCGATATCTCCCTGCCCCATACCGAATACGCAGTCTCCGTTTATTACATCATCGCCACGGCGGAAGCCTCGGCGAATCTGGCCCGCTTTGACGGCGTGCGCTACGGCAACCGCGTCGATGCGCCGAAAGACCTGATGGACCTGTACCTCCGCACCCGCGAGCAAGGTTTCGGCAGCGAAGTGAAACGCCGCATCATCCTGGGCACCTATGTGCTCTCGAGCGGTTATTACGACGCCTACTACCTGCGCGCGCAGAAGGTCCGGACGTTGATCCGCCGCGACTTCGAGGCCGCCTTCGAACAGGTCGACGCCATCGTGTGCCCGACCTCGCCGGACGTGGCCTTCCCCATCGGGGAACGGGCGAATGACCCGCTGAAAATGTACCTCGCCGATATCTTCACCATCGCGGCCAACCTCGCCGGCATCTGCGGGCTGAGCGTGCCGTGCGGTTTTGTGGAAGAAGGCGGGAGCAAGCTCCCGGTCGGCCTGCAATTCCTGGGCAAGTCGCTCGACGAGACACGCCTCCTGGGCATCGCCGACGCCTACGAACGCGCGTCGGGCTGGACGAAGGAAGTCGCTCCTCTGTAACGCCGCACGGGCCGATGGCGCGCCCGTCCCACATTGTGCAAATCAAATCCGCCATTTTCAAAACCAGCGCACCGGATTTTAAAACCTGTCCGGAGCCCGGACCGCCGGAGGTCGCCTTCATCGGGCGCTCCAACGTGGGCAAGTCCTCGCTGATCAACCTGCTGACGCGAAAAAAGGACCTGGCCCTGGTTTCCGCCACACCGGGCAAGACGAAGCTGATCAACTTTTTTCTGATCAACGACGCCTGGTATCTGGTCGATCTCCCAGGGTATGGGTACGCCAAGGCAGCACGGTCGGATCGCGCGGCCTTCGACCGCCTGATCGCCAACTACCTGGAGCAGCGGTCCTCGCTGCGCCATGTTTTCGTGCTGATCGATTCCCGCCTTAGTCCGCAAGCCATCGACCTGGCCTTTCTCCAGTGGCTCTCTGAACTTGAGGCCGCCTTCTCCCTCATTTTCACCAAGGCGGACAAACTCAAACCCCGCGCCTTGCAGGAAAACGTGGATACCTTCATGAAGGCCCTCACCTTCTGTGAACCGCCCCGGAGTTTCATCAGTTCGTCCAAAGACGGGCTGGGCCGGAATGAGGTGCTCGGGGCCATCGGGCAACTCCTAGCCTCCTGACCACAGCCGCTTGTGGTCCGGCTTTTTCGGAACCACAACATTTTGATTGCCTTGGACTTGGCGGGGGTGTATGCAACCACCTAGTCTTGAGTTGCGCTGCCTGCCAGAATGCTGCTGTAACGATAGGAAATTCCACTCGGAATTTCAGGGAATCCGTCTTCTTAACTCCTCCCCACCCACCCTTTTTTGACTAAAATTATGCACCGCCCTGCCCTGATGGAACTGCCCGAGGAACAAAGCATCCCTTTGCCCGTGAAAAACGGGAACAGAGAGAAGGGGCTAGCCAAGAACTTCGTGCTCGATACGAACGTGCTGCTGCACGATCCGCACAGTCTGAACCGGTTTGAGAACAACCATATCTTCATTCCGGTCGAGGTGCTGTCCGAACTGGATCGTTTCAAGAACGAACAAACCGAACGCGGGGCCAATGCCCGCATCGTGCATCGCACACTGACCAATCTCTTCGGCCGCAATGCCCGTAAGGTGACGCGGGGCGTGGAGACGGCGGGAGGCGGCTCGGTGCGCATCCTGATCAACGAGGCGATCGACAAGGCCTCCTCCACCGCGGCCATGCGGCGGTTTTTGAAAATTTTCCCCGATCAGGAGCGGATGGACCACCGCATCATCGGCGCGTGCCTCGCGCTGAAGGAAAGCGAATCGGGTCCGACCATCCTGGTGACCAAGGACCTGAACATGCAACTCAAGGCGCTGGCCATCGGGTTGACCTGCGAGGATTACCTGAATGACAAGGTGGCGGTGAAGGACGCCGAGGGCTACGAGATCCGCTCCATCGAAGTGGAGGCGCATGAGCTCCAGCGCTTCGGGAGCGCACGCAGTCTTGAGTTGCCGGCCGAACGTACGGGGCCGGTGGAGATCAACGAATACGTCCTGCTCACCGCTCCGGGCAGCAAGCTGATGCCGGCCCGCCACATGGGCAACGGTGATTTCGTGCGACTGAAGCTCCCGCCGGTGCTGCAAATGCCGAAGGGCATCGAACTGCGGCCCGCGAACGCCGGCCAGCAATGCTTCCTCGACGCGCTGCTCGATCCGGAAATCTCGCTCATCACCTGCTACGGCCAGGCGGGCACGGGAAAGACGCTGATGGCGGTGGCCGCCGGACTCTTCCTCACCGCGCAGAAGGACTATAATGGGATGACGGTCAGCCGCCCGGTGGTGGCCATGGGCGACACCCTGGGATTTCTGCCCGGGACGCTGAATGAGAAAATGCATCCCTGGCTGCAATCGATTTACGATGCGTTTGAGGTGCTCCTGCCGATCAACCAGGCCCGTCCCGAGGGCAAGGGGAAGAATTTCTCCGACCGAAAGAAGCATTCCGACAAAGGCCAGCAGCAACAACACTCCAACGGCCCGCATGTGGTGGTGAAACCGTATGAGCAGCTCATCGAGCGCGGCCTGCTGGAGATCGAGGCGCTTTGCTACATCCGCGGGCGTTCGATTCCGAATCGGTTCTTTGTGCTCGATGAGGCGCAGCAACTCACGCCTTTGGAGGCAAAGACTGTAGTCACGCGCATGTCGAAGGGCTCGAAGCTGGTGATGGTCGGCGATCCGGCGCAGATCGATAATCCGTATGTGGACAGCCGGTCAAACGGACTGGTCTATACGCGCAACCGCCTCCGCGGGCAGCGCATCACGGCGCATATCTGCCTGACCAAGGGTGAACGCAGCGCGCTGGCGGAGATGGGTGCGAAGATGATGTAGGGGCGTCGTACCTCGCCCAAAAGCGGGCCGCCTTTTTTCATCGATTCCATTCCGCGATGAGCATCTTTCCCCTCGCCGATCCGGCCGCGCTGGATGATCCGTTTCCGCACAATCTGCGCTATCGGCGGGAGGAGCCGATTTATTTTCATGAGCCGTGGAATGCGTGGTTTGCCTTTCGGCAGGATGACATCACGGCGTTGAGCCGCGATGAACATCTGAGCAACCGGCGGATGGATATGTTCGTGAATGCGGCGCCGGAGCACCTGCGGAAGGAACTGGGGTTTTTGGAAAACGAATTGGGCGCGATGGTGCTGATGCTCGATGGAGAGAAGCATCACCATGTGCGCCAGATCATGCAGCATGGGTTCTCGACCCAGGCGATCCGGCGGCTGCAGGAGAGTATCGGGCATCATGTGGAAACGCTGCTCGACGAGGTGGCGGGACAGGCGGCCTTCGATGCGTCGAAGCAAGTTTGCCGGCCTTTGCCGATCATCGTGCTGGCGGACATCCTCGGCATCCCGGCGGAGGATTTTCCGCGCATGCTGCGGTGGGCCAATGACTTTATCGACTACTTCAACCGGATGCCGGCGCCGGAGGAACAGGCGTTGAAGTTGATTCACGGCGGGCGGGAGTTGATCGCTTATACGCGGGAGATGATCGCGCGGCGGCGCAAGGAACCGGAGGCAGATTTTATCAGCACGCTGATCTGCGGGGAGTCGGATGGACACAAGTTGAGTGATGACGAAATCCTGGCCAATGCGGTGGTGCTCTTCGTCGCCGGGACGGAAACGGTGGGCTCGGCTCTCGGTAACGCGGTGTGGCTGCTGCTGCAGCATCCGGAGCAACTGGCCCGGCTGCGCGCGGGAGAGGCGGATTGGGCGGACGCGTTTGAGGAGATCTTGCGATTTGAGCCGCCGAATCCAGTGATCCTGCGCAAGGTGGAGACGACGTTTGATTACGAGGGCCACACGCTGATGGCCGGGCAGGAGGTCTTTCTGGTGCTGGCGTCGGGGAACCGGGATGAGGCGCATGTGGCGGACCCGGAGCGTTTCGATATTTCGCGGGGTACGAGCCGGCACTTCGCCTTTGGCGCGGGGGCGCACTATTGTCTCGGAGCGATTTTGGCGCGAACGCAGGCGGCGGCATTCCTGCCACGGTTTTTCCAGCGATTTCCGGAGCTTCAGCTTGATCCGGCCCATCCTCCGATATGGTTAAGAACGCTGGGAGTGCGCGGACCGATCACGCTGCCGGTCATTGCTGGAGTTGCCGGCGCGTCCACAGATGCTCCTTAAGATAGGTTTCCTGCTCCTCCGGGGTGGAGCGGGAAAAGAGCGCGGCATAAAAGTCGGGCTTGGGGTCGCGGCCCTCGTGTGAGGCCAACCGGGCTGCCTGCACCGCCCGCTCGCAGATTTCCTCCAGCATGGACGGCTGGGCTTTTTCCACATGCTCCAGATAACGGGTCGCATTCTGCGCCAGGTTCCCGTTAACGATCCAGGTGCGGTTGATGCGTTTGGCGTATTCGACCGGTGGAAGCATCGCGGGATTTCAACACAAGCAGGCCCTGGAAACACGCCTAAATAGCGGCTCGTCAGGGTTTGCCCCGGTTGTCTGGTGGGGCCGGAACCGTGATCCATGTTTCGGTCGATTCACACATGCGCACCGTATGGGTGCAGCACAACCAATTCCAAAATCATGAATGACCATTGCATAGACGTCTGTAACAAGCTCCTGCGCGGAGAACGCTCCGCGGTGGAGACTTACGATCAAGCCATTGAAAAATACGGCAACAAGCCCGTGCTCGGCGAACTCCGCCGACTGCGCGACGAGCATAGCGTGTCGGTACAAACCCTCGAACATAACGTGCGCTCGATGGGTGGAGATCCCGATGACAGCGCGGGAGCGTGGGGTGTTTTTGCCAACACCGTGCAGGGCGCGGCCAATCTTATCGGGCCAAACTCGGCGCTCGAGGCCCTACAACGGGGCGAACAAAGCGGACAATCCGACTATGAAGGCGCGCTGGAGGACGATGAGGTGATGCCGGAATGCAAGGATCTGATCCGCGCGCAACTCCTGCCGAAGGTCACCGAGCACATCGCGACTCTGGAGCATCTGCAAAAGACCGCCTAGGCGATCAGGAAAGCCAAAAAGAGCCCGGCGATACCGCCGGGCTTTTCTATTGATCCGCGAACTCTGGGTGGCGCTGGAGCATCACCGCCACGTAGCTGCAAAGCGGCACGATTTTCAGTTTTCTTTCCCGGGCGGCACGAAATCCCGCCAAGACTAGTTTCTCAGCGATGCCGCGCCCGCGAAAAGCGGGAGGGACTTCGGTGTGGGTGAAGATCATGCTGTCCCCTTCCAAGCGATAATCGGCCACGGCGAGATATCCGTCCAATTGCGCTTCGAAACGGCTCTGTGCCGGATTTTCGACCACGGAGATATCTTCAGGGCTCATGCTGCAATCTACTACGGGGGAAAGCCGAATGATAGTTTCACCGCCACATATTCCGGATGCACGGCGCCTGTTTTGGTGCGGATGACCAGGGGCGGTTCCTCCCATGTTTGCACGGTGGGCGGCAAATCCGATGCGCTCATCATCCCGAAAAGGCCGAGCAAGGGAGTTGCTCCCTCGCGCAGGACGACCGGGCGCCAGCGGACGATGACCAAGCCGGCTGCTTTTGCGCCGGCGCGGACGCGTTCGTGTTGCTGCGCGGGATCGACCGGAAAGACACAGGCGAAAAATCCGCCGGGCGCGAGATGCCGGGCGGCGAGGTCGCAATAGTCCGCCACGTCGCCGCGCATCTCGAAACGACAGGCCACCTTCTGCGGGTGATCGCCCTCCGGTCCGCTGCCGGGCGGGAAATACGGCGGGCTGCCCGTCACCAGATCGAATTTTTCCTCCGCCCCCAAAATCCCTTCGTCCCGGAAATCGCCATGGCGGATGTCATATCGATCCGCAAGGCCATTCCATCGGGCCGATTTTCTCGCCAGGCGCACGCTTTCGTCCTGGGCTTCCACCGTGACAAATTGGGCTCCTTGCAGCCGCCAGGCGGCTATCATGCCTACGGTTCCGATTCCGCTGCCGAGATCGAGCGCGGTGTGGGCGGTGGGACACCCGCTGGTCCCATACCAGGCGGTCAGCACGTCGTCGGTGGAGAATCTATGGCCATTTTTCAGCTGAAAGAGCCGGAAATGCCCGCTAATGGCATCGAGAGTCTCGCCTTCCTCGATCTCCGGCCCATGCCCGAGGGCTCCGGGGGGCATCGGTCCCGGCTTGGTCCAGCCCTTGAAGATCGTTTCGGCATATTGCATGAAAAGCGAGCGAAGCTCCTGAAGCGCTGACGGTCAAGCGTCCTGAGTGATTGACGAGACCCGTCTTCGGCTCCATGTTCCAGCCTTCGCATGAGCCTGCTCTTCTTCAAACGTGTCATCGCCAATCCCCTTCGCGTGGGCTATGTGGTTCCCAGTTCGCCCTTTCTGACCCGCCAGACGGCCAAACGCATCGATTTTTCCAAGCCCCGGGTGGTGGTGGAACTCGGACCCGGCGAAGGCTGCCATACCCGCCAGATCGTGAAGCGGATGAATGCGGAGTCCCGGCTCATTCTTTTGGAGCTGGATGAGGAGTTTGTCGCCCATTTAAAGAAGAGCTTCGCCCACGATCCTCGCATCACGGTGGTGCATACCGATGCGCAACATCTGCCCGACGTGCTCAAGGAGAATGGTGTCACCCATGTCGACTATATCGTCTCCGGCCTGCCTTTCCTCGTCATCGACGAGCCGATCCGCAACAAGATCCTGCACAACATTGCCGACGCCATGACTTCGGCCAGCCGCTTTATCACGTATCAGGTCACGGACCAGCTTTGCGACCACGACCATTTGTTTGAACTGGCGCACCGGGAGTATTGCCCGCTGAACTTGCCGCCGATCAACGTGTTCGACTTCAAAAAAGTCGCAGCCTAGGCGTAGGCCTTCGCCACTTCCTCGGCGAGGATGGCGATGCCCTCGCGCACGACGGTTTCGTCCATGGCGAAACTGAGGCGGATACACTCGTGTCCGTGTTTCCAATCTTCCGGCGCGCCCACGCCGAAATAGTGGCCTGGAATGATGAGGACGCCGCGAGCCTTGAGCCGGTCGTACAGTGTCTCGGCGGTGATCTTCAGGCCGCGGAACCAGAGCCAGAGGAACAAGGCGCCTTCGCTGGCGTGAACGTGGTAATCGAGCGAATCGTCGAAGAATTCGGCGATCCATTGCTGGGCCAACTGTGATTTGCGTTGGTAAAAGGGACGCACCACCTCGCGGGCGAGGCGAAGGATCTCCCCGGACTCGACCAGCGGCTGGACGATGTTCTGCCCGATCGGGCAGTTGGCCAGGCCGACGATGGCGGTCATGGAGCCGATGGCGCGGATGATCTCCGGACGAGCCACCACGATGCCAGTGCGGGTATTGGGCAGACCCAGCTTGGAAAGGCTGAGGGTGAGGATGATGTTGTCGTTCCAGATCGGATCGACCTCGCGAAAGAGAATGCCTGGGAAGGGCGTGCCATAGGCGTTGTCGATAATGAGAGGGACGCCAGCCGCCCGGGCCACCGCATCAAGGCGGTGGACCTCCTCATTGGTGAGCACATTACCGGAGGGATTGGTGGGGCGTGAAACGCAGAGCGCGGCGATGTCGTCCTCGACGGTCAGGCGAGCGAAGTCCACGTGGTACTTGAAGCGATGGCCGGGGAGGAACTCGATCTTCGGCTCGACCGCGCGCATCATGCCAGGGGCCAGACCTTGGTTGGCGTAGCCGATGTATTCCGGCACGAGGGGAAAGAGAATGCTCTTGCGCCGTCCGTGGGAGAATTCACCCGCCAGCAGATTGAAGAGGAGGAAGAAGGCGGTTTGCCCACCGGCGGTGATGGCGAGATTTTCCGGTCCGACCTTCCAGCCGAATTCCCGGCGCAAGAGCGCGGCCAGGGCGGTGAGGAACTTTGCGTTGCCGATGGGCGGATCGTAATTCGTCATCATCCGGTCAAAGGCCGGAGGATCGGAGAGAATTTCCGCCATGCGCTCACGCCAGATGGCCTGCATTTCCGGGATGTGAGCGGGATTGCCACCGCCCAGCATGCGCACCGGACCGTGGGCACCGGCCATGGCGCGGCCGAGATCGTCCATCAGTTCCTCGATGCCGCTGCCCGAGGCCAGACGCTCGCCAAAAAGGGATTTCTCAAACACCGCGACAGGTTAAACGGCCTCTTCGTGCCGCAAACAGTGAAAAATTCCTCCCGCTGTGCGGAAATTTCCCCCTATCCTCCCCACTTCCCTGTGTTTAATTGATCCATGGCCTTCTCGTCGGAAATCACGCGTGCCCTGAGCGACCAATCGCCGCTCCTGCGACGCTTTGCGCAGATGCTGGCTCCGGTGGATGATGCCCGGCTGGCGGCGATGGCGCGGGAATCCGCCTCGGTGACCCGGCGCTATTTTGGCCGAACGATGCGGCTTTTCGCACCGGTGTATCTGTCGAACGAATGCATCAACTCCTGCGCCTATTGCGGATTCTCCCGGGAGAATGCCATCCTGCGGGTGACGCTCGATGTCGAGGAAATGGCCCGGGAGACCCAGCATCTGGCCGACCAGGGATTCCGCAATATCCTGCTCGTGGCGGGGGAGCATCCGAAGTTTGTCTCGGGCGGTTATCTGGAACAGTGCATTCGCCGGCTCTCCTCCTTTATTCCCAGCATTTCGCTGGAGGTCGCACCGATGGAAGCGGCGGACTACGTTCCGCTCGTGCAAGCCGGGGCCGAGGGTCTGGTGGTTTATCAGGAGACGTATCACCCCGAAACCTACCGGGAGATGCACCCCACCGGGCCGAAGAAAGATTATTGGTGGCGGCTGGATTGTCCGGAGCGCGCGTATGAAGCGGGCTTCCGACGCATCGGGATCGGGACCTTGTACGGGCTGTGGGATTGGCGCGAGGAATCGCTGGCGCTGGCCGCACACCTGGAGTTTTTGCAACGCACATGCTGGAAAGCGCAATTGACGGTGAGCCTGCCGCGCCTGCGTCCGGCGGCGGGGGAATTCGAGCCGAAATATCCGCTGCCCGATCGCGAATTCATCCAGCTCATTTGCGCCTTGCGGCTGACCTTCCCGCACATCGGCATCGTGTTGAGCACGCGCGAGCCGGCTCCGCTGCGGGACGCCATCGCCACGCTCGGCATCACCATGATGAGCGCGGGCAGCCACACCGAACCTGGCGGCTACACCGGCCAGGGGAAAGAGAAACTTCATCAAACGATTCGCGGGCGCCAGATCGCCGTGGAAGGCGACGGGGCGGAAGGGCAGTTTGCCATCTCCGACGACCGGTCGCCGGAGATCGTGGCCCGGAAGCTCCGCGAGCTTGGTCTCGATCCGGTGTGGAAGGACTGGGACGCGGCCATTCTCAACGCGGCATGACCATCGTATTGAACGGCGATTCGTACGAAACGAATGCCGCCACGATCCAGGCGCTCGCGGCCGAATTGACACCCGCTCCGGAGACATTGCTCATCGAGCAGAACGGCGTCGCCCTGCTCCGCTCAGAGTGGGCGGATAGCACCCTGCGCGAGGGAGACCGTATCGAGATCCTGCGGGTGGCAGCAGGCGGATGAGCCATTGCACTTTTCGCCGGCTTCCTTAAAAATCAGGCCATGATCCTGACCTGGCTTTCCCAATACCGCGACATCGGCCTGCTTATCCTGCGCGCCGGCATCGGCGTGATGATGGTCCTGCACGGCCTCCCCAAACTCGCCGGAGGTCTGCCGGCGTGGGAAAAACTGGGCCGGGCCATGGGCCATCTCGGGGTCAACTTCTTTCCCGGCTTCTGGGGCTTTTCCAGCGCAATAGTGGAGACGCTGGGCGGAGTGCTGATCGTCATCGGGTTCTGCTTCCGCCCGGTCACCATCCTGATGACGCTGAATTTCATCGTCGCCACCGTCCTGCTTTACAAAACCAGCGGAGCCTTCCTTGATTGGTCGCGGCCGGCGGAGATGCTCATCCTTTTCTTCAGCCTTATCTTCATCGGCGCAGGAAAATATAGCGTCGACCGGAGCTAAACGTCATGTCCGACTCCCACCTGTACATTGGCGCGCTGCTCTTCGAGCAGATGGACCAACTGGATTTCACCGGTCCTTTCGAAGTGCTGGCGCGGGTGCCGGATTCGGTTTTCTACACCATCGGCAAAACCACTACGCCAATTCGGGACGCCCGAGGACTTCTGCTCACGCCGGAGCGCACGCTGGCGGATGTACCGCAACTCGATGCGCTGGTGGTGCCCGGCGGCAACGGCGTCAACGCACTCATGGAGGACGAGGAGGTGCTGAATTTCCTGCGGCGGCAGGCGGCGGGGGTGAAGATTCTTTTTTCCGTCTGTACCGGCACCTTGGTCTGTGGAGCGGCGGGCCTGCTGCAGGGCCGCAAGGCCACCACGCACTGGGCCTCGCATCACCTGCTGAAGGAATTCGGAGCGCGTCCGGTGAAGGAGCGTGTGGTGATGGATGGCAATCTGGTCTCAGCCTCGGGGGTGACTTCGGGCATCGACGGCGCGCTGACCGTCGCGGCGCTTTTGCGAGACGATGATGTGGCACAAAAAATCCAGCTGTACCTTGAATACTCGCCCCAGCCGCCCTTTTCCAGCGGCACGCCAGAGACCGCCCCGGCGGATGTAATGGCAGCGATGCTGGCGGACATGGGCTCCCTGTTGGGCGAGCGGGAGGAAATCGCCCGGCGCGCAGGCGCGCGTCTGCGAGGCTAGAGTTCGCTGGGGGGCAACGGCGGAGAGATATCCTGCGACGGCGGGCGGAGCGAATTGCGCAAGTTCGGCACGGATTCGACCGCCACCAGGCAAAGGTCGTCCGTGAGCGCCTGATATTCCGAGAACCCCAGGACGTCCTCCAGCACGATCTGGGTGAATGTCCCGAGATCACGCTTCAGATTTCTTCGGATCGCCGACATAAGACGTTCCTTGCCGTAGAACTGATCACTGCGGTTCAGCGCCTCCACCACGCCATCGGTGTAGAGCAAGATCACATCATCCTCGTGCATCGGGCGCTCGAAAACCGTGTAGTCGCTTTCCGACAACAGGCCGAGGGCCGGGTTCCCGCGCAATGCGCCAAAGAGCTCCTCCACGTTGCCCGTCTGGCGATTGCCAATCAATGGGCTCGGATGACCGGCCGAAGCGCAGCGCATGACGGATTCCCGCGTATCGAAGATGACAAAGCAGGCGGAGACGAAAACCAGTTGGTCCGCCTGCCGCAGCGTCTCAAAAAAATGGCGGTTAAGGTGCTTGAGGAAAAGGGCCGGATCATTCGCCGCCTTGGCCAACCCGTGGAGCAGTGTGCGCAGGATGGCGGTGACCAGGGCCGAGCGCGTGCCGTGGCCCATCACATCCGCCACGAGCACGCCGGCCCGGTGATCGTCGAGTTTCACCACGTCGAAAAAGTCCCCACTGACCGACATCGCGGCCTGATAAACGTGATGGAAATTGAGCGTGAGATTGTCGTTCTGCCCCTTGCTGGGAATGAGCGGGTAATCCCGCGGCAGGAAGGCCTGCTGAAATTCCCGCGCCATGTCGAGGTCCCGCTGAATCTCCGAGGTCTTCGCCCTGATCTCGCTTTTCAACTCCTCCTGATAATGGAGGAGCTTGCGCGCCATGACGGAAAAATCGTTGGCGAGATCCTCCATTTCGTCGTCGGTTTTGATCGAGCCGACGGCATAGAGCGCCTTTTCCGCCAGCGCCGTATCCCCCCGTTTTTCCACCGATCGGACCAGGGCCCCCGAGGCCGCGCGCAAAGTCTCGATGGGCTCCATGATGTTGCGCTGGGCCAGCATGATGCCGACACCCGCCGAAATGATGATGACCATGGCCCCGACCAGCATGAGGGTCACCGCCCGTTGCTTCAAAGGTGCGAGCACGACCGCCGCGGACTGGCTGACGAAGACAAAGAAGGGATCGCCCGCAATCTGTCCCTCACTGGTGTAGACGCCCAGAATGGAAACCGGCGCATATCCGATCATGCGCCCGCCATCACCGTTGGACTTCGTGACGAACCAGCCCGGCCGGTCGGCATACTTCAGCTTGGTCATATCCAGCGGCACCGCACCCTCGCCCGGTTGGAATTTACTATCCTCGAGTTTCAGCACGATTTCCCCGTTGGAGCGCGTGACCTCGCCGACCGCTCCGGAGTCCGCGGCAAAGACCGGCACCGAAGCAAACAAGGGAGAGGCGTTTACCACCGCCTTCAAGACCCCGACCGGCCGCTCTTTGTTTTTGGCAAAAAGCGGCAGGGCGATATCGAAGGAAAAGATGTGTGCGCTTTGATCAACGGCGAGCCCTTCGAGCACGGCTTCGCCCGGGCGGAGATTCATGGCCTGTTGCCACCAACTTTCGTCGGCCTGATCATAATCCGTCGTCTTGTCGGTCGCGGCGAGCAGCCGTCCCTGTGCATCCGCCACGAGAATCTCACCCAGCAAGGGATTGTAGCTGCGAAAGGTCCTCAATTTCTCCGCCAGAGGGTTCTTCAGAATGACCTCCAGCTCGACGCTGTCTTCGGAAAGCCCGGCCCAACGCGCCTCGACGACCTGAGCCGGCTCCGGCAAGACGGCCGTGCCCTGAGCTGCAGCCGCCACGTCACCAGCGATGAGCAAAGCCTGCAGGTTGTTGACACTCTGCTCGATGATAAGGCCTATCCCGTGTGCCACATGCGCCGCCTCAGTCTGGAACCGGTCCCCCTGCATGATGAGCCGCTGCTGGTAGCCCATCGTCCAGATGACGGCCAGAGCGGCGATCAGCAAAAAGCTGCCGGCCAGGACAATCACTCCCATTAGCTTTGTGCGCAGGCTGGGTTTCATTGGGCGGGAAAACACGCCCATTTTTGGCGAATTTCCCTCTTTTGGCAATTCTCATATCGAATTTTCCGCAACAAACTATGCAACGGGTTAGATAAGAGAGTTCCCTAATAATTTTTCTCGAAATCATCATGGCTCCGTCCCAGTATCCCGCCATGTGCCAGCACTGTGATCCCCCCACCCCCACTACCACGTCACTTCCCCGCCGCCATTTCCTGAAAATCGCTGGAGCCGCCACCCTGGGCCTCGGTCTCCTCGGAAAATCGGAAGCCGCCAACACCTCCAGCGTGCCGAAGCCGCAGAACGCGATCTCGCCCGATGCCGCGCTGGAACGCCTGATGAAAGGCAACGGACGCTACATCAGCGGCAACATGAAGCAGCATGACTTTGAAGCGGAGCGCCCCGCGCTGTCCCTGGGCCAGAATCCCTTTGCCGGCATCCTGAGCTGCGCGGATTCCCGCATCGCGCCGGAATTTGCCTTCGACGCCGGACGCGGTGATGTCTTCGTCTGCCGGGTGGCGGGCAACTTTGCCGACGGCAATTCCATCGGCAGTTTCGAGTTCGGCGTGGCCGTGCTGGGGCTGCCCTTCATCATGGTCCTCGGCCACAACAAGTGCGGGGCCATCGACTCGGCCATCGCGGAGGTGCGCGACGGTGCGAAATTTCCCGGCCATATTCCCGGCATGCTCAAGAACTTGCGCCCGGCTGTGAAGGATGTGCTCAACCAGCCGGGAGACCTGGAGAACAACGCAATCGCGCAAAATGTGCGGCTCAACGTGGAAAAGCTGAAAAATGCCGGACCGATCCTGAGCAAAGCGGTGGAACAGGGTAAATTGAAGATCGTAGGCGGGGTTTACGATCTCTATACAGGACGGGTAAACCTCATTTCCTGAGAACTCATACTTGCCAGAGGTAGGGTTTTGCCTCAATATTGACGATTCTACTTTTTACAGTCATGAGCATCATCGAAAAAATCGAAAGCGAGCAACTCAAGAAGGACGTACCGGAGTTCCGCGTGGGCGACACCGTGAAGGTCCACACTCGCGTCATCGAAGGCGACAAAGAACGCGTTCAGGTTTACAGCGGCATCGTCATCGGCCGCAAAGGCACCGGCCTTAACTCCAACTTTACCGTGCGCCGCGTGAGCTATGGCGAAGGCGTCGAGCGCGTTTTCCCGCTGCACTCCCCTCGTATCGCGAAGATCGAGATCGAGCGCAGGGGCGTCGTCCGCCGCGCCAAGCTGAACTACCTCCGCAACCGTAAGGGCAAGTCCGCCACGACGGTGAAGGAAAAGTCCGCCAACGCCGCTAAATAAGCCTCTCTCCCAAATGCCCTGCTCCTTCGAGCACGAAAGTGCCCTGCGGAAGCAGGGCATTTTTTTTGTGGCAGGCATCGACGAGGCCGGGCGGGGTCCGCTGGCCGGTCCAGTGGTGGCGGCGGCGGTCATTTTCGTCGAACATCGCGCACCACGCGGGCTGGACGATTCCAAGAAGCTCACCGCGGAAAAGCGCGAAGACCTATATCTCCGCCTGACCGCCTGCGCGCATGTCCGCTGGAGCGTTTCGGTGCAGGAGTCCGAGACGGTCGACCGCCTCAATATCCTGCGGGCCACGCATCATGCCATGCGGGAGGCGCTGACCGCGCTGACGGAGGCTTCCGCCCATGCGCTGGTCGACGGCCTGCCCGTGCCGGATTTCCCCATCGCGCATACGGCGCTGGTCGGCGGGGATGGCCGCAGTAAATCAATCGCCGCCGCCAGCGTGATCGCCAAGGTCACGCGCGACCGGCTCATGCGGCAGGCGCACGAGTTGTACCCGCAATACGGCTTTGACCAGCACAAGGGCTACGGCACGCGGGAACATCTGGCGGCCTTGCGCCAGCATGGGCCATGCCCGCTGCATCGGCGCAGTTTCTCGCCCGTGGCCCAGCCGGAACTTTTTTGAGCATGTCCATGCCCAGGATTTTTTTGCTGGTTGCAGTCCTCTCCCTGACGGGGTGCGGCAGTACCGTCGTGACCCGGGTGCAATCGCGGGAGATCGGCTCGCACCTGACGCTGCGCCAGATCCGGCAGGACACCGCCCGGACCGCCCGCCTGGCGGAAATTTCCAAGCACGATCCGGACGAAGCAGTCCGGCAGTTGGTGGGCTGGGCCGAGGAGAAACCCCACCGGTTGGCGGAGGCCGCCACCTCGGTGTTGGGCCTGGCCAGCGGCATCAGGGAACCGGAACGCAAATCCGGTTACCTGCTGGTCTCGGCGCAATTGGCTTATCGCGGATTGCTCGCGTCCGGGGTGCCGGCGGAAGACTGGCTGACCGAGGCCAAAACCCGGGACACCGTCGCCACCTATAACGAAGCGCTGGAGCGTTTCGTGCTAGGGAATGCCGAGGCGCTGGCGGCGGGATTTTCCCACCTGAAGATAGCCACGCCCCTCGGCGTGATTGCCACCTCGACCGAATATCTGGCTGGGCCGCCATATCGGGCGGGATATTTCGACACCTTCATCCCGGCAAATCTTGTGAGAGTCCGCGGCATGGGTGAAACGGTGCAGAATAATGGCCTCGGCGTGGCCCTCGTCGCCAAGCGGGAACGCACGCCGGAACGCGCCGCCGAGCTGTATTACCTGCCCCAGCTACGCGGAGTGAACGCGCCTTTCTCCGCCACGATCACCTTCGACGGAGACAGAGCGGCCACGGTCAATCTTTTCGACCTGCGGACTCACAACAACATCTCCACTCCTGCGGGCCAGATCGCACTCAGCAGCAACTACACCGCACCCCTCGCCCTGACCATGCGGGGCGTAAACGACCTGCTCATCGGGATCCGGGGGTTGTTCAATGTGGAAAAGGGCAAGCGCGATGCGGGGATCTATCTCACCGAGCCCTTCGATCCGAATCGCATTCCGGTGTTGATGATCCACGGCTTGAGCTCATCGCCGCTGGTGTGGCGCATGATCGCGGCAAATCTCACGGGAGATGCGCGCATCCGCAAAAATTATCAATTCTGGTATGTCTTTTATCCGACGGGGATGCCGATTCCCATGTCGGCCGCCTCGCTGCGCGAGGACATCGAGACCTTGCGCCGGCGCTACGACCCGCGCGGCACTTCCCGAGCCTCGCGCAATATGGTCGTCGTGGGCTACAGCATGGGCGGTGTGATCGCGCGAATGCTGGCCACCTCCAGCGGCGACCGGCTGTGGGACACCATCGCCACGGTGCCTTTTGACCAGGCTCCGCTGAATCCGGAAGAGCGGGCGGAACTGGCGCGCGTCATTTTTTGGAAACCCGTGCCCGGCCTCGACCGGGTCATCTTCATCGCGACCCCGCATCGCGGCACGCGCTTTGCCGATACCCGGCTGGCGGGGTTCGGCCTGCGCCTGATCAGCCTGCCGCATGATTTGATGCGCTTTCAGTCCAATGTATTTGGAGCGCTGGGCAATGTCCTGCAGGGCGATTTCACGACCTTCCAGGCGATGAATGGTATCAACTCCCTCTCGCCTTCCTCGCCGCTCTACACCGCACTGGAGACCGCGCCCTTCGCGCCGGGCGTGAAGTTTGACTCCATCATGGGCGACCGCGGCAAGGGCGGTGGGGAGAACAGCACCGATGGAATCGTGGGCTTCTGGAGTTCGCATCTCGCGGGCGCTCAGTCGGAGACCATCGTGCCCACCGGCCACGACGCGCAGACCCATCCGCTGGCACTGGCGGCCATTCATCGCATCCTGCTGGAAAACCTCAAAGAACATCCGAGCCGATGACCAAGCGCGACCAGGATTTCACATGGTCGCGGTGGCAGAGCGGTCTGGTCTTTGGCACGGCGGCGCTTTTTGTTTTTCTCCAGCTCGTGCTTCAGACCTTCCCCAGCGTCATGCGCGAGGGGTTGGTCGTTGATCTATCGTTGAATGGCGCGGGTTTCGGTGGTTTGTCCTCCAGTTTTTATTATCCCTACATCCTCCTGCAGGTGCCGGCGGGTATCCTGGTCGCGCGGTTCGGAGCCCGCTCGGTCCTGCTGTGCAGCGCAGTATTGTGTGCAGTGGCGTCGTTCCTTTTCGCCCTTTCCGAGACATCGCATTCCGCCCAGATCACACGAATCCTGATGGGCTTCGGCGCCGGGCCGACGGTGGTCTGTGCAATGACGCTGGCGGCCCAGTGGTTTCCGCCCCGTTTGTTCCCCCTGATGGTCGCGTTCACGGAAATGGCCGGCATGGCCGGAGCGGCGCTGGGGCAGGAAACCCTCGGCTTCATCGTGGAAACGGCGGGATGGCGGACGGGCATGCTGGCCTGCGGGGTGTTCGCCACCCTTATCCTGCTGCTCATCATTTTTTTCGTGCGAAACCACGCGCCACAACCGGGCATGCCAGAGGCCAAGTGGCCCAATCTCCGGAACATCTGCGGCCTGCTGGCCTCGCCTGCCATCCTGCTACGGGCCGCAGCGGGCGGACTGGTCTCCTCCGCGGGCGTGGGATTCGGCATGCTGTGGGGTGTTTCTTATTTTCAGGAATATCATGGCATGAGCCTGTCGCTGGCGTCGTTTGCGGCGTCCTTCTATTTCTGGGGGTGTCTGCCGGGCATGCTGGGGTTTGCCTGGCTCTGTGCGCGTTTTCCCATTCCGGCGCGTTTGCTTTCGCTGGGTGCGATCGGCACGGCGATCACGATGGGGATGATCCTTTTCGTGCTTCATGGGCACATCGCGATTGCCATCGCCATGTTTGTCCTCGGCATCTGTGACTCCTCCTATGCGATGTCCTTTACCATGGTGCAGGATCAGGCTCCGAAGGAACTCTCCGGCGTCGCGCTGGGCCTGACCAATATGATGATCATGGGGATCGGCGGGCTGGTATTTCAACCGCTGATCGGAGTGATCGCGCATGGGCGAGGCTTGGAGGTGCCTGATGCGATGGCGCTCTCCACCATCATTTTTGCGCAGGTCATGGCCGTCATCATTCTCGGGGGAATCGGGCTCACCATCCCCCGTCCGCATCACCGAAAATGAGCGCGTTGCTGACAAGGTTGACCGGGTGGCTCTCCCGCAAACCCGAGGCTCCGCACATTCTTCTCGGTCGCAAGGGGGAAAGGCTGGCGGCCCGACATCTCAAACGCCATCGGCACAAGGTACTTTATCGAAATTTCCGGGCTCCGCACGGCGGCGAGGTGGACATCGTCTGTCGCGACAAACGCCACAACGAACTGGTGTTCATTGAGGTGAAAACGCGCACCCGCGAGGAGTTTGGGCGACCCTTTGACGCGGTGGACCACAAGAAGCGCCGGCTGATTTTGCGGGGAGCCATGACGTGGCTGAAGATGCTGGATATGCCGGACATCACCTTCCGTTTTGATGTGGTGGAAATCGTCATGACGGAGCCGCCGGAAATCCGGCACCTCGAAAACGCCTTTCAACTTCCCGACAATTATTCGTATTAAAGACCGCTCCATGCGCATTCTTTCCGGCATCCAGCCTTCGGGCACCCTCCACCTCGGCAACTATTTCGGCATGATGAAGCCGGCCATCGAGTTGCAGGAGAAGGGCGAGGCCCTTTATTTCATCGCCGATCTGCACGCCCTCACGACCGTGCAGGACGCCGGGGCGCTCAGTGAAAACATCCGCGAAGTCGCCATCGATTTTCTCGCGTGCGGCCTTGATCCGCGGAAGGCCTGCTTTTTCCGCCAATCGCATGTGCTCGCGGTGACGGAACTTTCATGGATACTCAGCACGCTCACGCCGATGGGCCTGCTGGAGCGGGCGCATTCCTACAAGGACAAGACGGCGCGCGGCATTACGCCTTCCCACGGGTTGTTCGCCTATCCCGTGCTGATGGCGGCGGATATCCTGATCTACGACAGCGACGTGGTGCCGGTGGGCAAGGATCAGAAACAGCACATCGAGATCACGCGCGATCTGGTCATCAAATTCAACGAGACGTTCGGCACGACGCTGAAACTGCCCGAGCCCAGCATCCGCGAAGACACCGCCGTCGTGCCCGGCCTAGATGGGGAAAAGATGAGCAAGAGTTATGGCAACACCATCGGGATGTTCGAGGAGGAGAAGGCCATGCGCAAAAAGATCATGAGCCTGAAGACGGACTCGACGCCGGTCGAGGAGCCGAAGGCGGTGGAGAATTCCACCATCCTTGCCCTCTACAAACTCGTGGCCAGCGCGGCGGACTATACGCAGATGGAAAATGATTTCCGCAATGGCGGGGTCGGCTATGGGGATTTCAAGAAGCGGCTCTTCGCCGGGGTGTGGGAGTTTTTTGCCCCGATGCGCGAGCGGCGGCAGGCGATCGTGGCCGATCCCGGCTATGTGGAACACGTGCTGCGCGAGGGACGCGAGAAGGCCAATGGCATTGCCAACCACGTGATGACCCGCGTGCGGAGCGCGGTCGGGCTGTAAATCAGTGCTGCTCCGGGGCGATGGTCACCCGGCTGTCGGTGCGGAAGAAAATCACCGCGAGGGTAATAAGGATGATGATGGGCAGGGCGAGGATGGCATGGTGGAGAAACAACATGCCCGCTCCACCCAGCACAGCGCCCACGGCATAACACAGCCAGACTCCGGCGGCGCTGATCGCATCGCGCAGCTTCGCCTGAGATTCGGGCTTTTTTCGATTCAGGCAATATTCCGCCGAGAGCTTGGCGAGCATATCGAGCACGCCGGTCACGTAGGTGGAGGCAAAGAGGGAGCGGCCGATCTGGCGGAGGGTGGCGTTTTGCATGCCCATGGCCAGCAGGGGCGGGGTGGCGATGAGAAAATAGCCCGGCGTGTTGACCGGCTGTTCGCCTGCCACGGTCAATGAGATCCAAAAGACGGTCAGCAGAATGGCCTCGGTGGACAATATCCAGGCGCAGCGACTGTAGGTGGGAGTCTCGACCACGAGGAGATAACCCAGGAACAAGCCGATGAGAAAAATCGGCACGGCGAAAAGGTGGGGCAGGCCCAGGACCCAATGGCCCTGCCCGAATAATTCGCCCAGGGAGGCGGTGTTGCCGCTCATATGAGAGACAAACAGTCCGCCGAGGGCCAGCAACCCGATAGCGTCCACACAGCCGCCCACGCCGGCGAGGAGGTAAGCCTCCGCCGTGGTGGATTTACGGCTGCGATGGGGCATGTCGCCTCAGCGGCCGGACGGCCCTTCCGCGGCGCGGTCCTTGTAAAACAGGATGCCGCTCCGGCGCATGTTGTTGACCAGCGCCTTGAGATTTTCCGCCACTTCCTTGTCGCTCAGCAATATGCCAATTGCGCCACGGCCCTGCTTGGCCTGCGCGACGAGCGCGCGGATATCGACGAGGGCTTTCTTCAATTCGTCGGCGGCGGCCTTGGCGGAAATCATGGTCTGCTCGCCGGCGTCGATGGTTCCCTCGGCTTTTTTCACCACTCCGTCGATTTTCTTGGAGGCCTCGGCAAAGGAGGCGCTGGTCTCCCTCAGGTTCGTCATGGTTGCGCCCAGACTTTCCAAAGTGGATTCCTTGAAGACATCGCTGTTCAGCTTTTGCGCGACGGCATTGATGTTCTGCACGGCGTTCTTGATCTCGGCGAGGATGGCCGGGGCGGATTCCTGGATTTCCGCGAGGCCACCCGACTCGGCCTTGCCCTGGATGACAGACCCGGGTTCGATGGACGGCGAGCCTTTCGCATCCTTGGCCAGGTCGATCTGGATGAAGCGGTCACCGAGCAGGCCGGAACTGCCGATGGAGAAAGTCGATTTGCTGGGAATCGCCACGTCCTTGTAAATCTTCAACGTCAGATAGACGCCGTTCATGTCCGGGAGAATCACCGGAGGGCTCTCGACCATGCCGACCTTGGCGCCGGCCAGCAGGACGCTGGCGCCCTTGAAAATGCCGCTGGCGTTCGAGAACTCGAGGCGCAGCGTGTAGTACTGCTTCATTCCATCGCCGAACCGGCCAAAATAGACCACCATCAGCGCGACAGCGGCTAGGCCGATGGCCATGAATATTCCCACTCGTAGCTGGGTTGCTTTTTCCTGCGAGATCATAATGTTTTTTCGTCTTCCTCCGAGGACCTGCCGTCCACAAAATCCCGAATGACCTTGTCCTGCGTGTTGCGCAGGTCACCCGGTGTTCCATAAAAATAGCGCTTCCCTTCGTTCAGAAGGGCCACCCGGTCGGCGATATGATAGCAACTGACCATGTCGTGCGTAACGACAATGGAAGTGACCGCCAGCTGCTTCTGCAAGCGCCGAATGAGGCGGTTGATGCTGTCCGAAACGATCGGGTCGAGGCCGGCGGTCGGCTCGTCGTAAAGGATGACCTGAGGCGGCGAGATAATGGCGCGGGCCAGGGCCACGCGCTTGCGCATGCCGCCGCTGAGATTCACAGGCATCTTTTTGTCGTGTCCCGCCATGTTTACCATGGCCAGCGCATCATGCACCTTGTCGTGAACAACCTTCTCATTCCTCTCCCCGCGTTCCCGCAAGGGAAAGGCCACGTTGTCGTAGACATTCATGGAGTCGAACAACGCGCCATCCTGAAACAGCATGCCGATCTTGCGCCGCACGGGCTCCAGTTCGCGCTCGTTGAGTTTTGCGATGTCCTGGCCCTCGAACTCGATACTGCCGGAAATGGGCTGCATCAATCCAATCAGGTGCCGCAGAAAAACGCTCTTGCCCCCGCCGCTCTTACCCAGCAGGACGAGGGTTTCCCCCTTAAAAATATCCAGCGAGAAACCGCGCAGGATTTCCTGGCGGCCGATCTTCTGCACGAGATCGCGCACGGCGATGAGAGGTTTGTCCGCCATCACCTTTGTCCCGCAGGGAAGAGAATGTTCATGAACATGGTGAGGAAGAAATTGGCAACCAGGATTGCAAGAGAGGTAATGACAACCGTCTCAGTGGTGGCGCGGCCCACGCCCACCGCACCGTCCTTGGCCCGCAGGCCCTCCCGGCAACTGATGAAGACGATGATGATGCCGAAGAAAAAGCCCTTGATCAGGGACATCGCGATGTCGCTGGCCTCAGCAAACTTCTGGATGTTAACGATAAAATAGGCCGGTTCGATGTTCAGAACCTCCACCGCCACATAGAAGGCGGCCAGAATGCCGCAGCCAACGCACTCGACCACGAGCAGGGGCATGGAGATGAACATGGCCAGAGCCCGCGGAACGACCAGATAATCAACGGGATGTACTGCCAAAGCGCGCAAGGCATCGATCTGCTGGGTGACCTTCATGGTCCCGATCTCCGCACTCATGGCGGCTCCAACGCGGCCAGCCACCATGAGGCCGGTCAGGACCGGCCCAAGCTCGCGGAACATGGCCAGGGCTACGACCGGGCCGACGGCGTTCTCCATATTGAGGCTGGAAAACTGGAAATAGACCTGCGCGGTAAAAACGGCCCCGGTAAAGGCCCCGGTGACAATGACCACGGTCTGCGAGCGATAGCCGATCTCCGCGATCTGATAGAGCATCAGCTTCCAGCGGATGCGCCCTTTGAAAATCGAGCCAAAGGTCTCGGCCGCCAGTTGCGCGACCTGACCCAGGTAAATAAAGAAGCCGAGAAACGCCTCGGTGAAGAAATTCAGAACAACCATCTTCCTCTTTAGGAAGAAACGGGATCGATCCGCTGCGTTTTCTTCTTGGAACTGACTTCGGGAGGCATCTGGCCGACAAATTTGGCTTCGAGACCGGTTTTCCGGAAAACCGATTGCAGGCCGGAAACCGTGGGCACAGGGCCGCTGAATTCCATGTATACGATGTCGTGGTTGGTATCGACCTTGTAGCGCAGACCCGACAAAACATCCAGTTCCAGCGTAAGAGCCATCATCTTGTTCGGCTGGCGTACCCCAGCAGCATAAACCTCAAGTTCGACCATGGCGCCCATGCTCGCCCCACCCCGGCCAAAATCAAGCCGATTCGCATGGTTTGCCTTTGCGGGATGCGATGTTATTCGGTAAACCTTCGCCCGCTCTCCAATGCCCAAAGATTCCTCGATCAAAAAAATTCTCCTTATCGGCTCCGGTCCCATCGTAATCGGACAGGGCTGCGAATTCGACTATTCCGGCGTCCAGGCCTGTAAAGCCCTGGCGGAAGAAGGTTATGAAGTCGTGCTGGTCAACTCCAATCCGGCCACGATCATGACCGATCCAGAGTTCGCCGACCGCACCTACATCGAGCCGATCACCCCGGAAACCATCGAAAAAATCCTCGAAAGGGAGAAGCCCGATGCGGTCCTGCCGACTCTGGGAGGCCAGACGGCGCTGAACGCCGCCATGGCCCTCGTGGCCAACGGCGCCCTGGAGCGCCACGGCGCACGCCTGATCGGGGCCAATGCGGAGGCCATCCAACGCGGAGAAGACCGTCAGATTTTCAAGGATATCATGCTGGAAATCGGGCTGGATTGCGCCCACTCCGGCGTGGCCCATACGTTTCAGGAGGCGAAGGAAGTGGCCACGGAGATCGGGGCCTTCCCCCTGATCATTCGTCCGGCGTATACGCTGGGCGGCGCGGGCGGCGGCATCGCCTACAACCGCGAGGAATTTGAGGAAATCGTCCGGCGCGGCCTCGACCTCTCCCCCGTGAGCGAAATCCTGGTGGAGGAATCACTGCTCGGCTGGAAGGAATTTGAGATGGAGGTCATGCGCGACCGCGCGGACAACTGTGTGGTCATCTGTTCCATTGAAAACCTGGACCCGATGGGCGTGCACACAGGGGACTCCATCACGGTGGCCCCGGTGCAGACGCTGACGGACAAGGAATACCAGGCGATGCGCGACGCGAGTTTTGCCGTCATCCGCGCCATCGGCGTGGAAACGGGCGGCTCAAACATCCAGTTCGCCGTGCATCCGAAGACCGGTCGCATGGTCGTGATCGAGATGAACCCGCGGGTTTCGCGCTCCAGCGCCCTGGCCTCCAAGGCCACCGGCTTCCCGATTGCGAAAATCGCGGCCAAGCTGGCCGTCGGCTATACGCTCGACGAACTAAAGAACGACATCACCCGCGAAACGCCGGCATGTTTCGAGCCGTCGATCGACTATTGCGTGACGAAGATCCCGCGGTTCACCTTCGAAAAATTCCCCCAGGCCGACCCGACCCTGACCACGCAAATGAAGAGCGTGGGCGAGGCCATGGCCATCGGGCGGACGTTCAAGGAATCCCTGCAAAAAGCCCTCCGCTCGCTGGAAACCGGCCGCTTCGGCCTGGGCGGCGACGGCAAGGACAAGCCGCCGATGACACCGGAGGGAGAGCCCGATATCGCCTTCATCGAGCAAAAGCTGCGCATTCCGAATCACGAGCGCATTTTCTACATCCGCTATGCGCTGCTGGCCGGTCTTACCACCGAGCAGATTCACGAGCTTTCCGCCATCGACATGTGGTTCCTGGAAAACATCCGCCAGATCGTGGAGGAAGAGACGAAAATCCAGGCCAATAAGCCGGCCATCAATTTTCGCAGAGCCAAGAAATTCGGCTTCTCGGATCGGCAACTCGCCATCCTCACCGAGACGACCGAACCCGAGATCCGCGAAGCCCGCAAGGCCGCCGGAGTGCTGCCGACGTATCGGCTGGTGGACACGTGCGCAGCGGAGTTTGAAGCCTATACCCCTTATTTTTACTCAACCTACGGCGACGAGGACGAGACGCGCACGAGCGATAAAAAGAAAGTGATGATCCTCGGCGGCGGTCCCAACCGCATCGGCCAGGGCATCGAGTTCGACTATTGCTGCTGCCATGCCGCCT
>CAYUMP010000007.1:97733-208867 GCA_964445975.1 uncultured Chthoniobacterales bacterium | reverse complement strand
GGCAACGATCTTTATCACGAAATGAGCGACGCTGGCGTCATCGTGCAGGACGACCTCAGCAAATCCAAGGTCGCCCTTGTCTACGGCCAGATGAACGAACCTCCGGGCGCCCGTCTCCGCGTCGCTCTCACGGCTCTCGCCATGGCGGAATACTTCCGCGATGAAAAGAACCAGGACGTGCTTCTCTTCGTCGACAACGTGTTCCGCTTCTCCCAAGCGGGCGCCGAAGTCTCCGCCTTGCTCGGCCGTACGCCGTCCGCCGTGGGTTATCAGCCCACGCTGGCCGCCGAAATGGGCGACCTGCAGGAGCGCATCACTTCCACGACCAAGGGTTCCATCACCTCCGTGCAGGCCGTTTACGTCCCTGCGGACGATTTGACCGACCCCGCTCCGGCCAACACCTTTGCGCACTTGGATTCGACCCTCGTGCTTGAGCGTTCGATCGCTGAGTTGGGCATCTACCCTGCGGTGGGCCCTCTCGCTTCGCCCTCCACGGCGCTCTCTCCCGTCGTCATCGGCGACGCGCATTACGCCGTGGCCCGTGGTGTTCCATTGGTGCTGCAGCGCTATAAGGACTTGCAGGACATCATCGCCATTCTCGGTATGGACGAACTCTCGCCCGAGGATAAGTTGACAGTGTACCGCGCTCGTAAAGTGCAGCGTTTCCTTTCGCAGCCCTTCACCGTGGCGCAAATCTTCACCGGCACTCCCGGTCAGTACGTCACCATTCCGGAGACGATCCGTGGCTTCAAAGAAATCCTCGACGGCAAGCACGACGACGTGCCCGAGGGCAACTTCTACATGAAGGGCGGCATCGACATGATCAAGGAGTAGGTCCCGGCCTGCTCCCCACCCATCTTCCTCATGGCCACACTCCGACTCGAGATCGTTACGCCCGAAGCCAAGACCTTTTCCGACGACGTGGAATCCGTAGTGATTCCCGGCGTCGATGGGGAGCTCGGCATCCTTCCGCAGCACATCGGTCTTATGACCCAGTTGCTGCCGGGAGAACTCCGCATCACCAAGGGCGGCCAGGAAACCCGCCTGGCCGTGGGTGAGGGGTTCGTTGAGGTCACCGGTGACAAGGTCTCCGTGCTCACTGACATGGCCGTAGCCGAAAGCGACATCGATGAGGCCGCCGCCGAGGAAGCCATCCGCCGCGCCGAAACGGCGATGAAAGATGAGCACCTCGACGCCGAAGGCCATGCCTCCGTGCAGGCTTCGCTGCTGAAGTCCATGGCTCAGCTCAAGGTCAAGCGCCGCCGCCTGTAACAACCCTCATCCTTCGCTCCCAATTTCCGAAACGCAATTTTCGGAGATCGTGGTAAGGTGGGCGGACATGCCGGGAAAAAATCATGCCTACCTCCAGCGCCAGTTGGAGCGGGGAGACTGCCTGCTCGGGCAGGTGCGTATTTCCGGTCGGTATATCCTTCATCATCGCGACGAGGCGGAATCCGTGGTCACAAAGGCTTTTCGGAATCCGCACGACGCCATCGAGATCGCTCGTTATGACGATGCGGGCAAATACCGCCCGCTAAAGACTGCTCCCAATCTGCGGCATGGATGGCAGCTGAAATTCGCCAGCATCGAGGAAGTCCTGCTCGCGCTCGATTTTCTTTATCCCGCCGCCATTGGGATCGCCCGCTACTACGAGGCGGATTTGCTCGAACCGGTGGCCCTTCGCGCAACCTTGGATCGGCAGAGCGGCATGTACGCCGTCGTTAAAAAAATCACCGGCGAACAAGCCGGCGACCTGATCCGGGAAACCTGTAACCCAGACCACGGTTGCCTGAAAAAAATCCTGTGGCCGATCGAACCGGGCCTTCCGTCACCACTGACCGTTCTTCCGGAATCCCTGCCGACCGGTGAAGCGGAAATTCCACTCCCATGCTCGGAGGCTTGCAACATCCTGGTGGCGGGCGGCCGCAAGGTGGTGAAGGCTTCGGACAAACATTCCAGTCACTGATCCTCTTCGGGCTCGATGTGCACGGTCACATCGGCCAAATGAAATCCGGCCGTCATCAGGCGGTCCTTGACCGTATGGGCGATCTCATGGCCTTCCCGCACGCTGCGATCTCCGGATACCCGCACATGAAGGTCAGCGAACCGGCTGAAACCGCTTTTGCGCACCCGGCATTTCTCCACGCTCGTGACGCCGGGAACTTCGCGCACGGAAGTGAGGATCGCCTCCACGACTTCGGTGGAAGCCTGCTGATCCAACACGTCACCGATGGAATTTTTCATCATCTTTCCGCCGTTGAAAAGAATGAGCACGCACGAAAAGAGTGCCGCCCAGTCATCCGCCTGAGCCCAAGTGGGGCCCCCCACCAGGGCCGCTGTGATGCCGACCACCGCGGCGAGCGAAGTCATCGCGTCCGAACGATGATGCCAGGCATCGGTCAGCACGGCATTACTACCGATTTCCTCCCCCCGGCGGTGCAACCAGCGAAACAGCCCTTCCTTGATGACGATGGTGGCGGCGAGAATTCCGAGAGTAAACGCAGCAGGAACATTGGCGGCGGTGGACTCCGTCTGTAGCAGGACGATCTCGCGGACACTGTGCAGGCCGACACTCAAGCCGGCCAGAATCAGGAAACCAGCCCCGACCAAGGCGGCCAGAGATTCCATTTTCCCGTGCCCGTACGGATGGTCCTCATCCGGAGGACGCTCGGCGTATTTCATCGCACCCCACATGAGGCCGGAACTGAAGATATCCAGGGAGGACTCGATGCCGTCGGCGATCAGGGCATGGGACCGGCCCAGTACCCCGCCCGTGATTTTCGCCACTGCCAGCACGATATTCAGGAAGACGCCGACCAGCACCAGGCGGCGGCCTTCTCGGGCGCGCAGGACGACGGAGTCCACGATTTAAAAAGGGGAACTAGAAATTTTCGAAGGTCATCCGGCCGGCGGCCGCGGCGAAATCTCCCGACTCTTCCTTCTGCAGGTAAGCCAAGGTGACCTGTTTCTCCGTGAGAATGGGAATCGCTCCCGGTCCAGCCCACCCTTGGGGATGCTCGGTGACGGTATAGGAAATATTAATGATGTCGCTGACCTTGAGGTCCGAGGCCGAGCGAATGACCTCGGTCACCAGCGCGACCATTTGGATTTTCTGCTGGGTGGGGGAATCGCCCGGCTCCACATCCACGCGGAGCACCTCGATGCGCACGTAATCCGAGGCCTTGGCCTGCATGGCCTCGTAAGCTGAAGGCGGCAACTCTGCGAAAAGCAGGGCAGGAACGAGCAGAAGAAGAGCCGTTAACGGCTGGAAAAATCTCATGGCAGCGGGGGCTTTAACAGGTTTTGGAGGGGGCGTAAATTCATGATTACCGCAGGCCACGGATATCCTGGATGTATTCGCCGACCGCCGTTTGGATCTGGGGGGCCAGTTGCGCCTTCGGCTCGACGAACTTCGGCTTGAACCACGGGAACATGCCCAACAGGTCATAGGTCACCAAAATCTGCCCGTCACAATCCTTCCCGCTGCCAATCCCGATGGTCGGCACCCGGATCGTTTGGGATATCTCCAGGGCGAGGGGAGGGGAGACAAGTTCCATGACAATGGCGAAGACCCCGGCGGCATCCAGAGCGACGGCGTCCTTGATCAGCTGATCCGCCTGTTGGGGCGTCTTGCCCTTGATCCGGTAGCCGCCTTCCTCCCGGACCCTTTGCGGCAACATGCCGATGTGGGCCAGAACAGGGATATCTCGGGCCGACAGCGCCTCGATAATGGGGAGCACCTCCTCGCCACCTTCCAATTTCACCGCTGTCGCGCCAGCATCAAGTAATCGATTTGCATTAACTAAAGCTTGCTCGGCACAATCGAAACTATGCGCCGGCAGATCAGTGACCACCAACGTTTGAGTGACCCCTCGAGCTACCGCCTTGGTGTGATGGATCATGTCCTCAACCGTCACTTGAGTTGTGTCAGGTTGTCCCAATACGACCATTCCCAACGAGTCTCCCACCAAAAGAAAATCCAGCCCCATCTCATCCAAGAGGCGACCCATCGGATAGTCATAGGCGGTCAGGGAAGCGAACTTCCAGCCGGATTTCTTCTTTTCAATGAACTTTTGAGCGATGGAATTCACTTACTTTTTTTTGGTAAAATAGAAATTTAACATACTAATAATCAGTATATTGATAATGAGTATTGATTTAGTCTTTCCTCGTTTTTCAGGAGCCCAAGAGTTTCCACGATATTGTTCGGGAAATTAGGTAAAAAAAGGTTCGGACGGATGTCGGCCAGTGGCCGAAGGACAAATTGCCTCTCTGCGATCCGCGGATGCGGAAGGGTAAGGGTGGGGGTATTCACGAGGCGGTCACCGCAGTAAAGCAGATCGAGATCGATCGTTCGAGGGCTGTTTTTCTCGTGAGCCGACGGGCGGCCGAGATCCGCCTCAATTTTCTGCAACGCCTGATGGAGATCTTCCGGGGAGAGATCCGAGGCAATTTCCAGTACGGCGTTGAGAAAGGCAGGGGCATCCGGGGCACAATCCACCGGGGAGGTCTCGTAAACTTTGGAACCCAGGACCGGCTCCGAACCCGTATGGAGCTCAAGAATCCGGCGCCGCGCGGCCTGAAGGTTCAGGAGGCGAGGTTCGATATTGGAGCCAAGCGCGATACCAGCTCGCATGGGCATGTCATTTCAGGCCCAAAACATCCTGCATGTCGTAGAGGCCGGGTGGCTGAAGTTTGGCCCATTTTGCGGCGCGAAGGGCACCTTTGGCAAAAGTATCCCGGCTGGACGCCTTGTGGGTCAGCTCGATCCGTTCTCCGACATTGGCATAGATCACCGTGTGATCGCCCACCACATCGCCGCCGCGGATGGCGTGCATGCCGATTTCGTGTGGGGTGCGTTCGCCCACCATGCCCTCACGGCCATGGAGGACATTCTTGTCGTACTGGAGATCACGCACTTCCGCCAGGATCTCAGCCAGGCGTCGGGCCGTCCCGCTCGGCGAATCCTTTTTCAGCCGATGGTGCATCTCCACCACTTCCAGATCGAAATCCGGACCGAGGATCTCCGCGGTCTTCCGGGTCAGCCAGAAAAGAGTATTCACCCCCACGCTGTAATTGGGCGCAAAGACTATTGGGATAACTTTGGCCGCAGCCCGGATGATGTCCCGGGTCTGACCATCGTGGCCGGTTGTGCCAATCACTAGAATTTTACCCGCTTTCTCACAGGCTTGCGTCACTCCTGCAGTCACTTCGGCATGAGTGAAATCAATCACCGCCTCGGCCTTGGTCAGCCCGATATTAAAGTCGTCGCCGGCATCCACCGTCGCGGCCACTTCCAATTCCGGATCGGCTTTCGCTCCGGCAATAAGGGCCTGGCCCATGCGCCCATGGGCGCCATTGATGAGAAGTTTCAACGCGCTCATTTGGTGAGTCCCAAGGCAGCAAGAGTGGCGTCCAGCTTTTGGCAGCTGGACGGCGTCATCTCGCAAAGCGGAAGGCGCACCTCGGCGCTCATCTCTCCGCGAAGGGAAAGGGCGTATTTGACCGGCACCGGATTGGGCTCGATGAAAAGGTCTTTGAACAACGGATAGAACCGCCGATGGAGGGCCGCCGCTTCCGCCGTGTTGCCGGACCGCCAGGCCCGCACCATCTCGGCGACCTCCCTGGGAATGTAATTGGATGCCACGCTGATGACGCCCACTGCTCCGGCGGAAAGGAAAGGCAAGGTCAGCGAATCGTCGCCGGAAAGAATCTCGAAGGCATCGGGCAGAGCCTGGCGCAATTGATTCACCCGTTCCACCGTGCCGCCAGCTTCCTTGATGCAGGTAATATTTGGGCAATCCTTGGCCAGACGAGCCACCGTTTCGACCCCGATCTCGATGCCGCAGCGTCCCGGAATGCTATAAAGGATCAGCGGGATTTTCACGGCAGCCGCGATGGCGCGATAGTGACGATACAAACCCTCCTGCGAAGGCTTGTTGTAATAGGGAGCGACTAACAGGGCGGCATCCGCCCCCAGTTTTTCCGCCTCGACGGTCAGGTCGATGGCTTCAGCTGTGCTGTTCGAGCCTGTGCCGGCGATGACCTGGCAACGGCCTTTTGCCGCCTCGATGGCGACACGAATGACTTCGGTATGTTCCTCGTGCGTGAGCGTGGGAGACTCTCCCGTCGTACCAACGGGGACGATGCCCTCCACGCCACCGGCGATCTGTCCTTCGATCAGACGGCGGAAGGCGTCGGCATCAAAAGCATGATCCCGAAACGGGGTAACGAGGGCGGTATGGGTGCCGGCGAAAGACATGGGATGGGAGAGTTACAGCGAAATCGTGCCGTCGAAAACAAAATCCGCCGGGCCGGTGAGGGTGACATGCTGGAAGCCGGTCGGCGAAGCGGTAAATTCCACCCGCAAAGTATCACCTCCGCGCACAGTCACCGCAACAGGCGAAGCCGCGCCGGAACGCAAATGATGCAAGAGAGCAGCCGCGCACACGCCGGTGCCGCAAGCCAGCGTCTCATCTTCCACCCCGCGCTCGTAGGTGCGGATGGCAATATGACTGGGTTCCAGAACCTGGACGAAATTCGCATTTGTGCCCTTGGGGGCAAAAGCTTGGTGATAACGCAGCGCGGCTCCGTCCTTGCGGACATCAACGGTGCCGATGTCATTCACAAAAACCACCGCATGAGGCACGCCGGTGTTGATGAAATGAACTTCTTCCTGGCGACCGTTCACATCGAGAGTCTGCGGCGGCCAGTGGGAGTGCGGATCACTCATGGCGATGCGAACGAGTTCGCCTTCGCAGTGGGCTCCGATCACGCCGGCCTGAGTCTCGAAACGAATGTCGCCCGTCCCATTACTCAGGCGTTGAGCATAACGGGCAAAGCATCGCGCCCCGTTGCCGCACATCTCAGCCTCGCCACCATCGGCATTGTAATAACGCATGCGAAAATCGGCGCCATTTTCCGCCGGTTCCACAGCCAGCACGCCATCAGCGCCCACGCCCCGATGACGGTCACAGAGCAAAGCGATGCTTTCGGCGGTCAACGCGAGCGAACCGTTGCGATTATCGAGCAACACGAAGTCGTTGCCCGCGCCGTTCATCTTGGTGAAAGAGAGTTGCATAAAGAGGTGAGAGTTTAAGCGCTCTTGGCCGCTTGCACAAGCGGACGCACAAAGTCAGCGATGATTTTCGGCAAGTCGCCCGCCTGCGCATTTTCCGCGATGCGCCGGACGATGGCGCTGCCCACCACCACTGCGTCGGACTGCCGGGCCACTTCGGCGGACTGCTCCGGCGTGGAAATCCCGAAACCCACCGCGATGGGCAGGGGGGTATGCTTGCGCAATTCGGCCACCTGTGACGCAATGGTGTCGGAGAGACTGGTCTGCTCGCCGGTCACGCCTTCGCGGGAGACATAATAGATAAAGCCCCGGCCCGTGGCCGCGATCTTTGCCATGCGTTCAGGCGGGGTGGTCGGAGCAATCAGCCGGATCGGGTCCAGCCCTCCGGCAAAAATCAATTCCGCGTTTTGGTCGGCTTCATCCGGCGGGAGATCCAGCACCAGCAAACCATCCGCCCCGGCCTCGGCCGCATCGGACAGGAACTTTTCAAAGCCATAGGTATAGATCGGATTCAGATAGGTGAAGAGCACCAGCGGCAATTGTGATTTCTCGCGAAAACGCTGCACGAGTTCCAGAGCCTTGGGCACCGTCATTCCCGCCGCAAGGGCGCGGCCGGCCGCCGCCTGAATCGTCGGTCCGTCGGCGAGGGGATCGGAGAAGGGGATTCCCACCTCGATCACATCCACCCCGGCTTCCTCAAGGGCATGAAGGATGCCGAGGGTCGCGTCGAAGGACGGATCACCGGCTGTGATATAGGCGACAAAGCCGCTCTGGCTTCGGGCCGAAAGCTGCTCAAAACGTTGGGCAATACGCACGGAACTCACAAACGAATAAATAAATCCAATCAGGGCTCCGGATTGGCTTTGATGAACCTTCCAAACCAATCTCCGGAGGGCTCGATCACCAGCGTTTTCGTATCGCGGTCCACATGGGTCAATCCAAAGTTGGCTGCATAGCCTTCAGCCCATTCGTAGTTGTCGATCAGGGTCCACGGGAAATAGCCCCGCACGTCCACGCCGTCGGCCAGCGCCCGGCGCATTTGATTCACATGCTCACGGAAGTAACGGATCTTCTTCTGCTCGCTCTGGGTGCCGATGCCGTTTTCGGAAACCACGATCGGCTTCCCATATCTTTTGTCGACCTGCTTCAGCACGGCATAGAAACCTTCCGGATCAATCTCCCAGCCGTTCTGCGTGTAGTTCGAGGCCAGCTCGCCCTCGGGCCGGCGAATGAATCGCAAGGTCGAGGCGTCTTGTGAGTAATAATAGTTCAATCCGATCACATCCATCTTGTCGGCCACCTTGTCGAGATGGTCGAAGTTTTGACGCTGCATCATGTTGAAGACGAACTGGGTCGGGTCCTGCGCGTAGTTGCGCCGCCAATTCGGAATGGAATAAATACCCATCACGATGGCATCCGGGCGGTCCCGTCGAATGATGTCGGAAGCATCCCGGAACATCGTTACGGCCACTTTTGTGGCCTTTTTCAGCGCACCCGGCGTCAGCAACAGGCCGGGGGGCCAGTGGCCACCGAAGTAACCGATATAAAGGTCGCCATTGGGTTCGTTCTGCGGGACGTAAATCCGCACATAAGGAGCCAGCGCCCGCACCATCTTGTCCACGTATTCCTTCCAGGCTGTTTCCACATCGGGATGCAAGAAATCCGACCGGTTCTTCTTTTTGGAATCGTACAGCCAGCTCGGGAAGGTGAAGTGCCAGAGCGTCACGATCGGCTCAATGCCGGCCGCCTTGAGCTTCCGCGCCATGCTGACATATTGCGCGATGGCGGCTTCGTTGAAGACTCCCGGCTTCGGCTCGACCCGGCCCCATTCAATGCCGAAACGATAGTGGTTTACCCCCAGTTTTTTGAGAGCCGCAAGGTCCTTGTCAAAATGGGTCCACGAGTAGGTGGCATCGTCACCCCTGGGTGGAATGTGGCCCTCCTCGGCAAACACATCCCAGTCGGTCTTGAAATAATACGGGGAATCCGGCTTCACCCCGCGATCCTCGTTTTGGAAGCTCGCCGTCGAGGTGCCCCACCAGAACTTGCCGGTGTTTACGGTCTTTTGCTCAGCCGGCTTGCGGTAGGCCCGGGGCGCCGTCACACAACCCGAGAAGGCCACCGCCAGGGAAAGGCCGATCGCGGTCAGAACAGGACGAATGGAGATAATCATGTTGAATTGCTAGGACGGAGGTGTTTGGTTCTAAGCCATGCGCACGTTTCCATCAACCGCGATCTTATTTTCGTCGTTGGCGTTTTGTCTGGCTTTGGCCCCTCTGGCCCGTGCAGCGGACGATTCCTTCCGCCCGCCGGACGCCCTGCTCTTGAAGGATGGACGGACCGTACAGGGACTTATTATTAAAAACACCTCTCACGAGGTGCTCCTACAGGAGAAAACCAAGGAAACCTCCTATCCGAAGAGCGATATCGTGCGCATTCACGACGCCAGCAACGAGGGCGTCGAGTTTACCGACACCATTCGCAAGGGCGAACTGCCGGCTTGGCGTGTCATCGCGAATGACCTTCGCACCAATGACGCCATCAAAAGCCTCGAGGAAATCCCGCCCACCGTCATCGACAAGGGCGTTTTTAAGAACGTTCCGTACATGTCCTTCCGGGTGAACGGCAACGTCGAGCTCAATATTTACGGTGATCCCGAGGACCCCGCCGGCATCGAATTCGGCATCTACGGCGGCCAGTCCGGAGACGCCAAGCTGCGCCGCGTTCTGCGCAGCTATCTATCCGGTTACCTCACAACCCGCCACGAGGTCTCAACCCTTTATTCCTTGAGCATGGACGGCGGCATTGCGGATTCCGGCAAACTGACCTTTGAAATTACCCCCGAGGAGGGTGACGACGCCTACGGGGCCTGGTGGATCTCTCTTTTCAACAAAAAGGACCTCAATGCCGTCCGCCTGAATGACAAGGAGTACGCCAAGATCACGGTGCCGCAGAGCGACGTGATCGACAAACGCGGTCGCGTCATCAATTCCGCCTGGGACAACGCCAAGTTCAAGCTCACGGACGTCATGGACGCCCTGAAGGTTTCTGCTCGCAATGCCACCGGTGGCTTCTACCGGGACAAAGAAGGCCATTTCCGCCTCGGTCGTCCTCCGGAAGAACAGTAGGGTTTTCTTTCGGAAAACCTCTGTAATTCTTGCTCCGCCAAAATAGGTAGGGGCCTAACTATTCCTGCAAGCGTGGGAATAACTCAGCCTTCACGCCTCACGGCCGCATTCGCGGAAAAGTTTTCCCGAACTTATTCACAACTCGTTAAACCCCTCATTTGCATCTGCATATCTATAACATCATATAATGTATGTCATATATAATTAAATTCAGCGGATACAGAGGTATGTGCCCATATTGATCAGACCAACCGCAGCAATTGCGGCAGAATCTCCTCCAGCCCCGCCGCCAATTGTTTCTGCGCGGTTTTGGCGTTTTTGAGGAGACGATTGAACCCCATGACAGCCGGCGGATTCCTCAGCAGATGTTGAAAAAGCGCCAATGGCTCAGGCCGCCCGTTTTTCGGATTCATCAGGACATGAGCCGGCACCGGCATGTCGTCCTCCAGCGCGTCGCTGATACATCGAACACTGAGCATCGGCACACCGTGCGCCGCACAAACTTTGGCCAGATGCGCGGTTTCCAGATCACCCGCCAAGGCCCCGGTCGACTCGCCCAGGCGTCTCTTGTCCTCGGCGCGCTCAATGATGGCCCCCTCGGTCTGGACGGCGCCGACATGCCAATTTGGCCCCAGCGTTAATCCACCCGCAATCCGCTCATCCGAGAAATTTCGGCCCAATACCATATCGCCCACCTTGATCTCCGGCTGCAGCCCTCCGGCAAATCCGGCCGAAATAACCAGACTCGGCCGCATTTCCGCCAGTTTTCTCTCCAAAACCACCGCCGCGCCTACTCCCATCGTACCCAAAAGCCAGGTCGAGACCCTCAGGCGTGCGTCATGATTGGCCCGAAAATGGGCACTCTCGAACTCCAAGGCAAAAGTCACTGCAATCATGAGCTTTTCGGTTTGAGGACAACCTCTATCAGAATCAGGGGCAAATCCTCCTTCTTTTCTCCCATCGCCGGATTTTCCGAACCCATGGAGGCTTTCTTGAAAAGATTGACCTGATTTTCCGGCACCTGTGCCCAAATCTTGTCCTCCGCCATGACCATGGCGCTGCCTCCGAGGGATTCAGCCAGCTTCACGATCTGCTCTTTTTTTCCCGCGATATCGTCCGTCAGCACCTCGACCGCCGAATCATTCAAACTCTGCGGCGCCAGATTCTTCTGCGCAACTTCCTCGAGGGATCGCTGCAAGGCCGCCTCCGCCTCGGCTGACGGAGGCTGTGAAACCGCCGCCTGGCGCATTTTGTACGCCCCCATGGCAAAGCCGATCACGGCCGCCAGCGGTAAAGCCAGAGCCACAAAGATCACTGCCACCATGACCAGCACCTGAGGATTCAGGTGGAATTGTTTACGTTCTTCCGTTTGCACTGTTGACCGGGTCGGTTCGCTTTAGGATATTCCCGGTTCCTTTCTGATGTCCATCCAACGCACTCGCAATTTTTGCATTATTGCCCATATCGACCACGGGAAGACCACCCTTTCCGACCGGTTGCTGGAATTCACCGGTACGATCCAGAAGCGCGAGGCGCAGGATCAATTGCTCGACGCCATGGATCTCGAGCGCGAGCGCGGCATCACCATCAAGTCCCACCCGATCGCCATGCAGTACAAGGCGAAGGACGGCGAAACCTACCGGCTCAATCTTTCCGACACCCCCGGCCACGTCGACTTTTCCTACGAAGTTTCCCGCTCTCTGGCCGCCTGCGAAGGCGCCCTTATCATCGTGGATGCCGCCCAGGGTGTTGAAGCCCAGACCGTGGCCAATGCCCATCTCGCGGAAAAACAAGGCCTCAAGCTCATCCCGGTCATCAACAAGATCGACCTCCCCAATGCCGACCTCCCGACCGTCCTGAAGCAACTCGAGGACATCCTGGCCATCCCGGCCGACGAAGCCATCTTGGCCAGCGCCAAGGCCGGCATCGGCATCGAGGAAATTCTGGAAGCCGTCGTCGACCGCATCCCTCATCCCTCCGGGAAAAACGAAAATCGCCTGCAGGCCCTCACTTTTGACTCCACCTTCGACACCTACCGCGGCGTGGTCATCTACACCCGGGTCATGGAAGGCTCCATCAAAGCCGGTGACCCCGTGAAGCTCATGTCCACCAACGCTTCTTATGAGGTGAAGGAAGTCGGCATTTTCCGTCCCCAGCAGCCCAAGTTCCTCGTCCAGCCCCAGCTTCAGGCCGGCGACATCGGCTACGTCATCGCCAACATCAAGACCAGTTCCGAGGTCAAGGTCGGCGACACCATGACCAGTTCCCGCCTGCCCGCCTCGGAACCCCTGCCCGGCTTCCAGATCGTGCAGCCCATGGTTTTCAGCGGCATTTACCCGATCAATACCGCCGATTTCGAGGGCCTGAAGGCCGCCATGGGCAAACTCCAGCTCAACGACGCCGCCTTTCACTACATGCCGGAATCCAGTGTCGCCCTCGGTTTCGGCTTCCGCTGCGGCTTCCTCGGCCTGCTTCACATGGAAATCATCCTCGAACGCCTCCGCCGGGAGTTCGACATGGACATCATCGCCACCTACCCCTCCGTCATTTACGAGGTACTGAAGACCAACGGCGATGTCCTGAAGGTCGATAACCCCGAGCAGCTTCCCGACATGAGCATCGTGGAAGAAATCCGCGAGCCCATCGTCCGCTGCTTCATCATGGTCCCTAACGAGTACATCTCCCCCATGATGCAGCTCATCATGGATAAACGGGGCGAAATCAGCCATACCGAGTCCCTCGATACCAAACGGGTCATGCTCACTACCGAGCTCCCCCTCAACGAAATCCTCGTCGATTTCGTGGATAAGATGAAATCCATCACCCGCGGCTACGGCTCCATGGACTACGAACACGGGGGTTACCGGACCGGCGATTTGGTCAAACTGGACATGCTGGTCAACGGCGAACGCGTCGACGCTTTCTCCTCCATCGTCCATCGCGACAAAGCTGAAAGTCGGGGCCGCTCCCTCGCCACCAAGCTCAAAGAGGTCATTCCCACCCAGCTTTACCAAGTCGCCATCCAAGCCGCCATCGGCGGCAAGATTGTCGCCCGCGAGAGTGTTAGCGCTTTACGTAAGAACGTGACCGCCAAGTGTTACGGTGGGGATATTTCGAGAAAAAGGAAATTATTAGAGAAGCAGAAAGAAGGCAAAAAACGGATGAAAGCCATCGGCACCGTGAACATCCCCCAAGAAGCTTTTATTGAAGTGCTCAAGACGAACTAGGCCATGTTCTCACTCCTCACGCCCCGCCACGTCAAGGAAGGCAAGCAGTACCGTCACGCCTTAAAGCGCCTCATCCACTATAAAGAGGACATCCTTCCTGCAAAGGATTTGCAGACCCTGCGGGACCTGTACGATAAAATGCAGGAAGCGATCAAAAGCCGGAAGCGGGAGAAAATCCACGCCGTCCGGGACGAGATCGAAAAAAGCGTCGGCAAGATCGCCCCACCCCAGCAGGACGCCGGTTGGCGGGAGAATGTGGAGGTTTTCCTCGTGGCCATTGTCATTGCCGCCGGGGTACGGGCCTACATCCTGCAACCTTTCAAGATTCCGACCGGCTCCATGCAGCCGACCCTGTTCGGCATCATCGGCACCCCCACCCAGACTCCCCCACCCAACATCATCACCCGGGCCATCCAGATGGTCTGGCTCGGCCGCCACTACATCGACCTGAGAGCCGAATCCGATGACGTCATCACGAAGGTGGAGGAGAACACCTACCTCAATTTCTTCACTTTCACTACCATCACCGGGCAAAAGACCCGCTACACACTTTTCGCTCCCATGCGTCAGTTATGGGACGATTTCCAGGTTCAAAGAGGCCGTTCCTATAAAAAAGGCGAGACCATCGCCCGGGGTTACATCGAAACCGGCGACCAGGTTTTCGTCGACAAGGTCTCCTACAACTTTCTCCCCCCCAACCGCGGTGATGTCTTTGTTTTCAAAACCACCGGCATTCAGCGCATTGAGAAAGACTTCCCGCCCGGTACGGATTCCCAGCACTACATCAAGCGACTGGCCGGTCTTCCCGGCGACACTCTGCGCATCGACGCCCCCGACCTTTTCATCAACGGCAAGCTAGCCGACAAATGGGTCTTCCAGCGCGTCATGAGCGCCAAGGATGGCTATCGCGGGTACTCCAACATGGGGATGTTCCCCTACCTCTCCAATCCGCAGGAAACATTCAGCGTGCCTTCCAAGAGCTACTTCGCCCTCGGCGACAACAGCTATTTTTCCAAGGACAGCCGGGATTTCGGCGGCGTGCCCGAGCAAAATGTGGCCGGACGCGGCCTCTTCGTCTATTGGCCCTTCAGCAAGCGCTGGGGCTTCATCCGCTAAAACTGGCTACCCGACATGGATTCGAACCATGAATAAAAGCTCCAAAGGCTTCTGTGTTACCGTTACACCATCGGGTAATGGGAAGGCCGCGTAATATCTCCAGCTTCCCGCATTTGCGCAATCGAAAAGAGACGATTGCTTACCGTCGCCTGATATGATGCATATGCGGGCAGTCGTTTTTCATGAGCAATAAAATTCGCAACAGGTTCCTGGCCCTCTTCTGCCTGCTTGCCTTCATCGGCCTGGGCCTCCTCTTTTACGTGAACTGGGTGGTGCAAAAACCCTTCGCCATCATTCTGTTCCTCACGGACAATCTCAACACTTCCTCCCTCACCGCTGCGCGCATCTACCAACAGGGCGCGGACAATCGCCTGAACCTGGAGAAATTCCCCCATCTGGGCCTGATCTCCACTCATGCGGCGGATTTCGCCGTCAGTGACACCGCCGCGGCCAGCACCGCCATCGCCACCGGCCAGAAAGTCAACAACCGCTCGGTCGGTGTCGATTCCGGAGGCAAACCGCTGCCCACCTTGTTCGATCTGGCCCGGGAGCATGGCCGGACCGTCGGTCTGGTTTCCAACGCCTCCATCACCGACACCACTCCCGCCGTCTTCTATGCCCGCACCGGCAACCCGCACGACTCTCAAGGCATCGCCGGACAATTGGTGGAAACCGCGGACATCGATGTGATTCTGGGCGGAGGCGAAGCCGACTTCCTGCCCGAGCACAAGGAAGGCCGCCGCAAGGACGGCCGCGACCTCATGCTGGAGATGCGCCGCAAGGGCTACGATATCGCCCGCAACAAATCCGAATTGGAAAACACCCCCGCGTGGAGAGCTCCCCGCCTGTTCGGCATCTTCTCGCCTGGCAACCTCGCCTTCACCGATCAAATTGAATCCACCGGCTCCCAGCCCTCCCTTGCCGAGATGGTCCGCATGGCGGTGCAGTTGCTTCAATACAACCGCAAAGGCTATCTGCTCGTGATCGATTGCGCCCTCCCCGGCAAGGCCGCTTCGCAGAATGAAGGCGAACGCATGCTCCGTGAACTCCTGACCTTGGATGATGCGGTCGAAGCCGCCCGGGCCGCCGCCGGTGAAAATGCCCTCCTCATCGTCGCCAGCAAACAAAGCATCGGCGGCATGCGCCTCAACGGCTACCCGTTCCGCAACGACAAGGGCGTGGCCGTCGTCGGCATCAATGCCCAGGGCGTACCCTCCCTCACCTGGTCGACCGGGCCAGGCTCGCAACACCCTGCCGCCGGCGCCGAGGCGACCTCCTCGAGTGAACCTTCCGCCTTCGCCACTCCGGCTGCGGTGGGCGTCGCCGAGGACGGTATCATCGTCGGCAGCGGCGTGGGTTCTGAAAAGCTCGAGGGATTTCGCGACAACACGGATATCTTCCGCGTCTTGTCCGAGAATCTTTAGACCTTTGCGGCCGAGGCCTGCACATAGGCCATCTGCAAATCACTCAGGACCTGATCGAGAATCCCTGCTTCCTGACTAGTCAGATTGCCGCGGGTCTTCTCCCGGATCATTTCCAGGTGGCTGATGAAAAGTTTCGCCGGCTCCAGCATGACCTCCGCCTTGCCCGTCTGCGGATTGGGAATGCGGCCAAGAAACAGCGAAGCCTGTTGCGATTGCATCATCACAAATTCGATGAAGCGCTGCGTGGTCTCGCCGGACAACGTGGAGGATTGGACTTCGGCCATAAGTCTTAGGATTGCGGAGCCGGAGGCTGCGTGGAAGCGGTTTTCTCCGGCGGGCGCACGATGGTTTCGACCCGCACGGGCGTGCTGAAGTATTTGCCCGCCACGCGCTTGATGTCATCCAGGTTGATCGCCTCCACCTCGGCCTTGCGTTTAGCCTGGTTCTCAAAGCCCAGGCCGACCAATTCATCCACCGCCACGCTGGCGGCAAAGGCGGCATTGCTCTGATTGCGAATCGCTTCGGAGCCCAGCAGCTTTTTCTTCGCCCGGGCCAATTCCTCCGGCGTCAGGCCACCCTTGGCCAGTTGGTTGATTTCGTCCTGAAATGCCACCGTCACTTCACCAACCTTCTTCGGGTCGGTGCCGAGATAGAAAACAAAGGCGCCCGGCGCCAGCCCGGTGAAATTGCTCGCCCCCACAAAGTAAGCCAGACCAAGCTGCTCGCGAATGCGGTTGAAGAAACGCGAACCGAGATCGTTCGAGGCCTCGTTGATCAGATCCAGCGCCGTCCGATCCTTGTTCAGGACGTCGAGACCCGGATAACCGATCATGACCACGGCCTGCTGCTTGTTGCGCTCCTCGACCGCGTTCACGGCCGCCGTCAGCGGAGCCGGCTGCGGAGGATTCGCAATCTCCAGTTCTCCCTTCGGCAAAGCGCCGAAGTTTTTCTCCACCAGCTTCAGGACCTCCTCTGCCTTGACGTCGCCGAAGACCGCGATGACTCCGTTGTTGGCCGTGACGTATCTGTCATGAAAGGCCTGGAGTTCCTTGGGAGTGAGTTTCTCCACGGAGGCTATCTGGCCGCTGCCGCGCAAGGCGTAGGGATGTTGCCCGAAAAGTTTCTCCCGGGTGGTATTGCGCGCTACCGCGGTGATCTGTTCTTCCTCCGCCTTGATGCCGGCGATTTGGGTGCTTTTTTCCAGTTCCACCTCCGCCTCAGGAAAGGTGGGATTCAGCAATACGTCGGACAGTACGCTCAGGCCCAGACCGAGATCCGGCTTCATGACCTCGATGGCCGCGCTGAAACTGTTATTGCCGCCGTCCGCCGCGATGCTGCCTCCGACGCCTTCAATCTGATTCGCGATCTGCGAGGCCGCACGGGTCTTGGTACCCTTGAGCATCGATCGCGCCATCAACTTGGTGATGCCGTTGTCTTCTGGCGTCTCCGCCAATACTCCGCCCCGGAAGGCTGTGTAGACCGACACCAGCGGCAGACGGGGATCTTCCCGCACCAGCAGGCGCAGGCCGTTGGACAAGGTGAATTTCTTGATCTCCGAAGCCGCCGCCGCTTCTTTCTTCTCCTCGACCTTGGTCAGCGAACCAATCGGGTTCAGCGACGTTACGTTCAATCGTTCTTCGCGCAGATATTCCTTCGCCACGCGTTGCAGATCCGCCGTGGTCACCTTGCCGATGGCATCGAGGTAATCCTTGCTGAAATTCGTGTTCTTCGTCAGCAACCAGTTCGAGCCGAGATCGGAAGCCTTGCCCCGCGCCGTGGCCAGTCCGGAAATCTGGCTCGACAACATGGAGCGGCGCGCCTTGTCGAGGTCAGCCTGGCTTACGCCGTTTTTCTTCACGCCTTCGATGATCTCCAGCGCCGCCTTCTCCACTTCCTTGCGTTTGTCCGGATCGCACACCGCCTGCACGACAAAGATGCCGTCCGTCTGCAGCGAGAACATGCCGGCATCGACCGAATGCACCAGGCGCAATTTTTCCCGCAAAGCCTGATTCAAGATCGAACTGCGTCCGGAACCCAGCACATCGCCCAGCAATTCCAGGGCCGGCGTGTCGGGATGGCTCAGGCCCGGAATACGCCAGGCCAGCGAAAGCCGGGTCAGTTCCGTGGGGAACTCCTCATGCGCATCGCGGCGGCCGATTTGTTCGGGCTCGCTGGCCACGAAGATCGGCGCGAGCGCCTGGCGTGGATAGTCCTTGAAGGCCTCCTCAAGCTGGCTGCGGATTTTTTGCGCATCCACGTCGCCCGTGATGACAAAGGTCAGGTTGTTCGGGGCGTAGCGAGATTTGTAATACTCCATCACGTCGTCCCGGTTGAGCTTGTTGTAAATGTCGAGATAGCCAATGACCGGATGCCGGAACGGACTCTCGGAGAAAACCGTACGCAACATCAACTGCGAGCTCTGGCGGCCGGGATCGTCGAAACCCATGGCAAACTCACGACGGATGACCTCCTGCTCCTTGGTATACTCGTCCACCGGCAGGGTGGAATTCATCATCGCATCCGCCAGGATTTCCACCGCCTCAGCCGCGCCATCGGCCGGGGTATCGATCCAATAAACCGTGCGATCAAAGCTGGTATAGGCGTTGATGTAGCCGCCCCGATCCTGAATCCGGCGGGCTATATCCCCGCCCTTGAGCTTGCCCGTGCCTTTGAAAAGCATGTGCTCGAGGATATGCGAGAGTCCCGCCCCCATCCATTTCCCCTCATCGATGCTGCCCGTGGCGCACCAGGCCTGTACACTCGCCACCGGAGAACTGTGGTCTTCCTCGACGATGATCGTCACCCCATTGGGCAGGGTGAAGACCTGGGCCGTATTGTCCGGCAAGGTGGGAGCTTCCGTACGGGTGACAGTATCCTTGGCCGGCGCGTGAGAAATCATGAGAAGAGACAGGAGAACGGGAAAAAACGACTTCATGCTTTCCTTCCGACAACGCCCGGACCAGTTTCGCTCAAATTCTTTGGCGCGGGTTGGAAAGGTTGCACAAATGCTTCGTGGAAATCATAGCCTTCCCGGAAGCTTTCGATGGTGTCTTCGTCGGTTTTGCCGAAGACACCGGATTGAACGAGATTGAACACAATATTGCCGACATCCTCCGGCCCCTTGAGCCCCCAATAACCCAGGACGGTGATAGCCATCGGACCAAACTCGTGCAGAGCGTGATGGCGAAATCCATCCAGGAGTTCCGTGGCGCTGACGTGCGTCGTACCCGCATCCTTGCGGGACTTCTTTCTCCGCTTCAGCGTGGCCTCGAGGGCATCCCGCAGGAAAGTATAGGCCTCGGCATGGTAACGCGTGTCGTCCTTGAGAATTTTCTCGAGGGCTTCCTGAAATCCAATGGTCTGCATGTCAGCGATTTTGACGGGCCTCCGCCCGAAGGGGGGTGAGAGATTGTGTCTCACGCCAGTGCTTGATGCCCAGGCCGGCGCAGAAAGCGAGCAGCACAAAGGCCACGAGCATTTGCTCCTGACGGGTCAACGGAGATGGCATCGTTTGAAAATAGCGTGGCGTGGGATTCCTGCAAGTGCTTGTGCAGCCCTACCAACCAGCGTGTTCGGTCTCGTCCAACTGCCGGGTAATGGCGTCATTACGCCGGATCACCAGTGATTTTTCCTCCACATCAAAGCTTTCATCAAACTTTTGGCTGGGTGTGTCCAACTTCGAGGCCTCAAACCAGTTCATGTAGTCGTCGATGCTGTCGGTCAGCTTGGCGATGGCGGCCTGCAAATCCATGTTTTTCTGGATGCGTTTCTCGACGTTCTTTTTCGGCTTTTTGGCCAGTTCCGAGGCAATCATGCGATATTCCTCGACGATTGGCCGGACGATTGGGTGTGCCCTCACCTCCAAACGCAGAAGGTCCTCCGCTTTCTGCCCCGCCACGAAGCGGCCTGAGTCCGTGCGAGCCAGGGCCGGCAAGGCTTGCGGCCCCACCCAATTACCCGCATCCGGTTTTTTAGGGTCTTTGGGGGAGCTGATTTCAAAGATCACGGCCAGCCGCCTTTGGGTCTCCTCGACGCTCATGGGTTTGGCCCGGTTGGAAGCGGAGGCGTCGGCCAGGGAAAGCGCCCACATTTTGGAAAGCTCCGTGGGCTTTTCGGCCAGAACCGGGAATTTCTCGAGCAGCTTGTCGGCGTCTCTGGCCTTGGATTCGTTCAAGGTGGCGAGGTAGGCGGCCAGGCTGGCGGGACCTCCCGGCAGGCGCAGCAGGGCATGCAAAAGTGTCATGGCCTTGGCGCGATAGATGGCGCGCGAGGTCGCGTCCATCATGTCGGGGCGTTCCTTGAGAAAGGCCTCCAACTTGGGCGGAGGACCATCTCTCACCAGCTTTTCATACAATCCGGCGACAATACCGTCCTTGCGGACCCGCACATCTTCGTAGAGGCCTTCGACCAACCATGAAGGAGTTGACGCAATCGCGCGACCGGCCTTGGGTGGGGCGCTGCGATACGCGTACTCCAGGAAGAGAGCTCGAAAAATCTCCAGGTCGAACTCGGGGGTTTGGATCACGGTGGGATCATAAATGTCGATCTGCAGCTTGAGTTCATTGCTGTCACCCTCGTACAGATTGCTCCGCAGCCGGGGCGCGCCGGCGGGCCGCAACGTGACCAACTGAATAACGACCGGCCAGCGCCATTCGTCCTTGAGCTGCAACACGCGCATCCACTCGGTTTTGAGATCTTCCGCCTTTCGCGCCAGCTTGGAGCGAACCGCGTTTTCAGAATGATAGATGACGAACTGGCGCGAGAGGCTCGTCGTGCGCTGCAAGGCGGGCGGCTGCGGCTGCGCAGAGAGCGTCCCGGCCAGAGCCAGCCAAAGGACGCACGACTGCGACGCCAGCCGCATCAGTTTCCGAGCGCCTTCTTTCCGCTCCAGGCCACCTTGGCCACCCCCGGCGAGAGAACTACGGAGTTGGCCGTCTTCAATGCGGCCGTTCCCTCGGCCGCAGAGGTAACCACCGGCAGGATCACCCGCTCCAGCAGGGACGCGAGACGCGGGTCAAAGGGCACATGGCCCACGCCGCCACCGGTCGTCTTGAAACTCACGGTCTCTCCGGACTTCTCCGGCACTCCGGTCAGGTACATGAAGACGGGAATTCCGAAGAATTTTTGCTCGACGTAGAACGAGGCTTCTCCCTCCTTCAAAACAACAAAGGCGCGCTGAAATTGAGCCCGGACATTCGCACCTTCCGGCGCTGCTCCGGCCACGATGCGAGCCGCCAGATAGTTGTTGATTTGATCCTGCGTAAGATCAACCCCGCGCCCATAAGGGCTGTCCGCAAAGCTGACCAGCATCTGATAAGTCTGCGTGGCCATGGCGTCATTGGCCGGCTTCGCCGGCGGCAGATCCGGAAGAGGTCGGGACATCTGGATCAGCAGCGCGATCAAGGCCGCCACCACGGCGGTGGAGATGATCGCTCGGACCAGCTTGAGCAGCATCGCAACTCCCGCCCCTTTATTCTTTAGCTTGCGCGGACCGGTGGGAACCCGGGTGGGACCGGAAATCGTCGGACCCGCCGCCCCTTCCGCCCGTTCCAGGCGGGTGCCACAGTTTTGGCAAAAGACGCGGGTCAGATCGTTTTCGTGACCGCATTGCTTGCATTTGATCGCACTCATTCTTTGGTTGATGATTTTCCGGTGGATTTCGGTTTGTCGGCTGGCTTGCTTTCACTGCTTCCGGACGAAGACGAGTCCTTCTTCGCCGCGGCTTTGTATCCCTCGCTCCGATAGTCGGTGATGTAGAATCCGCTGCCCTTGAAAATCAGCCCGGCTCCCGTGCCCAGCAGGCGCTTCACCTTGCCCTTGCACTTTTTGTCGGGACAAGTCTTCAATGGCTCGTCCTTCATGGATTGGAAAACCTCAAAGGTTTTCCCGCATTTCGCGCATTCGTATTCGTAAGTCGGCATGGATAATGGAGGCGCATTATCAAAGTTTTTCCCCTTTGTGCAACCCCGCCCTTTGGATTTGCTTCAGGCTGGCGGCTTGCTTTTTTCCCAAACCCTGCTCTTTTACGCCGCATGAAACAGCTCAGCTGGATGCTCGCCGCCGCCACCCTGGCCCTCGGTGCCTGCGCCAACTACGACACCCGCCTGAATAACAGCTCCGTGAAGTACCTCGGGACCGGAGCCACGGTGATCGACCCGTCCACCAAGGAGGATCTGGCCATGAGAAAGTCCTATTGGGACGGAGGTGGCATCAGCGGGGCTCCCTCCATCGTCATCAATCTCTCCAAACAAACCTCGTCCTTCTACAAGGGCGGCAAGCTCGTCGGCGTTTCCGCCATTTCCAGCGGACGCGAAGGTTTCGGCACCCCTCCGGGAAACTATAAGATCATCCAGAAAAAAATCGATCACGCCTCCAACCTGTATGGCGACTATGTCGATGCCTCGGGCACTGTCGTGATGAAAAACGTCGATATTAAAAAGGACGCCTGCCCGGCCGGGGCCAAATTCAAGGGCGCACCCATGCCCTACTGGATGCGCCTGACCAACGGCGGCGTTGGCATGCATCAGGGCTTTTTGCCCGGTGTCGCCGACAGCCACGGCTGTATCCGCATGCCGGAGAAAATGGTGAAAATCTACTGGGATAACGCGCCGCTTGGCACCCCCGTCACCGTCGTTAACTAACGCGGCTCCGGCGTCAGTCCGGTGGTCTTAGATATGAGAATGATCCGATGCTGCGCCATCGGGCTTTTGCGCGATAATATAGACATGATTTTCCGGTCGCTGGTCGTATTCCACATGCCGGCATGCGCAGCCGCAATCCTTTAGCAACTGGACAAACCCCTCAATTCCGAGGGTGCTGTATTCAAAGTCCTCCCCCCAGAACGAGCCCGCAATCTCTCCCGGGCCTCCGCCGCCACAGGTAAAAATCAAGACTCCGCCGGGAGAGAGCCCGGCGCAAAGTTTGCGAATGACCGGCTCATGGGATTCCAGCGGCAAATGAAAGATGCTGTCCCAGGCGGAAATGAGGTCGTAGGCGTGAGGCAACTCCCATTCGCAAATATCGGCCACAAAAAAGAAAGCGCCCGGATTACGCTCTCGGGCGAGAACGATCATTTCGGCCGAGACATCCACCCCATCCGCCGCAAAGCCGCCCTGCTCCATCCGGCCCACGAAACGCCCCGTGCTGCCGCAGCCCACATCCAGGGCCCGGCCTTTGTTCTTCACAAAGCTAATGGCCTTTTCCAATTGGGTCATGCCGTAGCTCTCGTGCGTATTTTCCTGCCAGCGCCGGGCGATGCGATCGTAGCGGACGCCGATCTCCGTGGGTTTCATCAACCCCGTTCCTTTCCTCGAAGGCCGAACCACGCCGCCCAATAGGTCACAAAGGCCCAAACCGCGAGAGCCCAAAGCCCCCAGCGGGCTGGTCCCGTATTCTCGTAGACCTGGCCATTCTTGAGCGACTTGTCGCGGTTGAGATTGGTGAAAGTCGACGGATAATCCACCCGCAGAGACCCCGTCACTTTCTTGCCCCAGAAGAGGCTCACATCCATCACACTCTGCACCGCGGCGCTCGGCATCACCCGCGAAATGGCATACGGACCCGCCTTCATGTCGCCTGCGGGAGGCATGAAGCCCGAGAACAAGATTTGCGGAATCAACACCAACGGCACCAGCATGACCGCCTGTAAAATCGACCTGCTCCAGGCGGAAATCGTGAGCCCGATGCCTACGGCAGCAAGCGAAGTCATGATGAGTCCGGGAATCTGTAAGCCGGGCGAACCGCCGACGCCGCCCGCAAAAAGTTGCATCACGCCGTAAAGCAACAGGCTCTGCACAATGGTGATGCGTGCCAGTGAGATAAATTTCGCCAGGAGGTACTCGTGCCGGCCGAGGCCGATGAGGCGCTCCCGGCGAAACATCGGCACCTCCTTCACAATCTCCTGAGCCGCATTCCCGCACCCAAACCACAGCGTGGCGATATAAGCAAAGAACAGGACCAGTGACGGATCATGGCTGACCCAGGTCACCAGCGCGCCGATGAAAATGGGCTGCCCGAGAATCAAAATGAGATTTTTCCAATCCGCCCGCAGGATCGCCCATTGGCGCAGGAGCAACACCGGCAGGGCGGCGCTGCGCTTCTGACGTTGCGGGGTCATCTGCCAGGTCGGCACTTCCGTGGTCTCACGATGGGCGGGCCACGGCGAAACTGCCTCGTCCAGCCGGTCGTAAAGTTCGGTCAGCCGCTCCACTTTGAAATCCTGCAAGGCGCGCGCCGGTTCCCCAAAAAAGACCAGACGCCCGCCGTGCATCACGGCCAGCCGGTCGAACAGATAGGCGTTCCCCATCACGTGTGTGGTGCAAAGGATGGTGCAGCCCGTCGTGGCCAGATGCCGGAGCGATTCCATCAGCCGGAACTCGGCCGCCGGGTCGAGTCCGGAAGTCGGTTCATCCAGAAACATCAATCGCGGACGGCACAGCAACTCTGCACCCACGCTCACCCGTTTGCGTTGCCCGCCGGAAAGTCGGCCCACCGGAGTGCGCGACCTCTCCCCCAGCCCCAGCCGCACGAGCGTGTGCCGCACCAGGCGCCGGATCTCCGCCGTCGGGGTGCCACGAGGCAGGCGCAATCGCGCGCTGAAAAACAAAGCGTCTTCCACCGACAATTCCAGCGGCACGATGTCGTCCTGCGGCACGTACCCGAGTTCCTCCCGCAGCGATTCGTAGTTTTTGTAAAGATCCGCCCCATCGAGACGGACCGTACCTGAATCAGCCGGCCGCAAAGCGCACAGGGCATCCAGCAAGGTGGACTTGCCCGCGCCGCTCGGCCCGATCACCCCGACAAACTGACACGGCTCGAGGCTCAGCGAGACATCGGAGAGAATCGAAACGCTCCCCACCGCCTTGGAAAGATTCCTGGCATCGAGGCGCGCGCCGGTAACCCCCGAGGTCTCCCGCAGATGGCGGCCGTCGAAACGAAAGTTAAAGGGTCCGATCCGCAGCAGATCCCCAAAGACCAGTTCCTCGCTTTGAAAAAGCCGGCCGTTTAGAAACGAACCGCTCCGGCTGTGCAAGTCCTCCACCCGCCAACCGTCCATCAATCGATGCAGCACCGCATGTCGCCGGGAAACCGCGCTGTCCGGCAGAAGGGCGTTCGCCTCCGCGCCGCGGCCAAGAATCAGACCGTCCTGTAAAAGGATCGGAGCCAACCCCGCAGCCGTGGGCGCATCACCACTCAAGGCAACACGGCCCAGACCTCGACCACACGATTCCTGTCGAGGTTTGCGGCATCAAACATTTCCGAGCCACCCATGCCTACGGCATGCGCGAGATTCATCACGCCACAGCGCGCTTTCAAAGCATCAACCACACTCTCCGCCCGTTCGAGCGAGATGGCTTCGTTGCCCTTCGGGTCGCCTTTTTTATCTGCAAAACCGAGCACCACAAAAACCACGGTGGGATCTTCCGCATATTTCTGGATCTGCGGCAGCTTCGACGTCTCCTTCAATGCTGCAACCTCAGTATTTCCCACCTTGGTCTTCCCCGAGGGAAACGGAATCGTGATGATCTTCCCCATGCCGCGGGCTCTTTCCACCTGCACGTACAGCTTGTCCTTCTCCTCCGGGCTGAGGTTGGGCATCACATCGATACGGGCCAGCACCTGACTTTTCACCAATTCATTTTCCGCGTTGGTCACGTCGGTATTGACCGTGGCCGGAGCCTCAACTTTGCCCACCGGCTCCGGGGGGGCAATCGGCGGGGTCGAAGCAGGGGCCGCGGGGGGGGGAGAGACGGGGGCAACACCTGCAAAACCCTCCTCCGGCGTCGGGGCCGGCGGGGGTGTGGCGGCGGACTCTGCCGCCGGCCGCTTGCAGCTGACCAGCGCACACAAGGCAAGAAGCAGGAATATCCTCCGCATAATCGTTACAGAGTCAGCGTCCTCAGGACTTGCTCGATTTTGTCGAAGCTCGGCAGGTCCTTAGGCGTCGGGGTCTGCTCGCTGTAATAAATCACGCCATCCTTGCCGATGACAAAGGCAGCGCGGGCCGCCGTGTCACCGATATCGGCCAGGTTCGGGAATACGACGTCGTAATCCTGGATGACCTTCTTGTTCAAATCGCTCACCAGCTTGATGGAAATATTCTCCTTCTTGGCCCATGCTTCCTGGGCGAAAGGACTGTCCACGCTCACTCCGATCACCTCGGCATTCAGCGCCGAGTAACTTTTCAGTCCGGCGGTCACATCGCAAAATTCCTTCGTGCAAACCCCGGTAAAGGCCAGCGGGAAAAACAAGACCACCGTGGCCTGCACGCCGAAATTGGCGCTGAGGGTGATGTCTTCCAGGCCGTTCGGGCCCATGCTTTTTAAAGTGAAATCGGGAGCGGGTGAGCCAACAGATAGTGCCATTTGAGGTAACGTTTGACCGACTCTGAAAGGTCGGGCGCGCGGTGTCAACTGGCGAGCGCCGGAACCAGGATTCGTTCCGGCACTTCATTCACCCACTGATTAAGGATTGCTCAGCGTGCTGGGCCGATATCCGGGACTGGCTACCGGTGTAGCGCTCGGGGCGGTGGTGGTGGTGCTAGGAGTGGCCGTCGGCGTAGTGCCGGGAGTCGGAGCGGGCGTGGGCGTGGCCTGAGCCTGGTTCATTCCGTTGCTCACCTGTCCGTTGGGGGTGGCGGGGCTGCCGTCACTCCGCACGATGCCTGAAGGGTATCCGGGAGCGGTGGGCTGTGCACGGGTAAGCGGGTCTGTGACGGTCACTCCAGCCGCAGGATCATAGGTTCCGCCTGTCGAGGCCCTGGTATCGCCCACTGTAGTGGCGCCCGTGGACTGCTGGCCCTGCTGGGCGGTCTGTCCCTGTCCTCCCTGGAGGTTATTCTGGCCCGTCCGGGAGTTACTTTGATCTTGCTGGGAGTTGTCGGTCTGGCGGTTCTCCGTGCCTTGGCGGCTCACCGCAGGCTGGTCAGAGCCGGCAGTTCCTCCGGACGAGCTGTTTTGGGAGCCTCGGTCGGTGGATGTGCTGCCGCTTGATCCTCCGCGGGCGGTTCCTCCGGTGGCGGAGCCGGTCCCGCCCGGGCTCCCGCTACCCGCTCCGGCGGCGGAGGCTCCGCCCGCCTGCTGGGCGACGGCCGAGAGGGTGACGCTGGCCGCAGCGATAATTCCGATGATGTAGGTGGATGGTTTTCTCATACCGGTTTTTCGCAGATGCGAAGTAAACCGGCTTCAGGGAACGACCTGAACGGCGCTTAGGAGGGAAAGGGCTACCAATCCCTATTGTGCCCTCGGGTGTCGACATGGGTAAACCCGGCGTACAAGCCAAGGCCGCCCCGAAACAGCCCCTGATCCCGCAGGGAGCGCGCGGCCCTTACGACTTCGGCCGGAGCACTGCGGAACTGAATATCCAAGGCATTGTTCCGCAGGTGCTGGGACCATTTTGCGGCTCCCGGGCAGGTGGCGTTGTATTCGGGAGAACGATAAGCCGAGTTAATCCGCAACTTCTCACCTAATTCCTGGGCGAGGCGATCGACGACCCGCAAGGTCGGGAGGATGTTTTTCCAGAGACTCTCGGGCGGCAGGCAATTCTGGATTTTACCATGCCGGTTGAAATGCGGGGCCAGGATCACGGAAGTCGGAACGTTTTCAAATCCATGGGCGGCCAAGAACATCGCATACGCACTACGCAACGCCTCCGATCCGGGCATGAGTGAAGAGGCGCTCCGTGCCGCCAGGGCCGCAGCAATATCCTTCCCCTCCTCCCAAGCCAGCTTGAATGTATCCAGCTTCTGGACGGAAAGAGCCCCCACCCCGGCGAAAGCCAGCCAGCGAATAAAGCGGCGGCGATCAAATGGCCGGGGTGAATCTTCGGGCGTCGGATGCTGGGACATAGGTCCAGAAACCCATACGCAGAAAATCACTTTGCGAAAGTGACTTTTGCCTAAAATGCGTAGCCGGTGCCGACCAGGACACCGTATTCGTCGGGGCCGGTATTATGTTTGTTCGGTTCGGAAAGATCGGCGTTTGAAAGGTGATGCCACATGCCCCCGACCCAGACCGACCATGAATCGGTAATGGCGTAGCGTAGACCGGCATTGCCCAGAATGATGAAGGTGAAATCCTGGCCCAAGCCGTGGTCGTTCTTGGCCGACTCGTCGGCATCGGCAAAGCCGAAACCGCCTCCCCCGCCCAGGAAGATCGAAAACGGCGTGTCACCCAACGGAAAGGTGAAGCGCAGTTGCGGCCCCCAGCCCAGATAGTAGCTCTCCGGGCCGCGAATGATGGCCGCGACAAAGAAAGTCGACAGTAACTGGGTACGCATGCGAACCGGCCCCCACTGCAAGGGACGGAAGGGCTCGTAGGCCAGGGAGATCATCTGGGTGGAAAAATAGTACCGGTTGGGATTGCCGTCGGCGTTGATCATCTGGGCCGTTTCCACCATGAGTTCCCAGCTTTTGCGCTTTTCCACCGTGATGGGCACCGGTTCCTGAAAGGATTTCGGGCCAGCCACAGCGAGGGTCGGAACCGCCAGAAAATAGAGAAGCCATCTCATCATTCGTTACTATTCGTAGCCTGCTTACTTCCGGATGGGAAAAAATACAGGCCGTTGCGACGATGCCACAACGGCCTGTTGTTCCCCCCAGAACGAGAGTAATAAAGCAGGCTTCGTGCCAACTTTGGTTTGAAATGTCCTCAAAAATGCTCCATTAGAGGAAAATGCCTTTAATTGGTGCGCTTTTAATCTTCGTTTTCTGCATCCCGGTCTTCTTTTTCCCGGCCAGACTGGTCCGACCGGCTATTTATTTCGCCATTTTCGCGCTTTTACTGGGAACAGTTGGCTTTTTTTGGCCAGCGGTGATGCCGAAAAACTTTCTCACGGAGAATCCGTGGGCGGTGGATTCACCGCTCCATCCGCAGGTGGCCGGTTATACCGGCGGAGTCTGCCTGCTCTTTGGCCTCGGTATCCTGCTGGCGTTGGGAGCCCGGGCACTCTACGTGCATTTCCGGCTCCTGAAGCCGAGATAATCAGTTGTGGATGGAAACGGAAACCGTCTGTCCAATACGCAGAGGCACCGGCGGGGTTCCCTTGACCTGCACCCGGACCGGAAACCGATTCGGCAGACGCACCCAGTCGATGGTTTGGGCAACATCGGGGAGCAGGTCCACGGTGGAACCATCCTGCAAGAAGATGCCCCAGGCCACGCTGACGACCTGACCTTCAAAGGGCTGGCTCTCGTGACCCATGAGGCTGATTTTGGCCTGGGCGTCGATCTGGACATGCTTGAGCTGGGTCTCCTTGAAGTAGGCCGCGATCCAGAATGAACTCGTATCGACCAGGGCGAGCAATTGCTCCCCGACATTCACATACTGGCCGAGGCTGGTATTCATGTTGGTGAGGTAGCCATCCACCGGGGCGAAAATCTTGGTGTAGTACAAATCAAGCTGGGAGGTCTCGAGGCTGGCCTGGGCCGCGGCGGTATTCGCCACGGCGGCCGCGTAATCATCCTGGGCGTTCTGGAGATCCTGCAAATCGTTGACCTTGGTCTTATAGAGTTCGGTCTGGCGATTCAGTTCCTGTTGCGCCTCCACCTGAGAGGCCTGGGCCTGCTTGAGTTTGGCGGCGGCGTTGTCGACCGCCGCCTGGAAGGTCGAAGGATCGATCTCGAAAAGCAACTGGCCTTTCTTGACCGGTTCATTGTCCTTGATGGGGAGTTGGACGATGGGGCCGGCCACCCGGGGAGCGATGCCGACGATATTGGCCCGCACCTGTCCATCACGGGTCCAGGGCCGGTTCACGTAACGGTCGTACATGGCCAACGAAGCCACGATGGCCAGGCCAATCACGACGAAGGTCACGACATATTTGCTGGGAGCGGTTTTCACGGCGAAAGGATGAGGCCGATAACGCAGCCGAAAAGGACGGCGAGCGCGACAAAAAAGAGAGGAAGATTCCAGACCCGCCGGGTGAACCCCCAACGCTCCATGAGGACAATCACGAACCAAGCCAGCAAATAACCCAGCGCGCTCACCACCATGCCCCAAGGCAGGAGGAAATCCCCGAAATGTATTTCGGCGGTATAAAGGCGGGAGAGGAAATCCATCGGGCGGGACTATTTTTCACGGATTTGCGACGGAGGCAAATCTTTCAACACTGGATGCGCGGATTGACATCGGCGTACGGAGGAGGATGTATTGGGCGGCAAATGCCAGCGGTCCTTAGCGCAGTTTTCCGAGATCCGGCTTTTCGCTACGGATTGAAGTTCGGGCTGGCCGGGGTGATCGCGGTCTTTATCGCCTTGTTCATCCAACTGGAAGAGCCGACCTGGGCGCTTTTCACCGTGTTTGTGCTGATGATCGCCCAGTATGTGGGCGCCATCGCGGAGAAGTCGATTTTCCGCATCATCGGCACCATCATCGGAGCGATCTTCGGTTATGTGCTGACGGCCAGTCTGGAACAGCAGCCGATCCCTTTCCTCATCCTGGTGTTCGCGATGGTGGCGTTCTGCACGGCGATGTTTGGCCAGAGCCGTTATCCCTATGCGTTTTTGCTTTGCGGCATGACCACGGTGGTGGTGGTGAGCAACGGGATGGCGAATCCGGATTTTTCGTGGAAATTCGCGCTGTGGCGGATCGAGGAGGTGTCGCTGGGCATCATGGTCTCAATCCTTGTCCAGAGCCTCATCTGGCCGCGCTTCGCCCAGCTGGAGTTCCTGCACAATGCGCGCGAAGGCTTTGCGGATCTGCGGGACTGCTTCGCGACAAGCTCGCGATTTGTCTTCGAGCCGGGCGGCCTGGAAGAGGCCTCCCAGCGGGCGCAGGACTTTCCGGCGCGTATTTCCGCACTGCGCAGCCTGCTGGATTTCGGGTCGCGGGAGAGCCAGTATTTCCGTAACAGGCTTTCCACCTATTTCGAACTGACCACTTGCATGTCCCGCATCGCGTCAGCCGTCGCCACGCTGTCGAAATCGCTGCCGGCCGGCTCATTTTACCACACCCATGTGCGCGCCGAGAGCGAGAAACTGCATCAGGCGCTGGAAGCGGCACTGAATGACCTTTCGCTGAAGGAGTCGACGGAGGCGACCCGGAAGAAACATCTTGCAGCCATCAAGGACGGGTTTCGCGGGCTGGAAGAGAAGCTGGCAATCATTCGGAATGACGAGGAGCTATTCACCTTGCCCGCGGACGAGTCCATCGCCTTCGGCCTGCATCTGCTCGCGCTGGACGAAATCCATACCCAAATCGAACGTACCCACGAGTTGATTGATTCCCTGCCGGCCGAAGGGGGCTTCACCCACAAGGAACCGGAGCCTTTTGTCTCCCCGGTGCCGCCGCCATTCTGGATCAGGAGCGGCATCAAATCCGGACTCGCCGTGGTGGCGGCGCTCGTCCTGGACAACTGGCTGCAGGTGCCCGGCGGCGGCATGTTCGTGCTGGGAGCCTGGGTCTTCACCTCGCTTAATGCGACCAGCCCGGGAGGGCGCGGCGACTGGAGGGCCTTCCATTACGTGGTATACAACGTCGCTTTGTTGATCGCGGTAAGCATCATCCTCATCGCGATACGTCCGATGCTTTCAAGCTACGCGGTGATGAATACCATTATTTTCACGTGGCTCTTCGTATGGGGATATCTGTCCTACTCCATCCGGGGCGTCACCATTCCCATGCAAGTGGGCATGCTGACGATCGTGGGAATTCTCGGACTGAACGGGCAGGAGCCGATTTCCTTCCAGGCCATTGTCGAATTTTTCTTCGGCCTGGCTTTATCCCTGATATTGGCCTCGGTCTTGCAACGGCTCATCTGGCCTTCGCTGCCGCAGTGGGAACTGCGCAATCGTTTCCTGGAATATTTGCGCACCTGCCGGCATATGATCGACCAAGGGCCGGCTTCGCTGGCGCTCTGGCAACGGACGCGCATTGCGCTGATTCCCGGTGAGGCGGAGATCCGCATCGGACATCTCCAGCCGCCGATTTGCCCGGCGGGCGAGCAAGACAAGTTGCGAAACTACCTGACCACGCTGCGCCGGGTCGGTGCGCAGTTGGTCGTGGCGGTCGGGCGGCTCAGTCCGTTGCTGCCACCGGAAAGGTCCGAAGCGGGCAAGACACGGATCGCGCAACTCGAAGACGAGATCAAAAAGCATCTGGCGGCGCACGAAGCGGGGATGGAGGCGGCCAAACCGCCGGTGCTCAATACCGAGGAATTGTCGGGCCTCATTACGGCGTGGAAAGAATGGCTGCGTGAATTGCGCGCGTGGATGCTGCACCGGGAATATCCCGTCCTCGACGTCATCCGCATCGTAGGCCTGTCGGGACGGTACGAAGAGGCCAGCAAAGACCTCCTGTCCGCCGGCGAACAGGCAGAAAAGCTCAGGCTGTCGCTTTATATGGGAGACTACGTACTCTGAATTTTTCCGGAGATCATCATCCAGGAAATCTCCCGCCGGTTTTCGATCACGGATGTTATAACATCGCCGGAGTCGCAAGGAACAGCAATCAGGTCGGCCAATGCTCCCGGAGCGATTTCGCCTAGCTGACCGGCCTGGCCGATGGCGCGGGCGGCGTTGCGCGTGACCATGTCCAATACAGCCTCCGGCGAGACTTCCGGGAAGTTTTCCCGAACGGTACGCATCTCCTCGAAAAGATTCAGCGCCTTGTTGCTGGCCAGGCTGTCGGTGCCGAGGCAAAGATTCAGGCCGCTCTCGCGAAAGCGCGCCATGGGAAAAGCCGGACGCTCGAAATAGGCATGGCAGTTCGGACAATGAACGATCGAGAAATCCAGCCGGGTGCGCAGCAACTCCCAATCGTCCTCCGCCAGCACGTTCATATGCGTGAGGATGGCTCCGTGAGGCAGAGAGTTGTTTTGCAAAAGATGCCGCAACGGCGTGGTGCCTCCGGTGTCGGCCATATCCCGGCCCAGCGGGGCCAGAAAATCGTAAAGCGGCCCCTTTGACTGGGCGAACATCTCAAACTCCTCCTGAGTTTCCGAAAGATGAGTCATCACCGGCATGCTGTATTTTTCACAACAGAAGCGGATCAGTTCGTAGAGTTCGAGCGAGGTGGTGTAAGGCGCATGCGGGGAAAGGCCGAAGCCGCCCTGCCAGCTTTGATGATCCTCGAAAAACGCCAGCGCGCCCGCCACGACGTCCTCGGTATGGATACGATGGCGGATGTCGAGAAGCTCGTAAAACCACCAGGTGCGAATCGGCGGGATGGGCATGCGCACCATCAGTTCGGGAAAAGACTCGATATTGTAGACACTGGTGGTGCCCCATTTTTTCAATTCGTTGAATCCCTCGGCAATGGCCTGCAGGTATTCATCGTCGGTTTGGGTACGCTTCAACTCGTTCAGCCGCCTCACCCAGTGGGAGAACTTGCCGCTGAAGAGGATGGCATTGCGCATGCCGGTGTAATCGAGGTGGCAATGGGCGTTGATGAGGCCGGGCATGAGCACGACATCACCCAGGTCTTCGGCGGTTCCGCCGAGATCCCGCCACGGGCCGACCTCAACGATGCGAGAACCCTCCACCCGCACGGCTCCGTTCTCGATCGGGAGCGAACCGACCGGCAGAACGAATCTGGCGCGCAGTGTTTTCATGGAAGGAAAAGCAAATCATGAAATCCCCCGCAAGCAATCGCAGGTTTCAAATTGCTGCGGACTTGCAAATGACGCTGTAGCGGGGAAGAGTGCCATGCCATGTCTGTCATGCTATCGCCAGGAGACAAAGCGCCGGATTTCCACGCCGTGGCCGTGGGGGGAAATTATCAGACGGGCGGGCCTGTCGCCCTAGCCGACTTCAAGGGGAAGAGTGTCGTCCTTTATTTCTACCCAAAGGATGACACGCCGGGCTGTACCACCCAGGCCTGCGCGGTGCGCGACCACTACAGCCATCTGCTCCGCAGCGGAGCGGCGATCTTTGGCGTGAGCGTGGACGGGGCGGATAGCCATGCCAAGTTTATCGCGAAACATGAGTTGCCCTTCCCGCTGATCAGCGATGAAAAGCACGAGATGGTGGAGGCCTATGGGGTGTGGGTGGAAAAGACCATGTATGGAAAAACTTTCATGGGGACCGAGCGGAGTACCTTTGTCATCGGGCCGGATGGCTTGATTCGATCGGTCTTCCGCAAGGTCAAACCGGACGAACACGTCGACACTCTCCTGGAGGATCTTCGCCATTTTGAACCGTGAGAATATACTGACGCTCTATGACCGCTTCACGCGGTTGGTGGAGAAGCTGCCGGGAGGCTTGCAAAAACCCATCCTGCGGGAACTGACGCCCATTCGAGATCTGTTTTTGGATCAGCGGCCCGCGCGGTTGATGCTGCTTGGAGGCACCACGCAGAGCACGCCGGAGATGCTACACCGCCTTTTCGGCATCACTGTCGAAACGGGTGACAGTGATCATGGCTGGAGAACCTATCGCGTGGCGGACCGGGGCAGCCTGCAAATCCTCGATGCGCGAGCAGATACACCCACTCCAGTGATCGAAGGGGCGCTGGCTCACCTAGCGCCGGATGCCGCCATTTTCCTCAAGGATCAAGACGACTCGGCGGCGAGTCTGGAAAACGCGGCGGAACGTCTGGGCCTGTGTCCGAAGGAGACTCCTCTGGTGGGTATCGCTTTCGGCGGAGATGCCGCCCGGGCGCGGCTGGCGGCGTTGTTCAGTGCAGACCGCAACTTTTTTGCCCACCGGGTGACCGTCTGTTCTCCGGACGCGGGAGACTCGGCGGCGGAAACGATCTGCGGGGTCCTGCCTGCCTCGGCCAAGCTGGAGTTTGCCCGGGCAACCGAGGCCAAGGCCGCGCAGGCCCAGATTGCGGGGTCGCTGCTGAAGTCCTTCACGGCGGTGTGCGGCGTAATCGGCCTGCAACCCATACCGCTGGCGGATATGCCGGTACTCACCGCGTTGCAAACGCTGATGGTGGGCTTGATTATCCACACCACGGGCAAGCCGGTGAGTCCGCGGCTCATTGCGGAATTCCTCGGAGCGTTGGGTATTAATATCGGCGCAGGCATGGTTTTTCGCGAGAGCGCGCGAGCCATCATCAAAGTGGTGCCATTTTGGGGAAATGCCGTTTCAGGCATGGTCGCGGGCGCAGGGACCTATGCGCTCGGGCGGGCGGCGATTGCTTACTTCGTGGAGGAATCCCCGATCACCGAAACCAAAAAACTTTTTCATACGCTGCTGCCGGGTTGGGACGCCTTTAAGCGCCGCCGGCTGCCCAAACTGCCGCAGAAGAAACTGCCGCCCAAATAGGTTAGCAGGCTCCGGCGCGCAAATCCCGGAACGCGGTGCCCAGATGATCGATCACGGCGGTGGCGGAAAGCGACTCGGCGGACCCACCCGGTTCATAGACGGCGATTTCGGCGGCACGTCCGCAAATCCATGCGCCCAAGACTCCGGCGCGAAACAGCGCGTCATCTCCCTTAATCTGAGCCGCGAGGGCAGCGCACACTCCGGTAAGCACATCCCCCATCCCCCCACTGGCCATGCCGGGATCACCAGTGGCGTTGTAGAATTTTCCTCCCGTGGCAGAGCCGATGACCGTCCTGGCCCCCTTGAGCAACAGGGCGACAGGATACTTGCCGGTAAAATCCTCCAGCCAATCCCGGCGCGAGCGCCGTGAACGCGGGAAGAGACGCTCCATCTCCCCCGGATGGGGCGTCAGCAGACGGGGTCCGGCGCTATGTCCAAGGAGCGAGACGTCAGCCGATAGCGCATTGAGCGCGTCGGCATCCACTACCATCGGTTGAGGTGCTTCACGCAGGAGCGAGAGGACTTCTGAGTCGTGCTGCCGGCCCAAACCGGGACCGATGGCGATGACGTCAAGATGATCCCGCCAGATCTCGCGATAGCTTGAAACGGTCTTCACCATCACCTCCGGCACGACGGAGGGCGCAAGCAATGATGCGATCTCAGGCCGGACATAAACCGTGATGAGTCCGGCTCCACCGTGCACCGCCGCTGCGCTGCACATGCGGGCGGCTCCCAGAAAGCCCGGAGAGCCCGCCACGATGCCGATACGGCCACAATCCCCCTTATGCATGTCGAAGTGTCTGGGCGGAAGCCAATGGCGCAGAGTCGGCGCAGTGGCCACCGACCAGGGGGAATCTGGTGGAGCCAACTCCGATAGGGGAACAACGGCCAGCCGTCCGACCACATCGGTCGCCGCATCCGCCACGAGACCGTCCTTCACGCAGGCGATGGTGGCGGTGAGGTCGGACTGCACACAAATGGCGGCCGGAACCCCGGTATCCCCGTCCAGACCGCTGGGAATGTCTATGGCAAGCACCCAAGCGCCGTCCTCGCGGCGGAGTCGATTGATTTCGTCGATGGCCGAGGCCACCTCCGCGCGTGGTTCGCCTTTTGCGCCAATGCCCAGCAGACCATCGAGCACAACCAGGGGTCGCGCCGTCGCCACCGAAGAAAACGCGGGAAGCTCATGACGTTTTTTGGCGGTGAGCGGGGCGAGTTCCGGGACGGCAAAACGCAAATCAAGATTCCAACCCCAGGAGGCCAGATGGCGTGCGGCCACGAGAGCATCGCCGCCATTGTGGCCCTTGCCGCAAAATACCACGCAGGTGCCGGGTTGCGGGTGAAACTGCCGGACGATCTCTGCCAGCCCGAGCCCGGCCTGTTCCATCAAATCCTCCGCCTGCACTCCGCGGGCGAAGGCGGCTTCCTCGATCCGCTTCATTTCCGCGCAGGTGACAGGCATGAGACTCTCCTAAGTGAACAAATCCCTTAGACGGTCAGTGAAGCTCTTATGCAAGGGCGTATTTTCCTCGCCGCAAAGCTGGGCAAAGTGCTCCAGGGCCTTGCGCTGTTCGGAATTGAGACGGGTGGGAACCTCAACCTGCACGCGGGCCAGAATATCGCCCCGGCTGGAACTTTGCAATGCAGGCATACCCTGCCCCCGGATACGGAAAACCGCATCACTCTGGGTGCCGGGGGGGATCTTCAAATTAGCCGCTCCATTCAGCGAAGGAACACGGACCTCGCCTCCCAGCGCGGCGATCGCAAACGGGATCGGCATTTCGCAATGCAGGTCCATGCCGTCGCGTTGAAAAATGGCGTGCTCCTTGAGGTGAATGACCACGTAAAGATCGCCGCCGCGGCTACCCCGCAGACCGGCCTCGCCAGCTCCAGCGCTGCGCAAGCGGGCGCCCTCGTCGATGCCGGCCGGGATCTTCAACTTGATGCGCGAGGTGCGTTCGACCCGGCCATCGCCGTGACAGGATTTGCAGGGCTTCTCGATGACCTGGCCGGTACCGTGACAAGTCGGACAGGTCTGAGCGACCTGGAAAAATCCCCGCGAAGCGACAACCTGACCGCGTCCGCGGCAGGTCGAACAGGTCACCGCCTTGGAACCGGTCTGAGCGCCCGAACCATCACATTCCTCGCAGGCGTCGAGCTTGCGAATCTCGATCTCCTTTTCACAGCCAGTGGCGGCTTCCTCAAGGGTGATTTGCATGTCGTAACGCAGATCGGAACCCCGCTGGCGTCCACCGTCGGAACTCCCCCCTCCTCCGCCACCGCCAAAGAAATGTTCAAAGATGCCGCCTGCTCCGCCGGCAGAACCGAAAACCTCCCTAAAGAGATCGGCCGGATCGTGAAAACCACCGCCGCCCATGCCCCCGCCCTGTTGGAAGGCGGCGTGACCATAGCGGTCGTAGGCCGCGCGCTTCTGCGCATCCATCAATATCTCATAGGCCTCGCCGAGTTCCTTGAACTGCTCCTCCGCGGCGTGATCGCCCGGATTTTTATCCGGGTGATATTTGATCGCGAGCTTGCGGTAGGACTTTTTGATATCGTCCTCGGTGCTGGTCCGCTCGACGGCCAGAATCTCGTAGTAGTCGCGTTTCCGGCTCATTCGGAGCCCTTGGAAACCACGACGCTGGCGGGACGGATCAGGCGGTCTTTAAGTTTGAAACCTTTGCGCATCTGGCGGATGACGGTGCCTTCGGGCACCTCGGCGCTGGCCTCCTGGGCCACGGCATCGTGAATATTCGGATCGAATGGAGTACCAGTGGCGTCAATCGTGTCCACGCCGTGGCTGCGGAGAAAATCCTCCATCTGTTTGCGCACCATTTCCAAGCCCATGATGATGCCGGAGGCATCGGTGGCGTTTTTCGCGGCGCCGAGGCCCAACTCGAAATTATCGAGAACCGGCAGAAGGTCCTCCAGCAGGGCGCCATTGGCATAGCGGATGGCCTCCTCCTTTTCGCGGACCACGCGCTTGCGGTAGTTGTCCAGTTCGGCCCGGGAGCGCAAGGCGGCGTCCCTGTATTTCTCAACCTCGGCCGCGAGGTCGACTTGCCCTTCGGCGGGTGCGGCAGAGGCCGCTTCGCCTTCCACGGCGGTTTCATCCTTGGGATCAATATCCGGCTCGGTATTCATTTTTTACGAATGGCTATCAAAGTAATGTCGTCATGTTGGGGGTAATTCCCCACAAAGTTTTTTACGTCCTCGGTGAGCCGCTTGATGACGCCGGGAGCGCCTTGGGGAGCGCTGGCCTGCAAGCCCTGCACCAACCGCGGAAGTCCGAATTCCAGACCCTCTTCATCGAGGGCTTCAGTGGTCCCATCGGTGTAGAGGAGCAGGCAGTCATTCGACGCGAGCTCAAAGGAGTAATCGGCGCAAACTCTATTGAAGACCTCTCCGCTGTCAATGCCGAGAGCCATGCCTTTGGGGGTGACCTTTTCCACGCTCTTGTCGGCGGCATGGTACCAAAGCGGGGCATCGTGTCCGGCCCGGGCCAGCGTGACCTGGTTCGAACGGCTGTCGATGATGAGGTAGGCCATGCTGATGAACATGTCCTCCTTGATGTCGGGATAAAGCTGCTGGTTGACCCGGCGCAGGACCTCCGAAGCGGAGGTTTTTCCAGCCGCTTCGCTGCGAATGACGCTGCGACACATGGCCATGATAAGCGACGCCGGCACACCCTTCCCCGAGACGTCGGCGATGGCCACGCCCATGCGGTGCTCGTCCACCCGGATGTAGTCGTAATAATCGCCGCTGACCTGCCGTGCGGGCACATTCAGCCCGCTGAGTTGATAACCCTCCACAATGGGGGGCGAGGACGGCAACAAGATGGCCTGGATTTCGCGGGCGATTTCAAGATCGTGATCCATCCGCTTCTTTTCCCCCGCCTCGAGGTAGATGGCTTCATTGTAGAGAGCGAACGCGGATTGTTCGGCAATGGTCTTGAAAACGGTGATGTCCTTTTCCGTAAACGGCGTACTGAGCGGGCCATTAGCCAGGCCGAGAACGCCAAGGATCTTCCGGCGATAAACCAAGGGGCCCACCAGGGCGGAGTGGGCATTGAGATTGTTCGGGGAGAGTTCGCCCGCCAGTTCCATTTCCGAATAGAGCCGGGTCTGGCCGGTCTCCCACACGCGGCCGAGGATGCCATCACCGCGACGCACCGGACTGAGGCGCAAGTAACTGTCCAAGGCGAGATGGTTGGTTGCGGCTTGATCCAGGATATGGCTGGGCACTTGAAGAAGGGCCGGACAGCCCTTGGACATGAAGGCAGGGACGAGCACGGCATCGGCCTTGTCCATGAGATACAGCGCGCCGCCATGTGCATCGAGGATGCGAGTGGCGCCTTCGACGATGAGACGGTGGAGTTCGGAGGAACGCACCCCTTCCGAAAAGGCCTCGCCCAAACCATGCAGAAAATCAAAGACGCGGTCTTCCTCGACCTGAAGCTCGGCGCGCTGGCGCTCGATCTCGCTGATGCGCCGGGTGAAGGCATTCAGCACCACCAGCAAAGCGATGAAAGTGCCGAAAAAAAGCGCGAAGAAAATATAAGTCCAGACGGAGGAACTCACCGGATCGTCTTAGCTCTCCTGAGCCTTCTCCGTATCCGAGGTGTTGAGTTCATTTCGCATGAACTCGAGCACGTCCTTGAATTTCACGGCGTTGGCGGCATCGGCCTCGACCAGAGCTTCGTGGGCTTCAAGCACGGTCTGCTTCTGGGTTTCGGAAGATTTGTTTTTCACCACGGCTTCGTGAAGCTGGCTATCGGCTGGAACCTCTGCGACCACCCCGGCATTCTCAACGGTGAAAAGTTGGTCGAGCCCGAGACTGCCGAGCAAATCGGCGTTGCGCTCGTTGACGTTGATCACGCGGAGTCCGCCCTGGCCAATCTCACGCAAACGCAGCGCGACACCGGCGAGGGTACCCATGAAGGTGGAGTCCATCTGCTCACAATCGCGAAGATCGACCACGAAATCGCGGAAACCACGCTGGATCATCTGTTTGACGAATTCCTTCAGCCCGGCGCTGTTCTGGAAGGAGCCGCGCCCTTCCACTTTTACCCAGACGGTGCGGTCAATGCATCCGACCAGGACAGACGATGTCGTGTTCACTCTGTAGAAAGGTACCCCAGCGTGGGCGGGACTGTCAAACCCGCCCGGACTTTACTTCCAGATGAAGGATTGGGTGAGGCCCACGATGCGGCCGTCCACGATCAGCAGGGCGCGCCAGGCGGTGACCTGGCCAAATTCCAGAAAATCGTCTCCGATGACCTCGAAATCAGACTTAAAGGAGCCTTTGGCATTCGGATAGTAGCGCTCCAAAGCCATCACATAATTGCCCAGAGCGGCCTGGCGGTATTCGAGTCGCACGGTGACGTCCGCCTGTTCGGAAGTGCGCCAGAAAAACGTATAATAGCTGCCAAACCGCTCCTCCCGCTCGGTCCAGCCGACAGCGCCCCATTCCACCCGCTGGCGTTCAAAGATAACCGGTTCACTGGTGGTGATGGGCGCAACCTTGCCGTCGTAGAAATAAAGCTTCTGTTTGCGGAACTGGAAGTTGTCGTTCAGAGACAGAGGCAAGACGTTCGCCTTCTCCAGCTTGGTAGCCGGTTCCGGAGTGGCGCAGGATGATAAAAGCAGCAGCGACAGCAGAGTGCCGAGGAATGTCCTCATGGCGCGGGATACAAGCGGCTTTGGCCCCTCGTGTCAAATTTTCGCAGTCTTGACTCTCCGGCCCGGTTTCCCCATAGGAGGTTTCGCGGCGTCCCCGCGTGATCCATGAAAGCCCACGAAATTCTCCATCACTTCTCCGAGGAAACCGCCGCGGAAGTGTTCCAACACCTTTACGAGCACGATAAACCGGCCTACCGCGCCTGCCTGCAACTCCTGGCTTCCCGCCGGAAACTGCGGCCGGTGATCCTCGAACGGAAGTCCCGGGCCGAGCGCGCGGTCTGGCTGCGTGCGGAACTTTCCCGCAAGGCCAACGAAGACGCCTCGACTGAGGTTCTGCAGACCTGGCTGCTGGGCGCCCACAAGGATCTCGTTTGCGGATTCCTCGACGAACTGGGAGTTGTCCACAATGGCCATGGCCTGCTGGAAACCCTGCCGGCGCAGCCTTCGCGCGAAAAGCTGGTGGCCGCCATCAACCACCTTTTTGAAAAACACCCCGAGTCGGCTGTGTTTGCGTATTTGAATCTCTTCGCCGAAATGGACATTGCGGACTGGCCGGAGTTGAAGGAAATCTTGAACGAGGACGCCCGGCTGTCCGTTTCACCTCAACCTCTGACCGCGTGACGCACTTTCAAACCTCACTCAAGGAGGCGGTCGAGACCCTTGAATCCCTGAAGGCTCTTGAGAAGCCTCTGGTCACCGCATCCGAAATCGTCCTGAGAAGCCTGACGTCCGGCGGGAAACTGTTGTTCTGCGGCAACGGCGGCAGTGCGGCCGACAGCGCCCATATGGCGACGGAATTCACCTGCCGGTTCAAGGAGGACCGCCGTCCGTATCCGGCCATCGCGCTCAATGTGGATGGCGGCTTGTTGACCGCCATCGGGAATGACTACGCCTTCCAGGAAATTTTTGCCCGGCAGGTACACGCCTTCGCCAAGCCCGGCGATGTCCTCATCGCCCTGACCACCAGCGGAAAATCCCGCAACGTTCTTTCGGCCCTGGAAGAGGCCCGGCGACGCGGCATGAAGACCATCGTGTTTCTTGGCAAGGGCGGCGGCTTTACCGCGGGGGCGGCCGATATCGAGATCCTGGTGTCGGGAACGGTGACGGCGCGCATTCAGGAGGCGCACAAGTTTCTTCTCCATGTCCTTTGCGAGATGGTCGAGGAGAAGCTGCCTCGCGAATGAGAGAAGCCGTCTTTTCCGTCTTCGCGGCGGTAATCGGCGCCATCATCGGTTCGTTCCTGAACGCCTGCATCCATCGGATGCCGCGCGGCATCCCGCTGGGCAACCCCAAGCGTTCCTTCTGCCCTTCGTGCAATCGCATGATCCCGTGGTACGAAAATCTCCCGATTATCAGCTGGCTGCTGCTGCGGGGAAAATGCGCCGGATGCGGCATGCGCATTTCCGTGCGCTATCTCTGCGTGGAGGTCCTGACAGCCGGGCTGTTTCTTGCCGCCTGGCTGCTCTACGGCCTGCCCCTCGCCCCGGTCTATTGGCTATTCCTCGCTCTGCTGGTCGCGGCGACATTCATCGACATCGAGCACTTCATCATCCCGGATGAGATCACCTGGGGCGGAACTGTCATCGGCATCGTCTTGAGCGGAATCTTGCCGGAGATGATGCAGACCGATTCGCGCCTCTACGCGCTGGCCCTTTCGTTTCTCTCCGCGCTGTTGGGATTTGGGATGCTCTGGCTGATCGTTGAGTTGGGCAAACTCGCGTTCGGCAAAAAGAAGCATGTCTTCGACACCGAGGAATCCTTCACCTGGAAGCGGGATGGCGACACCGCCAGCATCACCATCGGGGGCGAGACCCTGACCTGGGATGAAGTCTTTTACCGGCCTTCGGACGAACTGGTCCTCATTTGTCCCTCCGCAACCATCGGCGAGCGAAAACTGGAAAAATGCACTCTGCGCATCCGCTATAACCAAATGATCCTCGAGGGTGGCGAAATCCTGATGCTGGACGACCTGGACACGATCAGTGGCACATTGACGGCAATCACGATCCCGCGAGAGGCCATGGGATTCGGCGATGTGAAGTTCATCGCCGCCATCGGGGCATTCTTGGGTTGGAAAGCCGTGCTTTTCACCATCGGCGCGGGCTCGATCATCGGCTGCGTGGCGGCCCTGGCGGGCATCTTTCTGGCGAAGGACAGAGCCGGCTCCCGAGTGCCCTTCGGGCCCTTCCTCGCCTTGGGAGCGGCCATCTGGGTTTTCGGCGGAGAGGCCATCTGGAACTGGTACTTCGGCATGTTCAACTCCGGGGACTCCCGGATGATGGGATTTTGACTGGGAGGAAAAACCTTGTAGGGTAGCCGTTTCATGCCGTCCAAAAAAATTCCGTTCTCGCAGCTCATCAAGGTCTTCTGGCGGCCTTACCTACGACTGGCCGCCTACCTCAAGCCTTATAAAAGCCGCTTCGCTCTGGGTCTTTTCTTTGGCGTGCTGGCCGGTCTGGTCAACGGTTTGATCCCTTTGGTGCTTTACGTCGTAGGCGCTTCCCAATTGCAGCTCGCGAACAAGGTTAAATTCCTCGATTATCTTCCCGATGCCTCGAAGATGAGCCTCGAGCTAAAGCTCGGTATCTTGATGCTCATTCCTGCGGTAATGGTCCTCCGCGGTGTCTTTAGCTACTGCAATGCCTATTTTCTGGCCTGGGTCAGTCTTCGCGTACTGCGGGACATTCGCGCCCAGCTTTTCGGTCACCTCATGTCCCAATCGCTGGGGTTCTTTTACCAGGCCAAGTCGGGAAAATTGATCTCCCGGGTCATGAACGACACCCGTATGGGCCAGAACGCCCTTGTCTCCATCGCGGGCGACCTCGTCAAATCCCCCGTATCCGTCGTCACCAACATCACCGCGATGGTTATGCTCGACTGGAAGTTCAGTCTCACCACCCTGGTGCTCTTTCCACTTTGCCTCGTGCCCGTCATTGTTTTCGGACGCAAGGTGCGCAAGGCCGGACGCGATGAAGAAAACGAAGCAGGCGCCATGTCTGTCATTTTGCAGGAAACTTTCGCCGGCATCCGGGTGGTGAAGTCCTTTGCCCGGGAGGACTATCAGGTGGCTCAATTCGACAAATCCAGCGAGATCCAGTGCCGCAACAGCATGAAGGTCCGCAAAAGCATGGAAATGGTCGGGCCTTTGATCGAGTCCATTTCGGCCTTCGGCGTGGTCCTGGCCCTGCTTTACGTCTATTTTTTCAACGTCGACATGCTTAAGTTGGGCCTCCTTTGCATCGGCCTTTTCATGCTTTATGAACCGGTCAAGGCCCTGAGCAAAATCCCCATGCAAATGCAGAAATGCATGGCCTCGGCGACCAACATCTTTGATTTATTGAAACTGAAGCCAGCCATTCAGGATGCGCCCGATGCGGTCACGATTACTGAAAGCCAGGGCCACATTACCTTCGACAAGGTCGGCTTCTCCTACGGTCACGACAAGGCTGCGGTTAAGGATATCGAACTCGATATCGAACCCGGTAAAAAATACGCCCTGGTCGGAGCTAGCGGTGCAGGCAAAAGCACCCTCATTTCCCTCATTCAGCGTTTTTACGATCCGCAAAGCGGCGCCATCAAACTTGACGGTCGTGACATCCGCACGATCACTCAACAGTCCCTTCGCCAGCACATCGGCATTGTTACGCAGGACATATTTCTTTTCCACGATACCATCTACGAAAACATCCGCTACGGGCGCCTTGATGCCACCAAAGCCGAAGTCGAAGCCGCCGCCAAGCTGGCTTACGCCCACGACTTCATCATCGCCCAGCAGGAAGGTTACGACACCATCGTCGGCGACAAAGGCTGTTTGCTTTCCGGCGGCCAGCAGCAGCGTCTATCCATCGCCCGCGCCCTGCTTAAGAATGCTCCGGTCCTTCTCTTGGACGAGGCCACTTCGGCGCTCGATTCCGAAGCCGAAAAGATAATCCAGGCCGCGCTGGAACGTCTGACCCAGGGCCGCACCGTCATCGCCATCGCCCACCGTCTTTCCACCATTCTCAAATCTGACAAGATCGTGGTTATGGATCACGGCCACATCGTCGAGACAGGCACGCACCGCGAGTTATTGGAGACCTCAAAACTCTACAAACGTCTCTACGAAATCCAGATCCACTCCCACGAGGAAGAGGAATTGGCGGGCGTCGCCGGGTAGCTGCTACGCTTCGACCTTTTTGTGCAAGAGCATCTCGGCGGCTTGGGCGACATCTTTGTCGCCGCGACCGGAGAGGTTCACGATGATGATCTCGCTCGCTTTCATCGTCGGCGCGACCTTGATGGCGTGAGCCACGGCATGGGATGACTCCAGCGCAGGAATGATCCCCTCCACTTCGGCCAGCGTGCGGAAAGCCGCAAGGGCTTCCTTATCGGTGGCGTAATCATAGGTCGCCCGGCCGAGATCGCGCAGGTAGCAATGCTCGGGGCCGACGGCAGCATAGTCGAGACCGGCGGAAACCGAATGGGTCAGCTCGATCTGGCCATCCTCGTCTGCCAGCAACCAGGTCTTGGCCCCCTGCAGGACACCAAGGCGGCCGCCTTGAAAACGCGCGGCATGACGGCCCTTGACGATACCGTCTCCTCCCGCCTCAACGCCGACCAAACGAACATTTTCATCCTTGAGGAACGGATAGAACAGGCCGATGGCATTGCTGCCCCCGCCCACACAGGCGATCAGTAAATCGGGCAGGCGCTCTTCCTTTTGGAGAATCTGGCGACGAGCCTCGTCACCGATGACCCGGTGAAAATCGCGCACCATCATCGGGTACGGATGGGCTCCGTAGGCCGTGCCGAGAATGTAGTGGGTCGAGCGGACATTGGTGACCCAATCGCGCATGGCCTCATTCACGGCTTCCTTCAACGTGGCCTGTCCTGCGGTCACCGGGACGACCTTGGCGCCGAGAAACTCCATGCGGGCCACATTGAGGGCCTGGCGTTTCATATCCACCGCGCCCATGTAGACGACGCACTCGAAACCAAAACGCGCCGCCACTGTCGCCGTGGCTACGCCATGCTGGCCGGCGCCGGTTTCGGCAATGACCCGTTTTTTTCCCATCCGCCGACAAAGAATGGCCTGACCGATGGCGTTGTTGATCTTATGAGCGCCGGTGTGAAGGAGGTCTTCGCGCTTGAGGTAAATTTTTGCCCCGCCGAGGTGCTTGGTCAGCCGCTCGGCGTAATAAAGTGGTGTGGCTCGCCCGCAAAAATCGTGCAACAAACCGGAAAACTCCTTGCGAAATTCGGGGTCTTGCCGGGCCTTGTCGTATTCGCGCTCCAACTCCTCCAGTGCGCTATAAAGCGTCTCTGGGACAAATTTGCCTCCATAAGGGCCAAAGTGGCCGTGGGCATCGGGCATCGCGGGAACTGGCATAAGTGTCACACAGTATGGCGCTTTCCCAGCAGGGCTGCAACTGCGCGCAAATGGGGGGAAGGCATGGGCGGAAGGTCATGTGGAGAAAAACCGGTCAGTAGGCGGCTTCCCTTCTTTTCCTCAAAAAGTTGAAGAGTCACACGAAAACGGGTGATGGGATGGATTTCGACATGATCGGGCGTCCGGCCGCCGGAGTCCGTCACCGGCAGCACCCACATCCCGCGCCAACGCGGACCAGGTGATGGCTCCAGCCACAGTTTTTGCCCGCTGAAAACAAATCCCCTCGCCTCCGTAACGTTCGTCACGGCTTTGCGCGGACGCTTCACCGGCAGCAACTCGGGCGAGACCGCCAGGCATTCCCCCCGAACGGGACAAATTGGGCAACGTGGTGTTCGCGAAACGCAGATCAAGGCGCCCAACTCCATGAGCGCCGAATTGTGCAGGCAACCGCCGGAGGAAGGAAGCAGTTCACGGGCCGCCTGCTCCAGAAACACTTTGCCCGCGGTGTCATCAATCGGCTGATGCCAGTCCTGCAGGCGGGCGAGGACACGGGCGATGTTGGCGTCAATCACCGGTTCGACCGCATCAAAAGCAAAGGCTGCCACCGCCGCCGCCGTGTAGCCCCCCACCCCCGGCAAACTGCGCAGGGCATCCACCGAGCGGGGAACCCTGCCGCCATGAAGCTCGACGATGGCCTGGGCCGCGCGGTGCAGATTGCGAGCCCGGCTATAATAGCCGAGGCCCTGCCACAACGAGAGCACTGCCTGTTCATCCGCCGCCGCCAGGTCGGCCACGGTGGGAAACCTCCGCATCCAGCGTTCGAAATAAGGAATGACGGCCGTCACGGTGGTCTGCTGTAGCATGAATTCCGAAACCATGATGGCGTACGCGTCGCCGGTGCGCCGCCAGGGCAGATCTCGGCCCTGAACCTTGAACCACGCGTACAGCTTCTTTCGCAGCGTGGCGTTTCTCGATACGCCGGAATTCCTCACAGCGACAAAAAAAGAGCGGGAGACGCGGCAGATCAATCTGCAAATACTCATTTTTCACCTGCGGCCCGGCCGGCCGGCGTGGTATTGCTCGGCCCTGTGCCCGAGAAAGCCCTCACCCTCTACAATACGCCGCTGACCAGCGAACAGGCGGAAAAGCTCAAAACCCTCCTGAAGGACGAGGGTTATAAATTCGAGCCACGCCCGTACACGCTCTACTTCGCGCAGAAGGACAAGCTAACCATCGCGGTCTACGAGAAGGGTCCCAAGGCCGTGTTGCAGGGCAGGGGCACGGAGGAGTTTGTGCGCTACCGGCTGGAGCCGGATATTTTGGGCGAGGCCAAGCTCGGCTATGAGGAGGTCCACAATCCGGAAATGTTCGCCCCGCACTTCGGCGTGGACGAAAGCGGCAAGGGAGACTTTTTCGGTCCGCTCGTCATCGCGGGTGTCTATGTCGATCGCGACATGGCGCATACCTTCAAGGAACTCGGCATCACCGACAGCAAACGCATCACCTCGGACAAACGCATCCGTGACCTGGCTGCCGGGATTCGCAAAAGCGGAACGGCGCAGAGCGTCGTCGTGATCAGTCCCGACCGGTACAACGCCCTGTTCACCAAAATCGGCAATCTCAACCGGCTCCTGGCCTGGGGCCACGCCCGCATCATCGAAAACCTCTGCGAGATGAAACCGGATTGCCCTCGGGCACTTTCCGACAAATTCGCCGATGTTCGCGTATTGGAGCGGGCCTTGATGGAAAAAGGAAAGACCATCCAGCTTGATCAGCGGACCAAGGCAGAGTCTGACTTCGCGGTGGCGGCGGCCTCCATTCTGGCCCGGGAAAAATTTATCGATTGGCTGGAAGATACCGGAAAAAAAATCGGTGCGACCCTGCCCCGAGGAGTATCGGCCTCAGTCAAGGAAGCCGCCCGAAAGATCGCTGCGGATGGCGGCAGTGAGGCGCTTGCCCGCGTGGCCAAAATGCACTTCAAGACCTCCGCGGAAGTGCTCGGCTAGCTCAGGATTTTTTCCATTTCGGCAGAGTGAACATGCCGGGTTTCTGCCCTGGCCTGCGTTGATCCACCGCCAACCGCTCCTCGGTAAAGCGAGCCAGCCGCACGAAGGGCAGACCGATCAGCAGATAAATCGCGGCGATGAGCAGGCCGGTTCCAAAGTAGTCAAAGGTCTGTGAAGCAATCCGATTGTAGGCCCCCGTGAGGTCGAGCAACGTGACCATCGAGACCAGCGAGGAATCTTTCAACAAAGAGATAAAGTCGTTCGTGACCGGCGGCAGGACCAGCCGGAAGGACTGTGGGATGACCACATGGAAAAGCCCTTGTCGACGAGTCATGCCCAACGCTCGCGCCGCTTCCATCTGCCCCTTGGGCACGGCCAGCAATCCCGCCCGGTAATTCTCCGCTTCGTATGCGGCATAGTTGAGCCCCAAGCCCAGTACGCCCGCGATAAAGGGCGAAAGTTTGATCCCGATATTCGGCAATCCAAAAAAGATGATGAACAACTGCACGAGTAGCGGAGTGCCTCGGATGACTTCGATATAAATCGTCGCCAGCCATCGCACCGGGGCCGGACCGAAAACCCTCATCACCGCAACGGTAAAACCGACGCTGATGGCTATGGCCATACCCACGATGGAAACCTCCAGAGTCAGGAGTGCGGCATCCAGCAACAATTTCCAATAGCTGAAATAGCGTTGCGCCCTCGTCCACAAACTCACATCGGAGGAACTTGCCCCCACGAAAGCTTTGTATTCCGTGTCTGGCACCGATGGATCTTCCGGTTGCCCGAAGGCTCCGGCCACCGTGGGCGTCCACAAGCCCCAGCGCGAGAGGATGTCTCGCATTTTCCCGTTTGCGACCAACCGCTGTAGCGCGGCATTCATCTCCTGTTGCAGTTCGGTATTTCCCTTTTTCAGCGCAATGCCATAGACAATCTGGCCGAAGGGCGGCCCGGTGAACTGCAGGTTGGGATTGGGCGCCGCATAATATTTGGCGATCGGATAATCCAGCAACACGCCGAAGATCCGGCCATTGGCGGCATCAAGGTACGCAGTGAACTCCTGGTCGTAGGTCTTGGGTGTCACCCCGGGCGTCTTCTCCAGCATGGTCAGGGCCGCCGTCTGATCCAACGTACCGATTTCCTTGCCTTTGAGTGCATCCAACGCCGTGATCGCCGGAGTCCCCTTGCGCACCACAAGTTGCTCAAAGGTGACATAATAAGGATTGCTGAAGAGCACCTCGCTCGCCTTTTCGGGCGTGATTTCGATGCCGCAGATGACACAGTCATAAAGCCCGCGGCCCAGACCAGGTATCAGCCCATCCCAGTCATTCTGCACAAACTGTGCCTTGCGCCCCATTTCCTCGGCCAGCGCGTTGATGATTTCGTATTCAAATCCCGTCAGCTTGTCGCCGGAACCATAAAACGCATAGGGAGCGTTGCTGTTCGCATCCGCCCCCCAACGCAAAACCGGCTGATCGGCCAGTAATGTAAGGGGAAATAACAATAAGGCCCAAATCGCGCTCTTCATATAAACCTCCGCAAAAATTGCCGGGTGCGCTCGTCCTTGGGATTGGTGAAAATCTCGTCCTCGTCGGAAATCTCCACGATGTGCCCCTTTTCCATGAAAACGATGTAATCGCTGGCGTCCCGGGCGAACCGCATTTCGTGAGTCACCACGATCTGGGTCATACCCTCGGCATCAAGATCCTTCATCACCTTGAGTACCTCGTCCACGAGTTCCGGATCGAGGGCGCTGGTGGGCTCATCATAAAGCATCACCTTGGGATTCATAGCCAGGGCGCGGGCAATACCAGCCCGCTGCTGCTGACCGCCCGACATCTGGGCGGGGTAGCGATCCGCAAAAGCGCCGAGGCCTACCTTTTCCAGCAACCGTCGACCGTTTTTCTCCGCATCCTCCCGGGGAGTTTTGCGAACGATCATGGGCGCGAGCATGGTATTCTCCAAAATGGTGCGATGGGGAAATAGATTGAACTGTTGAAACACCATGCCGACCTGCTGGCGCAGGCTATGGGCGCTTTTTTCGAGATCACGGTCGGGCGCTTCGTCAAGACCGTGGCAATCGATGGAAACTCCCGCGATGGAAATGCGGCCCGCGTCGGGAATCTCCAAAAAATTCATGCAGCGCAGAAAGGTGCTCTTGCCGCACCCGGACGGGCCGATGATAGAAACCAGATCTCCCTCCTCCATCTCCAGACTTACCCCCTTGAGAATCGGGGTCTCATCGAAACTTTTGTAAAGATCCTTGATCGAAACCAAGGGGGACGACTCTGCCATGGCAAGGTCGTGGCAAGGAATGCGGCTTTTGGCAACGCTTCAGTCCCGATGGCGTGTGACAAATTCGTTACGGCAGGGACACGAGAAGTGATATTTTTGACAGGCAGGCTATGATTTCCCCATGGAACTGAATGCCTGGACGAAACAACTGCGCGCGCTCTACGACAAAGGCCTGAAACTTTACGCCGAAAGCAACTTTGCCGTCGCCACCTATTTCAATGATGAAGAGAAGGCCTTTCTTTCCTCGATCGGCCTGCGGCCCATCAATGTCTATGACTATGTGGAGGACTTCAGCGACGCGGGCGAGCCGGACTGGGATACGTATCTCCTCATCGCCGCGGCCAGGCGTGATTATTTTCTCTACTCCCAAAAAGGGGTGGCCAGCGTGCGCGAGATCAACGAAAGCGAATTACCGCCGAAAGATGCCGAACTGGACGGCATTCGCTGGCTGCCACGCATCATTCGCAAGGCCCAGTGCTTCATCGACGGCGGCCTCTGCCACGACATCATGTATTGCTGCGGCGGCGACCGGAAATTTCTCAAAAAGTACGGGATTCATCCCGCGGATTTCCTGCGTGAGATCTGGGCGGCGAAAGGCGATGAAGCGAAGATCCTCGCCTTTGTGAAAAGTCAAAAGGCTTAGAGCTCGACCACGCGCAGATCGAGCGGCGTATCCGCGGACGCGATCAGGTCGTGCTCGAAAAGCTCACGAGTGACGGCCCGGCTGATGTCGGCCAGGGAGCGATGCTTTTTCAGCAAAATCTGCTTGAGCGAAGTCGGGCGCGCCCCTGCTTCCAAATGCAAGCTCTCGGCCAGCAGGCGGCGAAGGCGATAAAAGGGCAGGTATTGCTCAGCTTCCAGGCGTTCGCGACAGGCCAGAAACATATCCAGGGTCTTATTCCAGTCGGTCCCAGCCAGAAGGTTCTGGCGGAGATCCAGCAGCATGTCCCAGCAGGCAGCGGGAGTAACCGGAAAAAGCTCCTCCACGATGCAGGCGGCATCCTGCCTCCACGATTTCCGGGGGGAAACCGAGTTTTCGGACAGAGTGGGACGGTCAGACATGGCGTGATAAATTACGATACTGAGATTCGTTCGCAAGAGAGAACCTCAAAAAAATGAGGCCGCCCCCGTTCCCGGCAGCGGCCTCATGAAATACAGAGAAAATCAGAGATTCTTCAGAAAGCTCTTAAGCATCCAGAGCGTCTTCTGGTGCACCTGAATACGACCGATGACGAGATCCTGGGTTTCCAGATCGTCGCTGTTCCCGGAGGCTTCGCGCAGTTCGTGAGCGGTACCCAAGACGATTTCATGGCATTCCACCAGATGGGCGACATAATCCTTGGCCGGAGCGGTTTCGACCGCCATTTCCTGGATCGACGAGGCTTTGGCGAGAGTCTTAAGCCCGCCGGGTGCCATCGCATCGAGAGCACGGAGACGCTCCGCGATCTCATCGACTGCTTCAAAAAGTTCCTCGTATTGGGATTGGAAAGCGGCGTGAAGGGAGAAGAAAGCGGGGCCTTCGACATTCCAATGCGCAAAGTGGGTCTGCCCCAGGAGGGCATAAGAATCGGCCAGCAGGGTCTGCAAGCCTTCGACAACGGAATTGGATTTTTTGGTCGCAGTTTGTGTGCTCATAGGATTGTGAAAAATCCTACCCCGGTTCCGCGACTTGCGCAATACAGCGTTCTCGCGTTCTGTGTTGGTAGGAATGGCCAAAACCCTCTGCGACTGGTCGAAGCGCGATCTGGAAAAGCATGCCGACAAGCTGCTCGAACTCGTGCGTGATCCACGCTACTACTGTCGGAAGTGCGCCCGGGTGGCCCATGGCTCCAAGGTCCTCTGCAAGCCGCGCAAGCTGCCGACTGAAAAACAGGAAGCCGGATTGGATTGACGGCTCCGGCGTTTCCCAGTGTTTTTAAGCAATGGCCTATCTCTTCCTCAAAGACACCCACAATTTTCTTCGCTGGCTGGTTATCTTTTCCTGCTTCTGGGCCCTTTGGCGCGTTTGGGGAGGAATGGCCGCACGCTCGGCCTGGACGAAAAAAGACCGTCTCGCGGGCCTTATTTTCACAAGCATTCTCAACGTCCAATTTCTCATTGGCCTCATCCTCTACGGCATCAGTCCCGTCACCCGCGCAGCCATGATGAATTTCGGCGCGGCCATGAAGGACAGTACCCTCCGCTTTTTTGCCCTGGAGCATCCCTTGATGATGTTGCTGGCCGTTATCATTGCCCAAGCCGGTTTTTCCATGTCCAAACGCGCCCCGGATGACCGTGCCAAATTCCGCAAGGCGACGATCATGTACACCATTTCGGCCGTGCTCATCCTGGCCAGCATCCCCTGGCCGTTCCTGAAGCACGGTCGCCCGCTTTTGCCCTCGTTTCTAGGCTAGCCGGCCGCTTGCGAATCGTCCCGCACGGGCGTATGCTCGGCCACCGCCATGAAAACCAAAGCCTTCCTTTTTTCCGCGATATGCCTTCTCGCTGTCGCCGGCACTTCGCTGGCCGGTGGACGTTGCGGAGGCGGATGGGGCGGCGGTGGTGGCTGGGGAGGAGGCGGCTATTGCGGACCAGGCTTTGGCGGCGGCGGATGGGGTGGCTGGGGACCTTCCTTTGGGGTTGGCTTCTATGCACCTGCTCCCGTCGTTTACCACACGGTTTATGTGGAATCACCGCGACCGATTCCCTCCTATGTCAGATACGAACAGCCGACGGTGGCGCGGGCCCAGGTGCGGTTGGCCCGGCTGGGCTACTATCCGGGGCCGATCGATGGAGATTTCGGTCCTATGACGCGCGCAGCCATCCAGACCTACCAGAACGACTACGGCCTGCCCGTGACGGGACGGTTGGACCGCCGCACCGTCGCCAATCTCGGCGTTTAACTAGCGGAGCGGGATCGTGGCCGTCCGCGCCACGGAACCGGAAAATCCACGCTGCCTGATTTGTGCGGTCGCATACCCGGCCAGGGCGGGATCGGGAAGTTTAACGACTTTCAACTGATGAAGGATTTCCTGGCCGATGTAATCAAGCCGCGGCCGGATATGCCGCTTCAAATCGTACGGCGGATAAGCGGGCAAGGTCGCACCGCGCTCCCATTTGTGGATGAGTTGCTCTTGCGTTTGCCGCGAAGCCAGGATTTGCGCGCCGAAGAACTCCTGCGTTCCGGCCGGGTTCAAGCCCAGCTTGCTCCCCTGCTCCGTCAGCGAGGCCAGCACCTGAGCCTCCCGCGCCGGATCTTTCACCGGTAATTGGCTGACGTATTTGATCCATGCGACCTGTCGGCTTACCTCCAAACGCTGCACCATCAGTTCGGTCAGGCGGGCCTGCTCCGCCGTCGCCTGAAAAACCGGGCGCGAGGGAACTGTGGCACACCCGCCCATGACAATGGCGCAGAGGACGAGGACGGAATTTCGCCAGAGCTTCATGCCTTCCGTGAAAAAAGAGCCCGCAGTTAAAGAAGCTCGGCGATCTGAACGGCGTTCAACGCCGCCCCCTTGAGAAGTTGATCTCCGCAAACCCAGAAGCTCAAACCATTCTCCAAGGCGCAATCAAGACGCAGGCGGCCGACATAACAATCGTCGTGGCCTGCGACTTCCAGCGGCATGGGGTACGTGTTGTTCGTGATATCATCTTTGACCTGGATGCCGGGAAACGCGGCTATGGCCTCACGCGCATCATGGATCGTCACGGGACGCTCAAACTCCGCGCTCACTGCCACCGAATGGGCCCGGTAAATGGGCACGCGCACGCAGGTGACCGAGGCCTTGAAGGTCGGCATATGCATGATGCGGCGGCCTTCATTCTGCATCTTCATCTCCTCCTTGGTATAACCCGTTTCCAGAAACGAATCGACTTGGGGAATGACGTTGAAAGCGACTTGGTGCGGGAAGACCTCGTGCTGGATCTCCCGACCGGCGGCGATGGATTTCACCTGCTCCCGCAGTTCATCGATGGCCCGCGCTCCCGCTCCGGAAACGGCCTGATAGCTGGAGGCAAAAATGCGTTTCACACGGAAGCGTTGGTGCAGCGGATAGAGCGCCATGAGCGTGATCGCGGTGGTACAATTCGGATTGGCGATGATGCCCTTGTGGCGGGCCACATCCGCTCCGTTGATTTCGGGGACGACCAAGGGAACATTCTCCTGCATGCGGAAGGCCGAGGAGTTATCGACGACGACTGCGCCGGATTTTACCGCGACCGGCCCGAATTCACGCGAGGTGTCTCCGCCCGCACTGAAGAGCGCCACATCGATCCCCTCGAAGGAATTGACGTTCAACGCCTGGACCGGGACATGTTCGCCCCTGAATTCCAACGTCTTGCCGGCCGAGCGCGGGGAAGCCAGGAGGCGCAGGGACGCCACCGGAAAATTCCGCCGCTCCATGACACGGAGCATTTCCACACCAACGGCGCCAGTTGCGCCCACGACTGCGACTCTGTATTCTCGAGACATAAGGAGAGCCCTACATGATTACCCAGACTGACTCAGTTGTCCACGTTCCATTCGCCGACCGTTTGCGGGTCGATGTCTCCCGCCAACTCATGGAGCTTTTGCAAAACGGTCGGATCGTAAAAACCTATCCGATCTCCACTTCAAAATTCGGGCTGGGAACCGAGCCGGGCAGCTTCAAGACCCCACTGGGGGCCTTTCGGATTTTTGAAAAAATCGGGCAGGACGCCCCACTGCGAGCGGTTTTCAAGAGCCGGAAACCGACCGGAGAGATCTCGGCCGGAGGGGGCGAGGAAGACTTGATCCTCAGCCGGATACTATGGCTGGAAGGCCTCGACGAAGCCAATGCCAACACCCGCGAGCGCTACATCTACATCCACGGCACCAATCAGGAGGATCTGATCGGCACTGCGGCCAGCCACGGATGCATCCGCATGCGGAATTCCGATGTAGTGGACCTCTTCATGGAAATCCCCGACGGAACGCTAGTGGAGATCGTCGCATGATTCTTATTGTTGTTTCCTTGGGATTTGACAGAGTCCGGCAAGCAACTTGCTTATGAAAGGAGGGGAAAAATTGTGAAATTCGTCAAAGTCATCGCCATCGTCGCATTTGCGGCCGCTTCGCTCAGCCTGAGCGCCTGCGCCAGCAAAAAGTCGGCTCCGGCACCTGCAACCGTCGGCTACTCCAAGTAAGCCCCGATTGCTCAGTTTCAAGGCCGGATGGGCTTACCCCCGTCCGGCCTTCAAACTTTTCCGGCTCACGTGCGGATTGCTTTCCGCATAAAATCGCCACGGCAGGTCTACTGCACGGGTGATGCCGATACGGGGGGAATCCAGAACCTGGATTTTTTCGCCCTCCCCATAGTGAAAGGCAAATTGCGGATCAGCGCAGAGGTCCATTCCATGCTGGTCTCCGGTGATGCCAAAAGCCTGGGCCAGCTTGCCCGGACCTGAACAAAGATTCTGCAGCGCGGTTTGTTTCCGCGCTTTCTCCATGAGTTTGATGCCCTCCAGCGGTTCGAGGGCGCGGATCAGAACGAAGCCTTCCCGCCGGCCGCCCTTGACCAGGGCATTGAGCATCCAATGCACGCCATAGTTGAAATAGACATAGGCGGTCCCGGGCTGGTGTTCGGCGATAAAGACTCTCGCACTGGGTCGAAAAAACGTGTGGCTGGCCTCATCCCCTTCCGCGTCGTAGGCTTCGGTTTCCACCACGATGCCGCTCCGATCGCCCCACTGTAGGCGGCATCCGATAAGGTCATGTGCGCAGGTCACCGGATCGCGCCGGAAGAAAGCGCGCTCGACCATGCCGCCTTTTTTCAAAGCCCGGTGGGGTGGTCGAGGAACTGCCACGGCAGACCGAACTTCTCCTGTAGATATTGTCCGACCGCACAAACTCCGAAGGTTTCCGTGGCATAGTGACCGGCGTAGAAAAGATTGATCCCCGCTTCTTCCGCCGCCGTGTAGGTCCACTGGGTGCCTTCCCCGGTAATGAAAGTGTCCACGCCTTCAGCGGCGGCCTTGTAAATCTCACCGCCGGCTCCTCCGGTGACGACCCCGATTTTGCGGCAGATTTGAGGTCCGCCAGGAGCTAAATGGACCTTGCCGCCCACCGCATTTTCGATTTTCGCGCGCAGGTCCGTCCGGTCGATCTCATGTTCCGCCTGCCAGCCGATATCCAAAAACGGACTCCGCTCAGGCAGTTCCAAGGCATCACAAAACAAGGCGTTGTTGCCCAACTCGGCATGCGCATCGAGCGGAAGATGGGCGCTGTAGACCGCCAGATTGTGGTCGAGAGCCAGCTTCAGCTTCCGATAGGCCGCGCCAGTCACCGGGGCGAGACCGCCCCAAAAGAGCCCATGATGGACAATGAGAAGGTCCGCGCCCTCCGCCACCGCCATTTTCAAAACGGCCTCGCAGGCATCGACTGCCACCGCCACCTTGCTCACCGTACCGGCGTTTTCCACCTGGAGGCCGTTGACGGCGGTCGGGTAGTCCTTGATTTCGCTCACGCGCAAATGCTCATTCAAATGCGTCACCAACTCGTCCAGCTTCATGCTTTGATTCTATGCCGCTCCCGGACGCGGAAGGCAGAAAAATCTTAAAGGTGCAGTTTCTCGAGATTACCCCGGGTCTCAATACTAAACCGCCAGGTGATCGCGGCCCCCAGCAAGGAAGTTCCCACCAGGATATAGAGCAATAAGGCGGTACCCAAGTCACTGAGGAGAATGGGAAACAGGAAGGCCGTCATGGCAGCACCGATCTTGGCAAACGACGCAGCCAGTCCCGCCCCCAGCCCGCGAATTTTCGTCGGAAAGACTTCTCCCGCCAACAAGTAGGTCATGGCATTCGGGCCCAGGTTAGTCATGAGGTTGAAAATCATGAACCCGGCAAAGATCAAGATGAGCTGGGTGCTGCCTTGGAAATAGGTGGAAAGGGCCGCAATGAACAATCCGACGGCGCAACCAAGGAAGCCGATGATCTGCAAATGGATGCGGCCCACCCGATCCACCAGAAAAATGGCGCCCACGATACCCACGATGAGAAGGAGATCCACGATGGCGGCCCCCTCGGCGGCTTTCATGTCGTTGTGAATCACTTCGGCGAGATTCCTCTCCGCCCCGGCAACGGCTCCAATGCTGGCCGCCAGAATGGTGGGAGTGAAAATACCGATGCCATAGGTGCCGAGATCCTGAAGGAACCAAGGAACTGCCGCCAGGATCGTGGCCCGGCGGTGCTTTTTCTTAAAGAGTTTGGCCAAGCTGGGGGTCTTGTCCTTTTCGTCCGTTTTTTCGAGGGGCTTCAGTTTGACGAGCTTGGGATAGACGGGCTCCCGCCGGAGGAGTTTTTCCGTTTCCCGTTCCGCTTCTTCCATGCGGCCCTGCTCAACCAGCCAATGCCCGCTCTGTGTGATGAAGAAACGCCCGACGGTTACGAGCAGGGCGGGAATGATCGCCATCGCGTACATCGTTCGCCAGTCCCAGATCGCTTCGCTGCTTTTCAAAATGGTGTAGCCCAGAATCGTGCCAGCCATCGCCCCCACCGCCTGAAAAGCAAATGCACCCAGAACCAAACGCCCGCGGTCACTGCTGGGAATACTCTCCGAGATGACCATGTGGGCCGTGGGGTAGTCACAGCCCAACGCCAACCCCATGCCAAAAAGAAAAATGATCAGCATGGGGAAATTTGGGCTAAAAGCGGTGGCCACGAGGAAAATCGTGAAGAGGGCCATCTCCGCAATAAACATCTGCTTGCGGCCGAATCGATCCGCCAGACCGCCCAACGCGGTGGCCCCGACCAGGATGCCGAAAAGTGAAGCGGCACTGACCAAGCCTTTTTCCGCCGCACCAAGTTTGAATTCCAAAACAATCAGGGGCAAGGCCACGCCGGTCATGAAAATCACCAATCCCTCGAAAAACTTCCCGGCCGTCGCCAGCGTCCATATCCGCCATTGCATGCCCGTCATCGGGACCTTGGGAACGACGGTCCCGTCCTTCCAACTGGGCGTCTCATCAATGTAATCCTGAACGGAACGGGCGGGAAGGTCGGACATGCGACCGTAAGGCAACAGCCCGCTGCTCCCTCATCAATCTCGAAATTTCGTCGGATTTGTCACAAATCGCCCCGGAAAACTTCCCCGGAAATTTTCTTTGCGGGCCGGGGGCTTTCCTTAGAGCATTGGCCGATGCTCAAAGCCGGAATCGTCGGCTTGCCCAACGTCGGCAAGTCCACTCTCTTCAACGCTGTAACCCGTACGCGCAAAGCGCAGGCGGCCAATTTTCCCTTTTGCACTATCGAGCCCAACGTGGGCATCGTCAATGTGCCCGACGAGCGCCTGGACCAACTGGCCAAACTTTCCGGCTCGGAGAAGATCCTGCCCGCGGCGATTGAATTTGTGGACATCGCCGGATTGGTAGCCGGAGCCAGTGAGGGCGAAGGTTTGGGCAATCAGTTCCTGAGTCATATCCGTGAAGTCGATGCCGTCGTTCAGGTGGTTCGTTGTTTTGAAAGCGAAGACATTCACCACGTGGCCGGTTCCGTCGATCCCGTGCGGGACATCGAAGTCATCACCACCGAACTCATCCTGGCCGATATGGCGTCGGTGAAGAAGCGGGCCGAGCGTCAGCAAAAGGGCGCTCGCACCGGCGACAAGGCCGCCAAGGCCGAGATCGCTCTGGCCGAAAAAATTCTCCCTCATCTCGACGCGGGTAAACCAGCGCTGACCGCCGATCTTTCGGACGAAGAAAAAAAGCTTCTGAAGGACTTTTTCCTGCTCAGCAGCAAGCCTGTCATCTTTGCCTGCAATGTGGGAGAGAACGATCTGGCCGCAGGCGATAACGCCCATATCAAGGCCGTCCGTGAATACGCCACCGCCCACATGGGCAGCGAAGCCGTGGTCATCAGCGCCCAGATCGAAAGCGAACTCGCCGAGCTCCCTCCCGAGGAAGCCAAAGAATTCCTCTCCGGCCTCGGCGTCAACGACAGCGGCGTCAGCCAGTTGATCCGAGCCGTCTACCACCTGCTCGGCCTGCGCACCTACCTAACCACCGGACCCAAGGAAACCCGCGCCTGGACCATCCGTGCCGGTGACAAAGCCCCTGCTGCGGCTGGCGTCATCCACAGCGATTTTGAGCGCGGCTTCATTGCCGCACAGACCATCGCCTTCCAGGACTTGATTACCCTGGGCTCCGAAGCCAAGGCCCGCGAGGCCGGCAAGCTCCGAGTCGAAGGCAAGGAATACGTCGTCCAGGATGGCGACGTGCTGGAGTTCCGCTTCAACGTCTAGAACCCTGGCGTGTCCCAACATGCCGGGTCTGCACCGGCATTGCCTGGGAGGCTATATTGACTAGGTTCGTCGCCACTGATGCCTCGCCTTTCCGCCCTCCTCGCCCACTGGATCTGCCGACGACCGGCCTTGCTGGCGTTGGCAGCCTTGATCCTCGCGGGCTTCTCGCTGTGGTCGATCACGTCGCATAACACCTTCGACACGGACATCCTCAACCTGCTGCCCGACGGCAATCCCGCCGTGCAGGGACTCCGCATTTACAACGCCCAGTTCACCCAAAACCGGGAACTGGCGTTTCTGCTGACCTGGCAGGAGGAGCCGGAGGATATCGAGAGCTACCGTAAGACCTTTGCTGATGCCCTGCTCAAACAGCCGTGGGTCAGCCGTCTGTTGGACGCGCCGCCTCTGGAGTCGAGCCGGGGCCGGGCCTCGATTCATGATATCGCGACCCCACTTCTGCTCAACCTTCCACCGGCGGAGTTTTCCGAAACCCTGGCCGGTCTCACCCCGGAGAAGGTCCGCACTCGCATTGACCGACTCGTTGCGCAGACGGCCGCAGGGTCACCCAAAGCTCGTTTCGAGCTGGAAAATGATCCTCTTGGGTTAATGGCTCGTGCCGCCAAACCGGTGGCTGAGACGATTTCGATCTCCGACGCCTTCAGCCTCATTTCCACGGACGAAAAATCCATCATCATACCGGTGATCACCAATCAGGCCGACAATTCCAAGGAGGCTTGTGAGGCGACCATGGCGCAGGTCAGGGGCTTTCTCCGCCAACTGAATCTCGGGCCGAACAGTCCTCAGATCGGCGTCACGGGCCGCAGCGCCTACGTGGAGGAAATCGCTGGCAGCATGCAGCGCGATATCATGCTGACCTCGTTTGTTTCGCTGGCCTGCGTGACCGGTCTCTTCTGGGTGGGCTTCCGCCAGCTTCTGCCCCTGATCGGCATCTCGCTTTTGCTGGCGCTCACCGCGCTCGCCACCATGGCGGGAGGGAAACTGATGTTCCACCAACTCAACATTCTGGCCATCAGTTTCTGTTCGATCCTGTTCGGCCTGGGGGACGATTTCAGTTTGCTCCTCTGCCAGCGCTTTTTTCAAAATCGCAATGCCGGGCTGGCGCGGGAGCCGGCCATCGCCGACTCCATCCGGCATTCCATGCCCGGCATTTTATGGGTGGCCCTGACGACCGGCATCGGCTTCCTCGCCCTGCTCTTCAGCGGTTCCCGGGGTTTCGCCCAACTCGGTACGCTGGTGGCGTTGGGCGTGTTTCTCTGCGCGCTTTTTATGCCGGTTTTTCTTTTTCTTTTTGTGCGACAATCGCCGCCGAGGGCGGCGGAGACGGGTCCGGCGGGAGTCTTTGCCCGGCGCTGCCTGCAAACGCCTGGCCGTATTCTACGCCCCGCGGCTGCATTCTTTTTGCTCGCCACCATCACAGCGATCCTGCCGTGGCGAAGCTTGGGGTTCGACATAACCCCGACCTCATTGGAGCCACGCAACATCCCAGCCGCACGCACCCTGGCGCTAATGATGGAGAAGTTCCCCGCGACCTTCGAACCGGTGATGGTCGTGCTGGAAAATCCCGACCCTGCCCAACTCGCATCGCTGAATACAGCACTGCACGATCTCAAGGAGGAAAATCTCATCGTCTCCAGTTCCTCTCCTTCCGCGCTGGTTCTCGATCGGACAGTGGCCGGCACCAACAAGGCTACCCTGCGCGAATGGGACACCGCGCCTTTGCAACAGGCCATCGGCGCGGCCGTCGCAGCCAATGGTTTGAGCCCGGCTCTTTTCGAACAGACGCTGACCACGTTAAAGAACCTGAAAAGCCAGCAGGAGGCTTTTCGGTCGTGGCAGGACTATCTGGCCCCAACGTCTCCTTGGTGGTTCCTGCTTGATCGCATGCTGGCCCCACAGAGCGGCGCAGCCATGGCCTATCTGAAGGTTCCCAAAACCACCACCCCCGCCCAGCGGGTGGAAATCGCCCGGCGGCTGAACGAAGCCGTCCCGGAAGCCTTGGTCACCGGTTGGAGCCAGGCCCTGGCCAGCCTTGTACCCTGGGCCCAACGTGAGCTCATTGCCTTTGGCGGTGCCGTCGCATTGCTCATCCTGCTCATTCTGGCCTTTGTCTATAGGGACACCCGTCTATGGCTGGTGCATGCGGCTTCACTTCTGGCTGCCGGAGCCGGGACGATTGCCACCCTCAAGTTGCTTCAGACTCCGATCAACTTGCTCAATGTCCTCGCCTTTCCCCTTATGCTGGCGGTGGGCGTGGACTACGGGACGCATATCATTCTCGCCGTCCGGGAAAAGGGCGATGCCCTGCAAAACCTTGCGGGAGTCTTGAAACCCATCGCCCTCAGCGGGCTAACCACCTCCACCGGTTTTGGCTCGCTCATCCTGGCACAAAATCCGGCCCTCTCCGGCCTCGGGACCATCTGCTCGATCGGCGTCTTTTGGTGCCTGGTGGCTTCGCTGGTGATCGTCGCGCCCGGGGCAGCCTTACTGACCCGGCGAAAGGCCACCTGAATTTCTCCATCAAACTTCCCTGAGTAAACGCACGCCTGCCTGCTTGCACGATAGATACACACACTGATAGTTCTCTGAACGACATGGCTGCCGCTTCCCCGACCACAAACCGTTGGTTTTCAACCCTCCTCTGGGGAAACTCCGTCGCACTCTCGTGGACTTGGGGACTCGGACTCTTTTTCTCGGTCCAGTTTACCACCCAGTTTGGCCTGTTCGGCCTGCTGACTTTTGCCATTCCCAACGCGATTGGCTTGCTCGCCTTTGGTCTGGTGACCCACGCTATCGCCCGGCGCGAGGGTGGTTCCGAATCTCTGGCTAATTTTTTCACCAATTGGTCCCGCCCGTTCCGGCTGGTGTTCTTTCTCTACCAACTGCTGGCCATCACGCTGACCATCTTTGCCTTCATGCGTTACGGCTGGCAGACGCTGGGTTTTGAACCCTGGCTGCTTTATCTTCCTCTGACCCTATTTATCGTCCTGGCGGCCTCCATCCTCTTTGGCGAGGAGTTCGACATCAAGCGCATCAAATGGAGCCACGGCGCCATGGGACTGCTGATGGCCGCATCTATGGCCTGGATCATCATCAGTGCGCTGCGCACCGGCACCGGGCCGTTCAATTTTCCCAAACTCCCGACCAATGACTTTCAATACTGGGGTTACGTCGTACCGATCATCATCGGTTTCCTCGTCGGGCCCTGGCTCGATCTGCAGCAGTGGCAACGCGCCATCCAAATGCATCGTGAACGCGTTTCCATCGCCGGGGCCTACTGGGTGGGATCGTTGGAATTCTTCGGCATCCTGATTTTTCATGGTTCCCTGACCCTCTGGGCGCTGAACCAGGGCGCTGGCCAGTGGCTGCGTCAGGGCCTGGGCGGACATCGCTACGGTCATGAGGTCGTCCTGCGGCTTTTCTACGAAAATGTGGACACCGCTCCCTGGACGTTTGTCGCCTACTGCATTTTCCTTTGCATCTGTGTCCTTTCAACGCTGGACAGCGGCTACATCGCGTTGCGCTGGTTCTTCCAGGAAAACGTGGCGCGTTCAAAAAATCCCCTGCTCGCCTTTGCTCCGAAACGCCTGCTCACCTCGCCGATTCCCGCCTTTGCCCTGGCGGGTTTCATCGCGTTGATCGCCACCGTGCTGCAGCTCGAGTTGGAATATTTCATGATCTTCTACGCCACGTTCTTCGTGGGGTATGCCGCCCTCGGCATCGCGCGATGCTACCTGATCAGCCCGGCCAACGCGATTCCACAAGTGAAGATGTTCTGCATCGGGAGCCTGGCCGTCATCATCTGCGCCTACGGTTATTTCCTGCGCTACCCGCTGTTCCTCATTCTCGGCTCGCTCTTACCGTTGTTCTCCATTGCATGGCTGCTGATGAAACCCAGCGCGGGTGAGGATTTCGTCAGCGGTGCGGACGAACTTGAGGCACCGGCGCCAAACAGCCCCGCTTCTCCCGGCGGCATCATTGGACCCATGCCGGCCGTGGCGACGGAAGAAGGCGCTCCGATTGATACCTTGGCGGGCCCTACCCATAGCCTGGGTGGACATTTCGAGGGCAAATGGTTCATCCACTCCTTCGTCGCGACCTATGCCGACACCAACTCGGTCGGCAATGTGTATTTCGGCATGTATGCGATGTGGGTGGGCAAGACGCGCGAACTGTTCTTCAACCGCGTGATGCCGAAGTTCAATCTCAAGGACACGCCCTTCTACATCCTGACGCGTTCCTTCGAGCATAAATTCGTCCGCGAGACGCGGGAGTTCGAGACCGTGAGCGTGCGCATCCGCATTGCGAGCTACAACCGCAAGTTCGTGATCCTGGAACACGAAATCTACGACTCTGCCCAAAAGCTGCTCGGCCATGGCAAACAAAGCCTGCTCTTCGTTTCCTCCACGGATTACAAACTCCTCGATCTGCCGGTGGAGGTTGCCTCGGCCTTCATGGCTTATACCTAGCATGATGAAAAGGGCCGCCTTGCTTCTCAGCGCCGTCTTGCTCGCCGGGTGCAAGCCGCCCGCTCCTGCACCGACGCCGACTCCCATCCCTTCCCCCACGGCCACCGCCACGCCGACTCCCAAGCCAAGCCCCACCCCGGAGCCGACACCCTACGTTTCGCGGAAGCCCATCGAGATCGGCAAAATTTTCAATGGGCTGACGCTGGAAAACAAATTCGAGACGCCCAAGAGCGAAGCCCTCGCCTCGATCGAGCGCGAAGACAAGGACAGCTACAAGGTCCAGGTGACCATCACGGCCAAGCTCCCCCGCCCCAGTATCACTCTAGAAGACCTGGCCGATAACGATCCGAAGCTGCCGCATGTGCTGAACCAGATGACGGAGTTGGTCAACGCGGCAAAGGTTTCGCCGTACTACGAGAAGCTTTACCAAAACAAGGTCGCCAACCTGCGCGACCGCCTCAACCGGCTCGACCTCGTGCCCACGCGGCACAACTTCTACGACTGCGAGACCATGCTGGAGTTGAAAAATACTGCCACGGGCCGCAAGGCGTTGCTGATGCAGGGCGACATGGATGTGAACACGGACGGCTCGGATGGTGACCGGAACTTTGCCGTCGACTCCACCTCCCCGTACTTCCAACCGCAGACCAGCTACCGCTGGGCCAAGCAAACCGACCGGCCCAACCCGACGCTGCCGGCATTTGAAAACAAGCTGGCCAGCCTGAAACAGGAATACACAGCCAAGGGCCTCTCCGCGGAACGCAACCGCGAATTGAAACAGGCCATCGATGATACCACCCGCCTCATTGCCGATATCAAGAGCGGCAGCTTCCTCATCTCGGGGGCCGATCCTTCTGTTGTCGTGCCGGGATTCATGTTGCGGGATAGCAGCAATGAGTATTCGCCGAGCATTGGGGACTATGCGGTGGTGATCTATGATGGAAAGGTCTACCCGACCATCGTGGGCGATGCGGGGCCATCGACCAAAATCGGCGAGGCCTCACTGCGGTTGTGTCGGGAGATAAACCCCAAAGCCTCAGGGCTTTCGCGGGCGGTGAGCAATATCAATGTGGCCTATCTGATCTTCCCGGGGACGGCGGAAAAACCGGCTCCGCCTGATCTCGCGAAGTGGCACGACAAGTGCAAACAGCTTCTTGATGAGATGGGCGGAACCGCCCCGGCGCTGCATCAATGGACCGATATTGTCCCCCCCTGGCCCACCCCTACGCCCACGCCGACTCCCTCCCCGACCCCCGCTCTCAGCCCCTCCTCGGAGATCACTCCCCCCCCCCTGGAGGCCACTCCGACCCCTGCGGTGCCCGAGGTCATCAGTCCTTCCGGCACATCAGCGGCCCCGACGCCGTGAGTCCGGAGGAATTGCGAAAACGGCTTTGCGCACTGGGCGACCATATCCGCCAAAGCGTGCTGACGGCCCGCAACGAGAAAAGCAGCGAAGTCCTCGCGGGCGTCGCAGCGGAAACGGCGGCGGATACGATTTACGCGATCGACAAAATCAGCGAGCAGGCGATCGGCGAGTGGTTTGACGCGCACTGGCCCGCGCATGAACCGGTGCAGGTCGTGATGGAAGGGATCGAGGAGGAGTTTTGTTTTCCGCGCAGGACGAAGGTGCCTGACACAAAATGGAAGTGCCTGATCGATCCGATCGATGGCACGCGGGGCATCATGTACGACAAGCGCAGTGCCTGGGCGCTCGGTGGGATCGCACCGCAGCGGGGCGATGCGACCATGCTTTCCGACATTGTCGCGGCGGCAATGACGGAATTGCCGACGACCAAACAATGGCGCTCCGATCAACTCAGCGCGGTGCGTGGTGGTGGGGTAGTGGCGACGGCCACCAATGTTCTCGACGGCAGTGTTTCGCCACTTTCGTTGCAGCCTTCGACGGCGACCGATTTTCGCCATGGTTTTTCGTGGATGGCCAAATTCTTTCCCGAGGGCCGCACGCTCACCGCGCAGATCGAGGAGCGGCTGTGGGACGAAATTGTCGGGCTGGGCCGCGATGCCTCGCCCACGGTTTTTGACGATCAGTACATCAGTACCGGCGGGGCGTTTTATGAACTTATTGCCGGGCACGACCGGATGGTGGGTGATCTGCGGCCTCTGGTGTATGCGCAGCTCGATTTGGAATCGTCGCTTGTTTGTCATCCCTATGATGTCTGCGCGGCGTTGTTGCTGGAAGAGGCCGGCGTCGTCTACGAGCATCCGCTGGGTGGCTTTCCCGACGCGCCGATGGATACGATATCCGGCATGACCTGGGTGGCCTACGCCAATTCCACGCTGGCCGCGACAGCCCGGCCGGTGCTCCAGAAAGTCCTCCACCAATTTCTGTAATCCGTGAGCCGCGAATCCTTTCTTGCCGCCGTCGCCGTCGCCATCATCCGGCTGCTTTTTTCCACTATCCGCCTCAAGGTGGTCGATCCCATCGGCTTCGCGCAAAGTCTGCCGTCGGGTCCGCTGATCCTGTGCTTCTGGCACAATCGCATCCTGGCCATCACTCTCGCCTTTCTGCGCAAATACCCGAAGAAGCTGCGCACCGGCGTCACCGTCCTGACCAGTCCCAGCCGGGATGGGGAGATCCTGGCCCGGGTGGTCGGAGGACTGGGCATGAACTCGGTGCGGGGCTCGAGTTCCCGGCGAGGATCGACCGCCCTGCGCGAATTGGTCCGGCTGGTGGAGAGCGGCGGCGACATTGCGATCACCCCGGATGGGCCGCGCGGCCCGCGTTACAAACTCGGTCCCGGCGCGGTCCTGCTGGCCCAGACCACGGGCGCGGTGCTGGTGCCCATGCATGCGAAATTTTCCAACGCCTTCCGCATGAAGACCTGGGATGGCTTCTGCATTCCGTTGCCTTTTTCCACCATCTTCGTCACCGTGGGAGAAACGATCGCCGTGCCGCGTCATCTCACCGACGAAGAATTTGAGAGCACCCGCGCACGGCTGGAAACCCAATTGAAAAATGAAGCGGATTGACGGAGCGGCCATCGCACAAAAAGTTCACGAAGAAACCCGCCAGCGCATTGCTGCGCTCACGGCCCGCGGCATCAAACCCGGCCTTGCGGTGGTGCTGGTCGGTGATGACCCGGCCTCCCGTGCGTATGTGCGCTCGAAGGACAAAAAAGCCGCCGATCTTGGCCTGCATTCGGTCAAACACGAACTGCCCGCGGAAACCACCCAGGAGCAATTGGTGACTCTGGTCCGCGAATTGAACGCCGACCCGGCCGTGCATGGCATCCTGGTCCAGTCCCCCCCGCCCAAACACATCAACGAGGCCGCCATTGTCGAAACCATCGACCCTCGCAAGGACGTGGACGGCTTTCATCCGGTCAACGTGGCCAAACTCGCCCTCGACGATCTTAGCGGTTTCGTGCCCTGCACGCCGTTGGGGTGCATCCGCCTGATCGAGGAAGCGGGCGTCGAGACAGCCGGCGCCAATGCCGTGGTGGTCGGCCGCAGCATGATCGTGGGCAAGCCGATGGCGCTCCTGCTCATGCGCCGGGGCAAAGGCGGCGACGCGACCGTTACGGTGGCCCATTCCCGCTCGCGCGATCTCCCGGCCCTGACCCGCGCGGCGGATATCGTCATCGCCGCGATCGGCCGTCCTCATTTTCTCGGCTCGGAACACATTCGCGAAGGCGCCGTCGTCATCGATGTGGGTATCAACCGCGTCGACGATCCGGCTGCACCCAAGGGCTACCGCATCGTGGGGGACGTCGATTATGACGCCGTGGCGGAGCGCTGCGCGGCCATCACGCCGGTGCCCGGCGGAGTCGGCCCGATGACGATCGCCATGCTGATGGCTAATACTGTGACCGCTTGTGAACGATTGACGGCCTAGCCCTCTGTAAACTATCATAGGGGACATGTCTGAGGCAGCGTCAGAGTCCCTGCCCAATCCGGTTCATGTTTTTTTCCGGAAGCTTCACGGACCCGTCTTGCAGCGCTGGCTGTTCGGCGCCTGGACCGGCCTGGTCTTTGCCTTTCTCTATATCCCGATCCTGCTGCTGGTCGTATTCTCGTTTAATAGTTCCAAGCTGAATATCCAGTGGGAAGGCTTTTCCTTCAAATGGTACGGGGCTCTACTGGAGAACAAGACGCTGATCACGGCGTTTCAGAACAGCCTCATTGTCGCGTCCGTCACCACCGTGCTGGCCACGCTGCTCGGGACCATCGGCGCGTGGATGCTTTACCGCTATCGCTTCCCCTTTCAGCGAACGATCGGCCTGCTCATTTTTGTGCCGATGGTGATTCCCGAGGTTCTCATGGGCGTGAGCCTGCTCACGGAGTTTGTTCACCTTCTCAAGATGCCGCTGGGTTACACCACGCTCATCATCGCCCATACGACGTTTTGTTTTCCCTTCGTGCTGGTCGGGGTACAGGCGCGCTTGCATGGGCTTGATCCGGCTCTGGAGGAAGCCGCCCTCGACCTCGGTGCGACTCCCGTGCAGGCCTTCTGGCTGGTGGTGGTCCCCTATCTCATGCCCGCGATTGTTTCCGGGGCGCTCATGTCATTCACGCTTTCCCTCGACGAATACATCGTCTCGGTTTTCACCACCGGCGCGCAGTCGCAGACGCTGCCGTTGAAGGTCTATGGCATGGCCAAAGTCGGCCTGAATCCGCAGCTCAATGCCCTGAGCGCGATCTTCGTCGTGGCTACGATCATCCTCGTTTTGTTCAGTCAAATCCTAACCCGTCGAAAAACCTCATGAAACACCAAGCCCGCCACCTGATGTTGGCCGCGATGGCAGCCCTTGCGCTCGCCGGCTGCGGAAAAGCCCCGGAACCCACGCCCGCCTCCCAGGCCGAGCCGGCCAAGGAAACCCCGGCGACGCAAAACCCCACTGCTGCCGCGAACGTTGCCGCTCCCAACCAAGGTGATGCGGAGAAGAAGCTGAATCTTTTCTGCTGGTCGGAATACGTCCCGCAGGAGGTGATCGACCTTTTTACCGAGGAAACCGGTATCAAGGTCTCGATGGAGACCTACGCCTCCAATGAGGAAATGCTGGCCAAGCTCCTCGCGGGCGGCGGCAGTTATGACCTTATTCAACCCAGCGAATATGTCATCGAAGGCCTGATCAAGGAGGATCTGCTGGCACCCATCGACCACGCGCTCATTCCGAACATCAAAAATGTCGCGCCCGAGTTCCTGAGCATGTCCTTCGACCCGGGCAACAAATACACCATCCCCTACATGGCCGGCACCGTGGGCATCGTGATCAACACCGAGTTGGTGAAGGACGACATCAAGGGCTACAACGACGTCTTCCAGGACAAATACAAAAAGAACATCGTCGTTCTCGATGACGCCCGTGAAATCGTGAGCTGGGGCCTCGATTCGCTGAACATTCCCATAAACGACATGACCGATGAAAACCTGGCCAAGGTCGAACCGGTCCTGGCCAAGTGGCTGCCGCTGGTGAAGGTCTATGATTCCGACAGCCCGAAGACAGCCCTGCTCAATGGCGACGTCGCCATCGGCGTGGTCTGGGGCGGTGAAGGCGCCAAACTGCTGGAGGCGGACAAAAAATTCAAATGGGTGGCCCCGGTGGAAGGCGCCCACTTGTTCGTGGACAGCCTGGCCATTCCGAAAACCGCGCAGCATGTGAAGAATGCCGAACTATTCATGAACTTCATCCTGCGCCCGGAGATCAGCGCGAAAATCTCGAAGGAGTTTCCCTATCTGAATCCCAATCTCGCCGCGCGGGAGTTGCTCACGCCGGAGCAGCGCAACAACCCGGCCAGCTTCCCGACGGCTGAAGAAATTTCCAAAATGGAAACTTTCAAGGACATCGGCGGACAGGCCACCAAGATTGACGAACTGGTGACCTCGCTGAAGGCGGAATAACCAGATGGCAGGCATCGCGGCAGCGGACCAAAAAGCCGGATCTTCGGTTTTCAAACGGAAACCAGGCCTCATGGCCTGGTTGGTCCTGCTGCCGCTCCTCGCCTGGCTGATCATTTTCGTCGTCATCCCCACCGGCATGCTCGTGGGGGTCAGTTTCGCCGAGCGCGATTCCTTCGGCCGGGTCGTGTGGAACCTCAATACCGAGAATTACCTGCGGGCGATTGACTGGGACACGATGAAAGTTCTCCCCCAGTTGTTGCCGCAAAACATCCAGGAACGAGGGTTTTTTGGCGGCATTGCAGAAACCTTCGATCAGTTCGTCTGGTTCCGGGTTTTCCTCATTTCGATCTGGTACGCGTTGTTGACGACGATCATTTGCATGGTGATCGGCTACCCGGCGGCCTATTTCATCGGAAGGTCGCCGGAGAATATCCGCAACATCCTTCTGACCCTGGTCATGATCCCCTTCTGGACCAGCTTCCTCATCCGCACCTATGCGTGGATCACGATTTTGAGCAAAGAAGGTCTGGTCAACAGCTTCCTGGTCTCGGCCCAGATCATCCCGGAGCCGATGACGATCCTTTACACGCCATTTGCATCGGTCCTCGGACTCGTCTACAACTACCTACCATTCATGATCTTGCCCATCTACACCAGCGTGGAACGCCTCGATAATGCCATGGTTGAGGCGGCTTACGACTTGGGGGCGGGACCCGTTCGGGCTTTCTCTCAGGTGATTATTCCCCTAACCAAGCCGGGCATTGTCGCCGGAGCGCTGCTCGTTTTTGTGCCTTCCATCGCCATGTTCGCCATCACCAATCTGATGGGTGGCGGCAACCCTCCGACCATCGGCGACGTGATCTACCGGCAGTTCACTTCAGGGCGCAACCAGCCCTTCGGGGCGGCACTTGGCACACTCCTGCTCTTGACGTTCATACTCTCCCTCTGGCTCACTCGTCGGCACAGGGAAGATTAGCGACCCACTCAAAGGATAAAACACGCGGCCCGGCCCCCGCCGGCGCGAGGGAATTCTCAACCACACATAATGCGAAAAACCAAAATCATCTGCACCCTCGGCCCCGCCACCGAGTCTCCCGAAAAGCTCAAAGAACTCATCCAGGCCGGCGCCAATATCTTTCGCCTCAATATGAGCCATGCGCCCCACGACTGGGTGCGCACCGTCGTCAAAAATATCCGGGCCGTGTCCGAGGAACTCGACGTCATCACCGGCATCCTTATGGACACCCAGGGACCGGCCATTCGCACCGGCGACCTAAAAGCCAAGCTCAACCTCAAGGTCGGCGACATCCTCGACTTCAGCGTCCGCGGTGAGCAAAGCGAGGACGTCCATTCGGTCGACGTCAATTATCCCGGCCTCATCAACGACATCTCCGTCGGCGACACCGTCCTGGTGGACAACGGCGTCATTCACCTCAAGGTTCTTTCCAAGGAGGCCCCGCACATCCGTTGCGAGGTGCTGACCCCCGGTATCCTGGGTTCCCGCCGCCACATCAACCTGCCCGGCGTAAAGGTCAACCTCCCGCCCCTCACGGAAAAGGACCTAGCTGACATCGAACTCGGCGCCGCCCTTCATGTGGATTATGTGGCCTTGAGTTTCTGTCGCGAACCCAAGGACATCCTGGAACTCAAACGCGTGCTCAACGAGCATGGCAGCCAGGCCCGCACCGTAGCCAAAATCGAGGACCAGCATGCTGTCACCGTCATCGACGACATCATCAAGGCTTCCGACTGTGTCATGGTAGCCCGCGGCGATCTCGGCATTGAATGCCCGATGGAGGAACTCCCCATCATCCAGCGCCGCATCGTGAAGCATTGCATCAAGGTCGGCCGCCCCGTCATCGTCGCCACGCACATGCTTGAGTCGATGATTGAGAATCCCGTGCCGACCCGCGCGGAGATCACGGACATCGCCAACGCCGTCTTTGAACAGGCCGACGGCATCATGCTGAGCGGTGAAACCACCGTGGGCAAATACCCGGTGGAATGCGTTAAAGTTTTCGACCGCGTGGCCCGTCGGATCGAGAAGAGTGGCGGCGCCGGTTTCGCCAACGACGCTCTCACCGAGACCATCCGCCGCAAAACGGTGAAATCGGCCGTCTCCCTGGCGAACTCACTGCCCAATTCAAAGATCGTGGTCTTCACCAAGCTCGGACTCATGGCGAATCACTTCAGCCAACTGCGACCGGCCGAGGCCCCCATCTTCGCCATCACGCCGACTGAGGAGATTGCGCGTCGTCTTACGCTCAATTGGAGCACCCTGCCGCTGGTCATGCCTTTCGGCATCAACCCCGAGCATACCATCGCCGATGCGGAGAAGCTTTTGCTCTCCCGCGGCCTGGTGACACCGGGCGATCAGTTGATCATCCTGACCGACGTCATCGCCGGCAACGAACGTTTCGACTCCATCCAGCTCCGCAAGGTTTTGTAAGGAATCACAGGGCGGCAGGGCGCAGTGAGAGCCACTCTCGCCGCCCTCCCCGCCGGTTGATCAGTTGCGGGTTCCGAAATACTCGAAACTGTCGACCAGCGCCCGCCAACTGGCGTCGATGATATTGTCAGAGACCCCGACGGTGCCCCAGGTATCGAAGCCGTTGGTGGAAACAATGAGCACGCGGGTGCGCGCCGCCGTACCGCGCGCGCCATCGACGATGCGCACCTTGTAGTCGGCCAGCCTCACCGCATCAATCCAGCTATAGAACGGCCGCAGCGCCTTGCGCAGAGCGGCGTCCAGAGCATCCACCGGGCCATCGCCTTCCGCCACGGTGTATTCGGGCACACCGTTGACGAGGAGCTTGACCGTGGCCTCGCACGGGTCGGAACCATTGCGCCCCGAGAAACGATAGTGGCAGTGATATTCCTTGAGCTCAAAAAGCGGCTTGTCCTTGCCCAGAGCCCGGCGCACCAGCAATTCAAAGGACCCTTCGGCAGCCTCGTATTCGTAACCCTCCGCTTCCGCTTCCTTGATCTGACGAAGGATGGCGGACACCTCGGAAGAGCTCTTCTCCAGTTTGATGCCCATCTCTTCCGCCTTCATCAATACGTTGGTCTGTCCGGAAAGATCGGAAACCACGATGGTCTGATGATTACCCACCAGGTCGGGTGAAATGTGCTCGTAGGTGCGGGCCAGTTTCTGCACCGCATGCACGTGCAAGCCCCCCTTGTGGGTAAAGGCAGCCGAACCCACGTAGGGCGCACGGATGTCGTGCGGAACATTGGCCAGTTCGTCCACGAAAGCGGAGACATCGTGCAGTTGCGAAAGGTCCGGGACCACTGTGTGTCCAAGCTTCAACTGTAGCGTGGGGATCACGGTGGTGAGGTTGCAATTGCCCACCCGCTCACCATATCCGTTCATCGTCCCCTGCACCTGCACCGCGCCAGCCTTGACCGCCGCCAGCGCATTGGCCACGCCCACGCCGCTGTCGTTGTGGGTGTGGATGCCGACGGGCGCGCCGAGGTGAGCCACCGCCCTGGCGGTGACTTCGCTGACATAATCCGGCAACGAGCCGCCATTGGTATCGCACAGGACGACCAGATCCGCGCCGGCGTCGTGCGCCGCCTTGATCGTGGTCAGGGAATATTCCGGATCTTCGCGGAAACTGTCAAAAAAATGTTCGGCATCGTAGATCACCTCGCGTCCGTGCGTTTTCAGATGCTTCACAGTGTCGGAAATCATGGCGAGATTTTCTTCCAGCGAGACGTTAAAAACCTCCGTCACATGGAGGGGCCAGGTCTTGCCCACGATGGTGACAACCGGCGTTTTCGCATCGAGCAGCATCTTTACCTGGGCATCGTCCTCGACCCTGGTCTTGCCACGGCGCGTCATGCCAAAGGCGGCGATCCGGGCGTGCTTCCAGGTCCGCCTGGCAGCTTCTTCAAAGAAGGCGACGTCCTTGGGATTTGAACCCGGCCAACCGCCCTCGATGTAGTCCACGCCGAAGGCGTCCAGGCGTTCTGCCACACGAATCTTGTCCAGCACCGAAAAAGAGATGCCGGTTCCCTGCGTGCCGTCACGCAGCGTCGTGTCGTAGATAGTCACTGCCTTACTCATGGGAAAAGGGGCGAAATCTACCGGCAAATGCCCCTGCTAGCAAGCCCCCAAAACAGAACAGGACGGCCGAAAAAGCCGTCCTGCACAGGGATTCGGCCGCCAATCCGGCGGCTAAATCGGATGATTACATGTGCTGGGTCGTGGCCACGTCGGCCAGGGCCGCTTCCGGAGATTCCGTCTCGGCGTTGTTGATGGCGTCGATGAGCAGGCGGATGGTGCCAAAGTCACGCCGGTGCGGGGTGAGCACGACACGATGAAAGTGGGCCAGATGGCTGTCATCGGCTTCCTCCGGCAGGGCCGCGCTCTGCGTGATCTGGTCGGCCGCGAGCAAGGCATCGAAGTCCTTGTTCAGCTTGACCAGGGCCGCCTCGGTGAGACGCTTGTTCACACGAATGACCATGCGCTTCTGCACCCAGCGATAGGAGTGGAAGTTCTTGTAGAACTGCAGCACCTCGGCGATGGCGGCATTGATGTCGTGGGTGACCTTGAAGAGGTTTAGATCGCTGGGCGAAATCAACTTTTGATCGAGCAGGTCGTTGACCACGAAACGGCGCCAGGTTTCCCAATAGTGACCGTTCGGACGATCCAGCAGCACGATCGGGACGATCGGGCTCTTGCCGGTCTGAATGAGCGTAAGGACTTCGCAGCCTTCGTCGTGCGTGCCGAAGCCGCCGGGGAAGAGCGCGAAAGCGTGGGTCTCCTTCACGAAGTTCAACTTGCGGGTGAAGAAGTAGCGGAAGTTGATCAGCTTGGCGTCGCCTTCGATCCACTCGTTGGCCCGTTGCTCGAACGGAAGCTGGATGTTCAAACCGAAACTCTTCTCCGCGCCGGCGCCTTCCTGAGCAGCGCCCATGATGCCGTCGCCGCCGCCGGTGATGACCATCCAGTCCTGCTCCACCATGCGGTGCGCGAACTCGCGGGCGAGCTTGTATTCCTCCGCTTCGGGACGGGTGCGGGCACTGCCGAAAACGGCCACCTTGCGGATGCCCTGATACTTTCCAAAAATACTGGAAGCGTAGCGTAGCTCACGCAGGGAGCGGTTGTAGAGCTTGAGTTCGCCCACTCCGGTCTTGTCTTTGCCAAACCGCAACGCGGTGTCGATCATGTCCTCGATGATCTCGGCCTGCCTCCCCTTGGCCACCTCGGCAACGAGGCTTTTAATGCGGGGGTCTTTTACTTTTTCTTTCATAACTAAACTGATGCTGAAAAGCTGACTGCAACGCAAAAACCCTGGATGTTGCGCCAATTTTCAAACCTATGATTATAGTCATTCGCCCCCACTCGTCAAAGGAACAAATCGAAGAGGTCATCCGCGAAGTCGAGGTGCTGGGCTACACTCCCGCGCCCATTCATGGGACGGAACAAACCGTGGTGGCGGCCATCGGGGACGAGCGGACCCACCAGAGTCTGGAATCGCTCAGCGCCCTCCCCCAAGTGGAAAGCGTCCTGCGCGTGCAGAAGCGCTACAAGCTGGTCAGCCGGGAATCCCGGCCCACGAACACGCTGGTGGATGTCGCGGGCGTGGAAATCGGGGGCAGGAAATTCTGTCTCATGGCGGGTCCCTGCTCGGTGGAAAGCGAGGAACAACTCCTGGCCACGGCCGAGGCGGTCAAGGCGGCCGGGGCCACCATCCTGCGCGGCGGGGCTTACAAGCCGCGCACCTCGCCCTACGAATTCCAGGGCCTGGGCAAGGAAGGACTGCGGATGCTCGCGCTGGCGCGGGAAAAGACCGGCCTGAAAATCATCACCGAGGTCCTCAGCGAACGCGATGTCGAGCATGTGGCGGAAACGGCAGACATCCTGCAGATCGGCGCGCGCAATTCGCAGAATTTCCAGCTTCTCATCGAGGCCGCCAAAACCGGCAAACCCATCCTGCTCAAACGCGGCATGAGCGAGCGCATCGAGGAATGGCTGCTGGCGGCCGAGTACATCCTGGCCCATGGCAATCCCAATGTGCTGCTCTGCGAGCGCGGTATCCGCACGTTTGAAACCTATACGCGTAACACGCTCGATCTCTCGGCCGTGGCCATCGCCAAAAAGGAATCCCATCTTCCCGTCATCGTCGACCCCAGCCAGGGTTGCGGCCGGGCCGATCTGGTCATCGCACTTTGCGCCGGCGCAGTGGCCATGGGCGCGGACGGATTGATCATCGAGGTTCATCCCAATCCGGCCGAAGCCATGAGTGACGGCCAGCAACAGGTGGACTTCGCCGGGTTCAAAAAGCTGGTCGAGAGCATTCAACCTTTCCTGCAAGCGGTGCAAAAGACCTCTTGAGCACCGGCTTTTTTCACCGGCATCCGCTCCTGCGCGATGCACTGATCTGGGCCATTCCCGCCCTGCTTTTTGGGGCTGCTCTCCGGCTGCTCTTTTTGCACTACGCGCCGTACGCGTACTGGGGCTCTGATTCACGTTCCTTCATGGGGTTCGCCGACGGCGTGCTTTCCGAATTCTATTTCAGCATCAACGAAAAGCGGAGGTACCTTTATCCGATTTTTCTACTGCCTCTTTCCGTCCTGCCTGGCGGCACGTTGAAATGGCTGAACTGGGTCCAGGGTCTTCTGGGGCTGGCGACGATCCTGCCCATGGCCTATCTGGTGCGGCGCACCTTTGCCAACTGGCGTTGGTTCATCGTACCGGTCACGGTGATCCTCGCCGGCATGCCGGTGTTCATCTGGTACGAGCACGAGATGATCGCGGACTCCCTGGTCTTCAACTGTCTCATCTGGGCCATGGCCGGATGGGCGGCCTGGGTCAGTCAGGCCGATAAAACCCGCGCCCGCCATTTCTGGTGGTGGTTCCTGGTTCCGTTCGCGATTCTGTTGCTCACCAAACCCTCGGGTAAATTCCTCTGGCCCGGCGTCGTTCTTGCCCTAGTGATTGTTTGCGCGTGGCGGGTGCTGAAATGGCCGCAATGGCTGTCGCTCGTCGCGCTCTTCCTGGCCAGTTTGACCGCCGGCGACGAAGAGCAAAGTGCCTGGCTTTTTTACACCACCGCCTTTCCCCTCACCCAGGTCGACACCCCCGCCCACGCGGAATACAAAGCCGAAATCCGAGACTGGGTGCGGAAGAAATACGAGCGGCTGGATTTTTACGATGAGGAGGACGACGAGGTGCATGACTTCCTGCGCGATCCTGAAAACTATCCCGCCTATCCGCTCTGGCAGGCCCTGGCGAAGGACAAGAAGAAGCAAAACGCGCTTTTCAAGAGCCTCGCCTTCGAGGGTATCCTGGCCAAGCCCCACCTCTATCTGCATATCGGCCTGCAACGGCTGGTCGGCTCGTGCAATCAGGCGGACTTCAAACCGACCCGGCTCTACGCGAACTACTACGCAGATCGGTTCGTCGAGATGTATCCGAAGCGGGAAAAGGACCAGCGCATGCTGCGCATTGTCTTTGGGCTGCCCAAGGATCGGCCGTTTCCGACTTACGAGGAGTTTCGCCGGATGGTGAGTCCCCACCCTGATTCTTCAGCCGCCGGTTTTCTGGTTTCGTATGCCGATGCCTATCAGGCGGCGGGGGCGCTGGTTTATCGGCCGCAGGGAGACGCCACCCCGTTGCGGGACTGCCGGCCGACCTTTCTGGCCTGGTGGCTGCTTGCCGGAATATTGGTGTCCCTGCTTTCGCCCCATCGCCGCACCGTCGGTGTCTGGACGCTGGCGATGTGCGGTTATCTGCCGGCGGTATTTTTGGTCGGCATCGAGCATCACCGTTATTTTGCGCTGGCCTGGCCCCTGATCATCCTGCTTCTCGCCCTTGTGCCTGAGGCCATTTTGCAATGGATTGCGGGACGCAGGGCCAACCGGCCTGAAATGTAGTCTTGATTCCGGGGGCCGACAGCTTCGTATTGTAGGACTGTGTTTCAGATGATCTTCAATTCGATCAGCGCCGCGGAGATGGCGGCGCTGCCCAAGGAGCTCCAACTCGATCTCCTGACTGAATTCCATCTTCTGCCGGAAGACCTCGACACGCTCGACACCCGACGTTTCGGCAAGGTCCAGCGCGACGGGCGCAAGCTGCTGCGCTGCCGGGCGAAGGACTATCGCATCTATTTCGAGAAGCATCCTGAGGGTATCTTGATCCACCGGGTCTTTCATAAAAACACGATCCGCGACTTTCTCTATCGTTCCAACCTCCCCATGGATCAGGAGGCCACCGAAGACGAGCAGCTGGGCAGCGCGAAGGAATTCTGGAAGCACATCGAGGAAGCCGAGAAGAAAAAATAAATGAGTCTTTTCACCAGCGAGGCTGAGCGTCTCGAAAAATTTCCCGTCGCCAGAAAGCAGATCTTCCTCGGTCATGCCGGAGTCACGGTCCTGCCGCAATGTGTGGCGGAAGCGATGATCGAACATGTGCGGGCCAGCTCCCAAGATCACCAGGAGTTCGGCGAAGTCCTGCGCGACATTGAAAAGACCCGGCAGGTATGCGCGGAATTGATCGGCGCGGACAAATCGGAGATCGCCCTGCTTGGCCCAACTTCGCTAGGCCTGAGTCTTTTCGCCAACGGTCTATCCTGGAAGGACGGGGACGAACTCGTTTGCTATGAGGACGACTACCCATCGAATGTCTACCCGTGGACGGCACTGGCGGAACAAGGCGTAAAAGTGCGCTTCGTCCGTCCGGAGAAGCCCGGGCAGATCACTCCGGAGGTCGTCGCTCGTGAACTGACTGTGCGCACCCGGCTGGTTGCGCTGGCCTCGTGCCACTTCCTCACCGGCTGGCGTCTCGATGTTGATGCCATCGGAGCGATGCTGCACGAGCGTGGTATTCTTTTCTCCGTCGATGCGATTCAGACGCTCGGGGCTTTTCCACTCACCGTGAAGCATGTCGACTTTCTGAGCGCGGACGCCCACAAGTGGATGCTTGGGCCCATGGCCATCGGCATCGTTTATGTCGCGAAGAAAAATTTCCCGCTTTGCCGGCCCACGTTGCTGGGGGCTTGGAATGTCAAATCGCCCGACTTCATCACCCAGGAAACCATCGACTTTCCCGAGACCGCCCAGCGCTACGAACCCGGCGTCTTAAACGTTGCCGGGGTCTATGGCATGAAGGCCGCCCTGGAGATGCTCCTGGAGACGGGCATGGACAATGTCTCCGCGGCGATTCTTGATACGGCGGATTATCTGCATGGACTGCTGGCGGAACGGGGGTTTGAATTTCTCTCACCGTCGCGCGATCACCCCCTGCGTTGCGGCATCGTCACCGCGCGGCATCCCGGCATCGATGCGGCCAAGTTGTTTGCCGCGCTGGAAAAGGAAAAGATCACGGCTTCGCTGCGGAGATCACGCACGAGCGGATTCTGGCTGCGCTTCAGCCCGCATTTTTACAACACCCGCGGGGAAATGGACCGCGTGGTCAAGGTGCTCGACCAGGCGTTAATCGCGGGCTGATCAGTCTGGGCGCATGAAAACGCGCTGAATGCGGTTTTGTTCGAGATCGAGGTCGTACTCGATCCGGCGGCGCACATCCTCGGAAATTTTTCCCGACCGTTTCATCTCGGTCAGGCTGCGTCGTCCGCGCTCCATGATGTGGGTGAAGGTCTCTCTCTCCCATTCGACGCTGGAGTGGGTCGTCTCGGGCAGCAACGCGAGCCGGGTCTTGAGGTTTTCCAGGCGGCCCTGAAAATGTCCCCGCCACATCGCGAGTGATTCTTTTTGCCGGTGACCCTGGACGGCGGCTTCCAGGTGATCGATCTCGCTCAGGATTTCCCCCAGCACCTCGATGCGGGCATGGGCTTCGTCCTCATAACTCGGGCTCCGGTCTTCCACTCCCAGCTTCTTCACCAGCCATGGCAGGGAGAGGCCTTGCAGGACGAGCGTCACGAAAATGACGCAGAAGGTGAGAAACAGAATGAGATGACGGAAGGGAAAATCCTCCCCGGCGGAAGTGGTCAGTGGGAGCGCGAGTGCCGCCGCCAGGGAGACCACTCCGCGCATCCCGGCCCAGGAGAGGACTACGAGGGCGGCTTTGCTGAGGAAGTTTCGGGGATCTTCGCCACGGCGGAGAAAGTGGTGTTCAACCCAGGCCAGCGGAAAAATCCAGAGGAACCGCACGCCGATGACCACCAGGCAGATGACGATGCCGCCGAAGACAATGTTCACGATGGGCATGCCCTCGATCCCCCGCAGGATGGCCGGAAACTGCAGCCCGATGAGGATGAAGACGAGGCCGTTGAGCAGATACTCGACAAAGGACCAGATGACGTTGCGGTGCAAGCGGCTGGCGGCCCCGAGGGAGAACCAGGAGTGATGCCCGAGCTGCAGGCCCGCGGTCACAACGGCCAGAACCCCGGAAATGCCAAATTTTTCCGCCGGCAGATAGATCATGTAGGGAGTGAGCAAACTCAAGGTGACCTGTACGGCCGGATCGGACAGCCGCCGATGTACACGCCCCACCATGAGAGCAACCAGCCAGCCGAAAAGAATACCTCCGAGCGACATCCAGACAAAATCCAGGCTGGCCGCGCGCAGGGAAAACGATCCCGTCACCACGGCTGCGACCGCAAACTGATAAGCCACCAGGCCGCTGGAATCATTGACCAGGCTTTCCCCTTCCAGCACCGTCGACAAACGCCGGGGCATCCGCAGTTTTTTCAGGACCGCTGTCGCCGCCACGGCATCCGGCGGGGAAATGATGGCGCCGAGCACGTAGCCGGTCGCGAGAGTCATGCCGGGAATCAGCCAATGCGCCGCATAGGCCACACAGACGATGGTGGCGAAGACCAGCCCGACCGCGAGGACGAAGATCGGCAGCAGGTGAGCCCGAAAATCCTCCCAAGGGAAGTTCCAAGCCGCGGTGTAGAGCAGCGGCGGCAGAAAGATCATCAGGACCAATTGAGGATCGAGGCCCATTTCGGGCAGGCCAGGCGAAAGTCCGATGCCGAGACCGGCAATGACAAGAAGGATGGGAAAGGGAAACCGCAGCCGCTCGGCCACGACGGCCAGCACGCCGATCATGCCCAGCAGAAGGAGGAGCGTCTCGATATTTCCAACCATCCGACCTCCTCTGTACCGGTCAGCCGGGAAAAGGTCAAAGCCCTTGCCAGTCCGATAGACGCGATGCACCTTTAGGCCTCCTCATGACTCCCATCGAACACACCGACCCGGTCAACGCCCGCATTCTTGCCGTCTCCGAAGACAAGATCGCCGGTTTCGTTCGTCATCCCTTTCAAAAGATCGCGGAGGTTTCGGGAGTCGATCTCGACACCGTGCTCAGCCGCATTCGCGCCATGCTCGAGGCCGGCACCATCCGCCGCGTCCGGCAAACCCTGCTGGCCACCAACCTGGCGACCGGTGCCCTCGTCGCCTGGAAAGTTCCCGCCGATAAACTCGACGCCGCTTTCGACTACATGTTTCAAAAGGACCCCTACTCGGGGCATGTGGTGATTCGTTCAACCGACGCCAAAATCCCCGGCGAAGCCTACAAACTTTGGACCACACTCAAGGTTCCCGCCGGTTTCTCGCTGGACGAACATTGCCAGCTCCTCTGCCGTATCACCGGAGCCGAGAGCTACCGCCTCATGCCGGCCAAGGGCATCTTCGCGTTGGGCGTCGGCCATGTGCGGCGCAAGACCATCGAGCCCGGTGACAAGGCCGACCATCCCGCCCAAATGCACGTGGTCGAAACGGTCAAGCTCACCGACCACGAATGGAAGATATTGACCGCCTTGAAGCGTGAGTTCTCGGCGGATGAAATCCGCGAACCCGCCTGGGACGCCCGCGCCGCGGAAGCCGGCGTGTCGGCAGACGAATTTTTTGCCGTGGCCGAGTCGCTCGCGGCTCGCAAATTGATTGGCCGCTTTTCCACCTTTTTGGAACATGTGAAGCCCAACCAGACCGGCACGCGCGTCACCAGGTTCAACGCTTTGTTTCATTGGGCCGTTCCGCCCGGCCGGGAGATCGAAGCGGGTAGCGAAGCCGGGCGCTTTGAAGCCCTGACCCATTGCTATTGGCGGGAAGGCGGTCCGGAATTCAATAACGTCAATATCATGGCCGTGGCCCATGGCACGGATAAGGACCGGGTGCTGGCCCACAAAGCCGCCATCGATCTCCATCTCGCTACGATCGGCATCCCCGTCAGCTACACCAACGTTTTCTGGGGTGGACGCAGCGAGATCAAACCCTCCGAAATTTCGCCCTTTGCGTATCGGGAGTGGCAGGCCCGCGAAATCGAGAAGTCATCGGGCAGATATTAAGATTTCGACAGGAGTTGAATTAGCCGGTATAACTTCTGCGACGGTTGTTGTTTAACCGCCAATTGGTCTCGCAAAAACCAAAACATCGAAAGGACATCCCCATGAGTGCCAAAGTTCTCTTCACCGCCAAGACCCACACCACCGCAGGGCCCGAAGGTGCGGGCAGCAGTAACGACGGTTTTCTGGATATCAAGCTGCCCGAGCCTCACCCGGCAGCCGAGAAGCTCTTTGGCGTCGCCTGGTCGGCCTGCTACCTCGGCGCGCTCGGACTCGCCGCATCCAAGAAAAAGGTCGAGCTTCCCGCCGACGCAGCGGTCGACGCCGAAATCACTTTGAACATGGCCGATGGCGCCTTCTTCCTGGCGGCGCGGCTCGACGTGAGCCTGCCGGGCCTTGATCGCGAGGTCGCGGAGGAACTGGTTAAAACTGCCCACGAGATCTGCCCGTACTCCAAGGCCACGCACGGCAACATCGCCGTCGAGACCAACGTCGTCTAATCCTCGTTAAGTGATCTCTAAGGGACTTGCTACTAGGCTTCCAAAAGCTTGATCATTTTTTCCGCAACTCCCTTGGCAGATGCCGGATTCTGCCCGGTGACGAGATTTCCGTCCGCGATACTGCAGGCCGCCCAAGGGCCGGCCTTATGGAATTTCGCCCCCTGGCTGACTAGAGCCGTTTCCAATTCAAAGGGAACATCCGCTTTCGCGTAGTTATCCTCTTCGTCATTCGTAAATGACGAGACGTTTTTTCCGTCAACGAGGTATGACCCACTACTTAGCTTGACGTTCAGCAATGAGACTGGTCCGTGGCAAACAGCTCCCACAACAGCATTCCGCTCATAGGTTTCCTTAATCACTTCCTTAAGAAGCGGGTGTTCAGGCATATCGCCCATGGGTGCCAGACCTCCGGGAACGAAGATCGCGTCGTAAGCGCTGACATCGACATCGGAGAGCTTGTGGGCATCATGCATGTCCGCCCACCCCTTACCGACGAGGAACGCCAAATTGGCCGGGTCACCAGCCAGATTAAGGGCGTCGAGAAAGGGTGACTCCCCCGTGAGACTGGCGAAGTCAATTTGGTAATTGGCTTTCTGGAATTCGGCATAAGGATGCGCAACCTCCGATAGAAAAACGCCGACTCTCCGTTTCTTTGGACCAAGTGTGCTGACATTTGAAGCGATGATCAGGATTTTTTTTGACATGGCGGTATTTGGTTAGGCGATTGATTTTCAGGATCGGCTTTGTTCGGAGCTATAGCAGCTTTTTTACCCGAATCACATCCCGCACGATGAGATGAGGGAGGACTTCTTTTACGACGATTGATTGATAGTGCTCAGAGTTCTTATGCGCTTCGACCGCATCGAGATCGCCATACTTTTCATGCAACACGAGTTCACTGGCATCGCTCTCCGACTGATATACGGAATAAAAGAGATTACCCTTTTCGTTTCTGCTCTTTTCCGCCAATTCCGGCAGTAGATTCAAAATCCGCTCGACCTCGGACTCCTTGATCTTCCATTTCACGATGAGTTCAATATTCATTACAACTCGCTTAGGTTTTCCAGGGTACGACGAGCCCCCCGTCTTATCGAACTTAAAATAGTTTTTTCCGCAACTCTGCGCGGCTCAACTTTCCGCGCGCATTAACCGGCAACGCCTCCAGAAAACACCAATGCCTCGGCACCTGCCAGGCCGGCAGATGAATTGCGCAGAAAGTTTTCAATTCATTTTCGGTGGCTGAACCGACGACGCAGGCGGCCACATCCTCGCCCCGAGCGCTGCCGGGAACGCCGAAAACGACCACTTCGCTGACGCCTCCGATTTGCCGGATAACACCTTCGATCTCAGCCGGATTCACTTTGCGGCCCGCGATGTTGATGAAGTCGGATAGTCGGCCGGATATGATGAAGCCCTCCGGCTGTTGATCAAGCAAATCGGCGGGATGGAAGGTTCCGTCGCCCGGCAATTCCTCCGAGGGTTCGGGAAAGTACCCCTGCCCCACCGCTTCGCTCCGCACGCGGACCAGGGAGGGCGAGGCTGATGTCAGCGGTTCGAGGGTGACGTTTTTCAGGGCGGGGCCAACGAAGCCAGCGAGGACGTCCGGATCGTCGCTCGCATCGTAACAGATACCCCCGCATTCGGAGGCCCCGTAGAAGGAATGCACCTTCCGTCCCCAGGTCTCGTAAAACTGCCTGGCCACCTCGGGGGAAAGCGGAGCGCCAGCCGACACACAGAGCCGGACCGAATTGGAGTCAAACCGAAAGCCGCCCAGGGCGCGAAAAACCGCGGGAACCGCCGGGAAGACGGTGGCTCCGCTGGCCGCCAAACCGTCGGCGACGGCCCGGGGCATCATTTCCCGACTCGCCACGAGGGCGACCCCCCGGCAGAGCAGAGGCGTAATCAGATTGCTGAAGCCGTAGGAATGGGCAAAAGAAATGACGCCATAGTTGCGATCGTCCTCCCGCAGGCCCATCGTGTCGCAGACGTTGTCGCAATCGGCCAGCAGTTGTGCGGCGGTAAAGCGAATGGCCCGGGGTTCGCCGCTCGTCCCGGAAGTGAGCTTGAGCAAGTCGCCCTCGGCGTCGAAGACTCCCGAACCCCGCCCCACCCTCACCTCAACCGTTCCAGCCTCGCAACGCAGGGACATCCGGCAGGCGGCCTGGGCTTTTAGCAGGCGATCTCCCGACAGATCGAAATCCAAAGGCAGAGCGACATGACCAGCCTTCCAGAGACCCAGCAGGGTTTCCGGCCACTCCGGGTTGTTGCCCATTTGCAGACCCACGACCTGACCGGCCGGGTATTGGGAAAACCACTCCGCCTGACGCAGACTCCCCTCCTCCACCTGAGTAAACGTGCGCAAAATCCGCCCATCCTCGGCAAAAATGGCCCCATCGTCTCCCCTCTGGGAAAGGACCCCGGCCCACCTCTGCAAAATCGGGTTCTTTTCGAGATTGCGTAATGTCATTTTTTGAGTATGTTGGAAATTTTCCACAGCCATGAAGTCAGACATTCATCCCAATTACGTCGAAACCGTTATCATGTGTGCCTGCGGTGCGTCGTATCGCACGCGCTCGACGCACGACAATATCAAAATCGGTATTTGCGCAGCCTGCCATCCCTTTTTCACCGGTGAACAGAAGTTCGTCGATACCGCCGGACGCATTGACAAGTTCAAGCGCCGCTACGGAACCGCACGTGCCACCCGCCTCACCAAGGCCGGCATCAAGAAAGCCTAGATTTCCCTCCCCGCAAGAAACGGTGATTGCGCAGCGATGCGTCATCACCGTTTCGCGTTTTCTGGTCCCGACAACTTATGGATTACTCCAGCCTGATTGAAAAAAAGCGGATTCGCTTCGAAGAACTCGAGGGCGAAATCAGCGGCAGCTCGCTTTTTGATAATGCGACGCGCGCCCGCGAGGTCCTGCGCGAACACTCCCGGCTGAAGGATCTTCTCGGTGTCTGGAAGGATTTTGAGAAGACAGGCCGCGAGATCGACGAAAACCGATCCCTTGCGGCCGGCTCCGACGCCGAGATGGCCGAACTCGCCGCCGCGGAACTTCCCGAACTGGAAAAGCGCCTGCCCGAGCTGGAGAAAAGCCTGCAAATCGCGCTGCTCCCGCCCGAACCCGGCGAAGACCGCGACGCCATCGTGGAAATCCGCGCCGGCACCGGCGGCACCGAGGCGGCTCTTTTTGCCGCCGACCTCTATCGCATGTACCTCCGCTTTGCCGATACGGTCGGCTACAAAGTGGAAACGATGGACTCCAGCGAAGCTGATCTGGGCGGATTGAAGGAAATCGTCTTCCGCCTGTCCGGTGATTCGGTCTTTCGCAAGATGCGCTACGAGAGCGGCGTCCATCGTGTGCAACGCGTGCCCGCCACCGAGGCCCAGGGCCGCATCCATACCTCCACGGCCACTGTCGCCGTCCTGCCCGAGGCCGAGGAAGTCGATCTCGACCTCAAGATGTCCGACCTGCGCATCGAAGTCTGCCGCGCGGGTGGTCCCGGCGGTCAGGGCGTGAATACGACCGACTCCGCCGTGCAGGTCATGCACATCCCGACCGGCCGCATCGTGCGTTGTCAGGACGGCCGCAGCCAGCAGCAGAACAAGGAGCGCGCTCTCCAAGTCATGCGTTCCCGTCTGCTCGAGGACAAACGCCGCGAAGAAGAGGAAAAATACTCCGCGCACCGCAAGAGCCTCATCGGCGGCGGCGGACGCGAGGAAAAGATCCGCACGTACAATTTCGCCGAGAATCGTGTGACCGATCACCGCATCAAACTTTCCCTCTACAATCTGGACCGCTTTCTTGGCGGAGATATCCAGGAGATGAACGACGCCCTGGTCGCGAGCGACATGGAACAACGCCTCAAGGAAGCCAACCTCAGTTGACCAGATCATGACCGTTCTGGAGGTATTGACTGCGGCCTCCGGGTATCTGGAAAAGCACGGGGTGGAAAGCCCCCGACTGAATGCCGAGCATCTGCTGGCCCATGTGTTGGGCATGAAGAAGAGGCTCGATCTGTACATGGAGTTTGACCGGCCGTTGTCCGACGCCGAGCGGGCCCCCCTGCGCGATCTCATCCGCGAACGCGGCACGGGCAAGCCCTTGCAACATCTGCTGGGCACCGCAGAGTTCTTCGGACGCACCTTTCTTTGCGACAGCCGCGCCTTGATTCCCCGGCCCGAGACGGAGCAATTGGTCGAGCTGATGCTGGCACGGAAGCCCTTCCAGAGCATTCTCGATTGCGGCACCGGCTCCGGAGTCATTGCCATCACTCTGGCCCTGGAACTCCCCGATGCCCGGATCACCGCCGTGGATATTTCCTCCGATGCGCTCGATCTGGCCCGGACGAACTCCGACCAACTCGCCGGGCCCGGCCGGATCACTTTCCATGAGGCCGACCTGCTTCCTCTGGGCGAAGACCAGTTTGACCTGATCGCCGCCAACCTACCCTACATCGCCACCGGCGAAATGGCCACCTTGCAACGCGAGGTGCGCTGCGATCCCAAGACGGCCCTGGACGGTGGGGAAAATGGCCTGCTTTTCATCGAAAAATTGATCGAACGGGCCATCCCGCGGCTCCGGCCGGGAGCCACGATCGCCCTGGAGATTGGCCATGACCAGTCGGAGCGCGTCGCGGCGCTCTTTCAGGCCCACAATTATCGCGACATCACCGTCCACCCAGACTATCAAGGCATCAAACGATTCATGCTCGCAGCTTATGGATAAAATCATCGTTCACGGGGGCTCTACGCTTAACGGCACTGTGCGCATCAGCGGTTCCAAAAACTCCGCCCTGCCCATCCTGGCCGCCACTCTTCTGACCAAGGAACAATGCGTGATCTCGCGCGTTCCCGATCTCAGCGACATCCACTACATGCTCACCATCCTCAGCGAGTTGGGCTGCGAGGTGGAGCGCGCCAGCGGGACCGTCACCGTTAAGGCTGAGAAGATTTTGACCGAAGCTCCCTACGACATTGTACGCAAGATGCGTGCCTCCGTTTGTATCCTCGGTCCTCTTCTTGGTCGCGAGAAGGAAGCGACCGTCTCCCTCCCTGGTGGATGCATCATCGGCGACCGCCCAGTCGATCTTCACTTGCGTGGATTTGAGGCCCTTGGTGCGGCCGTTCTCGTCCAGGCAGGCAACGTTAAGGTTCTGGCCCCGCAACTCAAAGGCGCCACGATCAATCTGCGCGGCAAGTTTGGGTCCACCGTGTTGGGCACCGACAACGTCATGATGGCCGCAGTCCTGGCCGACGGCACCACTGTCATTGACGGAGCGGCCGAAGAGCCCGAAGTCGAAGACCTCGCCAATTTCCTCATCGCCATGGGCGCCAAAATCGAAGGCGCCGGCACCCGCCGCATAATCGTTGAGGGCGTGAAGGAACTTCACGGCGCCGAGCATGAAGTCATCCCCGACCGCATCGAAGCCGGCACCTTTTTGGTCGCAGCGGCCATTGCCGGCGATGAAGTCACGATCAAGCGCGTGGCCCCCGTCCACCTCAAGGCGGTCATTGATCCGCTCATTGAAGCCGGCTTCTCCATCGCGACCGGCAAGGACTACGTCACGGTCAAGGCCAATGGGAAACGCAACCCGCTCAAACTGGAAACCATGCCTTACCCTGGTTTCCCGACGGACATGCAGGCTCAGATGTGCGCCCTGCTCGCGGGCACCACGGGCATCAGCGCCATCACCGAAACAGTCTTTCCGCAGCGTTTCATGCACGTGGCCGAACTCAAGCGCATGGGGGCCAATATCGAACTCGAAGGAGCCACCGCCCTCATCACCGGTGTGGAAAAAATGAGCGGCGCGCCCGTCATGGCCAGCGATCTTCGCGCCTCCGCCGCCTTGGTTTTAGCCGGTCTGCGGGCCGACGGCATGACCGAGATCAATCGTGTTTACCACATCGACCGCGGTTACGAGAGCATCGACGAAAAGCTCAACGGCCTTGGCGCCCAGATCGAGCGCATCAAGATTTAGCGGATCGTCTTGCGGTGAATCCAGACGCTCTGGAGGAGTCCCATGCTGAAGAGTGTGATCATCAGGAATGATCCGCCGTAGCTGATAAACGGCAGCGGCAGACCCGTAATGGGCGTGACGGAGATGGTCATGCCGATATTCATGAAGGTGTGGGTGAAAAGCAGCATCACTATACCCACAGCCAATAATCGCCCGAGGTCGTCATCCGATTCGACCGCGATATGCAGGGCCGCTAGGAAAAGCATGGTCAAGACCGCCAGCAGGATGATGCCGCCGACAAACCCGTGCTGCTCGCCCATGACGGAAAAGATGAAGTCATTGTGCACGATCGTGGCGGGCAGGAAGCCCAACTCATTCTGGGTATTCGGGGCCTTGAAGCCCTTGCCGTAGAAGCCGCCCGAGCCGATGGCGATCAAGGACTGATTGATATTCCAGCCATCTCCCTGCGGGTCGAGGTCCGGATTGAGGAAGGTGGTGATACGGGAATACTGATAGGGTTTCAGGCCGAAGTTCACCACCAGCGGCACGATGGCAATGGCGACGATCAACATGGCGATAAGCCAGCGCTTCGGAACGCCGCCCACAAAAAGCATGGCCAGCAGCACCGGCACCCAGACGATGCACGACCCAAGATCCGGCTGGATCAAAATCATCACCCAAGGAGCGCCCACGATGGCTCCGCAGGCCATCAGCCGCAGGATAGGCATGGTCTTCTTGGAAGCCTCCAGATAAACCGCCAGCGTCATGATGCCGGCGACGATGGCAAGCTGGGAGGGCTGAAAATTCATCACGCCGAGATCCAGCCAGCTGCGAGCTCCGTACCGCTTTTCCCCGATCAACATGGTCGCCACCAACCCCAGGATACCCAGCACATACAACGGCACCGCGCCGAACCGAACCCAGCGGTAGTCAACGAGTGAGACGATGAAATACATCGGAAGACAAAGGCACAGCCAGACCAACTGGGAGCTCCAGAAGTTTTCATTACGCATCCAGGTGGCGCTGTAGATGGCGTAGATGCCATAGCCCAGCAGCGCCATCATGAGGCCGAATACCAGCCAGTTCATGCCGAAGAATTTGCGGAGCCAGGGATGCATCAGGAAAAATGGACTTTAGATGGCGAAATCAATTTGGCGAGTCTCACGCGAGTTGCGGGACGGCCGCCAGCAGTGTCTTGGTATATTCATGCTGCGGATTTTCGTAGATTTCCGCCGCCGGAGCCGCCTCCACGATATGCCCGCGATGCATCACCAGCACGAAATCGCTGATATGTTCCACCACGGCAAGGTCATGGGCGATGAACAGATATGAGATGCCCAACTCCTGCTGGAGATCCTCCAACAAATTGACGATCTGCCCCTGCACGCTAACGTCGAGCGCGCTCACGGGCTCATCGCACACGATAAACCGCGGCTTCACCGCCAGGGCCCGGGCGATACCGATACGCTGGCGCTGACCGCCGCTGAACTCATGCGGATACCGGCTGGCCATCTCGGGTTTCAAACCGACCTGCTGCAAAAGTTCCGCCACTCGCGCGGCGCGGTCGGAGCGGGACATTTGCTTGAAATGGATTTCCAAGGCCTCGCCGATGATTTCCCCGCAATTCAGCCGCGGATTCAGGGAACCAAAGGGGTCCTGAAAAATCATCTGCATCTCGCTGCGCAGCGGGCGAAATTCCCGCTCCTTCATGGGAAGGATGTCTTTCCCGTCGAAAACCACGCTGCCGGAGGTCGCCTTGATCAGTTTGAGGAGCGCCCGCCCTACCGTCGTCTTGCCGCTCCCACTTTCTCCGACGAGACCCACCGTCTGACCGGCCTCCACCGTGAAACTCACACCGTCCACGGCCTTGATATCGTCCACCTTGCGGCGCATCAGGCCCCCGAGAACGGGAAACCAGACTCGCAAATCCTTCACTTCCAGCAATGGCATCGCTTCAAGGTGTCCCTTCGCCCGCAAAAATCAAGATCAGGCAAAAAATTTCGCCGCTTCTAGAGTCTGACCTCGCCCGCCGTGAGCAAATCGACGAAATGAGTGGCGGTTTTGGCGGCCAGCAGGCGCTCCAACTGGTGTTTGTCCCGGCAGATCCGGGCAATGGCCCCCACGATCCGGAGGTACTCGGAATTGAAGGTGGCGGGAATCCCCGCCACGAAGACCAATCGCAGGGGCGACGCAATCTCCGGCGTCGGCAGACCGGTCGACAGGCGGCCGGCGGCCATGACCAGGGCGGTGACCGCCTCGGTGCGACCGTGGGCGATGCAAATCCCGCACCCGTTTTCCTCAATGGAAGGCGCGTCGCGGAGCAGCACGGCTTGATGCAGGACCTCAAAATCCTTCACCCGGGCATCGCCATTGAGTTTGGTCACCACTGCCTCGATCGCGCCCGCCTTGTCCTCGGCGGAAAGACTCATCAGCACATGGTCAGGTTGCAGGATTTCGCCGATGGTCGTCATAGATTGCTCCCCCGCCATTTCAGCTTCTGCCGGAGGACCTCGGGAAACAAGCGTTCCGGCAGCATCACCAGCGGCAGGACGCGGTCGCTTTTGGTGATACGCAGGGTGTCCCCCACCCGCATGGCCTCGGTGGCCTGTCCGTCCACCGTGACAAAAACCTGCTGCTGCTCGACCATCAGCGTGGCCTCGATAAGGGAGCGGTCGCTCACCACCGTGGACCGGTTGGTCAGAACGTGAGGGCAGATCGGGGTGATCACATACCCGCCGGAATCCGGCATGAGAATAGGGCCCCCGGCCGAAAGGGAATAGGCCGTCGAGCCCGTCGGCGTGGAAACCACCAGACCATCCGCGTTGTAGTCGGTCAGTTCGGAGCCATCGATCTGGATGCGGATGCGGACCAGTTGCGAGCGTTCTCCGCGGCTGATGACGACATCATTCAATCCAAACATGCGGGCCTTTTTCCGGGTTCCGCTGGTGATTTCCGCCACCATCAAATCGCGCGGACTGAGGATGTAATCCTTCTTGGCCAGACTTTCGACCGCCCGGCCGATCTCCGCCGGTCCGACGCAGGTCAGGAAACCGAGGGAGCCGATGTTGACCCCGAAGATCGGCTTTAGGTCCGGCCCCAATTTATGAACGACGCGCAGGATGGTGCCGTCTCCTCCGAGCACGACGAGAATCTCGGATTTCTTCGCCAGCGCGCGCTCGTCATCGGAGGATTTGCGCCCCACGAGTTTCGCGGTCTGCTTCTCCAGCGCGAACGCAATCTTCCTTTTTTTCAGGGCCGAGATCATTTCCCGCAGGGCGGAGCGGGCGTCGGCCTTGGCCGAATGGGCGATAAGTCCGATCATGGCTTGAGGTGGGCGAGAAATTCGATGTTCCCTTCCCGGCCGGCGATGGGCGATTGGACGACCCCCATCCACTGACGGTTTATCCCTTCGACAAATTGCCGGATTTTCTCCACCGCCTCGGTGCGAAAGGCCTCTTCCTTCACCACGCCGCCGCGAGCCACCTTGTCGGGTGACAGTTCAAACTGGGGTTTTATGAGGACGACCATGTCGGCGGCGGGACTGAGTAAGGCAAAGGCGGCGGGTAAAATCAACGTCAACGAGATGAAACTCACATCCGCCACACAGATATCGATGACATCTGGCACATCTTCCGTCGTCAAATTGCGGGCATTCAGGCCTTCCTTGACGATCACCCTTGTGTCATTGCGCAGGCCCCAGTCGATCTGGCCATGCCCAACATCGATGGCATGGACCTTGGCCGCTCCGTGTTGCAGCAGGCAATCGGTGAAGCCGCCCGTGGAGGCTCCGATGTCGAGACAGATGCGGCCTTCCACCGGAATGTGAAAGTGGTCCAGCGCTCCTTCCAGCTTGAGGCCGCCCCGGCCGACATACTTGTCCGTGCCGAGAACCTCCAGCACGGCATCATCGGCCACGCCGGTCCCGGCCTTGTCCACCTTCTGCCCACCCAACAGCACCAGCCCGGCCATGATGGCGCGCTGGGCCTTCTCCCGCGAAGGGAATAGCCCGCGCTCGACCAGCGCCACATCCAGCCGCATCTTTTTCACTGTCTTCATCGTGGGCCGCCTTCTCCGGCCCGACAACTGAATACCTTCTTTCCTTCGCTCCGCCAACCGCTTATCTAACCCGGCGATCCATGGCCTCCAATACCATCTTCGTCGGGGATATCCACAGTTGCAGCCGGGAATTCGCGCGCCTGCTCGAAAGGATTTCCCCCGCCAAAGGGGATCGTCTCATTCTCATGGGCGACCTCGTCAACAAGGGCCCCGATCCCGCTGGCGTCTGGCGCTTGGTGCGGGACCTCAACTGCGAGTGCCTCCGCGGCAATCACGAAAACGATCACCTGAAAGGCCGGGCCATGAAGGAGGAAAGTGTTCTCACCCGGGAACTCATGCCGAAAAAAGACTACGCCGACTTCCTCGACTTTGCGGCTCGTCTGCCTCTCTACATTTCCGCCGAAAACTTCATTGCCGTCCACGGTGGCCTGAAAAAAAGTCTCTCCCTGCAACTCCAGCCAGCCGACATCCTGACCGGAGACACCAACCTCAAACCTTCCTGGAAGGACGACCTCGATCTGGCTCGTCCCCTCGTCGTCGGTCATAAACGGTACAACAAGGATTGGCGCGAGCCGTTCATCGACGAAGATCGTTTCTATGGCATCGACACCGGCTGCGTCTATGGCGGCCGGCTGACCGCGCTTTCCCTCCCTGCCGGCCGGGTCTGGCAGGTTCCCGCCGCCCGGGACTACACGGCCTGACCCCGATTTCATCAAGGGCCGCGGAGGGCCAAGATGCTTCAGGTCGTTAAGGAAAAAATCCTGTTCATTCCGCGGAATTTCCCTACTTCCTATCGCCTTCATGTCCGACGCCGATCTCAAAACCCGCATCAAAAAAATGATGGTTGAAAGCCTCATGCTGAAAATTCAGCCCGAGGAAATCGGCGACGACACCCTGCTTTTCAGCCCGGAAGGTCTGGCCCTTGACTCGATCGATGCGCTCGAACTGGCCGTCGCCATCGAGAAAAATTTCGGCGTCGCCACTCCCAATGCCGAGACCGCCCGCGAGGCCTTTGTCAGCGTGAACACCATCCAGGCCCACATTCAGGCCAAGACAAAATAGTTCAGCCCCGCCGGTTCAAAGCCGGGACATTCGCCAGCCAGGTCACTGCAACTACCGCCAGCAGACCGATTCCACCCAATCCTGCCGACAGGTCTTTTCCGAAGACCGAAGGCAGCAGGACGGCAACCGCCGAACAGGCCACCACCACGGCGGCTCCGCCGAACACCCATCGCCCGATGTGGGACTGGTTGGTGAATACATAGGCCAACGGGAAAGACAATGCGACGAGCCCCAATCCGACGATCAAAGGGATCTCCCAGCCCAGCGAAATCCCCAGCACGAAAAGCGGCAGACCGAGGATTACGCCTCCGCCCACGCACCAGGCCTCCCAGGTTTCCGCCCGGCTCAAGGCATGGCGGGCGAAACGGTCGAGGCTCAATTGGAAGTTCCCGACCGCACGCGCCACATGCACCCAGAGCACGAAAAGAAAATAGAAGACGATGACCGCCAGAGCCAGCGGCGGCGGCAAGACCGCCCGGGCCACTCGTACGCCGACAATCAGCCCGATGATGATGAGCCACTGCTTGCCCGCGGTGAAGCGCTGCATGAAGAAACAGTAGCTGAGGTAAAGCCGGTAAATGGGAGAGCGGGCCTTGAAGGCTTCCTTGAGCCCCTCGCGCGCGGCTTCGTTGTTCGCCTCCAGGCGAAGCGCCTCCAGGAAATGGGTCTCCGCCGCCTTGTGGTCACCTCTTTGCAGCGCGGCCCAGCCGGCGGCGCTCTGCGTATCGGCGTCTTCCGGATCGCGCGACAGCATGTAGGCGATCTGGTCCGCCGTTTCCCCTTGCCGGTTCTGCAATCGCAGGGTGTGCGCCAGGAGATTGGCCGCGCCGGAATTCTCCGGGTTCAACTCCAGCGCCTTGCGCGCGTCTTCCTCCGCCTTGCGCCATTCCTGCTTGGCCGCCCATACGGAGGCGCGAGCCGTCAGCGCGTAATCGGAGTCGGGAGCCAGTTCCACCGCGGTCTGAGCGGCCGCCATGGCCTCCTTGGGTTTGCGCAGTTGAGAAAGAATGCCCGCCTTCAGGGCATGCAGTTCAGAGGCCTCGGGTTCCAGCGCGATGCCTGACGCGATGGTTTGCAATCCATCGTCGGCCCGGTTTTGCTGCAACTGGCTCAAGGCCAGAAAGTACAGCGACTCGACATCGTTGGGTTCATTCGCCAGCGCCTGGCGAAAGTAGCGCTCGGCATCGGCATACCGTCGCTGCTCGATGAGCACCTTGCCTCTTTGCGCGGCGGGCGATTGCGATTCGGCGCTCATTTCAGGATGCCCAGATACGCCAGCACGTCGTTGTAGAATCCGCCTTGATTGGAATAAAGCGCGTAGTTCTTCGCGCTCTCAAACCATGCCTTGGCCGTGGGTTTGATCGCCTTGGCCGTGTCCATCAACTCGCGCTGCGTGATCGGCACGATCTGCCCTCGCTTCATCGCCAATGAAAGACTTTGTTCGACTGCGGTATCGAAAATGCCCTTGAGGTCGGCTCCGGAAAAATCCTTCGTCCGGCGAGCCAGTTCCTCCGCGTTCATTTCTGAAATCGGCTTTCCGCGAGCCAGTACTTCCAGAATCGCCACCCGCGCCGTCTCGTCCGGCGGCGGCACAAAAAGCACGCGGTCGAAACGTCCGGGTCGGCGGAAGGCCGGATCGATATGCCACGGCGCGTTGGTCGCGCCGAGAATCAGCACGCCATCATTCTGCGCGACATTCCCGTCCATCTCCGCCAGAAACTGATTGATCAGCGTGCGGCCCGCGCTTTTGCGCAGGTCACGGCGATCCGCGGCCAGCGCGTCCACTTCATCGAAAAAGAGAATGGTCGGGGCGTTGGCCCGGGCCGTCTCGAAAATACGATGCAGGTTCTTTTCGCTCTCACCGATGTAGAGATCGAGAATCTGATGAATGCCGATGGAAATGAAATTTGCGTCAATCTCGCCTGCCGTCGCGCGGCTGATGAGCGTTTTCCCACAGCCGGGGGGACCGTACAGGAGAACCCCGCCACCGGCCTTCTTTCCGTAAGCGCGGAAAAGGTCGGGATTTTTCAAAGGGTAGAGGATCTTCATGCGGATCTCTTCCTTCACCGCTTCCATTCCTCCTACATCAGCAAAGGTGACCTCCGGACGCTCAACTCCCTCCAACAAATCGTTGACCGGAGGAGGCTCTGAACTCGCCGCCCCGACATCCCAGCCTTCGCTGCTGACTTTTCCCTTAACCGGCGCAGCCGTCTCATCCGTCCGCTCGCGGCCCATATAGAGTTCCTGTTCCAACGAGGCGTCCTGCCGGCTCCCCGGCAGCTTCAGGCTCTTCTCATAGCATTCCCGTGCCTGGTTGCGCTGACCTTCGGCCATCAAAAACCGGCTCAACATCAGCCAGCCCGCCGGTTCAGTGGGAAACTTCGCCGTAAAGGCCTCCAGCCGGACCACCGCCTCCGAAGTCTTGCCGCTGCCATGCAAACTGGTGGCCAGCCCCAGCCAGCCCGGCCGGTTCTCCGGCTCGACCGCCAGAACCTTCTGAAAAGTCTGGACCGCCTCGTCCATATGGAACTCCTCCAGGCACTTTTCTCCGAAAAGCAGCAACAAAGGGACGTTTTCGGGCGAAACACGCACCGCCTCACGCAAGGCATCAATTTCGGACATGGTCCCGAAAATTAGCCTGCTCCCGGGGCGAGTAAACCCTGAAATGGCGCCCCACTTTCCAGGTGACGTTTTCGTCGAATGCCTCTTGGCGCGATTTTTGCTCTTCCCATGGTTCCCGAATTATTCCAAACGACACGTAGCAATGAGCGAATTTCACTCCGCCCTCGACAAATCCGTCACCGGGCTCAAAGCCCTTCTGCAAAGCAGCCTTAAATTCACTCTCGCGCGGGACGCCTCCACCGCCACCAAGCGGGATTGGTGGCTGGCCACCTCCAAGGCGGTGCAGAGCATCATCGTCGAACGGATGATCGCCACCCAGGCGGTGCACCACAACAAGAACGTCAAGCGCGTCTATTATCTCTCGCTGGAATTCCTCATGGGCCGCCTGTTTTCCAACAACCTCTACGCCGCCGGCGTGCTCGACGACATGGTTCACGCCCTCGAGGAACTCGGCCTCGACTACGAGGAACTCCGCGGTGAGGAATACGACATGGGTCTCGGCAACGGCGGTCTCGGCCGTCTCGCCGCCTGCTTCCTTGATTCGCTGGCCACCCTTGATCTTCCCGCCATCGGCTACGGCATCCACTATCAATACGGACTCTTCAAGCAGGAATTTCGCAATGGCTACCAGGTGGAGCTCCCCGATGCCTGGATGCAATACGGCACCCCTTGGGAAATCGTCCGCCCCGAGCACACCACCGAGATCCAGGTCTATGGACACGTGGAAAATGTTTTCGATGATCGCGGCAACTATGTCCTGAAATGGACCGGCTGGAAAAAACTGGTCGGCATCCCCTACGACATTCCCATCGCCGGTTACGGCACCAATACGGTGAACTTCCTCCGGCTCTGGGAATCCCGCGCCTCCGAGGAATTCGACTTCGACGCCTTCAACCGTGGCGGTTACGAGGAAGCCGTCCGGGAGAAGAACCACAGCGAAACCATCTCGAAGGTTCTCTACCCCAACGATAAAACCGAAAGCGGCAAGGAACTCCGCCTCTTGCAGCAGTACTTCTTCGTCGCTTGTTCGCTCAAGGACATCATCCGCCGCTTCCGCAAGACGAATGAAGATTGGGAGGATTTCCCGGAGAAGGTCGCCATCCAATTGAACGACACCCACCCCGCCATTGCCGTGGTGGAGCTCCAGCGCATCCTGCACGACGAATACGACATGGTCTGGGAAAAGGCCTGGTCCATCGTCACCCGCACTTTCGCCTACACGAACCATACCCTCCTGCCCGAGGCGCTGGAAAAATGGAGCGTGGGACTTTTCCAGAAAGTCGTGCCGCGCCATCTGCAGATCATTTTCGAGATCAACAAACGCTTCCTCGAACTGGTCGAAGCCAAATGGCCCGGCGACGTGGCCAAGAAGCAGCATCTCTCCCTCATTGAGGAAGGCCCGGTGCAAATGGTCCGCATGGCCCACCTTTCCGTGGTCGCCGGACACTCCGTCAACGGCGTGGCCGCTCTGCACACCGCCCTGCTCAAAGCCGATCTTTTCCCCGAATTCGACGCGCTTTTCCCCGGCCGGTTCAACAACAAGACCAACGGCATCACCCCGCGCCGCTGGCTGCTCGCGTGCAACCCCCGCCTCAGTGATCTCATCACCTCAAAGATCGGCCACGGCTGGGAGAACCACCTCGACAAACTGCGTGAACTCGAGCCGCTGGCCGACGACGCGCAATTCCAAAGCGATTTCATGGCGGTGAAACACGCCAACAAGATCGATCTCGCCCGCATCATCAAAAACGACTGCGGCGTCGAGGTGAATCCGAGCGCATTGTTCGACGTACAGATCAAACGCCTGCACGAATACAAGCGCCAGCACTTGAACCTCCTGCACATTCTCGCCCTGTACCGGCGCCTGTTGCAGAACCCCGGCCTCGACATCACCCCGCGCGTCTTCATCTTCGCGGCCAAGGCCGCCCCCGGCTACGACCTCGCGAAATGCATCATCAAGGCCATCAACGCGGTCGGCAAATGCATCAACAGCGACAAGCGCATCGAGAACAAACTTAAGGTCGTCTTCCTGCCGAACTACCGGGTCTCCCTCGCCCAGCGCATCGTCCCGGCCGCCGATCTGTCCGAACAGATCTCGACCGCGGGCAAGGAAGCCTCGGGCACCGGCAACATGAAGCTCTCGCTCAACGGCGCCCTCACCATTGGCACGCTCGACGGAGCCAACGTGGAGATCAAGGAAGAGGTCGGCGATGAAAACATCTTCATCTTCGGCATGACCGTGGAGGAAGTCGCCGAGCTCTGGAAGCGCGGCTACAACCCTGCGGAATTCCTCAACAAGGACGAGGAACTCAAGGCCGTGGTCGACTGGGTGGGATCAAATTATTTCACCACCGACGAACCGCCCGGCGTCCTCAACATGCTGCGCGACAACCTGACCTACAGCGACCCGTTTCTTTGCCTGCCCGACTTCGCCTCCTACAGCGCGGCGCAGAAAGAGGTGGATATCGCTTTCCGTGACAAGGCGCGGTGGGCCCGCATGGCCATCCTCAACACGGCCCGAATGGGCAAGTTCTCCAGCGACCGCACGATCGGCGAATACGCCAGCGATATCTGGAAACTCGATCCGGTGCGAATTTAAACCCGCACCGCGCTCAGGCCGGACTGGATTCCGGAGAAAACGACTTCAGGTAATCAACCAGGTCTTCCGCCCGCTCGAAAAGGAAGTCCGGCTTCATCGCCTCGAGGGAGCGCGGGCTGTTGTAGCCCCAGGTCACAGCCGCGATGCGGACGCCGACCTTCTGGGAAGCTTCAATGTCTCTCATTTCATCACCGATGAAGAGGACATCACCCGCGGTGATTTTCCGCTCCTTCATCACTGAACGAATCTCATGCGCCTTGCCGAGAAGCTTGGAGGAAGTTCTCATAAAATCGAAAATCTCGAGGTCGTATTTCCGTAAAAAAGTCGCCACGTTGGGGCCGGTATTCGAGGTGATGATACCGAGCGAAAACCCCATGCTCTTGAGTTCGCGCAGCGCTTCCGGCATGCCCGCCAGTGGCTCGACATCCTGCATGCGTGAACTCAGTTCCTCGCTGCCGCGCCGGGCGAGACGACTCATCTTCGCCATGGGAATACCGAGAAATTTCATCAACTGTCGCGTGCGCATGTCCCGCGCCTTTTCAACATCAGCCCCTTCCAGCCGGCGATAGCCAAACTCCTCCGACAGGACATTCAGGATCTCCAGGCCAGCAGCGAATGTATCCGCGATCGTCCCGTCAAAATCAAAGATCAGCAGCTTGGGGCAGCCCAATGGCTCAACCGGACCGACTGGCTTCTTCCGGCGTCCCATCACGTATCGGACCAGCCTTTTCACGATGTGGCAGTTTCCTCGGGTAGTATCATCGTCCCCTTATACTTCGACTCTTCCCGTTCCTGGCCAAAATTCTCCGCGACCAAGGTGGAAATTTTCTCCATCTCCTCCGCGGTCAGCGGCGGCTTTTCCGTCGCTTCGGCAAATTCCCGGAGTTGCTCCGCGTCGTAGATGTTCGGCAATACCGAGGCCACCCGGTCATCGGCCAGCAGCCAGAGGATGGCCGCCTGCCCCAGCGTGCGCTCGCTCCCGCGTTCGAGGAACCTCAGTTGCTCCACTTTCCTGACGCCATTGAGCAGCCAGGATCGCGGGCGATGGTTGCGGTGATCGTTGGGCGGAAACACCGTGTCGGCGGTGTATTTGCCCTCCAGCATGCCGGAGGAATGTGGAACGCGAATTAAAAACATAGTGTCCGTCTTGGCATCGCGAGCGGCGTCCTGAATGGCCTTGCCCGGATGGGGCTCCAGCAAATTGTAAATATGCTGCACCACCGCCGGATTACGACGCCGAATCGCCAGCACTCCTTCCCCCAGCCAGCCGACGGCCGGCCCCAAGGCCAGCCCATAGCGACCCACCTTGCCCTCGCCGCGCAGATCTTCCAAGGTCTGCCACACGGCATCGTCCTCGACCTGCTCCATGCGGATATTATGAAGCTGCAGGAGATCGATGTGATCCGTCTGCAGGCGGGACAAGGCCGCCTCGGTGGCCCGGCGAATAGCCGCCGGACTGAAGTCCTGCGGAATTTCCCGCTGGCCCCGGCGTTCATCCCCGTGGTTGACGAAGTCATAGCCGACCTTGGTCGCGATCACGATCTGATCTCTTTTGCCGGCAAAGGCCTTGGCAATCAACTCCTCGCTCCGGCCATTGCCGTACGTATCGGCGGCATCGTATAGAGTCACGCCGAGGTCCAGCGCCTGGCGCATGAGGGTCACCGCTTCGTCGTCGGTGAAGGTTCCCCACCACCCTGTCGAAACCGTCCAGAGGCCAAACCCGACCTCGCTGACCCGCAAATCCGTGCCACGAAAGTTGCGATACTTCATATATATCCCCCAAGATGGCACCCCCCGTCGTCCTTTGCCAAGGATTTCGCTGTAACGATTTTGACCATCGACTTTGCCGGCGGGAATTCTCAAAATTTGAATGATGCTCGCGTTCTCCACCAGTTGGAACTCCCGGAAAAAATCCGGCGAGGACATCGTGCGCGAAATTCTCGATCTCGGCTTCGACACCATTGAATTGGGGCATGGGCTGAAGTCCCCCGTGGTTCAGGAAATCCTGGAGGCCCGCTCCAAATTGAAGTTCAAGGTCTCGAGCCTGCATAATTTCTGCCCCCTGCCTCCCGAGATCATGGTAGACCAACCCGACTGCTACGAGTTTACCTCGCACCGGGAAAGCGACCGCGAGCGCGCCATGCGGCTGACGCTTCAGACCATCGACATGGCCGAGCGTTTCGAGGCGCCCAATGTAGTCATCCACAGCGGGCGCATCCGCACTTTGAAACTGACCGAACATCTGCGCGATCTGGTGGAAGACGGGAAATTCCTCGGCAAGGAATTCGCCCGCGCCAAGGTGGAAGCCGTGCTGAAACGGGAATCCGTGGGCGAAATCTACATCCAGCGAGCGCTCGAGTGCCTCGTGGAAATCGCCGACTATGCCTCCAAAAAGGGCATCCGCATCGGCATCGAGAACCGCGAACACTATGAGGCCATGCCGTCCGAACGCGAGTTCGCCAATTTCCTCCAGCGGCTGGATGCCTCCAACGCGGGCTATTGGCACGATTTCGGCCATGCCCAGATCAAGCATAACCTCGCCCTGCTCAATCATGCCGAGTGGCTCGATACCATCGGCCATCGTTGCATCGGCGGTCATGTCCACGACGTCAAGGCCCCCTTCGAGGACCACCGGGCTCCCTTTACCGGGGAAATAAATTTCGGCGAACTCGTTCCGAAGCTTCCCAAGGCCGGGGTTTTCGTATTTGAAATCCACCCACGCGTCCCGCGGGAGGAAATCATCACCGCGCGGCAACGCTGGCTCACCCTTTTTGGTTCATGAAAAAAATCCTCCTCACCTGCATACAGATCGGCATCACCGTCTTTCTGCTCTGGTGGATCTTCCGCGATCCGAAAAAGAACGAGGCCATGCTGGCGGCCTTGCGGGAGGCGGACCTCATCTGGCTTCTACCCGGCATTCTCAGCGTCGGCGTTGCCTTCCTGCTGCAAACCCAGCGCTGGCGGGTGCTGCTCAAGGTCCAGGGCATCGACATGGGTTGGTGGCGCACCCTCCGCGTCTATTTCATCGGCGCTTTCTTTAATCTTTTCCTCCTCGGGTCCACCGGCGGGGACATCGTGAAAATTTTCTACGCCATGCGGGAAACAGCCTCCAAAAAAAGCGCCGCCCTCCTGAGCGTCATGGTCGACCGGATGATGGGGCTGGTGGCCTTGGTGGTCGTGGCCTCCGTCCTCTGCTCCCTGCGCTGGAGCCTCCTCATGGCCCATCCTCTTACTCAGGGTTTGCTTGGCACCCTGGCGCTCATTCTTGGCGGCTCCCTCGGCCTCATCGTTTTTGGCTTCCTGGTGGATCGCTTTCAGATCGCCAACAAACTGCCGACCTGGCTTCCTCTCCATGCCAAGATCGTCGAACTCTCCGTGGCTTTCTCTACCTATGCGCGAGCGCCCAAAGTTCTTGGCGCCGCCTTCGCGCTGTCCATTCCGGCTCACCTCTGCAATTTCCTCGCCTTCTTCTTCACTGCTCGCGCCTTTGATGTCTTTCCCGGCTGGAAGGGGCTGACCGACATGTTTTGCGTCCTGCCCATTGTCACCACCATCGCCTCCATGCCGATCAGCCTGTCCGGCGTCGGGGTTCGCGAAGGACTCTTCCAAAACATCTTCGCCACGCTCTATGGCACCCCCGAGGGCATCGCGGTCATGATCTCCATCACCGGCTTCCTCATGACCGTGTTCTGGGGTTTGGTCGGCGGCCTGGTCTACCTTGCCTACCGTCCCAGCGGCGGCCTGCATCTCAAGGAAATGGAGGAGGAAGTTTCCGCCCTCGAGGAATCCATCGAGAAGACCGCATGAAGAAGCTGCGCCCGCGGGTGATTGCGAATTTCGCCATCACGGCCGATGGCAAGATCTCCACCCGCAATTACACACCCACGGGATTCACCGGCCCGAAAGACAAGGATCGCCTACGGAAAATCCGCTCGCTGGGCGACGCGGTCCTGGCCGGGGCCAACACCGTGATCAACGATCACATGAGCCTCGGCCTGTCATCGCGCAGCTTGCAGAGAGATCGCATCTCCAGAGGACAGTCCGCCGAACCTCTGCGCGTGGTCGCAAGCAATCGCGGCCAGGTCTCTACGGACTGGAAGGTCTTTCACAGCGGCAGCGCGCCGCGCGTCATTTTTTCCACGCGGCAGATGCCCGTCAAAACCCGGGATGCGCTCGCGCCATTGGCCGACCTCTGGCTTTTCGAGGATTCCCAGGTGGATCTGCCTGCCATGCTTTCCATCCTTCGCGAGGAATATGGCGTGCGCACCCTCGTTTGTGAGGGGGGCCCCTCGCTCTTTCGCTCCCTGCTGGAAATCGGGGCCGTCGATGAATTACACCTGACCTGGAGCCCTCAAGTTTTTGGGGGAGCCAAAGCCCCCACCCTCACCAGCCTGCCGGAAAAATTCCTTCCGAAAACCGTCCGCGGCCGCCTCACTGCCATGGACGTCACCGATGGCGAGTGTTTCCTGACCTATCGCCTCTCAAGCCGCTGAGGCCGCGAGCGGGTCTTCGAGTACCGCAATCAACAGTTTTTTGACCGCTTCGATCCCCTCGCCCTGCTCCGCACTAACCGGCACGACCTTGACCTTGCGGAACTTGGTCTTGAATCGCTTGAGGTTTTCCTTCGCGTTCGGCAGATCGATCTTGTTCGCGATGATCGCAAACGGCCTGGTCGCGAGTGCCGGATCGTAAAGTTTCAATTCCTGCCGCAGCGTCTGGTAATCCGAGATCGGGTCTCGCTCCTCGCTGCCCGCCATGTCCAGGACAAAGAAAAGGATCTTGCAGCGTACAATGTGGCGAAGGAATTCATGCCCCAGGCCCTTGTTCTCGTGCGCTCCCTCGATTAGACCGGGAATGTCCGCCACGGTGGCACGTTGATATTCGCTAAGCTGCACCACGCCGACGACGGGGTTCAGGGTCGTGAAAGGATACGGTGCGACCTTCGGATGCGCTGCGGAAATCTTGCCCAACAACGTGCTCTTTCCGGCATTCGGATATCCGACGAGACCCGCATCCGCAATGGTCTGCAGCTCCATGCCAAACCAACCTTCCTCCCCCGGGCGTCCATCGGTGGTGCGGCGCGGTACGCGGTTGGTGGAACTTTTGAAATGTGTGTTGCCCTTGCCGCCCGTTCCTCCGGCGCACAGCACAAACTCCGCATCCGGCGTCGCCAGGTCGGCCAGTGGCTCCAGCTCGCGCAAGTCCAGATGCGATTTTTTGACAACTTCCTCGGCGTCCGGATCGGGCGCGTTGGAATGAAACCGCTCCGGCAGGCGGTACACGATCGTACCCACCGGCACTTTCACGATGGTGGAGGCGCCATTGCGGCCATGCTTGTCCTTGCCCTGGCCATGCGCGCCGCGCACGGCCCGCACGTGGGGTTCAAAATAGAGAGCGACGAGATTGTCCGTATGGACATCCGCCTTGAGGATGATGTTCCCACCATCGCCACCGTCGCCGCCATTGGGGCCGCCCCTCGGCACGAATTTCTCGCGGCGAAAACTGCAGCATCCATTGCCGCCATCACCCGCCTTGGCGTGGATACGAACCTGATCAACAAATTTCATTCAAAGAGAGACTGACACGAAACCGGCCCGAAAGAACTATTTTCCTTCGCCCCGGCCCTTTTGCAAATCCTGATAAAGCTCCGCGGTCTGCTTCGCGATGGCCGGCCAGCCAAAAACGGCCTCGGCTCGCCGGCGTCCGGCCTCCCCGTAAGCCTTTCGTTTGGCCGGATCAGCCATCAGCACATTGATCCGATCGGCCAGATCAGAGGAAAACTGGATGGGATTGACCGGCTCGAAGGAACTACCCTGTACCTGTTCCAGCGGCACCTGGTAGCCCGTTTCGCCATGCACCACCACTTCCTTGATCCCGCCGACGCTGCTCGCCACCACGGGAATTCCGCAGGCCATCGCCTCCAGATTGATGATGCCAAACGGCTCGTAAATCGACGGACACACAAATACCGCCGCATTGCTGTAAAGTTCCACCTTGGTCGGCACGTCAACCATTTCCTCGATCCAGACCACTCCGCCGTGCTCGGCCTGCGCCTTGGCCACGGCCTGCTTCATCTCCGCCGCAATCTCCGGCGTGTCCGGCGCACCGGCGCAGAGTACGATTTGGAAGCCCGGATTAAGGTGCTGGATCGCGTTGACCAGATGGATGATGCCCTTCTGCCTCGTGATGCGTCCGACAAAAAGCACGTAAGGCTCATCCCGCTTGATCCCAAATCGCTCCAGCGACGCCTTGCTGGTCACCGGTCGGTATTCTTCCAGATCGATGCCATTGTAGATCACATGCAGGCGCTCGCGCTTGATATTAAAAAACCGTTCCACGTCCCTCTTCGTGTCCTGCGAAACCGCGATCACCGCGTCCGCCATTTCCAGGGCCGTTCGCTCCAGCCAGCAGGTGAAATCATACCCACCGCCCAGTTGCTCGCGTTTCCAGGGCCGTAGCGGTTCGAGGGAATGGACCGTGATCACCAACGGGATGCCATAGTTCAATTTGGCCAGGATGCCTCCCCAATGCGCATACCAGGTGTGACAATGCACCACGTCCGCATCGATATTCGTTGTATTGAAGTCCAGCGTCCGCTGCACCGCGCCAAAGACGGACTTCAGGGGCGGCGGGCAGGTGTAGGCTGAATTATCCAAACCGAAGCCTTTTGCCGTCAGGTTACCATCCGAAATCGATTGATCTCCGAAGCACCTCACCTCTACCGGCATCAGTTTCGCCAGTTCGCGGCTCAGGTATTCCACATGAACGCCGGCCCCCCCGTAGACGTGGGGAGGAAATTCATTGGTGAGAAGCAAGGCCTTCATCATTGCAGCCTAGCAAACCGACCCGGATGGGCAACTCCCGGAAATATCCGGAATTTGGTTTTGCGGCGGGCCCGGTTTTCGCTACCAAGGAGGGAAATCATGTCCGAACAACCTCTCACCGGCCACGAATGCCCCGGAGATCCCTGCACCATCGTCATCTTTGGTGCTTCCGGCGACCTTACCAAACGCAAACTCCTCCCCGCGCTTTACAACCTCAAGGCGCTCAAATTGCTCCCGGCCAATTTCGCGGTGATCGGCGTGGCCGTCAGCGATGGCAACGACGAGCTCTATCGGCAGAAAATCACCGAGGACATCAAGGAGTTCGCCACCCGTCCCGTGGACGACAAGGAATGGGCCGATTTCGTCAAGCGTAGTTACTACATCCAGGGCGACTTCAACACTCCCGATACCTTCAAGCACCTCTCGGCAAAAATCGCCGAGGCGCAGAAAACCTGGAACCTGCCCGGCAATGTCCTCTTCTATCTCGCCGTGGCTCCCTCGTTTTTTGCCAGGGTCGTTGAACAATTGGATGGCGTCGGTCTGACCACGGAGGCCGAGAATGCCTGGCGCCGCGTCATCATTGAGAAGCCCTTTGGTCACGATCTGGCCAGTGCCCGGCAGCTCAACGCCGACATCACCAAGCACATCAAGGAAACCCAGATCTACCGCATCGACCATTACCTGGGCAAAGAGACCGTGCAGAACATCATGGTCTTCCGTTTCGGCAACTCGGTCTTCGAGCCGATCTGGAACCGGCGCTACATCGAATACGTCCAGATCACCGTGGCCGAGAAGCTCGGCGTCGAAATGCGCGGCGGCTATTACGACCATTCCGGCGTGGTCCGGGACATGGTGCAAAACCATATCCTTTCCGTCCTTTCCCTCATCGCCATGGAGCCGCCTAGTTCGATCTCCGGCGACAGCGTGCGCAACGAAAAGGTCAAGGTCCTCGAGGCGATCAAGCCGATGGAACCGGAAGAAATCATCGCCAACACCGTGCGTGGCCAATACGGCGCCGGGGTCATCGATGGTAAGAATGTCCCCGCCTACCGCACCGAGCACGACGTCGACCCGCAATCCAACACCGAGACCTTCGTCGCGCTGAAGCTGGAGGTGGACAACTGGCGTTGGGCGGAAGTCCCATTCTACGTTCGCAGCGGCAAACGCCTCGCTGAGCATACCACCCAGATTGTCATCGGTTTCCGCCGGGCTCCGCTCATGCTCTTCGGAGAAGAGTTGCAGAACAATGTCCTGCCGAACCGCCTGGTCATCCACGTCCAGCCCGATGAAGGCATCACCCTTGACATCCATGCCAAGCGGCCCGGCCCCAATATCAACCTGGCCAACGTGCCGTTGAACTTCAGCTACTCGGACTTCGGCGAGCACACCGCCGCCACCGGCTACGAGACTTTGCTTTACGATTGCATGGTTGGAGACGCCACCTTGTTCCACCGCTACGACAGCGTGGATGCCTCCTGGCGCATCGTGAACCCGATTCTCGACGTCTGGCATGCCCTGCCGGCCCGCGACTTCCCCAACTATGCCGCCGGCAGCTGGGGACCCGCCGCCGCGGATCATCTCATCGAGAAGACCGGGCACAGCTGGCACCACTATCAGTTGAAACCCCAGGCCTAGGTCCTCCGCCTCCCCTTAATGCCTGACAAGTCTCATATCATTCTCGCCGGCGACATCGGCGGAACGAAAACCAATCTCGCGATCTTCACCGTCATCGGAGACACCCTGACGATCGTTCGCAATGAACGGTTCCCGAGTTCCTCTTATCCCGGCCTGAATGCCATCCTGCGTGAGTTTCTCACCGACGAAAAGCGCCACATCCTCGCCGCCTGTTTCGGCGTCCCCGGTCCGGTGAAACACGGCCGCGCCAAGCCGACTAACCTGACTTGGGGTGTGGACGCGGCGGAGATCGCGGAGGAGTTTGGCATCACTTACGTCAGCATTCTCAATGATCTCGCCGCCAATGCCTATGGCATCAGCGAACTCAAGCCGGCCGACTTTGCCGTCATTCAGGAAGGCGCGCCGGATGCGGAAGGCAACCGCTGCGTGGTCTCCCCTGGCACCGGTCTTGGTGAAGGAGGACTTTTCTGGGACGGAAAAAAACACCGCGTCTGGGCTTGTGAGGGCGGTCATACCGACTTCGCTCCGCGCAACGACCTAGAGATTTCTCTCCTGGAGTATCTCATCAAGCAATACGGCCACGTCAGCTACGAACGCGTGGTTTCCGGCATGGGCATTGAGAACATCTACAAATTCCTTCGCGACACCGGTCGCGGCCAGGAGCAGTTGAATATCGCGGCGGAGATGAAGCTGCATGATCCCAGCTTGATCATTTCCCGCCATGCCGAGGCCGGCGATTGCTCAATGTGCGTGCAGACCATTGAAATTTTCCTGTCCTGTCTGGGGGCCGAGGCTGGCAACATGGCGTTGAAAGCCATGGCGACTGGCGGCGTTTATCTTGGCGGAGGCATTCCCGCCAAGATGATCAACCAGATCAAGAACGCGGGCTTCACCCATGCCTTCAATGATAAGGGCCGCCTGTCCGCCCTCATGCAGACCATGCCGGTGCGCGTCGTATTAAACGATCAGGCCGCCCTGCTTGGGGCCGCTCGATACGCTCTGGACGGCGCTCAAACCTGAGCGACCGCCTCTCGGATGGCATTTGCCAGATCCGCCTGCTTGAGCGGTTTACTGAGGTAGGAATTCATCCCCGCCGCGAAGCTGCGTTCACGATGCTCCGGCATTGCATGCGCCGTCACCGCAATGATGTAGGGAGTTTGCGGCCTGGGGATGTTGCGAATCAGCCTGGTGGCCTCGTATCCGTCCATCCCTGGCATTTCGAGATCCATGAAGATGATGGCGTAGTCCTTCTTCGCCGCCATCTCCACGCCCTCAAAACCGTCCACCGCCTCATCGGCGTCCATATGCAGCTTCTTGAGGAACAGACGCAGCAGCTTCCGGTTGGTCGCATTGTCTTCGACGATCAGAATTCCCCTGGGCGGGTCGGCCATTTCAATCCCCTCGCTCGCACGGTCGTCCTCCGCCGGAAAACTGGTCTCCTTCGTTTCCGGCAGCGGGAGAGTCGCTGTAAAGGTCGTGCCGACGTGCAGCGTGCTCGCCACTTCAATCGTGCCATTCATCAACTCCACCAGCTTTTTGACGATGGTCAGGCCCAGTCCCGTACCGCCATGCCTCCGCCGAGTGCTGATGTCCTCTTGATAAAACGGTTCAAAAAGAAAAGCGTGCCGGTCCGGGTGAATCCCGATTCCCGTATCACTCACCTTCAGCAGAATCGGCCAGACCCCGCCCACTTTTTTGCCAGCCACGGTAACGTCCACTTGAATGACACCCCGCTCCGTAAACTTCACTGAATTGCTTAACAAATTGTGAATGACCTGGCTGAGCCGCGCGGAATCGCACATCAGGCTCTCCGGAACTTCGTCCGAAAAAACCGTCAGGATATCGACCCCCTTCGCCGCCGCCTGTGGACGAAATACCGCGACCGCTGTACCGATCACTTTGGGCAGGGACACGGGCTGCAGATTCATATCCAGCTTGCCGGATTCGATCTTCGAGTAGTCCAACACGTCGTTCAACACCACCACCAGCGCACTGCTATTGTCCCGGATCGTGCGCAGAAACTCCGCCTGCTCTGGCGCAAGAGTCGTGGAGGAGAGCAGTTCCGAAAATCCCAGTACCGCATTAAGTGGCGTCCGGATTTCATGGCTCATCATCGCGAGGAAATCCCCCTTCGCATTGCTCGCATGTTCCGCATGCTCCTTGGCCTCGATCAACTGGCGCTCATTCTCCTTTCGCTCGGAAATATCCATGACCGTCCCGATTTGCCGGACTGCTTGCCCGTCCTCATCGTGAATGGCCTTGCCGCTCAGCAGCGTCCATAAATAGCTGCCGTCTCCGCGTCGTTGCCGGAACTGCAACTGCCCCAGCCCGGCTGGACCTCCATTTTCCCTCATGCGGTCCGATACCTCGGAATCCTCGGGGTGAATCAACTGCAGCATCTCGTCAAACGAGCCGGGAAATTCTTCCGGCGCAAATCGGAAGATGCGGCCCCACTCCGGACTGAGATAAAGCTCCCCGGTATCCATGCTGATTTCCCACACCGCCGCGTTCGTCGCATCCAACGCGCTGTGCAATCGGTCCTCGCCCCGGCGCAAAGCCTCGGAGGCCTCTTTCAACTGCGTGATGTCGGTGACAAAACCGTGCCAGATAGTTGCCCCACTCAGCTGTTGCTTCGGCAGCGAACTGGTCATCACCCAGCGAATCTGACCGCTCACCGTGCGCACGCGAAATTCCTGCCGGCAGTGGCTCATCTCGCGCCGCGACCTGGCGATTTCGGACAGGAAAGCGGGCAGATCATCCGGCAAAATCTGCATGAGCAAATTGCGCGAGCCCGACATCACCTCCTGCGCGTCTAACTCCGTGATGAGTCTGATCCCCTCGCTGATGTAAGGGAAACTCGCCCGGCCCTTCGGGTCCACACAAAACTGGAAGACCGCTCCGGGCAACTGGCTGTTGATGCTGTTCAGAAAATCGAGCGCTTTCTGCAATTCAAATTGCGTGCTTTGCTTTTCCGTAATGTCCTCGGAAATCGCGAGCAGGGCCACTGGTTGCCCCTCCTGATCGTAGATGGGCGTCTTGGCTGTCTTCAGCGTCCGCAGGCCGAGCGTGCGGCTGAAAATCGTCTCGGCGGGAATCAGAATCGCCTTGCCGTTGCGCGCGAGTTCACGATCGTTCTCCGCAAAAGACGCCACCTGTTCGGGCGGGAAAAACTTCCCGTCCGTGTTCCCGATTGCCTCGGTCGACGGAATGCCCAGCACCTTTTCCGCCTCCTTGTTCCATACCAGAAACTCGCCGAAGTTTTCGGCCCGCAGGCTCTTGATCACGATCTGAAGCGGGATCGCGTCAAAGATCTCAGTGATCGTGCTGGCCCGAGACTGCGGGAGGGACTTCAGGATATCTTCGCGCAACATCGGGGTTTCGCATCCTAGTCAGACTCAGCCGTTTTTGACAACTCTCGCGCGACCGGTCGCACGCCCCGCTGAATGCCCCGCTGAATGCCCCGCTGAATGCCCCGCTGAATGCCCCGCTGAATGCCCCGC
>CAYUMP010000007.1:69577-97633 GCA_964445975.1 uncultured Chthoniobacterales bacterium | reverse complement strand
TGAATGCCCCCCTTTGTTTAAATCAGGAGGGGAGGTATTTTTACTGGATAAGCCGCTCGAGAGCAGGATCGGCAGCGGCTCCGAGAGAGATCGCCTGCTCGTAGTGCTGCTTGGCCAAGGTCAGGTCCTGGGGCTGCATGGTGGCGTAGACGATGGCCAGATTGAAATGTGCATCCGGATATTTCTCGTTGAGTTCGAGCGATTTTTTCAGCTCTGTTTCGGCTTCGTCGCGCTGCGCGTTTTGCCCGAGGGAAATGCCGAGGTAATTGTGGGCCCGCCAGTCCTGATCATTCAGCGCAACGGCCTGGCGCAAGGCTCCGATGGCATCGTCGAACTTGCCCTGCCGACAGTAGATGATACCGAGGTTGGTCCAGGGATAAGATTCCTGGCCGTTGATTTGAATAGCCTTTTTCAGGGCCACTTCGGCGGCGGAAAGCTTGCCACCCTCAATCTGCACCGCGCCGAGATTGGAGAGAACGAAGTAGTTTTCGGGAACTTTTTCCACGATTTCCTGATAGATCTTCTCGGCGTCGTTGAAGTTCTTCAACTCGAACAATTCCTTCGCATGCTGAACCTGCTGACGCACATCTTCGGGCAGAGTGTCAGGATTATCGGACGCCGGCGCCGGGGAGACCGTCTCGCCCTCCTTGGGCTTGGTCACAGCCATCGTCACTTCCATCTGATTGGCGCCGGTTTCGTTTAACAAGGCCACCGGCTCCTTGAAGAGAGAACGCTCTTCGGGAGTCAGCTGAAGCACTGGCGCGCTGAGAACCGCCAGTTGCTGATTGATGACGTCCGACTTGATCTGCAGCGTGCTGATTTCCTGCTCGAGCGCTTTCTTGGCCTCGTCACGCTGGGCCTGCTCCTTGATCTGGCGCAGGATGATACCACGCAGCAGATCGTTTTCCGATGCGAGGGCCTTTTCCTCCCGGCCGGGCAGCGGATTGAGTTTCATCTCGGCCAATTCGCCCGAGGTTTCGTCCAGTTGCTTCTGCAGGCTCTTGAGCATCTCGTCACCGCGGGAAAGCTGCGACTGGGTCTCGATGAGCTTATCATTCACGCTGTTAAGCTCGCCCTGCAACGAGGCGATGACCTTGTCCTTCTCGGGGTCGGCCGCTTCCTTGAAATTCTTCTCCGCCTCGGCGATTTTGCTTTCGAGCGCCTCTTTTTCCGCCGCGAGCTTTTTGATCTCGGCGCTGCCGGCGGAATCCTTCTCCGCGGCGGCCAGTTTCTTGCTCAACGTTTTGTTTTCGGTGAGCAGCTTGTCGTACTCGTCCTTGGAGACGGTGGTCTCCTTGGAGGTAGCAATCTGAGCCTTGAGTTCCTTGTTCTCTTTATTCACTCGCTCGATCTCACCGGAGTTTTCCTTGATCTTCTTGGTCCGGCTCAGAGCGGTATCACGGGCCTCGGCGAGGTCCTTGCGCTCGGTCAGCAGGCCTTTACGAATGGAGTCGCTGTCGACGATGTATTTGGAGGCGAGGTCGAGTTTGGCGAAGAGACGCTCGTTTTCCTCCTGCAGGACTTCGTTGTCAGCCTTGGCGTCGCTGAGTTCTTTGAAAATGCCGGCGGCTCGCTTGGCGTATTGTTCGCGGATGTCGGCGATGGAACTGCCATCCTTCTTCAGGAAATCCATCTCGTTATTGAGTTGAGCCAGCTGGGATTTCAACTCAACCACGGTGACCATGGTCTTGTCGATCTGCACGCGGGCGCTTTGCAACTCCGCAGACTTTTGCAGCACACGATCATTGAGGGCGGCATTTTCCTTCTGGAGCTGGACAAGCTGGCGGCGCAATTCCCGTTCCGCGACCGTGCCCGCTCCGGACCGGGTGGGCAACTCGGTGACGGTTCGTTGAGGAGCCCGCCTTGTTCCGGTGGGAGGAGACACCGCGATCTCCGGCGCAACCGAGACGCTGGGCAACGCCGGCCTATCCCTGTCCGGCTCCGGCAGGGCACCCTCGATCGGCGCTTCCTCCGGCGGAAGCTGGGCGACCACATCCTGCAAGCGGGTGATGTTCTCCTGGGTCTTCTTCAGGCGGTATTCCACCACCAGGGGCTGCCAGTCGGGAGCGGTTTTGGTGATCTGCTGCAGCAACTCCTCAGCAGAGCGAAATTTCGCGAGCGCTTCGCGCGGCTTGGTATCCCTTTCAAACTTCTCACCAGCCTGGAAATTCTGGAAAGCCTTCAGGAAAAGATCCGAGGAATCTTGAGAAAACGCCGAACCAACCATCGCAAGCGACGTCAGTAACACAGCAGCCAAGAATCCCAACCGGTCCATTTGATATAAAGGGGAAGTTTAATATCCTCTATTTTTCAGTAGAAATCAAGATCGAAACACGCCGATCGGTTTAATTTAAATGCCAGTCCATGAGCGCGTTACATTTTGTTCACAATTTATTCACCATTGTTGACAACCTCTGAAACCGGGTGCTAGTTTCCGCGCAATTCCGGGGTCGCCCGTTCCGGGGCCGACGGTAAATTTATGGAATCCATCCTAGATCAACCGGTACTGGTGCTCAACCGCTTGTGGCAAGCGGTGAACACCTGCTCTGTCCGTCGTGCCTTCACCCTGCTCTACCAAGGTCATGCCCAGGTGGTTTCGGCGGACGATCAAGCCAACTTCCTGACCCACGATTTCGGAAGCTGGCAGGACTTTTCGCAGGCAAATCCCGAAGGAGAAATGGTGCAAACCGTCTCGGTCAACATCCGGGTGCCACGCATCATCGTGCTCCTGCTGTTCGAGCGCCTGCCCAAGAAGGAGGTCAAGTTCACCCGGCACAACGTTTTCGAGCGGGACAAGAATACCTGCCAGTATTGCAACAAGCTTTTTGACCGGGTCGACCTGAATCTCGACCACATCATGCCCCGTGACCGCGGCGGCCAGACGACGTGGGAGAATATTGTGTGTTCGTGTATTCCCTGTAATACGCGGAAGGGCAACCGCCTGCCTCACGAGGCCGGCATGCAACTGATCCGGAAGCCGAAGCGGCCCAAGTGGCGGCCATTTATTAACATCACCTTCAGCCGGCATCACCACGACAGCTGGCGGCATTTCCTCGATCTGGCGTATTGGAACGTGGAATTGGGAGAATAGTTTGTCCGGGTGGGATGAACGAAACATGTCCTCTGATTTTTCGGACAGGGGAAGCAAGCCTCCGGAGAGTTCCGATTGCGTCACGAAATGAATGGTACCTTAAGGGCCTTATTTCCCACCAGCGCACATGATCAAGGCAACGCTCTCTCCCGGGGGTCTTCTAGAAAGCGATCCCTGCGTTTATATCCTCACCCTCACTGCTCAAGGCCTTCAAAAGATGTATGTGGGGCGTACTGGAACTTCAAACAATACGGGGACCAGCACGCCTTACAAACGGCTGGCCAGCCATCTCGCCAAGAGGGGTAAAACAATGTCCTGTATTCATCAGGACAATAAATTCCCGGCAGGCTTTCTCGCGAAAGCGTCGATCAAATTTGTCGCGGTCCCAGTTCCTCCAAATACTCAAAAAGACTCTGAAAGATGGGTCCGATGGAAATTCGGTTCACAAAAACTCCTCAACAAAGACAAGGCCCCGATTCATGAACCCGAATTACCAAACGAGATAAAAATAAAACTCAAGCGCCTCTATCAGGCCGCAATAAAAGGCTGAGGCGGTTTGACCCGAGTCGTTTCAGCCTCAGGCGGTGGCCTGCATCGCGAAAACGAAGTAGGCGGCCGCGCCGACGGAGACGACGGCGAGGGCGGCGAGGCCATACAAAATGCCGGCCAAAGGATCTTTTATGACCGGATTTTTAGGGGTCGGTGAGGAACTGATGAAAACGGCGGGACGGGCGCTCTGTGAGGCGACCTGGACGACAGCGGTCTGGGATTCAGGAAGAGGCTGGGAAATGGACGCGGCGACATCGGCGGAAAAGACGGTTTCTACATTACCGAAGCGAACCTCGTCTCCGTGACGAAGGACGGCCACGGTGATCTGCTCGCCGTTGACGAAGGTGCCATTGGTGGAACCGAGGTCATTGAGATGGTGCTGTCCGCCTTCAAAAACGATCTCAGCGTGGTGGCTGGATACGGAGGCGTCTTCGATCTGGAGAGTGTTGTCGGCCAGACGACCGATGGTGAGTTTCTCCTCGCCCAATTCCTGAAGGGGGCGGTTCTCCTCGGAGAGAAAGATCTGAAGCTGGGGCATGATGGCTCGTTTTAAGACTTTTTCTTCGACGCTTCAATCTCTTTGGCGAATTCGGCGAAAAAATAAGCGGCGTCGTTCGGTCCCGGAGAAGCCTCCGGATGGTACTGGACGCTGAAGGCGGGTAGTTCCTTGTGGCGCAGGCCGGCGACGGTGCCGTCGTTGAGGTTGAGGTGGGTCACCTCGACGTTGGATGGCAGGGAGGCCGGATCGACGGCGTAACCGTGGTTCTGCGAGGTGATGGCGATCTTGCCGGTGCGCAGGTCCTTGACGGGCTGGTTGGCCCCGCGATGGCCGAATTTCATCTTGAAGGTCTTGCCGCCGACGGCGAGGGCGAGGATCTGATGCCCGAGGCAGATGCCGAAGAGCGGCTTTTTGCCGAGGAGTCCCCTCACCGTCTCGTGGGCGTACTCGAGGGCAGCCGGATCGCCAGGACCATTGGAAAGAAAAACGCCATCAGGATTCATGGCCAGGACATCCTTCGCCGGTGTGCCGGCAGGAACGACCTCGACGTCCAGGCCATTCTGGCGCAGGGAGCGAAGGATGTTCTCCTTCAGCCCGAAATCGTAGGCGACGACGTGATGGGCAACGGGTGGAAGTTTTTCGAAGATGTTGCCCATCTCATCACTATCACCGGGCGCGAGGGTCTGCTTGCTGTTGGCCAGAATCCATCTGCGGCTCAGCTTTTCCCCGCCATCCCACGCGAAAGGTTTCTCGGTGGTGACTTCCTTAACGAAATCGACTCCTTCATAGGGCACATCCTTCGCCCGTTGGATGGCCTCGGCTTCGCTCAAACCGACGGCGATGCAGGCACGCATGGCCCCGGCGGTCCGCAGGCGTTTGGTGAGCGCGCGGGTGTCGATGCCCTGGATGCCGGGGATGCCGTTCCGGGAAAGATAGTCGCCCAGGGACTCGTTCGAGCGCCAGTTGCTGGCGATCGGACTGAGTTCCTCGATGACGAACCCGCGCACCTGCGGGCTGCCGCTTTCCACGTCGAGGAGGTTGATACCATAGTTGCCGATGAGCGGATAGGTCATGGCCACGATCTGGCCGCGATAGGAAGGATCGGTGAGAACCTCCTGGTAGCCGGTCATCGAAGTGTTGAAACAAATCTCCCCGGCGGAAACAACGGCGGCGCCGAAAGATTCGCCGTGAAAAATCGTTCCGTCCTCAAGGGCAAGCAAAGCATCCATGTACGGAAGATAAAGACTCCATCCCGTCCTTCAACGTCAAAGCAATTTCACAAAAAAAGCGGCCTGCTTTTGACAAAGCAGGCCGCTGGAAAAAGTTTGCCCCACCTGTGCCGTTTCGGTGCATTTCCCGTTCCCTCCGATAAAGGGTGGATAACCGCTGAATGAATCGCTGGCTTCCAGTGAAGGCATGCCATTGACGCACCCAGCCAAGTCTCCGGGTTTGTTTGAATCGGTCCGGGAGTTTACATCGTGTAATCGCGAACACTGCAGGGCAAATCGTTTGTCCGCCTGACGGCGGACGAAAATTTTTGGGAAAGAACTATTCGCGAAAGTCCACCGCCAGCTTCGCTTTCAAGGCTTGTTTCAAGCGCTCGCAAGCAGTGTTTACTTCCTCGCTGTTGAGCGTCCGCCCGATGTCCCGGAAAGTCAAGGAGATCGCGAGTGATTTCCGATCGGCGGGAAGTTTCTCCCCGGTCGCGTCGGTAAAAATATCGAACGGTTCGATGCGCGTGAGCAGCGGTTCGTTGCCAGCGCGCAGCGTGTCCTCGATCTCGCCGTAGGTCATGGCGAGCGGACAGACGATGGCGATGTCGCGCGTGATGGCGGGGAATTTCGGGATGTCGGAAAATCCGCGCCGGGCCGAAGCGCCGTGCAACGCCTTCAAATTAAATTCCGCGACGAGGACACCGGTGGTGGCATCGAGTTCGCGCGCGGAGGAAGGCGCCAACTGCGCGAGTCGGCCGACGGATTTTCCGCCAATGAGAATATCAGCGCCGAGAGCGAGCGGAGATTTCACCTCGATCTTGGAAAGAACGAAGGGAACTCCGAGCAGGACTTCGACAAGGCCCTTGGCATCGTGCCAGTCGAGCGCGCGGGTTTTGCCACCGCGCCAATCGGCGGCGGTTTCGCCGGCGAGCACTAAGGCGAGCATGCTGCGCTCTTCAGCGCCTTCGGCGTGGAAGGTGCGGCCCACTTCAAACAAGCCGATGCGTTTGGCGCCCTGACGGATATTGCGGCCCAGAGCGCCGAGAAGACCAGGCAGAAGACTGGTGCGCAGGAAGGCCTGATCCGTGCCGAGCGGGTTGCGCAGCCGCACGGCTGGCAGTTCCTGCCAGAGCATGGCCTCGGAAATGAGCGTGCTGGTGCGAGCCTCGCTGAGTCCCTGGGCAACCAGCTTGTGACGCAGGCTCATTTGAAAATCGTAGACCGCGTCGGCCTTGCCGGGAGCGGAAGGAATGGCGGTGAGGCGGGAGGGAATTCTTTCCAAACCCACAACCCGGGCGATTTCCTCGATGAGATCGACTTCGCGCGTGAGATCCTGGCGGAAGGAGGGAATGATCCAACCCGTATCTGTCTTGCCAAGGCCGAAGCCGGTGAGAATTTCGTCGATGCGCTGGGCGGGAATCTCAGTTCCAAGCAACGCCGTGACGCGCTCCGGACGCAGGGCGACGACGGTTTCTCGGGCCGCAGAGTCGTCGGCAGTTTGCTTGAACGCACCGAGGGTTCCACCGGCAGTCTCGACCATCAAATCGGCCGCGCGCTGCGAAGCGGCATGGACGGCGGAAATATTCACGCCCCGCTCAAAGCGGTAACTGGAGTCGCTGGAAATTCCCAGCGTGCGGGAGGTGCGGCGAATGTTGGCGGGAACGAACCAGGCGCTCTCCAGCAGAATCTGCGTGGTGCCATCGGTGACGCCACTGTCCTCCCCGCCCATGACACCGCCGAGAGCGAGCGCGCGTTTGGCATCGGCGATGACGACGTTGTCGGGATTCAGTTTGTAGGTGCGACCATCAAGGGCGAGAAACTCCTCCCCTGCCCCGGCTTGCCGTACCCGGATATCGCCGTCGAGTTTGGCGGCGTCGAAAGCGTGAAGCGGCTGGCCCGTCTCAAGCATCACGAAGTTGGTGATGTCGACGATGTTGTTGATGGCGCGGAGGCCGACGGCCTCAAGTTTCTTGCGGAGCCAGTCCGGACTCGGGCCGACCTTCACGCCGGAAATGGCCAGGACGGTGTAGAGCGGGGCATTCGGCGACTCGACGCTGACGGAACCGGCGGGCGTGAAACCCGGAGCGGAGTATGCCGGCAGGTTCAGGGACTTGCCGGTGAGAGCCGCAACTTCGCGGGCAATGCCGATGTGGCTGAGCAGATCGGGACGATTGGGCGTGATCTCGAGGTCGAGCACGGTGTCGCCGGGAAAGAGTTCGGAGAAAGGGGTTCCGACCACGGAATCCGGCGGGAGAATGAGGAGGCCATCCTCGCCCTTGGGGAGGCCGAGTTCCTCGGCGCTGCACATCATGCCTTCGCTTTCGACACCGCGCAGCTTGCCGACCTTGATCTTGAAGCCACCGGGCATTTCCGCGCCGGGCAAGGCGAGCGGAACTTTATCGCCGACCTTGTAGTTCTTCGCACCGCAGACGATCTGGCGCGGCGTGCCGCTGCCGTCGTCGACCTTGCAGACGCTGAGACGGTCTGCGTTGGGATGGCGTTCGCTTTCGAGAACCTGCGCGACGACGATCTTCGGGATGGAAACACCGGTCGTTTCGATGCCCTCCACTTCGACGCCGGCGAGGGTGAGCAGATCGGTGAGTTCCGGCACGGAGGCGGGCAACTCGACCAATTCCTTGAGCCAGTTCAGAGAGACTTTCATGACTGGAACTGCTGCAAAAAGCGGAGGTCGTTTTCGACGAGCATGCGGATGTCGGGAATCTTCGTGAGATTCATGGCGAGACGGTCGAGACCGAAACCAAAGGCAAAGCCGGTGACCTTCTCAGGGTCGAAGGCGCGGTCGCCGCGTTTCTGACAGATCTGCTCAAAGACGGCGGGGTCGACCATGCCGCAGCCGGCGAGTTCCAGCCACTTGCCGCCAAGTGCCTCGGCGTGAATGTCGATCTCATAGCTGGGTTCGGTGAAAGGGAAAAAATGCGGACGAAAACGAATGCGGGTGCCGGGGCCGAAAAGCTCGCGGAAGAAATATTCCAAGGTGCCCTTGAGGTCGGCGACGGAGACGTTTTCGGCCACGTAGAGGCCCTCCATCTGATTGAACTGAGCCAGGTGGGTGGCGTCCACTTCATCGCGGCGGTAAGCGGCACCGGGGGCGATAATACGGACGGGCGGAGGCTGCGACTCCATGGTGCGCACCTGCACGGTCGAGGTGTGGGTGCGAAGAAGACGGCCGTCGGGGAGATAAAAGGTATCCTGTTCGTTGCGAGCGGGATGATCGGGCGGCGTGTTCAGTGCGTCGAAGCAATGCCACTCCGTCTCGATATCGGGACCGTCGGCAAGGACGAAGCCCATGCGGCGGAAAATGGTGACCGCCTTGTCGAGCAGAAGCGTGAGCGGATGGAGTGAACCCTGGGCAGCACTGGTGCCGGGAAGGGTGATGTCGAGCGAGGCGAGCGCGCCGGCATCGGCGGCCGCGGAAAGAACGGTTTCCTTTTGCTCCAAGGCGGCGTTAACGGCCTGGCGGAGGTCGTTCAGCAATTTGCCGATACGCGGACGGTCTTCCTTGGCGACATCGCGCATGCCCTCGCTGAGGCGGGTGATTTCCCCGCTTTTGCCGAGGTAAAGGACGCGGGCGGCGTCGAGGGACTTGCGGTCGCCAGCGGCCTCAATGGCAGCGACGGCCTCTGTCTGCAGGGCAGCAATCCGGTCTTCCATCAAAAAGGGTCCATCAGGCGAAAGGGCACCAAGATTGCTCCCGGTGCCCTTCGAAACTGATGATGGTGGAATCTAGGCGGCCTGTTTGACCTTGGACTCGTAAGCAGACTTCGCCTTTTCGACGATCTGCTTGAAAGTCGCCTCGTCGGTGATGGCCAGATCGGACAACACCTTGCGGTCCAGCAAGATACCAGCGACCTTGAGACCTTCAATGAAGCGGTTGTAGCTGATCCCCTCGGCACGAACGGCGGCGTTGAGACGGGTGATCCACAAGGCGCGGAAATTGCGCTTGCGGGTTTTGCGGTCGCGGTAGGCCCAGTATTTGGCCTTCATCTGAGCGTCCTTCGCATAGCGAAAGAGCTTGGAACGACGTCCGCGGTAGCCTTTGGAGGCTTTGATGACCCGCTTGCGACGAGCGCGGCTGGCGGGTGAGTTGGTTGCACGTGGCATGTTATGTCTCCCCTCGCCTTACGGCGCGGGGCTCCTTGGAACTGGCTGTTTTTCTTTGCGACCGGCGGAACTCACCAGTTCCGTAAGCCCCGATCTCTCAGGGCAGTTCCGCTGGTCAGATTTTACTACGCGAAAGGCAGGCAAGCCTTGATGCGGGCTTCATCGGTGTGATGAACCAGCGAGGACTTGGCCAGATTCCGCTTCTGTTTGGCGGACTTGCAGGAAAGCAAGTGACGACGGCCGGGGCTGGAACGTTTCACCTTTCCGGTTCCGGTCAGGGAGAATCGCTTGGCTACCGCTTTGCGCGTTTTGTTACGTGGAGCTTTCTTAGGCATGGGAAAAGGGGGCGAAGGTAGCGCAGTTTAAGCGCTTGGCAATGAAAAACTCTCTATAAAACCGCAGGATGCGGATAGCTAGTTCTTAATCAGCCCCTTCGCCCGCAGATCGTCGAAGGACCGGGGGCCGGAACCCTTGGCGGGATCGGTGTGCCAGGGCCATTCGTTGCTGTTGAGCGGAACCAGGGGCGGAAGGAGGGCCTTGCGGCCCAGTTTGGCCATCTGCTCCTCAATGGCGACTCGCCCCTCCCAGCCGAGCAATTCATAATCCATCACGCGATCGTGATTGAAGAAAACCTCGGAGAGAGTGCGGTCGGCGATAATGTGGGCTAGAACATCGAGCATCTCTTCCGGCGTGGTCTGAAAACTGGTGGTCTCCACCATGAGGAGGCGGTTGTTGATGGCTCCTTCGCCGAAGAACTGCGCCATCACACTGAAGAGGATGTTGTTCTGGCGGGTCACATAGATGGAATTGGTCAGGCCGTAGGTATTTTCCCAGTCGTCACCCAGCAGCTTCTTCCATTCGGCAAGCACCGTGAACCAGTGGGCCACCTGCACGTGGGCACACAGGCTGGTGAGTTCTTTTTCCTGGATCTCGATGTCCCGGGCAAAAGCCTCGACTTGCTCGTAGGTGAAGCCGCCTTCCTTCAGGGCGGTGTCGGCAAAGGCGATGACCTTGTCGAGGGTGGTTTGAAAAAGCGCCCGCTGCTCGGTGGTGAGTTCCAGATCACCGAGGCTATCGCGGGCAATTTGCGAGCGGAGCCGGAAGGCCTGCATGGGAGCGACCCATGAAAGATTCGCCTTGGAGTCCAAGACATAGGGGGCAGCAATTTCATAAATGGCCATGGGAGCATGGCCGATGGACTTGGCGATTTCGTACATGGGCGGAACCGGCGCTTCGATGGGCGGCTGCCCTGCACGATACAGAATGAACCGCCCGCCCTTGCCGGTGAACAGACCCATGATCAGGTTACTCTTCTGTAGAAAATTTTGCTTAAAGATGGTGAGGGCATTTTTGTAGATGCCCTTCATCTCGTCGTTGAGCGCATAAACGTTGCGAGTGGCGATCTGGGCTTTGGTATCGGCCTTTGGGTCGACCACAAATTTCGGCAGCGAAGGAGGCGGTTCGGCGAACGCCGGACTGAGCGCGGCGGCGAAGATGGCTGCGATGAGGGGATTCGCTTTCATGCAGATGGGCCTTATAGACCCTGCCCCTGTCAGGCAAGGGGGAAAGCGGCCACGACGTCCGGCGAGGTCACCGGCCGGAGTCTTTGCCCTTGCGGTAGATGGATTTTAAAGGGTGGTCGTCGAGGACATTCGGCTCGATGCCGCCCCATTTGGCTGGGTCGAAGAGCTGGATGCCGACAAAGTAATAGAGGGGGCAGACGGGCACCTGTTCGTTGATGAGAATATTTTCGGCCTGCTTGAGAATCTCGAAACGGCGGGCGGGGTCGGTCTCGCGGGCGGCTTCGGCGATGAGGCGGTCGTAGGTCGGATCGCTCCAGCCGGTGCGGTTGTTGCCGTTGCCGGTGACGAACATGTCGAGGAAGGTGTTGGGATCGGGGTAGTCCCCCACCCAACTGGAACGGGCTATGCCGTAGTCGAGGGAGTTCAGGCTGTTGAGGTAGACCTTCCACTCCTGGCGGGCGAGATTGAGTTCCACGTCGAGGTTTTTGCGCCACATGCTTTCCAGTTCGACGGCAATGGATTCGTTCTGGTCGCTTTCGTTGTAGAGGAAGTTGGTGAAGGGGAAATTATCGCCTCCGGGAAAACCGGCCTCGGTGAGGAGCTTTTGCGCGGCGGCCACGTCATAGGGAGCGGCGGTGGGCGAAACATAGCCAGGCAGGCCGGGCGGCACGAAGCTGGTGGCGGGCAACTCCCCGGCGCGGGTGATCTTTTGCACGATGAGCTGCTTGTCGATGGCCTGAGCGAAAGCGCGGCGGACGCGCACATCGTCGAAGGGCGGCTTCGAGCAATTGAAACGGAGAAAATAAATACTGAGGACGGGCGAGACGTGGAAGTCCGGACGCTTCTTCAACTCCTCCATGAGGGAGTTGGGCGTGAGGTTTTTATCCATGATGAGGTCGGCGAGACCGCTGGCATAAAAATTGAAGGCCACGGTGGCCTTGCTGACGGGCAGCGCGTCGATGACCTCGAGGTCGACATTTTTGGTGTTCCAATAATGCGGGTTCTTTTTCAGGCGGATCTTGTCGTTGATGCGCCAAGACTCGAGTTGGTAAGCGCCGTTGGTGACGATGCGGCCGGGTTTGATCCAATCGTCACCGAATTTGTCGACGGTTTCGACGGGCACGGGCGCGAGCGGCGGGGTCGCGCAAAGGTCGAGGAAGAACGTGGTGGGACTCTCAAGGGTGACTTGCAGCGTACGCTCGTCGAGGGCCTTCACGCCCACTTCGCTGAAGTCGGTGATCTTGCCCTCGGCGAAGGGCTGGGCGTTTTTGATGTAGAAGAGTTGGTAGTTGTAGGCGGCGGCGGTCTCGGGCGAGAGCGTGCGCTTCCAGGAGTTTACGAAATCCTGCGCAGTGACGGGGTGGCCGTTGCTCCATTTGGCATCGGGACGAATCTTGAAGGTGTAGACGCGCTTGTCGTCGGAGATGGTCCACGACTCCGCCATGCCGGGGCCGGGGCGGGCCTTCGCGTCGAAGGTGGTGAGGCCTTCGAAAAGCGCATTGACGATGCGCCCCTCGGGCTGACCGGTGATGATGGCGGGGTCGAGGGTCTCGGGCTCGGCCCCGTTGATGAAGACAAGGTCGGCCCTTTTTTCTGACGGCCCGCAGGCGGCGAGGAACAGGAAAAGAAGCAGGCCGACGGCGCGAATCATGCGCCGAGGAGCCAGGTCAACTTGCCGGCGGCGGGACTGACGGCGGCGCTGGGATAGCTGGATTTGCCGCTGAAGACTTCCTCCAGAATGCCGTCCTTGCCTTTGCTGTTCACGAGGAAACAGACGTGGCGGGAAGCGTCGAGGAGCGGATAGGTCATGGTAACGCGGTGGGTGTTGAACTTGGGGACGAAATTGGAGACGACCCAACGGTCGGTGACTTTCAATGCTTCGGTGCCGGGAAAGAGCGAGGCGGTGTGGCCGTCGTCACCCATGCCGAGAAGGAGGAGGTCGTGGCGGTAAATGGATTCGTCACTGCGGGTCTGGGCGCGGAGCTGCTTTTCGTAGTCGGCAGCGGCTTCGGCGGGATCGGCCTCGCCTTTGATGCGGAGGATGTTTTCGGCCGGGATGGAGGCGTGGTCGAAGAGGGATTCCCTGGCCATGCGGTAGTTGCTCTGGTCGCTGTCGGGCGGGACGCAGCGTTCATCGCCGAAAGTGACGATCCAGTTTTTCCAATCGTGGTCGCCCTTGGCGAGCGTCTGGTAGACAGGGCGCGGAGTGTTGCCACCGCTGAGGGCGATGCGGAACTGGCCGCGGGCGGCGATGGCGGCCTGGGCTTCGCGGGTGATGAGGGCGACGGTATCGTTGAGAAAATCGGTGGAGTGGATGATTTCTGGTTTCATAGGGAAGTCACATGAGGCGCACGGGAACGGAAAACTGGAGTTCCCCGTGGCCCGGCGCAATACGGAGAACATCTACCGCAGTGAGCGAGGCCTTGCGAACTTTTATGCCGTTGGAATCGTGCAGACCAATCAGGGCGGAGATGACTTCGCCGAAGTCGGGTTCGTGGCCGACGAGGAGGACGGAGGATTTTTCCTCGAAGGCGGCGAGTTCGCGGAGGCAGGTGTCGGGGGTCATGCCGCAGGCGAGCCAGCGGCCCTCGACGATTGCGGCATTGCCGAGTTTTTGGGCGACGATTTTGGCGGTCTGGTGGGCACGGATGACGGGGCTGGAGATGATGACTTCTGGCAGCAAGCCGTAGCGGAGGAGAAATTTGCCCACCTTTTCGGCCTGTTCGAGACCCTTGGGGGTGAGTTGCCGGTTGAAATCGGGGGCGACATCGGGTTCGGCGTCAGCGTGGCGGAGAAAGTAGACGACCATGGCAGATATAAGGTGGGTTCATCTTGCGCGGGTGGCTCCATAGGAGTCAAACCGGCATTTTTCGGCAAATCACCGCCAGTCATCGCAAACAACCGCTAATAAATTTCTGGTGCGGAGCGGATTTTTTGCGTCAATAAACACTATCATGATCGATACCCTGCGCACTTTCACCGCCGGAAATGGTAAAACCGGCCACTATTATTCCCTGCCCGCCCTGGAGGAAAAGGGCATCGGCAAGATCTCCCGCCTGCCGGTGAGCATCCGCATCGTGCTTGAGTCGGTCCTGCGCAACTGCGACGGCAAGAAGGTCGCCGAGAGAGACATCGAAACGCTGGCCAACTGGAATGCCAAGGCCCCGGCTCCGGAGGAAATCCCTTTCGTGGTGGCGCGTATCGTGCTGCAGGACTTTACCGGTGTGCCTTTGCTGGTGGACCTCGCGGCCATGCGCAGCGCGGTGAAGGAATTGAAGAAAAACCCGAAGATCATCGAGCCACTGGTGCCGGTCGATCTGGTGGTGGACCACTCGGTGCAGGTGGACTTTTTCGGCTCGGCCGACTCGCTGCGGATGAACCTGGAGATGGAATTCTCCCGCAACCGCGAGCGTTATGAATTTTTGAAATGGGGCCAGCAGGCCTTCGAGACCTTCGGTGTGGTGCCTCCGGGCATCGGCATCGTTCACCAGGTGAACCTGGAGTATCTGGCCAAGGGCGTGCTGAGCGCGAAGACCGACAAGGGCGAAGTTTATTATCCGGACACGCTGGTGGGCACGGACTCGCACACGACGATGATCAACGGTCTCGGCGTGGTCGGCTGGGGCGTGGGCGGCATCGAAGCGGAAGCGGGCATGCTGGGCCAGCCGGTGTATTTCCTCACTCCGGAAGTGGTGGGCGTGAATCTGACCGGGACGCTGAAAGAAGGCGTGACCGCGACCGACATGGTGCTGCGCATCACGGAAATGCTGCGCAAGCAAAAGGTGGTGGGCAAGTTTGTGGAGTTCTTCGGCGAAGGCGCGGCAGCGCTCGGCGTGACTGATCGCGCGACCATCGCGAACATGGCTCCGGAATACGGCGCGACGATGGGCTTTTTCGGCGTGGATGAGGAGACCCTCGCTTACCTCAAGGGCACGGGCCGTAGCGATGAGCTTTGCGCCACGTTTGAAGCCTACTACAAGGCACAGGGGTTGTGGGGTATTCCGCGCAAGGGTGAAGTCGATTACACGGTCGAACTGGAACTCGATCTGGGCACGATCGTTCCCGGTGTGGCAGGCCCGAAGCGCCCGCAGGACCGCATCAATCTCAACGACCTGAAGAGCACCTTCGAAGCGCTGATCGAAAAGCCGCTGACGGAAGGCGGCTATGGCAAGTCCGCGGCCGACCTGACACTCAAAGTGCCAGTGCGCATCAACGGCGGCAATGCCGAGGCCGATGACATGCCTTCGAGCGATTCCAACGGCAACCATGCCCAGGAAGGCCTGCCCCGCAATGAGGCCGAGCTGACCAACAACCGTCCCACGCCGGACAAGCTGCCGAGCTATCCTTCCCCGTATAAAACGGCGGACACGGAAATCGGCAATGGCAGCGTGCTCATCGCGGCGATCACGAGTTGCACGAACACGAGCAACCCAAGCGTGATGCTGGGTGCGGCCCTGCTGGCCAAGAAGGCGGTTGAGCGTGGCTTGAAAGTGAACCCGGCGGTGAAGACTTCGCTCGGGCCAGGGTCGCGCGTGGTCACGGACTATCTCGAAAAGACCGGCCTCCAGCCTTACTTTGACAAGCTCGGTTTCCAGACCGTCGGTTACGGCTGCACGACCTGTATCGGCAACTCGGGACCGCTCCATCCGGCGCTGGAAGAAGCGATCACGAAGAATGATCTGGTGGCAGCGAGCGTGCTTTCGGGCAACCGGAACTTTGAAGCCCGCGTGCACCAAAATATCCGCGCGAACTTCCTGATGTCGCCTCCGCTGGTCGTGGCCTTCGCGCTGGCGGGCACGGTGGACATCGACCTGAGCAATGATCCGATCGGCAAGGGCGAGGATGGCAAGGACGTTTACCTCAAGGAAATCTGGCCTTCGCTGGATGAGATCCGTTCGGCCATGGCATCGGCGCTGAAGCCGGAAGTTTATCGCAAGCTCTATACGGACTTTGCGGAGCAGAATCCGAAATGGAACGAAGTCCCCTCCTCCGTGGGTGAAGTCTACGAGTGGAACCGCAAAAGCACGTACATCCAGGAGCCGCCGTTCTTCGAGAACTTCGGCATGTCCGCCGGCACGATTGCCAACATCACGGGCGCGCGTCCGTTGGGCATCTTCGGCGACAGCGTGACGACCGACCACATCAGCCCGGCGGGTGCGATCAAGAAAACCAGCCCGGCCGGAAAATTCCTGCAGGAAAACGGCGTGGCGGTGGACGACTTCAACAGCTACGGCTCGCGCCGCGGCAATGACCGCGTGATGACACGTGGCACCTTCGCCAACGTGCGCATCAAGAACCTGATGGTCCCCGGCGTCGAAGGCGGCTACACGCTCTACTTCGGCTCGAAGGACGTGCACGCTCCGGACAAGGAGATCAGCGCAAAGGACGGCAAGCCGACCTTCATCTACGACGCCTGCATGGCTTACAAGGCCGACGGCATCCCACTTATCATCATGGCCGGTCAGGAATACGGCACCGGTTCCAGCCGCGACTGGGCGGCCAAGGGCACCTGCCTGCTGGGCGTGAAGGCGGTCGTGGCCCAGAGCTTCGAGCGCATCCACCGCAGCAACCTTTGCGGCATGGGCGTGCTGCCCTTGCAGTTCCCGGAAGGCGTGAGCGCGCAGACGCTCGGCCTCGACGGCACGGAGACGTACGACGTGGTCGGACTTTCCGACAACATCGTGCCGCGCCAGGACGTGATGCTGCGCATCATCAGAAAGGACGGCTCGGTCGTTGAGCAAGCAGTCAAGCTGCGCATCGACACGCCGATCGAGGTGGATTACTACCGCCACGGCGGCATCCTGCCCTTCGTGCTGCGCCAGTTGCTCAGCTAAGGCTGCTGCATCCCGACTATCGCGCCGGCATAGCCGGTCATTTCCAAATAGCCCGATCCCAGGATCGGGCTATTTGCTTTGGTGCCCTTGACCTTGACCGCACCCTCCCAATAGGAGACCGGCTGGAGGTTGAGTTCCTGCGCGTCAACCGCGGCCCGTACATCGAGACTTAAATCCAGTTTGGGAATTTTTATGTTCCAACTGACGGGATATTCGGCGCCGGTTTGCGGGCTTTTCCACGTGCGACCAACCGGCGTGAGAGTGAAGTCCCCGTCCGTCACCGCCGTGGCGACGCCATGAGGATCAACGAAGGTGCCGCTGGAGTGATGATCACGACCTCCGTCCTTGGTGCGAAGCTGGAAGAGCATCAACTCAGAACCGTCCTCGAATTGCAGGCTGAGCCAATCCCAGCCGGTTTGATGGGCCGCGAGTTGATTGGTGGCCCACTCGTGATCGAACCAGCTTAGTCCGGAAACCTTGCTCTCCTTCCCGGCAATCCGCAGGACGCCGTCGGTCTCCAGCCGGGTGAGAGAATAATAATGCGATGCCCTCCCCTCGCCCTCGGCTTTCTGACTGACGCCATGGTTGCCGTGGATGATCGGGGGTTTGGCGGATTTGAGATTCAGATCGAGTTCAATCTCGCCGGAACGCGCGACCAGCCGAAAGGTATTTTCTCCGGTGAGTTCGCAGGACCAATCTTCGATCCAGGCCAGCCGCGAACCTTCGTCAAAACCTGCTTCGCCAAACGCCCCGCGGGAAACCTTTTGAAAGAAATGAAATTTTTGGCCGCCGATTTCACTCATGGTGAAATGGGCAAACTTGATATGCCGCGTGACAAAACGCGATGAGGCCGGGGGTGCTTCCGGCAGGATGCCCTGCCGGAAAAAGGTCAGTTGATAACCGAACTCACGCCCATCGGATGAGCGCAGGTTGCCGGTGAAATACCACCACTCCGTTTTGAAATCGGAATGATTGCCGTGGTCGCGGGGGAATTCGTAGCTCCAGCCCGGGAGGGCCGTTTGCCACCCGGCCTGCAGCGGCGCGGCCAGCAGGCAGGCTAACGCAAGGCTACGAACCGATGACCGCATTCACGCCCTTGGTATTGTTCTGGAGGGCCTTGATATTCCAAAAAATGTAACCACCACCGTTGCGAGGACCGGTGGCGCGTTCGATCTGAAGCTGTTTGCCGATCTCGGCGGCGGGCCAGCCTTTTTCGGAGAGACGCTCGACGGCAATGCCCGGATAGATGGGGATCCCGCGAGGATTAGCTTCGGGACCGCGCCACCATTTCAGCAGCAAGGAAAAGCTCTGCGGGCCACCGTCGCGCCAATAGAGCTGGGGCGAAAGGTAATCGATCCAGCCCTCGCGCATCCACTTCACCGCATCGGCGTAAAGGTGGTTGTACATATCCACGCCAGCGGTGGTGCCGGAGGGAACGCCGGGACGATAGATGCCGAATGGGCTCACGCCGAACTTCGCGCCGGGACGCTCGGCATGGACCGTCTGACCCACGCGACGGATGAGGGAGTTGACGTTATCGCGCCGCCAATCAGGCCTGGACAACGTTCCGCCACGAGCCCGGTAGGCGGCGTAGGTGGTATCGTCCGGAAAGGAAGCGAGTTTGCCGCCCTCGGCGGGATAAGGATAAAAGTAGTCGTCGAAATGTACTCCGCCGAGGTCGTAGCGTTTCACGAGGTCGCGCACGACGTTGACGATATGATTTTGCACCTCCGGCGCGCCGGGGTCCATGAAGATGACCGAGCCGATCTTGTAGGCATAGTTGGGAAAACGATTGATGATGTGATTGGAGGCCCGCGCTTTGCCCGCGCTGGCGGCGCCGCGGTAGGGATTGATCCAGGCATGAATGCCGATGCCGCGCTTCTTTCCTTCGGCGATGGCAAAGGCCAAAGGATCGTAGCCGGGAGAAACACCCTGGGTGCCGGTGAGAAACCGGCTCCATGGCTCCAAGGAGGATGGATAGAGGGCGTCGCTTTCAGGACGCACCTGCAGCATGACCGCATTCAGGCCGTTGCGCTTGGCGGCATCAAGAAGGCGAATGATCTGGGCTTTCTGGGCATCGGCCGAGAGGCCGGGAGCACTGGGAAAATTGATGTTATGCACCGAAGCGATCCAGGCTCCCCGGAAGTCGGCGAAGGCGGTGAGCGGGAGCAGGAGCAGGGCAAACAGGTATCTCATATCAATAAATAAAACTTTCCTCGGGGGGCTCGGACGGAGTGACGGAATCGGCCACGACCACGGGAATGCGACGACCGCCTTCCAGCGGGAACGTCGCCTTGCCGGTGACCTTGACCCAACTCATTTCCGGAACGTTTTCCGGTTTGGCGGCCTGGACGGTTACGGCCACGGGACGAGCATCGGCGGCGCAGCACATCACGAACATGCGCACGAGGTTGAATCGATCCCCTTTTGGATTATTGGATTTAGCCGGCATGAACTGGCCAATGAGTTCCACTTCCTTGCCCTCGAAATCCTGCCGCATGGTGGGCTCCTCGGCGGCATAAAGCAGATCGACCGTCTGGGCCTTGATCTGGCCGGCTTCGTTGCGCGGCATGTAGTCAGCGGGATCGGCTGGCTGGCCGGCAGCGAGGGTTCCGTCCTCGGTGGGAAGGGCGGGATCGACATAGGGTTTGTAGCCGGGTAGATCGCCGAGGCTTTCGACCAAGCCACGATTCTGGACCAGGGCGGCGCCAAACTGACTGGGCGACACGGTGGCGGCCACCAGCAGAGGAACCACCAGGATCAGAGCGGCGAAGACCCGGCCCAGCGGGATCTTAAAATCCTCTCCACCCTTTTCGACTCCCGGCAAAAAGATCACTCCCGCCGCCATGAGGACCAGGACGACGCCGGAGACCGCGGTCCACAAATGAAAGGAGGGATGCAGATAGTTTCCCACCCGGCCCGAGAAAAAGAAAAAGGAGAGAATGGTGCCCCAGACCACCAGCACACCGGCGGGGATGTAGCGTTGGATGACCGTTCTCATAATTTCAGGATACCGCCAAGGCGCACGCAAATCAGCCCGACCAGCACAAACAGCCCGATGGCCAGCCCGATCACGAAGCGTTTCTTGAAGACCGCACTATAGATGAAAAGGAGCTTCAGGTCGAGCATGGGCCCGAGGACCAGGAAAGCCAGCTTCGCCACGGCGGGAAATTGCAGGAAGGTCGCCGCGATGAAGGCATCCGAGGTGCTGCAAAGGGAGAGAATGATGGCGAAGCCCATCAGCGAGAAAGTCGCGGCCCAATCGTTGACCGCGAGCGGAAGGATCTTTTCCTGGTTCACCCCGGTGCTGAAGAGCGAAGCAATGGCCACACCGATGATGAAATAAACCATGATGTCGAGGAAGTCGGACACCGCCACCCGAAGAGCGTTGCCGATCCGCAGGATAAAGGCGCGGCCCCCGCCGCCTCCTTCACCCGCCATCGAGGAGATGCCGATGATGCCATCCTTCAAAATCATCTTCACCGGCAGGTTGTAAACGGCCAGGGCCGCAATGACCGCGACGGCAAAACCGAGGCCCAGACGGAATACGGTCATCTCGACCGCACCCTGCCCCCGGAAGGCGGCGTAGGTACTCAGGGCCACGATGGGATTCACGATGGGAGCGGCCAGCATGTAGGCCACGGCATTGGAGATGGGCAGCCCCTTCCCGATGAGACGCCGGATGACCGGCACGACCCCGCATTCGCACATGGGAAAGACCAGCCCCATGGCGGCACTGACGCAGACACCGAGAAAGACGTTTCGCGGCAGGAAGCGCACCATGACGCGGGAGGGCAAAAACTCGTCGATCACGCCGGACAGCAACGCGCCCAGGAGCAGGAAAGGCACGCCCTCGAGCAAGACGCTCAAAAAAGCATAGGAAAAATCGGCAAAACTGAAGGTGAACCAATGGGAAGCCATCCGTCGTGCTCTTCAATACCCGCAGATTGCCTCCGATCAAACAGGGATTGCGAAAATTTCAAAAAATCCCGGACGGAAAAATCCGGGCGTTTCCGTAAAAACCTCGACAAAGGTTACGTGCCTAAGGCTTCATCACTGGGCAGACTTCGTATGCAACCCACCACCGCCCCTTCCGCGCCGACCGAAAATCCCGAGGGCGATTTCGATCTCTGGATCGAGGCGGGCCAGTCCGAGAAACGCTACTGGCATGATCTCTGGCGCTACCGTGAACTGCTCTTCATCCTGGCTTGGCGCGACGTCGCGGTAAGGTACAAGCAAACCGTGGCCGGAGCGGCCTGGGCGCTGCTGCAGCCGTTGATCAACATGATCATCATGACGGTGGTCTTCGGCAAGCTGGCGGGGCTGCCTTCGCAGGGGTCGTCCCCCTATGCCATCATGGTATTCGCCGGGATGCTGCCGTGGCAGTTCTTTGCCAATGCCGTGGCCAATGCCGGACAAAGCGTGGTGAGCAACGCCGGCATGATCTCCAAGGTCTATTTTCCGCGGGCCATCATTCCGATCAGTTCAGTCTTTGTTTCGTTGGTGGATTTTGCGGTTTCTTTGCTCCTCCTGGCCGGTTTGATGGCTTGGTACGAGTACTGGCCGACCTGGAGGCTGATCGCGCTTCCCTTGTTTACGCTGATTGCCTTCATGGCCGCCACCGGTGCGGGCCTGTTCATCACGGCCCTGACCGTCCGCTATCGGGACTTTCGTTTCATCGTCCCCTTTGTGGTCCAGTTCGGCATGTATGTCAGCCCGGTGGCCTACACCACAGATGTGGTGCGTGAGAAGCTCGGAGCCGGATGGTTTGCAGTCTATTGCCTGAACCCCCTGGTCGGTGTGATCGACGGTTTTCGCTGGGCCATTCTGGGCGGAGACGCGGTCGGTTTTCACTACGGCACCGCCATTTCGCTGATGGTCTCGATCCTGCTTTTCGCCGGGGGCATCGCCTTCTTCCGCAAAACGGAGCGGCTTTTCGCCGACATCATCTGACATGAGTTCCGAAATCGTCATCCGCGTCGAGGACCTGTCCAAGCTCTACATGCTGGGCCAGACGCTGAAGCCGCACGGCACGCTGAGACACGCCATCCAGGATGTGGCCACGGCCCCCCTGAGAATGCTGAAGAAGTCGGCGGCAGCGCTGGAACGCGAGAAAAACGCAGAGTTTTGGGCCCTGAAGGACGTATCATTTACCGTCAACCGCGGAGAAGTGGTGGGCATCCTTGGGCGCAACGGCGCGGGCAAAAGCACCTTGCTGAAAGTCCTGAGCCGCATCACCGAACCAACGACGGGACGCATCGGCATCAAGGGACGGGTGGCTAGCCTGTTGGAGGTGGGAACGGGTTTTCACCCGGAACTGACGGGCCGCGAGAATATCTACCTCAACGGAGCCATCCTCGGAATGACCCGGACGGAGATTAAGAAAAAATTCGACGAGATGGTGGCGTTCGCGGGGGTGGAGAAATTCCTCGATACCCCGGTGAAGCGCTACTCCAGCGGGATGTATGTGCGGCTGGCCTTTGCCGTCGCGGCCCATCTGGAACCGGAGATCCTCATCGTTGATGAAGTGCTCGCGGTGGGTGATTCCGAATTTCAAAAGAAGTGCATGGGCAAAATGAAGGAAGTGACCGAAGGCGGACGGACGGTGCTCTTCGTGAGTCACAACCTGCCGGCCGTGGCGGCGCTCTGCACCAAGGGCATTTTGTTGAAGGAAGGCCGCATGGTCCTCTCCGACACTGCGGAAAACGCCATCGCTCACTACAAGCGACAAGGCGTGGTGACCGAGGGCAGCGGCGATACCCTGGCAGCGGCGGCCCGCTCCGGCACCGGCACTCACCGCATCGAAAGCCTCAACCCGCTCACGCCCGAGTTTGCGGCTCGCTCGGCGATGACGTTCCGGGTGAAGATCGCGCAACTCAAAGAGGATGCGAAGTTTCACCTTTCGCTGCATTTCCGCGACGAGACGGACAATGAGATCTTCGCGGTGAATACGGAGTATCTGGACGGCGCCACACTGGAGCCCGGCAACCGAGAGCTCGATGTCATCATTGACTCGCCCTGGCTGCCACCGGGCGACTACCGGGTCGAGGCGTTCCTGCATAGCGCAGGCATCATCGATCACTGGCCGGATGCCTGCCGGTTTCATATCGGCTCCGATGTCGCCACGCATGGCTATTCGCTGGCGAGTGCGAAAAACGCGGGACAGGTGCTGGCCGCATTCCGGGTGCAACTCCCGCCGATCCGACTGCGGTGAAGATCGCCATCGTCCTGACCACGCGCTGGTGGCGTGCTTCGATTGATCAGGATGGCTACGGCGCGGCTTTCAAAAAGCTGGGCCATCAACCGGTCCTTTATTGTCACGGGAACGACGCGGGATCGGCGGAATTTCCGGTGATCGAAGCCACTCCGGCGCAGATGGAGACGAGCGCGTACTGGCAGGAACAAGGCATCGATGTCGCCATCGTCTTCAACTGGCTGCGCGGTCCCAAACTGCTGGAAGCACTGCGCACGGCGAAGGTGAGAACCATTACACGGGCCGACAGCGACGGCCTGGCCAGCGTGCGGGTGTTCCCGACGGCGACGCGTGAAACGAGCACTTCGTCGGCCCGGAACATGGTGGAGGTTTTCCGCCAAAACAAACACTGGCTGCGCCGGTACTTGCTCCTGGGCAAGGAAGAGGACGCCGAGTTGATTGCCACGGTGGCCGCCTCGGATGCAGTCGCCATCGAATCCCAAGCCGCCGCCGACAATCTCCGCGAGATCCTGCACCACTACCATCGCCCGGACCTCGCGACTCGAGTGAAGGTCGTGCCCCATAGCGTGAGCGATGGTTTTTTGACCGCGGCGATCGGCCCAGCCCGGCGAAAGCCCCAGATCTTTTGCGGCGGGCGCTGGAACGATGTCCAAAAGGATGCCGGGCTTTTGGCTGAGACCATCAAACGGATTTTGCACGAGCGCTCCGACGTCCAGTTTGTCATCGCCGGGCCTGGATTAAAGGAAGCCTTTCCCACGTTGCTCAACACTGCGGGAGTTCAACTGGCCGGCTTGATCAAGCGCGAGGAAATGCCGCGCGTGCTGGCGTCGTCGCGTTTTTTGCTGGCGTCGTCGCGCTGGGAAACCCAGCCGATCGGCACTCTCGAAGCTCTCTGCCTCGGTGCCACCGTGGTGGCCCCTGCCCTGCCCGGCTTTCTGGAACTGGCCGATGATGGGGCATCCGGCACGCTATCAAAAACGCGCATGCCCGAAGACCTGGCACGGGCCGCGCTTCTCGAACTGGAGCAATGGGACCGCGGAACCCGTAACCCGGTGGCAATCGCCCAGCGCTGGCGGGTGAGAGTCAGCAATGATGCCGTGGCTCGCGGGCTACTCGCCTCGCTCACATGAAAAAAATCCGGGTCGCGTACGATATGTCGTTCTGTGCGGATCTCCATGCGCACGAGAATCATGTGACTGGCGTCGGGCGCGTGGCCGAAAATATCGCGCACCATCTGGCGCAATCCCCAAGGATCGAACTCCTGATGACCGGGTGCCATGGCGGAGATTTCCATCCCGCTTTGACCAGTGCGAGGACGAGGCTTTACTGGAAAGATCGCTGGGAGGACCGGGTTCCGTTTTTGGAAGCGGCGCAGTCCCGCTCCGGACTGTTCCCCAGTTATGCTTCCACGCTGGTCGCGATAAACGCGCCATTAAATGGCGTGACGAGCCGATTCCGAAAATTCCGGCGCAAAGGATTGAACGTTTTTTCCCGCTGGGATGCCGGTGTCACCAAGCTCGACGACAAAGCCGATCTTTTCCATTCGCCATTTCGCGCCCTGCCAGAAGCAGGAACTTTTTGCGGGCCTGCCGTTCTCACCGTGCATGATTTGATCCCTCTGCAAGAGCCGCCAGAGGCGCATAATCGCAAGGTTTTGGAAACGACGCTTGCCCTGCTGGACCCGCAACGCTGCCGGGTCCTCTGCGTCTCCGAATATACGCGAAGGGAACTCTGCGCTACGAACGGTTTTCCCCTGGAACAAACCGCGGTGAGTCCGCTGGCGGCCGAAACGGTTTTCCAGCCGCAAACCGATCCGGAAAAGCGGCGGGCGTTTCTGCGGAAGTTCCAGATTCCCGACGATCCGTTTTTCCTTTCGGTTTCCAATCCCCAGCCGCGCAAAAACATCCCGTTTCTCATACGTTGCTTTCAGCAGTTTGCCGCAAACGAGCCACGGCATCGCTTGTTGCTGGCAGGCTCTCGAAAATTGGGCTGGGGCCACGATGCGGTCGACCAGCAAATCGAGGCGGTGCCAGCGGTGAAAGATCGCATCCATTTTCTTGGGGCGATCACTGATGAAGAGCTGGCCGTGGCCTACAGCCATTGCGCGGCCTTTGTCTTTCCGTCGCTGCAGGAGGGTTTCGGATTACCCCCGCTGGAGGCGATGCAATGCGGGGCCCCGGTGATCTGCTCAAATACCACCTCCCTACCGGAAGTGACGGGAGAAGCGGCTCTCCTACTCTCTCCCACCGATGCGGAAGCCTATGTCGGCGCACTGCAACGGTTGGCTGCGGATGCGGCACTGCGCCAGGAGCTTTCGCTGAAAAGCCTGCGCCGGGCTGAAAATTTCTCGTGGTCAAAAACTGCACAAATCGTGGAAAACACCTACCTTCAGGCATGGCAACAGGGAAAGAAATAGGCGCACCCATTGCGTTCGCGAGCCAGATCGCGCCGACCTACATCGGAGGTCTGTCGATTTATCAGCGTCGTCTGGCCGAGGCTTTGATGCGGCGCGGCTTCAGCGGATATTCGCTTTGCGAGTTCGAACGCCATCCCGATACTCATCTGCAATACGAGGAGTTCCCCTGGCCGTTACATCGACTGGAGGAGGCACCGCTCGCCGGAGTCATCAAGACGCTTTTGCCGCGGCTGGCCGGCCGTCCCCTCGCCCAGTATCTGAGCAATTTCCTGGCCGCCCGGCGGCTGCGCTTTCCCAAAACGCCAACCCCGAAGGCTGTGCATGTGACCGGTACCGGCTGGGATTTTACGGGCTTTGCCATGGAACGGTGGGCCCAACATCTCGGCGTGCCTCTGACGATCTGGCCGGCGGTGCATCTTGGACAATGGGGCGACGATAAGATCGACCTCGATTTTTACCGCCGGGCGGACATGGTTTTTTGCCAGACGCGCCACGAGATCGAGCACCTCGTCAAACTGGGACTCCCCGTCGAAAAGACCATGCTCTGCGGGCTGCCGCCGTTTTGTTCGGCGGACGGCGATGGCGCACGCCTGCGTGAAAAATTGGAACTGGGCCAGCGCCCGGTGGTTTTCTTTTTGGGCCGCCGGGACAAGGGCAAAGGTTTTCCTGCTGTGATCGCAGCCTGGAAGACGGTACGGGAGAGCTACCCTGACGCTGTGCTGTTGCTGGCAGGGCCGAAGGGTCCCGCTTCCGCCCCGGAACTGCCCGCCGACTCGTTTCGCGATCTGGGCCTGGTGGACGAACAGGAGAAAGCGGACGCCTATGCGGCCTGCGATATTTTTTGCCTGCCCTCCGCCCACGAATCTTTCGGCATCGTGTACGTCGAGGCGTGGTCCTACGGCAAGCCGGTGATTTGCGGCCCAGCTCCGGCCAGCCGCGAACTGGTGGAGGACGCGCGCACCGGCCTGTGGGCGGATCAAAGTCCCGTCGTACTCGCGGAGAAAATCACCACCCTGCTGGACAGTCCCGCGCAGGCCCGCCAGCTGGGTGAGGCAGGAAAGCAGGTCCAACTCGCTCTGTATACAGAGGAGGCGGTGGTGCATCGCCATCTGGAAGCCTGGAAAATCGCTACCCATCCGGGTTAGCCTTCTGATATCAATTACACGTCATGAACACCTCCCTCGGAGCGCTTCGGGCAAACTTTTGGTTTTTGGTTTATACCCTTTTGGCGAAGCCTCTGCCGCGTTCCTACAGCCGTTGGGGCGGACCGTTTTTCAAGGCGTTCCGGCGGTTCGCGGGCGGACGGATGCTGGCCCAATGTGGCGAACGGGTGAACATCGAACATGGCGCCACTTTTGGCCGGGGCAACAACATCTGGCTGGGCGACGATTCCGATCTGGGCATCGACTGCGATTTGCGAGGAGAAGTGCATATCGGCAATTTTTCCATCATGGGACCGGAGGTGGTGATTTGGACGACCAATCACCGCATCGACCGCATCGACATCCCCATCCTGCAACAAGGCACAATGCCGGAAAAGCCGGTCTGGATCGGCAACGATGTGTGGATCGGGACGCGGGCCATCATTCTCGCTGGAGTGCATATCGGAGACCATGCCGTGGTCGCGGCGGGGGCGGTGGTAACCAAGGACGTGCCAGAGTGGGCAATTGTCGGCGGTAACCCAGCACGCGTCATCCGCTATCGCAACCAACCCAGAGAGACCAAGGCATGAACGGACCTTCCATCAGTATCATCATCCCGACCTGTCACCGGCCGAAGGAATTGAGCCATTGTCTCCGTACGCTGCAATCCCAACGGCCAGGCGATCGAGAGATCGAAATCCTCGTCTGCGATGATAGCGCCGACGACCGGACGAAGGACCTACTTGAGGCTAATTTCCCGGGCATAAAACGGCTGGCTGGTCCGCGCAAGGGACCGGCGGTCAACCGCAATGCGGGCGCGCGCGCCGCGCAAGGCGACTGGCTGCTGTTTGTGGATGATGATTGCGAGCCACGAGCGGATTTCCTTTCCTCTTATCTCAGCGTGATCAACAAGACGCCGATCGACGAATGCCTCGCATTGGAGGGCTCCACCCATCGGATCGGCACGGCGGACTCGCTGCTGACCGAGGCTCCGCACAATCCGGAAGGCGGGGTGTTGATCTCCTGCAACTTTGCCATTCCACGGAAACTGTTTCTCACCATGAACGGATTTGATGAGCGCTTCCCCATGGCGGCGTTTGAGGACACGGAGTTTGCTGCGCGACTGCAACTCAAGGGGGGGCGTATTATTTTTATCAAGGATGCCGCCGTCGATCACCCGCTCCGTCCCGGGCCTCCGGCGGGGAAACTAGCCCGGCGCTGGGAAGCTCGGGTCATCAGCACCTATGACTTCGGCGGCACGACCGCGCAGGTGGCCTATCGGCTACCGCGACATATTCTTTTGGTCATCCTTAGCCGGTTCCGCGGCAAGAAGCCGAGCGCAGCCAACATCAAGGCGGCCTTTGTTTTTGCGAAGGAATATCTGACCGTGCTCTGGCTGTTGCCGGGCTGGCTGCAAAAGTACCGCTCCGCCCCGCGCAGCCCATTCTGGGT
>CAYUMP010000007.1:0-69567 GCA_964445975.1 uncultured Chthoniobacterales bacterium | reverse complement strand
AACAGGAAAAACTGGGAAGGACACCGCCCAAACTGGGCCTCTGAATTCTGGTGGATTTGGCCCTCTTTGGCACCCGTGGGATTGACCAGTTGCGTGAATTTGCGCACTTGGTAGAAGCGCCTTTGAAAACCCATGTCCGTTCATAACCTCGCCGACCGCCCGGATTCAGTAACAGAGATCACCGGCGCGGTGTGCGTGATCGGCGCGGGCATAGCGGGTCTGGCCGCAGCCACCAGACTGGCCCGTCAGAACAAGGACCGCGCCATCGTGGTGGTGGAAAGCGGCGGCAAGGCCTTTGATCAGGCCATCCATAATCTCAACGGCATCGATGATGCTTTTGGCACCTACTCCGGCGCACTGAATGGCCGGTACCGGGGATTGGGGGGGACGTCATCGCATTGGGGGGGACGGCTGCTTCCACTGGCCCCGACCGACAGCAAGGCCCGGCCTTGGGTGGATCTCGAAGCCTGGCCGCTCGATCTGGCAACCCTCGATCGGTATCGGAGCGACATCGAGGCGCTTTTCAAGGTCGACAGTGAATCGTTCGAGGAAGACATCCTCAATCGCCTGGACCGGCGAAAGACGGCTCCACGCGACGACAAGGATCTGACTCTTCGCCATCCCAAGTGGCCCACGTTTCGTAACTGCAACGTCGCCTACCTCACTCAGGACGAGGTTGCTCAATGTCCCAATCTCAACGTGTGGCTCGGTTCCACGGTGAATGGTTTTGGCTTCGATGCATCGAGTCGAAACCTCACCACACTGACCGCCCAGAATCTGGCGGGAAAGACTTTGAAAATCACCGCGCAGCAATTTCTCTTTGCCGCCGGCACAATCGAGACGACCCGCCTTCTTTTGCTGCTGGATCGTCTGGCTGAAGGGAGGGCTTTTCCGCAGTGCGAGGCGCTCGGTTACTATTTCCAAGACCACCTGGCCGCGGCAGTTGCCATGGTGCGGCCCACGGATCGCGCCGGTATCAATCGTCTGCTCGGTTATCACTTTATCGAAAACACCCGGCGCAGCCTGCATTTCGAATTAACCGGGCAGGCCCAGCAGGAGGAGGGCGTATCCAGCGGGTTTGGACACGTCACCATGACGATTCCGGAAACCTCATCGCTCAGTGTGATTAAAAAATTTCTGCGCGGATTGCAGCGGGGCGCATTGGAACTGAGCAAGGATGACATGCTGAGCCTGATTGGCAGTCCCGCCGCCCTCACTAACGGAGCGCTCTGGCGCTTCGGGCGCAACCAGCTTTATTTTCCGCCCGATGTGGAATTGCAGTTCAACATCTGGATCGAACAACTGCCACATCGACAGAATCGTCTTAGCCTTTCCGAAAAAACCGATGCCCTCGGCGCGCCACTCGCCCGCATCGAGTGGCGGTCCACCGAAGCCGAAGAGAAAACCTTCCAGGCCTGCATCAGCCGCCTCAAAACCTATTGGCAGAGACACAACCTTTCCCGCTTGGGCGAACTCGACTGGCTGCCGGTCATCCGCGAAAAATCCGCCCCGGTGATCAGCTATGCCTGCGATCTCCTGCATCCTTCCGGTTCCACCCGCATGGGCCCGAACCCCGCGACCTCCGTCGTTGACGCGACCCTGCGCACGCATGAGGTGGAGAATATTTTTGTGGCCAGCGCCTCGGTCTTTCCCACGGCAGGCAGCGCGAACCCCACCTACACCATCCTGCAACTCGCGATGTACGCGGCGGACACGCTCACCGCGCGACTACGCTAACCGCCATGCGTATCGCGGTCACCGGTTATGTCTCGGCCCAGGCGGGCAGTGTGGCCAGCGCCAATGCGCTCTTGCTCCGCGGCATGCTGGAACGTGGATGCGAGATCGTTTTTTTCTCCAAGGCTTCCTTCGTTGATCCGCGCTCGTCGGTCGGCGAGCATCCACGCTTCCAATTCATCGACGTCGACAATCGTCTGGCGGACCGCGTCCGAGCCAGCCTGTCCCATGTGCCGATCGCCGGATTTCTCAGCAAACTGCTCGACTCCTCCACCTATAATCGCCTGCTGGTACGCCGCATGTGCGAGCAGCACGCGCAGAAACCCTTCGATCTGGTGCTTTGGCTGGGAGAGTACGCCCGGGGCCGGGTGGCGGGTGTGCCGTCCGTGAGTTTTGCCCAAGGCCCGCCCGGAACGGATGCACGTTCGATTCTCCAGCATTTTGGGGAAATCCGACGACTAAAGGGCTGGCATGCGTGGCGCTGGCGCATCCTCGCGCAGCTTCGCCTCTCGCGCCTAGGTTTGCCTCCGCTGGAATTCTCGGACCATATCATTGTCGGCAGCAATCAATCCATGCGGGTTCTTCGCGATGTCTACGGGATTCCGGAAAACAAGGTTCACTGCCTGCCTTACCCCATCGATCTCGATGTTTTTGCACCCGCAGCCACACCATCCCATCACCCCGAGACGCGCTGTCTTTGGCTGGGACGCATCATCCCGCGGAAACGACTGGATGTTTTTCTCGACGGTTCCGCCGAGGCGATCCGACGAGGACTGGACTTGAGAGTGACCATCGTCGGAGGCATCGGTTTCGTGCCCGGGTATCAAAACCTTATCAAAGCATTTCCATTTCCCGACCGGCTCACTTGGATTCAGTCCCTGCCACGGGAGAAAGTGCCGGAGCTTCTCCACGGCCAGGACGTGCTCGCCCAGCCCAGTGACGAGGAAAACTTCGGCTCGTCCGTCGCGGAGGCGCAGGCTTGCGGATTGCCGGTCATCGTGGGGGCGACCAATGGCAATGCCGATTATCTTTGCTCGCGCGACATCCATCTCTCGGACGACCGGCCGGAAACTTTTGCGACGGCCTTGCAGGAGATTGCCCGTCGACGGGGCGAAGAGACAGGCGCGTCGCGGCGGTGTGCCGAAGAGCATTTCTCGCTTTCCTCGATCACCGACCGCCAGTTCGAATTCCTGAAAACCTTCATCCGTCATGAGACTAGCCCTTAGCAGCGCCGCTTATCCGCCCGACCTTGATGGAATCGGCGACTACACATGGTGGCTAGCCGGAGCGCTGGCGCGGGAAAATGCCGGCGATGTCTGCGTGTTCACCCGGGAAGGAAATCACATCCCGCAAAAGGATGTGAACCTGATGCCGGTCTTTGATCCTGCCAATCTGAATACCGTGGCAAAATTGCCCGATGCCTTGGAGCGCGCCGGCTGGAATGAGTCCGGCCATTGGCTGATTTTTCAATACAATCCCTTCTCGTGGGGTCGACGCGGTTGGTGTCCGGAGGTGCCCCGCGCCCTGCGAGAAGTGAGACGCCGTCTGCCCAAGCTCGGGGTGGCCGTCATGTTTCACGAGACGACCGTGCCGCAATGGCCATGGCGCTTTGCCATCATGCGCCGGTGGCAGCGCCCGGTCTTTCGCGCTCTTTGCCATCTTTCCGACCTTTCGTTTGCCTCCAGCGAGCGTTACCAGCGACAGATCGAACGCATTGGCGGCCAGGCCAGGACGATCCATTTACCCGTGGGTTCGAATCTGGCCACTTCTCCGCTCTCCTGTGAGGAGGCACGAAAGGAACTAAGCCTCCCCGCCGACACGCCGTTCATCGGCGTCTTCGGCTCGGCCCACGAGAGCCGCCTGCTGGATTGGATCGCCAGTGCCTTTCGAGCGCTGCACAACCGTTTTCCCAAGGCGAAGATGCTTTATGTCGGGCCCCATGGTGAAGCCATCAGCCGGGCGCTGGGCGGCCGGGAGCATTTGATCGATCTTGGCATCCAACCCGCCGACAAAGCCGGAGTGGGCATTTGCGCCATGGATCTGCTGCTGGCGCCTTTTTCCGACGGCATTTCCACCCGTCGGGGCTCGGCCATAGCCGCTCTGCAGAATGGCGTACCCGTGGCCACGACCACCACCAAATGGACGGACAGCATTTTTTCTCAAAGCCAGTTGCCTGGCGTGCTGCTTTCGCCAGCCGCCACGGCGGCGGAATTTGCCCGTCAGACGGCCGACTGGAGCGGCTTCCTCGACGAACCGGGGACGCGTACAGGCATGCGGCGGGAGGTGCGGGCATTTCATGACCGGGTTTTTGCCTGGCCGGTTATCGCGCAGACAATCCTCACCAGCCTCGCGGAGGTCCGGCGCTGAGCCTTTGGAATTGTGTTTGTCGCCTTGGATGACATTCTCCAGTTGAGCCCGCCATGAATTCCCTTCTTCGCTTCGTGCCCGCCCCATTAATCCGCCTGGCCGGGCGCTTGCAGTTTCAATTTCCCTTCCTGCGCGGCATCATCAACAAGGTCGGCCAATCGATGGCTGGCAAAGGGGTGATCCAACGTGGACCGGGCCAGGGCCTGCACTTCGATGCGACGGGCTGCAATCCCGGCTATCTGGCTGGAACCTCGGAGCCGCTGGAGCAGGATCTTGTCATGCGTTATTCGCTTCCCGGCGGAGTCGTTTACGACGTGGGAGCGAATGCCGGGTTTTACGCCATTCTCGCAGCCCGCGGCGTCGGAGCAACCGGCACCGTCTTTGCCTTCGAGCCTGCGCCGGTCCTCGCGCAACGCACCCGCGAAAACGCCGCGGTGAACAATTTCACGCATGTGCAGGTGGTTGAGGCAGCCGTCTCCGACCAGGCTGGAGAAATCAGCTTTGAAATGTCCGGCGATCTGTCCGTGACCAACCGCATTCCGGACGGCGAGTCGGCTACGGCGGTAAAGGTCCTTTGCATGCGGCTCGACGAGTTCAGTGAAAGTCACCCCGCCCCCGACCTGCTCATGCTCGACATCGAGGGGGCCGAAATCCCGGCCCTGACAGGCGGGCTGACCATGATCGCCCGCAAGCGGCCGGTCATCATGGTTGAGGTTCACTGGCTGGGACAGACCTTTGTCGATTTCGTGGAAACCGCCCTCAAGCCCCTTGGTTATACGGCCACGACTTATGATGGTCAGCCGCTGCCGGCTGATCCGGTGCGCTACCACGCCCTGCTGCTGCCCAAGGCCGGATGATTGCCGGGCTGCCCGCCCCCTTGAAATCGGGTTTCCCCTATCGCGGTGTTCCGGGTATGAAATAAGGCGCATTCATGGAATGGCTGGCCACATTTTTAATCATTGTTCCGGCACTGTATCTTTACCTGATCCGTTCCAACTGGCTGATCGACTATCTGGTCTGGATCACTGTCCTCAATCGCGGCATCCGCCGGTACGTCGACTGGCTGAGTGGAGACTTCAATCCCCTCTCTCCGATCAGCCTGACCCCGCTGGTGATTTCCGGGCTCATCTTCCTGATGGTGTATCAGAACTACAACCGTCTCCCCGGATATTTTCAGCGCATCTGCGCTTCCTTTGCCATTGCCCTTGTTTTTGCCCTCGCCGTCGGCCTGGTGCGCAACAAGCTGGCTGCCATCTACTCGCTGGCTGAATACGTCACTCCGCTTTCCATCATGGCCTGTGCGGTGCTGGCCTGGGGGCGCGAGGAGGTCCAGGACCGGTGGATCAAAAGCGTGGGCTGGGCCGCCATGTTTGCGGCTCTTTATGGTTGGTATCAGTATTTTACCATCCCTCCCTGGGATGCCTTCTGGGTGCGCGCCGTCGGCTTCGAGGGTTATCTGGGCCAGCTCAAGCCGACCCAGATGACGGTTTTTTCCACCATGGGCGAACGCGGCCCCCTCGCCTCGTTTCTGGGATTCGCCGTCATTCCCATGATCTGCTCAAAGCGGTGGCGCAATATCGGCGGCTGGTTTTCCGTGCTGCTGATCCTCTCCGTCATCCTGCTGACCTTCGTGCGCAGCACCATCATCACGATTGGTCTGGCCACGATCCTTTATCCGATCCTCAATCGCGGCAAAAATACCTTGCGGCTGATCTTCCTGCTTTGCGTGATCGCGCTAGCCGCCAATATCGGTTTAAGCCGTCTCCCGACCTCGGGCAAAATCAGCGCGCGGGTGGGCACCATAGCGAACATCACCGAGGACGGGTCTTTCAAGGGGCGCATCTCCATCGCCGAACATGGCTTTTCCTCCGTGATTCGCAATCCCCTCGGCACCGGTCTGGGTTCCACCGGCCTGGCTGGCCGGGTAAACACAGGCGAAGTGGAGGCTGGCGGAGCCATCGGGGACAACGGCTACTTCGCCATCCTGTTCAGCTTCGGATGGATCGGATCGTTTTTCTTCTTCCGCGCATTTTATCTGATGTGGAAGCAGATCCGCATCTTTGAAAAGCTCGGCATCCGCACGGACGCGCTCATGTTGTTCAAAGCGCTTTTTGTCACCGGGAGCATCGCGCTCATCGCGGGAGACTGGATCTCGGGTGCGGGCTCCATTGTCTTTTTCGTGCTGGCCGGATTTGCCATCCATCCGCGCCCGGCCATGGACAGCTACGCCCGCTCCGTGGCGGCAAAAAATCAAGCCCCTCTCAACCCGGCCACCTGACATGCGCATCGCCTTCGCCATGATCAATTGCAACCGGCGGGACGGCAGTGCCCGGGCCGTCAACGAAGTCGCCGAGCGTCTGGCCCGGCGCGGCCACGATGTGCACCTCTACGCCCGCCGCGCCGAGGACCTCGACCTGACTGCGGTCAAGTGGCATCCCGTCCCCGGCCCCAACTGGCCGGAGGTCGCTGATTTCTGGAGCTACCATACGCGGGTCAACGCGCAGCTGCGTGGGCATGACTATGACATCGTTCATTCCATCGGCCCGAACACCGCGCAGGCTAATGTGGTGACAATCCAGAACATCCAACCGGCCAAGCGAAAAATCCTCGACCGCTTTGCCAAGGAGGAAAAGATTTCTCCGCTCCGCCGTCTTACGCGCTGGCTGTATCTCGAGGTCACAAGCAACGCGGAAAAAAAACTCTACACCCGCCGCCCCGGTCCGGTGTTTCTTCCCGTCTCCCGCGGGGTGGAGCAGGAACTGCGGAGCCACTACGACATCGGCGACTCCATCGTCCGCATCGTGCCGAACGCGGCCGACCTGGCCATCTTTCATCCGGTTTCCGCCGCAGAACGCCTGGCCTGGCGCGCCGCGCAGGGATTCACCGAAACGGATGTCGTGACGATTTTCTCCGGCGGGGAGTGGGCGCGCAAAGGCCTCGACTTTGCCCTGCGAGCGCTCGGTCGGTGCAGCCGTCCGGGACTGAAGCTCTTTGTCGCGGGAGACGATGCCGACCGCCAACGTTTCAAGGACCTCGCGGCGGAATGCGGGATCGCCGCACGGGTGGTTTTCGGCGGCTTCCGCCAGGACATGGCGCTGGCGATGGCTTCCAGCGATTTGTTCCTCTTTCCCAGCCACTATGAGGCCTTCAGCCTCGCCACGATCGAGGCGGCGGCCTGCGGTCTGCCGGTGCTGGCAACGAGCATCAATGGCACGGAAGATTTTATCCGAGCCGGAGTGACCGGCGAATTTCTGGAGCACGATCCCGAGCAGATCGCGCGGGTGTTGGACCGATTGGCGGCGTCCGCGGACATCCGCCGGGCCATGGGCGAGGCCGGCCGAAAGCTGGTGGCGGGAAATTACACTTGGGATCGCGTTGCGGAAATGACCGAAAACGCCTATGCCTGCGTGCCTAAAGCGCTTCTTTCCAACCCGTCATGAAACTTCCTGTCCATTTTTTGCGCGCCGTCTTCCGGCTGCTTTTTCTGATCACTCCGGTCTCAAAACACCTGCCCTTGCGCTACAAGCTGAGCGAACTGGAAGGCTCGGGTGAACCGGAACTGACCTATCTGGACCGGATGTTGCAAAGCCGCCAGACGGCCCTTGATATCGGCGCGAACATCGGGATGTTTTCCTACCGGCTTTCCGGCCTGGTAACGAGAGTCGTTTCCTTTGAAATCAATGACGAACTGATCACCGAATTGGCGGCCTGGAATCCCGGCAATATTGAAATCGTGCCCAAGGGACTTTCCTCCACCGAGGGCGAAGCCACGCTCTACATTCCGGTGCTCAATGGCCAGAAGCTGGTCGGCTGGGCCAGCCTCGCACCCGGTAATTGCCCGGACACCAACGAGCATTTCACCAAAAAAGTTCACATTGTCACCCTCGACTCGTTGAAGATCAGAAACATCTCCTTCATCAAGATCGACGTGGAAGGGCATGAGCTGGAAGTCCTGCGCGGCGCGCGCGAAACGCTGGCCGCCAGCCGTCCGGTACTCTTGATTGAAATCCGTGAACAGAATCTCGAACCCATTCGCAAGCTGCTGAGCGAACTCGGCTACGCGGAAACCACCATGAAGGCGCTGACCAGACACGACGGCCAGGAGGGCAACTACTTTTTTGTACCGGCTAAAACCATATGAAACTATTGGTCATCAGCCATTCCTGCGCCACCGCCATCAACCAGCGGCTGTATGCGGAGTTGGAAGCGGTGACCGGATGGTCCATCACGCTGGCCATTCCGGCGCATTGGAAAGATGAATTTGGCAATGCCCTCGATGAACCGCCCTTCCCTGGTCTGCGCGGCAAGGTCCTTAAGGTGCCAGTGCTGGCAAACGGGAACATCATCCTGCATGTGTATCGCAAGGCTTGGAAATCGTTTCTCCAGCGCGAGGGTTTCGATGCGGTCTACGTCAATCACGAGCCTTATGCGCTGGCCACCGCGCAGATCTGCCAGGCCACGCCGCGGGAAGTCCGCCTCGGTTTTTACTCCTGCCAGAACATCGCAAAGAAGTACCCTTTTCCCATTTCGGCCCTGGAAAAATTTGTTTACGACCGGAGCAGCTTCGCCTTCCCCATCACGGAAACGGTCGCTGAGGTTTTGCGGGCCAAGGGATTCCGCGGAGATCTCACGGTCTGCGCGCTGCCACTTGATCCGGCGCAATACCATCCCCGGGACGAGGCCGAGAATCTGGCGCTGCTGCCGAGAAAATCCGGTGACATCGTGATCGGTTTTGTCGGCCGGTTGGTGGAATCGAAAGGGCTTCGCACCCTCGCCGCCGCGCTCTCGCAACTGCGGGACATCCCGTGGAAGCTGGTCTTGATCGGCAAGGGCGATTTTGAAGAAGAGTTTCGCCGGCTCGGCGATAAAGAGGGCATCGCGGATCGATTTCAATTCCTCGGTTATGTGCCCCATGACGAAACCCCCCGCTATCTCAGCGCCTTCGACGTCCTCGTACTCCCTTCCGAAACCCAGCCCAATTGGAAGGAACAATTCGGTCGTGTCATCACGGAATCGCTGGCTTCAGGCACGCCTGTGATCGGCTCCGATTCTGGCGAGATTCCCAATCTCATCCGGGCCAGCGATGGCGGGTTGATTTTTCCGGAGCGCGATGCAACGACTTTCGCACAGGCGTTGCGGATTTTGCTGACGAATCCAGTCCTCCGCACCGAACACGCAGCGCGCGGCATGGCCTGGGCCCGGGATAACGTCTCGTTGCGCGCGATTGCCGGAAAGATGGCATCTACTTTACAACCCCACCAATGAGGCTTCGCACTCCGGAACAACTTTGGGCCCTCTCGCGCTCCCTCTATCGAGGAGGCCATCCCACGCTTGCTCGCATCGTAAAGACGGTCAACTGGATGATGCACAAGTGCCTCCTGCCGTTTGAGGCGGAAGTCGGCGCAGGAGTAATCCTCGAACACTATGCCCTGGGCATCGTCATTCATCCCCAGGCAACGATCGGAAACAACTGTCGCATCTATCATCACGTGACCCTCGCCGCAGAATCACCCATTGGATCGGAACACCGTATTATCCTGGGCGACAATGTGGTGATCGGCGCCCATTCCATCGTGGTCTCGCGAGCGAACAGCAGCCTTCGCATCGGCGATCACAGCACGGTGGGAGCAGGATCTGTGCTTCTCGGCGATGTGCCGCCCAATGAGGTCTGGGCAGGCAATCCCGCCCGCAAGATTTCCCCCCGAAAGGCCGTGACATGAAGCCTCTGTTGATCACCCTCTATCAGGGCGACTACCACCTCGGTGCGGCTGCCCTCATCAACTCCGCACTGCGTCACGGTTTCGACGGCCGCATCGCCCTTTACCACGACAGCGAAAAACTGCCCGCCTGGACCAGTCACCTTACGGCGGACGGGCCGGACAAATTCCGGATCGGCCTCGTGGAGATCGCCTTTCATCGCATCGTGGCCCCCCGGCATTTCGGCTATCATAAACCGTTCGTCATGCGCGAAGCGCTGAGAAATTATCCGGATCGAGGGAGCATCATTTACGCAGATCCCGATGTGCTCTTCCTCGCGCCGTGGAGCTTTTTTGAAAGCTGGATTCTGCAAGGTGTCGCTTTCTGCCTAGACTCACAATTTCCCCAACTCCCCGCCGAGCATCCCTGGCGGGCCACGTGGCGGCAATTGGTGAAGGACGCGACCGGCCTTGCTTGCCGCCCTGTGTCGAACTATCCCAACAGCGGCTTCGTGGCCCTCACCCGCGACCAGCTGCCGTTCCTTGAACTTTGGATGGCGTTGACCGAACAATTCGAAAAAGGCGGCGGAGACACCAAGGGGTTCTGCCTGGAGGAACGGCACCGCGCCATCGTCGGCGACCAGGATCTCATGGCGGCGGCACTGATGGCATGGACAGGGCCGACCTCAATTTTGGGCCCCGAAGGCATGGGATTCACCGAATATTTCTACGCCCTGTCGCATGACATCAACCGTCCCAAGGCCTGGCGGCGGGATTTCGCCCGCGAAGCCGTACAAGGCATCAAGCCCTCCCAAGGTTCCGCCTTCTTCCTCGAATATGCCGATCAGCCCATCCCGGCCCTTTCGCCCAGGGAACTGAACGCTAAAAAACTTTCCTTCAAGGTTGCACGAACCATCTCCCGCTTCTGGAAGCGATGAGCGAGGGGCCGGTCATCTATCAGTTTGGCATGCATTTCGACGCCGCGGCTGGTGGGGCCGACCGCTATTTCAATGGCCTGCTCGGCGGACTGCGCGAGATCGGCGCGGATTGCACGGCATTTGCCTTCGGCCCCTCCGTCACAGACGTAAGCCTGGGTGACGCGAACGCTCCGCTTTGGCACCGATGGCGCGCCATTCGCGGCGCCGGGTGGCGGGCGCTGGAAGATCGGAATGCGGTCATCGCCACGCATTTTGCGCTCTATGCCACGGCGCTCCTGCCAGGACTTCGTCATAAAACTCATGTGGCGCACTTTCATGGTCCTTGGGCCACTGAATCTGCCCGCGAAGGCCAGAACCAAATCGTCGTGATGGCCAAACGCATGATGGAGCAAAACGTCTACCGGTCGGCCCGGCGTCTCATTGTTCTTTCCTCCGCTTTCCGGGATATTTTGATTCGGGACTATGGCATTCCCTCGGAACGTATCCGCATCGTTCCCGGGGGCGTGGAGCTTGATCGATTCCGCCCGAGCGACCGGCTCGCTGCCCGCCGTCAGTTCGGCTGGCCGGAAAAGGCCCGTATCATCCTTTGCGTTCGCCGGTTGGTGCGGCGGATGGGTCTGGCCAATCTTATCGAGGCTTTCACGAAGATCAGCCATCCGGAAGCCATTTTGGTCATCGCCGGGCGAGGTCCACTCGAGCAGGAGCTGCGCGCCCGGGCTGCGGCGTCCAGTCTCGGTGAGCGCATTCTTTTTACCGGTTTTGTACCGGACGATGATCTGCCGAAAATCTACGCGGCAGCAGACTTTTCCATTGTTCCCTCCGAGGCTCTGGAAGGTTTTGGGCTTACCACGCTCGAATCGCTGGCTTGCGGAACTCCGGTGCTGGTGACTCCCGTCGGCGGATTGCCGGAAACCGTCGCGGCCTTCGACCGCTCGCTCATTCTTTCCGGCAATGATGTACCGGCGATAGCCGCCGGGTTGGAACGCGGCCTGAGCCAACCACTCCCATCCGCCACCCAATGCCGAGAGTACGCAGTAACCAATTTTTCCTGGCCAGCCATCTCCCGGCGGGTCCTGGATGTCTATGAGGAGGCGGCACAATGATCCTGTTCGTCGATCAAAGCGGGCAAATCGGAGGGGCGGAACTTTGCCTGGCCGACCTCGTCGTGGGGCGGTCGGACGCGCGGGTGTTGCTCTTTTCCGACGGTCCATTTGCCGCCCTGCTGCGCGCGCGAAATATTCCGGTGGAAGTCCTGCCCCTGCCCGGCGCGTCTGCCCGTATCACCAAGAGCGCCTCGATCGCGAAGCTGGTGGCCACCATCCCCGGCCTGTTTTCGCATGTGCTGGCGCTGAGCCATCAGATACGCAAGGCCGATCTGGTCTATCTCAATACCGCCAAGGCGTTGATTCATGGCGTTGCAGCCAATCTCATGCCGGGCAAGCCCTCGGTTTTTCATCTGCACGATCTGCTTGATCCCTCGCACTTCAGCCCGGTAAATATCCGCTTGCTGGTGGGAGCGGCGAACCGCACCAAGGCGGTCATTGCAAACTCTCAGGCCACCGCCGATGCGTTTCACGTTGCCGGAGGGACTGCCCCCACTCATGTCATTCCCAACGGATTTGATCCCGCTCTCTTCGATAAAGTGACTCCGGACAAAGTCACAGCCTTGCGCCGGGAGTTCAATCCCGACAACCGCCCGGTGGTTGCCATCTTCGGCCGCCTGACCCGGTGGAAAGGCCAGCACATCTTGCTGCAAGCTGCGCAGGATTTGCCCGGTGTTATCTTCTGGCTGGTCGGCGAAGCGCTCTTCACGGAAGACGATCGGGCCTATGCGAATGAACTCCGCGAACAGGCGGAAAAATCCAACACCCGCATCCGGGTGCTGGGGTTCCGGGAGGATATCCCCGAGCTCATGCAGTCCGCCGATATTGTGGCGCACTGCTCGACGGCGCCGGAGCCCTTCGGCCGCGTCCTGGTGGAAGCCATGCTCGCCGGAAAACCCGTGGTGGCTGCGGCGGCAGGCGGGCCGAAAGAAATCGTGGACGAAGGCGTGACCGGTTTTCTCACCGCTCCGGGAGACGCGAAGGCTCTGGCCTCCGCCCTGCGGTCGCTGGCTGAATCTCCCGACCAGTGTCAGAAAATGGGGGTGGCCGGACGCGAACGGGCCCGTCGGCTTTTTTCCCTGGCTCTCGTGCGGGAAAAAACCGACGCACTTTTGCATAGTCTTTTGCCATCATGAAACTGGTTCTTGCCCACGACTATCTCATTCAGATGGGCGGCGCCGAACGGGTCGTCGCCACGATGCACCGCCGTTTCCCGGAGGCTCCCATCTACACCAGCGCTGTTTGCAGGCGGACATTGTGGAAGGACTTTGCCGACGCCGATATCCGCACGACCTGGCTCCAACATGCGCCGATGATCGAGCACCACACGCATTTCAAAAAATACCTGCCTCTCTATCCGCTGGCGTTTCGTTCCTTTGGAGAGGTGAGGGCGGACTGCGCGTGGATCAGTTCCAGCACGTTTGCCAAATACATGCGTTTCGCGCCCGGTACTCGCACCGTCTGCTATGTCCACAATCCCACCCGCTTTCTATGGCAGACAGATGAGTATCTCGACCATGAGGTGCGGCAGGGATTATTGAACCGCTTTGTGCGGGCATTTCTTCCGCCGTTTCGCGAGATCGACAAGGCCGCGGCACAACGAATGACCGTGCTGGTGGCGAACTCCCGCAATGTGCAGGAGCGCATTCGGCGTTTTTATGGCCGGGAGTCCATCGTCATTCCCCCACCCGTGCAAACGGAGCGCTTTCAGCTCTCCACCGAAAACGACGGCTACTACCTGATCGTCTCCCGCCTGCTGGGTTACAAAAATATCGACCTTGCCGTGCAGGCTTTTTCCCGGTCGGGGAAACGTCTGGTCATTCTAGGTGAAGGCCCCTTTCGGGCCGATTTGGAAAAAATGGCTGGCCCTACCGTCCAACTCCTTGGCCGGCTCTCGGACGAGGAAGTGCAGCGGCATTTTGCCCGCTGCCGGGCCTTCCTATTCCCCGGCCATGAAGACTTTGGCATTACACCAGTGGAGGCGATGGCCTGTGGCAAGCCCGTGGTGGCGCTTAAGAAAGGCGGCGCGCTTGAAACCGTGGTCGAAGGCAAAAGCGGAGTCTTCTTTGCGGAGCCCACCGCGGACGCACTCGCCGCGGCGGTGGAGCAATTGGAACGCCTGACCTGGAATCCAGCGGCCATTCGCGAACATGCCCAACAATTTTCCGAGGCCAACTTCCTGGCCCGGATGGATGCGGTGCTTTAGTAAGCCGATTTCGGCGGCTTGACCACCTGAATGGCGGTTTGCCAGACGATACGCAAATCGAGAAAAAACGACCACGATTCGACATACTCGATGTCGCACTCGACGCGTCGAATGACATCCTCGCGCGTGGCGGTCTCTCCGCGAAAACCGCGAATTTGCGCCAGGCCGGTAATGCCAGGCTTCACAAAACCCCGCAGGGGGTAGGTCGCCATCACATCAGCAAATATCTTATCGTGCTGGGTCATGTGCGGACGGGGTCCGACCATGCTCATCTGCCCGAGCAACACGTTGAAGAACTGTGGAAATTCATCGAGGCTGAACCGGCGCAGGAACCGTCCGCCGGGGAAAACACGGGCATCGCTCACCGTGACCTGCTTGGACGAATCGCATTGGTCCGCGTACATGGTGCGAAACTTGAGGATGCCAAAAGATTGATTATCCAAGCCCGACCGGTCCTGTCGGAAAAACAGCGGCCCCGGAGCCTGCAGGCGCTGCAACAACCAAACGAACAGCATGAGCGGCGGCAGCCCCAAACAAACAACCGGAAGACTGAGCGCGATATCGAACATCCGCTTAATCGCGCGATTGACCAGATTTTGCAACGGTTCATCCCGCAACTCGATCAGGTCGATGTTGTCGCAACGGAAATAAGAAAGCCGGCGCTGAAGAAAGATATCGAGGTCATTGACCAGCGACACCCGGCACCCGTGGGCCTCAGCCAGACGCATCCAACCACCGAGCATGCGTCGGTCTCGCGGGCTGCCGAGAATGAAAATATTCCCCGCCTTCTGCTCATTGAGCACCGCCTCCATATCATCCGGCCCCCCCAGCCGCGTGATGCCTTTCGGCATCGCCTCCTGCGGGGCCTCGCTAATCATTCCGACTGTCTCGAAGCCGAAGAGTTCAGCCTTGGCCAGCAGCGACTCGACATTTTTCAGCTCCGAGGGTTGCCCGACCAGCAACAGTTTTTGCTTCTGATGCCGCAGCATGAATCGAAGAATATCCAACGCAAAAAACCGGGTGAAAATCAGCAGGACAAAATAGATAAGCGGTATGACCGTGAAGAGAAACAGGCGGGAAATCGCCGAATCCTTCGTCAGGATCAAAAACATGCAGGTGATCGCCAGCGCAGCCAGGATGTGAGGCCAGATCAGACGGTGGCTTTCCAATACACCGGAGGATACCGAAAGGATGTCGTTCTGTTTCGAAAGCAGAAAAGAAATCTGAAAGGCCAGGGTGATGGCGAGATAGTACTCGAAATAATCACCCACCCCGGCCAGGACCACTCCCGGCACGACATAATTCATGATCAGGTAGTACACCCAAAAGAGGATGCTCAGGACAATGGTGGCACCGATTTGATACGCCTGAATAAGTCCGAGTTCGCGATGCTGAAACATGCCAAAAATTCGGTCGACCCCCGACCTTTATGCAGCTGGTTGCGTAACCTCGTTCATCGCGTTCATTTCATAACGATTTCCGCTTTCCGTCCATTTAAAAACGCAAGTATACACCCACCCCGAGGATGCCGCTGAGGTAGTTCAGCCCCTGAGAGTCCGCGAAACGCTGTTGTACGTTGCCAAAAAGAACCACATCCATCATTTTGACCACGGTGTAGGAAACGGAGATTCCACCCTGCACAAAGGAATAATTTGAGTTGGCATCCTCCATGTTGGAAAATAACTCGTTGTACCCGAAAGCCAACAGGAGTTTGACATCGGTTTTCCGGTAGGCCCGCAAAAGGAAGCCCAACTCCGCCCCGGTCTGGATATTCAGGCTTACCGAATTAAAAGTGTCCGTTCCCACGTAGCGATAGAGCCGGAGCAACGCCGCCGCATTCGCCGACCAGTGATAGCTGCCCTTCAGGTCGAATACGGGGGTAATCAGCGGATCTGACACTCCGATAGGCGGAGGCGAAAGAGTGCGATAGTTGACCCCGGCCCGGGCCGAAAATCGCCAATGATAATCGTAGCGATAAGCGACCTCTCCTTCCAAGGTGACATAGTTTTGATCCGCCCCAGGTGCCTGCACGTTGCCCACCTGGAAAAGGACACCCGGAGTGACTTTGTCACCCCGTCCGTAGTTCACATTAAGCGTCAGGTTGTTTTCGATTTTTTCTCCACCGGGATCACTGCTCTGCATGAGCCCCATCCAGCCCAGAGAAGCATTGATTTTGGAAGTGAACGGGTAGCTGGCCTCCAGCGTGGCCATGGTGTTGTCCTGCTGTCCCTGGCCCGATTGATTGTTCAAAAACAATCCGCTCTGGGTGAGATAGGAAAATCCGGCCCCCACCCGCAATTTGCTAAACGGATACGTGACTTGGACCGAAAGGTTCTGGTTTGCGCTATCGAGGTCCTTGAATCTGGAATAGCGCACAAAAGACGGCGAATAGGAAAGCCGGAAGGAACCCTTGGTCCCAGCCTCTAGGAAAAAGCGTGGCATGACCGTGTAGGCCATGTCGCTCTGCGGGTTGGTTGTGCTACCCAGCACATTGTATACAGTCGCTGCGCTCGCCACCACATCCAACGCCATGCGCCATGGACCGGCTTTCAGGCGGGGAGCAATCGGCTTGTCCAGTGACGAGCCCGGTTCGGGAATGAGGGGAACGTCGGTGACCAATGGGGTTTCGTCCAAGCCAAAAGCCGCCGTGGTGCGGCTGAAGTCGTAAAAGATCGGATGGCCGTAGTCACTAATGACGAGTTCGGCGTTCGATGAACTGTCGTAGGTCAGGGTGGTCAGGCCCTGGGTGATATTGGCATAGTCGGCGGTACGCGTCGCGTTTTCAGGATTGTAATCAGCCGGGGATTCCGAGGGCCGATTGGCGTTAAGCGCGGAGCGATAGTCCAGCGTCTCAGGATTGATCAATACATCCATCCCCGGCGGCACGCCGACGGGCAGGTCACCCAGCGGATCGCCGGGCGGCAGATTCGGGTAATCGAGCGCATAGTTGGCCGGAAGCGTGGTGTCGAAGGTTTGCGCCTTGCTGGCCGATTGCTCCACCATGGTGGTCTGGGACGCGCCACGGCCGGAAAACAGGAATAAAAAAATTGCGGCCACCCGCAGGGAACGGCATGAACGCAGGCGCGCCCGCCAGAGCCTGCTCATGGCGCATGCTGCCAGATTTTTATCGTATGCAACAACCGCTCGCGAGCCTCGGGCTCTGGCAATCCGCCCAGGACCAGATGCGTAAGGACCTCGTCAAAAAGCTTGCGCCGTTGCTGACTGGCCTCGGAGTTCTCCCGGCGTGGCTCGTCGCTTAATTCATTGCGCCACATCTTCACCGTAAGCAGCAGTTTGGTGCGCGCCTCATCGCGGGCCATGCCGGATTTTCGCAGCACAGTCAGGAGATCCGCAAAAGCGTCGCGGCGACGCACTCCGTCCGCGGAAGAATCCCGGCGCTTCACCGGCGGCAGGACGATAAGCGAATTGCAAACGCACTTTCGCACGATCCGCTGGTTGCGGTTGCTCATTTCCCCGCCGGCATCGGTCCATTCCTCCCCCGGAGGGGCCGTCCGTTGAACAAAATCGTCCGCCGACACATAGGAGCGGTGACAGGACGGACATTGTACAGGAAATTCAAAACCCTCCTGCGTGGGCACAATTTCCTCCGGCTGGATGCGCTTCCGCACCTTTACGGGAAAAAGTGAAGACACATGGTTGAGAACGATGCCTTCCGTACGCACTCCGCCCCGGTTGAGTAATTCGAGGGCGCGTCGGGCGACGGCGGGAGAGGTTTTGCCAGACCGCACCACAAAACAGATCGCGTGGCAATGGTGGGCAAAGCCCAGGGTATCGCTCACGGCGGTCAGGGGCGCCGAGTCAAAAACCACACGGTCATACACCGAGCGCGCCTCTTCCAGGAACTCTGCGAACCGTGAGCGGGACAGAATTTCCACCGGGTGCGCATTGGGGGTACCTGCGGTCACCACATCCACATTGTCCGCAGGTGTTGAGCGAATGATGCTTGAAAAAGGAACCTGCCCCACAAGGTAGTCCGTCAGGCCGTAGTGCCCGGATGACTCGAAAATCCTTTCCTCCAGAGCCGGCTTGCGGAGATTGGCATCGACCAGCAGAGTCCGCTGTCCGCTCTGTCCCATGGCCGCAGCCAGATTGAGGCTGCAAAAGGTCGCTCCGTCCCCGTGGCTGGAACCGACCATAAGAATAAACGCCCGTTCCTCCGTGCTGTCCGGCGGATCAATGGCAATGCGCAGGGTCCGAAACGCTTCCGCCGCAGCCGAGTATTTGTCCTGCATGACCGGGTAATCCAGCAGGGACATATGTTCCTTTCCTGCCGGCGGATTGTATTTCGGCACGGCCGCTAGCACGGACAGCTTCAGCACCGTTTCCGCTGTCTCCACCGACTTTATGCTCTTGTCGAGCTGGGCGATAAGGAAGATCAAAGCCAGTCCGGCAAACAGACCTCCCAGCGTGGCGACGCCGACAACCTTGCCCGTCCCCATTGAGACCATGTAGCCAGGGCCGGCCGGGCCCGACATTTGCAGGATCAACATTTGGTTGCGGGTCTGCGAGAGCTCCTCATTGCGCTTTTTCAACGCGGCTTCGTAAGCCAGGCGGTCGGTTTCCACCTGCCGCCGCAAAACTTTAGAGGGGATGGATTCTTCGTTGACCTTGATGACCTTGAGCTCCTGCTGGGCTTTCTCCGCCGCGATACTCTCCTCGTTACCACGGGCGGCGGCCAGGCCGGCTTCAATGCCTTTGGCCACATCGAGGGCTTGCTGGCGGAGGGACTGCTCCACCTCAGCCAACTCAGTCCGGGCCTGAATCATGAAAGGATTGCCCGGACGGTAGCGCTTGGAAAGTTTTGCCAGATTGCCCTTCAGGTCGTTGGCCTTTGCGATGAGACTGGCCACACCGGGAGCGGAACGAATGCTCTCGATGCCAAGCAGGGCGTCGGGATCGTTGCGATACGCCTGGATTTCCTTGTAGGAACTTTCCAACTGCATGCGTTTGGCATTGGCCTCAACGGCGCGCCCATTTAGATCCTTCAGCTTATCACTCTCGATATTCAGATCCTGATCGGTGGATACTCCTTGAGTGCGCATGTACTCGTTCTGCCTTTTCTCCGAGTCGACGAGTTTCTCCTCCAGCTGTTTGACCTCGTCCTCGAGGTATTTGACATTCTGGCGCAGGGCTGCGGCACGTTGCTCGCTGTCGAAAGCCATACCAGCCTCAGCCATGGCATTAGCCAATTCCATGGCCACATTGGGATCACGGTAGTCCACCGAGACCTGCAGCAATCGCGTGCCCGTGACGATCGCAGCTTTGGTGTTGGCCATGAGGAAGGTGACGGCGTTGTCCTCCGACGGAAACTTCTCCTTGCTGCCGGTAAAGTATGGCCGCTCCGTCAGTTTCAATTTTTTGACCACCTCACGGGCTGTGACCGGATTCACAAAGGTCCGGATGACGGTATTCAACTCCTCCGGACTCATGGTGCCCTCCGTGGTGGCACCCGAAAGAGAGGCGGCGGCAATCATTGGACTCTCCAGTCGGATTTCCGCTGAAGCCCGATACATCGGCGTCGCTGTCTTGGCGTAGATGAACGCCGCCACGAACGCGAGCGGGGCTAGAACGAGTGGAATCCAAAAATAGCGTCGGGTAGCCTGCAGGAGAGCAGAGATATCGAACGGGGCTCCTCCCCCGCTAGGCGCGGAGAAAAGGTCTGTATTATCCGGTGCAGGTGCGGACATCTAAAAAATCGTTTCCGTCACGAAGATCACATCGCCTTGTTGGATGAGAAAAAACTGTGAGTCTGCCGCCAGCGAGTTGAGCCTCATCCGAGTAACTTCGTTGCCATGTTTGCGGCTGACGATGACTTTTTTCAGGTTGCCGATGATGGTGGGACCTCCCGCCATCGCGATGGCTTCCGGCAGGGACACATTTTCCTCCGGGGGAATGACATAGGTGCCTGCGGTCTTGATCTGTCCCATCACGGTGAAGCGTCGCGGAGCGTAGGCCAGCACGGTCACATTGACCTGCGGGTTAACAATCTGCTTGGCATCGAGGACCTTTGCGATTTTGGCGGAGGCGCCTTCGGTGCTTTCGCCGAGGACATGCACCCGGCCGATGAGAGCGATGGAAATCGTGCCATCCCCCTGGATGCGCTGGCGCGTCGTCATCGCGGGTTCCTGAAAGACATCCACCTGTATGACATCGCCGACGCGCATGCGGTAGAGCTGTTCCTTCTTGTGCGGCTCGTAACCGGGAGGAGCCTCTGTCGTGCCGAGAGACATGGAACTGGAACAGCCGGAGAAAATTGCGACAAAGCAAGCGACCACAGCGAGCATTTGCACACTGCGGAAAGGAAACCATTGGCAGAAGGCGGAAGAATTCATTAATTTCAGACGAGCCGATGCGTCATCATAAATCCTGCGCAGTCACACTCGATTTCGTGGGAAGCTAATAGCCGCATGATCAAAGCCTTGGAAGCATTTTCTCTCTTCGCCAGACGGTGGTGGCCGGCGCTCCTTTGGATGGCCCTCATCCTTCTGGCTTCTCTGGACTGGGCCTCCGGCGGCCACACTTTTCCGGTGATCAAGGCCATTGCACTCTGGTTCAACCCGAAATTGACGATGGTTGAGTTGTTCGACATCAACCTCGCTTTTCGCAAGACGTGTCATTTTCTACAGTTTCTCATCCTGGCCCTGCTGATGTGGCGGACGCGCGGTTCCTGGCGGTTCGTCTCACCGAAGGAGGATTTCCGGTTTTCCCTGTTCGTGCTCGCAATCTCGTCAGTCCTTGCCGTGGGCAGCGAATTTGTCCAGCGGTTCGTCAGCAGCCGCAGTCCCTCCCCACGGGACGTGCTCATCAATATTTCCGGGGCTCTCGGAGGCATCCTCATCGCCCTCTCCATCGAGGCGCTTTTCGGCCGAAAAGAGAGATCACGTCCGCCCCAGACGGCCTCTCTCCGAATTCTGCTCACCGCCGATCTCCATCTTGATACCTCCCCCGCTGCTCTGGCTGAGATCCGCCTGGCCGTTGAAAAGCACAAGCCCGACCTTCTTGTCGTCGCGGGCAACATTTGCAGTCCGATCAATGCCGCAGCCGGCCTGCGCAAACTCAAGGAAGCCGTCCAAGGCACTCCACTCGTGTTTTGCCTGGGCAACCAAGATCACTGGCTGCCACCGGAATACTGGGGGGAATACGCCTCCCCCTCCGCTGTGCGGGAAAAATTCTGGCGGCCCGCAGTGGAGCAGGCCGGCGTGTCATGCCTCGATTTTGCCAACATGGAGATCGATGGACTTGTCCTCACGGGTGGATACGGCCATTTCGATTTGGGATTCCGCGACCAGACACTCGCCCTCGATGATCACGTCGTCACCCGTGAAGACTACCTGAGCGGTGCCCTGGCCGGGCTGGAATGCAAGGACATGAGCCGTATTCCCCATGCCGCCGAGACCTTGCACGACGAGGCGGCCAGGCAGGCCGTCGACCTCGCGACCCGCCTGACCGAAGCGACCACAAAGGAACTCCCTATTTTATTGGTCACGGGAACAGCTCCTTTTTGCGAATGGAGCGGAGACACCCGCGCCCCGGGTTCGATCATGAATTTTTTCCAGGCCTACGCAGGGAACTCGCAGCTTCAGCCGGTGATCCTGTCCCATGCCCAGAGCATTCGCCTGGCGGTATGCGGCTGTACCCACACTCCCGTATCAATGAAGGCGGTCTGCGGCATTCGCGGACTGAATGTTGGGAACAACGATAGTGATCTGCGTTTTGCCCTTTTCGAGGCCGGCACCGGGGAAGTCCGTTTCGTCTAACTACCCGATCCGTGCCCCAAGAAAGGTGTGGATGCCGCATTCGCTCTTGTCGAATCCGGTCCAGCGGCCCGCGCGTTCACTATCGCCCTCGGCCGTCGGCCGGGTGCAGGGCATGCAGCCGATGGAGCGATAGCCGCGCGCCGTCAACGCGTTGGCGGGAATGTTATGCTCCCTGAGATATTTCTGCACCTCGTCGCGGCTCCAGTTCGCCATCGGATTCAACTTGAGAATGTCGCGATCGCGCAGCACGTCGAATTTGTACAACTCCGCAATCTGCGTTTGCTGACGCCCCTCGGATTGTTGCCGCCGCAGACCCGTGATCCAGACATCCAGACCGGCCAACTTTTTTTGCAAAGGCATGACCTTCCGCATGGTGCAGCAGAGATCGGGCTTGCGATTCCAAAGCTCCGGGCCGAGTTCGGCGGCCTGCTGCTCGACCGTCTGCTCCGGCACCAACGATTCAATCTGAATCCCCAACATCGCTTCGATCTTGGATTTCAACTCCAGCGTTTCGGGAAAAAGCAGGCCGGTATCGAGGGTGAAAACCGGAAAGCGAAAGCCATGCGCATAGGCCGTATGCATGGCCACCAAACCGGCGCCTTGGAAACTCGTGCCAATGGCGGCGCGCTCTCCGTAGGTTTCCCAGCACCAACGCAGGATGTCCTTCAGCGAGGCGGATTCAAACTCCTCCGCCTTGCGCCGAATTTCCCCAGAATCAAACTGCGTTTGTGTCATGAGTAAAGTTGACCTATGCGGTCGTCTTTCTCAAGTAATGGATCGTATTGGAAACGAACCTATTACAAAGACTTGACCGTCTCAACTACCTTGGCGGAGGTCATGCCGAGCAATTCCATCACGACATTGCCGGGAGCACTCATACCAAAACGATCGATGGCCACGGTCTTGCCATCCAGCCCCACAAAGCGGAACCAAGGATCGGAAATACCAGCCTCGATCGACACGCGCTTGCGGACAGCCTTGGGCAGGACACTCTCTTTGTACTCTTCGCTCTGGCGTTCGAACCGCTCAAAGCAGGGCAGTGAAACCACGCGGACACCGCCGCCGAGTTCCTCGGCCGCATTGAGCGCGTGCTGCAATTCGCTGCCAGAGGCCAGAAGGATGGTCTCCAACTTACCAGTCTCCTTTTTCGCAACATAACCGCCCTTGAAGACACCCTCGCGGCGGGTTTCCACCGGGATGTCGTTCTGCGTCGGCAGGTTCTGGCGGGTGAGCACCAGCATGGTCGGGCCGTCGGTCTTTTCAAACGCGGCGGCAAAAGCTCCGGCGGTTTCCTCGGGATCGGCCGGACGAATGACATCGAGTCCGGGAATCGCGCGCAAGGCAGCGACAGTTTCGACCGGTTCATGAGTCGGGCCGTCTTCGCCCACACCGACAGAGTCGTGAGTGAAGATGTAAACCACCGGCAGCTTCGACAAGGCAGCCAGACGAATGGAGGGGCGTCCATAGTCGCTGAAGACAAGGAACGTGGCGCCGCTCGGGCGGAAGATCCCATCGTAGGCAAGGCCGTTCATCAAACCGCACATGGCGTGTTCGCGAATACCGAAGTGGATATTGCGGCCCTCACGGTTCTGGCGGTTGAAGTCGCCGCCGTCCTTGATGTAGTTGAGCGTGGAACCGTGCAGGTCAGCGCTGCCCGAAACGAGCAGCGGCATGGCCTGGGCAATCGGCTGGAGCACTTCGCTGCCGGCTTTGCGGGTGGCGATATTCTGCGCGGGATCAAACTTCGGAATGACGGCCAGCAGGTCCGGCACTTTGCCGGCGACAGCGTCGTCGATTTCCCTGGCAAGATCGCCATTGGCCGTGCGCCAGGCTTTGTAGCTGGTTTCCCAGGTGGCGTACTTGCTCTTCAACTCCGCCTTGTGCTTCGCAAAGTAATCGTGGGTCTCCGGTGCAACAAAGAATGTCTCGTCCGGCAGTCCCATCGCCTTGCGAGCTTCCACCACAAACTTGGCTCCGCCTTCGCCGTGAGCCTTGCTCGTGCCGGAGACTTCAGGAATGCCTTTGCCGATGATGGTCTTGGCGATGATAAACTGCGGTTTGCCGCTGGTCGCGGCCTTGGCCTTTTCAAACGTCGAGAGAATCTCCCCGAGGTTGTGGCCGTCGATTTCATAGACGTCCCAGCCGTAGGCCTTGAAGCGCCCGGCCGTGTCCTCGCTCTGTGAGACGGGAGCCATCGCATCGAGGGTCACGTTGTTGGAATCATAAAAGAGAATCAGGTTATCGAGCCCGAGATGCGCCGCCAGCGCCGCAGCCTCCTGCGACACGCCTTCCTGCAAGCAACCGTCGCCGGCCAGACACACGATATGGTGGTCAAAAATCTTGTGCTCCGCCGTGTTGAAGCGCGCCTCGCTCATCTTGGACGAAACCGCATATCCCACCGCATTCGACACACCCTGTCCCAGCGGACCAGTCGTGGCTTCGACACCGGGCGTCTCGTGAAATTCCGGATGGCCCGGTGTGATGCTGTGGAGCTGGCGGAAATTTTTGACCTCCTCCAACGAGAGCGCGTAACCGGCAAGGTGCAGCCAGCTGTAAAGGAACATGCTGCCGTGGCCCGCGGAAAGAACGAAGCGGTCGCGATTCAGCCATTTCGGCTCGTCCGGATTGTAGCTCAGCGCGTGCCCGAAAAGCACGGCGCCGATTTCCGCCGTACCCAAAGGCAGACCAAGGTGGCCGGATTTTGATTTGGCGACAGCGTCCATGGCCAATCCGCGAGCATCGCGGGCAGCCAATTCAAGGGCGGGAGTATTCAAGCTCATATAAAGTGGTAAGCCTCTAGGAAATCGTCTCCTCCCACCCTTGGCAAGCTTCGGCTGCCTAGCTTTTCGCCACGAAGGTCTCGACGAATTTGATAAATCCCTCGGCCTGACTGCGCAGGCGGGCCAGGGTCTCTTGATTACCCAGACGGCCTTCTGGCGTCAGGTGATCGTTGACCACGGGAATGAAGACGCGCTCGGGGTAGAGGTGGGCGTTCCGGTAGCCGAAGATCGCCTGAAGCTGCTCGACCGGACGCAGCGCTCCCCACATGCCTGCGGCCAGACCGGTGAAGGCGACCGGTTTGCGCTCGAAGCTCTCGGGGAATTTCAGCATGTCGATGAAGTATTTCAGCACGCCGGGCACGCCTCCATTGTATTCCGGAGTGACGAGATGGACACCGTCGGCGGCCAGCACGGCATCGGAAAAGGGCTTAAAGCCGGCCGGTTTCTCCGCGTAGGAATTCGGCGAGAAGATTTCGGGAGGCAATGCGGCCAGATCGAGAGTCTGCACTGGCTGGCCCAGCGCCCGGTACATGGCATCGAGATGCGCCGTGATCTTCGCCGTGTTACTGCCGGGCCGGTTGGTGCCGCTAATCAAAACGATTTTTGCCATGCTGCCAGCATCGAAACATCAATCCGCACAAACCGCCATCGTGAATTCCCCTACCCGATGAGATAAACGCACTCGTAAACCCCGCCCTGCCCGTTGAGCTCCCGGCGCACCGGAGCCCCGAGCAAGCGCTGGAACATATCGCGCTCCATCGTTTCGATTTCAGGAAAAGACGCCATCAAGATGACCATGGGATGATGGCGTTCGATGATGCGCAAGGACGGCTCCTCGGCGAACTCCGCCATGTGGCCTTCGCGGTCGCGCAGACGCACGAGCCATTTGGCGCGTTCCGCCAGCGTCTCCCCCTTGATCCGAGAGGAATAACTCTGCGTCTTTTCTTGAAAATGGAGGAAGAGCACCTTTTCCGCCGCGCCGGGACCGAAGAGCTTGCGGACTTGTTCCAGCAGAGAAATGACCAGCGCATTGTCCTCCTTGGGAAAAAGGTCATGCGCCTTATTGGTGAGCCGGTAGAGCAACTCCGGACGGCCCACTCCCCGATGCCGGCGGAAGGTGTCCACATAGCCATCGCGTTCCAGGTCGAGGCAGTGCTGCTTGACGCCCATGTAGCTCATATCCAGCCGCGCCGCGAGGTCGCGCACGGTAAGACCAGTGCTGCGTTTGAGCAGATTGACGACGCTCAACCGCTGGCTGCGGCCGATTTGAGAGAGGAGGCGCTGCATGTTCCGGCGCGGATGATGAACTCACCCGCACCCCGAACAAAAGCCAAAACGCAGCCCGGCGGCGAGCCGCTAGAATTTGAGAATGGAATACGTCGGCTGACCGTTGCGGTTTATCATGAGCATGATGCCGCGCTGCATGTCGGCCTGGCTCATGACTCCGTCATAGTCCGCCTTGCTGGCCACGAGCTTGCCGCCCGCCTCGGTGATAATATCGCCGGGCTGCAAACCCGCTGCGGCAGCCGCGCTGCCCGGCTCGACTTTGGTGACCCGCACACCCTTGATGGCCGAGTTAGCCGGGATGTCTTCCACCGTCACGCCAGGTGTCTCCGGTGTGGCGGAAGGAGTCTTTTTCTTTGACTGTCCGGGTGGCAACGCCATTCCGCGCCGGTTATTCGAGGCCTTCATGACACGTTGCGGCTGTTCCGCCGTGCGCACTGAGATATTGACCAATTGACCGCTACGCCAGAGATCGAGCTTCACTTCCTGGCCCACGGTTTTCTTGAGAATCTCACGCTGCAGGTCACGGGAATATCCCACATCCACGCCATCGACCTTCAGGATGACATCGCCCTCGCGCAGTTCGCTGTTGCCGGCCGGCGCAGTCGGATCGATCGCGTTGACCACGACGCCCCGCTCCAAATCCGTGAAATACTGGCGGGCCCGCGAACTCTCCTCGATGCCAACAATCGAAATCCCGAGCCAGGGTCGGGAAACCCGGCCGGTCGCCATAAGCTGGCGGCTGACTTCCTTGGCGATGGTCGAAGGGACGGCGAACCCGAGTCCGCGGTTCATGCCGGCGATCAGCGTGTTGACGCCGATAACCTTGCCGTCAATGTCGCAAAGCGGGCCGCCGCTGTTGCCGGGATTAATCGAGGCATCCGTCTGGATGTATTCCTGATAATATTGACTGTAATGATCAAGATCGTTCCGCCCCTTGGCACTGATCACGCCCACGGTAAAGGTATAGGGCAACTCCAGCGGAGCCCCGATGGCAAAGGCAAACTGCCCCACCCGCGCCGCATCGCTGTCCGCCAGTTCTGCCACCGGCAGTCCGGTCGCTGCGATCTTAATGACGGCCAGGTCGGACTTCTCATCGATCCCCACCAGGCTGGCGGGAAATTTGCGGCCGTCCTTCAACTTTACGGTGATGCCATCCTCCGCGGCACTCTCGACCACATGATTGTTGGTAACGATGTAACCGTCCTGGGCAATGATGAACCCGGAGCCTTGATCCGGCGGAGGCGCGGGGGATCTTTGCCCATCCTGGTTTTGAAAGAAAAAGTCGAGTCCCTCGGGCAGGTTTCGCCCGGCTTCGTCACTCTCTCGCTGGACCTCAATGACCACCACCGCCGGGGCCACCTTTTCGTAGACATCAGCAAAAGCATCGTTCAACTGGCGAACCAGAGATCCGGAGGCCGTGGAAGCGGGTTGTTGCTGCGCGTAGGCTCCACTTGCGAGGAGGCCCGCGCCGATCACCGACAATAGACGCAAAAGCATGGCAGATATTACGGCGAAGCGGACAATTTTCAAGGGGGTGTCGGAATTGATGTGAAAAAACCGTTGCCAGTCCGGGAACACTGTGTTTCAAATGCGCCCCGGAGAGGACTTTAAGCTGGTGAACCGAAAATCTGCGGAGGGAACAAAGAAAAACACCGGGGGCAGCGCAAAAAAGACCACGGCCGATAGACCGGCTGCGTCCGAAAATGCTCCTGTGTCCGGGAAAACCACGGAGACACCCGCTCCGGATATCGACCAACTGGGCGAACTGCCGAGAAATTACGGCAGCGACACCATATTCCTCGTCGCCCAGGAGCCCCACTGGCTCTTTACCTATTGGGACATCGACATTTCCCGGCATCCTGGCGGCCAGACTTTTCTCCGCGTGCATGAGGAGGACCAGATCGAGGCGGAAATCGAAGTCCCCTTTGAAACCCGGAACTGGTACATCCCGGTCAAAGTCGCCGGCTCGCGCTACATGGTGGAGATCGGTTACTACCGCGGCAGCACTTGGAATGTCATTTCCCGCTCCATTACCATCCAGACGCCTCCGGACAGCCTTTCCAAATCCGAGCAATTCAATTTCGCCACCATCCCACTGCACCTGAGCTTTCAAAAGCTGGTGGAGAATGTGCAGGCTTCCGTGCAAGCGGGCGAAAGCCTCTTGCATGCCCTGTCCCGCCTCCAGCAGGACGGCAAATTTCCCGGCTTTGTTCCCGGTCTGCCCGCCGACAGCTTCATGGGCCAGCGCATCATTCTGGAAGCGCTGCTTGGCGAGGGCATGGTCAATGAACTTTCCAGCGGCGCCTTTAGTTCCGAAGAGATCGAGGCGCGCATCCGCCAGCATTTAGAGGAAAAGCTGCACAGCCAGGGAGCCAGCGAGCTTTTGTCCTCCGGGATTTTTGCCGGTTCTGGTGCCAGTCTGTTCGAAGCCTTCGGAGCTATTTCCAGCTGGAGCCCGTCCGCCATTTCGAGTTGGGCGACGGCGGCGTTGACCAGTTGGACGGCTGGAGCCTCGGGTGAAACCAACTGGGGCGGCGAGACCTCCGGCAGTTGGTCGGCAGCCGCCCAATCAAGCTGGGGACCGACGGAATTGGCCAGTTGGCTGCAGGCCGCCCAGAGCAGTTGGCCGCAAACGGCCCTTTCGAGCTGGATACAGGGAGGGCAGACCAGCTGGTCGGAAGCCGCTCTCTCAAGTTGGCTGCAAGCAGCCCAGACCAGTTGGGCCGAGGCCGCGCTCTCGAGCTGGAATCAAGGCGCACTGACCAGTTGGACCCAGGCTGCCACCACCAGTTGGTCCGGCGGATCGGAGAACGTCAGTTCCTTTGGCTTTTCCCAGCGCAACTTCTTCATGAACGTCAATGCGGAGGTCATCTTCTACGGGGGAACCGATCCCCGGGCCAAGGTGACCATTGACGGCAAACCGGTGACCCTGAATCCGGACGGCACTTTCCGGCATCATTTCATCTTCCCGGACGGTGCTTACGAGATTCCCATCGTGGCCACCTCCCCTGACGGGGTGGAAACCCGTTCCGCCATCCTTCGGTTTGACCGTGGCACCCTAAAACACGGCCAGGTGGACAACACCGCCCAGCCGCCCTTGGGAGTGCCCATGGGTGCCCTCTCCTGAAAAAGCCCGGACGCTCCGGAAAATCCACCCCGCCCAAGGCGGAATTGGACCATCTCGCCCGCCAGTTTCTCCTGTACCTGGAGGGAGAAAAGAACGCCTCCCCACATACCCTCACCGGCTACCGCATCGCCCTGCAGGCCTTCCGGGATTTTCGGCCGGACCTGTCTTGGAAATCGGCCACGGTCGATGACTTCCGCACCTTCCTGTTTCAGCTAATGAAGTCCGGTCGGGCTCGCAGCAGCATCCGACTGACCTTTTCCGCCCTCAGAAGTTTTTATCAGTTTCTTGTAATTCGTAACTTTATTGACTCCAATGTCATAAAACAGGTTGATCTGCCAAAAACGGAAAAACAACTCCCTAAATTCCTCACCACTACTCAAGTAGATGGCTTTCTCAAAAAGCCCGGCGAGGCCGAAAAACAGAAGCAGGCGCCCGCTTGGATGGCGGCTCGGGACGAGGCCATTTTTGAGCTCTTCTACTCCACCGGAATGCGCCTCTCTGAACTGGTCAAATTGGACGTGAAGGATGTCGACCCGATTACCGAAACGGCCCGAGTTTTAGGCAAGGGCGCACGGGAACGCATTTGCCCCGTGGGCGGTCCGGCCTTGGAAGCGATCTCGCGTTACCGCCAGCAGGCCAAGGTCCATGCCGGCCCCTTGTTCATCAACAAATCGCGACGGCGCCTGTCGGCCAGATCCATCTGGCTGACCATGAAGAAATACCTGCGGGCGGCCGGACTACCGGATGACTTGAGCCCGCACAAACTGCGCCACTCCTTTGCCACACACCTGCTGGATGCCGGCGCGGACCTGCGCAGCGTACAATCACTTCTCGGTCACGCCAGCCTCTCCACCACACAGATCTATACCCATGTCACGGCAGAGAGGCTGAAGCGCGCCTATGAGGGAGCGCATCCGAGAGCGTAAACTCCGGGGAAAACCCCGGAATAAAAGACTAACCCTTCTTCAGAAGAGGCAGACCGGTCTTCTCGTTCTCCGAGACGATGTAGCCAGCAGGGAGAGCATCAATCGCTCCGACACTTGGCTGACCGGCAAAATAATACAAAGTCACTTCCTGGCCACCCTTCAGCTTCTGAAGACGGGCATGAAGATGGTAGGTTTTACCGGATTTTTTGCTGACGACAGTGAATGCCATAGGATTGAGGGTAGGTTGGTTGGGGGTTGACGTAAGAAGCTCTACTAAATAATGCCCGCTTTGGAAAGCGTCTTGTGAGCACCATTTTTGGCCAGCGTCTTGTGGGCGCGAGCCGTGGCCTTGACCACAACGAACTTGTTCAGCTCAGGAACCCAGACGCGCTTGGCCTTGAGGTTCGGATTATGCCAACGAGGGGTCACCTTGGTGACGTGCATGCCGATGCCGCCCTTTTTCTTGGCAAGACCGCGCCGATGAATTTTGCCGCCACGTTTTGGACGAGCACCTGTAATGTCACACTTGATAGCCATGGGAAATTTAGAAAGGTGGCGATAGTCAGACTGATCAGAGGGTTCGTCAAGTCCCTTTTTGCAGGGCCTTTAGATCAGCATCGACCATGATGCGGACCAATTCCTCGAATTTGACCTTGGGTTCCCACCCTAGCTGGCGTTTCGCCTTGGCGGGGTCACCCACCAGAAGATCGACTTCAGCCGGACGCTCATAGCGCTCGTCGTGCTTCACATATTGCGCCCAATCGAGCTCAACATGGCCGAAGGCATGTTCCAGAAACTCCTTAACCGTATGCGTTTCCCCCGTGGCGATGACGTAGTCATCAGGGGCATCCTGTTGCAGCATCAACCACATGGCCTCGACGTACTCTGGGGCGTAACCCCAGTCGCGCTTGGCGTCCAGATTGCCCAGATAGAGGCTTTTCTGAAGGCCCAGCTTAATGGCGGCCACGGCCCGGGTGATTTTACGGGTAACGAAGGTTTCCCCGCGGCGGGGGCTCTCGTGGTTAAAAAGGATGCCGTTGGAGGCGTGCATGTTATAGCTCTCCCGGTAGTTCACCGTGGCCCAATAGGAAAAGACCTTGGCGACACCGTAGGGACTGCGGGGCCAGAAGGGCGTGGTTTCCTTCTGGGGCACATCCTGCACCTTGCCGAACATCTCACTGCTGGACGCTTGGTAAAAACGAGAATTCACCCCGGCCTCACGCATGGCTTCCAGGATGCGGATGGTACCGACGCCGGTGACGTCAGCGGTGTATTCGGGAATATCGAAGCTGACCCGCACGTGGCTTTGGGCCCCCAGGTGGTAGATCTCGTCGGGTTTCAGCTGATAGATCAATTTCACCAGGTTGACCGAGTCGGCGAGGTCTCCGTAGTGCAAAAAGAGACGCACCCCGTTGACGTGAGGATCTTGGTAAAGGTGATCGATGCGGCCGGTATTGAAGGTACTCGCCCGGCGGATGATGCCATGGACTTCGTAGCCTTTCTTCACAAGGAGATCAGCCAGATAAGAACCGTCCTGCCCGGTGATGCCGGTGATGAGTGCTTTTTTCATATAAACAAAATGGAATTCTGGATTTCGATGAGTCGGCTGATGCCGGAACGGACGAGGTCGAGCATGGCCGTAAGCTGGTCGCCGGAGAAAACGGCTTCCTCGCCGGAACCCTGCACTTCGATGAACTCGCCCTGTTCGGTCATGACCAGATTCATGTCCACGCTGGCGTCCTTGTCTTCAAGGTAGTTGAGGTCAAGACGGGGTTCTCCGTCCACCAGACCCACACTGACGGCCGCGATGCGGCGCTTGATGGGTGAAGCGGGAATCTTTCCGGCGCGGATCAAAGTCCGACAGGCCAGTTCCACAGCCACGTAGGCGCCGGTGATGGCGGCGGTGCGGGTGCCACCGTCGGCTTGAAGGACATCGCAATCGACCCACAGGGTTCGGGAGCCGAGAGCACCGAGGTCCACTGCGGCCCGCAGAGAACGCCCGATGAGCCGCTGGATTTCCGTGCCGCGGCCATCCGGGCGGCCTTTCGAGATATCACGCGGCTTCCGGGTCAGCGTGGAATACGGCAGCATCGAGTATTCGGCGGTGATCCAGCCACCCGGCACGCCCTGCTCCTTCATCCAGCGAGGAACGACCTCCTCCAGAGTAGCAGCACAAATGACCTGCGTTTGGCCAAAGCGAATCAGCACAGAGCCATGTGCATGGGGAGCCACACCGGGCTCCATAGTTACTTCTCGGAGGTCATTGACCCCTCTTCCGTCGGGACGTGCCATAAACCTGCCAAGGTGGCGGCTTTGCCCCGCCTCACGCAAGATTCTTTTGTCACCGTTTCGCTAGAACGCCACACCGATGGCGAAATGAAACGCGCCCTGCGCATCCCCCTGCTGGGGCGAGGGATTCAGGCCGTAATCGAAACGGATGGCTCCGATGGGCAGGTTGTAGCGTACCCCGGCGCCCACGGCATAGCGCATATCCTCAAAGCCGAAATCCCTAGCTTCGCTCACGACATTACCCGCATCCACGAAAACCGCGCCGTACAGATCGCCAATGAGAGGAAAGGTGTATTCCGCATTGAAGACCGTGTAACCCTGCCCTCCCAGCGGATAACCGGCATGATCCCGGGGACCGAGGGTCAGTTCCGAAAAACTGCGCACGGTGGTGGCGCCGCCGTTGAAGAACCGTTCATCGATGGGAATGCCCGCTTCGTTGAGGGACGAGATGAGGCCGGCCCGCGCCCCGAGGGCCAGGGTCGATTTCGCCGTGATCGGCAGGTAATAGGAAAAACTGCCGAGCGCACGGACGTAAGCGATGTCCCCCAGCCCATTCGGCGCGACTTCCAGCGAGGTGGAAAAAATAAAGCCCCGCGTCGGCAGCGCGGGATTGTTGCGGTAATCCAGAGTCTGGGAAACGCCAAAGGAGAGCGTGGCGTAGCTTTCCTGGCCGACCAGGCTCAGCGGCTCGATGTCGACATTGTAGATCGCCGTCGCTTCCGCGGTGACGAAGGCCGAGACCTTCCAATGCTCCGTCAAATACCGGACAAGCGAAGGCTGGAAGCCGACCTCATTTTTGGAATAACCCTTCAGGGTCGCCGTCTGCGCGTAGAGACGCAGCCGCAATTGATAGTCGCTGTCGAACAGCCATGGATCGACGTAGAGGATTTCGCCGCCGAATCCGCGCTGGTTGACCTCCAGATTAATGCTGAAGGGCCGCCCGGAACCAAAGAAATTCAGGTCGCGGTAACTTCCGCTGATGATACCGCCGAAGAAACTCGCGTAGCCGAGGCCGAGGCCGAATTCCTTGGGCTTGGCTTCTTCCACGCTCACGTCAAGGCGCACCTGATCGCCCGGGATGGCCTCGGGATTGATCTGCAAATTGCGGAACAGCCCCGTCTGAATCAACTCACGGAAACTGCGGTCAATCAGCGCCGGATTATAGATTTTGCCATTCAGTTTACGCAGACGCTTCTGAATGAAAGACGGCTTCACCCCGGAGTGGCCGGAGACGGTGGCTCCGTCGAAGCGAAATTGCGCTCCCGCTTCGATCTTAAAAGTCGCCGGGACTTTTCCATCGATGGCCGTGGTGGGGTCGGCGTCAGCGGTGACTACCGCAAGGAAATAGCCATGCTTTTGCAGAAAATCCTCCAGCCCGCGCTGAGCCGCGGCCAGTCGCCCATCCGTATAGATCCCGTTAGTCTGCTCGTAGATCTCCTTCATGAGCTCATCCCGGGTGAAAGCCGTTTCGCCCTCCAGGCGAATATCGCTGAAGCGAAACTGTGTGCCTTCCTTGATGTGCAGCAGGATCGCCGCCGATGTGCCCTCCTCGTTCAGGGTGATTTCCGGAGCCTCAACCTCCGCATCAAGATACCCCTGAGCGGCATACAGACGGCGGACCAGATCCGTTCCGCTATAGATATCCGCCTCGACGAATGGCAGCAAGGTGTCCCGCCGGATGCGCGGAAAGCGCTCGCGAATCGGACCAAGCAAATAGTCATCCAGCGTGGCGGCATCGAACTCATGGTTGCCTTCGATGGTCACCGAGCCCACAAATGCGCGCGGGCCCTCCTCGATATTCAGATGCAACTCCCACGGCCCGACAATTTGCGAGGTTGCCGTGGCTTGGGAGTAACCATGCTTGCGGTAGAAAGATTCCAAGAAAAACACCGCGTCGTAGGCATTGGCCGCGTCCAACCCGTATTCCTCGATGGTCTGAATCTGCCGGATGATCCCTTCGCGCAGCTGGCGCGGTCGGAAGGCTGATTCTCCGGAGAACACCACAGTGAGCGTGCCGCGCAGTCTGGGCTTCGGCGCATTCACCGGAGGAAGCTGATCCGGAGCGGTGGGATGCTCGAGTTCAGGCGGGGCATCGGTCTGCGCCCAGGCCAGGCCTCCGACCGCGAGAAGCATGAACACCAGCCGCTTCATTTAAAACGAACCAGGTATTTCACCTGCCCCCGGAAGTTGCCGCCGACGTCCAACCCGCCGGTCAACATGATGCGGTCGGAAAGCGGAATGCCCAGCGTGGTGGATTGTCGTCCCGTCTTCGGATCGGTCGTGCCGATATCAAACTGGATGCGACTGAGAAACGAATCATTCTCGGGCGGAGGCCGATTGCGCCGGAAAACGCTGTTGTAAGCTTTTTGAAACAAGAGAATGACCGCCCGCCCGGCGAGGGCATTGGGATTCCTCCCCAATTCCGTAGTGGTCATGCCCGTGGCCAGCAAGGAAACCACCTCCGCCTGAGGCAAAGGCGGATCGCTGGTAAACAAGGCATCCGGCGCAGTGATCGGTCCGGTGATAAAGACCGTCACCGCATAGTCCCGGATGGTGGAGGTCCCCTGCAAATTCAACTGAGGGATGAAGGGCGAACGACGGTTGAAGGAAATGATGCCCTGATCGATTTGCAAGCGGCTGAAGGGCAGCGAAGCCACCAATCTTTCAATATTCACCGAGCCCTCCATCCAGGGCTCCAGGCCCGTGCCACCGACGTGCAGATTGATGACGATACGGCCGGTCGCGAGATTGCTCTGCACCAAAAACGGATCAGCCGTGCGAATGGCGACATCGAATTTCCAATCCCGCAGTGGCGGCTTGGGAAAAGTAATCACCACCGGTTCCGCCGGTGGCTGAGGCGCAGGCCGGCCCGGCAGGCCGATCGGCAGGATGTCGATGTTCCTGAAAAACCGGCTGCGCGTCACCCACACGTTGCCGCGCACCGTGCCGGCGTTCATCGGACCGGTCACGCGGATGTCACTGTTGACCCGCACGGTCAGGTCGTCGTTCTGCAAGACGAGGGCCTCCTTGGCGCCAATGCGCAAATCAAAGACCGGATTGTCCAGGCGCGCGAAAGTGATATTGCCGCCGGCCGAGAAGGAACCGCCCGCAATGCCGCCGGAGCAGCGCGCGATGTTCACCCGGTCGCGGGTGAAATCGAGCCGCAGGCCAAAACTGTCGATGGGAGGCAAACTCGGATCGGTAAACCGCAGGGCCGAAAGATCCGCCGAGATATTCCCGGCGAAATTGGGACTGGCGATGGTCCCGCCCACGCGCACATCCACCGTAGCCGTGCCACGGCTTTGACGAACCATCGGAACCAGGGTGGAGACGAACGCGAGCGACGAACGCGGCAGGCTCACACGGAGATCGACCGGAGTTTGCGGATCAATCGCCCGGGCTTTGGTAATCGCCTCCAGGTCAAACGGCAGATTGCCGGTGATCCGCAGCGGTTCAATCAGTTTCTGCCGGACCATACCGTCCACCACAGCCCGATCGTTTTGCACGTTGAGATCGAGCGACACATCAGCCGGCGCCACCTCTGCGGCGGCGGTTGATTGCAACCCCGTCGCACGGAAGGCCAGGCGGGCCTGCAATTCATCGATCGTACCTTGAGCGGTCAGATCGAGATTCACCGTGCCAATCACCGGCGGGTCCTTTTGCCCCATCTGGGTGAACAGCGTGCGCAAATTGAGGTCCTTCGTTTTCAACGAAACATTCAAGGGTTCGTCAGCCGGCAGAAGCTGTGCGACGTCCTGCATCGCGGCGAGGTGAAGCGGCAGGTCGATCGTGCCTTCGAGCAGTTTCAGTTTTTTCTGCTGCACCGCGAGATGGGTCACGGCCAGGCGATTCTCTTTCCAAAAAAGCGAAAGTGTGGCCTGGCCCAGCTCACCGGCAGTGGCGATGAAATCCGGCAGATTGATGTACTCCGGCGTATAGTCCGCTTTGAAATGGGCGGTAAGATCTTTTTGTTCACCAAATTGCCCGCCGGTGAGATCAAGGCTGGCCGTACCGAAATGCTCGGGCGTGGTCGCATCGCCCCGTCCCTCCCATTTGGTGACTAACTTTCCCTTGAGCGTCGTCCCGCCAAGCAGCGGCTGGAACAGCGAGAGATCGTCGAGGTTCACCTCCAGCTTGCCTTGATACTTCAGCTTTTCGCCGAGCAAGACCTCACCATCCGCCTGCAGGCGGTTTTTATCGTCGAGCACGACCTGCAATTGGGTGATGCGCACCTGATTATCCGCCACGGCGACATTGGCATCCACGGTCCGAATGGGCAAACCTTGGGCGGAGATCTCACGCCCCTCGATGAGAAAGTTTCCCTTCAAGACCCGGCTCTCGGCTTCGGCCTGTCCGGTGATCTTGAGCTTGCCCTTCAAATCCACTCCGCTGTCCGGCGCGAGAAAAGCCGCGAGGTCCGGGGCATCCACCGCCAGGTCCAGCTTCGCGGGCTGATCCAGCCACGATTTCATATCGGCCGGCAGGATATAACTTGCGCCCAATCGCACCGTATTGGCGGCCTTGGATAAGGTCAGATGCTCCAGCTTCACTTCAGCGTCCTGTGTGCCCAGCGCCAGCGATAGCGCCTCGGCCTCATAGTCCTGGAACCGCACTTTGGCGATGCCTCCGTCCAACCGCGTCAGCAAGGTTTGGAAAAGAGGAGCGTCCGGAGGAGTATCCAGATTCTTCTCGGCCTCGAGGATGAAATGGGTGTCGGTCGCCTCTGCTCCCGTGACAGCCAGGCGGGTGGAATCGATTTTGGTTTGCGAGACCAGGCGTCCGGCCGCGAGATGAAATTTCGTTTCCAGCGTGAGGTCACCGGCCAATCCCTCCGGCAAAGCCAACCGGGCCAACTCCGGCAGAGCCACCGTGAGCAGACCGTCGGCCTCCGTCTTCGGAAAATCCTCGAACTTTTCCGGCAAACGAATTCCGGTTGTAAGCTTGATCGCATTAACCTCATCCAGCCGGTCGCTCAACGCAATGTCCGCGCGCCCCTGGCCCAGAACGGCATCAAGATTCACATCACCCAGTTTTTGCGAGGCTTGCGCGAGGCTTCTGAGTTCGACGCGGGCTTTCCCAGCCCAACTCCCGGGGTTCTCCACCTTGCCCTTGAGGTCGACCGACAGTTTCTCCAAACGTCCCTGCACCGGTCCCGCCAGATTCAAATATTTCCAAACCGGATCAAACTCCAACCCGTTCAAGTCGAGCTTCAACGCGAACTGGTTCGTTTCATTCAAATCGGTCACGCGCATGTTGAGGTTGGTTGGCGCGTTGAAAAAAGTGCCGTCGAGGAGCACGCCGACTTCGTCGCTCTCCAGCTTCGTCAGATCGAGGTTGAACGTGCGTAGCGCAATTTCCGGTCCAACCACCAGACCGGTGAGCAAAAGATTGCGCTCCCGAAACGTCGTCTCCGCCCGGATGTCCGTCCAACGGCGCACGCCCGGAATATCCAGGGTCTGGATTTTCAGCACACCCGGACGATCTGGCAGCAGGCTGAAAAAGAAGCCTTCCACCACGGTGTCTCCCGTGGGGGCGTGCACGATCAGGTTGACGTTCGCGAGATTCAACAGTTCCGGGAACAGCGCAGGGAATTTGAAGCTTTGCGGTTTTTCCTCTTTCTCCGGCGGCAGGGGTTCACCAGGAGTCAGCTCGACAAAGACATCCCGCACGTCGACTTCCTTCAAAAAAGCCGGCAACCCGTCCCGCACCAGATCAATCAGGCTGTAACGCAGATTGAGCGTTCCAAGTTCCAACCGCTGGATCGGTCCGGGCTCTGTCGGCACCGCCTTGAGATTTATCACCGAGAGCGTGGTGAAGATCGACCCCCTCATCTCATAGGTGAGATCGAGTTTCTGCTGCTTCGCCGCCCGCACCACGAAATACCGCGTGCCCTCAAAAATAATCGGCCGATGAAAGAGGGCCAGAAGAAGGATCAATCCCAGGAAGGTCCAAAGCACCCGGCGCAGCCACTTCCGCCGTTTTCTCGGCGGAGGCGCCTGTTTCTCCTCAGGGATATGTTCGTCGCGGTTGGCCAAAACTCTGGCATACGCATCAGAGAAACACTTGGCGCGTCAATTTTTTTGCGGATTTCCCTGAAAACGGCTTCAGGCATCCATCCGCCCCCTCCCCTGCGAAACCTCAATGGCTCTCAGCGAGCCTGCCAACTATGAGAGCAATCTGGAAAGGCGCCATCAGCTTCGGCCTCGTCACCATCCCCATTTCCCTGTATCCGGCCATCCGGCGGGAGGAGCTCAGGTTCCACCTCCTGCGCCGCAAAGATCTCAGCCCCGTGAACTACAAAAGAGTGGCGGCGGCGGACGGCAAGGAGGTGCCGTGGGACGAAATCGTGAAGGGCTACCAATACGAGAAGGACAAATACGTCATTATCAAGGAGGAGGATTTTGCCCGGGTGGACGTGGAAGCCACCCAGACGGTGGACATCCTCAACTTCGTCGAGATCAAGGATGTCAATCCCCTGCTCTTTCACAAGCCGTACTACATGGAGCCGGGCAAAGGCGGCGACAAAGCCTATGTGCTCCTGCGCGAGGCGCTGGAGAAGTCCGGCAAGATCGCCATCGCCAAGGTCGTCATCAAGACCCGGCAGCACCTCGCGGCGGTGAAGCCGCAAAAAGACGGCCTCATGCTGGAGTTAATGCACTTTCCGCAGGAAATCCTCGATGTCTCGAAATTCGAGACTCCTCATGCCAGGACCGTGGGCAAGCAGGAGATGACCATGGCCATGCAACTCATCGATAGCATGACCGAAAAGTGGAATCCGTCCAAATACACCGACGAATACCGCGAAGCCCTGGAGGAAATGATCGAGGACAAAATCGAGCATGGCGGCAAGTCGGCCCCGAAGGCCAAGACACGCGCCCGCAAGCCCTCCAATGTCATTGATCTGGTTTCCATCCTTAAAAAGAGCATTGCGGAGACAGGGGGAAAGACGTCGGCCAGAAGAAAAACCGCGCGTAAGAAACCCGCGGCGCGCCACCGGAAAAAAGCCGCGTAGCCCGCCATGTCGCTGCAGGAATACAAGCGGAAGCGGAACTTCCGGAAAACCGCCGAGCCCTCGGGCAAGGTCACCCGTAAATCCCGTCACCGCTTTGTGATCCAAAAACATGCGGCCAGCCGGCTGCACTATGATTTTCGCCTGGAACTTGGAGGCACCTTGAAATCCTGGGCGGTGCCCAAAGGCGTTCCCTATAAAAAAGGAGAGAAGCGTCTGGCCGTTCACGTCGAGGACCATCCGGTGGCCTACATTGATTTTGAAGGCACCATCCCCAAGGGCGAGTATGGCGGTGGCACGGTGATGGTTTGGGACAAGGGAACCTTTGAGCCCTTGAGCAAGGCCCCCCTCAAGGAACTCGACGGGGGCAAACTTCATTTCGTCCTGCACGGCGACAAGTTGAAAGGCGAATGGTACCTCGTGCGCCTGCGTGGCGGCGACGAATGGCTGCTCATCCGCGGCGGCGAAGATATGAAGCCGGTCGGCCGAAAGCTGGATGACACTTCCGCGCTTTCCGGGAAATCCATGAAGCAACTCGCGCTCGGTGAAACCGTCTGGCACTCCAACAAGCCCGAGAAAAAAAGCGTCCCGAAAAAATCGCGGACCAGTCTGCCGCATTTTGTGGAGGTCATGAAGGCCAAGCTGGTCGACGATGCACCTCCGGGGGATTGGAATTATGAACTCAAGTTTGATGGCTGGCGCGCTCTCGCCCTCAAGGGCGGCGACAAAATTCGCCTGCTCTCGCGCAATCAAAAAGACCTGGGCGGAAAATTTCCCGAAGTGATCGATTCTCTCGCGGACCTGGCCGCTGACGGGGTCATCCTCGATGGAGAGATCGTGGCTCTCGATCCCAAGGGACGGTCGTCCTTTCAGCTCCTGCAGGCGTATGACATCGGCGAGAAGCGACCGCCGATCTTTTTTTACGTCTTCGATCTGCTGGAGGACGCCGGCAAAAGCCTCCGGTCGCTTCCCTTGGAGAAACGCAGGGAACGGCTGGCCGAGCTAATGGCTGATGCACCCGGCGTACTGCGCTTTTCTGATACTCTCGGCCACGATGCGCCGCCGCTGCTCAAGCAGGCGCGGAAGATCGGCCTGGAGGGCCTGATCGGTAAGAAGACCGGTTCAATTTATGAGGTCGGTCGACGCAGCGGCGCCTGGATCAAACTCAAGCTGCTCCAGGAACAGGAACTGGTCATCGGCGGCTATACGGAACCGGAAGGCGCACGGAAACACTTTGGCTCCCTTATTGTCGGGTACCATAAAGGCAAAGAGCTTTTCTGTGCGGGCAAGGTGGGCTCCGGCTTCAACCAAAAACTTCTCGCCAGTTTGCACACCGCTTTCCGGAAGATCGAGCGCGCCAAGTGTCCCTTCGTCAATCTGCCGAACAAGGAGCGTGGTCGTTGGGGGCAGGGTATCACCCCGGCCGAGATGAAGCATTGCCATTGGGTAAAACCCGAAATGGTCTGTCAGTTGAAATTCACGGAATGGACGAAGGACGGCCGGCTGCGCCATCCTGTCTTTCTTGGACTGCGCAAGGACAAGGACGCCCGCGAGGTCGTCCGGGAAAAAGCCACCTGAGCCATGGGCACCGCAGCGACTCTCGATATTGAAGGCACAAAGGTCGACGTCAGCAACCTGGAGAAGGTCTTCTATCCCAGGACTGGATTCACGAAGGGCGAGGTCATCGACTACTATGTGCGCATCTCTCCGGTATTGCTGCCCCACCTCAAGAATCGTCCTCTTAGCTTGAAACGGTATCCCGATGGCGTGGAGGGATTTTTCTTCTATGAGAAGAACTGCCCCTCGCATCATCCGAAATGGGTCAAGACGACCAAGGTGTCCAAGTCCGAAGGCGGCAGCATCAACTATTGCATGATGAACGACCTGCCATCGCTGGTTTGGGCGGCCAATCTCGCCGATCTCGAGTTGCATACTTTCCTCCATTGCGCTCCGGCCATTCAGCGTCCGACGTCCCTGGCCTTTGACCTTGATCCCGGTGCTCCGGCCGACATCCAGCAATGCTGCCAGGTCGGCCTTTGGATCAAAAAGATCTTCGATGCTTTGGGGTTGGAATGTTTTCCCAAGACCTCTGGCTCCAAGGGGCTGCAAGTCTACGTGCCGCTCAATACCCCCGTCACTTATCAGCGGACGAAGGCCTTTGCCCATGCCATTGCCGAGCACCTTGAACAGGAACATCCCAAGGAGGTGCTTTCCCGCATGCAAAAGAGTCTTCGCAAGGGCAAGGTCTTTGTGGACTGGAGCCAGAACGACGATAAAAAGACCACCGTCTGCGTCTATTCCTTGCGGGCCAAAGACCATCCCACCGTCTCGACTCCGCTGACCTGGGCGGAGGTCAGTACTGCGGTAAGAAAGAAAAAGCGGCTAAGTTTCGAGACCAGAGAGGTCCTGAAACGCGTTGGTAAAATGGGCGATCTCTTCGCTCCCGTGCTGGAACTCAAACAGAAGCTCCCTACCTTGAAAATTCTCGAACGCTCCCTTGCCGGGTAGCGATTTGTCCTTGGAGTCGCTATGTGGCATGCGAAAATCAGGGATCACTATGCGCAATTCTTCTGAAGATCGCTTCATGGCGCCAAGCACCAGCGAACCGCTCGTCGCCGAGGCTTGCCATACCTTTTATACCCGGCTGCTGCGGCTTGATCCGGGCGTGGAGGATATTCTCAAGACCTCAGAGCAATTTCCCGACGAACCGGCAGCGCAGTCGGCCAGTGCGTTTCTATGGCTGTTTGGCCAGACCCCTCAGGCTCAGGAAGAGAGCGCCAAATATCTTGGCCGAGCCAAAGCTCATGCCCAACAACTGAGCGCCCGTGAAACCGCCTGGCTCGAGGCCATGCATCTCTGGTACGATCGCGCCTTCGAAGCGGCCGCCTGTGCCTTTGAGGCTATCACAACCGAATGGCCCCGGGACCTTCCCGCCGTGAAGGCCGTCGAGTTTCTTTACTACATCCTCGGGCAGCATGCTTCCGGAGCCCGGTTCCTCGCGCACATGGAGCGTCTGGCACCCTACCACCAGGAAGACCCCGATTTCCTCGCCGTGAAATCCTTCGCTCACGAACTCTGCGGGCAACTGGGTCCTGCCCGCGAAAACGCCGAGCACGCCTTGGCCATCACTCCGCACAATCCCTGGGCCCAGCATGCTATGGAACATGTGTTGCTGTGGGAAGGCAGCCAGGATGAGGCGGTCAAACGCATGGAGTCCTGGCTCGGGACCTGGGACCAGGCGGGCCGGGTCATTCATTGCCACAACGCCTGGCACGTCGCCCTCATGCACCTGGATCGTCTGGCTCCTGATCGGGCCTTTGCGATTTTCGACAAGCATGTCTGGGGTCAGACTCCGGGTATGGTGGTGGAACAACTTGATGCCATCGCGTTTTTGTGGCGGGCGGAAATGGCCGGTATTCCCGTGGATGAAGCGCGTTTCCGCGCCATCGTCCCGCACATCCTGCCGCTGGCCGACACCCTTTTCATGCCCTTTGTTTCCGCCCACTACGCCTATGCCTTGGCTCGAAGTGGCGAGGATGCCGCCTTGGAAAACCTGCTGCGCCGCGTAGACGAACGCGCCGCACAAAATGATCCGGAAGCCCGCTGGGCCTGGGCGCCGGTCGGTCGTGGAGTCATCCGGGGCGCAGCGGACCTTGGCCGGGGCGATGCCCCTTCCGCAGCCACCTGGCTTGATCCCGTCATGGCTCATATGCCACGCATCGGCGGCAGCGATGCCCAGGATGATCTCTTTCGTTTCGCACACCTGGACAGCCTCCGACGCTCCGGACGCCGCGCGGACGCAAGTGCTCTGCTGCGCAAACGGCTGGCACAAAAAAAAGCCAGCGCGCTGGAGGAAACTTTGCTGGCTGAGCTAACCTAATTTTTCAAAGATCATTGTCCGTCTCCCGACGGATTAGGGTGAAGCCCGCTTCTTTACGGAAGCCAAACTTGATTCTACTTTACCCCCTTTTCAGAGATTGAGACAATTATTTTAGTACCCTGAAGACAAAAGCGGTCGTATTGCCCTACAATTTTCTGAGTGGAGTTGGTGATTTGCCCCGCACTTCCCCCTATTTGCCCCTTCCGTTCCCCCAGCCCGACTCCCCTCCTTTTACCCCCCTAAAAACCCCTCCTTTCCCATCCTCGCCCCCTCCTTCACCGCCCGGCGCAAGTTCTGGCGGGGGCTTTTCTTTTGCGGCGGCAAGGTTATCCTCCGCGAATGGCCTCCTTCATTTTGCTCCCGGATTCAAAACAGGTTATCAACCTTGATCAAATTGCAGGGTTATCCCTCGACATGGAAGGGCCGGACGATGTGGAATTTTTTCTCCATGTCCATTTGGCGGGGGATAGCGAACCCATGGTCTATAGCTTTGAGGATGCCAACATAATCCTTGATGCCGTCGGCGATCAGATGGGTCTCTCGGGCGATGATCTCACTGCCAAACTCAAACTCGCGGAGGCTGATTTTGAAGACGATGATGATGATTAAAAGCAGGCGACTTTCCTGGTGGTTCCATGCCTACACCTGGCAATATTCGCACGATATGCGAACCTTGTGAACTGGAGATGACGATGTCGGGGGAGCGACGAATCTGCTTGCTCCCAAGGTTGAGCGAGGCATAGTGGGGACAGCCCTTATCCCGATAAAGGCACGGCCCGATCCTCTTTCCATCAGATGATGTGTCCGTTATCCCTCGCTTGCTCACGCCGGCAGGATAGCAGGTTCCAAGACGATCAAAGGCCGAGGCAAAATCGGTGTAAGCAATTGAAAGATCACATGTCGGGCTGTGGCTCAGCTTGGTAGAGCGCCTCGTTCGGGACGAGGAGGCCGCAGGTTCGAATCCTGTCAGCCCGACCATTTTTTACCCTTTGGAAAAGAGGTGCTTTCGCGAAACGTAGTTGCGTCCGCAAGTCCGTCTGGCCCGCTTACAGCAAATCCGGGCGGCGGGCTTTTGTTGTCTCCAAGGCCCGGGCTTTTCGCCAGGCGGCGATGGCGGCGTGGTTGCCGGAGAGGAGGACATCCGGGACGGGCCAGTCGTTGAAAACTTCGGGACGGGTGTAGTGGGGATGATCGAGGAGACCGGTGGAGAAGGATTCGTGGACGGCGCTTTCGGCGTCGCCGAGGACGCCGGGCAATAGACGCACGATGGCGTCGGTGAAAACGAGGGCAGCGAGAGCACCGTTGGTGAGGACGTAGTCGCCGATGGAGATTTCGTCGTCGACGAGGTGGTCGGCCACGCGCTGGTCGACGCCTTCGTAATGGCCGCAGAGGATGACGATGTGTTTTTGGCGGCTGTATTCCTCGGCGATGGATTGGGAAAATTTTCGCCCCTGGGGGGACATGAAGACGACCCTGGTCCCCTCCCCGCGCAGTTCGGCGAGCGCCTTGTCAATGGGCTCGACCTTCATGACCATGCCGGGGCCGCCGCCGTAGGGGGCGTCGTCGACGGTGCGATGTTTGCCGGTGGCCCACTGGCGCAGATCGACCGCTTCAAGGTCGGCCAGACCTTTTTCCCGGGCGCGCTTAAGCATGCTCTCATTGAGAACGCCGGTGCAGATGCCGGGAAAAATGGTGAGAATTTGTATTTTCAAGGGTATCTCTTCATAAAAGCCAGAGCCGCCGTCGCAAGCAAGTGTCCAAAACCCGCCGCAAACAGAAAAAGCGCCCGGCTCCGCCGCGGCGGAGCTTCAAACGGCGGCTGTTCTGGTTGGGGTTCAAGCTGGCTTTTGTGACGGTGCTGATCTGGACGGTGGTAGCGCTGGGATTCTATGCGTGGGCGTTGCGCTTTGACCTGCACACGATCAGCGACATGCCGCAGCGGTCCACCGTCTTTGACAAAGATGGAAAGTTTTACAGCCGGCTGGCCGGGGAAAACCGGGTGGTCGTGCCTTTCGACAAGATTTCGAACAATTTCGTCAATGCCCTCCTGGCGCGGGAGGACACCCGGTTTTATTATCATCACGGGATCGATCCGATCGGTATCTCGCGAGCGATCGTGCGGAATTTCATCGCCGGGGGGTTTCGTGAGGGCGCGAGCACGATCACGCAGCAACTGGCGCGCAATAGCTTTCCGCTGGGAGGAAAAACCATGGGCCGCAAGCTGGTGGAAGCCGCCCTCGCCTACCGCATCGAGACGGAACTCTCCAAGGAAGACATCCTCGCGGCCTATATGAACCGCATTTATTTTGGCAGCGGTTACTACGGCGTGGAAACGGCCAGCCAAGCCTATTTCGGCAAGCCGGCTTCGCGCATGAATCTGCCGGAGGCGGCGATGCTGGCAGGATTGATCCGCAGCCCCAACCGTTTTTCGCCCTTCAACAATCTGGACAAAGCCATTCGTGAACGTAACACCGTCCTGCGGCGGATGGAGGAACTCGACCTCATCACCGAGGCGCAAATGGACGACGCGCTGGCCAGCACTCCGAAAATCGCGTCCAAACCTCGCAGCACCCCCCAGGAGAACTGGGCCATGGATACGATCCTGCGTGATTTGGAACTCGTTATCGACGGCGAGGAGTTCGGCGAGGGCGGTCTCAAAATTTACACAACTATTGACGGCACCCTGCAACGCAAGGCGGAAAGCAGTGTGGCCCGGCGGGTGGAACAAATCGAATCGCTCCCGGGATTTCCCCATAAGGCGATGAAGGCTTACGATGACCTCTCCACGGAGGAGACAGCTCCCTATCTGCAGGCCGCAGCCATCGCCCTGGACAGCACGACGGGCGGCATCCGGGCCATCGTCGGCGGCCGTGACTACGCTCACAGCAAGTTCAATCACGCCCTGCTGGGCCAGCGCCAGATCGGCTCCGCGGTGAAGCCGTTTGTCTATGCCAAGGCCTTTGAGGCCGGGCTCAATCCGAACCAGCCGATCAGCGACAATCGCATTCAGCCCGGTGAAATTCCTTCGTCCTTTGGCCGATATGACCCATCCAACTCAGACAACACCTACCGCGGAAATCTCCCCGCCGGGGAAGGCCTTGTCTTATCCCGCAATACGATGAGCGTGCGCATCGGCGTGCAGGCGGGATTGAACGCCATCGCGGACTCGCTCGTGCGAGCGGGCATCTCGACCGATCCACCGCGTTTTCCGGCGCTCTGCCTCGGGGCCTTTGAATCCAACCTCAAGGACCTCACGGCGGGCTATACCGTCTTCGCCACCGGCGGGGTAAAATTGCAACCCTATCTCATCGATCACATCACCGATGCCGATGGAAAGACCATCTACAAGGCGACACGTGGAAAAATCGACGTGCTCAAGCCAGCCGCCAGCCGCCTGACGACATCGCTGATGGAGCAGGTGCTGACCCGCGGCACCGCCGCCCGCGCGCGCCAGTTGGGCCTTCATCATCGGGCAGCCGGGAAAACGGGCACGACGAACAACTACCAGGACGCCTGGTTCGTCGGCTTCGACGACCGGATCACCTGCGGCGTGTGGGTCGGTTTCGACCAGCCCAAGAAAATCATGTCCGGAGGGACGGGCGCAGAACTCGCACTGCCCATCTGGGTCGACATCGTCGAGGCAGCAAATCCCTGACCTTACGGACGGCGCATGTTTTCCTGCGGCACGAAAGAGGCTCCGATGATATCGAAAAGCCGTTGCGCGGGAATGACCTTCCGGGTCACATAATCGAGATTGCCGTCGCGGCCGATGATGGCCACGGCGAATCTTTCCCCGGCATCGTACTCAAAGGCCAGACGCGGGCCATCGGCCGCGATCACAAACGGAATATTGGAGTGGATGAGGCCCTGCTCCTGGATGAACGCCGCCACAAAAACCGCTTTTGCAGCCGCGTAACGCTCGTACATTTTTTTGAGCTGCCCCACCTGGGCACGAAAGATCCAGGCGCGAGGTGAAGGTGCGATGATAACAACCACGGGCTGTCCCTTGAAGGCTTTCAGCGTCTCCACCTTGCCCGCGACGTTGACCCAACCGAAATCAGGGGCTGGGCGGACAACCGCAGCGGAAATCGGAGCCAAGGCGGCCAGCAATCCGGCCAGGGCGATGAAGGAAACTCGGGCCATCATATTCTGAGCAATTCAGCTTCCTTGGCCTCGACGTTTCTGTCGATGCTGCCCACGTATTTGTCGGTCAGTTTTTGAATATCGGCTTCGGCGGTTTTCAAATCGTCTTCGGTCAACTCGCCTTCCTTCTGCAATTTCTTGGCCGCGTCCATCGCTTCCCGGCGACAGGCACGAATGCGTACGCGCGAATCCTCGGCGATGTGCTTGACGGTCTTGGCCAGATCGCGACGGCGTTCCTCGGAGAGCTCCGGAATGGGGATGCGGATGATCTTGCCGTCCACGACTGGATTGATGCCGATCTTCGACTCGTTGATTGAACGTTCGATATCTTTCACGGTGGAGGCGTCAAAAGGCTGGATGACGAGCAGCCGGGGTTCCGGCGCGGAAATGAGGGCAAGCTGCTTGAGCTTCATCATCGTGTCATAGGCATGCACATCCAAATTTTCCACCAAAGCGGGCGAGGCCTTGCCGGTGCGGATGGCGGCGAATTCATGCTGCATGAATTCCAGGGCCTTCTCCATGCCTTCCTCGGCTTCAAACAATGCTTCTTCGAGACTCATACAACGAAATTTTCCTTAGTGTGAACAGTTCCGGCCGCCTCAGACGCACTCGGTTTGTCGGAAACCAAGGTGCCAATCTGCTCACCCATGAGGGCGCGGCGTACGTTGTCGGGTTTGTTCATGTCAAAAACGATGATCGGCATGCGATTGTCCATGCAGAGGCTGAAAGCGGTGGAATCCATGACCTGCAAACGCTTGGCCAGGGCCTCGCCATAGGTGATGTGGTCGTATTTTACGGCATCCTTGTGGAGGAGCGGATCGCGATCATAGATGCCATCGACCTTGGTCGCCTTGAGGATCACCTGGGCGCCGATTTCATTGGCCCGGAGGGCGGCGGTGGTATCGGTGGAGAAAAACGGATTGCCTGTGCCCGCGACGAAAATCACGACGTGTCCCAGTTCCAAATGGCGGGTGGCCCGGCGCAGGATGAAGGGCTCGGCGACATTGTTCATCTCAATGGCGGTTTGCACCCGTACGGTGATGCCGAGATCTTCCAGACCGGTCATGAGAGCCAAGCCATTAATGACCGTGGCCAGCATGCCCATGTAGTCGGCAGTGGCACGATTCATGCCCCGATGAGCGGCGGAAAGCCCGCGCCAGATATTTCCGCCACCGATGACAATGGCGAGCTCGATGCCGAGGGATTTTACTTCAGCAATCTGTGCGGCGATCTGCTGGACGATCTGCGGCGAAATGTTGTCCCGGCTGCCCTTTTCACGCAATGCCTCTCCGCTTAATTTTAAAACAATGCGCTTGTAGCGAGGATTGGTAGACATCTGATTTCGCGGGCAGATGAAAGCGGATTGCGCGAAGCATGAAAAGGGAAAACCCGCGCAAGCCTCGAAAGGAAACCGGTTTAACCCAGAATCGAGCCGACGGCCAACGACCGGCCCCGGAGAAAATTCCCCGCCGCCAGCCGCTTGCCTCCGGCCAACTGGACCTCCTGCAGCAGGACTGCCCCCTGGCCGGCTGCCACCATGATGCCTTCATCAGAAGCGCTTAAAACAGAGCCAGACTGAACGGATGGGATCTCACTCGTTCCGGCCGGGACCGCCCGATGAATCTTGAGCAAAACCGGCTTTTCCGCCGGTAAAAAGGTGTAGGCGCCCGGCCAGGGGGTCAGACCGCGAATCTGGCGGTCAATTTCCGTAGCCGATTTTTTCCAATCAATGGCTCCATCCTGACGGGCTAGCTTGGGCGCATAAGTCGCCAATGTCGCGTCCTGCTTTTCCGGCTGGATGACCTTTCGCTCGATCATATCAAGGGTTTGCAACAGGGCGGCGGGCGCGATACCGGCCAAACGGTCATGCAGACTGCCGGCAGTGTCGTCGGCCTCGATGGGTGTCTCGGCTTTGACCAATATATCGCCGGTGTCGAGGCCCACGTCCATTTGCATGATCGTCACGCCGCTGATATGATCTCCGGCCAGGATCGCCGCATTGATCGGCGAAGCCCCCCGGTGGCGCGGCAGCAAGGAAGCGTGGACATTCAGACAGCCCAAAGGGGGGAGTTCGAGGATCATCTTCGGTAAGATCTGCCCGTATGCGATCACTACGATGATATCGGGCTGGAGGGCAAGCAGTTCACCAACGGCCTGGGGATCACGAATTTTCTCGGGCTGAAAAACGGGCAGGCCCAATTCCGCCGCCATTTGCTTGATTGGGGAGGCCCGCAGCTTCAAATCACGGCCGGCCGGGCGGTCCGGTTGGGTAAAAACCGCGCACACCTGATGCGAGCTCAGTTCCGCCAGCGCCTTCAGTGAAGGAACTCCAATTTCACCCGTTCCGAGAAAAACTATGCGCATAAAGAGCAACCACCGTAACCGGGGTTAGCCGGTCCGTCACGCCCGCCCGCTAACGGAAATTTATTGGCGACCAGTAAAATCCGAGTCGTCGCCGCGATCCAACGCGATACTGGAAACGATCTTGTTTAATACGATCAGCGGCGGCTCTGTAGCGTCAATTTGCACGGTCAAATCGGACCCGTAGTGGTCGAGCAGCGGCTTGGATTCCCGTTCATAGGTTTCCAACCGTTTGTGAATCACCTCTTCATTGGCATCGTCCAAGCGGTTGTCCTTGAGCGCGCGCTTTTTCAAACGCGTCACCAACTTGCTACGATCCGGGCAACTCAGATGAAACACCTTTCGTACATCGAGGAAAGGTCCGAGCAATTCCGCCTGTTGAATATTACGCGGAATACCATCGAGTACGAGGAAGTCGATCTCGGGCTTGAATTCATGTGCATCCACACAGTGCTGAATGCGTACACGCCACAACTCGACGGTGATTTCGTCTGGAACCAGCTGGCCCTTGCTGGAATACTCCAGAAAAGCCTGGCCGAGAGGGGTGCGCGTATCGATGGAGCGGAAGACATCACCGCAGGCGCAATGGAAAAAGCCGGGTATGGTCCCGAGCGTCAAACCCTGCGTTCCCTTGCCGCTGCCGGGAGCTCCGAAAATGAGATAGGTCCTGTATTTGGGGGGCATAAAAACCGTGGTTTATGCAGGAATCCCCAGCCGGAGGCAACACCTCAAAAGAAAAGATTTTAAGAGAAGGCAAGGCGTTGACTTTCCGACACTCTTCCGCAATCGTGACAAAAATCCTCAGAAATAATATACCGTGGCTCATAACGAAGAATACGTGGTCGAAATCCTTCAGGATGTGGGATTACTGACCCGAGGCCAAGTCGATGAAGCCCGCGTCAAAGCGGGTGCAGGAAGCGTCCTAAAAGAACTGGTTCAGGATGGGTTGCTCACCCAGGAGGATATTACCAGAACTCTGGCCGCGCAGAACGGCATGGAATTCATCGACCTGTCCACGGTCGCCCCGTCTCCGGATGTGCTGGAAACGATGAACATGGAGTCCTGCAAGCGTTACCGGGCCGTACCGGTCGCTTTCCGGGACGATACTCTGGTGGTGGCCATCAGCGATCCCATGGACATGGAGACGGCCGATTCCCTTTCCTTTGTCCTCAACCGCGACGTGGAATACGTCTGCGCAACGCCGGACTCCATCCAGAAGGCGATCACTGAATTTTATGGGACTGGCGACGGTTCTGGCGGAGACAGCAACGAGATGATCCTGGGCGAAGGTGGTGAAGGCGAGACCGTCGAAGGCGACGCTCCCATCATCAAGATGGTCTCCATGCTGCTGCTGGAGGCCTACAATAACCGCGCCAGCGATATTCACCTGGAGCCGCTGGAGAAGAAATTCCGCGTTCGTTTCCGCATCGACGGTGTGCTGCAGGAGATGCAGAGCCCGCCGAAGAAGCTGCATCTGGCCATCATCAGCCGCCTGAAGATCATGTCGGGCTCGATGAGCATCGCGGAAAAGCGCATCCCGCAGGATGGTCGTATCCAAGTCAAGCTTGGGGCCAAATCGCTCGATCTTCGTGTCTCCAGCATCCCGACCGTGCACGGCGAGAGCATCGTCATGCGTATTCTGGACAAGACGTCGCTTTTGCTTGGTCTGCCCGACCTCGGCTTCCTTTCGGATGACCAGGCCAAATTTGAGCGTCTGATCAATCTGCCTGACGGTATCCTGCTGGTAACGGGCCCGACCGGCTCCGGCAAGACCACGACGCTCTACGCGTCGCTGCACTACATGAACAAACCCGACCGTAAGATCATTACGGTCGAGGAGCCGGTTGAGTATCAGTTGAGCGGTATCAATCAGGTGCCGGTGAATGCCGATATCGGCATGACCTTTCCTGCCGCCCTGCGCTCCATGCTGCGTCAGGCGCCGAACATCATCATGATCGGAGAGATTCGAGACATGGAGACGGCCAGCATCGCGATCAACGCAAGTCTTACCGGTCACCTTGTGCTCTCGACTCTGCACACGAATGACGCTCCTGGCGCCATCGCCCGTCTGGTGGATATCGGAATCAAGCCTTTCCTCGTCTCCAGTTCCGTCCGGGCCGCCCTGGCCCAGCGACTGGTGCGACGCCTTTGTCCGTCCTGTAAACAGCCGGCCGAGTTGAGTGAATACGAAGCCCGGTCCCTGCGGATCGATGTCAACCAACTGGCCGAAGCGACTCCCATGAAACCCCATGGCTGCGAAGCCTGCCGGGGCAAGGGCTTCAAAGGCCGAAGAGGTATCTTTGAATTGTTCACCATCGATGACGAGGTGCGCCACATGATCATCAATGGCGCCACCACGATCCAACTCCGCGCCCGCGCTCGCGAGCTCGGCATGCGAACCCTTCGAGAAGACGGTGTGCGCAAGGTCCTCTCCGGCATGACCACGGCGGAGGAAGTCATCACCACCACCATGACCGACGCGGATTAAGACAATGGACGCAAAGCAAGTCACAGACATGTTCGTCGAGGCCGGTTGGATCACAGCCGACCAGGCGCACGCCTTCATCCAGGAAACGACCACCACCGAGAAGCCCATCGAGCAGGTGATGGTGGAACAGGGAATTGTCACCGAAGAGCAATTCTTCCAACTGATCGCCGACTCGCTCGGTACCGAGGTCGTCGATCTCAGCACCTTTGACGGTGCCTCCCATACGCTGCAGCTCGTCCCGGCAGGACTGGCCCGTCTGCACGGTGCCCTGCCCATCGGCTTCTCCGAAAATACCATTTACATCGCATTGATCGACCCGCTCAATTCGCAAGTCGCCGAAGACCTGCGTTTTGCCCTGGGCCGGGAGATCCACCTCGTCGTGGCACCTCCCGCCAGAGTGCGAGCCATGATTCTGGAGTACTACGGCGCCGAAGTCTCCAGCATGGAGGAAGTGCTGGCCCAACTCGGTGACAATACCGAGGTGACTCTGGCTGAAGGCGGAGCCGACGAATTCAATGCCCAACTGGCGGTGCAGGAAGCCAACGCCGCGCCGATCATCCGCTTCGTCGATCTCATTCTCGACAAGGCGATCAGTGCGCGCGCGAGCGACATTCACTTCGAGCCGTTTGAAACCGAGTTTAAGATCCGCTACCGCGTGGACGGCGCTCTTTACGAGATGGACCCCCCACCCCGGCATCTGGCTTTGCCCGTCATTTCGCGCGTCAAGGTTCTGTCGAGCCTCAACATCGCCGAGCGCCGCCTCCCGCAGGACGGACGTATTCAGCGGGTGGTGAATGGCAAACAGGTCGACCTTCGTGTTTCCACCCTGCCGACGGCGTGGGGCGAGAGCGTGGTGCTTCGTGTGCTCGATCGCTCCAGCGTGAATCTCGATCTCGAGACGCTGGGGATGCCTGATTACATTTATAATCACATCCTCGAAGTCATCGAGAAGCCAAACGGCATTTTCATCGTTACTGGTCCCACCGGTTCCGGCAAGACCACGACGCTGTACTCCTGCCTGCGCAAGATCAACACGATCGATACGAAGCTGCTCACGGCGGAAGACCCGGTGGAATATGAAATCGACGGCATCATCCAAGTGCCGATCAACGATAACATCGGCATGACCTTTGCCCGCATCCTGCGCGCCTTCCTGCGTCAGGACCCGGATCGCATCCTAGTGGGAGAAACGCGTGACACCGAGACCGCGCAGATCGCCATTCAGGCGTCGCTCACCGGTCACCTTGTCTTCACGACCCTCCACACGAACGATTCCGCCGGAGCGGTCACCCGCCTCATGGACATGGGCGTCGAGCCTTTCCTGATTTCCGCCTCCCTGGAGTGCGTGCTGGCCCAGCGTCTTATCCGCCGGATTTGCACGGCCTGCCGGGCTCCCTACGAGCCGACTGAAACCGTACTCGAATCGCTCGGACTCACCATTCACGACATCGGTGACAAGAACTTCTACTACGGCAAGGGCTGCGAGGTTTGTAACCATACCGGCTACAAGGGCCGCAAAGGCATCTATGAACTGCTGAAGATCAGTGATCCGCTGCGCGAGATGATCAACAGTCGCGCTCCCGGCATCGTGATGCGGCAGAAGGCGGTCGAACTCGGCATGACCACTCTACGCGAAGACGGTCTGCGTGCGATCTACGATGGTATCTCGACCATTGAGGAAGTCGTCAAATACACCTGACGCTGGATTAGCTTTCCGCCGGCCGAATTCTTTGGACCCACTTTGGACGCGTCGGCGCGTCCTGCGCACGCTGTTTTGTTCCAGCGCCTTGCTGGGCCTCAACCTTAGATCCCCGCTCTTCGCGGAGGACGCCATACCGTCCGCGGCCGATTTGCATTACCTGATGATCGGCGACTTTGGTTCTCAAAGTTCCGCCCAGTTTGCCGTGGCGGATGGTCTGAAAAAGTATGTTGCCCAGATGGCTCTCCCGCCCAATGGACTCCTGTTGCTCGGAGACAATTTTTATCAAGCGATGGAAGGCGGACTAAATTCACCCCGGTGGCAGACGGGATTTGAGAACATGTATCCCGTGGAATCGTTTCCCAACTCCTGCCCCGCAGTACTCGGCAACCATGACTATACCGATAATAAAGACGGGCAGAAAACGCAGCTGGCCTACGCGCGCAAACCAGGCACTCGCTGGACCATGCCAGCAAGATGGTACCGACAGGATTCAGCTCTGGTCACTTTTCTATTCATCGACACGAACGTGCCGAAGGTGACGAAAAACGCGCTGACTGATGAAGAGGCCAATGAACAATGGCAATGGCTCGAAGCCGAATTGCAAAAGCCGCGAGCGCCATGGACTATTTGCGCCGGCCATCACCCGGTGTACAGCAACGGCAAACATGGTGATACCGGCACCTTGGAACGGGACCTCGCTCCCCTCCTCCAAAAATACGGAGTTGCCCTCTACCTCGCGGGCCATGATCACGATCTCCAGCATCTGGAACTCGAGAACCTCAAGACCTCATTTGTCATCTCCGGCGGCGGAGGCGCCCGAGTGCGCGAAGGAACGGTGAGTGAAAAAGAGCGGGGCCCGTACAGCCAACCCGTCTACGGATTCACCCATCTCCAAGTCGAAGAAAAGCAACTCGTCGTCCGCCATATCGATGCGAATGGCAAACAGCTGCATGCCTTCCGCAAGCTTCCTGACTTCAGCTTTGCGGTGATTTGATTTCCGCGGCGACCTCGAGGGCGAAGTAAGTCAGGATCAAATCGGCTCCGGCCCGTTTGATCGCGAGGAGCGATTCGTCCCGGGCGCGGCGATAGTCGAGCCAGCCTAACTGGGCGGCTGCATGAATCTGGGCGTACTCACCGCTCACCTGATAAGCGGCCAGCGGGAGGCGGGTGGATTCCCGCACCGCCCGGATGACATCCAGATAAGGACCCGCCGGCTTGACCATAAGAATGTCCGCGCCCTCGGCCTCATCGATGGCGCACTCGCGGAGGGCTTCGCGCACATTGGCCGGGTCCATCTGATAAGTCGATTTACTGATCGCGTCCTTCCCGATCTTACTGCCCACGGCATCGCGGAAAGGACCATAGAAGGCCGAAGCGAATTTGGCCGAGTAGGCGAGAATGAGGGTCTCCTGCAAGTCAGCCTTATCCAATGCTGCACGGATAGCGGCCACCCGTCCGTCCATCATGTCGGAAGGGGCAACCATGTCGGCACCGGCTTTCGCCTCCTTCACTGCCAATTGACAGAGAATCTCCACGGTCTCGTCGTTGGCGACCGTTTTCCCATCCGCCGAAAGCACCCCGTCATGACCGTGGCTCGTGTAAGGATCGAGAGCGACATCCGTAATGATGAGCAATTCGGGAACGGCATTTTTTACTTTCCCCACGGCGCGAAAGAGCAGGTTGGAATCCGAAAGTCCATGTGTGCCACGCTCATCTTTCAAGGCGGGCTCGATCGCGGGAAAAATCGCCACGGCACAGATCCCAAGCTCCCGGGCTTGACGGCAGATCTCAACCAGCGAAGTCACAGAATGCCGCACGACGCCTGGCATCGAGGCAATCTCGGTATTCTCCGATTTGTCATGAACGAATAATGGCAGAATCAGGTTTTCCGCCCGTACACACGTCTCGCTCACCATCCGCCGGATGGCGGCAGACTGGCGAAGGCGACGGGGACGGATGGGTAAATCCATATCACACACTGAATCCGACCAGTGGCCGGCGTCAAGCCGTGGGCTGGCTTTCGAACCAACTCAGCGCGGCTTGATAGGCCTCCGGCGTGTTGCAATCCCAGCCCATCCACTCGGCAGGACAGGGCATGCGATATGTGGAGGAAAGGTATTTATTCAACAGGCCGCGTAAGCCGGATGCTCCTTCAGTTAGTCGTTGAAAGGATTTTCTCAACTCCCCCTTGAGCACCACGGGGTGCCCGCGATGACCCTTCTCATCCGGCACGATGACCATTTCCGGCCGTTCTTCCGCAGCCCGATGGAGCCGTCCGTATAACTCCGGTAGGCGGGGTTGATCCACGGCCGAGACCATGATGTGCCGGGCCGAGGCGGGTACGGCGTCGAGCCCCAGAGCCAACGAGGTGGTCTTGCCGCGTTCCGGCGCTTCGTTCAATTGCACTATGGCCCCCGGCAGTTCATGCACCCAGCGATCGTAATTATGCGGACCGAGCACCACAACCGGCGCCCAGCCACTTTCCCGCAGCGCCTTCACCAGCCAGGGCAGAAGCAGTAGACCGTCCAGCCAGGGGAGCTGGGTCTTGTCCCGTCCCATGCGTCGGGAGACGCCCGCCGCAAGAATGATCCCGGCATACTCCGGCGTGTGATCGGACATCGTCAACGAGGCTGGTAACACTTGCGCTCTGGGTCGGCGCAAGCCTCATAGTCGACAAGGCGATCATCGTCGCCAATCTGCGTCATGCTGAGATTGCACCAGCAGAATCCCGCACCCTGCCGCTCCGCCTCCCGGTTTTCGTGTCCATCCTGCGCGGGGACATACATGACCTTTGAGCGGAAGAACCGGCAGGGAGTGTTCATGCGTTCAGCCTGGCCAGGGCCCGCCGGATCAGGGCGCGAGCGATGGGCACCTTGTAGCCGTTCTGCGCCAGCGGCGTGGCTTCCTGCAAAATCAGATCGGCTGCGACCGTGGCGTTTTTGTCGTCCAGTACCTTGCCCTCCAGGAATTGATTGGCTTTCTCCACGACAAACGGAACTGGTGCCACTGCGCCCAAAACGATTCGCGCTCCGGAGATTTTTCCGTCGGTTACTTTCCCTGACACTGCGCAACTGACCAAAGCCCAATCGAAATCGCTCTTCTCGCTCATTTGCAAATAAGCGCTCTTGCCCGCCGAGGTCGGTACCTCCACAGCCAGAATGAGATCACTCGGGCGTAGTGAATTGTGCACCGAAGGGTTCTTCCACGCATCCTCGTAAAGTTTGCCGATGGTGAGTTTGCTTTCCTTGCCATCCCGCCAGACCACCACCTCTGCATCCAAGGCGGCGAGGGCCACGGCGAGGTTTGAAACCGCGGGACTCACGCAGGGATTGCCTGAGAAAATGGAGAGATATTTGTTCTGCCCCTCGCGGCCGTAACAGGTGTTCCCGCCGCGCTTGAGACAGACGAGATCGCGCTGGCGATAATACCAACAACGGGAATGTTGCGCCAGATTGCCTCCCAGCGTAGCCACGTTGCGAATCTGGGGCGATCCCACCTCCGCAGCCGCCTCGGCCAGTGCGGCCAGACCTTGTTGAATCTCCGGATGGGCGGCGATCTCCGCCACCCGTACATTCGTGCCAAGACGAAACCCTTCCGCGGTCTTTGTGATGTCCCGTGTGTTGGGAAGGTCCTTTACATTCACGAGACGCGAAGGGCTGACAATGTATTCCTTCATCTCGCCCAGCAGGTCGATGCCGCCCCCAAGATATCTCCCCTGTTTCCCGAGCAGGGACACAGCCGATTCGGAACTCAAAGCGTTGCTGTATTCGAACGATTTCATGCCGGAATAAAGTCTTCAAATTCGCCGGGCACCGCATTAGCCCTGTCGACCGCCGCAAAGGATTGCTCCAGTTCCTGGTTCCCCGCCGTGCGCCGTTCAGGGATCTTGTCCAAGGCCCGAAGGATTTTATCGGGAGTAATGGGGAGGCTGTTGATGCGGACGCCGATGGCATTCGCCACCGCATTGGCCACGGCGGAGGCGGTGGGAATGACCACGGGCTCGCCAATGCCGATCACACCGCGCTCCGGCATGTCCAGCAGCACGATCTCGATCTCGGGCACATCGGCGCCGTTGGGCAACTTGTAGGTTTCAAAATTCGCATTCAACATGACGCCGGTTTGCGAATCCATCACACGATCCTCATAGAGCGCGTAACCGAGCCCCATGATGACGCCGCCATTCACCTGGCTCTCGGCCGTGAGCTTGTTGACGATCAAGCCGCCATCCTGCACAACGAGAACCTTTTTGACCTTCACGAAGCCTGTCTCCGTATCCACCTCGACTTCGGCAAATTGGACGCCACCCGCACCGCTCGATGAAAGGCCCTCGCGCCATTGGCCCTGCGAAACCACCGGCTGGACACCGAGCTTGCGGCAGGCCGCGGCAAAATTCACGCCGCGCGCGTCCTCCACTCCGCTTTGGGCCTGCAGTTCCTTCAGAGCATTGGTAGAGGCATCAAAGATGGCCGGTGAGACCGAGGCGGTGGTGGTACTTCCGCCACTGCCACCTGACGCCGGATAATCCGTGTCACCGATTTTCACCACAATCTTCTCCAGCGGAACGCCCAACACCTCAGCCGCCACGAGTCCGATCACCGTCCGCGCACCGGTACCAAGATCCTGTGTGCCACATCGCACCTCCACGGTGCCATCGGGGTTGATGGTCACCTGCGCCTTAGTGCCCTTGCCTCCGCCACCCCAAGTCGCTCCGGCCACGCCTATGCCGGTCTTGATCGGACCGGTCGACGTTCCGGGCTTTTTGTATTTTTGCGCCCAGCCAAATTTTTCGCGGCCGATCTCGTATTCCTTCCGCCGGATTTCAAAAGGATCGTTTTTGATGCGGATATCCACCGGGTCCATGCCGATCCGCACCGCCATCTCGTCGAGGATTGATTCCATCCCGAAAGAGGCCTGCGGGTGCCCCGGCGCGCGGAAGGCCTTGGCCGAGCCGGCGTTGATCGCCACCCCGGCGTGTTTCGCCCGCACGTTGGGAATCTTGTAAATATAAGGCGCCGGAAAACCCGCTCCTCCGCCACCGCCGGCCGTGCTGCCTCCACTGGCGTAACCGGCAGAACCGAAGGCATCCAAATCGAAGGCCACCAGCCTGCCGTCTTTGTCCGCGCCCAGCTTGATCTTTTGATAGGAGGACGGGCGATTGCCGACCGCGAGCGATTCATCAAAACGCGTGAGCATGATCTTTACCGGCAAGCCGGTCTCGAGCGAGAGCTTCGCCGCCAGCGAGCCTTCCACTCCCGGGCCAAATTTTGCACCAAACCCTCCGCCCATGTATTCGCTCACCACACGCACCCGGCTTTGCGGGACGTCCATATTATCGGCCAGGCCGTCCCGCACGCTGGTGATCCCCTGCGTTGAGGCCCATACCATGGCGCCATCGTCCTGCATTTGAACGGTATTGCCGTGCGTCTCCAGAGCCTGATGCAACTGCACCTGCGTGGAGAATTCCCCCTCAACCACAAACTCGCATTGCTTGAAGGCGTCATCCACGTTGCCCTCTTCCTTCAATTTGGGTTGCCCGAGATTCGGGCTATCAGCAAAGACCTTGGGGGCATCCGGCTTGATCGCCTCGACTGGATCGACCACAAACGGCAGCGACGTTGCGTCCACCTCAATCGCATGCAAGGCGTCCAGACAGGCCTGCTTGCTGATTCCGGCCACCGCCGCAAGTTCCTCGCCGTAATAACGAACCGTCCGTTCCCCGGCCTTGACCAAGATGGCCGCTTTGATGCCCGGAACCGCCTTCGCCTTTTCCAGATTGATCGATCGCACGGTGGCCGCCGGCCACTTCGAGCGGTAGATCATACCGTAAAGCCATCCATCAGGATGCACATCCGAGGTGTATTTAGCCGCGCCAGACACTTTCCAGGGCCCGTCAATGCGCGGCGTGCTGCGGCCGAGATACTCGGTTTTTTGGGGCCAGTCAGACATGGTTGATTATCTCGCACCTCGAGGTGGTCTTTACCCCCGCCGCCTGCAGGGCTGCGTCAAAAATACGCGGATAACTTCCGCATCGGCAGAGGTTCCCCGAACAGGCTTTCTTCACATCCGCCTCGGTTGGCTGGGCATTGTTCCGCAACAAGGCGGTGAGACTCATCACAAATCCCGGAGTGCAGTATCCGCACTGCAATCCGTCACAGGCCACAAAGGCCTCCTGGATTTTTGTCAGTTTTCCGTCCGGAGAAAGTCCCTCCACCGTCGTGATCTCCTGACCCTGCGCCTCGACCGCCAGAACCATGCAGGAATAGGTCGGCACGCCATTCAGAAGCACGGTGCAGGCCCCGCACGAGGCGCGATCGCAGACTTCCTTCGCACCGGTGTGATCCGAATGGTTCCGGAGTGCATCCAGCAGGGTCACACGGGGCTCCAGTTGAAAGGCCTTCGTCTTTCCGTTGATCTTCAATTCGATCGGAATCGCGCCCGGTCCCTGAATTTTTTCGGCGTCGACTTTGTTGAGTTCCTCGGCCACGGCATCCACGCGCCGTGCCGCAGTCGCGGCCGCGACCGCGCCCAGCCCTTTGAAGAAACCCCGACGCGAAACTGAGGAAGCGTTTTCGGCAGCCATGACTACGGAATCGAAGCCAGGGTAAACTCCGGTGGTTCCGAAGTGCCGAATTTTCCAAAAAACACGCTCTTGGCTCCGTTGTCCTTCCACGAGAGCGCCAACAGCGGCTCCTCCACCGAGGATTGATCATTGACCAATACCGTGAAAGTTCCCGTCTTTCCACGCGGAGTGTACCAAAGCTGCTCGCCGCAACTGCCCGCATCGCAGGATTCAATTGCCCGGGTGCTCAAGGCGATGCTGTCGCCCGCCTTTAACATGATATGAGAACCGTCCCTCCGGTAGGAGATCGGCACTGCCCTCGATTCCGTTACGTGAACGCCATTGTCCTTCAGCCAGCCCAACAATGCTTCCCGTTGCGAAGCCGTGGATTCGTCAGGCAAATAGGCCACTGCCTTCTTGGATTCTGTTTGCGGCAAAGCCAGGTTTCCTTCCGCCGTTTCCAGGACGAGGATCGACATCCTATTTGTGAAGTCGACCGGGCCTTGGGAAAAATTCCAGACCCGAAGTAGTGAACGACCTCCCTGGGTGATCTGAGCGGAAGCCGTGCAGCCACCTGTATAAACCTCGCAGGCGTGCAGTTCTATATACTCGCCTGCGACCTGGCCCCGCTCCGCCGCCTGAAGAGACAGGGGCAGCGCTGTCATCACTATAAAGGCAAAAAGACTCTTCATCATAATCCCCGGCTGACTTGGGCACCATACCCTCATATTTCTGCGAGTGCCAAAATAATGTCCTTTCAGGCGGAATTTTTCAGGTAATTTCGCCCTTGCCCCCGCTGTACTTTTCCCTCATGTTCCTCCTCTCTCATTGCGAGACCCTATCGTCCAGCGGTTAGGACACCGCCCTTTCACGGCGGTAACACGGGTTCGAATCCCGTTAGGGTCGCCATTTCTTCTTCTGGAAATGGCGATTTACTCTGTTGGAAAAAATCGCTGGTGATCGTTGGTGGCCATTCGTGCTCGTTAAAATCCGCTTTTTCGTCGGGGAAAATCGGGGAAAGTTTTTTTGATTTTTGCAAACCGTCGTTCCACCAACACGGGTGTGGACGACGATCTACTCACGGTTCTGGCAGCAGCAAAGCGGCTCACCATCGGTGAGAGCACGCTGCGTCGGTATCTGCGCAGACGCCTGCTGAGCTACATCGTGCTGCCCGGAAACGACGTCCGCATCGAGCCACAAGAAATCGAAATCTTCAAAAAAACTCGGACAATTTCGAAGAGGGATCGGTGATTCATTTCTTCGTCGGTTCACAGTGTGGATGGATGTTGGATAAAAAATTGAAGAAAAATTTGAAATTGTGACTTGGGATCAACCAACACCTCTGAGTTATGATAACCATCAACACTCAGCAGGGTCAGGCCGGTGCTATCGCCGTGGCTGACGAACAACAACCAGAAAAAATTGTCCGAATCGGCTACTATCTCGAAGAGTTGATTGCTTGGACCAAAGCTCTCGCTTGCGCGGTCGCAGTTCGAGAAATCACGGATCCTCTCTACGTTGAAATCGATCTCGCTTCGAACCATGGCCTTCGAGTCTGCTTCTCCGCATCCGATCTGCCGTTGGGATACGCGGTGGTTCGCTTGGTTGGAAACGGCTCCATCGAAATCGAGGTAGACACCGTGCTGCAAGACCTCGAAAACCGCAGCCAAGGCCGGTTCGAACTCGACCGCTTCGAGCTCGCGGCGGCGTGGATCAAAAGCTTGGGGATAACGCTCGCCAACCTTGAAAAGTTCTGGGGATGGGATCAGATCATCGACGCTGCTGCGGCACGTTTAAAACGTCTCGGGTGAGGAATGCCGAGGCACAAAACAACGAAGCGCGCCTCCTTTGGGGCGCGCTTTTTATTTTGAAGGTTACCCTGCATCGATTCATCGGTCACTCGATTCTCGATCGAACCGTGGCGACGATTGTTGTGGAAAGTTCCGCAGGAGATCGGCCACCCGCGCCGCGCCCCTTTTGTAAACGGTCACGGCAACCAGCTCCCGACCGATCCAGACAGCCCAGTGCCGAGAGGTGTATCTAGTGATGTGGATATTTTCGGGAAGAGGCGATGATTCATTCACGGCAGGCCGTGTGATCGTTCGAAGGCAGGAGCCGAAAGGCACCTGCGCAGAGCTGTCCTCTAGAAATAGGAGTCGGTGAATAGAAAAGCCGGGAGTTTCCTTCCGGCTCTTGATTTTTCGATAGTGACCCTCATCGTCAGTTGTCGAATGCTTCGGACGGCAATATTTCGGCAGTGGCTTCACCGGGTGAGAAAACGCAATATGCTGCTCCCTTGTTTCCCATGGAGCATCTGAAAGCCAAATTGCCGACTTCAATAACGGCCATTTTCCCGTCTCCCTCGATGGCTTTGTCGTCACCCTCCTCTTTGGGACTCGAGGCACTCTCTTGAAATTTCCACCGAAAGTTGGCGGCCGAATCGGTAATGTTCGTAAATTGGACCCATGCCCTAGACCCATCTGGAACTGCGATGGCAACAACATCACCCACTTTCGCCGTTTTCGGCGCACCTCCGCTCTTTGAAAGATCTCTCGCTCCTGGGCCGACCGTGTAAAAGTTACCTACCCGGCCATTGCTCTCTCCCGGTACGGGAGAGCGGGACGCAATCAATTTCGAAAGGTTGGTGGACAGTGAGGATTGGGCGCTTGCGACGACGATGCCGTCTTTAGAGAGGTCTGTATACCAGCCTTCTGTAGTGGGAATTTCCTTGTTGCCCGAACGGCAACAATTGCACTCCCACCTACCAATATTTACAGCAATGGAAGGTAGTCTGACTGGCTTGTCAGCCCTAATAGACTTCTCCCGAACAAGTATGAGTCCGCTGCCCGTATCTGTTTTTGTTGCTATGTAAAATCGCCATGTCAATTCGCCTTCGCTGGCATCGGTTCCAAGGCGGAGCGCCGGAAAATATGTAGTGATTCGATGCGCAAGTTTGCACTTCTTCCCAGGAGGTGGAGTTGGAGCAGCAACAACGGACTCAGCCTCGCGGACTGAAATCACTGATTTAACGGGCAAACTTACCTGTGCAGAGACAGTAGCAACTGCGAGTAGGACGGAAACGAGGAATGATTTCATGAGGCTGTTGGTGGATGGCTGAGGATGTCTGGTCTTGTGAGGTTGAATTCTTGGGATCTGGAACACAGTTAAGGACTACTTTAACTTTGTTCCAGACTTTTGCTGTAGCTGAGTGGCATGGCTCGTCGTAATTCTCCTCCTTTGAAGGGGGGAAAACTCAATTGTCTGGGCGGAAAATTGCGCGATTTACGGGTTAAGGAAGGGCTTCTGCAGTCAGATGTCGTTGCCCGACTTCAGAGGAAGGGCTGGGTTAGCCTCAACGAGCCGGTTTTTTCGATGATCGAGCGCGGCAGGCGTGGACTATCTGACCACGAGACAAAACTGATTCTGACCGCCTTAGGCGCCAACTGGAGCGACTTGGAGTAGCTGGCGGGTCGAAATCGCATTACCTGAACAGCTTTACGACCGCCCGATAGCCGAGTTCGGCGGAAAACGTGGCTGAGTTACGGCAATCAACTTCAGCGGCGGAAAAATACTGTGCTGATTCTCCACACGACCTTGCCTAAGAATAGCAGAAGGTGAAGAGGGATCAAGATCGCCATGAGGGTTGTCGCGAGGAGCACTTTGAAAATTCCAATAATGACCTGACTTACTCCGTAAAGCAACCAGAGCGACAAACCAATAAGGATCAGGGCTTCAATCATCAGTATCATATCCGAGCTGCCTTTTTGCATGCCAGCGCCAGCCCGAAAGGGCTCGCGCCGCCGGATCATTCTCGATGGGACCTGTTCTGTGCGGCTGGTCTGACAGACTTACGTTGTTTTCTACCCACCTTCTTCTCGGACGATTCGGGACATGACGCCGTGTTTCCCGTCGCCCGTGGGCTCAGGAACTGAAGATGCCACACATGGAGAACCAGTTGACAGGCGCAGGTCTCATCGTCCCGACGATACGAGCACACATCCGGTCGGCCTCGAAGCAGAAGCTTCTGGCCGACTTTGATGAAGGGGCGAAGTTTTTCAGCGCGGGCACCCCAGACCTTAGCTGCGATCCAAACCGTATACTCCTTTTCGCCTGACCTGCGCATGCTGGCCACCGAGATATTGAGGATAGAAGTTTCGGGCAGAGCTTGGTACCGGACAGAACCGACGTTCCCAGCGATTATTAGTTCAATCATGCTACTTCTCCTGGTGGAGGACAAAGCAGGCGAATGAAAACTCGCCTGCCAGAAACGAGAGAGCCTATCTCTCACTCTTGATCTTGATCTCTGTAGAACCGCCACTGAAGACGGCGAAAGGCTCTCCTCCTTCTCGGGCCTTGAACCGCCGGAAGCACAAACCTCCTCGAAGAATTCGCAGAGGGCATGACAGCGTCGCTGGCGGAGCCGTCTGCTAGAGCACCCAAGGAGGTGAGTCCTCCTCATTCGGGTTGCATTCGATGATTTCTGGTGAGTCGACGCCCTTGAGAGCGCTTTTATTTTTCTGAGCTGCCGATGGCTCTTTCACCAGTTTGAGCGCGGACAAGACAGTCTCCTCCATATAACGACATCCCGACCGGGCCATGATTGCCGCCTCCAGCCTGGCCTCCGCGCATTCAACGAAGACCGTCTGTAGCCAATCCGGCAAAGCCGCCGCTGCCATCCCGATCATGTGCCGATAGTCGTTTCTCGTCATTTCAGGCAACAAAACCAACTCGCCGGAGAATCTGGCCACCAACTCTCGAGGGAGCCGTTCCGACAGCAAGGCGGCGGTGATGCGTGCATCGCTCGTTTCAATAGGAGCGCCAAAGCCGATGGATGCGCTGGGTCTCCCTCCATCGAACATGGCCTGAAACGTGCCTGCACCGACAAAAAAAGCCGACTCTTGCAACTTTCTTTCGGCATTTGACCGGTGGGCCATGCGACTGGCGCGTTCCGACAGTGTTTCTTCTTCACTCTCCTCAGGCGCGCCGGGAATCCGCAGGTGAGGCCGAATAATCCCGTCGAGCAGGTCAAAGATCTCACCCCGCACGTATTCCATCCAAGACACGCGGTGTGAGAGCTTGTCGATTTCATCAACGAAGACAACGGTACGTTCGTTTTCAAGGATGGTTTGGAGAATGGTCGGAAAGGTTTCTTTCGCCGTATTTTCCCGAGCCGCCAATGGTATCCAACCCGGGGCTGAGACCCGTACACAGACGGCGTGGCAATCGTGCGCGACAGCCTGGATCAGAGTCGTCTTTCCCGATCCACTGGGCGCCACGACCAAGGAATGGCATCGGGGGCGGATTTTAAACTGTTTCCAGCATCCACCAAAGTAGATTTCGGCGCGGGTGCGGAGTTCTTCGTATGCGCCAGCTTGGTGAGAAAACGGAATGATCGCCATGATTGGCCCCATCTTTTCCGGCTGAATATGGGTGCGAAAGCGGCCATATCGCACAGTCATTTCTCGGCCAGGAATCTTGATTATTGTCCTGGCCGCAAACCAGTCCGTCAGAGGGCAGGCGAAGCCTGGCAGCGGGGGGAACCGCGGGAGCGGGGGCGGCACGCCCGGCCTCGCCTTTGGAGAGCCTGCGGAGCACGAGGCCATCTTATTGAGTAATCCACCCTATCGGGTGGTTGCGCAAAAAGTGGTCTTGTCCGTAAATGCGCGGTTTGGTGGTGAAATAGGGTAGTCAGCCGAAAAGGGAGGGACCCTGAGTTTCCACCCGCTTGCGTGATCCATTGAGTTTTTTTTGAAACGCTGAAGAAAAATTTGACTTCCCAGAGAGCCGTCAACCACTACCTCAAAATGAGACGGATTTCAAAGAAACAGAAGAGGGCTCGGTTTAAAAGTTGGCGGAGCGGCTGAGAAGCTTTCCGAATGTTCCCCGATTGAAGCAGTCGCCTTTCCCCCGAGCTCGGGAAGTCGGATTTGTTGGACACTGGATAAACGGAAAGCTGGTGGAACAAACAGTCGATGAGTTCCGTCAGATGAATTTAGAGTGCAAAAAAGACTGCTGGTACTTGCGGCAGGACAAGCGGCCAGGGCGGAGCCCACGTATCGAAAAGACCGGCCTGGTCGAGATGAATGCGGCGATTATGGCCGGTTTGGCGCGCGAGTTGGCCAAGGCAGTTAACGCCGGAAATCTGAAAGCCGTAAAAAGGATTCTTCACCGTGCTGCGGTAATTGGCATGGCAGAACTGACCAAGAGAACGGGTTATGAGGGGTGCTATGTTGCTGCTCATCCCGACTCTGAGGGAACGCTTTCCTTCCATTTCGGGCTATGGCCCATAGATCGAGAGAACCGTTGCTTGATTGGCATTTCCGGGGGAGGCAAGAGGGGGCGGAGGGGGTTACGGACCCTCGGCGATGCATTTACTTCGGTATTAAGACATCATGCTGCCATCGGCTTGCCTGAAGAGTTGATTCGTCTGCCGTTGTGGAATGTAAAGCAGCGCCGCCCCGATGACTGGGCTGTATCAAGGGTCATGGACAAGGTAGTTCGAGAGGAACTTGAGCAAGGACCGGATGGGAAGCAGGTGGTGGCAGCAGCGGAGGAATATCAACGCGAAGCAGCCCGCGACTGGCTGGCGAGGTTTAATGCGGGAGCTCTGGGTGTGGAGAAGATGCACATGCGGCTACGAAAGGCCGAGGCAAAGCTTCACCGGAGAAAAGTGGCAGCGGAGCGCCTGTTGGCGAAGGCGCGCCTGTTGGCTGAACAAAGCGATGTCCGGTCGAGTGAACTGGAGAGGGAAAATGCCGAACTTCTGACGATCACGGCTGAAACACGCTCGTTCTTTGAAAAAGTGGCTGCGATTCCTTCATTGGTCGCAATGCTGCATGGTATCGGTAAGGAAATTTGGAAGATTTTCATCAAGATCACCGGCATCCTGGGGATCGAAGTCACCGAGCCAAAGGCATCCCCCGACCTGGCCGCATTTCAGGACCAAAACGATAAACTGAAGTTTGAAGTCCAGAGTTTGATTCAGGGCTCGGTGGAGTTGATCGAGAGAGCAGATACCGCCGAGGCTCAGTTGCGAGTTTCGGATGACGAAATTCAACGGTTGCGCATGGAGAACAAGCGGTTTTCCGAGCGGGTGATGGAATTGAAGAAGGGCGATGTTACTGATCCGGAGATTTAGTAGAACTGCTTGAAGCTCAGCCCACAATCAAGGCATCTGGCCCGGGATGAGCCCCGCGACCGCGGGTCGGCACCTGTCCATTCTGGAAGCCAGTTTTCTGATCACCCGCCTGCCCCCCTTTTTCGCCAATATCGACAGCGGATGGTGAAAGCACCGAAGCTCTACTGGAACGATGTCGGTCTGGCTGCCCACCTTTGCGGTATCGCCTCCATCGAGGCACTACGCGGAGGGGTAATGCTGGGGCGATTGGTGGAGACGCTCCTCATGAAGGAAATTCAGGCCCTGCTTCCGCCGGCGGAAACGCCCGCAAAACTTTTTCATGTCCGCACCCATGACGGGTTGGAAGTCGATGGATTGGTGGAGATTGGCCAGCGGCATCTGCCGCTGGAAATCAAGGCCTCCCGGACGGTGATAGCATCGGACGCAACGCCGATTGAAAAGTGGATATCACTCAACCCGAACCACGGCCCGGGGATTGTCCTCCATCTTGGCGAGGAGTATCTGTCGCTCTCAGCAAACGTGCGGGCTGTTCCGGCGTCGGCGCTGTTCGGCCCGCCTTGACGAGGCAAAACGAAACTCTATTTGGAGCATAAATTTCCGATTTCTCGATGCTCGAGATTTCTAGGCCGCGTGATCAGCGAAAAAAATCCTAATGATCAATATCTTCTGCTCTCCGTTGAACAAATTCACTCCGTTTCCAGGCATTTTCGTGAGGATCGAAAGTGAATATTGATTCCTACAGGTAGAGTGACTAAAAGCTAATCTGATACAACACATCATGGATCCTGCACAAACGAGATATTTACTTCGGCAGCTCGTTGCCACGACCTGACTTGGCTAGAGGCATTGGTGTCTATGAAGATCCCCCTGGATGCAACGCCTTCTAAAGACATTTATCGGTCGATCATTGCCGATTACTCCTTGGAAACAGGCATTTGCGAGCTGATCGACAACGCTCTGGATGTATGGAGTAGAAGCTCAAAATCAGAACGCCTTCAAATCGCCATCATGGTCGATATCGAACAGCAATCACTTTTCATCGAGGACAATGCTGGTGGGGTAAAAAAATCGGACCTGATTTACTTGGTCAAGCCCGGCTCATCCTCGATTGACGATGATGCTGCCTCGATTGGCGTTTTCGGAGTTGGCTGTAAGCGCGGCCCCATTGCCTTGGCCCAACGAATCGAGATTCACACCCAGGCTGTCGACGGGGATTGTTTCCGTATTGCCTACGATGATGAATGGGTCAGTTCACCTCTGTGGAGTCTGGAGGCTGAGACATCGGCGGTTACTCTGGAAGGAAAAACCAAAATCAGCCTCTCGAATTTGCGAGCACCTGTAGACGACATAGCTATCAAGCGCCTCTCGGAACATCTTGGACGCACCTACGCCAAGTTCCTTAATGGGCAATGTTCGATCAGTATAAATCATCAGCCGGTTGTACCAGAAATCTACGACGATTGGGCGTTTCCACCTGATTACGTCCCACATGAGCAGGAACTTTTATATTCTACCGATAAGGGAGATACGGTAGTCATCAAAATGACCGTCGGTCTTCGCAACAATCGAGAAAAAGAAGATGAATACGGTGTTTATATTTACTGTAACCAACGGCTTATAATAGCGAAAGCAAAGTCGCATGACGTCGGTTTTTACTCGGGAGGACTAGGCAAGGAACATTTCGATATTTCCCTTGTGCGTGCGACTGTCGAATTTCATGGTCCCGCAAGAGAGATGCCGTGGAATAGTTCCAAAAGCGGCATCATTTACCAGCATAAAGCATTCAGATTTATCCAAAACTGGCTCCATACTGCTTTGAAAAAATACGGAATGGTGTGTCGTTCTTTGAAAACAGATTGGCCAACAGAGGTCTTTCCTTACAGGACTGGGACAATTATTCAAGGGGAACCCCTTTTCGAAACAAAGCCAGTTAGAACATTTACTCTTCGTAAACATGCTTCGAAAAGAACTTATGAAGAGGAGATGTCCATTGAAAATGAGAAGGTTGTTGCAGACAAGCCATGGGCTCAGGGGTTGTATGAAGGTGTTGTTGCAG
>CAYUMP010000006.1:0-213704 GCA_964445975.1 uncultured Chthoniobacterales bacterium | reverse complement strand
TGACGCTGGCCCGCATCGTGCGGGGACAGGTGCTGGCGTTGAAAAACCGGACCTTTGTGACGGCCGCGGTCGCCCTCGGCCAGTCCCACGTCATCATCCTCGTGCGGCATTTGTTGCCGAACCTGCTGGGCGTCATTTTGATCTATCTGACCCTCACCATCCCCGCGGTGATCATCGACGAATCGTTCCTGAGTTTTCTCGGTCTCGGCGTGCAGTCACCGCTGGCCAGCTGGGGTTCGCTGTTGGCCGATGGCGCCGGTGCGTTGAATCCGGTCTATATCCGGTGGTGGCTGGTGGTTTTCCCCGCTCTGGCTATGGCCCTTACCTTGTTGTCACTGAACTTTTTAGGCGATGCGCTTAGGGACGCTCTCGATCCCCGGCGTGACGGCAAATAGGCTTCCGGCGGAGCTTACGCAACCAGTTACAAATCACTTGCGCCGAGGGGAGAAATCCCGCAAAGTCAAGGCGTGAGCGGCCCGTCAAATCCTGCCCAGGAAGCAGCAGCGAAGAGCGCAATGCGCTCCGAGGTGCCCCGTTTCTTTCGGGATGGTCTGTTGGCCGCCTTGTTGATTTTTGTCATTTCCGCGACGGCCGTGGTGGTCATCTACCAGAATGAGACCACCAGCCGCCTCAAGCAGGCGCTGGAAGACCTGCGCCCCCAAGGCCAGTACCTCGCCTCGCTGATCGATCCGAAAGCCCACGCCTGGCTGGGCGAACGCAGCCAGACAGGTTCTCAACCGCATTCGATCCTCACCCAACGATTGCAGGGCCTCCGTCAGTACTACCACAATATCGGGAAACTTTTCACCGGACGGCTGCAGAACGGGAAAATCATGCTCATCATCGAGACATCCGATCCAAGTTCAAGTTCCAGCGAAAGCCCGTACGTGGCGAAGCCGCTCGGGTTTGACCTGCCGATGGATTCTCCGGAAATCCAGGCGATCCAAAGCCGCCAGACCTACGTGACCGAATCACCGGCGTTTCGTCGGGAGGGCGGCAGGTATCTCGGAGTTATCGTGCCGTTGAACAGCCCGACTGCGGCCGGGCGTGATTTCCTCTATCTCGACACCAAATACGAACCGCTGCTTGCCGGCCTGGCCGCCACAAAATCGACCCGTGATATCGCGCTCGTCTGCGCCGGAGTCTTCGCGCTGATCGCGGGATGGACCGTCTTCAAGTGGCGGTACGGCTCGCATTTCAAACAGAGTCTGGCCCAGACCAAAGTGCGCGAAGGCGAGGAACTTTTCCGCAGTACCTACGCCATGTCACCCGTTCCCATGTACCTGACCCGCACCGACGGTCAGATCATCCAGGCGAACAAGGCATTTTGCGAATTTCTCGGTTATGCGCCCGCATCAGTGCTGGACTTGCAGCCGCCGGACTACACCCACGCCGAGGACATGAAGAAGGAGCTCCCGCTCTTGCAGAACCTCAAACAGCACCAGACCGCCAAGTTCCAGACCGAGCGCCGCTACATTCGCAAGGACAAATCGATCGTATGGGGCCTCGTGAGCGTCGCCATCGTTCGCGACAGCGATGCCAACATCTCCCACTACATGACGCAGGTGGTGGATATCACCGAGCGCAAACAGGCCGAGGAAATCGTGCGCCTGAGCGAGGAGCGTCTGGCCCTCGCCGCCGACGCCGGCAAGGTCGGCATGTGGGACTGTGACATGAGCACGGGCCGGGTCGTGTGGAATGACGTCATGCACGAGATCTACCAGACCGATTTCAAAACCTTCGAACCTACCCTCGAAGGCCAGCACAAACTCGTCCACGAGGAGGACCGCGAGGCCGTGATCGCAGAATTCCGCCGCTGCCAGTTTCTCGGCGTCCCCTACGAACAGGAATACCGCATCATGGCCGCCGCCGGCGTGAGGCACATCAAGGCCAGCGCCCAGTTCATCCGCAATGAAACCGCCCAATGCACCCGCGCCGTCGGCACCCACATCGACATCTCCACGGAAAAGGAGGAGGCCGAGGAACTGATCCGCACCCGCGAATCGGCTCTCGCCGCCGACAAGGCCAAGAGCGAGTTCCTCGCCGTCATGAGCCATGAAATCCGCACTCCGCTGAACGGCGTGCTCGGCTTCGTTTCGATGCTCAAAAACACCCCGCTCGACAGCGAGCAGATGAGCTACATCGACACCATGGAGAGCAGCGGCCAGGGCCTGCTCGCGCTGGTCAACGATATCCTCGACCTTTCCAAGATCGAGTCCCGGGAAATCCACGTCGACGCCACGAACTTTGAAATGCGTCCGTTCGTCCGCAAGGTCCACCAGCAATTGCAGGCCCAAGCCTACACGAAGGGCCTCCACTACGATTTCTTTGTCGAGTATTCCGTCCCGAAGACGATTCATTGCGATCCCATCCGTCTGGGCCAGATTCTGATCAATATCCTCGGCAACGCCGTGAAGTTCACCGAGTTCGGCCGTGTGGAACTGCTGGTCAGCGCGAAGCCGCTCGGCCTCTACCAGAAGAACTGGGAGTGGACGTTTACCGTCAAAGACACCGGACCGGGCATTCCGCAGGAGGCGATTCCCAACCTCTTTCAGCTCTTTTACCAGGTCGACAGTTCCGCCACCCGTCGGCATGGCGGGTCCGGCCTGGGCCTGGCCATTTCCCAGCGCATTGCCAAACTCCTCGGCGGGGACATCTCCGTTACCAGCGAGCTGGGGGTGGGCACCATATTTTCCGTCACCATCACCGCGCCACGCGGTCAACAAGCCGCGCCCGTCCCGTTTATCACCCCGCCCAGCCCCTTGGAACCTCCGGCCCGCGTGCAGGGCAAACGCATCCTGGTCGTGGAAGACAATCCCGTGAACCGCAAGCTCTGTGCCCTGCAATTGAAACGGCTCGGCTGCGAGGCGGAATTTGCCGAAACCGGGCTTGAGGCCATCGACAAGGTGAGCGAAAGCGATTTCGACGTCGTATTGATGGATATGCAACTTCCCGACCTCGATGGCTGCGGGGCGACCCGGGAGATCCGGCGGAAGGAGAAGAGCGGCGTACGCCTGAGCATTATCGCCCTCACCGCCAATGCCATGCCGGAAGACCGCAAACGGTGCCTGGACGCCGGAATGGACGACTTTTTGAGCAAGCCCCTGCAGTACGAGACCCTGGCCGCCACCCTCTCCAAATGGGTGTAAAAAGGCGCTAGACGCCACCGGTTTTTCCCCCTACCAGAGGAGGAGTTGGTGAAAAAATCCGCCACATCGGCCCCTACCATCCCCCCTCTCTCGCTGGCCGCCCGTCTGTATGCCGACCGGCATTTCCTGCGCGACGGCGCCATTTCCGCGATCATTCTTTTTCTTGTTTCCAGCGGTTCCAGCATCGTTCTGTTCGGCAAGGCACGGACCGCCTCCAATGAAATCATCAACGAGCGCCTCTCCATGTCGGCCGACCACATCGCCGCGTTACTTGATGGCAATGCCCTTTCCCATCTTCAGCAGGCCAGTCAGACCGCCTCGCCCGAGCACAAGGCGCTTCTGGCCCGGCTGGACACCATTCGCTCCATCCATCCTCTCATCACCGCCCTTTACACCGTGCGCATGGAGCCCGGCCAGCCCCCGAGGATCATTCTTGAGGGACAGCCCGAGGAGGGGCCGCCCCTCGCCATCGGCCGCCCCGCTGACGAAGTCCCCGAGCAACTCCGGGACATCCTGAAAAAAGGCGCCGCCGCACGCAACACCATCGCCGGCCGCACTTGGGTCACCACCCGGGCCCGCTACGCCATGGGTCCCCTGGCCGGCCACCCCGGCGTCAATCCCTACGACTTTGTCGTGGTAGGACTCAGCCACTCCATCGCCGCCAAAAACATGGCCGCCCTGCGCTCCGCCTTTCTTTTGGGCCTGCTTCTTTCCACCAGCCTGGCCCTGGCCGGCGGATTTGTCGTCTACCGCCTGCGCAAACGCGAGTTCCTCGCCCGGCAGTTAAACCCCACCGACAAAGCCCTCTTTCGCCAGCTCACCTCGGTGCTCCCCGGCATGCTTTACCAGGCTAGGATTTCCCGAAAGGGCGAAATCAATGTCACCTATGTGAGCGAAGCCTGCCGGTGGGTCTTCGAAATGGAACCCCACCAGTTGATGGCTGACCCCTCCGCCGCCTTCAAGCTGATCCACCCGGAAGACCACAAACGCGTGATGGATGGCATCCGCAGCCACGCGGCCAAAGGCGGCGCCACCTGGAAGGAAGACTTCCGCGTCCTCCTCCCCGAGGCGGGCGAACGCTGGCGCTTCGGCATCTCCCACATCGAGAACAACCCGGATGGCTCCTCCGTCTGGCACGGCTTCTTTACCGACGTCACCTGGCGCAAGGAGACGGTCGAGGCCTTGCGCAAAAGCGACGCCACCCTGCGCGCGGCCATGCGCCTGGGAGGCCTTGGCACCTGGGAGGTCGATCTCGTTCCCGGCGAACCCTTCAACTCCGATCAAAACAAAGTCCGCTGGTCGGAGGACATCTACAGTATGTTTGGCCTCGATCCGACCACCACGCAGCCGAGCGTGGAATTCTTCTTCAGTCTCGTACATCCCGACGACGTGGAGCGCACCCGCCAGATCGTCGCGGAAGCCTTCCCGCTCCAGGCCGCCTTCAACATGAATTTCCGTGTGGCCCTGCCCGGTGGGCTTATCCGGCACTTCCATCTCGATGCCGAGATTCTCAACGATGAGACCACCGGACAGGCCACCTCCATGCTCGGCACCGTCCGCGATACCTCCGAGGAATATGCGCACGCGGAAACCATCCGCATCAACGAAGAACGCCTCGCCCTCGCCACCCATGCCGGGCGCATCGGCACCTGGGACTACGAAATCGCCACCCGGAAAATCTATTGGAACGACGTCATGTACGAGATGAAGCACGTCTCGCCCGAAACCTACGATCCCAACATCGAGCAAAGCGTCTCGCTGCTGCATCCGGACGACCGCGAACGCGTGGTCTCGGAATTTCGCCGTTGCCTCGCCTCCAACGAAACCGACTACTTCGTGGAGTGCCGCATCATTCTGCCCGACGGGCAAATGCGCCACACCAAGTCGCAGGCCATCATCATCCGCGACCGCCACGGCCAGCCCAGACGCGTCGTGGGCATCGAGATCGACGTGACCCTGGAACGCGAGGCCATCGAGGCCGCCCGCTCGGCCAATCTGGCCAAGAGCGCCTTCCTCGCGATGATCAGCCATGAAATCCGCACCCCCCTCAATGGCATCCTCGGTTTCACCTCGCTACTGAAAAGCACTGCCCTCTCCGGCGAACAAGCCGACTACGTGGAGACCATCGAGCGCAGCGGCGAACACCTCCTCGTGCTGATCAATGACATCCTCGATCTCTCGAAGATCGAAAGCGGTCGGATGGAAATCCTGCGTTGCTCCTTCGAACTCCGGCCCCTCGTCCAGCAGATCTGCGCCATGATGAACCCGCATGCCAGCGAGAAGCATCTTGAACTACTCCTCTCCATCGCACCCTCCATACCCGCCCATATTTGTACCGATCGCACTCGGCTGGGGCAGATTCTCACAAATTTGATCGGCAACGCCGTGAAGTTCACCGTGCATGGCCGAGTGCAGGTCGAGGTGAACGCTACTCCCGTCGACGAAAAATGGATGTGGCGCTTTTCCGTGAAAGACACCGGACCCGGCATCCCCGAGGCCGCCCTGCCCCGCATTTTCGAACGCTTCTATCAGGCAGATCTCAGCGATGCGCGGCGGCATGGCGGCACCGGCCTCGGCCTCGCCATTTCCCGCCGCCTCGCCCATCTGCTCGGTGGTGACATCGAAGTTACCAGCGAACTGGGCCGTGGCAGCGAGTTTGTCCTCAGTTTTGTGGCGACGGCAGACAACCCCGGCCCCAGGCTGGCCGTTTCCGCCCCCCTGCCCGCCGGAGATGTCTTCCGCGGCAAACGCCTCCTCGTCGTGGAGGATAACCCCGCCAGCCGCCGCCTTTGCGTGCTGCAATTGCAAAAACTCGGCTTCAAAACCGATGCAGTGGAGAGCGGCGAAGGCGCCTTGGAAAAATGCCGCGGCGAGGCCTTCGACGCGATTCTCATGGACGTGCAGATGCCTGGCATGGACGGCTTGGAGACCACCAGAGCCCTCCGTTCCCACGAAAAAATCCACGTTCCCATCATCGCCCTCACCGCCAACGCCATGCCGGAAGACCGCCAGCGCTGCCTCGACGCCGGCATGGACGACTATCTGGCCAAGCCGCTGAAGGTGGACCGCCTGATGGAAGTCCTCGGGCGGCTGCTCTAGCCCCTCGCCTTATTTTGAACAGCTTCCCTGACGCCCTCAGTTTCTGGGTTGCGGCCACGGGTCCAGTTTGCTATCAGTCTCGTTCAGGTTTGCGAACCGCCACGACCTCTTCGGTCCGGCCTTTCAATCCCTGCTCACGCCGACGTAGCACAGTGGTAGTGCAATCGATTCGTAATCGATAGGTCACGAGTTCGAATCTCGTCGTCGGCTTTCCAGCTCTTCCAGTCCAAGCCTGGCCGCAGTGTTACTCAAATGCCACCGGTGTAAATTGAACGCCCTGTATCGCCAAACGTCCTACGGTCACCCCTGTCAAGGCTTCTCCCCCTATGAAAACTCTCCCGCGTATCTCTGCCGTCGCCGGCATTTCCTGCCTGCTCTTCGTCGCCTCCAGCCCCGCCGCCGTATGGGTCGGAGGCAACAATGATAACGACTGGAACACCGCGGCCAATTGGAATCCCGCTACCTCCGTGCCGACCGGCGAGATTGTAGAGGTCAATACCGGTACGGCCATTCTTTCCTCACCCGCCCCAAGCATCACTCAACTGCGCGTGGGTCACGCCGTTGGCACGGAGGGTCGTCTTGTCGTCAGTTCGGATTTGACCATTACTGCCAACGCCGGAACGGAAATCGCCCGCAGCGGCACCGGCACTTTGATCATCAATTCAGGAGCCAACATTCAGCAGACCGGCAACACTTCCGCGACCTTTCGCTTTGGCGTACTGGCTGGTTCCCTGGGCATTGGACAGCAAAATGGAGGTTCTGTAACGGCCACCGGAAGTTTCACGGTCGGTTTCGAAGGTATTGGCAACTATGCCTTGGCCGGCGGCTCTTTGAACGCTCGAAACAACATCTCCATCGGCCAGAACCTAGGTGGTGTTGGCGTCTACACCCAGTCCAGCGGCACTCTTACATCAGGCATCGTGGGCGCTGGAGGTTCTGTTTTTGTTGGTCAAAACGGCACGGGAACTTTGAATCTTTCCGGCGGACGAATTACCGCCAGCCTGATGTCTATTGCTGGTGGCGCGGCTGCTGCCGGAACTGTCAACCAAACCGGAGGTACGATTGATCTTGTCAACGGGCCGAACCAAAGCGGCATGACCAACGGACAACTCACTCTCACGGAGAGAGGAAGTTACTCGATCAGCGGTGGCGAACTTTCTGTCAAAAGCATGGTCCTCTCCGGCGACTTCAACATCACCGGTGCGGAAGCAACCATCTCGGTCGTGAACAATTTCAGCCTCGCCGCCACCGGCACCATCAGCTTCGCTTTTGATGCCGTCGGCGTGACCTCGATTGACATCGGGGGCAATGGTCTCTTCGACCTGGCCTCGGGCATCACCGTCGACGGCAGCGCTTACGCCGGAGCCACCGGCACCTTCATTCTGATCGATGCCATCACCTTCAACAACACCCCGGTCATCAACCTTGTCGGCTTCGGCGCCGGTTCCTCATTCAATTGGGACACCGCCAACGGCGTCTTCTCCGTCACCGTCGTGCCGGAACCCGGCACCGTCAGCTTGCTGCTGGGCGGCGGATTGCTCCTCGGCTGGATGGGCTACCGCCGTCGGAAAGCCTGATCGGTTTACGCTTATTTCTCCGCCGCCGTCCGCACCATCTTTTCAAAAGCGGGCGCGGCGGCTTTGATCACCGCTTCGGGGCCGGTCATCTTCACAAAAACATCACCGGAAGCCGTGCCCTGCAAAATGGCTCCGCGCATGGCATAGCCTGTCATGGGCGTGGTCGGGCCGCCCGGCATCCCGCTGGAAAATGTGCCGGTTGCTTCCACGAATGTCACTGGTGTCTGGGCAATCTGCTCGGCTTTGGTCGAGGACTTGGCATCCGTAAATTGTCCGACCCAGCGGTCCACATTGGCTTGCACGCCCCCACCCTGTCCCGCGCCGAAGTGAAAGAAAGTAACCTCGGCCGCAGCCGCGCCATCTGTGCCCGGCACGGAAAGCTGCGCTTTGCGCATCGGCGAGGAAGGCACCACCCAGTTCCAGCCCTCGGGCCGGCCAAAAGTAAATTCGCCGACACTGAACTCGACCGGATCGGCAGCGTGAAGGGTTCCAACGAGGGCGAGAACAACGATGAGAGAGCGGATCATGCGGAGTTTTGGATTAAAGTAGTCCCAGGCTGGCCAGCCAGGTACGGGCGATCAACATATGCCCGGACGACGAAGGATGCACACCGTCCGGCGCCCAGGAAATCTCCGGGCGGGCCGCACGGGCCTTTTCAAAAGCGGCGTGCAGGGGCACCACCGCAGCGGCGGAAAACTCTGTGGCGAGTTCACGCACTGCTGCGATGTAAGGCTGGAGGCGTTCGTTGCCGTCGGGCGGCGAAGGCGGCCAGATGACACTCGGTTCACAAAGCACCAGAGTCACTGTCGGCAGGGCCGCGCGCAGGCGCGTGAGGATGTCGGCATAACCTTCGCGGAAAGGTCCGATATCCGTGCCTCGGGCGCTGGGCGGGATGTTATGCCAGACGTCGTTGATCCCGATCTTGATCGAGACCAGCTGCGGCTGATGCGCCAGCACGTCCGCATCCCACCGGCTTTGCAGGTCGGGGATGCGATTGCCGGAAATCCCGGCATTGATCACCTCGGGTGCGCGGGCCGGGTCGAGAGCGCGAAGCCAGTCGCGAACGTCGCGTACATAGCCGTCGCCGATGCCCTCGGGGCAATCGCGACGGCCACAATCGGTAATACTGTCGCCGATGAAGACCCAGCGGGCTTCCCGGACAAACGGTGTCGCCATAAAAGGCGGCCGAAATTAACGCTTGGAGAACTGGAAGCGCTTGCGGGCGCCAGGCTGACCGGATTTTTTGCGTTCCTTCATGCGAGGATCGCGGGTCAGCAGGCTCTCGGCGCGCAGCGGCACACGGAGTTCCGCATCGTTTTGCAACAGCGCGCGGCTGATGGCCAGGCGCAGAGCGCCAGCCTGGCCGGAGATGCCGCCGCCGGAAGTCCGGGCGTCGACGTCAAAGCCCTGCACGGCGTTGGCGATTTCGAGCGGGCGCAGAATCGTGTTCTGCATCGACAGGCTCGGGAAATAGTCGGTGAAGTCCTTGCCGTTGACCTTGAAGGTTCCGTTGCCTTTGCGCAGACGGATTTGGGCGACAGATGTTTTACGGCGACCAGTGGCGATGATGTCAGACATGAGAGAGATAATCAGGCGTTTTTGGGATTTTGAGCGGTGTGCGGATGCTCGCTGCCGGCATAAACCTTGAGTTTGCGGTAGACGGCGCTGCCGAGGCGATTGTGAGGGATCATTCCTCGGACGGCACGTTCGATCAAAAGCTCGGGACGACGCTCGCGGCGGTCGGCGAAGGTCTCGGACTTATGTCCGCCCACATACCCGGAGAAGCTCATGTAGGTTTTCTGGATGTCCTTCTTGCCCCCAACCTTCACTTGGCTGGCATTAATCACGATGACGAAGTCACCGGTGTCCACGTGGCTGGTATAAATGGCTTTGCCCTTGCCGCGCAGGAGATTGGCGGCTTTCACGGCAACATGGCCGAGATGCTGGCCGGAGGCGTCGATCACCCACCAGTTACGCTTAACTTCGGCGGCTTTTGCTGAAAATGTCTTCATTGGTCGTTTACGGAGAATCGGGGAGTTTGGGCGAAAACCTCTTCAGTGTCAAATGTAAACCTTACAGGGTATTTATCCTTGACCAGAAAAACCTAACCCCCAAGCCTGTCGCGCCGTGCAGCGTACCCTAGAAACGAAACCATTTTCCCATTGGGGGGAGACGCATGACGCCGACGGCGAGGCCCGTCCGGTGTATCGTCCTCTGTTTCAACGGCTCGACACCCTGCCCCGTCCTCAGGTCAAGGCCCTCGACGAGCGCCTCGAAGCCACCATGCGCGAAATGGGCGTCACCTTCGATATTTCCCGCGAGCGCCCCTGGGGTCGGCGGCCCTGGTTCTGCGACTTGCTTCCGCAAATTTTTACCCCCGAGGAATGGGAGCCTCTTCAAAAGGGTGTCAGCCAGCGTTTGCGGGCCTTCGAGTTATTCCTGCGCGATATCCACGGCCCCAAGGAAATCCTCCGCGCCGGGGAACTGCCGATCCAGCCGGTCCTCGGCAGCGCATGCTATCAACGCGCGGCTGCGGGTCTGACCCCTCCCGGTGGTGCTTATCTGCATCTCTCCGGCCTGGCCGTCTGCCGCCTGCCTGATGGCCACTTCGCGGTCAAGCATCACTATCTCAGCAATGCGTCAGGTATTTCCTACATGATCCAGAACCGGCGCGCTCTGGCCCGGGTCATCCCGCAAAGCTTTCAGGATTTTTCCATCCATTCGATTGCGGAGGCGCCGGTGGACATCCTCGAATTACTGCGGTCCTTTTCCGATGATCCTGACCCGACCGTGGTGCTGCTTTCCTCTGGTCCCGGCAGCGCGGTGTATTCCGAACACAGCTTTCTGGCCCGGCGCATGGGCATTCCTCTCGTGCAGGGCGGCGACCTGCTCGTGTTGAACGACGCCGTCTATCTCAAGACGATTTCCGGTCTGGAAAAAGTGGAGGTCATCTACAACCGCATCTCGGACCACTGGCTCGATCCCATGGTCTTCCATCGCAACTCACTGCTGGGAGTGCCGGGGCTCGTGCATTGCATCCGCAAGGGCTCGGTGGCCGTGGTCAACGGCATCGGCGCGCAGCTGGCGGATGACCGTGCGCTGCTGCCTTTTGCGAATACCATCATCCGTTTTTACCTCAGCGAGCCCCCCCTCCTCCGCGGGCTCACCACCTATTGGCTGGGCGACATCGACCAGCGCGAAATGGTCATTTCGGAACTCGAAAAATTCACCATCCGTCCGCTGCTGGGCGAAAAGATCATCCTCGGCGGCGATGGCCGCGAACCAAGTGAGGCCGAGGTGAATGCGGCCCGCGACCTCATCCTGCAAAACGCCTCGCAATACATCGCCCAGCCGCAGGACTGCGACGCCGTGACCGTCTCGTATGACGAGGGGCGCAAACTCGAGCGCCGCCAGGACCATATCATTTTTGCGCTGCGCAAGGCAGAGGACGACTATGAGGTCTTCCCCGGCGCGCTTACCCGCGTCTCGACCGCCGACTCTGCCTACACGGCCAACGAACTCGGCGGCGGCAGCAAGGACACTTGGGTGCAGGCTCCGCCGGATTTCATCGAACCCGCTCCCGACCGCGCTCGCTCGCGCGAGGCGCTGCTGCCCGCCCAGCATGTCAGCAGCCGCGTGGCCGAGGCTTTTTATTGGACCGGCCGTTACATGGAGCGGGCCTACAACCTCGCCATGATGATCGGCGTGATCGAGTCGCTGGAACTGGAGGAACTCAATCCCACCGAGCGCACGCTGTATCGCCCGGTCTGGAACCGCATCCTCCCGCCGCTGGAAAATCCCGGGGTTGTCACCCGCCGCAATATTTCCAGCCCGGAGGGACGGTACCGCCTGACCCTCGATCTGGACGAACCCGACTCCGTGGTCCAGGCCCTGCTGCGCGGCGTGAGCAACGCGGAATCAATTCTGGAAACTCTCAGCGTCGAGGCCTGGAGTGTGCTCGGAACCTTGCGGACGCGCTTCCAGCGAGCCCGCTTCCGGCCCAAGTCCTCGGAAGAGGATCTTACGGCCTTCACCCGCCGCTACTGCGACTACGTGGTGAAGGCGGTTGCGGAGTTTTTCGGCACGGCGCAGAACACCATGATTTCGGACGGCGGCTGGGCCTTTTGCGAGATTGGTCAATTGCTGGAGCGCTCCATCATCACAGCCAATGCGGTCTGCTCCATCACCCGGCCCATGCCGCGCCGCAGTGCGCCCTCGGAACATGAGTCGGAGATTCGGCTCTCCGCTTTTCTGCGCCTGCTAAACAGCCGCGACGTTTACCGGCGGGTCTATCAACTGCGCATCGAACCCGAGCCGATGATGGATCTGCTTTGGAAAAACCAGGTCGCCCCCCGCTCGGTCACGCGCTGCCTCAAGGCCTGCGCCTCGCGTCTGCTGGATGCCCGTGACGAAAATTCACCCACCACCCAGCGCACGTTGCAAGGCATTGAGGCCCTCGTGCAGCAAATCCGCATGACGGATTGGGAGCACTTGCTGGCTGACGGAGATCCGAAGTCCAACGCGCTCATTGAACAAGGCTCAAAGCTCCTGCAAGGCACGCTCGACATTCACCACCTCATCTCCGACGGTTTCCTCAATCACCAGATCCATATGCGTCCCGAGACGCAACCTACACTTTTCGGCCTGAAAAATGCTCTTTGAGATCGTGCATCGCACCGACTATCGCTACAGCCATCCTGCTAGCGAGGCCTATATTGAGGCCCGGTTGACACCCCCGTCCTTCGTCGGGCAGCAGATCGTATCCCACGCCATCGAGTTTGCCCCGGCTTCGCCGCTCTCGACCTATCGGGATTATTTCGACAACGAGGTGACCTTTTATTCCCTCACCCTCCGCCATGACCGGCTGTCGGTGACCAACCGCGTCACGGTCCTCACTGCGGAAACGCCTCACGCCACCGAGGCGCTGGATGTAAGCGTGGCCGAGGCGCGCCAATTGTTCTCATCGAAATTGACCGACATCTTTGATTACCTTCAGCCCACCCCGCTGGTACCCACGGGCGGCCCTTCCAAGGAATGGGCCCGGAAATTTTTCCCCGGCGATGCTTCGCTCGGTGAGGCCATGGAGGCGCTGAATTCCGCCATTCACGGGAAGTTCGAATACAAGTCCGGTATCACCGACACGTCGACGCCGTTGGATACGGTCTGGAAACAAAAGGCCGGGGTCTGTCAGGATTTCAGCCACGTGATGTTGAGCGTGCTGCGCACCGCGGGCATTCCCGCGCGTTATGTCTGTGGTTACATCGAGTCCGATCCGGTCAAACCCACGCCGGGCGCGCCCAGGCTGGTCGGTTCCCTCGCCACCCACGCATGGGTGGAAGCCCTCACGCCGGGCATGCATTGGATCGCGCTCGATCCGACCAACAACCAATGGTGCGGGCAGCGTCATGTCACCATGGCCTATGGTCGCGACTTCAGCGACGCCTCTCCGCTCCGCGGAACCTTCAAGGGCTCCGGCGCGCAAACTTTGAAGGTAAAAGTCTCTATGAAACGATTGAACGAAAAAACATGAAGCTCTCCATCCGCTATTCCGCGACCTACCAGTACGCTGAAGAAGCGAGCTTCTCCCCCCATCTGGTCCGGCTCTTTCCGCGCCATGATATTTCCACTCACGTCGAGCGCGTCAGTTTCCACACTCACGAAAGCGCCGACGTCCAATACCGGCAGGATCTCTACGACAATCTCGTCGCCACCTGCTTTTATCCCAGGCTCCTTGATCGCCTCGATTATCAGTTGGAGATCGATCTCACCATCCAGCCGAAGAACGCCTTTCATTTTCTCCTCGATTCGCACGCCCTGCAGTTGCCCTTTGCCTACACGGCGGAGGAGGCCCGCGTCCTCGCTCCCTACATCGCGCCGCAGGTGGAAACCGGCCCGCTTCCCGCTGCCCTTCAGCCGCCCTCCGCTCCCCAACCCACCGTCGATGTCATCGTCGCGCTGAACAGCTGGCTCCACGGCAACATCGCCTACGAGCGCCGTGACGAAGGCGAGGCTTATGCCCCCGCCGAAACGCTCCGCCTGCAAAAAGGCTCCTGCCGCGACTACGCCGTCTTGTTTGTTGAAGTCCTCCGCCAGCACGGTCTCGCCGCCCGCCAGGTCAGCGGCTACCTCTGGGAAGACGACTCACCGGACAGCCCTCGCCGCGCCGAGAACGCACTCCACGCCTGGGTTGAGACCTATCTGCCCGGCGCCGGTTGGCTCGGCCTCGATCCCACCAACGGGGTCCTCTGCGATCACCATTTTCTCGTCGCCGCCGTGGGCCTCAACCCGAAGGACATTGCCCCCGTGCAAGGGCATTACTACGGAAAAAAAACCATCTCCAGCACCCTCGAAACCACCTTATCCATCAAGGAAATCTAAATGACTGATCGTTGGAAGTACCAAGCCGCCGCCACCGCTGAGAAACTCTTCGCCAAACATGGCGTCAAGCTCACCCTCGGCGGTGAGCCCACCTACGTCCCGGTAGATCCCGAAGGTCCGGAATGGACCTATTCCGCGGTCGGACCCAACAAGCTGCGCTACGCTTGGGAGGTGGCCGGAAACCTGCAAAAGGGCGCCATGGCGGGATCGGCCGCCTTTTTCTGCCCGGGCAAATCCTATCCCGGAGAAGCCAACCCTCGTTGGGTCATCAAGCTCCTGTCCAACCGCGACGGCACTCCCCTCTTCAAGCTTCCCATCAAAGGAAAGACGCCTAACGCCGAAACGCTGGCGCAATTCGCCGAGCAGATCAGCCGTCAGCTTTCCGTTCCCTCGCTCTGGGTCAAATTTGCCGACCCCAATAATGCCGGCGCGAATGTCATGGGCATCCCCCTTGATCACGAGGAAGGCAAGTGGACCTCTGGTCGCTGGGCTTTGGAAAAGAGCGAGCGCAAGCTGTTGGAAGTTGAAGGCCCTGCCGGACTGCGTTTGCCTCTGCACTTGCTTCCGTCCGGCATTACCAAACGTGCGCTCACCATCGACCACACCGGGCATACGGTCTCGGTTTTCTTCCCGCCGCTGCTGCAGCCTGCCTTTTTGGAACTTCTCTCCGCCATCGAAGCCGCCGCAAAAAAATGCGGCCTGGCCCGCGTGGAGCTCGCCGGTTACGTGCCTCCGGACGAGCAAAAACGCTGGACCACTCTCGGCCTCGCCGCCGACCCCGGCGTCCTGGAGATCAACCTGCCCGCCTGCAAGGGCTGGAGCGAATACGACTCCTGGCTCGGAAAGGTCACCGACGCCTGCGAAGCGACCGGCTTGCGTTCATGGAAGGAATCGCTCTGGGACTTCCCACAGGGCAGCGGCGGCGGCAATCATTTTCTCTGGGGTGGCCCCTCTCTCGACGAGCATCCGTTTTTCACCCGTCCCGCCTGGCTGGCTGCCGTCCTCCGTTTCTGGCAGCACCATCCCTCCCTCGCCTACCTCTTCACCGGTTGCTACGTCGGCGCTTCCTCGCAGGCGCCGCGCCCCGATGAGTCGGCCCGCGACCTCTACGACATCAACATGGCGTACACGTTTTTGGAGACGCTTCCGCCCGGCGACCATCGCGAGTTGATCAACGAAACCCTGCGGCATTTGCAAACCGATGTGACCGGCAACGCGCATCGCAGCGAGATCAGCTTCGACAAGTTTTGGAATCCTTCCTGGCCGGCCGGCGCGCTGGGCCTCATCGAGTTCCGCGCCATCGAGTCCCTGCCCCGCGCCGATTGGATGAGCGCCATCCCGCTGCTCTGGACCTGCATCGCGGCTCATCTGCTGGAAGCCAAGGCCCCTGCCGAACTCAAGCGTTTCGGCCCGAAGCTGCATGACGAATACTTCCTGCCCTCGCGCCTGCTGGCCGATCTCGACGACATCCTCGCCGAGTTGAAGAAAAGTGGCATCAAGCTGGATCGGAAATTTTATCGCGAGATTTGGGAATGGCGTTTTCCCGCGCTGCTTGATTGGAAAAAATCCGGCGTTCGTCTCACCGTTCGCAAGGCGCTGGAGAGCTGGCCCCTGCTCTGCGAGACACCGGTGGAAGGCGGCACGACCAGCCGCTTCGTCGACACCTCGATGCAGCGTCTCGAGTTCCTCGGCAACGAGGCCTTCGAGAAACGCTACCTCGTCTATGTGGCTGGTCGCCGGCTCAACCTCAAGGAATCCGCTCCCGGCGAATATCTCTCCGGCCTGCGCTACCGCCGCACGAATCTGTATCCTTCTTTGCATCCCGGCATTCCCACGCAGTTGCCGCTCCAGATCACCCTCGTCGACCGTCAGAACAACCGGGTCGCCGCGAACTTCCAGATGGGTATCAACGAGATCTCTTTCTGTGAATCGCCAGATGCTCCCGTGAATCTGGTCGGCCGTCCCTGCCGCGGCGGCCGCAAGGGCGACCTCACCTGCGACCTGCGTCTGGATTGAGTCGCCGCCGGGCCTGGCTTATGGTGTGATACACCTGACGTATGCTCCAACCCTGGATGATTCCCGCCGATCTGGCCCCTGGCGACGCCAAAAGCCTCGAACGGGACTGGTCCGACGTCGAACTGCACCGCATCGAGTCGGTGGAGGAATCCACCTTCGACACGGCCTTCGGCGCGCTCTGGGCGGAGTTCGGCGCCGCGGATGAAATCGAACAGCCGGCCGTGTTGGCCCGCCGCATGTTATGGGATGGTCAATCCATGCAGGACGGCTGCGCCCTGCGCTACCGCATGCTCATGATCACAGCCGGAGAGAAACTCGTGGCTGTGCGCGACCACACCGCCATCGTGCTGGCCGAAAAACCCGGCGCGGTCGTGCACCTCTCCCACAATCTGGTGATTCCCGAGTGGCGGCGCAGCGGCATCGCCGGCTGGCTCCGCGCCCTGCCTGTCCAGACGGCCCGGAATTGCCTTGCCGCCCAGAATCGTCCCACCGACGAACCCATCGTGCTCGTCGGGGAAATGGAACATCCCGATTTGACGAATGAAGCCAGCCTCATCCGCCTGACGGCTTATGAAAAAGCGGGCTATCGGAAGGTCGACCCGCGTCGCGTGAACTATCTCCAACCGGACTTCCGCCCCTTCGACGAGATCGACGATTCCGGCGGGCCCAAGCCCTTGCCGATGCTGCTGCTGGTCCGGCGGGTTGGCCGGGAAAAGGAGGAATTCATCTCCGGCGGCGAAGTCCACGCCATCGCCGAGGCGCTTTACCGTATGTACCTGACCGGCTTCCGGCCGGAGGATATGGAACCGCTCTTCGCCAGCCTGGAGGACTATCCCGAGGCCGATGAATCCCTTCCGCTTCTGCCGCCTACTCAGGCTGAGACCACATGAAAAAATTGACCCTTTTCCATGATCCGGGCTTTGCCGCGCCCATTGGTGAACATGTGATGCCGATCCGCAAGTTTGGCCTTGTGGCTGAAGAACTTGCGAAAAATCCCCAGATCCAAATCGTCTCTCCGCCACCGGTGACGGAGACCGATCTGCTCCGCGTTCATACGCCGGAATATATCCAGGCGATCAAGACGGGTCAGCCGCGGGAACTGGCTGAGTCCCAGAAGTTTCCATGGTCGCCGGAACTCTTTCCCAGTGTCTGCCTGACTAATGGCGGGGTGCTGGCCGCGGGTAAACAGGCTTTGGAGGATGGCGTTTCGGGGGCGCTGGCCAGTGGGTTTCATCATTCCTCAGCCGACCATGGCGAGGGGTTTTGCACTTTTAATGGACTGATAGTGGCGTTGGAAGCTCTTAAATATGAGGGACTAATCCAAACTGCGGCCATTATCGATCTCGATCTGCACTATGGAAATGGTACGGCCTCGCTGGCGGCTTCGCGCCCTTGGATTCGGGCGCTGTCGCTGTATGGCAATGACTACCGGAACAACATTCCTTACCGGAATGTGACCATCCGGCGGCACACGGATGGGCCGAATCATTTGTCGGTTCCGATCCCCCCCTCCGGGGGGGAAGATGGCCCGGTTTTGGCGGGGATACTGGAGGGGAATCTGGGGTGGCTGACGGAGGGGGGAAAACCGGACATTTTGCTCTTCCAGGCGGGGGCCGATCCGTTCCGGGAAGACCCGTATTCTCCGCTGAATCTCGACCATGATGATCTCTATCGGCGGGACGAAACGGTCTTCGCCTTTGCCAGGGAAAACGGCATCCCGATCGCCTGGGTGCTGGCGGGCGGGTACACCAAGGACGTGAGCCAGGTCGTGAAGGTGCACACCAATACGGCGGCGGCCTGCCTGGCGGTCTACTGGCGCTCGTAGACGCCCTTGTCGCGCTTCTCAAAAACGGAGAAGCCGGCCTTTTTGGCGTCGCTGATGGAAAGAGGCTTGGAAAGCTTGGGCGAATTGACGCCGGAGATGATCTTGCGAACGGCCTTTTTACAGAGGGGGCAGTTGGTCAGCGGTTCGCGATCGACAGGGCGGCGGAGCTCAAAACGGCCGCCGCAAGCCCGGCAGTCGCCATCGACCAGTTCGTATTCATAAATCGGCATACTTCAGTTTATCTCAAAACCAAAAAAAAGCAGCAGCCAATGCGGACACTGGCTGCTGCTAAAAAGGGAGTTGGTTGCTTACCAGCTGGATTTGGTCACGCCGGGGATCATACCCATGACGGCCAATTCGCGGAAGGTGAGACGGGAAATCTTGAAGCGGCGCATGAAAGCGCGACGACGACCGCTGACGACGCAACGGTTGACCAAGCGGGTCGGGCTGGCGTCGCGGGGAAGCTGGGACAGTGAGGCATAATCCTTCTTGGCCTTCAACTCCGCACGGAGTTCAGCATACTTTTCAACGGTTTTGCGTTTGCGCGCGTCGCGCTCGAGCCAGGATGTTTTTGCCATAAGAGTGAACGTCCACAGTATCGGAGGTCTTTACTCTGGCAAGTTCTTTTTTTGGGTGAGTCACAGATCAGTATCCAATCCAATCGCCGTTTGGTTGGCGGGCTTTGATTCCTGAGTTTTCAGAGAGAATGCCGGATTGATTTCTACTATACCATTCCCATGAAAATAGACAACTGTTTTCCGGGATGGAGAGATTGTTCCTTCGGGTCTGGTTGACGGATCTCTCCCCCGTTTCCCAGCTTCACCCCTTCCTGGACCTTGTGACTTCATCCCAAATCCCCCTCTTCTTGCCCCCCTTGAATCCCCTCCTTTACCCCTCTTCGCCCCCCCTTTTTGGGTGAATGGGGATTTTTGCTTAAAGAATTTGGAGGTCGAGGGTCGGGAATGCGATTGGGCAGCGAGAGTTTTGAACGGGTCGGATTTTGAAAAATGGATTCCGGTCGGAGTTCTGGTCTCAGAAAAACTGATCGCGGCGGTTCGTTTCTATTTGAGCCAAACCGCTTCGGAATTCTGATCTTCAAGTCAGGCGACTCGATCAAGAATGCCAGTCATCAATTGTTACCTGACCCCATTTCATTTCACATTCAAACCGTGATTCACGGCCACCTTCTGCGTCACTGTCCTACATTGCGGCTTCGCCAAAAGGCTACAAGACAGCCAAAGGCGATAACCCAGCCCCAAAATAGAATGAGGTGGATGGGACCAGGATTGCTAAACGAGAGGCTGACCCAATAATCTTTCTTAGGACTCTCCGTTGCCAAAAAATCGAACAGACAGACAGGCAGGTTCCACAGTTTTAAAAAGAAGATAAACATCTTCGACATGCCGACAAAGGCGTTGGTGGTAAACGCCATCATCGCCGTGGCGAAGGCGACCGCAATCAAGAAGCCGGAGACAAGAAGATGGCAAAATGCCCCTAAGATGAAGGCTCCAACGCGCACGTTAGTTCCCTTCGGACGAGTTGGAGCCAAGGTTTCGAGCGCCCGTCGTAGGATTTAAGTAGGATTTTATCGAAAAGAAGTGGTCGCCCTGAGCGGTCATTTCAAATTGCACCCTCGCATATTGACCGTTGCCCAGCTTGACGAAATATTGACGTTGAGCCTGAGATGACCACCTTTCAGCAGTTTCTGGCACGTTGATTTCGTCAGTATCCCGATACCCCTCTGCAGGCGCCTCAAATACTGCGCTGTTTCGTTCGATCAGTCCACCGCCCGGCACTGATACCTTACAGCGCCAACTATAACGCCCTTGGGCATTCTGGGATTGGTCATTCGTCCAAGTTTGTACCCGAAAACTTCCTTGTCCTGCCACGGCAACTTTCCCATCAGACAGATTAATCTCCACCGGTTGTCCGGTTCTTGGCACAGGAATGAAGGTGCTGATTTTTACGAGAGGCTCCACCTTGCCCATGCTTTGCAGGACGAAGATGGCTGGCCTTCCTGCCGCTGGCATTTTCGGATCATTAGCAGACCGCAATTCTTCGACTTGGAAAAGCCCTCTTGATTTATCCAGCGAGGCATATCCATTCTTCGAAACATTTACAGCCACGGACGCTCCATGTACATCCGATAACGAAAAAAGCCCCATTGCGTCCGTCGTCAGGTCGAAGCGTTTTCCCGCCGAGAAAGGGACGTCAGCCACCATGATCTTCACATGTGCACCTTCGATAGACTTACCAGCATCGTCCACAACCTTCCCGTAAAACTGGATTGGCGTTCTATATAGCTCATCCACTTTTTTCTGCACTTCTACATTGAGCGGTTGATGAGCGGCCAATGTGGGTACATTTTTCATCACTGATTGCGCGGGTGTAGTTACTACTTTTTCAATAGGTGATGGACTTGGATACTCTTTCAGCGCTCCTTCAGGCGTGTTAGATGGACGTAGCGCCATCGCGATCCAGAAGCAAGCTGCTGCTATTCCGATAAAAATAATGACATTTCGTCGCCTCACGGATTTGGTAAGATTCCAAAACTGCTCAACAACGCATTGTAACAATCCGAAGTCGACTGGATTTTCAAATTAAATTGGGCGCTATGGTTTGTAGCAAATCCAAAGTCATCCATGTTTATACGAACTTGGATTGACCCCAACGCCCGATCGTCTGCCCCGGCTGTCTTCGTTCGGGAAACATCTACATACGCCATAGCCTCATGAATATCTGTTATGTCCCGGTGAGTAGCACCAGGGACTGTATAAAAAAGCTTTTTCCCAGAGGCGAGAGCAGGATCGTAAAAGTAAACGGTTGCGGAATAAGACTGTGGTTTAGATAACCAGTTGTTGGCTTCCCACGCCGTAGTCGTGGCAAAATCCTGCGTTAAATAAAAATTCGTCAACTTCCCACTCACACCTTGGAGCTGACCTCCATAGCCTAAAGCTCGCGTCCCGGCGTCCGCATCACCGTCAGGCGTGGGCGTTTTCCAACTCAACCCTGTTTGGTGAAGAGCCGGACTGGTGTCATAGCACATGGCTGGAACAGCCGCATTCATGAGGTTGTAGTTCGCTATACTCATGCCCTTTTTGAGGGCCGAACCCGCTACGATATTTCCCATGCTGTGAGCCACGACATTACGGGTATAGTTTCCATCTAGACCGTTTACGAACTCTTTCAAACTTTCGCCGCATTTCCACGCTTTGAACTCGCTATCGTTGTACGTTCCAATTCGACCCACAAGTGTAGGCCATCGGAAGAACACAAAGCGCCCTTTGTAGCCTTTTTGCCAAAGACGCTTGAACATTGTCTCTGCATAGTTTTTCGATCCCTCGTAGGTCATATTCCATCCATGAACAAAAACGATATACTGTTTCCCTTCAGCCCATGATGTCGGACTAGAATCGAAAGTCTGCCCTTCATCTTTGGGAGAAGATGACATCGTCGGCTCAGGAGGCAAGCTAGGGTATACGAAACTGGGAGGGTGAGGGATATTACCAACAGCTTCCGCTCGTGTGTACATTCTTCGGATATCTTTGAGATCAATCCATACACTACCGCCTTCTCCAATTGGCGTTCCATCCGATTTGTAAAACGTAACAACCAATTCACCTTTTCCCTCACCAGATCCCTCAAAGATGAAATATTTCCTCGGATTGGAATCCGATAAACCCGTCCATACATCATTGAAGAAGATGAACTCCTTACCGCCATTCTTAATTTCACGCTGCGCAAACCCGTGATCTCCTTGAAACTGCGCTACCGCACTATCCTCGTCATGCAGGTATTCGTCAGAACCTTCAGCATCCGCGGAGGTATAAATCTTAATAGCAACGGGACCAGTCGCGTTCTTCCATTTCAGACCCACTCGAATATCTCCGCGACCTATAGCTTCCTGCAACCCGCCGAGGTAAATGTGCAAACGAGTAAAGTCCTCCAAATCACGGCGGGTTTTTATTACGTCATCAGCAGAATCAGCGACGCCGCTCAAATCCTCGCCGTCAGCGTTTGTGTCGGAAACATCGTGATCGTTGTTGATCCAGAACCGGAATGGCCTAGATTTTTCGGTCATGTCCCGAGGCTTTCCAGCTACTGCAGGATCATTTAAATTGCCCGCAAATTTTATTGTCCCATCTCGATTGGCGTCAACTGCTAAGTCAACCGGAATGAGACTAATTGGACGTTCACCGCCATCCTTCGAGGCTTTTCCTACAAGAATGTTTGTGTTCTGACTCACCAGATTAATGTCAAAACCACTCCATCCGTCAGGGCATAGCTTTTTAAGATTAATCAATTTTCCATTTCTCCAGATATTGGCACCTGCTGGAATCACAAGATTTTTGCTGATCTGTCGGGATGAAACTCCTCCAAACAATGGCACAGAGGTATTAAGCGGAACAGACGGGAAACCTCCTCCGAAACATGACAGAAAATAAGCCCAACCTGAGCTTCGGTAGATGAAATATGGACCCTCCGGGGAGTCACTTATATTAATATCGATTATAGACTCTGCCACGCCGACCTCACTCCAGCTTCCATTGTAGATCATTCCCACAGTTGGTTGATCACCCGCTTCGGACACTGCTCTCTTAGAACTGATTGCAATACCTTCGGTATTCACCCTAGCGGACCCGCCAAGATATCCTCCGCCCTGCCACCCTGAAACATTCATATCCGTTTCCCAACCGCTCGCCGCAATAACAGAACCCCAGCCCTGGGCCCAACCGCCGCAATGTCTACCCGAATCAACGCTAGAAATACCTAGTCCCATCTTTACGGAAAATTCGTGATTGTCATTTACACTAAAAGTATAGCCAGAATAGCTAACAATCGGGTCTCCGAAATTATCAGACCCTGATACTGAAACCGCCTGTGCAGATTTGGCCTGCGCCTCCCCAATGATAGCTGCTGCAATCATAGTCGGCGACGGCAATTCAGAAAACTCTCTAGATTGATATACCGTCGCACTCTCGTCCATCACACCAGCGCGGCCGGTGCGACCATCGTTCCATGAATATCGCAATGTTTTTTCGATCTCGAGTTGATTTGCGTAGGTCGGTGCCTGGGCCACACCATAGTAGACGGTTCCGTCGTTGAGCACCCCCATAAAACCTTGACCCTTTCCAATGGATTTCAAAGTCCCATTTTTCCAGAGATACCCTTGTGTGGAATTCCCATTGGCATCCGGTGATACAGTCTGAGTGAGAAGCACATCGCCATGGTCATTTACCCCTCGCACATCCTTCCCGGGTGCGCCCAAGTCGATCACTGCATAGTTCGCTTCCGGTGCAGCCGGAGCTTTCATTGCCGGGTTATTCGGAACCGCATCTTCTCTGTCTAGCACACCGTCTCCGTCTGTATCTTTCTCGGGATCATCTTCATCACCGTCGGGCGGAGGGGTGGGTTGCGGTCCTGGTCCTGGGCCCCCACCTCCACCGCCCACGACAGTCACTTGTTTTGAGCTGGAGGATGCCTTAAAATTGACGCTGTCCGTCACACGTGCCGAAAGCGTGAAGGTGGCGGCGAAAGGAGGAGACCAACTCAGGTTGTATGTACCGCTGGCGGGGGTTGTGGCCTCGCCAATTTTCCGCGAACCTTCGAAGAACTCCACTTTATTGACCGAGCGCCCTCCACTGGCTGAGGCTGTGGCTTTGAGAAGGATCGTCGCTGGAAGGGTGTAAACCTCTTCATCGGGCGGTTCTGTCAAGGTGACTTCCGGCAGATCCTCGCTCTCCTCCTCATTCACAGTGACATTTAGGGACGCGCTTCGCATGCCCCAACCGTCATTAGCAATGAGCCTGAGTACATATTCGCCCGCTTGACCGAAAGTGACAGCGGTCGACAATGCGCTTGGCTCGCTGAAGGTCACTGAACCCGGTCCGGAAATTTTCACCCAATTTAGGGAAATGTCTTCGGGGTCGGTGTCGATATCGACCACTGTTGCTGACAAGTTGAGGGCGTCGGGCAAGGTGACACTCCGATTGCCTCCGACAAAAACCGATGGCAGGTCGTTGACTGGAGCTACGGTGATGTTGACATCCGCTTCGGAAGTGTGCCCGTTCTTGGTCACCCTAAATCGGAGGGTATCGGAACCATTGTAATTGGTCTCGCTGAGGTAAGTGATGATGTTGCCGTCCAAAGTGGCTGTGCCGTTGGTTGGCTCGTCTACAATCTCATAAGTGGCGGTAGCGAGGTCGCCTCCGCCTTGGTGGGTGAGAGTGACAGTGCCGAGGGTGTCTTCGTCGACGGTGACGCTTTGTTCGACGGCCTGGAGTTCGGCGTCCTGATTGTAAAGGTCCTCCACTTCGTCTTCGGTGAGGGCTTTGTTGTAGATGCGGACTTCGTCGAGGAGGCCTTTGTAGGGGTTGCCGCCAGTCTGGAATTGGCCGAACCGCAAAGCCTCTCCCGCGACCGCCCGCAAGGTGGGCATGGCGTTGATGCCAGCCCCAGGTGTGCCGCTCGCGAGGACCAGCCCGGTCCCGGTCGAAACGGCGGGATCAAACTCCTGAGACACTCCATCGATATACAGCAAAGCCTTGCCCTTCTCTCGATCAACCACGGCCGCAATATGATGCCATTGGTTATCGTTGACCGTGTTCTGAGTGACGACGTGCAGATCGGCGGCGCTCGTCCCGCTGGATGACAGGTGCAGGCTGAGGCGTCCATATTGGCCGCTGATATTGCTGGTCAGATCGACGGCGTAACCCTTAACGGAGTACCATGCCCCGTTGCAGATAAGCCTTCCGTAAGTCGTGGACGGGGTCTTCATCCAGAAGGAAAGACTGAAGCTGCCATCATCGAAGTTCAGGCGGGTGGTGCTGCCGCTCGAAACAATATAGGCGTTATCGCTGCCGGTCCCACTGAAGGAAAGTGCGGTCTCGTCGTTGAGACCGGCCACGAAGGCCGGTCCATTATTGCCAAGGGTTCCCGTTTGCACGAATCCGCTGCTATCAGCGATCGATTTGCCCGTGCCTTCGTCGAAGCGCCACTGGCCGACCAGAGCGTCTTCTTCCTCCGAGGTCGTGGCCTGGAAGGTGACGGTGCTGGTGCCGGTGGTGGCGGTGATGATGGTATTCGAGCCTTTTTCAGAGCCCTGGCGGTAGTAGATTTTGGCCAGGCCGTTGCTGCCGCTCTGGACGGTCAGGGTGCTGGCGGTCGTGGGTCCGGGGCTGGCGGCAAGCACTCCCCCACCCTCGGTCACTTTGAAGGTGACGGGGGCATTGGCCAGGGGTGTTGTCCCGGTCACGACTTTGGCCACGAGAGGCTTGGGCAGGAATTGGCTGATGCGGCCGGTCTGGTTGTTGCCGGAGTCAATGGTGAGGGCCGAAGTGACGGGTGTGGTGCGGCTGTAGTAGTCGGTCGGGTCGGTGTTTTGCTGGAACTCCTGCAAATTGGTGAGGCCATCGCCGTCGGCGTCGAGGGCGGCATCCGCATTGGTGGCGGGGGAGAGGCCGTATTGCACTTCCCACCAATCGGCCAGGCCGTCGTTGTCGGCGTCGGTGAGGGCGTACTTCGTTTTGAGGTAGCCTTCCATCTGGGTGAGCTCCCCAGTGGTCAAGACGCGGTCGTAGACGATGACTTCGGCGATGTCGCCTTTGAGTTGCGTGGGGCCGCCGCCATTGTGGCGGGCCAAGTAGTAACCTGAGGTGGTTCCGCTGGTCCAGGTCTGAGTGCCGGTGGCGGTGAGCGCGGAAGTGAGGCCAGCGTCCATCTTGAGATTAAGGGTGCCGCCGTTGCCGCTTGTGCCTCCGCTGCGGGTCGCGCTGGCCAGGCTGAAGCGGTTGAGGCCGGTGGTGCCGGTGTTGACGTAGACGCCGACATTGGTCACCCCGGCGTTGTTGACCCCGAACTCGGAGCCGCTTTCCTTCCAGGTCATGAGCGGCGCGCCGTTGGCGGTCGGATTAACGCTGAAGCTGAAGGGAGCGCTCCAACTGCTGACCGCGCTGCGCCGGTGGATGGTAAGGATGGTGTAGTCGCCCGCGCTGGCGTTGTAGGTGCTGGTGCCGCTCAACTGATCATCGACGCCGTCGAAGCGCAGCACGGGTTTTTGGTTCAGGCCTTCGGCCACGAGCAGCGGCTGGGCGGAGGCGTTGGTATTGAGGGCCGTCATGCCATTGCCCGATTGATCGATCCATTGGCTGACCCGTCCGCCCGCATTGGCGGTCACTCCGGCATCAGCACGCAGCCATAATTTCAGCCCGCTGGTCGGGGTGTTTGCCACAAATTGCACCGTTTTTGTGCCCACTTGGGCCTGCACAGTCACAACGGCGGTGCCGGTGACATTGAGATAGACTTTGGCCAAGCCGTCCTCGTCGGTGGATTGGATGATTTCGTCTTCCGGTGTGCCGGGATTCTCGGTGGCAATCTCGCCGGGACCCGCGGTAACCCGGAAGGTGACTTCTTTGTTTTCCAGGCCCACTCCGCCGGTGCCGCTGACTTTGACTTCCAGCGGATCGGTCAGATACCCGCTGCCGATCTGGTTGTTGCCGTCGTTAATGGTGAGATCCCAGGTGACTCCGTCGTAATAATCGGTCGGATCGCTGCCTTGCTGAAACTCCTGCAGGTTGGTGAGGCCGTCGCCGTCCAAATCCTCTGCGGCGTCATCCGGATTACGCATCCACAGCCCGTACTGATTTTCCCAACCGTCCTGTATCCCGTCTTCATCGAAGTCGCCCAACTCGTATTTGTCTTTCAGGTAGCTCTCGATTTCGTTGCGCTCGTCTTCGGTCAATACGCGGTTGTAGATTAGCACTTCGACCACTTCGCCCTTGAGGTGGGTGGCGGGGTCGTTGGCCCAGTGGCGGCCGAGATGATAATTGGTCGAGCTGTTGCTGTTCCAAGTCTGGGTGCCGCTGGCGGTGAGTTGGGTCTCGCCGTCGTAGCTGCGCACCGAGAGGGCTCCGCCGTTGCCGTTGCCGCTGTATCCCCCTGCCCGGCTCACGCTGCTCAGGAGGTAGCGGCCGCGCGAATCGCTTCCGCTGTTCACATACACTCCGGTGTCGTTGACGCCCACGTTGTTGATGCCCAATTCCCACGACGCGCCGCGCCAGCCCAGGATGGGCGTTCCGTACTGGCTGGCTGAGAGGCTGACCGGTGCGCCCCAGTAGGCCGCGCCGGGTCGACGATGCACGGCGATGATGGTCAAGTCTCCCGCGCTGCCGTTGTAACCCAAGGCTCCGGCCAGGAAGTCGTCCACTCCGTCGAACTTGACGCTGGCTTTGCCATTGAGTGCTCCGGCCTGCCAGGCCGGACGCGCGGCCACATTGGTTTGCTGGGCGTTTCTGGCGTTGCCACTGCGGTCCTCCCAACTCACGACTTCGCTGCCTTGGGTCACCACGCCTTCGTCGGCTTTCAGCCACACTTGCAGGCCCGCTCCGGGGATGGCTCCGCTGTTGTTGATGGTGAATCGGACCAGTGTGCTGTTGGCCTGCACCTGCACCATGGCCAGCGCGGCGTTGTCCGGGCGTCCGTAGATCCGCACGATCCCGTTTTCATCGGTCAGCTTTTGCTGAGTGATATCGGTGCTGACCAGGCCTTTCGCCAGGGCCAGCCCGATGTCTCCATGGGTCACATCGTAGGCCACGGGCGCATTCGCCAGCACCTCACCTGTCTCGGAGTTTCTCACCTGCACGGCCAGAGGCTCTTCCAGATACATTCCCGGCGGGCCGGTCTGGTTATTGCCCGAGATGATTTCCACACTCGGGATGATCTCTCCCTGGCCCTGGTCGTAGTAATTCGCGGGATCACTGCCCAACACGCTTTCCTCGAAATTGGTCAGGCCGTCTCCGTCCAAATCCTCGTCCGGGTCATCGGTCCACCAGATATCGTCAAAATATTGCACCTCCCATTGGTCGGGCAGGCCGTCCTGATCGGTATCGAAGCTGGCCAGGTCAAAGCTGAAGACCAGTTTCAACTGGCCGAGGTTGGCGGGGGCGTAGTTTTCCTCGGGCGGGGTTTCCGGGTCCCACGGATAATCGTGGGTCCAGCCGGTCAGGCCTCGGGCGATGAGGTTTGCCTTGGTGTCGTAGCCGGCCGCCAGCAATCGGTCGTAGAAGGGCTTGGCTACGTATTTGAGCTGCCCCAAGTTGATCGGCGCGTAGTTTTCGGCCAGGAAGGCGTCGATCTCGGGCTGGGTGTAGCCCTGGCCGGTGCGGGGTTCAAAACTCCCGACCAGGGTGGAAATGCCGGTACCCGCGCCTCCGACTACGTTGCTGTCCAAGTGGGATTTGGCCTGCTTGGCGATGTACTTCAACTGGCCGAGGTTGGCCGGGGCGTAGTTGTTGGCGGTGCCGCTCAGGACCCACCAGCTTGGCGAGGCGGCGTCGGCCGATATGAGACCGGCAACGGCCACCAAGATACAAAGGCAGGTACGACGCAGCATGGCTGGGGGTTTTTCTCTCCGAGGGCCGGGACTATTCCGGATTGCCAAACTCGCCCATCAGGATGTCGCCCTGGCGCTTCGGGATCACGACGTCGCCGTTTTTATAGACGGTCAGGGCATTGCGCTTTTCCACATCGCTTGTTCCGATTCCCACTTCGAAGACGGCATCTTCGATATCCCATGTATCAGGATCACCCCCGCCGACGTTGTATTTGCCAATAGCCACGGAGGCGTAAGAATCCGCGGTGGTAGCAACTCCCAGTGCCGTGGAGCCGTGGCCGAAAGCGGCAACCCAATCCCCCATGGCCACGGACATATCACCCTGCGCATATGCTTCCTGACCCATAGCAAAAGAAAAGTCGCCATTGGCTCCGCTATACCCGCCCATTACCACGGCACTCAGGCCCGAGGCATAGGTTTCCATACCGAATCGAACTGAATGATTTCCCACCTGGCCTTCGTTCAACTCGGTAGCCAGGTATCCCGAAATGAATGCCCCCTTTTTCGGAACCCACATAAAAACCGTCTCCGCTACTTGAGGAATTTGTCCTGTCCCAAGGTGTGCGGTAAACAACACTCCTCCATCTCCCCCGACCTGCAGCGCGGTAGCGGCAGAGTTTCCGGTTTCTCCGTTAACAGAAATTCCGGCCTTGGTCCCGCTAGTCCCGACCGCCAAATCTCCCGTGATGATATAGTCCCCAGAAAGCGTGGTCTGAGCGTGGCTCGATACCGAACCAAACAGGCCAACTGCGGCACAGGTGATTAAAAGGAATTTTGCGTGTCGTTTCATACTATCGGATGGTGACCGGGTCGACGGATTTGATGGTGAGTTGTTTGTCGGGCGTCCCGCGGGAGCCTTCCTCGTAAATTCCTTTTCCCTTCAGCACCACGATGATGCCGTCGGGCGGTGCGGCCGCCATGGCAGCTTTCAGGCTGGCCTTCGGACCGTCCTGGCCCATGCCGACATAGGAGTGCCTGCCGCTGTTGCTGTCGTTGCCATTCAGATTGTCCACATAGAAGAGTCGAGCTGCCTGACCGCCAAGCGGTCCCGGAGCCTGGGGCGAACTCCCCGCAAACATTTCATCCACGTTACTGATGCCGTCTCCGTCCAGATCTCCGTCGCGATCGTCACCGTAGGGGTTGAGGCCGTTGGCCTTTTCCTCGGCATCCGCCATGCCGTCTTTGTCGGCATCGGGGAAGAGTGGGTTTTCCTCCGCCTGAACATAGTCATCGAGATAGACTGACCCGACTGATGGACCAAAGACAGTGAGTGCGGCGGTGGCGTTCCCCAGCGCGAGATCAGCTTCTGCCGGTCGTCCGTCGACGTACAGATCCCACTTTTTTTTGCCGGTATCCACCCGCACCGTGAGCCGCACCCAAGCGGTGCCGATGCCGCTATCGACTCCGTAAGTGGCCACTCGAGAAGGACGGCCCTCCGCGCCATCTCCCTCAAAGATCGAGATCTTCCCGTCGGCCCCGAAACCCAATCGTGCTCCTCCCAGATTGAGCACTTCGTTTTTCCCCGCCACAGGCAAAATTTGCAGATCAGCGTAAATGATACCTTCGTTCTTCGCCTGACCGTAACGAACAGTGCTTTCGGGTCCGATTTTGAGGGATTGAGCTCCGGAAACCGACTCATCGGCGCTAATTTCTGCGATTTCCTCCTTCTGCCAAGCAGCCGGCAGGGCGTTTCCAACGGTGTAATCAGGAGCTTCAAAGCTCTCGGCTGTCGCCGCCCCAATGGCCAATAAACTTAGCAAGGGACACAGCAGCTTCCTTATGGATGAGAAGCAACGATCCCAAAACAGCATCACAAAGGCGGTCTGTCTGCCGAGGAGGGGGCTTAGCATGCCTGGCTTCTGAACCAGGCTTCTGATTTTTTCAACTTTTTTTTCAGCCTTTGTGACGGAATTGTCACAATGCCATTAACTTAAAGGTATAAAGGCTAATCACGTAAATCCACGTACCTTTTATCCGGGGAAGGCTTCATTTCAAATAGAAGCAATCCCGGCGTCGTTGGACTCTTATTTTAGGTCTGGACCCTTAGCCTTTTGCGTTTGGCTTTGCTGGAGGACCGAGATCGAGTTGCCGTCTACATTGACCGCCCATGCGGTGTGGGTGGACGGGTCGGCGGCGATGGTTTGCGGGCTGGCGCCGACGGGCACGGTGGCGACGACGGAACCTGCCACGGAGTCGATGACGGAGACGGTGTTGCTGTCTTCGTTGGTCACGTAAATGGTGTGGGCGTCTTCATCGACGGTGGCGGCAACCGGCTTGTCGCCCACGGGGATCGTCTTCTCCACTTTGCCGGTAGCCAGATCAACCACTGATACGGTGTCGTCGCCGGCATTCGGGGTGAACAATTTGCGGATGGCGGGGTCAATCGCGGCGTCGCCGGGGTTTGCTCCGACGGGAATGGTTGCGACGACACGGGCCTTCGCGGGGTCGACGACGGCGACGGCGCTACCGCCGTGCAGGGATACGTAAAGCAGGCCGTTGTCTGGGTTGAAGCCCATTTTTCCGGGCGCGGTTCCCACATCGATCGTGGCGGTGACCTTGCGGTTGCGGGCGTCTATGATTGAGACGGTGTGGTCGCCGACGTTGGCTATGAAGACGGTCTGGCTGTTGGAATCGGTCTCGATCCATTGCGGATCGGCGCCGACGGGTACGGTCGCGACGGTGGCGCGGGACGCGAGGTCGACAAAAGCGACGGTCTTGTTGCCGGTGACGTAGGCCATCTGGGTCGCTGGGTCGACGGCGATGCCCGCGGGCGAGAAGGCTACGGAGATGGAGGACAAAACGGTTTTGGCGTCGACGACGTATACGGTGTTGTCGCTGCCGCTGGTGATGAAGGCGGTGTGGGTGGAGGGGTCGCTGGCGATGTCGCGCAGGGGACCGGCGCCGACGGGAAATGTCGCGGTGACGGTGGGTGGACCCGACGGTAACTCATCAGCCCCGGCGGTCAGAGTCAGAACCAGCATTCCGATGGCGAACTGCGCAGCAGCGGGCTTCATGCGTGGGATGGTGTCAGGCCAAGCGCCGGGCTCAAGCCGAAATGAACTCGGAAAATAAGAGGCTGCGAACCTTCTAGGCGATGGGCTGTTGTTGGGTGAGGCAGTGGAAGGAGCCGAGGCCCCAGATGAGTTCGCGGCTGTCGATGGGGACGATTTTGCGGTCGGGGAAGGCTTCCTTCAAGACGGAGACGGCCCAAGCGTCGTTGGTGCAGTTGTAAACGGGCAGGAGGACGACGCTGTTGCCGATGTAGAAATTTGCGTAGCTGGCGGGGAGGCGCTGGCCGTCGCGGGCGATGCGGGCAGGCATGGGCAGCTTGATGACGCGCAAGGGGTCGCCATTGTCCAGGGCCATACCGTGGAGGCGTTCGTAATTGACTTGGAGGGGTTCGTAGTTGGGGTCGTCCTCGTCTTCCTCGACGACGGTGACGACGGTATCGGCGCTGACAAAGCGGGTGATGTCGTCGACGTGGCCGTCGGTGTCGTCGCCCTCGATGCCGTCACCGAGCCAGAGGATTTGTTTGATGCCGATCCAGTCGCGGAGCTTTTGCTCGATGTCCTCGCGGGTGAGGTCGGGGTTGCGGTTGGCGTTGAGCAGGCAGGACTCGGTGGTGAGGAGGGTCCCCTGCCCGTTGACGTCGATGGAGCCGCCTTCGAGGATGAATTCGCCGCAGTCCAGAGACGGGATGCCGATTTTCTCGGCCATGAAGGTGGCGGCTTCGTCGTCGTCCTCGAAGGGGGAGAGTTTGTAGCCCCAGGCGTTGAAGCCGAAGTTGACGGCAACAAGGGAGGGGGTCTCCTTGCGTTTCAGAAAAATGGGGCCGTGGTCGCGGCACCAGGGTTCGTTGGTGGTGACGTGGAAGAATTCGACCTGGCCGGAGGGGGTGGAGCCATTGAGCAGGCGGCGGACGTCGGCCTCCTGGTCGGCGTCCTTGACGTTGATGCGGACGATCTCGGATTCGGCGAGGGTCTGGATCATTTTCACGAAGGTGGGCAGGACCTTCTGGTAGGAGCCGGGAAAGCTCGAACCCTCGGGCTGCGGCCACGAAAGCCAGGTGGCCTCGTGCGGTTCCCATTCCGCGGGCATGGCGTAGCCTTTCTGGGCAGGGGTGGTATTCGGCATAGCGTCCCCCAACATCCGCGCGAGGGGCCGGGGAAAACAAGCTGTTTTTTGTGACGACGGAGACGGCCATTTCACCGGACTGGATATTTTCCGGGAGCCGACTAAACTACTCGTTTCCTCATGCCCAGCGTTTATATCAAGACCTATGGCTGCCAGATGAACGAGCGCGACTCCGAACAGGTCGCCCGCTCGCTGGTGGCGCGTGGCTACAGCCTCGTGCGGGAGGAAAGCGAGGCGGATGTGATCCTCCTGAATACGTGCAGCGTGCGGGACATGGCGGAGCAGAAGGCCATCGGCAAGATGGGCATGATGCAACGGCTGCGCGAAAAAAAACCGCATCTGGTTTTTGGCTATCTGGGGTGCATGGCGCAGAGCCGGGGGGCGGAACTGCTGGAAAATTCGCCGGGAGTGGACCTGGTGGCGGGCACGCAGAAATTTCACCGGGTGGCGGATTACGTGGAGGAACTGCTCCAGCGGAAGATGAATGCGCTGATCGACGACGAGCGGCGGCCGATCGTGGATACGGAGGAGGAGGCGGGTTCGCAATCGACCATCCGCGATCACATCGTGAAGCCGAACCAATCGACGGCGTTTGTGTCGATCATGCAGGGCTGCAATATGCACTGCGCCTTTTGCATCGTGCCGGCGACGCGCGGAGCGGAGCGGTCGCGGCCGATCGGCGACATTGTGGACGAAGTGCGCGGACTGGTGGACAAGGGCGTGCGCGAGGTGACGCTGCTGGGGCAGATCGTGAATCTGTACGGTCGGCATGAATTTGAAAAGCGCGACGGGCTGAGTCCTTTCGTGCAGTTGATCGAGGCGGTGTGCGCGGTGGACGGGATCGACCGGGTGCGGTTCACCTCCCCTCACCCGATCGGCTACCGGGAGGATCTGGTCAATGCGTTCACCCGCCTGCCGAAGCTGGTGGAGCATGTGCATTTGCCGCTGCAAAGTGGTTCCAACCGACTGCTGAAGCTGATGCGGCGGGGCTACACAGCGGAGAAGTATGTGGATCTGGTGGGCAAGCTGCGCACGGCGCGGCCGGGCATCGCCATCACGACGGATGTGATTGTCGGTTTTCCCGGCGAGACTGAAGAGGATTTCCAAGCGACCTGCGAGCTGGCGGATGCGGTGAGCTTCGACAATGCGTTTATCTTTCGGTATTCGCCCCGGCGAGATACGCCAGCGGCCACGATGGAAGGGCAGCTGCCGGAAGATGTGAAAGAGGCGCGCAATCAGCATCTGCTGGAATTGATCAACCGCCATGTGAAGGCGAAACTCGACGCACTGGTGGGAGGGATGCAGGAGATCCTGTGTGAAGGGTCGAGCAAACATAATCCCGACCGACTGACCGGACGGACCCGCACGAACAAGATCGTGGTATTCGAGGGCGGGCCGCGGCATGTCGGACAAATCTTCGACGTGCGCATTGCCAGGGCGACGCAATCGACGCTTTATGGCGATCCGGCCGTATTGGATTCCTAAACGTGAAAGATCCCATCCCTCGCAAGACAGTTTACCGTCTCTCCCTCTACAACAGGTGTCTCAAGCGCATTGGGCAGACCAATGGAACCACGATCTCGTCCGAGGCGCTGGCCAAGGTGGCGGGGGTGAAACCGACGCAGTTGCGCAAGGACCTGGCGTATTGCGGGCAGATCGGCAAGCGCGGGCTGGGCTATGATGTCACGCTGCTGCTGGAGCGGCTGGCGGACACGCTGGGCACGTCGCAGTTGCAACCGGTGGTGCTGGTGGGCACGGGGAATCTCGGGGCGGCGCTGCTACGGTATCAGGAAGGTTTTGCCAAGGAGGGCTTCGCGGTGACGGCGGCCTTCGACCTGCATCCACAAAAGAAATCGCTGGATATCGCGGTGCCGGTGCTGCCGATGGCGCGGCTGGCGCGCTTCGTGGCCGAGCGGGGAGTGAAGATGGCGATCCTTTGCGTGCCGGGCATCGCGGCGCAGGAGGTGTGCAATACGCTGGTGGCGTGCGGCATTCAGGCGATCCTGAATTTTGCCCCGATCATCCTGCAAGTTCCCACCGAAGTGGCGGTGAACAACGTGAACCTCGCCATCGAGCTGGAGAATCTGAGTTACTTTATTCGATGACTCGACCGGAGAAACTGGCTGCTCTTGCCGTTCCGGAATTTGATCTGCGCCGCACGCTCGACTGCGGGCAGATTTTTCATGCCATGCCGCAAGGGGTGGGCTGGCAGGTGCTGGTGGACCGGACGCCGATTCATGCGGAGCAGGACGGGACGACGTTGCGAGTGAGCGCGAAGCATGAGGCGCTGGCGCGAAGGTACCTGGCGCTGGATCATCCGCTGGAGGCGATCTATGCGGCGTTTCCGCCCGATGCTTTCAGCCGGGCGGCGCTGGCGACCTGCCGGGGTTTGCGCATCCTGCGGCAGCCGTATTGGGAATGCCTGGCGACGTTCATCACGTCGCCGATGAAACAGGTGTCGCATATCCGGCAGATTTCGCTGCATCTGCGGGAGCGGTATGGCGATGCGGTGGCGGGTTCGCTGATCAATGCGTATCCGAGGCCGGAGCAACTGGCGGGGCTGAGCGAGGCGGATCTGCGGGATTGCCGGTTGGGATTCCGGGCGAAGAGTTTGCTGGGTACGGCGCGGGCGGTGGCGTCCGGGGTGGTCGATCTGGAGGCACTGGGCAAGCGGCCGACGCCGGAACTGCGCGAGGAGCTTTGCCGTTTGCCGGGGGTGGGACGCAAGGTGGCGAATTGCGTGATCCTTTTTGCTTATGAACGGCTGGATGCGGTGCCGGTGGACGTGTGGATGGCGCGCATCCTGCAGGCGATGCGGAAGCGCAAGTCGACGCTGCTGGAGTTGGAGGAATTTTCCAACCGGCGGTTCGGCTCGTATGCGGGCTACGTGCAGCAGTATTTATTTCATCACGCCCGCATGAGCAAGACGCTGCCATGACGCAAACCGTGATCATGGATGAGCGGAGGGTCGAACGCCGGAAGGTCACGGTGGCGCTGGTGTTGTCCATTCTCTTCCATCTGGCGCTGATTCTGTTGCTGGCGTTTTTTCTGAGCCGGAGTTTTTTCGTTCGAGAGCTGCCGGCTGAGGAGGAAGAGCCGATCGAATTCACCATCGTAGCGCCGCCGGAGCCGGTGCCGCAGAGGGCCCAGTACATCGACTCGAGCGATGCGGTGGCGGTGGAAAAGCCGCCGGAGAAGCCTGCGTTTGAGTCCGACAGGGACACGCAGGCGTCCGCTCCCCTGCCCGCCAGTGGGAATCTGCCGGTTCCCAGCCAGGAGGGTGAGGACAATCCGTCGCTCAGTTTTGCGAACCGGGAAAACACGCTCGGGCCGCAGTCCCGTCCTTCCACACCGACACAGGCAGCCCAGCCAGCCGAACAGAGTCCGCCGCCGGCTCCCGTGGCCACACCACAGCCGACGCCGGAACCGCAGATCACGCCGAGACAGACGACCCAACTGGCGCTGCTCGATCCGCCGAAGCCCAAGAATACTCCCCAACCGGACACGCCCCGAGTAACCGAGCCGAAGACGCAGCCCCAGACCAAACCGGCTCCGCAAGCGCAGCCGGCCCAGCAGGCGCAGCCGCCGGGGTATCAGCCACAAACGCGGATCACGCGAATTCGTGGGAATATTTCCAACCGCGGGCGCTCGTCGGTGGCAGCGAATGCCACTCCGTTAGGCCGGTATAATAAGATGGTTTCTGACGCGATCGGCTCGCGGTGGTATTACTATGTGCGCCAGCAAATGAGCGTGCTGGTGCCGGGGACGGTGGAGATCCGTTTCACGGTCTCGCCGGAAGGTAAGATTTCACAGGTCAAGGTGCTGCGCAACAGCTCGAACGAAAGCTTTGCGTCTTGCAGTGTGGGCTCCATCGTGGATGCTGAAATTCCGCCGATTCCGCCGGAAATCGTGCCCATGCTGGAAGCCGGACGCCTCGAAATCGACTTCACATTCGCCATTTACTAACCCATGGAACTCCTCATCGCCTCCGTCATCCAAAACGCTTTCAACTTCTTCGCCCACGGCGGGATCTTCATGATTTTCCTGCTGCTGATTTCCATCACGGCTGTGACGGTGATCATCCTACGCGGCATGGCGCTGAAAGAAAAAAACGTGCTGCCACCCGAACTACTGGCGGAGGTCGAGCGATTGGAGCCCGGCAGCGACCTGGACAATCTGACCAAATTGATTGCGATTTATCCGTCGCCGCTCGCGCGCGTGCTCAAGGTTCTCATCAAACACCTGACGTGGCCGCGTACGGAAGTGATCGAAGCGGTGCAGGTGCGGGCGCGTCATGAAGTGGCGGGGCTGGAGCGCGGTTTGGTGCTTTTGGAAATCGCGACGGGGGTGGCTCCGCTCTTCGGGCTGCTGGGTACACTATCGGGTCTGGTGGGTATCTTTGCGGCGGTGGGCTCGGATTCGGTCGCAGTTGCACGCGGCATCGCGGAGGCATTGAACACCACGATCATGGGTCTGGCGGTGGCGGCGCCGTGCCTGGTGTTTTTCAGCTACTTCCAGCGCCGGATCGAGGTGATGGCCATCGAATTGGAGGCGGTCGTGGCCGATCTCATCGCCAAGTGCTATCCGCAGGGAGAAACACCCAAGATTGAGAAGATCGAGAGAATCCCATGAGATTTTACACCCGCAAAAAGCGCGCGCCCTCGGTCATCATTGTTTCACTGATCGACATCCTGGCGATCCTGCTGATCTTTTTCATCGTCACAACGACGTTCAAGAAGGACCAGCCGGCGTTGAAGATCAACCTGCCGGATTCCAAAACGGCGGAGACCGCTCCGGCGGAAAAAGAGAATCCGCTGGTGCTGCGGGTGAAGACGGCGGAGGAGATCACGCTGGATGAAAAGCCGGTGACGGTGGAGACCCTGGCGGCCTCGTTGCAGGCGGCCCGGGCGCAGAATCCCAAACGTCCCATCGCGATGCAGGCGGACCGGGAAGCGCCTTTCGGCGTGGTGGTCAAGGTCCTGGACGCGTTGAAGGAAGCCGGGGTGAAAAACATCCCTACCTTCACGCAGCCGCAGGAGCAGAAGTAGTTGCCAGCCAAGCGGTGATTGGCGAAAGTCTGCCGTTTCCCATGATTCTTGATATCGTCCAATACGGCCATCCCGCCCTGCGGGCCAAAGGCAGCCGCGTCGAAAAGATCGACGAGAAGATCCATCAGCTGGCCGAGGACATGCTGGAAACGATGGTCGATGCCGACGGCGTGGGCCTCGCCGCCCAGCAGATCGGCCGGCCCATTCAAATGTGCGTGGTTGATGTCACCGATGTCTCGGACCGGCCCAGCGCCATGCGGATCAATGGCCACCCGGTGGAACTGGAGGAACACATGCCCCTCGTCCTGATCAACCCGGAGGTGGAAACCTTCGGCAAGGTCAAGGCCGGGACCGAAGGCTGCCTGAGTTTTCCGGGTCTGCGCAGCAAGATTGAACGGCCCTATTCCGTAAAAGTGAAGGCACAATTACTGGATGGAAGCGCGATCGAGTTTGAAGCCGACGGTCTGCTGGCCCGCGCCGTGCAGCACGAGCACGACCATCTGCATGGCATCCTTTTCATCGACCGCATGACCGCGGCCGACCGCAAGGCGCTCGAACCTGAGATCGAGCAACTGCGCAATGGCTGAGCGTTCAGCCCTGGCCGCGCTGAAGCGAAAACTCTGCCTCGGCCCTCTCGGCCTCCTGCTGGCGGTCTGGGCGTTGCTTTACCTGCCCCATTTGCGCACCAGTCCGGCGTGGTACGGCGACGAGACCCTGGCGCTGACTTGCGCGCTCGATCTGGTGCACGGCGTACAGGCGAATCGGTGCATGTGGAACACCTTCTGGAATCCCGGCGCACCATTTCAACCCGGGTACCTGGCGCTGATCGGTGGCGGTGCGCAGATTTTCGGCGGCGACATCCTGGGGGCGCGGTTGGTGAACACACTGATGGCGCTCGGCATTGCCACCATCATCTACTTTTATGGCCGACGGCTGTTGGGTGTGCTGCCGGCGCTGATCGCAGCCCTGCTTTTTCTGACCTACGAGCAAACGGTGATCCATTTCCGGTGGACCTTCACCCACAACCTGATTGCGCTGGGATTCACCATGACGGTGCTGGCGCTGGCGCGGCGGTCCCGGCGGAGCAACAATCTCATCGCCGGAGCCGGACTGGCACTGGGAGCGATGGCGTATCCCCTTTTTGTCTACGGACTCGTTCCGGCCTTCCTCCTGCGGATCAAGCGGCCCGGGTCGTGGTTTTGGATTTTCGGCCCGCCGGCGCTGGTGGTGGGCCTTTCCCTGCTGCTGGGCGGGATGGTGCAGGGGCCGGGGCTTCTCTGGAAGGATCTGTTGGCGACGGCGCATTTTTACACCAAATCGACGGCGGAAAACAGTGCCTCCCTCGGACAGATCGTATTCAACATCTGGACGTTTTTCACGGCTGATAGCTGGCATATCCTGGGGTTTCTTTGCTTTCTGGCGTGCCTGAACCGGCGGTTTTATGCGTTCGGGGTGAGCGGACTGGTCATCGCGTTTCTGTTGCTGCAAAACCGGCAGAATCTGACGCTTTTTTACTATCAGGCGGTGATCCTGCTGCCGCTGATGATCCTGGCGTATGCGGCCACGTTGCGCAGGGTGGTGTTTTGGCTGAGGAAAAAGGGCCTCAAGCGGGGGTTCCTGCGCAAGGGCCAGACCGCCCTGCTGGCCGTGCCCATGTTTTGTGCGCTGGCCCTGCTGCCCCAGACATTGACCGGAACCCTGAAACCGCGCATCGCCTATTGGACGGCCCAATCGAGCGGCGAGATCGAGGAGGCAGCGCGTTGGCTGAACGAACGGACCAAGCGAGACGATCTCATCATTTGCCACGCCAACATTGCCTGGCTGCTGCGGGCACGGACGGCGGATCTGCAACAGGCGGCAAGTTGGGCGGGTTACGCGACGTGGCCCTTCGAGGAACCGCTGCCGAAGGAGCAGTTCCGCTATGACGCTGACCTGAAAAAGGCTGCTTATGCAGTAATCAGCGATATCGACCAGCGATGGACGATCCTTCAACCAAACGTGGATAAATTGGTGGAAATCATCCAAAACGAGCACTGGAAGCTGGTCTGGCACGCGGAAAACGTGCTGATTTTCGCCAATCCGGCGGTGGCGGACCGCAAGCCTGCACCGAAGGCAGATTAACCAGATGGCGGGTTGCACTTTGCGCCCGGAGGGTTCAGAATGAGGGGTCAATCAATGAAGGTCCTCTTCTCCAACCCTCCCTGGTGGGAAAAACTCGAATTTAAATGGGGGTTCTTTCCCACGATCCGCACCGGCGTCCGGGCAGGATCGCGCTGGCCCTTCACCTTCAATAGCCTCAGCTTCCCTGGCTATCGTTTCCCGCTCGAGTACACCCCCTTCCCGTTTTTTATGTCCTACGCCGCATCCTATGCGGAGAAAAACGCGGGGGCCGAGGTCGTCTTGCGGGACAGCATTGTCCGGCGGGAGTCCTATAAGAGCTACTACGATTTCGTCGTGGCGGGAAAATTCGACTTCCTCTTCATCGAGTCCGCCACCCCGAGCTGGCCTCACGACCAGAAAGTCATCAAAAAAATCCACGAGATTTCGCCGCAGACCAAAATCGTGCTGACCGGGCCGATCACGAACTGCGACCCGGAGAAAATCCTGGCCGAGTTGCCCATCGTGGCCTGCATCAAGGGCGAGTACGAAAAGGGCTCCGTGCAGGTGATCAACGGCGCGACCGGGGTGATCGAGCATCAGTTGCTGACTTCGGCGGAAATGAACGCCGCGCCGTGGCCGATGTTCGACGAACCGGTGGCCACCCGTTACCTCGACCGCAAGCCGGTGGGCGTGAAGCGCCCCCATGGGCAGGTCTGGACGAGCCGGGGCTGTCCGTACAAGTGCATCTTCTGCGTGTGGCCCGCGACCATGACGGGCAACGACCCGACAGGCGAAGGCAAACGCTCGGTGCGGTATTACACGGCGGAATATCTGGAGCCGTATCTGCGCCATATCATCGCGAAATACGGTTTCAAATCGATCTACTTCGACGACGACACGTTCAACCTCGGCAACAACCACACGGTGGAAATGTGCGAGATGATGAAGCGCATCGGCCTGCCCTGGTCCGCCATGTGCCGGGCCGACACGATCAAGATGGAAACGTGGGACATCATGAAGGAGTCCGGCTGCTACGGGGTGAAACTCGGTTTCGAGAGCGGCAACCAATACGTCGTCGACAAGATTATCAATAAGCATCTGAATCTGGAATACGCCACCAATGTGGTGCATCACCTGCGCAAGATCGGGATGACGGTGCATGGCACATTCACCATCGGCCTGCCCGGAGAAACGCCGGAGCAGATGCGCGAGACGCTGGACTTCATCCGTTCGCTGCCGCTGAATTCGCATCAGCTTTCCGGCACGGCGGAGATCGAAGGCACCCCGCTGTCGCGACTGCGTTCCAGCGGCAAGCTGGAGAAATACGCCGGGGCGGCAATGGACGAGCATTACACCCAGAATGCCGACGGCCGCAAAAAGCTGGCCGCGCTTTCCGTCGAATTGCAAAACCACTAGTCCCTCCGTGGCCACTTCCGCCGCGGCGACGCGCGAACCCTCCCCGCATGCGCGCACGGTGTTCTTCTGCTGTCATGAGCCGGTCTGGCCACTGACGGGTGGGAGCACGAACGGCAATCTCGCGATCCTGCATCAACTCAAGGCGGCCGGGCTCGATCCGGTGTCGGTCGCGCCCTACAACGGTCCGCGCAAAGAGGCGGAGCGGGCCATCGGCGTGCGAATGTTGCCATTCCGGCCCTTTTACATGCACCGCAGCGCGTCTTTTCGCACCCTGCGCTATGCGGCCTACAGCGTGATGTATTTGTTTTTCCTGCTCTGGGCGATCCGGAAGGAAAAGCCGGTGCTGTTGCTCTGCCGCAATACGGTACTGGCTCTGCCGGTACATATCGCCTCCCGGCTTACAGGCGTGCCCAGTGCGACCCTGCTGGCGGATATGCTGAGCTATTTTTTCTGGCACCAAGCGACGGAACCGCCGCTCTGGCAGAGGCTTTTCCGCCGTCTGGAGTGTCACCTGGCCACCCTGCATGACCGCATCTTCGTCATCACCGAGGTGATGGCGGACGAGATTGCGCAGTATGAGAAGAAGGACATCCGGGGAAAGATCACCGTCATCCGCGACGGCGTGCATGACCGTTTCCAACACCTGACGGAGGCCGACCATGAAGCGGCGAGGGAAATCCGGGCCTCGATCTGCGGCGACGCGCCGCTGGCGGTCTTTTACGGCACGCTGGAGTTGCATCACGGCATGCACGAGATCATCGAGATCGTGCCGATGCTGCTGGAGCAGGCGCCGGACTTTCATGTGCTCATCATCGGCGGAGGGCCCTGCCAGCCGATGTTGATGCGGAGTCCGCTGGCGAGCCATCCGCGGGTGCATCTGATCGACTTCCTATCGCATGATCCGCTCATCCGCCATGCGCTGGCGGCCGATGTGGGCATGATCCCCTACCCTGCGATCTCCTCGACGCACATGATCTATACGTTCAAGTTCCTGGAATATCACTGCCTGGGCCTGCCGATCGTGGCGTTTCCGCTGGAGACGCTGCGGCGGGAATTCGGCGGACAGCCGGGGCTGCATCTGGCCGAGGACTACGACGATTTTGTGGATGCCGTGATCCGGCTGGGCCGGGAAAAGAAGCGGTATCCGGCCAGCGAGGAATTCCGGCGGCGTTTCTCCTGGGAACAAGTGGCGGCCCCGGTGGTACAGGAGGCGCTGGACCGGGCGGCGGGGCGTTGAACGAATCGTTGTCTTGGTTGATTTTTCCCCCTAAAAGTTTCCGCCATGCCGCGTAAGCCCGCACCACAGAATAGCCGTTGATGTCGCGTCCCGCCCTGCTGCTTGTGCTCGTGACCGCCCTGTTCGTCGGGGTGATCGGCTACTCGTGGTTGCAACTCCCGCCTTCCAACCAGGAATTGCTGGCAAATTATGCCAAGGTCCAGGACTACGCCAACACGGCGGCGAAGGTGCAGGGACTGCCGTGGTGGACATCGAGCTATCTGCAAGGGGCCTCGCTGGCCTTCATGTCGATCGGCGCGCTGACCAATCTCTCGCTCTATGTCTTCGCGCTGCTGGGCGGGCCCTATGTGGGCACCAAGCTGGCCGCGCTGGCGTTCCTCTTTTTATGCCCGTTGACGATGTATGCGTTCCTGCGGCGGCTATGCCCGGCTTCGCCCTGGACGGCTTTCGCCTGCGGCTCCGCGTATCTGTTTGCTCCGTCGATCCTGCTGCGCCTCGGCCATGTCGAGCATGTGGGCAATGTGCTGGCGTTTGCGTTGCTGCCACTGGCTTTTCGCAGCGTGCTGGTTTTTCTCGAAGAGAAGAATGGCCGGGCGGCGCTGCTGTGCGCGGCCTGCAATGCCCTGATGGTGTTGTCGTACGCCAAGATCGCGGTGCTGGTGCTGCCGCTGATGGCAGCCTTTGCCCTGTGGGTGTGGATTACACGGGCTCAGTTCACGCTGCCGACATGGCGGAATCTGCTGCTGTGCGCGGGTATTTTCGGGTTGCTGGCGGTGCTGCCGAACCTGCCGACACTGCGGGAGAACCAATTCGTGGCAATGTTCGACCTTGGTCCCTTTGAGGGCTGGCAAAGAACGTTCTCCCAAAAATCCGCGCTGGCATGGATGGATCGCGATGCCCTGCTCAGCGGGGCACCGGGTTCCCGGCAGAGCGAAGTGCGCACGGGATCGGCCTATCTGGGACTGATCAATCTGCTCTGCGTGGCGGGCCTTTTTTTCCTGCGGAGGCGGGAGCCCTGGCACAGCGACGAGGCCAGTGTCTTTCGCCTGTTCACCGCCCTGGCGCTGGTGGCGCACTGGCTGGGACTGGGCGTAAACAATGCATTGACCGGACAACTGGCGTTTCTGGCATCGGCGGGAAACGCGCTTGATCCGGCGATTGCCATCTCCTGGGGGCTGCTCGTCCTGCAGGGCGTGGTGATCTATCTGATCCTGCCGGGTTCGCTCCCCTCACGCGGATGGTGGGCGGGCGGCGCGATCGCGATTTACTATCTCGTGCCGGGTTTTCGCATTCTCGAAAAACTTCCGCTCTATCGGGATATCCGCGCGCCGCATGACTTCTTTGAAATGGGCGGGGTTTTCTGTTTTTCGGTGGCGGCCGGCATCGCGGCCTATCTGCTGGTGCGAGCCGTGGCCCAAAAGCCGCTGCGCCTGGCGCTGGCGGCCGGATTGCTCGCCCTAGCCAGCGCCGACGGAGCCTCAATCGTGGCGTCGTTCTTCAAAGCGCCAATGGACCGCAAAACATTTGACGACTTTTTGGCCGCGCAGAAATTCCTGCGCGAAGATGCGCTCACAGGAAGCGTGCTTCCTTTTTCCGGACGCTATTTCTATCTACTCACGCCGATCCTGTCGGGGCGGGATATCGTGAATGAGGCCTTCAACAGCCACCTGATGGCACGCGGCCTGGCGGAGTTGCAGTCGCAGGCATTTTCGTCCAAGCGCAGCTTTGCCACATTCGTCAATATCGGGGGCATTTCCCATCTGCTCCTCGATAAACAAGACCCGGACACAGCCAAGGACTTGCAGGACGCGTTGCGCGAACAGTTCAAGGTGGCGTACGAGAATGACCATTTCGCGATCTTGAAAAACCCCGAAGCGTTCTCGCCAGGAGGATTTGCCAGCAACTTTGCCACCTCCCCGGAAGAGGGTGTGGCCGACTTCGGCCTTGCCGCCGCAGCGCAGGGGCTGGCCGCGATCAGCGGACGCACCAGCTACGGCGACAACGACGGACAGATGGAACTGAATGCCGAGGCGTTCTCCACGTTGGTAAAAGTCCCCGACAAAGACATTCAGCAAGTCGTACCGGGTCATTGGCGAGTCATGCCTCCAGCCAAAACGGGATGGGTCGTGATTCCCAAGGCCTGGCACCCCGATTGGAAGGCGGTACAGAGTGGAAAACCGGTCGAGATCGCCAAGGCCTTCGGAGCCTACCTGGCTTTGCGGGTCAAGGAGCCGACGGAAATCATCGACGTGCAATTTTTCCCGCCCTGGTGGTATGGCGCATGCGTCTGGCTGAGTCTGATCTCATGGGTGGCGCTGGGAGGATTACTGGGCGCGGACCGCTGCGCGATCCTGCCAGCCTCTCTCCGGATGCGGCTGTCGAGAGTTCCCCGGCCAGCGGTCGCTGCACCGATGCCGGCGGTCACGGAGGCTTCGTCCTGCAAGGTGGAAAGGCCGCTGTTGATCATCCCCACATACAATGAGGTGCTCGGCATCACCACGGTGTTGGAGAAGGCCGTGGCCTCGCATCCGGGGCTGGAAATCCTGGTGGTCGATGACGGTTCACCCGATGGAACGCCGGAAAAAGTGCGCATCCATCCCGGCTTTGGGCAGCGCATTCACCTACTGGAACGGCCGGGCAAGCTTGGCCTGGGCAGCGCCTACAAGGACGGCTTTGCGTGGGCGCTGAAGAATGGATACGACGCCTGTCTGGAAATGGATGCCGATCTCTCGCATGACCCGGCGGACATCCCGCGGCTGCTCGAAGCGCTGGAAAAGGGCGCGGATGCCGCCATCGCATCGCGCTATCTGGATGGAGTGCGCGTGATCAACTGGCCACAGGACCGGCTTTTCCTGAGCCTGGGCGCAGCCAAGTTTGTCCGGACGCTGACGGGATTGCCCCTGACGGATGCGACCAGCGGCTTCAAGGCCCTGCGGGCCGGGGCGCTACAAAATCTCGATTGGAAAAAATTCACGGCGGAGGGTTACGGGTTTCAAATCGAACTCCACTATTTCCTCTGGAAATCCGGGGCGCGACTGGTCGAAGTGCCGATCGTCTTCACCGAGCGCCGGGAGGGCAACACCAAGATGACGACAGGCATCGCGGCCGAGGCGCTCCGTCGCGTCATCCACCTGGCCCTCACTGGAAAATGATCACGGATAAACATACCTGGCACAAAGCCGACTGGATCACCGCCCTCGTCGCGGCGCTGATCAGCTTCGCCGTGTATGCGTGGACGGCCGCACCGAACGTGACGCTGCTCGACTCCGGTGAATTCATCGTGGCCGCGCAACACTTCGGCGTCCCCCACCCGACGGGATATCCGGTCTGGACATTTCTCACCTGGCTCTTCCTTTTGCTGCCGCTGGGTAATGCGGCCTGGGAGGTGGCGATCTTCAGCGGTGTCTGTGCCGCAGCGGCGGTCGGACTCTGCGCCGCGCTGCTCTCCAATATTCAGACGTGGGTTTTTGGCGACCTGCTGCAAGGCCGTCTCCGGCGCATACCCCAATTGGTCGCACTGAGTTTTGCGCTCATGCTGGCCTTTAGCGAGTCGATGTGGTCCCAGGCCGTCATCGCCGAAGTCTACGCCCTGCACGCTCTGCTGATCGGACTCTTTCTCGTGGCCTGTTACTCCTGGGTGCGCAAGCCCGGCAAGGACAGTCTGATGCTGCTCGCGTTCTTCCTCCTGACGCTTTCGTTCAGCAACCACCAATTGACGATGGTGCTGGCGCTGTTGCCCTATCTGCTCATCCTCCTACTTCGGCGCCGGCGTTTTCTGGATTGGTTCTTTGCGGGAATGCTGACGATCCTGCTGGGTTACCTGGGTTTTGCCATCCTGTCCAAGGAACCCGAGGTACTGAAGACGTCCATTCGCCTCTTCTACTGCGTGGCGGTGGCTTTCGGGGTCTTTGTCTGGCTGCGCCGTTTCCGCATCCAATGGAAACTGGTCGCGTTTCTGCCCGTGGTGGTTGCGGCCGGCCTGCTCCCGCATATCTACATGCCGCTGGCCTCAGCCACGAACCCACCGATGAACTGGGGCTACGCGCGGGAACTGGACGGCTTTTTCTTCTCTATCAATCGCTCACAATATCCGGGTGCACTGACGGATGTCACTGTGCGGTCCCTCGGCAAGCTGATGGGCGTCAACAAGCCGGACGAGGAGAAACCCAAGGAGAAAAAACCAGCCGAGCCCGGACGCCTGCAAATGGCGCAACTCTGGGTAGGCTTCTTCTGGCAGCAAATGGCGAAGGCTTTCACGCCCATCGGCATCATCGGATATTTTGCCTCGATCATCTTCATCTTCCGGCTGCCGCTACCCAAGCGGGTCTGGATTTATTTCCTGCATATCGCGTTCCTGCTGGCGGCGTTTCTCCAACCAATCACGGCGAATACGAAGATCGACAATGCCGACTGGTGGACGCAGATGCCGTATCACACCTATACCAACCTGATCCTGGCCGTCCTGGCGGGATTGGGTGTCGGTCTCATCCTGGAAAAACTGGCGCGGCGGCGGGCGGCGGCCTTTTGGATCGCTCCGGCTCTGCTCGTGCTGCCGATCTTCCCGCTTCTCAGCAGCGAGGCCACCAGCAGCCAGCGGGACCATTGGTTTGGCTGGATGTATGGGCATGACATGCTGAAAGACCTGCCGCGCGGCTCCATCATGATCGGCGGAACCGATCCGGGACGGTTCGTGCCGACCTACATGATCTTCGGCGAAAGCGGGCAGTCGCCCCGAAACAAACGCGATCCGAATTTCGATCGGCGGGACCTTTACATCATCACGCAGAACGCGCTGGGCGAGCCGAACTACATGAAGTATCTGCGCGATCACTACACGACGGCGCGGCCGAAGCCGGCCAATGCCTTCGAGCGCTGGCTGGGCCGCGAACATACTTATCCCGAGGAACCGATCATCCTACCGACCCAGGAGGAGGTCAAAGCGGCGATCCAGAAGGAGATCAAGGAAAACGAGGAGCAGGCGAACGAACAGGCGGAGACCCTGATCTTCAGCACCACGCTCAAATGGATCTGGGAGAAGAACCGCGACAAACATGACTTCTTCATCGAGGAGAGCTTCCCAATGTTGTGGACGTATGACTATGCCATCCCGCACGGGCTGATTTACAAGCTCAACAAGACCAAGGTGGAAAAGCTGACGCCCGAAATGGTGGAGGAGGATTTCCGTTTCTGGAAGGAATACAAAACCCGCCTGCTCAATGATCCGGCCTACAAGAAGGATTTCGATGCCCAGCGGTCGTTCTCGAAATTGCGCATGACGATGGGGAACATCTACAAGTACCGCAAGATGCCGGAGGAGGCGGAGCGCGCCTACCGGGAAGCGGTGGAGCTCTGGCCGGTGAATCTCGAAGCCATGGTGCCGATCCTGACGGCGGTGTGGGAGCGAGGCGATTTCGACGGAGGGCTGGCCCTTTTCGACCAGGCGATCAAGGACGATCCGAACAATCTCCAGATGTGGCGGCTCTATGCGATGGCGGAGCAGCGCAAGAAAATGGACGGTGAGATCCAACAGCTTCAGACCAAACTGGCAGCGCAGCCCAAGAGCCGCGAGACGTTGCAGCAATTGGTGACCCTTTACGCGAATATCGGCGACACGAACAAAGTGCAGCCGCTGCTGGATCGTGCGCTCAAGGATTTTTCCAACGACAGCGACATGCTGCGCTACATCATCTCATACCATGAGGAGATGGGAGACCTGGGCGGCACGCTCGAACCCTCCAAGCGCCTCGTCGAGATCGAGAAATCCAACGTCCAGAATCACCTGCTGCTGGCCCGTGCCTATTACGCGCAGCAGAAGAAGAAGGAATTCTACGAAGCGGCGGAGGAAGCCGTAAAAATCGGCGGCCGGAACGTGCAGGAAACGCTGCTTTACGAACCGCTCTTCGCGCCGTGGCGCGAAGAGCCGGAATTCAAAAAGCTGACGACCCCGCAGCCGCTGATCTCGCAGTAGCCTAGGCCTCCATCGGCGGGCAGGAGCAGAAGATGTTCCGGTCGCCGTAGACGTTGTCGATGCGGGCGACGGACGGCCAGAACTTGTGCTCCTTCAGCCAAGGGACGGGCCAGGCGGCCTGCTCGCGCGGGTAGGCGTGCGACCAGTCGGTGGCCGTAACGACCGCGGCGGTGTGCGGGGCGTTCTTGAGCGGATTATCGACCCGATCAAGGGTGGCATTTTCAATCGCGCAGAGTTCGCCATGGATGGTGATCATGGCTTCGCAGAAACGGTCCAGCTCAGCCTTGGATTCGCTCTCGGTCGGCTCGACCATCAGCGTGCCGGGCACGGGCCAGCTCATGGTCGGGGCGTGAAAGCCGTAATCCATGAGGCGTTTGGCCACATCCTCCACCTCGATGCCGGCGCGTTGTTTCCACTCGCGCAGGTCGAGAATGCACTCGTGGGCGACGCGGTTATTGCTGCCTTTGTAGAGGATGGGGAAATACGGCTCGAGACGCGCGGCGATGTAGTTGGCGTTGAGGATGGCGGCCTTGGTGGCCTCGAGGAGACCATCCGGACCCATCATGGCGACATACATCCAGGAGATGACCAGAATGCTGGCACTGCCCCAAGGGGCTTGAGAAATCTCGCCGACGGTTTCGCGGCCGCCCACCTGGATGACCGAGTGACCGGGCAGGAAGGGAGCGAGATGCGCTGCGACGCCGATCGGGCCGACGCCGGGACCGCCGCCACCGTGCGGGATGCAGAAAGTCTTGTGCAGGTTGAGATGGCAGACATCCGCTCCGATGTTGCCGGGGCTGCAGAGGCCGACCTGGGCATTGAGATTGGCCCCGTCCATGTAAACCTGGCCGCCAGCGGCGTGTACCTTGTTGCAAATCTCGCGGATGGATTCCTCAAACACGCCGTGCGTGGAAGGATAGGTCACCATGAGGGCGGAAAGCGTGTCCTTGTGCTGCTCGATTTTTTTGTCGAGGTCGGCGAGGTCGATGTTGCCATTCGCATCGCAAAGGACGGCGACGACCTTCATGCCGGCCATGACCGCGCTGGCCGGGTTCGTGCCGTGCGCGGAGGTCGGGATGAGGCAGACGTCGCGACCGGCGTTGCCATTATGTAAATGCCAGGCGCGGATGGCGAGAAGGCCGGCGTATTCGCCCTGCGAACCGGCGTTGGGCTGAAGGGAAACGGCGGCGAAGCCGGTGATCTCGGCGAGCCAGCTTTCCAACTGGGTGAAGAGTTCCTGATACCCCTGGGCCTGTGCGAGGGGCACAAAGGGGTGCAGTCCCCCCACCTTTTCCCAGGTGACCGGAAACATCTCGGACGAAGCGTTGAGCTTCATGGTGCAGGAACCGAGGGGGATCATCGAGGTAGTGAGCGACAGATCCTTCGCCTCGAGGCGGCGGATGTAGCGCAGCATCTCGGTCTCGGTGTGATAGCGATTGAAGACCGGATGAGTCAGAAACTCCGAGGTGCGCGCAAACCTGCCGATGACGTCCGCGGGATCGGTCTGCTCGACCCTGGCGCCGAAGACGGCCGCGACGGCCTCTGCGTCTTCGGTGGTTTCGTCGAAGGTCACGGTGACGGCGTTGTCGCTCAGTTTGCGGAAATTAAAACCGAGGACGTCCGCTTTTTTGAGGATGTCATCGGCGTTGCACTCGACCTTTACCGTGTCGAAGAATACGCCGCCGGCCTTCACGGCCTGGGCGAATTGCGCGGCGCGGCGATGGACGCTGCGGGCGATGGCTTTCAGGCCATCCGGGCCATGATAGACGGCATACATCGAGGCCATGACGGCGAGGAGGACCTGCGCGGTGCAGATGTTGCTCGTCGCCTTCTCGCGGCGGATGTGCTGCTCACGGGTCTGCAAGGTCAGGCGCAGGGCGGGATTGCCCTGGGCGTCCTTGGAGACGCCGACGAGGCGGCCAGGCAGGCGGCGTTTGTGCTCGTCCTTGGTGGCGAGGAAGGCGGCGTGCGGGCCACCGTAGCCGAAGGGTACACCGAAGCGCTGGGCGGTTCCGACCACCATATCCGCGCCGCATTCGCCGGGCGGCTTGATCAAGACCAGCGCCAGCAGGTCGACCGAAACGATGGCGAGAGCGCCAGCCTGGTGCACTTTGGCGACCAGGGGCTCAAGATCATGAATCGACCCGTCGGTGGCGGGATATTGAATCAATGCACCGAAAACCTTCTCGTTGGTGAACTCGTGGATCGACCCGACAATAAGGCGGACGCCCAGAGGCTCGGCCCGAGTTTCCAGCAAGGCGATGGTCTGGGGGTGGCAGTCGTCCGCGACGAAGAAGGCGTCTCCGCCCTTCGCTTCGCGCGCCATGGCCATGGCTTCGGCGGCGGCGGTGGATTCGTCCAGCAAGGAGGCGTTGGAAATGGCCATGCCGGTGAGGTCGCAGACCATGGTCTGGAAATTGAGGAGCGCCTCGAGACGCCCCTGGGCGATCTCGGCCTGGTATGGGGTGTAGGCGGTGTACCAACCCGGATTCTCCAGGATGTTCCGGCGGATGACACCGGGTGTGTAACAACCGGCGTAGCCCATGCCGATCATGGACTGGCGCAGTTCGTTGCGGTCCATCATGGCGCGAAGGTCGCGCAGGGCTCCTTCCTCGGAGCGGGCGGCGGGCAGATTCAGCCCCTTGGGCAAACGGATGCCAGCAGGAACAGTCTGGTCGATGAGGGTGTCGAGCGAATCGACGCCGATCATCCGGATCATCTCCGGAATGTCGGCGGGGGCTGGACCTATGTGGCGGCGGACGAAGGGCGCTGCGCTCATTTCGCGATCTGCTCGCGATAGGCTGCGGCGTCCTTGAGGGCTGCCAATTCCGAGGGATCGGACAGCTTCACCTTGAAAATCCAACCGGCGCCAAAAGGGTCGGTATTGAGCAGGGCGGGATCGTTGGCCAGGGCTTCATTGGCTTCCACGATGGTGCCGGAAACCGGGGCGTAGATGTCGCTGGCGGCCTTGACGGATTCCACCACGGCGGCGGGATTCTTCGCGACGACCTCGGCGCCGACCTTGGGCGGCTCAGCGAAAACGATGTCGGTCAATTCTTCCTGGGCATGATCGGTGATGCCGACCGTGCCGATGTCCCCTTCCACGCGAATCCATTCGTGAGAATCAGCATACTTCAGATCTTCGGGAACATTCATGATTTTTGTTGGTAAAAGGGTTTCTTAACCACGGAGGCGGCATAGCGCCGCCCGCGAACTTCAATTTCCAAGGGCTGGCCGACCTTGGCAAGCGCGAACGGCAGATAGGCCAGGGCGATGCCGGAGCCGAGGCTCGGCGAGAGGGCTCCGCTGGTGGTTTCGGTCAGATTTTGTCCGTCGGCATGGACGGCGTAGTGCGGACGGATGGGCGGGGACTTTTCCGTGACGAGAATGGCGGCCAAACGAACGGGAAGACCGTCCTTCTTTTGGACGACCAGGGCATCGCGCCCGATGAAATCGCCTTTTTCCAGATCGACGAAGAAACCCAGGCCCGCCTCCAGAGGGGTGCGGTCGGGCGAAAGGTCGGAACCGTTGAGCGGATAGCACATTTCGAGACGCAAGGTGTCGCGCGCGCCCAGTCCGCAGGGTTTGGCGCCGGAGGCCAGTAACTGGTCCCAGACGGCCTCGGCCTGCCGGGCCGGTACGAGAACCTCAAAACCTGCCTCGCCGGTGTAGCCGGTGGTGACGGCAAAAAGACCATCCCAGTGGATGACGCGATTGCGCTCCGCCGGCAGGGCACGGGCGAAAGTCTTCTCAAAAACCTCTGAGGCTTTGGGCCCCTGCACGGCCAAGGCGGCGTAGTCATCGCTGCGGTTTTCAAACTCGATCCCAGCCGCCAGATGGCTGCTGAGCCAGGCGGCGTCCTCGTCGATCTTGGCGGCGTTGACCACGAGAAGGAATTCGCTTTCCCCGATGCGGTAGACAATGAGGTCGTCGATGACGCCTCCGCGCTCGTTGAGCATGAGAGTGTACTGAGCCTCGCCCACGGAGAGCCTGGCCAGGCGATTGGTCAGGAGCGAATCCAGCCAGGCGGCGGCGCCATCGCCGCGCACAAAGAACTCGCCCATGTGGGAGATGTCAAAGACGCCGCAGGCTTCGCGCACGGCGCGGTGTTCATCGAGGATGCCGGTGTATTGGACGGGCATCTCCCATCCGGCGAAATCGACGATGCGGCCACCGGCGGCGACGTGTTTGTCGTAAAGGGGCGTGCGCTGGCTCATTGATTCTGTTGATCCTCGAGATTCAAATAGGTGTAGGAAGCCAGCGTTTTTTCATAGCCGTCGAGCAGACGCATGGCTTCGTTGGGCTTAAGCCGGTCGCTCTTGATGGCGGCATCGAGTTGCGCCTTCATGCGGCGGGCCAACTCATTTGTATCCCATTGCGTGAGGCTGAGGACCTGCCCGATCGTGCTGCCGGGCAGTACTTCTTCAACGTAGTATCCGGCCTCTTCATCCTCATCGAGATAGATGTGCATCTCGTTGACGCGGCCGAAGAGGTTGTGCATGTCCCCCATGATGTCCTGGTAGGCACCCACGAGGAAAAAGCCGATATAATAAGGCTCGCCCGCTTTCCAGCGATGCATGGGCAGGGTTTCCTTCACGTCCTGAAGATCCACGAACTTGCTCACCTTGCCATCCGAGTCGCACGTGATGTCCACCATGGTGGCGTTGCGATCGGGAGCCTCGTTGAGCCGGTGGATGGGCATGACCGGGAAAAGCTGCCCCAGTGCCCAGTGGTCCAGCAGAGATTGAAACACGGAGAAGTTACAAAGGAATTGATCGCCCAGCGCCACCTCCATTTCCTTCACCTCTTCCGGTACGTAACGCATGCCTTGGAACATGGCGACCACGGCCTCGGCAATCTGCCAGTAAACGATCTCGATGCGGGCCTTGGCGCGCAGATCGAGCATTCCAAGGTCGAACATGGACTGGGCCTTTTCGCGGATTTCCTGAGCGTCGTGCAGATTTTCCAGACGGTTCTTTTTGCCTAGATTTTCCAGCGTATCGATCATGTCCTGCACGATCGGCGGGTCATCCGAGGCCGCCTCAACATCCTCATGGCCGGCGCTTTTCTCAATGGAGCCAAAGGCCTCGACCAAAAGTACGGAGTGATGGGCGACGATGGCGCGACCGCTTTCACTCACGATGGTGGGATGCGGCACCTTCTCGGCATCGCAGACCTCCATGATGCTGTAAACGATGTCGCGGGCGTATTCGTTGAGGGAGTAATTGGTCGAACTGTCGAAGGTCGTGCGCGAACCGTCGTAGTCCACACCCAATCCGCCGCCGACATCGAGGTAGCCGAGTTCGTGGCCCATCTTGCAGAGTTTGCCGTAAAAGCGGGCCGCCTCCTTGGTGGCACGCTTGATGGTGCCGATATCGGGCACCTGAGAGCCGACGTGAAAATGCACGAGCTTGAGCGCGTGAGCGAGACCCGCGCGGGTGAGCAGATCGCTGGCGGCGACGACTTCGGCCGTCGAGAGACCGAACTTGGCATTTTCCCCGCCGCTGGTGGCCCACTTGCCCGCACCCTTGGAAAGCAGGCGGACGCGCAGGCCGATGTTGGGTTCGACCTGCATCTCGGTGGAGACCCGCAGGATGTGGTGAAGCTCCTCCAACTTCTCGACGACGAGGATCACCGTTTTGCCCAGCTTGCGGCCGAGGAGCGCGGTGCGGATGAGCTCGGTGTCCTTGTAACCGTTGCAAATAATGAGGCTCTCCGGGTCGGTGTGGACCGCGAGGGCAGCCACGAGTTCCGGCTTACTGCCGGCTTCAATGCCAAAGTGCCACTTCTTGCCCGCGTCCAGAATCTCCTCCACTACCTCGCGCAGTTGGTTCACCTTGATGGGGAACACACCGCGATACTTGTTGCGGTAGCCGGATTCCTTGATGGCAGAGGCGAATGCCGTGTTGATGGTTTCCACCCGGTCGCGCAGCAAATCATGGAAGCGCACGGTGAGCGGGAACTGGAGCTTTCGTTCCCGGGCCTCGGCCACGATCTCCATGAGATCGATCTTCTGCTCGGCGGAGCCGTTGGGCAGCACGGCAACGTTGCCCTTTTTATTAATGGTGAAATAGCCTCCGCTCCAACGATCTACGTTGTAGAGAGCAATGGCGTCTTCTCGGCCGAATTCAGACATGGTCGCGCGCAATTAACAGTCTGCGGTGGCAAAATCCAACCTGCATTTTCGTTGGGACGAAAAAAAACCGGTAATGGTTGAATTCCTGACCGGGTTAGACAAAATGAAGGGCTATTTGGGGCCCCCAATGGGACGAATTTATGACTTTATTTACTCTGGGGTGGCAAGTCCTTGTCATCCTGCTTCTGGTTATAGCCAACGGCTTTTTCGTGGCGGCGGAGTTCGCCATCGTGAAGATCCGTGCCAGCCAGCTTAAACCTCTATTAAAAACCGGCGACTGGCGAGTGCCGATGGCCCTCCGGGCCGTCAGTAACCTGGATGCCTGCCTTTCCGCGACGCAGCTCGGCATCACCCTGGCCAGTCTCGGCCTGGGCTGGCTGGGCGAGCCGTTCCTGGCGCACTGGCTGCAGCCGATCCTGCGGGACAATTTCGGCATCCAGAGTGCGGCGGCGCTGCATACGATCACCTTCGCCGTGGCCTTTTCGGTCATTACCTTCCTGCACATTGTCTTCGGCGAACTGGCGCCGAAATCCCTGGCCATCCAGCGTCCACGTGGAGTGTCACTCTGGGTTTCCGCTCCGCTGCTGGTTTTCTACTACGTCTTCTTCCCCTTCATCTTCGTACTCAACGGCACGGCCAATTTCTTCCTGCGCCTGGCCGGCCTGCAGCCCGCCTCGGAGGGCGACCACGTCTTCGCCCCGGAGGAACTGGAATATGTCTTGAGTCATTCCCGGCACTCGCACCGCGGCGACGCGCTGATCAACAAGATCATGGTGCGATCCCTGCGCCTGCGGGATGTGAGTGCCCAACAGGTGATGCTGCCGCGCGACAAGGTGGTGGCATTGTGGACGGACAAGGACTCCGAAGAGAACCTGCGGATTGCCCGGACGAGCGGCCACAGCCGCTACCCGGTCTGTGAGGGTTCATTGGATAATGTGCTGGGCATGGTGCTGGTGAAGGAATGGCTCTGGCAGATCCAGTTGCTGGACAAAGAAGCCTCCTTTCAGCCGCTGGTGCGGCCGGTGCTGACCTTTCTGCTGAAGACTCCCCTGCCCTCAATGATCGAGTTGTTCCGTTCCTCGCGCAGCCATCTGGCGGTGGTGTTGAATGACGAGGGCTGCATGGCCGGCATCGTGACCTTTGAGGATGCGCTGGAGGAAATCGTGGGCGAGATCCGCGACGAACTGGACATCGAGAAGGGACCGATCTTTGAGCACACGGAAAACTCCATCATTGTCGACGCGGCGCTTTCCGTACGCGAACTGCGGGCCGAGACCGGCTGGAATTTTGACTACGGTCCGCGCGAGAATGTCGCGCATTGGGTGGCCCGGCAGACCGAAGCCCCGCTCGAGCGCGGCGAAGATGTCCGTATCGGAGAATACCGCGTCACCGCGTTGCTGACGAATTCCGCCGGACTGCGTCGCGCACGTATCACCCGCCTGTCGGCGGAGGAAATTCAGGCTCTGGAAGAAGCCGAGGAGAAGGCCGAGGAAGAGGCGGAAGACTGAGGAAGCTTGTATTTCTCCCGCAGGGCATCGGAGAGCAATTCGGCATGCACGGCGGGAACCACGCCAGGGCCGAACCGGCGCACGTAGACCTTGGTGAACTCCGCGCCGTAAAACAAAAGCGACGCGGAAAAATACACCCAGAGCAGGATGATGATGGCCGAACCGGCCGCCCCATAGCTTGAGCTGATGCCGCTGGTGCCGAGATAAAGCCCGATGCCGATCTTGCCAAAGGTGAAGATCAGAGCCGTGACGGCCGCGCCGATGACGACGTCCCGCCAACGAATCTCGACATCGGGCAGGATCTTGAAAATGAGGCCAAAAAGCAGGGTCGTCCCGGCGAAGGAAATGGCCACATCGAGCGTTCGCCAGATCACCTCCGGCAAGGGCAGGTAGGACTGCATGTACGCGCTCACCGCGGAGAGCACGGCACTCAGGATCAAGGAAATCATGAGCAGAAATCCGATGCCCAGGATCATGGTGAAAGAAAGGAAGCGGTCCCGGATCATGGTGCGGATGGTTCGGCCCGGCTTCACGCTGACACCCCAGATCATATTGAGGGAATCCTTCAACTCTCCAAACACACCCGAAGCGCCAAAGAGCAGTGTGACCAAACCCACCACGGTGGCAAAGAGGCTGGTGGCGGGGTGATCCGCGCTCTGCACGAGCGACTGAATGGCCTGAGCGGCGTTTTCCCCGGCCAAGTTGCTAAGTTGATCGGCCACCTCGCCCCGGGCGGCTTCGTGACCAAAGAACAGTCCGGAAATGGAGATGACGATGACCAACAAGGGCGCCAGGGAAAATACGGAATAATACGCGAGGGCGGCGCTGAGTTTCGAAGCCTTGTCCCCCAGCCACTCCATGGCTGCCCCTTTGAATAAGCCGAAAAGATCACTGACTCGCATCACGGGTATCGTCTCCGGGCAAAGAGACGGTTTGGCGCAAAATATTTTACGGCTGCGGAGTGGCCGGAAAACGATTCTCTGAAGTCGTGAAAACAAATCACCTTCTAGTTATCGCCGCAACGGCGGCTGTGGTACTGGCGGCCTGTCAGGCCCCCGGCCCGGCTGATGAAGACGCGGCGCGTCACCGTTCCAGCTATTATGCCGAAAAAGGCGAGAAGATGGTACCCACAGCCAGCAAGGTGGATCAGCGTAATCCGCCGCCCAATGCGACCCCGACGCCGCCCACGCAGGCGGCTCCTCCGCCGGGGAGATACTAGTCCTGGCCGTTTTTGTCCGGCGCGGCCAATTCGTATTTGGACAGGCCGGTGGGATCGCCGGCCACACCGCGATAACTTTCGCTGGAATAGGCGATGCCCACGATCTTGTTGTTGGCGATGGCGCGGACAGCCCAGCCAACGACCTTATCGCCGGATTCCGTCACCCTGCCGTAGTCCGCATACACCCAGCGCTCCTTGGAGTATTTGACCGACATATCGAAGGTGTAGGAACCCGGTTTCTCCGTCGGCTTCACCTCCGCCGGAGAGTATTTGACCCGGGAACCGCCGCGGGACTTGATGAAAACAAATGCCTCCATCGTAATCGGTGGATCTTCCGGCTTGGCCAGGGTCACATCGACCTGAACGGTCTTACTGTTGACCATGTCCTTCGCATAGGAGCCGTAGCTGGTCTTCCAAGTCTGTTGCTCCGTGGTCGAGCCGGCCGATACAACGTTCGCCACGAGAGTCACATTTCCCCGCGCCAGGCGGTCATAGGGTTGCAAGGTCTCGGCCAAGACCGATCCCAAAGTAAAAGCAACTAGCAGGAACGTCGAACAAGCCGTGCGTTTTCTCATCGGTCCCGCATGATTGCCTAAGAGATCACAAGCGCAATCCTAAACTAACTTTTTAGAATTTCAGAATGTCAGTCGAATTTTCTTCCGAGTTGCGCCATCTTTCCGAAGAGTGAAACCGCCTTCCGACTCCCGAGCCCTGATCGATGTGTTGTCCGCCGAGTCCTACGAGAACGAACATCTCTCCGGAGCGGTCAATTTTTGCGTTTACGAAACTGCCTTCATCGAGAAGGTGCGCGATGCCTTTCCTGATCAAAATACGAAATTGACCGTCTATGGGCTCAGTGATTCCACCCAGGAAGCGAGCGAGGCTATGGAAAAGCTCAAGGCGGCAGGTTACGAGAACGTCACGGTCCTGCCCGGCGGGCTGGAGGGTTGCAAGACCGGCGGAAAGGAAATCGAAAGGTCGGACAGCGCGGTCGGACAACCATTGAGCGGTCGTTTCGAGATCGACCAAACAGCCAGTTTTGTCGGATGGACCGGGCGGAATCTCTTCAATCACCACACCGGCACGATACAGCTGGGCGGGGGTTATGTTTTGCTGAAAGAGGGCGTGCCGTCCGAGGCTGTGATTACGGTGGATATGACCTCGCTGCGGTGCTCGGATTTGACGGACTCGGCCATGAATGCGGCGCTGATCGCCCACTTGCGCAGCGACGATTTTTTCTCGGTCGAGCGTTATCCGCAGGCGGAGTTTGTATTGAGTTCCACCGAACCTTTGCCTGAGGCCACGACGGGCACACCGAACTATCGCTTCCGGGGAAACTTTACCCTGCGCGGCAAGACGCAGCCGCTGGAATTCCTCGCCTCCGTCGCGGAGAAAAGTCCCGGCGTACTGGTTGCGCAGGCGATCCTGGAAATGGACCGGACCCTGTGGGGTTCCATTTATGGCTCAGGCAAGTTTTTTGCACGATTGGGCCAGCACGTGGTCAATGATTTTGTGCAGATTCACCTGAAGGTGGTCACCTCGGCTGCGAAAGGCTAGCCATAGAGGCGATAGAGTTCTGTTCTCGCTCTCTTATTTGCACATTGCTAACGTTGCGGGTGGTTTTTATGAATAGCGCAACACTGTTTGGCGTCCTTTCTTTCCCCCGCACGCTGAGGCGCAAGTCGCTGGCCACCATTGCGACAGGTCTTCTGGCGATACTCCCCCATCCGGTCCTGGCGGGAGAAGGCAGTCACCATCATCACGGAGAACAAGGGTTGACCAGCGGGGTCGAGAACTGGAAGTCCTTTCAACCGGGTGCTCCCTTCTCCGAACCTGAGGTTCGGCGCTCCGTCGATGGCGTGCTCGATACCACTCTGACCGTCCGATATGCCTATCTGAATATCGGGGGCTATCGCCTCTTCCTGCGCACCTATGAAGGAAAGACGCCTGGACCCACCTTGCGCCTCAAGCCCGGCGACACTTTGCGCATGAAGATCATCAATGATTTGCCGCCCAATCGCGACCTGACGCCTGAGGACAAGGCCACGCCGCATAACTTCAACACGACCAATCTGCATACCCATGGCCTGCACGTGAGTCCAAGCGGCATCGCGGACAACGTCATGCGATCGATGTTCCCGGGCAAAAGCTACGATGTGGAGATTGCGATACCCGCCGACCATGTTGCCGGAACCAACTGGTATCATCCTCACGCTCACGGATCGGCAAATATACAGATGGCCAGCGGCATGGCCGGGGCGTTGATCATCGAAGGGGATTTTGCCAGTGTGCCGGAGATCACCAAAGCAAAGGAGCGCGTGATGGTGCTGGGCGAATCGGTCTTCGACACCCTGGGCACGATTGAGAATTTCCAGACCGTCTTTCCCGAAACCGCGCTGCGTTTTTTTACCATCAACGGTATCCGTGAGCCAAAGATCACCATGCGGCCGGGCGAGGTTCAGCGCTGGCGGTTTGTGCATGCGGGCTACCAGGACGATATCTTTATGGAGTTGGAGGGGCACTCTCTTCACCAGATCGCCCGTGACGGCATCCCCCTCTCACGCATGGACCTTACTCCGCCGGACACGTCGCAGCAGGCCGTCGACAACCCCGAAGCCATGATCATGGCGCCGGGCCAGCGAATTGATGTTCTGGTGAAAGCCGGCCAGCCCGGCACCTACGCCTTGCGCGCTCTTCCTTACGATCAGGGCTATCCCTCCCCCACCGGTCCGCTCGCCACGCTCGTGGTAGAAGGCGATCCGCTCCCCATGGACCTCCCCAAAGCACTGCCGCCGACACCGGACAAAACAATCACCGACAGCGAAATCACCGGCACCCGGACGCTGACTTTTTCAGCCACAGTTCCCGAGGCGGAGGCGACCGCGCTCTGGCAGGAATTCCGATTTCTGATCGACGGAAAGGTCTTCGACCCCAACCGGCTGGATCAGCGCGTACGTCTCGGCGCGGTCGAAGAATGGACGATCGTCAACGAGCACTCCCACGACCATTCCTTCCACATTCACACCAACGACATCCAGCTCACGAAGGTCAATGGGGTTCCCTTGCCCGAGCCGATCTGGATGGATACGGCCATCCTCCCACGCAAGGGCAGCCTTACTTTCCGCACCCGCTTCGAGGATTTCACCGGCCTCTTCATGCTCCATTGTCACATGATGAACCATGAGGAACTGGGCATGATGCAAACTGTCGAAGTCTACTCTGACAAGGAAGCTGCTCCGGCGGCCAAGGAATCCGCCACCAAAGCGTCCGGCCATCATCCTTAGAGAGAGGCGCTCTCCAGGTATTGCGGTGTGCTCAATTGGAGAAGTGGGCCTCTCAAAGAGCGAAAAGCCGAAAGTGAGTATTCCGTCACTGAGTTATGACCCGGAGTGACCAAAGGCAACTCCCTTCCCTCTATACCCTATGTTTATCAAGGTTTTCGAGTGGTCGGGCCGGAGAGATTCGAACTCTCGACCTCTTGAACCCCATTCAAGCGCTCTACCAAGCTGAGCCACGGCCCGTTGCGGAAGGGTCAGAATTCACCAAGTCACGAAAGGTTTCAAGAGATAAAGATTTCCGCTTTGAAAAAGAATCGGGCTGGGTACGATTTCCCCATCATGACCAAAGTCGCCATCGTAGGAGCCAACGGGTATTCCGGAGAGGAGCTTTGCGCTCTGCTGGCCCGGCATCCGCAGGTGCGCCTGGTGGCGGTGAGTTCGCGGCAGCATGCGGGCAAGCGGCTGCGGGACGTCCTGCCTAAGTTTGCCGGGCATCCCGCGCTGGACGGCCTGGCCTTTTCGCCGTCGTCCGCCGAGGCGCTGATCGCAAGCGGGGCGGAGTATGTTTTTCTGGCCCTGCCCCACGGACTGGCAGCGGAATTTGCCGCGCCCTTGATCGAGGCGGGCATCAAGATCATCGACCTGAGTGCGGATTTCCGGCTGCGGGATGCGGCGACGTTTTTGGAGTTCTACGGCGAGGAGCACACGGCGGCGCACCTGCTGGCCAGGGCGGTCTACGGCATTCCGGAGATTCATCGGGATGACGTGCGCAAGGCTCAACTGGTGGCGTCGGCCGGGTGTTATCCGACCAGCATCCTCCTGCCTTTGGTGCCATTGCTGCGGGACGGGCTGCTTGATCCCACGACCATCGTGGTGAGCAGCGCCAGCGGCGTGAGCGGCGCGGGACGGAAAGCGGAAACGACCCTGCTCTACGCGGAGTGCAATGAAAGTCTGCGGGCCTACGGCCTGCCCAAGCACCGGCATCTCTCGGAGGTCGAGCAAGAGCTGAGCCTCGCCAGCGGCGAGAAGGTCACCATCACCTTCGTGCCGCACCTGGCGCCGATGAACCGGGGCATTCACACGACGATTTTTGCCAAGCCATCCGCCAGTGCTTCCGCCGCGGAGATAGAGGCCTGCTGGGCCAGGGCCTATGCCGCCGAACCCTTTGTGCGAATCGCCTCCGATCTGCCGGACGTGAAAAATGTGATCCACACCAATTTCTGCGATATCGCAGTGCGGTCGGACCAGCGGACCGGACGAGTGATCCTGCTCAGCGTGCTGGACAATCTGGTCAAGGGGGCGGCGGGCCAGGCGGTGCAGAATTTCAACCTCATGGCGGGCTTCGCCGAGACAGACGGACTTTTATGATTCAAAAAATTCGCGGAGGCCTCAATGCGGCTTCCGGTTTCCTTACGGGCAGCGCATCAAGCGGCATCAAGAACCCCAAGGCCACCCGGCTCGACACCGCGCTGGTTTATTCCGAGCTGCCCTGTGCAGCGGCGGGGACCTTTACCACGAACGTGGTGAAAGCCGCGCCGGTGCTCGTTTCGCTGGAACACCTCAAAGCGGGCAAGCCTCGCGCAGTGATCCTCAACAGCGGCAATGCCAATGCCTGTACTGGTGACACCGGGCTGGTGGACACCCGCGAGATGGCGGCCTCCGCAGCCGCCCACCTGGGCCTGACGGAAAAGGATGTGCTGGTCTGTTCGACCGGGCGCATCGGCGTTCCCCTCCCCCTGGCCCGCATCAAGGCGGGCATCAAAAAGGTGAATCTCACGCGCAACGCCAGTAAATCCTGCGCGGAGGCCATCATGACCAGCGACACTTTCCCCAAGGAGATCGCGCTGGAAGTGAAAACCAAGGGCGGCAGTTTCCGCATTGGCGGCATCGCCAAGGGAGCGGGCATGATCGATCCCAACATGGCGACGATGCTCTGCGTGATCACCACGGACGCGAAACTCCCCCAACCCGCCCTGCGCAAGGCCCTGCGTGCCTCGGTGGAAGTGTCCTTCAACCGTATCACCGTCGACGGCGACATGAGCACCAACGACACTGTCATCGTGCTGGCCAATGGAGCGTCCGGGGTGGCGCCGAACTTCGCAGATTTTCAAAAAGCCCTGGATAAAGTGACGCAGGAACTGGCCCGCATGATCGTGCTGGACGGCGAAGGGGTTTCCAAATTTGTCGAGGTGATCGTGCGCGGGGCGGCTTCGCCCAAGGATGCACGCCGGGCGGCCGAGGCGGTGGGAAATTCCACCCTCACCAAATGCGCGTGGGCCGGGGGCGACCCAAACTGGGGCCGCATCATGGATGCGCTGGGTTATTCCGGCGCGAAGATGATCGAAAAGAAGACGGATATTTTTTATGACGCCCTCCCGATCGTGAAGGGCGGCGTGGTGGCGTCGACCCCGTGGGCCAAGCTCAAGGCGGTAGCACGAAAGAAGGAATTCCGCATCACCATCGATCTGGCAGTGGGTAGCGCGACGCATACGGTCTGGACGACCGACCTGACCGAGGAATACGTTCGGCTCAACCTCGGCGAATAAATCATGCGCACCACTCTCAGTCCCGAAACCCACGCCGAAAGCCTCATCGAGGCGCTGCCATACATCCAGAAATTCCGCGGCCAGACGTTTGTCATCAAGTACGGCGGCGCGGCCATGGAGGAAGACCAGATCGTCGAGCGCCTGCTGCGCGATGTCGTTTTCATGGAGGCGGTGGGCATCAACCCCGTGCTCGTCCACGGCGGCGGCAAGGCCATCACCGCCCGCATGCGGGACGCAGGGCAGAAGGCGCATTTCGTCAACGGCCTGCGCGTGACCGATGACCAGGCGATCAAGATCGTGGAGGATACGCTCGACAACGAGATCAACCCGAAGATCGTGCAGAATCTCATCAAATTCGGCGGCAAGGCCCGGGGATTTTCCGGCAAGTCGGTCTTTGTGGCCAGCAAGCTCGGCCCGCAGCGGGAAGCCGGCAGCGACATTGATATCGACATCGGTTTTGTCGGTGAAGCCGCCCAGATCAATTCCCGCGAGGTGCGCGCGACGATCAAGGAGGAGTCCGTCCCGGTCATCAGTCCCATCGGGGCAGATGAAAATGGCATGGTGTTGAACATCAATGCGGACATCGCCGCCGCCGCCCTCGCCGCCACCTTGAAGGCGTCCAAGCTGATCTATGTGAGCGACGTTCCCGGCATCATGCGGAATCCGGCGGAACCGGATTCGCTCATCCCCACCATGCACGCAAAGCAGATCGAGACCCTTATCAAGGAGAAGATCATCGTCGGCGGCATGATTCCCAAGGTGCAGTCCGCAGTCGGCGCTCTGAAGAAGGGCGTGGAAAAAATCCATATGATCGGCGGACACATCCAGCACTGCCTGCTGCTGGAGATCTTCACCAATGCCGGCATCGGCACGGAAATCATTCCCTGAACGAGGGCTCGGGAAAGAGTTTGCCAGCCCGGCACGGCTCGACTAGGACTCTAGCAATGATCGCCCGCCTTTCCGCCCTGGCTCTCGCCGTCGTGCTTCTTTCCTCCTGCGCCTCAACCCAGCAGGTTGATCCCGCCATCGCCACAGCGCTTTCGTCGCGGGGCGTCGATCAGGGTACCTACATCAAGGTGACCCAGGGGCGCGTGCTGGACTACACTGATATCTCGAATCTCGTGAGCAAGGGCGTTCCTTCCAGCACGATCGCCGCATATCTCCAAAGCACCCGCAAAGCTTACAATCTCACCTATGCCGAGTTGCAGGGGCTGAAATCCGAAGGTGCCACGGCTCAGTTGCTGAACTACCTCACCGAGACGCAGGGATTCTACGGGCACAACTCGCCCCAGCAGACCGCCCATCTCTCTGGCGAACAAAAGCGCGCCTACTACAACAGCAAATATTATCAGGACCAGCAGCCCTTTGCCTACAACCAGCCGGAAATCGACGACTGGTATGACTCCGGTTACGAGGAGTCGCTCTACAGTCCGTTCTCCTTTAATTAACGCGGAGCCGTGGCGCTCGATCCGTTCGCCGCGCCTTTTCTCCACGCGGTCGGTAACGAACTGCAAGGCCGGGTGGAGATCCATCCCAACCCTCTCCGCATCGATCATGTGTGGATCGGCATGGATGTCGGACGGCACGAGCGGCTGACCGTTTCGATCAATACCTTTTCCCGGCTCAATGACGCCGCGGGTTTCGATGCCCGGGTGCGCCTCGGCCTGTGGCGTGATAAATGGGAATTTTTGCCCGGGCGCGACGTGTCAGAGCATGCGGGATTTGACTACGCCGAGGTGGAAAGCACCACGAACGTTTTTTACGAACACTACACGCGGGAGGCACTGGAGGAATTGCTGCTGCTTACCGCCCAGCGCGCCATCCTGCTGGAGGCGTGGGGTTCGCCGTATTTCCAGAAAGGTCGTCCCGGACTGCATCAGATCCATTCGCGGCGAGCCAGTTGTGCCGTGGCCGAGGACATCCGGAATCGCGACGGGGCCTTGCGATTTTATTTTCCCGACCACACCTCGGTTTTGTGTCTGTTTAAATTTTGCGGACAGCCGTGAACGACAGGAAGACCGCTCTTTTCCGCCAGCGGCTGCCCTTTCATCCGCTGCTCGCGTGCGGCATTATCGGCATCCTCATTGCGCATTTTGTCGCCTGGACTTCGTGGGTGTGGCTGTTGCTGGTGGTCGTTCTCGCTGCATCCTTTTTTCTCATCCGCCGCCAACCGCTGCTTGGCCTGCTCATCGTGGCGACATTTGCCCTGGTTCACACCTGGCAAAGCCGGGAGTCCGCCGGGGCGGAATTTTCCCGCCAGGTGCCGCCGCCCGCCGTCGCGGAAGTGATCGGCATCGTGGACAGCGAGCCTCGGGTCTTCTCGCCACGCTCGGCCAGTTTTTCGTTGCGGGTGACTTCCCTGCGCTGGCGGGAAACTGTTTCCCATCCCGCCGTCACCCTTCAGGTCGATTGGCCCGGGCCCCCGCCTGCCTACGGCGATGAAATCCGGGCCCACGGTTTGATCGAGAAACTAGAACCACCGCGCAACCCGGGGCAATTTGATTTCGCACGCTGGGCCAACTTGCAGGGCATTTATAATCGTCTGCGGGTGGACCGGATGAGTGAGACGGAAATTCTCTCGAGTGGTCATGGCAATCCGTTGGTCGTACTGGCCAACCGTACGCGACAATGGATGCGGAAAACGCTGACTGCTGGCGTGAACGATCCCGTCGTGACCGAACTGCTCGTCGGCATGGTCCTGGGTGATGTGTCCGACATGCCTGATCAGGTGCAGGAGCAATTCCGCGGCACCGGGACTTTCCACCTTTTTTCGGTCAGTGGATTGCATGTGAGCATCATCGCCGTGCTTTTCTGGACGCTGGGCCGGGTCTTCCGCGTGCCCCGCCGGGCAGCGGTGGTGGCGACCATCGGCCTGGTTTTCTTTTATGTGCTCATCACCGGCCTCAAGGCCGCCAGCGTGCGCTCCGCCATTATGGCTGCGATCATTCTTTTCGGCCTCATGGCCGAGCGGAAGCCGGTCCTTCTGAACAATCTTTTCGCGGCCGGCTTTCTCATTCTTCTGGCCCACACGAACGACCTTTTTAATCCTGGATTCCAATTCTCGTTTTGCGTTGTCGCGGCCATCCTCTTCTTGGCCACTCCGTTGACGAGGTGGCTGGAAAAGCCCTTTCAACCCGACCCGTTTCTGCCGGAGAAACTGTGCTCACCTCCGCAGCGTTTGTGGGCCCGAGGCGGCATGCAGATTGCGTCGCTCGCGGCGGTATCCATCGCGGCCTGGTGTGGTTCGCTACCCCTTTCGCTGGGATATTTCCACCTCATCTCGCTGACCTCTCTGCCGGCCAACATGGTCGCGGTGCCGGTGTCCTTTGGCATCATGGCGGTCGGAATGCTTTCCCTGGGCAGCGGCATGATCAGTTCCAGCCTGGCCGTCATCTACAATCAAACCAACTGGCTGCTCACCAAAATCCTGCTGGGAGCGGTCTCATTTTTTGCCGCCCTGCCCGGCTCCTTTTTCTATGTGCGCCTGCCGGAAACACCACGCCCGCTGGCGGAAATCGTCGTCTTTGACTTCGGCTCCGGTGGTGCGACATGGATTAGCTCGGGCAATTCGTCCTGGCTGGTCGATTGCGGGCCGACCTTTAAGTATGACAATATCCTGCTGCCGTTTTTGCGCTCACAAGGGGTACAACGGCTCGACGGTCTGCTGCTCACCCACATCGATGCCGACCACGTCGGCGCGGCTTTCGATTTGTTCACCTCCTGTCCGCCCAACCTGGTCGCGGTCTCTCGAACGATGGGGCAATCCACCATCGCTGACCGGTTGGCCACGACCGTGATAGAGAAAGGCCTGCCGGCCACGACCTTCCACACCGGCGAAGCATTCTCCCTATCGTCGTCCTGTCAGGTCGATGTCCTCTTTCCGCCGCCCGGATTCCCCGCCAAGACGGCGGACGATCTCACCGCCGTGCTGCGGGTAAAGGCAGGAAACATCCGGATTCTCCTTCTCTCCGATGCCGGTCCCGCTACTGAAAAATGGCTGCTGCGAAATTGCCCGAGCCTGCTGGCGGCGGATATCCTGATCAAAGGCTCCTCCCGGCATCGCCCCACCAGCAGCGCCGGTTTCCTCGCCGCGGTTTCGCCGCGTGTGATCATCAGCGGAGCGGCGGAATATCAGGATCTGAAGTTTGTCGACAGTCTGGCCCGGGCGGCAACGGCGCAAGGGATTTCCTTTTTTTCCCAGAATGAAACCGGGGCGGTGACCATTCGAATTTTTCCCGAGCGTTGCGAGGTGAGCGGTTTCCTGAATAATCAGCGCCATCAATTTCCATGAGCCTGCTTTTTGACGTTAAAAATCTCACCGTGCGCCGCGGCGGCGTGCACATCCTGCGTTCCGTGAACTGGTCAGTGCGCAAAGGAGAACATTGGGCCATCCTCGGGGCCAACGGCTCCGGCAAGACCTCCCTGCTCAAAACCATCACCGGTTACATGACGCCGACAGATGGGGAGATTTACTTGCTGGGGGAACATTTCGGCGACAGCGACTGGCGGGAACTTCGCCAGCATGTGGGTGTGGTGAGCGCCAGCATCTCCCATCTCGTGCACGATGAGGACAATGGCCTGGAAATCGTGGCCGGGGGTAAGAAGGCCATGATCGGGTACTGGGGCCGCATCACCAAGGCCGAGGCCGCTCAAGCGAAACGCCTCCTCCGCCTGCTGCGAGTCCCCTACGCAGCTGACCGGAACTGGGAAGTCCTTTCGCAGGGCGAGCGCCAGCGGGTGCTCATCGCCCGTGCTCTCATGCCGGAACCGAAGCTCCTCATCCTCGACGAACCCTGCGCCGGGCTCGACCCCGTGGCCCGCGAGCGCTTTCTGCTCGACCTGAGCCGGCTGGCTTCCCGGAAAAACGCTCCCGGGCTCGTACTGGTGACCCATCATATCGAGGAAATCCTGCCGGAGTTTTCCCACCTACTGGCCATCCGCAATGGGAGGATCACCTATAGCGGCCCCAAGGCAGGAGGACTCACGTCCAAGCTCCTCGGAGAAGTTTTCGGGGCCAAAATCACGGTCCGCCGCAAGGGCGACCAGTATCAAGTGCAGAAAATCTCCCGTAACTGAGGACTTGCGGCCTCGCGGGGGAGTGGATAAATTGGCCGACTTTCCCGGACGATTAGCTCAGTGGTAGAGCATCGCCTTCACACGGCGGGGGTCGTAGGTTCGAAACCTACATCGTCCATTTTCCTGGCTGCCGATGGAGCTCTTCTCCTTCAAAAAGGATCGTGGGGCGATATGTTAGGGAGTACGACCTTCACTCCCCCCTGAATATTTCGTAACGTAGCTCGGCCATGCCACTGCCGATCTGCCGAACAGAGATCAACCGCAAGTTTGGGCTTAGAATCCTCCGAGGAAATAGTGGCTTACCCTTGCCCAACGTGGCCGAACCAATTTGGACGATTAATTCATCCAATAGGCCAGCATCGTAAAACTGGCCGGCAAGGTCTCCACCACCAACGACCCAAATGTTCCTGGAGCCCGCCACCGATTTCATTTGGGCATGAACCTGACGCACGTCCCCTTTGACGAATCGTATATCCGCACCGTCCAATGCAGGGAGCGCGCGACTGGAAAACACCCACGCTGGTTGAGTGTATGGCCATGATGATCCGGTCTCAGCCGCAACCTTGTCAGCATTGCGTAGCATCCATTCGTAGGTTGCCGACCCCATGGTTAACGCACCTACTTCGGCAATGAACTCTGGATAGCTGGAATCGTTAAGGTCACCAAGCGGGAAAAGCCAGTCCAAGGAATCATCCTCCGTGGCGATGAATCCATCAAGACTGGTAGCCGTAAAATACTGGGTTTTCATGAATACGTATTATCGTGCGTGTCTACCCGCACTGAACTTGCAGGTATGGCCGTTCCATTCTGAAAAAGAAAGCCCCACGCCCATCAAGGCATATTAATCAGGCGAAGGCAGAGGATGGCTATTTGATCATATCCAAAGCCTTCATCAGGTTGATCGAGATGGGATCGTAGACCTGGCGGTGGACAAAAATATCGAGGTAGTTGAAGAGCTCGAACAGGCAAAGGGTGATGACCGTTCCAAAATAAAAGGCGTACCTCGCTTTGTCCGAAACGAACTTCTCCGTCCAGATGAGAATCGGGACCATAGCCAGCCAACGCAGAGGGAAGTCCCACATGTTGGCAAACCGCAGGTTGATACCATAGCGGATGTTGCCCATGAAAACATAGGTCACGACGATGAAGAGGATCAGGAACAGCGAGAACCCGCCTCTTTGGGTTCTGATGAAGGCGCCTCCGATCGCCAGGAGCATGACGGCCGGGCTCACCAGGATCAGATCACTCAGATAACGGAACCAAGGCCCATCCTGATTGGAGAGGGCATAGGGCAGAACGTAATTCATGGTGACGTTCTGCCAATAGACAGAAACGAGAACCGAAACGCTGCCCGCGCAAACGGCCAGAATACCGACACCCGCGAGCGGCCCCACGACGGTGGCAATGAGCAGGGACAGGGAGACCTGCCCAAACTTCAGCCAATGACTGGCCCCGATGAGCACCAGCATGCCGGTGTATACGAAGGCAGCATTTTCCTTGGTCAGGACAAGCAGGCCGAGGCTGAGGCCGAACATCCAGCACCAACGTGACTTCGGCTGCTGCAAGGATTCCCATAGGCTCCAGATGGCCAGCAAGGTCAGCAGGCCGAAAAACCCATCAATAAAGGCCCGATGCGCGATGGAGATCTGGGTCGGCGCAAAGGCCATGAGAGCCAGCACACCGAAGGCCGCCCTCCATCCCCCCAACCTCCCGGCAACGAAACCGGAAAGAGCAAGAGTCAGGATCGAGGAAACGCAGGAAACAGCCCGGACCGCTTCAATGGCCGGGACTGAAAAGGCCTGCTGCCAAAGCGCCGCTGTAATGAGAAACAAAGCGCGGGTGGGCGGAAGAAAGACAATGGAAGACGTTTTGAGTGTTTCCACATACTCCCGGACCATCGTCGGATACGACCAGATACCGTGCTCTACGAGGTAGACGACATATGCGGTGTAAACGGTCTCATCAAAGCCCGGGCCCTTAATGGTCTCGAAAGGATGGACCCTCAGAAAAAGCCCCAAGGCAAAAACCACCAGGATGGCAATCCACCAAGCCGAAACGGTTCTCCTCCTATTATTTGGCAAGCTGGTCATCGACCAGGGGGGACACTGAAGCCAATTCCCTAATTTGAAAGAAGTTTCTGTCAGCTTAAATAAGCCGATGAAATCCCTAAGACCCGCAGCCGAGAGTGCGCCGCACCCGGTCCACTCGAAATATCGCTAATTGGGTTCCCGCCGCCAATCCATAAACTCCCGGAGAGGTTATCTTGTACGGACATTCCTGCCGGACATTTCTTTATTTCTTATCAGCGCAAATCAGACCGATGCGGTCCAGAGCCAGGGCTTTGCCACCATAGATACCCACGATGGGTTTGCCGTTGCTGGTGAGCGGCGACAGGCGCTTGGCGCCTCCATCCCCGCCGACAATATCGCTCCGGTAGGAATTGCTGGCGGTGAGTTGGAAGCCGAAATAGTCGATTTTCCGGTACTGGAGCTGCAGCCCGTCAACTACAGAACCGGTGCGGATGCTGATGGAGGAGACAGCATCGCCGTCCTTCGCTTCGATGGTGATTTTCTCCGCCTCGCCAGGCTTTGAGCCTTGAATTTTGCCGCGCTGGCGACCAGCCAGCGTTTGGTAAATCGGGCAGATGGCGTAGATGACTTTTTCGGCGTTACCATAGGGAGCCTGCCAGACATCGAAACCGACGAGGATGCCGCCGTCGGGGAAGACTTCCTTAAAGTCCTTACCGCCGGAGCCGCCAGCGGTCTTGGTCTGGTCCTGCGGGGCTACGGCCATGGCCGCGAAGAAGCGCTGCTCGGGAGTAAGGCTTTCGTTCTGAGCTTGAAGGGAAAGGCCGCTTAGCAGGATTAACAAAGTACTCAGGGGAACGTGGAGTTTCATGTGAGGCTAATACTGCATAGCCGGAGCTTTTCGACAAGCGCTTGCATGGGCACCACCAGCCGTTCCACCTGGCGATGTTTTTAACAGATGCATTCCAGCACTACAACCAATTGCATGAATTCCTGAAAGCCTTAAAAAATAACGTCCGATTTATTTCTTTTTTCTCATTGAAAATCCCATCGACGCAAATTAAACCGGTTGCATTCGGCTCCAAGAAAGAGGCAATTAGTTGTAACGTCAGCTTTCCAAGCCGCGGCCCTACATCTGCCTTCGCTCATCATGCCTCTCTCGCTCAGTGCCCGCTTACGCCCGCAAGCTCCGTTCTGTACCCAAAAAGGATTTAGTCTGGCCGAATTGGCCGTGGTCATGGCCATTGGCGGAATACTTACGGCCTTTGCCATTCCCATGGTTAACGCGAGCATGACCAACGTAAAGAAGACCCAATGTGTTCAGCGCCTGCACAATCTTCATCTGGGGATCATCAGCTATTGCAGTGATCACGATGGAGCCTTTCCGTATAACGGATTGAATGAGGTCGCGGATGATGAGAGGTGGCACCGCCGCATCATTCCCTACATGTTTTCCCAGGCCAGGGAGAACGATTTCCGCAGCGTCGCCAATCAACTGTACATTTGCCCGGCGGACAAATTCCCTTACCAGACTGTGGTCAGTTACGGCATGAACACACGCCTGGCCGAGAAGCGTCTCCAGACCCTTTCCGGAGGGCGCCTCCTGTTGGCCGATGCGGAAGACTTCATGATTACTGCCGCCGAGACGAAGGTGAGCACCTTCCGAAAGGACCACCATGGCGAAGGCAATGTCATCATGACGGATGGTTCCTGCCGACAATATCGGAATCTGCCCGCAGCGGCGACGGCGCCCGAATTGTGGCAACCGTAAACTCAAGGAGGTTTCCGGAAGTCGCCTGATCAGGGATCGCCCCGTAAATGTCCCAGGGGGGTCGTAAACTTGCGGGTATGACTTGCCCACCCGTCAAAACGGACTATTTTGACCATATGGTCAAAGTGACTCCCGGCGGGATCTACGATTTCATGAAAAAGGCGGCTCAGGAAACCGGCGTGGTTCCGACCGCACGGGAAATCGCGGACCATTTTGGCCGGAAAAGCCACGCCGGCATCCTCTACCATCTGCAAAGCCTGCAAAAACAGGGATTGGTCCAAAAGCAAGGGCGGCGCTGGCGGCTGCGCGACAGCGGAGGACTCCAGGAGATCCCCCTTTATGGAAGTATCCCTGCTGGTTTTGCTGAAGAGGCCGTCCAAGAGGCGGAGAGCACGGTGCGGATGGACTTGAGAGCGCTGGGCATCGCCACGAAAGAACCTCTCTTTTTCCTGCGGGTGCGCGGCGATTCGATGGAAGGCGCGCGGATTTTTGACGGCGATCTGGCTTTGCTGGAACGCACGGAACCTCATCCCGGCCAGATCGTGGCTGCGCTGATCGATGGCGAGAGCACACTGAAGACCTATGTCGTGCGCCGGGGCGTGCCGTATCTGCGGCCGGAAAATCCGAAATATCCCGATCTCATTCCCGCCCGTGAATTGCAAATCCAAGGCGTGCTGCGTCTGTCCTTGCGCCAGCCATGAGCCAGTTGCAGCGAGTTCCGGAGCCGGAGGATGACAAGATCATCCGCTTCGCCGCGCTCAAGGCCATGCTGGAAGAAAAATTTCCCGATGCCATCGGACAGGCCCAGCCGGACAGTCCGATGGAGGAAGGCGGATTATTGCCAGCGGGATTACTGACGGAGATTTCGGGAAGCTCGGGCAGCGTATCGCTGCTGTTGCACTCGCTGCTGAATACGGGAACGACTTTTGCCGGACTGGTGGATGCAGCCAATACCTTCGATCCCGGAGAGATCGGCGAGGAACATCAGCGGCGGGTGCTGTGGGTGCGCTGCCCGGGTCTCGGCGTGGCGGTGCAGGCGGTCGACATGCTGCTGCGCGATGCCAACCTTCCCATGATCGTGCTGGACTTGCGGCGGACGCCGGCACGGGAGTTGCGCAGCGTGCCGGCAAGTACCTGGCATCGCTTTCAGCGCATTCTGGAAACGGGAGAAACCGCCCTCGGGATCTGCACCTTGCAAGCCTGCATCTCCGCCGCGCGGCTGCGCTGGCAACTTTCCCATCGCTGGACGCTGCGCGATCTGCTGCGACCACGGGAGGAGTTGCAGACGGAGGTACGCATTCACGCCATGCGCCGGGGTCTCGCACCCGCCACGGTGGAACGCCGCATTGCCTGACCATGTACGCGGCGGTGTTTTTACCCCGGTTTGGTTTGCAGGCCGCCTTGCGCTGGCGGGCGGAATATTGGCAACAGCCGGTGGTGTTGTCCGATCCCGACACCGGCGATGTGTGGGAAACGACGCCGGCGGCGGAAGCGCGCGACATCCGTCCGGGTATGCCGGTTTCCCAGGCGATGGGACGGTGTCCCAGCCTGCAGGTTTTTACTCGTTCGCCGGAACAGGAGCAGGCGCTCACCGGGCTGTTGCACGAAACAGCACTGGCGCACTCGCCGCTGGTGGAGGCAACGGCGTTGGGAGCGGCCACGCTCGACTGGCGCGGAGCGCATCATCAACTCGGCTGGCATACGCTAGGGGATCATTTGGTGCGGGATTTGCAGGCTGTCGGATTAAAGTCGCAAGTCGCGGTGGCGCGCACCCCGGATGTGGCTCTGCTGGCGGCGCGGGAAACGGAGACGGTGAGTGTGGTGCGCGACTCGGCGGCCTACCTGCATCCCCTCCCCGTGGCGTTTCTGCGTCCACCGGAGGAACTGCTCGCCATCCTGCGGGATTGGGGCGTTGCGACGGTCGGAGATTTTCTGCAACTGCCGCGAACCGGGACGATCGAGCGGCTGGGCGCACCGGCGCAGAAGATGTTGCGCGTGGCATCGGGGCGCTCGCATCGCCCGCTCCGCCTTATTGCCCCACCGGAGGTTTATGCGGAATGCCACGACTTCGAGCATCTCATCGAGACTACCGAGCCTCTGCTCTTTTTACTGCGGCGCTTTGTGGATCAACTCTCCCTGCGCTTGCGCAGCCGCTGCCTGGTGGCGTCGCGCCTGATCCTGCGCCTGCCGCTCGATGACCGCGGCGAATACGAGCGTGTCTTCACCATTCCCGAGCCGACAACCGACGCGGAGGTGATGTTCCGGATTTTATCGACGCATCTGGAACATCTCACCTTGTCGCAGCAGCCGGTGGGCCTTCGCCTGTTGGTGGAACCAGGCCAGCCGACCCGGCAGCAATTCGGGCTCTTCGGCGCGATGCTGCGCGATCCCAACCGCTTCGGCGAGACACTGGCGCAACTCAGCGCGTTGGTCGGTGTGGACCAGGTGGGATTCCCCCAACCCGAAAACACGCACAAACCCGACAGCCATCGTCTGACCACGCAAGTGCCCTGGTCGATTGAATCGACCGCTCCGGCCGCACAGGAGCGGGAGTGGCTGGGCCTGCCCTTGCAGCGCTGGCGGCCACCCATGGCGGCGGAGGTGGAAATTCATCAATCATGTCCGTCCCGTCTCATCTCTCCGGTCGCCAACGGAAAAATCCTTTCCGTGCAGGGACCCTACCGGCTGTCAGGAAATTGGTGGGAGCCCGGCGCGTGGCAGACCGAGGAATGGGACATCGCCCTGGCGGATGGCGCGCTCTACCGCATCGCCCGCACGGGAAACCAATGGCGGCTGGAAGGATGCTATGACGCCGTATGTTGAACTGCATGCGCGGAGCGCGCTGAGTTTTTTACACGGCGCGTCCAAGCCGGAGGAACTGGCGGCGCAAGCTGCCTTTCTGGAACTGCCAGCCATGGCGCTTTGTGATCGGGACGGGCTTTACGGCTCGGCCTGGCTGCACAAGGCGACCCGCGACCTCAAACGGGATCACGGGTATAATTTGAAAGCCATCGTGGGCGCGGAGTTAACGATGGATAGCGGCCATGTCGTGCCCGTGCTGGCCGCCACTCGCACCGGGTATCAGAATTTGAGCCGCCTGATCACCGCGGCGAAACTTCGCGGAACCAAAACCCAATGCTCGGTCCGCTGGGAGGAACTGCCGGAATATACTGAAGGCCTCATCGCCCTCACCGGCGAGGATGATGGCATCCTGCAACCCCGGCACACGGAGGTCTCTGATGCCAGGCTGCAACAGCTATGCCAGGCTTTTGGCCGAGAAAATATTTTCGTCGAAGTGCAACGTCATTACCTGCGCGGCGAAGAACGGCGGAATCTTTTCCTGGAGGCGGTGGCCGGTCAATACAGCCTGCCTATCGTGGCCACCAATGGCGCACTCTACCACGATCCCAAGCGGCGCGCGGTGCAGGATGTCTTTACCTGCATGCGACATCACACCTGCCTCTCCAAGGCCGGCCGCCTGCTCGCGGCCAATGACCAGCGCTTTCTCAAAGGGCCGGGGGAAATGGCCCGGCTTTTCGCCGATCATCCCGAATACCTGGAGAATACCGTGCGCGTGGCCGAGCGCATCGAGTTCAGCATGGAGAACCTTGGTTATGAGTTTCCCCGCTTCAAAGTCCCCGCAGGGGAAACCATGGACTCCTACCTGCGGAAACTCACCTACGACGGAGCCCGCGATCGTTACGGCAAGCTGACGCCCAAGATCACAAGCCAACTCAATCGGGAACTTGCCCTCATCGCGGAACTCGGTTTCTCCGGTTACTTCCTCATCGTTTGGGATTTGGTCAAATACTGTCGCGACCATAATATCCTCGCACAGGGCCGGGGCAGCGCGGCCAACAGCGCCGTCTGCTACAGCCTGCGCATCACTGCCTGCGATCCCATCGGGTATGAATTATTGTTCGAACGCTTTCTGGCCGAGGGACGCGCCACCTGGCCGGACATCGATATCGATCTGCCCAGCGGAGACCGTCGCGAGCAGGTCATCCAGGAAGTTTATCAGCGCTACGGCAAGCATGGTGCGGCCATGACGGCCAATCTCATCAACTACCGCGGCAAAAGCACCATGCGGGAAATCGGCAAGGCGCTGGAGTTTTCCGAGGATACGCTCAAGCGATTTTCCAAGCTCTTTGCCAACGGCGATTTTCCCCACACGCTGGGCCTGGAAGCGCAGTTGGAAAAGGCCGGCATCGGCAAGGAGAACCCCCAGGCCCTGGCCGCCGCCCGGGTTTATCGCGAGATGAAGGGACTGCCCCGGCATCTCGGTCAGCACTCGGGGGGCATGATTATTTGCGAAGGCGCGCTCAGTTCCATCGTTCCGCTGGAAAACGCCTCCATGCCAGGCCGGGTGGTGGCGCAGTGGGACAAGGACGATTGCGCCGACATGGGCATCATCAAGGTCGATCTGCTCGGTCTCGGCATGATGGCGGCCATGCAGGACACCATCGAGCTTTGCCATCGACGCGGACGCCCGGTCGATCTGGCCAAACTCCCCAAGGATGATCCGGAGACGTACGCGCTTTTGCAAAAGGCCGACACCATCGGCACCTTCCAGGTGGAAAGCCGCGCGCAAATGGCCACCCTGCCCCGGCTGAAGCCCGCCAGATTTTACGACATCGTCATTCAAGTGGCCATCATTCGACCCGGGCCGATCCAGGGAGACATGGTCAACCCTTACCTGACGCGGCGCGCGGGTCTGGAAGAGCCTTCTTATTTTGAAAGCGATGAAGAACTGAAACCGGTTCTTAAACGCACTCTGGGTGTGCCGCTTTTCCAGGAACAACTGCTCCAGATGGCCATGATCATGGCGGGCTTCAGCGGCAGCGAAGCGGAGGAACTCCGGCGCGCGCTTTCCTATCACCGCAGCCAGGATCGCATGGATGCGGTTTGCATCAAACTCCACGACGCCATGGAGGGCAAGGGCGTGAAGCCCAACGTGCGCAAGGAGATCGTCCAGGCGGTGCAATCCTTTGCCATGTTCGGATTCCCCGAGAGCCACGCCATCAGCTTCGCCCTCATCGCCTATGCGAGTTGCTGGCTGAAAGTGCATCGCGCGCCGGAGTTTTATTATGGCCTGCTCAACAACATGCCGATGGGTTTTTACAGCGCGAATACTTTGTTGGAAGACGCCAAAAAGCGCGGGGTAAAGGTGCGCTCGATCTCGGTGCTGGAGTCCGATTGGCTGTGCCGGGTGGAGGAGGATGATTCGCTGCGCCTTGGCCTTTGCATGGTCCAGGGACTTAATGCCGAGATGGGGCAACTCATCGCGACGGAAAATAAAAAGCGGCGCTTCGCTTCACTGGAGGACTTCCGCGCGCGCATTCTGCCGGGAAAACCGGCGTTACGCATTTTGGCAAGGATTGGAGCTTTGAATGGATTGGTCGAACACCGTCGCGACGGCCTCTGGCAGATCGAGGCGCCGTCCGGAGTCGATGAGTTGCCGCTCTTCGCCGGCACCACTCCCCTGCCCCTTGCGCCGATGACACCTCATGAACGCATCGCGGCGGACTTCGCGGGGACCAGCGTCACCATTGGGCCGCATCCCATGCGTCTGCTCCGCGAAGAGGTGCCGGATGCCATTCCGGCGGCCGAACTGGTTCATTGCCAAAATGGCCAGTGGGTGGAAATCGCGGGCATGGTCATCTGCCGTCAGCGTCCGGGCACGGCCAAGGGATTTGTCTTTGTCAGCCTCGAGGATGAGACGGGCATTGCGAATGCCATCCTGCCGCCGGACTTTTTTGAGAAAAACCGGCTGACCGTCACGGAGGAAAGTTTCCTGCGCATCCGGGGGCCGCTGCAATCGGTGGATAACGTCCTCAACATCCGCGCCCGCTGGGTCGGGCGGCTCGTGACAAAAGACAGTTGCGTTGCCACGACTTCGCACGACTTTCACTAAAATCGGGAGTGTTCTTTTTCTAACACGCCTGAAAGACGCAAGCTTAGGAGACGTTTTCTGTGAAAATCTATTGAAACCAAATCAACCACCCGGGGTTTATGTCCGCTCAGACCCCGGGTTCCCCTCCCGCGCCTGTCAGCCATTATGAAATTATCCTCCCTTATTTTTGCGGCCATTGTCGGCCTTCTTCCCTCCGTTCGCGCGGCAGACTCGCAGACGATCTTCTCCACCACGTTCAAGGACACCACTCTCGGCCACACCCCCGCCGGTTGGACCGACCTCATCAACTATCAACCGGCCCGCAACTGGGCGGTGGACACCAAGGGCCGGCTTCGGGTCATGCTGAAAGAATACGTCGGCAACGCCGTCGATGGTGATCGCAAGATTCGCCGCGACTATCTGGCCGGCTTCGGCATGCGCTTCACTTCCGGCGTCCTTGTCTATGACGGACTGCTCGGCAATGGGGCCAAGCCCAACGAATTGGCCGATGTCATGGTTTCCGCGAAATTGCAGAAAACCCCGGACGACGATGTGACCACTGGCGTGATTGTCCGTCTGCGGGATCGGGACAACTACTATGCCGCGCGCATCCTCGGCGGCGAAAAGCTCGAAATCATCAAGATGGTCGACGGCAAGCCCGAGACCATCGGCGGATACTTCACCCGCCAGCGCATGAAGGATGAAGACGTGTGGACCATCACTCTGCAGATCGAGGGCAATCTCCTCTCCGCCCGGCTGTACGACGAAAAAGGCGGTCTTATTTCCCTGACCGACGCGAAGGACGATACCTTCACCACCGGTTCGACCGGCCTCACCACCACGACGTTTGGTGGTTTTGAGACTTTTTCCATCTTGGTTCCCGGTCCCGGCAAAGTCGTCTATACCGAGGAGCAAATCGCCCAGGCCAATGCCGAGGCGGCTGCGAAGCGGCAAGTCCGCGACTACCCCGTGGTGGCCGCGCCGGAAGATCCCTATGCGTTGAACACGCCTTTCGATCAGCTCAAGGACAACTACGACATCATCGTGGCCGGAGGCGGCACCGGTGGATTTGGTGCCGCTATTCAGGCGGCGCGTCTCGGTGCGAAAGTCCTCATGCTGGAGGAGACCGACATGATCGGCGGCCAGATGGCCAATGCCGGTGTGACCTCGATGGATGAGGGCGGCTTCTGGGGCAAGAATACCGTGCGCGAACGCGGCATCTTTCGCGAATTCCACGAAAGCGCCGTGCTGCACTACTACGGCATCCTGAAGGACCCCTTCACCGCCTATCATTTCAACCGCCAGTCCGAGGCCGGCTTCGAGCCCCGTGTCGCCCGCGCCATCATGTATGGACTGATCAAGGAAACCCGCGACCGTACCATCAACGGGCAGAAGGCCGTGCTCGACCTCGCCGTGCGAACCAAGGTCACCGCCGTGCAAAAAGACGGCGAGACCGTGAAGGGCGTCACCCTTTCCGAATGGACGGAAAAAGGGCCTCAGGAAAAGAAGGTCGCCAGCAAGGTGCTGATCGACGCGACCGAGTACGGCGACGTCCTTCCATTGACCGGTGCAGCCTATCGGGTCGGCACCTCCAGAAGCGACAAGATCGATCCCAATTCACCGCTGCAGGACCACACCTGGGTTGGCGTCATTCGAGAGTATCCCGAAGGTGTACCCGCGGAATTTCAATTCAAAGAGCCACCTCCGACTGCCGACTGGGTGAAAGGCCGGTTCAAAAACTATTCCCTCGTGGGAGCCCCGACCTGGGGCAAAGCAAAGGAACCCGGCAAAGCCCGGCTTTGGTGGACCTATGTCGCCTGGCGCGGCATGCCGGATTCTCTCAGCCCCGCTACCGGGGAATTGACCGAGGAACGCCATACGCGTTGCGGCCTGAATGGCGGCAATGATTATCCCATCACGGCCGGTGCCGTTGAAGATCCCAAGCTGAGAAATCAGATCGAACTGGAAGGCATCAACAAAACCCTCGGCATCATCTGGTGGTTTCAGAATGTGCTCAACGTGCCATGGTCGGTCACCGACGACGAAGGCTACGCCACGCCCTATCAATATGCCCGCATGCGTGAACGCGGCGTGCGCGAGGATTTGATCCCCATTGCCGCCCGGCTGCCGCAGCTCCCCTACGCCCGCGAATCCCGCCGTCTCATCGGTGTGCAAACCGTGCGCGGCGAGGACATCTACCTGCGCAGTCGCGGAGACATGGTCAGCAAACATTGGGCCGATGCCGTCTCCATCAACGACTACTCCGTCGATCTGCATGGCACCGATGAAGCCGTCGAGACCGATCTCGACGAGCCGAATTACCTCAACAACACCGGACCGTTCCAGATCCCCTTCGGCGCCTTCATTCCGGAAAAAGTCGACGGCCTGCTCGGTGCGGAAAAGAACATCGGCCAGTCCCGCATCGTCAACGGTTCCACCCGTCTGCAGCCCAGCACCATGCTGAACGGCCAGGCGGCGGGAGCCATCGCGGCGCTCGCCGTGCAAAAGGGCATCCAACCCCGTAAGCTGAATATCATCGACGTGCAGTCCACCCTGCTCGCCGCGGGCGACACCCTTGTCCCGCAATGGTACGCGGATATTCCTTACAGCACACCGCTTTGGGAAGCCACTCAGTTGCTCTCGCTCTACGGTATGATGCAGAAACCCGGTCCGCTGCTTCAGGCCACTTTACTGGGCGAAGGCAACAACTGGGCACCCAACGATCTGGTGGACCCCAAAGATGTGAAAACGACCCTGGCCCAGTTGGCCAAGATCGTCAAAGACCCGTCCAAGATGCCAACCGTCAATAATCCCAGGATGACACGTGGAGAATTCGGTCTCCAAGTCGCCGACGCCATCCGTAAATACGGCAACTATGTGGTGACCGACCCATCTCCCTTTACCCCGCCTTACGACCTGGAAGGGGCACGCAAGGAAGCGGCGAAGAAAGGCGGCGACCTGAAGGTCAAAGAGAAAAAGGAAAAGAAGGAGAAAAAGAAAAGGGACAGGGACAACGCGGAGCCCGACGCTCCCGAATCCGTCTAGCCACAGGTTCAAAAAAAGAACCTGACTTCCCGCTTAGGAAAAGTGCATTTTCCGACTACGCTCCGGGGAGCAGCCTGACATGGGTTGCTCCCCTTTTCTTATGTCATCCCCCGCCAGTATTCCCGCTTTTCCGAACGCCGCGTTTCGCCGGGCCGCCTGGACCGCCGTAGCCATCCTTTGGGTCGTTGCCATGTTGAACTACCTCGACCGGCTGGTGCTGGTCAGCATGCGCGATTCCATCGTGGCCGACATCCCGATGAACGACAAAGCCTTCGGGTTGCTCACCTCGGTCTTTCTCTGGAGCTACGGCCTGTTCAGCCCGCTCGGCGGCTTCATGGCCGACAAGCTCGGCAAAAAATGGGTGATCTTCGGCAGCCTGATGGTCTGGTCCGCCGTGACCTGGGCCACCGGGCATTGCCACACGCTCAATCAGCTCCTTGTGGCCCGTGCCGTCATGGGCATCAGCGAGGCCTGCTACATCCCCGCCGCGCTCGCGCTCATCACGGACTTCCATCGTGGCCCGACCCGCTCGCTCGCGGCAGGCATTCACAACAGTGGCATTTATGCTGGAGCTGCTCTCGGCGGCATCGGCGGATATGTCGCCACCAGTCTTGGCTGGCGCATGGGTTTCACCATCTTTGGCCTTATCGGCCTCGCCTATGGCGTGATCGTCTTTTTCTTTTTGCGTGACGCCAACACTCAACCCGGCTCCGAGCAGTCCAAACTGCCAACAATTAAGATGGGAGATGCCCTGCGCTCTCTCTTTCGAGAGAAGGCATTTTATTTGCTTCTCGTAATCTTCATCTGCGTTTCCATGGCCAACTGGCTGGTCTATAGCTGGTCTCCCACCTTTATGGCCGAAGCTTTTAAACTCGGTGCGGGCCAGGCCGGACTTTATTCCATGACCACCCTGCAGATCGCCTCCTTTGTGGCCGTCATCGGCGGTGGCATCTGGGCTGACCGATGGAGCCGCAAAAATCCGCGTGCGCGGACTTTCGTCACAGCCATCGGTTTCGCTGTCGCCGCGCCCGCTTTGTTCATTACGGGAGGAACCAGCGTTGTCCTTTTGGCTGTTATGGGCTTTATCGTTTACGGTTTTGGCCGGGGCTTCTTCGATGCCAACCTCATGCCCATTCTTCGCCAGGTCATCAATGAACGCTACAGCGCGACTGGCTATGGCATCTTGAACTTTGTCGGCAATGCCGTGGGTGGCCTTATGCCCCTCGCCGGAGGGGCGTTGCGCGATGGTAAAGTTCCGCTTGGTATCGTCTTTCAGGTCGTTGCCGTCGGCATTCTGCTCGCCGCCATCATCCTCTTCTTCCTGCGGCAGAAAAGCCGCCCGGTCGTGGCTGACACTCTGCCGGAAAACGCCTAACGGCGTTTGCGGCGAGGGCCAAAGGTCGTGCCCTTGAGGGTACGCACCCCTTTTGCGCCCTTCAGCGCGGCAGTCACGGAGTCTTCGTTGAAGATGGCCGAATACACGTAATCGAAATTCTCCAGCTTGAGCCGGGGAATCTTCTGGGCGATGAAGCGCTCGATATCCTTCACATGCGGCAATTCCTCCGCCGTCATGATGGTGAAGGCATCGCCCACGTTTTGCGCGCGGCCGGTCCGGCCGATGCGGTGGACGTAATCCTCCGAGTGCTGGGGCACATCGTAGTTGATGACGTGGCTGACACCGGCGATATCGATGCCGCGCGCGGCGATATCGGTGGCGACCATGACTTCGTAGCGTCCGGCCTTAAAGCCTTCCAAGGCTTCCACACGTTCGTTTTGCGTGCGGTTGGAATGCAGCACGGCCACGGAATGGTTTTGCAACTTGAGCTGCCGGGCGATGCGATCCGCCCCTTCCTTGGTGCGGCAGAAAATGAGAACGCTGTCGAATTCAGTACGGGTGAGCAGGGCGATCAAGAGATCGAACTTCTGCGCCACGGCCACCGGATAAAGGGCGTGATTGATGGTCTCCGCCGGCGAGCGGCGGGCGCCGATCTCGATCTTTTCGGGATCTTTGAGGCACCATGCGGCCAACCGGCCGATTTCCTCGGGAACAGTGGCGGAAAAGAGCAGGGTCTGCCGTTTTTTGGGGCACTTCTCCACGATGCGGCGGACGTCGGGCAGGAAGCCCATGTCGAGCATGCGATCTACTTCGTCAAGCACGAGAAATTCCAAATTGGTGAGGTCCACTCCACCCTGCTCCATGAGATCGAGCAAACGACCAGGCGTGGCGGCGATGACGTCGCAGCCGGACTCGAGCATTTCCTTCTGCTTGCCGTAACCGACGCCGCCGTAGATCAGGGCGATCTCAAGGTGCATGAAACGGCAGAAATCACGAAAGGCGGTTTCCACCTGCATGGCCAATTCGCGGGTGGGCTCGAGGACGAGGCAGCGGGGCTTTTGCTGAGGAGAGTCGAGCTTGGAAAGGATGGGCAAGCCGAAAGCAGCGGTCTTTCCGGTGCCAGTCTGGGCCGAGGCGATGAGATCGCGGCCGGCATTGATGACCGGGATGGCGCGAAGTTGGATTGGGGACGGATCGAGGTAGCCCATTCGCTGCACGCCATGCACCACCGAATCCGACAAACCCATGTTTTGAAACGACATATATCCGTGCTTGGTTATCAGCTTTCAGACGCGAAAAAAGCCTTTTACTGCAAATGTCTCCCAGGCGGCCAACGCGCCCATCAGCTGGGAAGAAAGGCGGAACTCCCGGATTTTCACCCCCCGGCCGCGATAGACGGCCTCCGACCACCCGTCGGTTCCCAAGGTGACCTCGACGTCGCGTAGCCCGTGGTAAATCCCGTCGCCCGACAGCTTTACGCTCGACTCCTTGCACACCCAGTAGCGCAGGAAGCGCGCATTCCTCTCGGCCTCCGGGCGGGACGCAATGTCCTCCGCTTCCGTCGGGGAAAAGAATTTCCGGGCCAGATCCACGGCATGAACGTTGCGGTTGATCGATTCAATATCCAGCCCCACCTCATGCGGCGCAAAGGCTGCGAAGACCTGGCCGACGGTGTGGGAAAGATTGAATTCCGGCGCGGCCTCCACATAGGGTTTTCCGTGCAGGCGCCGCTGCACGTGGACCTCCCGCCAGTCGCGCTCCATATAGAACGAAGTGATCCGGCGCAGCCCCCCCTGCGACATGGCGTAGCCGGCTTTGTTTTCCGCATGAGAGATATCGTCGTAGCGGACGCGCTCGTAGGGCGGCAAAAATTGAACGAAATCGTGGTCCGGCATCAATTGCCAGACATGCACATCACCGGGAGCCAGGTGCAGCTTTTCCCCGGCGTAGTCCGGCCACGTCTCCGCCACCCAGTCACTCATGCCACGGCTGCACTGATCTTTCGCAAGCTCAGGTAGTGATGCATCGCCTCGGCCACGCCATCCGCCCAGCAGGCCTGCGCCACGTAGCCACTCGACTCGCGGACCGCGTTTTTCACGGCCTCGATGGCATTCGCCGGGCAGGCCGTCATCCGGGCATAGGAACCGTCGAGCATGGACAGGTCGTTGAAATGATCGCCCGCCGCCAGAACTTCCTCCGCCGGGATATTTTCCAGCCGGCACAGTTCCCCCAGCGCAGCCCCCTTGTGATAATCCCGGTGGCAAAATCGCAGATAGATCGTATTCCGCTGATAGCCAAACTCCGGCAATTCGGCAACCATCCCGTCCAGGACATCCACCACCTCATGCATGAGTTCCTCGGTGGTGGTGACCAATCCGGCCGGCACGTCATCTTCATAAAGGATCGTGATGCCATCCCTGTCCCGCGCCATGCGTTCGACCATGGCAAAGATGTTTCCCGCCACGCTGAAGAGATGGGCATGTCGCTTCACGCAATTATCATTCCAGTCTCCGTGGGACACCCACACCCCCTCGGCGGTGCATTGGTAAATCTCGCGTTCGGTGGTGAGAAGAAAATCCGGCGAAACCGGCGCCTGGAAGCGCTCGAAGCCCTCGATGGCATGCTCCAGGCTCCGTCCGGTATTGATGGCCCACATGCCGCCGTTGCGATGATGCCGCTCCAACACTGCGGCAAAGGCCGATGAACACCGTCCGTCCGAGTCGAACCCGATGAGGGTTCCGTCAAAATCCGTGCTGATCAATCTCATAAAACAATGCCTTGAAGGCTACATGGCTTTCCGCTTCGGGCAAATTTTCTGTGGGCGGCCCACCCGGAACCGGTGTAAATATGGGGCATGAAATCCGCCTTTGAACTGGCCATGAGCCGCCTGGAGAAGACCGAACCCACCCAAAAGCTAAGCGCGAAAAAGAAGGCCCTGCTAGCCGAGGTGGATTCGGAGATCGACGCCAAGATCGCCGAAAAGAAGGTTTTTCTTGAAGGTGAGATGGTTAAGTCGGCCGGCGATGTCCTGGCCCAGGACGAACTCCGCCGCCAACTGGCCAGCGAACTCGCCCGGCTCGAGGAGAAACGCGAGACGAAAAAAGAAAAAGTCCGCGCGGAAGCGGACTAGCCCTATCCGAACAGCCCCTTCTTTTTCGGAGTCAGCTCCTCGAAGCGCCCCTTGTCGCGGGCGTTGAGGATCGCCTCCTCCTTGGTGATGAGGTTCGCGGTAAACAACTGCACCAGCGAATCATCGAAGGTGTGCATGCCTTCACGGGCGCCGATCTCGATCAGCCCCACCAACTGCTCCCATCGTTTCTCCCGGATCACGGAACGGACCGCGCTGTTTCTCACGATGACTTCGGAAGTCAGCACCCGGCCCTTTTCATCCGCCCGTGGCAATAAACGCTGGCAGATGACCGCCTCCACGCTGTTGGCCAGTTGCGCGATCATCTGGGCCTGATGGGCGGGCGGAAAGACATCCACCATGCGGGTGAAAGCACCGGGCGCATCCGTGGCGTGCAGGCTGCCCACCACGAGGTGCCCGGTCTCCGCCGCCGTCACCGCCGCCGCAATGGTCTCCATGTCGCGCATCTCGCCGACCATGATAACATCCGGGTCCTGCCTCATGGAACGGCGCAAAGCTTCGCCGAAGGTCTGCGTGTCACTGCCGACTTCGCGCTGCTTCACGATGCTCAGCGCATTGTGAAACACAAATTCGATTGGGTCCTCCACCGTCACAATGACTCCCGACCGCTGCTCGCTGATCAACTTCACCATCGCCGCCAGCGTGGTGCTTTTGCCGGACCCGGTGGCGCCGGCGACGATGACCAGGCCGCTTTCCAGCGAGCAAAGTTGGGAAACGATATCGTAATGCCCCAGGGACGAGAGTTCGGGAATCGTGTCGGGAATGAAGCGCAGGGCCGCTTCCAGCGCGCCGCGCGCGTAGTGGGCATTGCCGCGGAACCGTCCCACCCCATCCACCTGCATGGCGAAGTCCAACTCCCAGTCCTGCTCAAGCCGGGCGCGCTGCTCCTCCGTAAGCAGGCCGAGAATGATCTCACGGGTCATGCTGCTGGTCAGCACCTGCAGGCTGACCGGGATCATGGCCCCGTTCAGGCGCATGAGCGGAGGCGAGTCCGAGGCCAGATGAAGGTCGGACCCCCCCTGCCGCACGGTCTCCTTCAGCAAGTCGAGAATGTCGGGCAATTCGTCCATACCAGTCGATCAGCGGCGGGAAGAGGTTGAGGAACTGATACCGCGCATGGCCCGGCGCAGTTCCTGGGGATTTTCGCTCACGGCGTAGGCGGTTTCCTCCGCGACCTGGCCGGACCGGACCAACTCCGTCAGGGTGGTCAGGAAATTCACCGCCGTCTTGCCGTCGCCCCTCGCCACCAGATCCTGCAACTCCGGCAGGCGGTTCTCGGCGATGTATTTACGGATCGCCGCGACATTGGTGAAATACTCCGTGGCCAACACCACTCCGTCCTTGGTCCCCGGCAGCAGACGCTGACAAAGAACTCCCAGCAACTGGTCGGCCAGTGTCCGCCGGATGGAATCACGGGCGTCGTTCGGAAAAAACAACTGCATGCGTTCCACCGCATCCGCGCTGGAGGAAGAGTGCAGCGTCGCCAGGACCAGATGGCCGGTCTCGGAGGCCTGGATGGCCGTGGTCGCCGAAACGGCGTCGCGGATTTCCCCGACAAAGATCACATCGGGGTTCTGCCGCAGGGAACGCCGCAGACCCTCGGCAAAATTGGGTGTATCGATACCGATCTCGCGCTGGGTGAAGATCGCCTGCTTGTTCGTAAAGATAAACTCCACCGGGTCTTCGATGGTCACGATATGCCGGACGAAGTTTTGATTCATCCATTCCATCACGGAGGCCAGCGTCGTGCTTTTGCCCGACCCGGTCGGCCCGCAGACCAGGACCACACCCGATTTGCGCGCGGCCCAATCGCGCAGCAAGTCCGCCGGCAGCCCGAGTGATTCCAGATCCGGAATGTCACTGCGAATGCGGCGTAAGATCGCCGCCCTCACCCCCATCTGATGCAGCAGGTTTATACGAAACCGGACACCATCCGAACTCGTGATGCTCGTATCGTAGTCCAGATCCGTGGCCGCCGCCCGGCAGGTGCTCCAGAGCATGTCAAAAAACGAGGGATTCAGCGGAGGAGTGTCGAGCGGGGCCAGTTTTCCCTCGATGCGAAACTGGGGAACTTTGCCCTCGTGGAGCAGAAGGTCCGAGGCGCCATATTGCACCGCCGCACTGCAGAGTGCGTCAAATTGCTCCCGGGAGTCGTCAGCCATCAGGGAAAAAATGACAGGCCGCCCCCGTCTTGAAAAGAGAAGATCGAGGGAAAATCCCCGGGGCTGGGTGCATAAATGCGACCGACCTCCCTTTCGGAAAATGGCGAATCGGCCCGCGGATCACTGCCCGAGGAAGAAAGCGACTGACTACCGGGGAAACAGCGTCAGCCCATTGACAAAACATTCAACTTAGCTAAGAACGTGCTTGCTAACACCTATTCATCTGTCTATTGCAGCCGGGGATTTGCCGTAGCCAAACACCCTACTAACTTTGGATAGCAACCCACGTCCCGAAGCGCAGAGGCCGTTCATTTTGCGACAAACCACCGGAATCAGCCCCTCAGGTTGGATCACAAAGCTTCGTCTTCCCTTTGGGCGGCATTGGAAAAATGCCCTTAGCTTCTTCGGCAGCGCCTTTTGGCTGGCTGTGATCATCCTCCTTTTAAGCGTCGCCGTCCCCTTAGCCAGCGCCAACCCAAATCCCAAAAATCGCGCGCCAGTCCTCCGGACCAACGGCAATGTCCCAGACGCTTCGACCTCCGGCACGAACAATCCCACGAAGTCGCAGGTGCGCGAAGCGATGAGAAAAATGGGGCAGCTCAATGACGTTCTCAGCCTCTATCTGGCCGAATGGGGCACCCTCACCTTGTCCGCCCCCATCTTCGCACCGCCGGATTTTCTGGAGAAACGGGAAGGCTCCACCAACAAAGTCAGCACCTTTAACTTCGGACTGCAGCTTTCGGGATCGGACTATTTTGAACACGCCGGTGAAACTGAAGGCTCCCTGAGCGTCACCGAGCGCATCTTTTCCACCATGATGGGCAGCTTCACCGGGAAGTTCAACCCCCTGGAGGTCGAGCAATTGGATATCATGAGGAGAAATCAAAAAGTCTCCGAGGGAGTTTTTGAGCAAAACCTCAACATCCAGCGCCTTGCCCAGGAAGCCTCGGTGCAGGATTTCCTGCAACAGCGCTCCGAGCAGTCCCAGGCCCGGCAGATGTTTTTGGCCACCGCCCGCAACAACTATAACGACGCCGCCAGTGCCCGGAGCTCGGCCGAGGTCGAGGTCACACGTCAGCAACAGTCGCTGAACCTCGCCAACAGCGAAGTCGCCGACCGGCAGGCTCGCTACGACTCGCTGCCGGTCGATCGGCCGGAGGAGAAGGAAAATGCCCGGATCGCGCTTGAAGAGGCCCGGCGGAAGGCCGCCACTGCGGAAGGGAACCTAAGTGACGCCAAGAACGACCTTAATACCAAGAGGGGCCTGGAGACCTCCGCGCAGGATGCGGTCATTGGCCAGATGAGCAAGCCCGTCACCACCGGCAGCCTCACCTACACCAATGTGACCTCCGGCACCTATCCCAACGTGCTCGGCACTTATAGCAACACTTCACCCGCCGTCGGGGATACCACGACCGCCGCAGGCAGTTTTGCGACGAACTTTCCGAACGTCACCCCCACCCCGCTGACGAACGCCGCCTTCACCGGCACCGATCATTTTGCCAAAAGCCTGCGGTCCTCTGTCTCGACCAACACCGCCTATCCCGCACGCTCCCGCCTCATCGAGGCCGCCGGCAACAAAACCATCCAGGAAATCTTCAATTTCCTCGGCTATCCCGAGGCCGCGCTTCAGTTCAAGGACAAGAGCGTGATCTATGCCGTCGCCTCGATCTCGATCGATCCCGGTTGGCGGACCAAGGCAAACTACGAGGGCCACATCGATATCAATTCCTCCTGGGAATGGCAGGACGCCCGCCGGGAAACGCTCGAACGCATCTTGCAGGAAACCACCAAGGATTCCAACTCCACCACCTTTCTGGCTCAGGCCGGCAATCAGCTGCGGGAGCTCAATCAAGGCGTCGGAGCACAGCCGACCTCCAGTTCCCCAGCCGGTACCTACCCCGTGGTTTTTGCGGTCTCTCCTTTGATGGAACGCCAGGCCCTCGACCTCACCTCCTCGCAGGCACGACAGGACGAGATCGCGATTTTCCTTTCACTGTCTCTCGCCCGGGCTGGTTTCAAGGGCCAGGGCGAGGCCTTTAGCAAATGGGTGAAAATGCGGCGGCAGGACGCCGCCTCCCTCTCGGCCCTCCCCGTGGCCAACGCTTACAACTCCAGCGGCGGCATGTTCGGCTTCAACATCGGCACGCGATTCGACGCGGTCGTGAATCCCGGCGGCAAAAACCCCCGGGCAGGACGCCAGCTCACCAAGGAATCCTTCCCCGTCCTCATCATGATCGGTTTCGCCCGCGATGATGTGCGGCCCCGTCTGTTGGGTGGGCGGATCAGGGAACCTTCGTTGAAATTCACTCAGACCACCCGCTGGACCATTGAGCAAAAGCGGGGAGTGTTTGAAGAGACGCTGCGTACCGTGTTCCTGCCAGGCACCCCCGGCCGCCCGCAGTTGGTTCCCAGCGATGGCTACCGCCTCCTCAACCGGGTCAACGAGACACGGGCCACATGCAAGCCCGTGCTCGCCGTGGCTGGGCAAATGGCCGAATTTAAAGACGCCGTCGCCTCTTTTGATAACCTCTTTAAGGCTAATTATCTTGCCTATACCCATCTCTGCTTCGGCAGCTTTTCCTCGGTGAGCCTTCCGGTTGATTACATCCTCGAAGGCCGGCTCGCGGAAAAGGCGGACCCGCCCCTCAAGATTCCATCCATCAAGAAGATCTATCCCAATCCCCTGCGGTTCGACCAGGTGCCTGATCGGGAGATCATCCAGACTCCCGGCAGCCCGATCGTGCACCGAGCCTCCATCGTATTGACAGGTGCCAACCTCGACGCCGTGGACTTCGACGCCATGGCGGTGATGGGACCGCAGGCCACCATCCCGAATGGCGGCACCGTCGTTTCTGATGCTGATTCAACCGGTTTGGCCGTTGCCTCCGGCCGGTCTCTGCAAATCACCTTTTCCAGCACTCCCCCCAATGCGTTCCAACTCAAGCTGCCCGTCCCTTCGAAGGACGGCAAACCGGGCTATTACCTCTATTCCCCACTCATCAGCCGCGTCCCGGCCGTGACTTTCCAGGCCGCCACCGGACGCAGCGCCGCCTTCCTCGGGGAAATCTCGCCACTGTCCATTCCCCAGTCGGCCCTGAAGCCCACCCCGAACAACCAGGACTTCCGCACCGTGGAGATCACCATCCCGGGCGTTCAGGCCGCCGGCATGCAACCCGCCGAAATTGCGACGACCGAAATCGCCGTCAATCTCGCCCCTCTCGAACTCAAAGGCCAGGCCAAGCTGCTCGCGGTTGAAAATGATGTCGATCTGCCGGGAATCTACACCCTGCGACTGTCGCTGGAAGTGCCAAAGGATGCCCTGGAGGGTACCCTCACTTTCCGTCTTTCCGCCAGTTCCGCCGCCGCCAATGGCGTGACCGTGAAAACCATCGCCGCCCAAAGCAACCCCGTGAAGTTCGTCATCCAATAACAGGACCGCGTCCCCTCTTCCGCCATGCCCCGCAAGACCAAATCCTCCCCGTCACCAGATGCGGCCATCCCCAACCCACGCTCGCCCAAGGTGCCCCGCGCCCGGTCTTCGGATTTCACCTTTCCTGTTCCGGGGGATGGAGGCGGTCCCCTCGTTCCCTGGTCTCACTCCCCTCCCGGAGACGGCGGCGGAGTCCTTGTTCCATGGCTTTCTCACCTTCCAGGCGATGGAGGCGGTGTCCCTGTCCCCTGGCTCTCGCGCCCTTCCCGTCGCGGGTTTGGCTACCTGCCCGACGTGCCCGATTACCGGGACCACGACATCGGTCTCAGATCACAGCCCGCCCGGTACCGGAATCAGCTCGGGCGCTTCCTCGCGGCCAAGCCCAAAGACGCCCTGGACAGCCATTTCAACTGGTCCCACCTGAAGGCTGCGGCGGAATATCAGGATGCCATCGATGGTGTAAAAAGCACCTCCGGATCGAGCCTGGCTGCCAAACCGCCCAAAGCGCCGGGTTCCCCCGCTCACGTCAATCTGGGCGACACCGGCTGTGTGGCTGCGGTGGAAAACCAGGGGCCGCTCTTCTCCTGCTCCGCGCATGCCGTTCTCGGCATGGCCGAATACCTGATCAAGGCGGGAACCGGAACGACCGTCGATCTTTCACGCCTCTTCCTTTACAAGGAGGCGCGCAGTCAAATGCAGGTGCGCGGCGATACCGGCGCCTACATCCGCAATACCATTCAAGCCCTGGCCACCATGGGGTCGCCTCCCGAGCGGGAGTGGCCCTATGACATCCGCCTGTTCGACGTGGAACCCACCGGCCGCCTCTACGCGTATGCCGCGAACTTCAAGGCGGTGGAGTACAAGCGCATCGATACCTACAACAACGATCCGGAGGATTCCCTCCTGCTCGCCCAACTGGTCCTGGCTGCAGGATTTCCCCTGGTTCTGGGCTTCCCGGTTTACACATCCATCGAAGAAGTGACCGCCGAACAGTGGGTCATCCCCATCCCGGGCTGGAGCCAGGAAACCGCGCAAAAGATCGACCACGATCAGCTATCGGGTGGCCATGCGGTGCTTGTCGTCGGCTATGACAAGAACATCCCCGTCAAGGGCCCGGCGGGAACAACGCAGGGAGCCTTCATCATCAGGAACTCCTGGGGTGAACAGTGGGGCGACCAGGGCTTTGCCTATCTGCCTTTTCACTATGTGGTCCGGGAACTCGCCGTCGACCTCTGGACGATCTTTTCCAATTCCTGGATCAACGAAAAGGTCTTCCACTAGACCCCGTCTGTCAGACAAACCCTTCCGATCCCGCCGACATGCAGGAGAGAGGATTCCTCCTCGCTCTCACGCTCTTAGGTTGTGAGGCGCGCCGTAAAATCCGCCCAGACTTCCGGCGGATTCCGGGGAAAGAAATCGGCATGCAATTGCAGTAATCCCTGCTGATGCCAGGCAGAACGAAGCAAAGGCGACTTGGTCCCCTCGCCGAGCCACTCCACGGCCTGGAGGATTTTGCGATTGGGGGTCGGACCGACCGAGGCCGCCATCTCCCGGTGCGCCTCTTCGTAGGACAAGGCCGGGAGCAGAACGTTGATGGCCAGGTCGCGCGCCCGGTCATCGCCAATCAATGCGGTCGCCTTGGGCAGGGCCTCGCGGGCCACGCTGGCATGCCAGCGCCAGTAAGGATGATCGAGGCTGGTGAGGGTCTCGCAGAATTGTCGCACGCTTTTACCCTCCACGGTGCGAAGAATCGAAGTGAAAGAGCGAGTAATCTGGGCGAGCGCACCCATGCGACGGTGGGGATGGTTGGCCGGGCGCAGGGCCGCGAATTTCCAGGCAGCGGGCGGGAGGATAAGCCGGGCTTCGCGGTCGCGCATGGCCCACCATTCCCGCCAAAGATCGCCCAGATAGTCCTTCGCCGCGTCGTCGCCTTCATCAAAATCGTCGGCCTGCAAAAAACCGGCGAGGCCGAAGAGCAGGCTCTCCCCTCCTCCGGCAGCAGCCCGGCTTAGGCCGCTTCGCTGAGCCACGAGTTGGAATGGCACCTTGTTGTTCTTATAGCCCAGGCCGATGGCCAGTCCCTGAAAAACTGTCTCCGCCCGCCCGCACAGCATTTCGGTGCGTCGGAAGGCTGCGATTTTTCCGCGCAGGCGAAAGCCCGCCGCCGCCTCGACCAGAGCCCGGGTTTTCTCCGGGGGCAGTGGTTCGTGGCCTTGCGACGCCCCGGACGGTTTTGTGGGCTGGCGCAGATCAAGGCAGACCTGGGTAACGGCTTTGCTTTCCCAGGTGCGGGTGAAGAATCTTTTGGTTCCGCGCCGGAGGAAGAGATGGAGGACAACCTGGCCGAAGTCCTTATTGATCGCGTGACCATGGTTTTCCCAATCACGCACGTCGGGGTCGACCTCTATATCACCGGTCAACTCCGTGCCGTTGACCGAGATGCGGGCTCCGATGAAATCGGGGCCGGGTTCGCGGTTCCAACTCCCGAAGTGCTGGACTTCAACGGTTTCGCCGTCCTCGCCGGACCAGGAAAGGCCGAGTTCGCCGGCATAGAGGGCGGCTTGCAATTCCAATTCGCTAAGGCGGCGCGGGGCCGTCTCCCTCAGGGTCGGAGCGGCGGACCGCAGGGCCTCGTAGGCAGCGGGGTTCATTTCCGAATCGGGGGGGAGCCCGGAGGGGGGGCGGCGGGGGTCGGAGTGGGCGGCGGGGGGAAAAGCTGACGGTGAATGGCATCCAATAGCACCCCCTGGTTCGCGCCGGGGACGAGGCCCCTTTCCTTGGCCAGCAAGGTGCGAATGTCCGAGATTTTTCCGGTGGCGCGGAGCAGGCCGATCTTTTCCAGCACGAGGCGGAAGCGCACGAGCGGCTTGTTTTTCATCTCCAACGCCTGGTTGACGAGCAGAAGAGCTTGCGGGAAATCACTGTCGTCGGCCTCGGCGGCGGCGAGGGATTCGAGGAACATACTGTTGCCGGTTTTTTTGGCCGCGTCGGTCAATTCCAGCGAGGCGCCGGAAACCGAGCCGTCCTTACCGATGACGATCTCGCGGTATTTCTGCCAATCGTCGGCCGGTTTGCCGCTCACAGCCAGTTGCTGCCAGGCTACATAAGGCCGGTACAGCGGATCACCGATGACGACATTCATCCAAGACAGTGCGCGCATGGACATGTAAGCGCTTTCGGCAAAGGTGAAACCGGCCATGAGCCGGTCCTGAAAGACATCGAGATGGGCGGTGAGCGTGAGGTAAGGCTCGTAAACATTGCCGAGGGTGGCCGCCGCGCCCCGCTCCAATAAGGGGCCGCACCAATTGGTCGCGGGATTTCGCAGGGTGGAGGCGCTGAAGGAGTGTATGTGCACGGCCACCGCACCGGGGCGGAACTGCATGGTGGAATCGGCAAACGGCCCGGCGACGTTGTCCGTATACCACCCATAATAAACGGCCGCATCCGTCACCGGATAGCCCAGGGGAAAAATCTCGGGGGCCTTGTCCCAGAGGACGGGGACGCCCTTTTCGCGCATTTGCCCGGCGAGATCGGTGAGCCATTGATCGCCCTCGGCGTAGCCGCCGTCCTTGATGCCGCGGGAATCCACATAGCCCCAGCCCCAGAGACCAGTCCTTTCGGTCGAGATGGCGTCATCAATCATGGCTTTGACGGTGAGATCGGAAATGGCGTCCAGGCGGCAAACGAGAAGGAGGCCGGGATCGGTGATCGAATCGACAATCGGGGCGAAGCGGCGGAAAAATGGATTGGGCACCAGCCCGGAGGCGGACACCTCGCCCAGCCCCATGGCGGCGAGTTCGCTGTCGACAGAGGCTTCGTCGCGCGAGGCGATGGGTTGAGGCTGGTCCTTGCGAGGTAGGACCTCCAACCCCTTCGACTTCACCTTCAAGGGCATGCCCCGCATAAGCACGACAAAACGGATCTTGGAATCCACGATGCGCCCGCCCTGCCATTTCCACCAGCCCTTCTGCGAAAAGATGTCCTTAAACGGGCCGGCTATGGTGGTGTTGTATTCTTCGCGGGTGATTTCCTCGGTCAGCGGGCAAGTGAGTCCCACCAGCCGATCGGCGGGGATGTTGCGCTTGGAGGCGTAGTATTTGGCCAGGGCGACGGAGCCCGGGTCCGCTTTGTTGTAAACCACCACGAGGGCGCCGGCCTCCCCCACCGCCCAAGCGCCGGAGAGGGAAAGGAGGACAGCCAGGAGGCCGAGACTAAACCGCGATTTCCAATCCATCATAAGCAAGGCGAATATTTTCCGGCAGGACAGCTTCGGTCTCCGCATGCCCAAGGTCGTGACACATGTGGGTAAAATAGGTACGAACCGGCGCGATTTTTTGCGAGACTTCCGTGGCCTGGGACAGGCTCATGTGGGTGGGATGCGGGGCATGCCGCAGCGCATCGAGCACGAGAGTATCCACGCCGCGGGCCGCCTCGACCGCAGCCTCTGGCACTTCGGCGCAGTCAGTGAAATAGGCGAGTAGTTTTTTGCCGCCCCGACTAAAAATGAGTCCGCTGGTGACCATGCGGCCATGGGGCAACTCCACCAGCGTGATCTCGGTTTCGCCCAGTTGGAATCGGTCGCTCACGACCATGGGTTCCGGGCGGATGTAGGCCTTGAAGCGAAATTGTTCGTCGAAGGCATAGGAGAAAACCCGCTTGAGGTCGTTGAGCGTTCGCTCCGTGCCGTAGATGGGCATGTTTTTGTCCTCCATCTCGCAGAAGCGCCGCAGATCATCGAAGCCGAGGATGTGATCGGTATGAGAATGGGTATAGACGACGGCGTCGATACGGGTGAGGCCCTGCCGCAGGCACTGGGTGCGGAAATCCGGAGGAGTGTCCACCTGGATGACCATCTCCGGGGTGCGGATGTGGATGGCGGCACGGAGACGCTTGTCCCGAGGGTCGGCCGAGGTGCAGACGCGACACTGGCATCCGATCATGGGAATGCCGTGGGATGTACCCGTGCCAAGAAACGTAATTTCCAACTCCCGCATTGCCGCATCTTCATGGCATAGTCTGCCGATGTCCGCAACGCTCGCTTCCCTGCGTATTCGTAATCTCGCTCTGGTCGAAGACCTGCTGTGGGAACCGCGGCCGGGTTTCACCGCCATCACGGGCGAAACCGGCGCGGGAAAATCCGTCATTCTCGGCGCTCTCACCCTGCTGCTTGGAGAGCGCGCGGATAAAAGCCTCATCCGCAGCGGAGCCGATCTTTGCACGGTGGAAGCGGTGTTCGACAACGTGACGGAAAAGCGCATCACCCGCCTGCTGGAGGACCACGGGGCCGAACCGTGCGAAGACGGTCACCTGATCATCAAGCGCACCCTGCCGGTGGAAGCGGCGGGAAAACAATTCGTCAACGGTTCGCCCTGCACGCTTGCCTTGCTGCGGGCGCTGGGCGTGCATCTGGTTGATCTCCACGGTCCGCACGATCACCAGAGTCTTTTTTCGCGGGAGCAGCAGACGCGGTTGATTGATAGTTTTGGGTCGGGAGAAAAATTACGGGACGAATTTTCCACCGCCCGCCGCAGTCTTTTGAAATTGCAGGAGGAGAAGACGGCCATTCTGACCGGCGAGCAAACCGCCGCTCGGGAACTCGACCTCCTCACCCACCAAGTCAGCGAGATTGACTCCGCCGCGCTCCTGCCCGGCGAGGAGGAAACTCTGGTAGCCCGTCAGCGCGCCGCGGCTAATGCGCAGCGCATCGGCGAGATCAGCGTTCAACTGGCGGCGGGCATCTCCGAGGATGAGAATTCATTGATCGGGCGGATCGGCGATCTGTCGCGTCTGGCGCGGGAGCTGGCGAAACTTGATCCTTCAGCCGAAGGCATCGCCAATGCCTGCGAGGCCACCTTCGGCGCGGCGGATGAATTTGCGCGGGCGGTGGATTCTTACGCCGCCGCACGCGATACGGAGGGAGGCAGCCTCGCCGAGATCGAGTCCCGGCTGGACATCATCCAAACACTCAAGCGCAAGTACGGCGCGACCCTTGAGGAGGTGCTGGCGTACCACGCGGAAGCGGCGGAAAAACTGGCCGTCCTGCAAAACCGGTCGGAGCGCCGGGATACGCTCGATGCCGACATCGCCTCGGCGGACAAAACCATGCGGGCCATCGGCGCAAAGCTGAGCGCCAGCCGCAAAACGGCGGCGAAGAAACTAGCGGAGAAGGTCCGCGAAGGACTCAAGAACCTGGGTTTTGCCAAGGCGGAGTTTTCCATTTCCCTGGAGGCGCTGGAGGAAGCGGCCCCGCATGGTTTTGAAACAGCGGAATTTCTCTTTGCGCCGAATCCGGGCGAGCCCTCGCATCCGCTGCGAGCCATCGCTTCCAGCGGAGAAATTTCCCGCGTGATGCTGGCGCTGAAGAGCGCGCTGGCGGATCAGGATGATGTGCCGGTGTTGGTGTTTGATGAAATCGACGCCAATGTGGGCGGCGAGATCGCGGCGAAGGTGGGGCAGAAGATGAAGGAACTGGGGAAAGCGCGGCAGGTACTTTGCATCACTCACCTCCCCCAGGTGGCGGCGGCGGCGGCGAGCCAGTATGTGGTGAGCAAGCAGGTGAAGGATGGAAGGACGCGGACGACGCTGACGGAGACGGGCGGCGAGACGCGGGAGGAGGAGATTGCGCGGATGCTGGGTGGCAAATCAGCTTCGGCGCTGACACATGCGCGGGCCTTGCTGGGAGTTTAGACTTCTCACCAGGCTATTCAAACCGCCGACAATCCGTAGAATGCTGCCATGAAGCTCATCGAGAACATCGCTCCCGCCTGGCAGCGCATGGTCGGACAACTCTTCACGCCATTCGATCTGAAGCGGTGGTTCCTGCTGGGCTTCTCGGCTTTTCTTGCCTCCCTGTTCGGCGGGGGGTCCAGTTTCAATTTCAGGCGCATCTACTCTTCCGAGAAAGGCAAGCCGGCCTTCTATGACACCTGGGGGCCGGAACTCTGGTTCATCGTGATCGGCATCGCTCTCGTCATGTTCCTTGTCCTGTTTATCCTCTTCATGTGGCTGGGTTCCCGCGGGCAATTCATGCTGATAGACAATGTCGTCAAAGGCACCGCCGAGGTCCGGGCGCCCTGGAGGGAATATCAGGCGCTGGCTTGGAAGCTTTTTGTTTTTTGGATACAGATTTTCAGCGGCGCCTTCGTCGCACTACTCGTCATAGGCGGGGCCTGCGCGGTTTGCTATTTCCTGATACCTGCATCCGGACGCACCTGGGTTCATTTTATTCCGCTGGGTCTCGGTTTTCTGGTCCTGTTCACCTTTTTCATGGTCTTTGGCATCGTGATGTTTTTCCTGCGCGAATTCGGCGTGCTGTGGATGTACCGTCATGGGGGCACGGCCGAGGCGGCAGCGCACAAGGTGTTCCAACTGGCCCGGGACAATCCCGCGGATTTCCTCTGCTATCTTCTTATCCGCCTCGTCATGGGCATCGTCTTTTTTATCATCTCCCTCCTCCTCGGTCTCCTCACCTGCTGCCTCGGTTTTCTACCCTATTTGCGATCGGTCACGAATCTTCCTCTCACCGTGTTTCGGGTTTGGTATTCCATCGAATGTTTCGCCCAGCTCGGTCCGGATTGTGATGTGCGATCCGAGAATCCACCCCCGATACCGCTCATCGAACCACCACCCATCGGACCTTAGAGATCATGTCGAGCCGGGAAACCCTCATTGCCGAACTGGAAAAATACCGGGAGGCTCATCGCGCGGAACGCACGACCGTCGCGCAATTCATTGCTTTCGTCCGGGAGAATGAAAACTGCTTCGACCGTGAACTGACCATCGGGCACATCACGGGATCGGCGTGGGTGGTCAATGCGCGGGGGACACATGCGCTTTTTACCCATCACCGGAAATTGGAGAAATGGCTGCAGCTCGGCGGGCACGCCGACGGTGACCCGGATGTGCTGGCGGTGGCGATCCGGGAAGTGATGGAGGAATCGGGGTTGGTAGCCACGCCGCTGAGCGCGAAGATTTTTGATCTGGATGCGCATGTGATTCCGGCACGCAAGGATGTGCCGGAACATATTCATTATGACATCCGATATTTGCTACAGACGAGTGGTGACGAGGCGTACACGGTGAGCCATGAATCCTTTGATTTGCGATGGATTCCGCTGGAGGAGATCATTCAATTCACCGAGGGAGAGGATACGCACCGGATGGCGGAGAAGTGGATTGATCGTCTCGCGGCGAATACGGCGTAGCGAGGCCGTTTTATTGGGCGACACGATGTGTCGCGGTTCATGGCGTCTGCTCCGCAAGGCTGCGCAAACCGGACCGGACACACAGGGCCTTTTTGGCCGGCGGGCGCTCTCTAAATGAACGCCAGGTTCTGGAATTTTTTGTGGAGGACGGTCTCGCTGGGGGCCTTCATCCATTTGTCCAGGATGGTGGCGTAGATGTTGCGGAAATCGACGTTATAGATGAGGTCGCCGTCGTGCAGCTTCAGCAGGCTGGGCTGTTCGCCGTAGATGCCGGGCTTGATGTTCCCGCCGACGACGAACATGGGCGCCGCCGCGCCGTGGTCAGTTCCCCCACTGTTATTTTCCGCGACGCGGCGGCCGAACTCACTAAAGGTCATCAACATGACGCGGTCGAAATTGCCCTGGGCCTTGAGGTCCTCAACGAAAGCGGTGATGGCGCCATTCAGATCGGTCATGAGGCGATCGTGGCTGGCCAACTGGCCGCTGTGGGTGTCGAAGCCGCCGAGGCTGACGTAATAAACACGGGTGGGCATGCCGCCGGCGATGAGACGGCTGACGAGCTTGAGGCTGTTGGCCAACTGGCTGTTGCCGGGATAGTTGGCGGAATTTTTCACCCGGCGGGTGATTTCCAGAACCTTGTCGGAACTGACCTGGGCATCGAGGCCGGTGCGGCGGAGATAGTCGATGGTGTCGCCATCGCCCGCAGCCATCGTGCCGCCGACCGCGGCGACGGAACCACCGGCATTGTCCTCGGGATCGTCCTGACTGTTCATGTCGCGGAAGATTTTTTCGGTGGCCTCGGGATCGTTTGCGCTATCGGTGATGTAGCGGAACTGCTCGGGTTCGGAAAAGCTAATGCCGGTGGGCGTTCTGGCGGTGAAGGCCATGGGCGCCTGGCGGCCGATGCTGACACCGACGGCGGGGTCTGCCCCCTGACAACAGGAGTCGAAGTATTTGCCAAGCCAGCCTTCGCGCTCGAATTTGTTTGAATCCGAGGCGGTCTGCCAGATGTCGGTCGAGCGGAAATGGGAGCGGTTGGGATTCGGGTAACCGACGCCCTGAATGATGGCAAGGTCACCGGAGTCGTAGAGCCCGCGCAGACCGGTGAGGCGGGCGTTCAGGCCGATCTGCTCGTTGATCTTGAGGAGCTTGTCGGGGGCGATACCGATATTCGGCCGGGCCACGTAATACGCGTCCTGCCCGTGAGGGATGACGGTATTGAGGCCGTCGTTGCCGCCGGCGAGTTGCAGCACCACGAGGATGGGGCTGTCCTTGCCGGTCATGGTCTGGATGGCGGAGTCGGCCGCGGCGGCGTCGAGGGCGAAGAAAGTCTTTTCGAGAAAGACGGGGACGGTCCAGGCAACGGCACCGCCGAGCACGCCGGTGCGAAGAAATTGCCGGCGGGTATGAAGGGTGGACTCTCTCATGTCAGTTGGTATTCGGGGGTGCTCATTATGAGGTGCAGAAAATCGCGGATGGCAGGCTCGTCGACCTTTTCGTGGGACTGGAGGAAGGCGATGAATTTTTCCCGCTCCATGTCGCCGACGGGGGCATTCATCAGCCGCTGGGAAACGAAATCGCAAAGCTTGGCGGGGTCGCCGCGCAGCTCCGGCGGGGCGATCCGGTCCAGGGGCACCTCAATCGGTCCGGAGGCGCGCCGGAGGCCGCCGAGTGAGGGGGCTTTGCCGCTGACGATGTATCCCGCCAAATTGTAGCGCAGGAGTAGGGTGGAAGAACTGATCCAGTTGCGCCCCCCTTCCCAGCCTTTGACATTCGGAGGATCGAAAAGCTTTTGTCCCATTTGAGGCAGGGCGGCTTCCAGGGCGGCAGAGTCCGGCAAGGGAGCCTCGAGAACGCGGGCGGTCTGGACGAGGAATTGCACGGGGCTTTTCACCTGCTGGCGCACAACCTTGGGCGAATAGAATTCCTCGCTCATGAACATCTCCTTCATGGTGGAGGCGAGATCGTAATCGGACTGACGGAGATGGGCGGCGAGCGCCTGGATGGTGGTGGCGGAAGGGTTGTCCGACCCAAAGTACACCCAGAGCTTGCGGGTGATGTATTCCGAACTTTCCGGCTGCTCGAGGATGATGTCCACGATGTCATCACCGCTGAAAGGCCCCTTGCGGCCCATGAAGTTTTTTTCGGTGTCGTCGAAGCGCTTCCGCTCGAAGGCGAATTGCATGGTGCGCTGGGCGATGCGGTAGCCGGTGAAGGCGCGGGCGGATTCCTGGATGTCCTTCTCGGTGTAGCGAACGCCTTCGCCGAGCATGAAAAGCTCCATCAGTTCGCGGGCAAAATTTTCATTGGGCTTGGTCTTCTCGCTCTTGTTGGTGTCGAGATAGCGCATCATGGCGGGGTCCTTGGACACCTGCTTGGTGAGGGTGCGGAAATTGCCCAAGGCGTTAGCGCGCAGAGTTTCGTTCTGCTGCCACATTTGAAAGGCAAGATTGACCTTCTGATAACCCGTGGCGAAATGGCCGTGCCAAAACAGAGTCATTTTTTCCCGCAACGGAAACGGGGTGTAGCGCATGCGGTTGAGCCACCAAGCGCGCATGGCCCGAATCTGATTTCCCTGAATCTGGCGATGGATGCGATAAAGATCGCGTTTCTCCATGTCCGGAAGGCCCTGCCGTTCCTTGGACTCGGCGGCCAACTGGTCGGGCTGGGTGATGTAGGGCGGCGGGAAAAGGTCGTCATCCTCCTCGCCGGCGATCATGAAGTCGACGGCACCTTCCAGGCCCATTTTTTGCAGGGCTTCAATCTCAGCGGGGGTGCCCCCGAAACCGGCGCGATTCAAGAGATGCGCGGCCTGGGGCGTGGACCAACTCGAAGAGGAAAAGCGCTTCAGCATCAGGTATGTAACCCTAACCTATTTCTGAAGTTTCACAAAAATGATGATTTTTCCGTTACGAGGGCCGTTTTCTCTGCGTAGCGTGGGGTTTATGGAGTTGTTGAGTCTGACCAGACGGGTGGAAATAGGAGCGAATTCCTATCTCCTCCGCACAAAGGGGAAATCCCTGATCCTGGACAGCGGGATGCATCCCAAGGAGGAGGGCATCGCCGCGATCCCGGACTTTACGCTCGTGCCGGAAGGTTCCGTCGACGCCATCATCGTGACGCACGCGCATCAGGACCACCTCGGTTCCCTGCCCTATCTGACGCGGCGCGAGCAAAAGGCCCGGGTCTTCATGACGGAGGCCACGACCAAGATCGCCGACGTGATGCTGCACAACTCGGTGAACGTGATGACCCGCCAGCGGGAGGAGCATAACATCGAGAACTACCCGCTTTTCACCCATCGCGGGGTGGAGTTTTCCCGGCAGAACTGGCAGCCGTGCGTGGCGCGGCGCCGCATCGGGCTGGATGGCGAGCGCTGCGACGATGACAACGAGGTGACCTTTGAGTTTTATGATGCCGGCCATGTGCTGGGGGCGGTGGGCGTGATGATCCGCAGCGAGGGGAAGAACATCTTCTACACGGGCGATGTGAACTTCGAGAATCAGACGCTGATCCGCGGCGCGGATTTTCCGGAGAAGGACGTGGATGTCCTCATCATGGAAACGACGCGGGGCGACTCGCCGCTGCCGCCGGGCTTTTCCCGCGCCAATGAGGAGGAGCGGCTGGCCCGCTCCATTCGCGAGGCTTTTGAACGCGGGGGCAGCGTGACCATACCGGTCTTCGCGCTGGGCAAGACCCAGGAGCTCCTGGCGATGCTATGGCGGATGCGGCTGAAGGGTTTGCTCGCGCCGGTGCCGATCTACATCGGCGGCTTGAGCACGAAGCTGAGCAATCTTTACGATGCGTTCGCGCAAAGCACCCAGCGGGCGTATCCGGAACTGCAGATCCTGCAGGAGATGGCGCCGTATGTGCTGTCGGGCAACGAAGTGCAGACGATGCATCCGCGAAAGAAATGCATCTTTGCGATTTCCAGCGGGATGATGACGGAGAATACGCTCTCCAATATTTTTGCGCGGAGGGTGATCGGCGACGAAAACCAGAGCCTGTTTTTCGTCGGGTATTCCGATCCGGAATCACCGGCCGGGCGCATCCGCGCGGCGAAACTGGGTGACGATATCGTGCTCGATCCGAAGATGCCGCCGATCAAGCTGCGCTGTCAGATCGAGGAGTTTAATTTCAGCGCCCACGCGAGCCGGGAGAGCCTGCTTAACTACGCGGTGGCGCTACGGCCGAAGAAAATCGTGCTGGTGCACGGCGACCGGCCGGCGGTGGATTGGTTCCAGCTGAAACTTTATCGCGAGTTGCCGGACACCGAGGTGATCATTCCCGAGCCGGGGAAGAAGCTGGTGCTTTAGGCCGGCTTGCGCATGAGCCAATAGACCTCGCCGGGCCAGCCGGGGAAGAGGCCGCCCCAGAGGAGGTTGAAGCGCACCCAAGCCTCGGAGTTTTCGAGGGAACTGCCTTTGCTGCGCATGAAGAACGCGCCGCTGATGAACTCGACGGTGAGCCCACAGGACTCGGCCATGCGGCGGACGCGGGCGGGCGAAAACACGCTGACGTGGCCCATGGGAGCGGCGGTTTTGCGGACCTGCTCCTGACGCATTCCGGCCAAAAACTCCGGCACGACGGGGAAACCGCCGATGATGGCTCCGCCGGGACGGATGCGTTTGGCGACTTTTTGCAAAGCGAGTTCGGGATCAAAAAGGTGCTCGAGAATGTGCAGGAGGACGGCGACGTCGTAGTCGGCGGGGAGATCGAAGTCCTTCGCCTCCAGGTTGGCCTCGAAAAAATCCTCATAGCCCGCCTTTTGCAGCTTTTCGGTGAGCATGACGGCGTCGACCGCGGTCCACTTGCCGAAGGGCGGGACGGTGGGCGCGGAACGCAGGAACTCAAGCATCTGGCCGGTGTGAACGCCGATCTCGGCGACATCGATGGGCCGGCCCGCGCGGATGGCCTCGTCCCGCAACAATTGATAACCAAACCAGTAGCGCAGCAGGCGGATGGGATAGCGGACGGCCTTCGCCTCGGTGGGGATGCCGAAACGCTTGGAGCGGACGGTGGGATTGTCCGCCAGAAACGAAAGATCCCAAAACAGTTGCGGAAAGATTTGCTCGTTCAAGGCGGAGAATCCTGCGCGGACAGCCCGGTCCGGTCAAGATCGGGAAATTTGGCCTTTGACCGGGCCGGGCCAGAGGAATAGACAGCACCTATTATGACTACCAACAGTCCCTCCTCGCCCTTTGAAACACTCTCCAAAAGCCGAGGCTGGCTGATCGCGGGCGGTGTCCTGTCGGTCATTGTCGGATTTCTCGCCATTGGCAGCCCCTATCTCTTTTCCATCGTGATCACCCAGTTGCTGGGGGCGTTCCTGCTGGCGAGCGGCGTCATCGGTCTGTTTGTGACAGTGACCAGCGGCCATGCGGGGCATAGGGTGATCAATGCCCTTTCGGCCCTCATTCGCATCCTGGCGGGCGGGGCGCTGCTGTTCATGCCGATGAAGGGAGCACTGACGATCACGCTGATCCTGGCGATTGTCTTTGTGATGGAGGGGGTCTTCTCGATCGGCGGGGCCTTGAGCATGCGCAAGCACGCGGGATGGCCCCTCCTCCTGCTGAACGGTATCGTGGCGGTGGTGCTCGGGCTGATGGTGCTGAACCGGTGGCCTTCCGACGCCGGGTCGGTGCTGGGATTGCTTTACGGCATCCAGTCGCTTTTTAGCGGGTTCTCGCTGCTGGCCCTGGGGCTCTCCGCGCCCAAGGCGCAGTCCTAAGGCTATTTCTGTTCTTCTTCCTTGGGCGCCTTATCCTTAATGGCGAGGGAGGCGATGACTGAGGCGGCAAGCATGGAAACGACGACGATGAGGGATTGCATCGTCTCGATATGGTAGGGCGTGGCGGAAAGAAGCATCTTCACACCGATAAAGATCAGAATGGCGGAGAGGCCGTAGTGCAGATAGCGGAAGAGCTTCAGGATGCCGGCCAGGGCAAAATACATGGCTCGCAGGCCAAGGATGGCGAAGACGTTTGACGTGAAGACGATGAAGGGGTCGCGCGTGACGGCGAGGACGGCGGGGATGGAATCCACCGCAAAAATAAGGTCGGTGGTTTCAATGGCCACGAGCACCACGCAAAGCGGAGTGGCCATGAAACGGCCGGCCTGCCTGACGAAGAATTTCTCCCCATGCATTTCCTTCGTTACGGGAACGAAACGGTGGAAGAGTTTCAGCACCGGATTCTGGGTCGGATCGACCTCCTCCTGATCGTGCCGGATCATTTTGATGCCGCCGTAGATGAGGATGAGGGCAAAGATGTAGATGACCCAATGGAAGCGCTCCAAAAGCGCTATGCCAGCGAAGATGAGCACGGCCCGCATGGCCAGGGCCCCGAGGATGCCCCAGAAGAGGATGCGGTGCTGGTAGGCGCCAGGGACGCGGAAGTATTTGAAGACGAGGGCGAAGACGAAGACGTTGTCCACGCTCAACGCCAGCTCTACCAGGTAGCCGGTGAAAAACTCCAGGCCGGCCTTGTGCTGCACATCAGGTCCATGGCCCCCGATCCATCCCAGATAAATCGCCAGGCCGAAGAGGACAGCCAGAGCCACGCGCAGAGCGGTGGCCTGCAGGGCCTCGGGCAGCTTGACCTCATGGGCCTTACGCTGAAAGAGACCCAAATCCGCGGCGAGAAGGACCGCGACAATACCAAAAAACAGAGCCCACCAGTACCATTCCATAGTCGTGGGTCCTTAGGATTTGCGAAGCGAATGAGGCTTCAGGGTTGCGTCGACAGGTTCAGGATCGAGTGGGGTCGCAGGCATTAACGGCGGCCTTCCTAGTCCATGCGCCGCCGCTTGGCAAGGGAGACTGGTCGCTTTTTCTCGGACCTGAAGGAAAAATCAGGCGAGTACCTCGCGGATGGCCTCTTCGAGGAGGGTGAAATCGACGGGTTTGGTGAGGTGCTTCTGAAAGCCGGCGGAACGGCTGCGCTCCTCATCCTCGCGAGAGCCGTAGCCGCTCAGAGCGATGCCTTTGGTGGGCTTTTCGGTGGTGATGGTGGCCATGAGTTCGTGGCCGCTGCCGTCGGGCAGGCCGAGGTCGCTGATGACGAGATCGACCATCTGCTCGCGGAAGAGGTCCAGGGCTTCCTTTTTGGTGGCGGCTCCGATCACATCGTAGCCGCGCATTTTCAACATACGTGCGACGATCATGCGGGTGTCGTCATGGTCGTCGACGAGGAGAATGCGGGTGCCATTTGATCCGGCAGGCTCGGACATGGGAGTATCATCCCGAAAAAATGGCGGGAATCCAATCTGATATGCTGTGGGGGAGGTCTTTCTTTCGAAAATCTTCCCAATTGGCGCGGGTTGTCGTATGGACTGAAAGCTCTTATGGGCATCAAGCTTTCGGCTCTTTTCGCTGCGGTCATCTATCTGACAGGCAGCCTGCTTCGAGGGGCGGAATCGGCGGATTTACTGGTGATCGGGGACATTTACACGGTGGACGGAGCACGCTCGTGGGCGCGGGCTCTGGCGGTAAAGAACGGAAAGATCGTGTATGTGGGGCCGGAACGCGGAGCGGAGGTCCATCGGGGAAAGACCACCAAGGTGATCACGCTGGAGGCCGGGCAGATGGCGATGCCGGGTATTCAGGATGCGCATGTGCATTTGCTGGATGGAGGGCTGGATCAATTGAAGGGCGATCTGTTGAACTTGAAGACGCCGGAGCGGGTGCTGGAAGTGCTCGCAGCTTACGGCAAGGAGCATCCGGATGATCCGTGGGTGGTGGCGACGGGGTGGGCCCCTCCCCTGTATCCGGACGGGAATCCCCACAAGGCCGATCTGGACAAGATCCTGCCGGATCGCCCGGCCTGGCTGATCTCGCAGGACGGACATTCCGGCTGGGCGAACTCCGCCGCGCTGAAGCTGGCGGGCATCGATAAAAACACGCCGGAGCCTCCTCGCGGACGGATCGAACGTGATCCGAAGACGGGCGAGCCGACGGGAACCTTGCGCGAAGGAGCAATGAATCTGGTGGAGGATATCGTGCCGAAACCGGAGGATGCAGTGTGGGAAAAGACCCTCCTGAAAATGCAGAAGGTGGCGAACGGGCTGGGGATCACCGCGATTCAGGAGGCCTATATCACGCCCCGGGCGTTGAAGGTTTACCATGCGGTTGCCCTGCGCGGGGAACTGACCCTGAAGGTGCAATGCGCGCTGATCACCGATGCGGGCAAGCCAGACACGCAAGTGGATGAATTCATCGCCCTGCGGGAGAAATACACGGTGGGCGAGATGTTAAGGGCGAGCTCGGCAAAGATCTTCCAGGATGGAGGTATGGAAGGCCACACGGCGGCGCTGCTTGAGCCGTACGTCGACCGGCCGGGGGATGCGGGCGAGGTTTATTGGAGCCTGGAACGGCTGATCAGCATTGGCCGACGGCTCGATGAGGCGGGGTTCCAATTGCACATCCATGTGATCGGGGACAAGGCGACGCGGGTGGCCTTGGACGCGATCGCAGCCATTCGCAAGGAAAACGGTTTCAGCGATACGCGACCGCAACTCGCCCACCTGGAATTGGTGGCGCCCTCGGATATCGCGCGGTTTCGCGAGCTGGAGGTGGTGGCCAATTTTTCCCCGCTCTGGCTATATTCGGACCCTTGGATTGAGGAAAGCACCCTTCCCGCGCTCGGCCCGGAACGGACGGGGCGACTCTACGCGCTCCAGAGTTTTTTCAACGCGGGGGCGGTGGTTTCCGCAGGAAGTGACTGGCCGATTTCCTCGTTGAATCCGTTTGAGGCGATCCAGGTGGGGCTGACGCGCCAGCCTATTGTTGATCCGTCCGCGCCGGCGTGGATTCCGGAAGAACGCGCGACGCTGCCAGAAATGCTCGCCGCCTACACGATCAACGGCGCGTATGCCAACCACCTGGAGAAATCCACGGGGTCGTTGGAACCGGGGAAGGCGGCGGACCTCATCATTCTCGATCGAAACCTCTTCGCCACGCCGGTCCATGAGATCGTGAAGACGCGCGTGCTGCGGACATTTCTGGACGGGAAGGAAGTCTATCGGGCAGACGGGCTAAAAGATTAACTTTGATTTTCAGCGGGTCGATCCGGGAAACGGGTTGGGTTTGTCGTAGTAGGTGGCGGCTTCGGCGGGGGTGAGGAATTTGAGGTCGGTGCCTTTGAGCAAAAAGACGTTCCCGCTTTGGTTGGCGAGGAGGAGATTGAACTTTCCACCGCCGAGGGTCGTGCCGACGGCACCGGTTTCGTGTCCCCCACCCGGCTGGACTAATCCGATGGAGCTGTGAGCGAAGGGCATGGGAGCGGCGAAGACGGGGCGGCCGTTTTTCATGCCCATGTTTTTCATGAAGAGGGGCGTGCCCAAGGCCTTCTTTCCAAGCACCGGCAAGGGATAGCCGGTTTGCTGATTGGGGATGGCGGAGCGCCGGCCGGTGCCGATGACGAGGTCGGGTTTTCCGTCGGCGTCGACGTCGAAGAAATCGAATTTCACGCGGCCGGTGCCCCCAGCCGCATCGATGCTGGCAGTGATGGGCGAGCCGTCGGCGAGAGCCAGCTTGCCGCCGTCCTCGACGTTGTAATCGTCGATGCGCCAGTAGAGGTGGAAGGCGTCCTCGCCATCGACGGTGAGGAGGGCGGTGCGGCCGCCGATTTTCACGACGCCGGGACGGCAGCGCCACATGCCGTGCAGGTCGATGCCGTCGCAGTAGATCGGGTGTTGGGCTTCCAGCTTGGGCGCGGCCTTGGTGCCGCGATTGATATAGACGGTGTAGTTGCCGGTGATGTCGCTGACGACGATGTCGGGCAGGCCGTCGCCGTTCCAATCGATGGCATTGGGGCCGATGTAGCCCCAACGGGCCTCGTGCAGGCCCTGGATGCTGCCGGAGTAGCCGGCCTGGTGCTGGATGTCGCGGCCCTCGGCCTGGATTCTCACGCCGGGCAGAAAGCCAGGGGCGTCGTTGGTGCCGATGTTCTTCAGGAAGAGGATGAAGCCGGAGGCGTTGCCTGCCACGATGTCGGTGACGCCATCGCCGTCCCAATCGACCACGCTCAAGGTGGGCAATGCACCGACATAAAGATCGGCGTCTTCCTGGAGGACGTTGATGGGTGACTCAAAGACAGGCGCGCCATTGGGCAGGAAGCGTCCGGTGAATTTGTAAAAGAGGACGCCGTATTCGCCGCCGGAGACAAAATCGGTGACGCCATCGCGACGGGGATAGGCGACGATGCCGGGGGAGATGTTTGGACTGCGGAGGGCATTGCCATCGAGGCCGGCAAGAAGGAGGTGTAACGTGGCCGGGAGACCGGACTCGCCTTCGGCGGGGTAGTAAGAAAAGTTGCCGAAGCGCGAACCGGTGGCGATGCCGCGATGGCCGGGGCCGAAAAACAGGGCAGCGAGGTTGACCATATTCATGGAGACTTCGCGAGTGCTCGGAGAGAGCTGATGGGCGTCTTCTATCGGGCCGGTCAGGCTCGGCATGGAGGCGGCCATGAGGTAATGCCAGGAGCTGCCGAGGGTGGAGATGCCGGCGGCGTCATAAGGCCGGAAATCCACGGAGGAGGGATTCTTTTCGGTGAGGCGATCGGGAGTGGAATCGCCGGAGAGATCGAAGGCGAGATCGAATGTGCCGTTGGCATTGACGAAAACGACGAGATTTTGCGCGCCTTTCAGCGCGGGCGGCAGGGGGATGCGGCCCTGCTCCACAAAGGCGCTGGTGGCCTGATCGAAAACAGCGTGGCCCACTTCGTTCTTGATGATGCCGAAACTGTGGACCTTGCCATCCCTGGTCTGAAAGATGCAGTCGCGATCCTCGAAGGGCGAGATGAAGGGGATGGCGGGGGCGAAAATCGGCGCACCGTGCTCGTCGTCGCGCAGGTATTTAAAAAGGTAATTTCCGGACGAATGGGACTTACCGCGGATGAAGAGGTCGGGCCGCGAGCCGCCAAAGACGAATGCTGCCCCCGCAACGGTATTCTGATTGTAAGGAACCTGCAGAGGCCCAAGGCCCCTGGGTGCGCCCACCTTCAACGGAGTGATCTTCTGCGAGGTGCTGATCTGGGCCGAGGCAACGCTTCCGGCGTTCAATAACAATAACGATATTGCAAAGTATCTAAAAAAAGCGCTGACGCGATAAAGGTGGGAGGAGGACAGGTTCATGGGAGAGAAGAATTCAACGTAGGAGGCCAGAGGGAAAACGACAAGCTGTGTTTGCCTTGATGGTAATGGCTTGTTCGATCGAAGCGCGAGTCACCCCTTCCCCGGCGTTGCTTGAATAGCAATACTCTACGGACGCTCTTTTTTAGCGGCTCAAATCGAGTTCACTGGTGGGTTGGCCGACGAAGACGAGACAGTCATTGGGATCGCCGATATGAAATTCCGTCATGCCGTAAGGCTGATCGAAAAGATCACGGATTTTGTACGTTCCCTTAAAAGTGGCGACGTGGGTCCAGAGGCTTTGGATGTCGGAGACCTCGATATAGAACTCTGCGTGGCCCCGAACGGCGTCGAGGACGGACTGGTCAGCGGCTTTCATGAAGTGAACCGTGGCTCCGTCGCGCTCGATGATGGAGTATTCGGGCGATTGCATGGTCACGTTGAAACCGAGAACGCGCTGATAAAAGTCGAGGGTCTCATCCATATCGGCCACCGCATGCATGGGACTGATACGTTTTACACAATACTTGGATGGGGCGGCTGCCATGGGATGAGTTTAGCCGGAAGGCGAACCATGTCGCTTCACTTTTGGGGGATGGAAATATTTTATCCGTCGGAAACACCGGAGGAGGACTTATTTCCGACATCACTCCCCCAGCCTGCATGAGGAACACGTGATGAACTTGCGCGCAGAATCTCACACCCTAGAAACAAAAGCAGCGTCCGTTCCGACGAAGCGCGGTCGTTGACGCCGGTCAAAACAGCTTCCTTGGCTTGCCAGCGAGGCTGGCGACGACGGTGATCAGTTCGGTGGGTTCGACGGGTTTGGCGATGTGGATTTGGAAGCCGGATCGCAGCGCCTTGGTCCTATCCTCGGATCGGGCATAGGCGGTGAGCGCTACGGCAGGAGTGGTGGCGTTGAGCTGCCCCCCTTCCCGAATTTGTTCCATCACGGCATAGCCGTCCATTCCCGGCATGCCGATGTCGCAGACAAGGACATCAAATTTTTCCGAGGCCGCCAGCTTCAAGGCTTCGCCGCCATTGGGAGCAACGGTCACTTTGGCATGGGCTGACTCGAGCAATGTTTTCACGAGGACGCGGGCATCGGCCTCATCATCGATGGCCAGGACCTTGATGGAATCTAGCGACATGGATTCAAAACCGGAAATGGTCCTGCCACTACTGGGGTGCCTTCTGTCCAGGAGTTCCTCCTGCGCCGGATGAACGGCGGTGAGCGGAAGGTTGACAACAAAGGTGGCGCCTTTTCCCGCGCCCGCGCTCTTGGCCCGGACGGAACCGCCGTGGAGTTCGACCAACTGTTTGACGATGGCCAGGCCCAATCCCAGTCCTCCGTGCCTCCGGGTCGTGGTGGAGTCCGCCTGCTGAAAGCGATCGAAAACGTGAGGCAGGAACTCGGGCTCAATACCGTGGCCGGTGTCGATGACGCTGATTTCGATGTGAGAGTTGACCCGCTCCAAAAGAAGCTGGATGCGTCCCCCTTTGTCGGTGAACTTGATGGCATTATTGAGCAGATTCCAGAAGATCTGTTGAAGCCGGTTGGGATCGCCGGTCACGGGTCCGGCCAACGGATCGAGGACCTGCTGGAGACGAATGCCTTTGGCCCTGGCGGCGGCTTCCACCGTCTGGACCGCCTCCCTTAAAACTTCCTGCAGATCGATGCGCTGGACGTCCAGGCGAACCTTACCGGAGATGATCCGACTCATGTCCAGGAGATCCTCAATGATCTGGGTCTGGGCGCGCGCGTTACGCTCGATCGTCTCCAGGCCGGAGGCTATCTCTTCGTTGGCGATGCGGCCGCTGCGCAGCAACGTGGCCCAACCCAGAATGGCATTCAGGGGTGTCCGAAGTTCATGGCCTATCGTGGCCAGGAACTCATCTTTCATGCGACTGGCCCTCTCCGCTTCGGCACGGGCGGCGCGTTCGCTCAAAAGCAGTTGCTCCCTTTCCTTCACATATTCCTTTTCCTCGGTGACATCGGTGCCATGCACGAAGATGCCGGTGACGCTGCCATCGGGTTCCTGGATGGGTTGATAGACGAAATTCACCACCACCTGATCCATGGGTGCTCCCGGCGTACGTTGCAGAAGCACGGAGGTGTCTTTCCCCACAAAGGGAGTTCCGGTCTGGTAGACCCGATCGAGAAGTTCGACGAACCCTTGCTCGACAATCTCGGGCAGCGCGACCGCGATCGCCTTGCCGAGGACATCGCGATAACCGATCAGGCGGCCGTATTGTTCATTGATGAACTGGAAGATGTGTTCCTCTCCGCGGAGAATGCACATAAAGGCCGGGGACTGCATGAAGGCGCTGCGAAGGCGGAGCCGGTCTTTTTCAATTTCGCCCCGACTGGCCTCCGCCTCCAAGGTGGTCCGGATATGGCTGGCGACCAGGCCCAGGAAATCCCGGTATTCCTGATCAAGCTCCAGACGAGAACTGACGCCCAGGATGAGAATGCCACCGGCACTGGCCGCATCGGCGCCGAGGGAAAATACCATGGCCTGTCTGGGAGGTTCGGGCCATGGCCCCGCCGGCACTGAGGGGAGGCTGGACGACAAGTCTTCGATGACGGTTGCTTCCTTGAGGGCGATTTGTCCAATAGGCCAAGGGTCGAAGTTTTCGCCCGCAGGAATGGAAAGAGGACGAAGGGCGGGGTCTTCCACCCCGAAATGATCGAGCAGGGAAAAGGGAGTTCCGGCATCATCCCGGCTGTAAAGCAGGGCAAAGGGGACATCGTGGGAAAAACGGGAAAGAACCTCCATGGAGGATATCTTTTCTTTCGAGACGTTGGCCGCACTGGCCAGTTCGTGCAGGCACTCGAGGCGTCTTTGGTTGAGAACTTTCTGGGTGGATTCGTCACAGGCGCAAAAGATGCCGACGACTGTTCCGTCAGGGTCCCGGATCGGCCCGTAGGACCAGCTTACATAGGTTTCCTCCGTGAAACCTTTCCGGGTCATGAGGAGGAGGGAATCCTGGGAGTAGGTGGGAGTGCCGGTCTGCATCACCCCATCAAGCATCGGGCCGATTTCGTCCCACAGTTCGCCCCAACACTCGATGCCGGGCCGTCCGAGAAACTGGGGATGGCGATGCGGGCCCAAAATGGGGCGGTAGGAGTCGTTGTAGAACCGGAGGTACTGAGGGCCCCACCAAATTTCCATGGGATATTTTGATCCCAAAAGGATGTTTACCGCGGTCAGCAGGCTCTTCGGCCATGCGGTGGGATGGCCGAGCTCCGACTGCGACCAGTCCTTCTCTCGAATGAGCCGCGCCATGTCGCTATCGCCCGGAAAGATGTCGGAAAGAGAGTTGAGCGTGTAAGACATGAACCAGCGACGTTAGGAGGACAGAAAATTATTTTCCATCAGGGAAGACCTTGTTTTTTTATCCGGGAGAACGGAATTTCAAAGCTCCTGGCCCACCATCAATCCGGTGGAAACAGATGGCCGTCGCGGACGATAAAACGCTGGGCGAGTTCGCCGGTCCTGAGATTCTCCACTGTGACGTCCTGCCCTTCAAACCGGAGCTGGCCGTATTTTTGCAAGGCGTTAAAAGCGGTATCCAGCGTGCCAAGCCGTGCGGTGTCGACCACTTTGCCCTGGGCGTTCAGCAAATCCACGGAGCAGATGCCGTCGCCACGGAGAAAGCGGGGCTTCCACATGAGACAGACCGCTTCCTGGGTGGCCGGATGGGCGACACGGGTCAGTTCCTGGGTGGTCAGCCGTTCCGCCAAGAGGACTGCGCCGTAGAGCAGGAGCAAGATCAGGAGGCCCAGGAGAATTTTTCGCAGAATTCGCATCGCGCAGCTTTCTTCTCCCGCAGAAGCAACAACATCAACATGTTTTACTTTCCGGGCCTCCATCAAACCCCGTGGCGGTGCGGGCACATTATATTCGTGTTTACATATATATTCATTTACGAATATATAGAATCCACAATGGAACTCATTCAAATTTACCAGTGTCTCTGCGATCAGACGCGGCTCCGGATCGTAAATTTACTGACTCACGGCCCCCTTTGCGTCTGCCACTTTCAGGAGATCCTACAACTTCCGCAGACGAAAGTTTCGCAACATCTTGCCTACCTTCGGAAGCGTCAAATGGTGGAGACCACACGGAAAGGCACCTGGATCATCTACAGCCTCTCGGCCAAGTCATCGCCAGAACTCGAGGCCAATCTCAAATGCCTCCAAGACTGCGTCACCTCTGACAAGCTCTTCCGTGGCGATCTCGCCCGGTTGGCGAAGGTCAGGAAATGCACCGGCTGGGTTGAAGAAACCGTCAGCCAAAAAACCTGCTGCTAAAATGGACCCTAAAAAACCAAAGTTCAAAACGCTCTTCCTTTGCACCGGCAATTCCGCCCGAAGCATTCTGGCGGAGTTCATCATGAAGAAAATCGCTCCCCACAAATTCGATGTGGCAAGCGCGGGAGCGAGCCCGAAACCAGCTCCACATCCGTTGGCGCTGGTCGTGCTCCACGACCAGTACAAGCTCGATGTGTCGTCCGCCCGCAGCAAATCATGGAATGAGTTTGAGGGTGTCGAATTCGATTTCGTCATCACTCTTTGCGATAATGCCAGGGAGACGTGCCCGGTCTGGCCGGGTCAGCCGATCATCGCTCACTGGCCTTCGCCTGATCCGGCAGAGTCCGAGGGATCGGACGAGACCAAGGCGAAGATCTTCTGGCAGGTCGCCCAGCAAATCCAACGCCGTCTTGAACTGCTCGCCTCGCTCCCTTTTGAGAAGCTCGATCTTCTCCGCCTCGAAGCTGCCACCAAGGAAATCGGTCAGCGCGAACGCCTCAACCTCAATCAATCCGCAAACTCATGAAACTCTCCGTATTTAAAGCCGCTCTCGACCAAAACCCCACTCTGCACCTCGCGATACTGCTACCCAGTGGGAACAACGTCCCGGCCCATTTCCATATCACCGAAGTTGGCCGTACGGAAAAGCGATTCGTCGATTGCGGCGGCAAGCGGCGCAACATCGCGTTTGCGGCACTGCAAGTTTGGGTGGCTGATGATATCGATCATCGCCTTCCGGCCGGAAAACTGGCCGCGATCATCGAAAAGGCGAAATGCCTTCTCGGAGACGACGATCCGGAGTTACAGGTCGAATGTCAGGAAAAGACCATCGGACTCTTTTCTGTCGAAGGCTTCGAAGTCAGGGCTGGCAGCATCGTCTTCGCGCTCGCCAACAAGCAGACCGCCTGTCTCGCCCTGGAAGTCTGCATCCCTGACTCCAAGGAAGAGGAAAGCTGCTGCGGCAGCGAATCGAATTGCTGCGGATGAATACCGCCAAGCGACTCGATTTCTTCGAGCGGTATCTTTCAATCTGGGTTCTGGTTTGCATGGTGGCGGGTATCGCCATCGGCAGATTGTTACCTGATCTCACGAAGACGATCAGCCAATGGGAGTTCGGTACGGACTCCCACGTCAACGTCGCCATCGCTGTCCTGATCTGGCTCATGATCTATCCCATGATGCTCAAGATCGATTTCGGAGGGATCAAGGGAGTCTTCGCCAGGCCTCGCGGGCTTTTCGTCACGCTCTTCGTGAACTGGCTGGTAAAGCCTTTGAGCATGGCCGCGCTTGGCTGGATCTTCGTTCAAGGATTCTTCTCCACAACCCTCGGCTGGATCGAACCCACCATCGCCGCCAACTATGTCGCCGGGCTCATCATTCTCGCCGCGGCTCCCTGCACAGCCATGGTCTTCGTCTGGTCCTACCTCACCGACGGTGACAGTACCTATACGCTCGCCCAAGTCGCTATCAATGACCTCATCATGGTCTTCGCCTTCGCTCCAATCGTCATGGTGCTGGCCGGTGTCAGCGGCGTGCATATCCCAGCCACAGTCCTCATCACCTCGGTCGTGGTCTTCATCGTGGTGCCACTGGCCGCAGGCTGGCTCAGCCGCACTCTCCTCATCAAAGCCCGGGGAGTTCAATGGTTCGAGGAAACCTTTCTCCCCAAATTCCGCCCGGTCGCCATTCTTTCCCTGCTGGCCATCCTTACCCTTATCTTCGCGTTCCAAGCCGAAAACATCCTCACCAATTGGGTCGCCGTTATCCTGCTGGCCGTCCCGATCACTCTCCAGGTCTACTTCAACAGTGGGCTCACTTATGGCCTCATGCGCCTCTTCGGGGTTCGCCACAATGTGGCCACGCCCGGAGCCCTGATCGGAGCCAGTAATTTCTTTGAGCTTGCCGTGGCGGTCGCCATCACGCTCTTCGGGCCCACCAGTCCGGCGGCGCTCGCAACTGTCGTCGGCGTCCTGGTCGAAGTTCCCGTCATGCTTTCAGTCTGCCGAATCTGCGTGCAAAGCCGGGACTGGTACCAACAAAAACCCACTCTCTCGTGAAACCCACCGTCCTTATCCTCTGCACCGGCAACTCCTGTCGCAGCCACATGGCCGAAGGCATTCTCCGCCAGGCGGCCGGGGACATTCTCAATGTCCAAAGCGCAGGTTCAAAGCCCGCTGGCTACGTCCATCCTAGAGCCATTCAAGTCATGGCAGAAATTGGCATTGATATCTCCGGTCACCATTCCAAGCACCTGGATGAATTCCTCGGGCAAAAGGTCGATACCGTCATCACCGTCTGCGGAAACGCCGACCAAGCGTGCCCCCTATTCCCAGGCCAAGTCCATCGGCACCACTGGGGATTTGACGACCCCGCTCACTTCGTCGGAACCGATGAGGAAATTCTTCAGGAGTTTCGTCAAGTAAGAGATCAGATCTCTTTAGTCTTCAGAGCTTACTCCATCGGCCTGAAGAGCCGTACTGCCCTCCAGCCAGACTGACGGCGTTAGAGGGAAACGGAGGGGAAAGTGGTGCATCGCGTAGGACTTGAACCTACAACCAAAAGATTAAGAGTCTTCTGCTCTACCATTGAGCTAGCGATGCATGCTGCCGGGTTCCGGTAGGTCGGAAAAATTAGCAGTCGATTGGAGTTTGGCAAGCCCGCGGGGGAAAATTTTCTGACGGGCCGTGAAGCGGGCTCAACCGCGCTGAAGATTCAGCGTAACGCCGAGGGTGCGGGCGAGGCCGTTGAAGATGGCGTCGTAGGCGGCGGCGAGGGTCTCGCGGGCGGTGGCTTCCTGCCCGGTGCGGGGCTGAAAGTAGCCGGTGGCCATGAGGTGGGTCTGGCCGGCGCCGAGAGCCTGGAGCTGCATGGTGCAGAAATAATGCTCCCAAGGTTCCTCGCGGAGGTCCCGCATGGCGTAGGTGAGACGGAACTGCTCGGGGTGGAAGGCGATTAGTTCCTCGGTGACGGAGCCGCCGCCCTGGATCTGGAGGATTCGGCGCATGCCCACGCCCTGACCGATGGAGGTGCCGCTCGCGACCAATTCCGGAACGAGGGCGGGAAGCCCGTCGAATTGCGCGACGAGTTGCCAGAGCGGTGCGGGATCAGTGGCGAAGATGGCGTGGGTGGTGGCGACGCGCCAGGGAGTATGGGGGGTGGACATGGAAAAGGTATCGCGGTTTCCGGGAGGAAGGGCAATGTTTTGGGCAGGCCGGAAAGGGATGGACACGAGTATTTATCGGCTTCACCCGGTGCTCCGGACATTTCGCAGGACTTTGCCGGGCGGGAAAATCGCTTGACGGAAAAGGACAGTGCCGCAATCTTTAGCGAAATCTTATCGAGAGTGGCAGAGGGACTGGCCCGATGAAGCCACGGCAACCGCCCCGGTTTTGCGCAAGCAAAGACGGGGGACCAGGTGCCAAATCCAGCTGCGGTGCGCAAGCGCCACGGAAAGATGAGATGCGAAAGACCTTTCGTGGGTTTCTCGTAATCTTCGTCGGCCACTCTCGGGCAGGTTTTTAATACCATGAACGAAGATCGCCCTTTCTTTTCCAACCTGAAGTGTCGGGAGTGTGGACGCCTTTACCCAAAGGAAGCCATCCACATTTGCGAGTTTGATTTTGGACCGCTCGAAGCCGCCTACGATTACGAGGCCATCGCGAAAAGCGTGAGCCGCGAGGCCATCGAGTCGCGTCCGCAGAGCATGTGGCGGTACCGGGAGTTTCTGCCGATCGACGGCGCTCCCACCGTCGGCACCCAGGTGGGTTTCACCCCGCTGGTGAAGGCCGATCGTCTGGCCAAGGTGCTGGGCGTGGATGAACTTTATATCAAGAACGACACGGTGAACTACCCCACCCTGTCCTTCAAGGACCGCGTGGTGTCCGTGGCGTTGAGCCGGGCGCGCGAACTGGGATTTGAAGTGGTGGCCTGCGCCTCGACCGGCAACCTGGCCAACTCGGTGGCGGCCAATGCGGCGGCGGCGGGGTTGAAGAGTTATGTGCTGATCCCGGCCGACCTGGAGCAAAGCAAGGTGCTGGGTTCGCTGGTGTATGGCACGAACGTGATCGGCATCCACGGCCCGTACGATCAGGTGAACCGCCTGTGCTCGGAAATCGCGGGCAAGTACGGCTGGGGGTTCGTGAACGTGAACCTGCGTCCGTATTACGCGGAGGGCTCGAAGAGCATGGGCTTTGAAATCGCGGAGCAACTGGGCTGGAAATTGCCGCGCCACACGGTGGTGCCGATGGCCAGCGGTTCGCTGCTGACGAAGATCCACAAGTCGTACAAGGAATTCATCCAGACGGGCATCCTCGATGAGCAGCCTTTCACCATCCATGGCGCACAGGCGGGCGGGTGCTCGCCGATCAGCGAGGCCATGAAGAAGGGTTCGGACATCGTGAAGCCGGTGCCAAAACCGGAGACCATCGTGAAGTCGCTGGCCATCGGCACGCCGGCGGACGGTTACTATGCCATCCGCACGATGAAGGAAACGGGCGGCTCCGCGGAGGATGTGACCGACCCGGAAGTCATCGCGGGCATCAAGCTGCTGGCCGAGTACGCGGGGATCTTCGCGGAAACGGCGGGCGGTGTGACGGTGGCCTGCGCGAAGAAACTCATCGAGAGCGGAAAAATCCCGCGCAATGAGAGCATCGTGCTGTGCATCACCGGCCACGGCTTGAAAACCGGAGAGGCCGTGACCGGCCACTGCGGCGAGCCGCGCCTGATCAAACCCAGCCTGCGGGAGTTCGAGGCGTTGATCGCCGACGAAGTCGCAACCAATAAATCTTAATTACCTACCATGCCCACACAAGTCCGTATCCCTACCCCGCTCCGGAAGTTGACCGGAGAAAATGAAGTCGTCACCGTCGATGGTTCCACCGTCGCGGAGATTCTCACCTCGCTGGATGCCGCCTATCCCGGTCTGACCGAGCGCATCTGCGACGAGGAAGGCAACATCCGCCGTTTCGTCAACGTGTTCGTCAACGACGAGGACATCCGTTTCCTCGAAGAAAAGAACACGGCGGTGAAAGACGGCGACGAGATCAGCATCGTGCCGGCCATCGCCGGGGGCTAGAAAATGTTGAGGGCGGAGGAATTTGCCCTCATGATCTTTTGCCATGACCCTGACCGACGACCAACGCACCGCGATTGCCCAATGGATTGAAGCGGGCGCCAGCCTGCCGGAAATCCAAAAGCGCCTGAAGGATGAGTTCCAGATTTCTTTGACCTATCTGGAGACCCGCTTTCTGGCCGACGATCTCAAACTGGCCCTGAAAGATCCGGAGCCGGAGAAAAAGCCTGAACCAGCCCCCGCAGAGGCCGCAGCTGATCCGGCCACGCCGGCCGGACCTGACGAAGCAGTCCCCGGCCCAGGCAAGGTGACGGCGACGATCGACCAGATCACCAAGGTCGGGGCGATGATCAGCGGACGCGCGGTATTTTCGGATGGCGAGAAGGCCGAGTGGTATCTCGACCAGAGCGGACGTCTCGGGTTGAACGCGGAGACGCCGGGCTATCGGCCGAGCCAGCAGGACGTGATGGATTTCCAGATGGAACTGGAGCGTCTGGCGCGGACGCAGGGTCTTTAAAAAAAATCAGGCCGCGCGGCGGTAAGTGAAGAGGTAGCTGTTGAAAGGAGTGATGCCCCACATGGGGCGGATATCCTCCTGAAAGCCGGCCCGGCGAAATGGCGCTGCTACTTCGTCGCGGGTGGGAAAGTTGGAACCGCTGGTGGGAATCCAGCGGCTGAATTTCACGAACCACTCCTCCAAGCGCGTGAGGGCGAAACGCAAGGTTGGCTCGTTGAGGGTCACGCGAATCAGGATCTGCCCGCCGGGTGCGACGCTGGCAGCCATTTTTTCCAGCAACTGCTGCTGTTCCTCGTCAGTGAAGTAGTGGAGCACGTCGAGCATCACGACATCGCCGCTATGGACGGGAAACGTGGCGAGAGCATCGCCCGCGTGGAAACTGATGTTTTCCCGGCCAAGGATATTCTGGGCGAGGCTGATCTTTTCGGCATCAACATCCATGCCGACAATGGGAGCCTGATGTGCGCTGGCGCGCAGATAGGCGGCCAGCAATCCCATGCCGCAGCCAATGTCGAGTAGTGGACGCGGAGAATCCTTCAGAGCCCGGGCGACCAGCGGATAGGCAGGATCGAGTGCGATCTTGCCGTGGGCATAGTAATAGAGGTTCGACCACGGACGATAATGCCGGGCGGCGGATTTTCGCAGGGCGGCATTCATGAGTTTTTCCGTCCTTTCAGCATCTTGTGGTAGGCCGGGAGCAAAGCGAGACCGAAGAGACCCCAGACCATGGAGAGCAGCGCTCCGCCGAGGGAGATGGAAACCGCCTGGGCCTCCGACACGCGACAGAGGTCGCCCATGATGGTGACGAACAACTGCTCCCTCACCCCCAGCCCGCCGAGACTGATCGGCAGGGCGGAAATAATGTCCACCGCGGGCATGAAGGCGAAGAAGTCCATCATGGGGATGTTCACACCAAAAGCCCGGGCGCTGCAATAGAAGGTCAAAAAATGACCGACGAGGATGACGGCCGAAAGCAGAGAGGCGGCCAGAGTCTGCCGCCAGCCGGTGAGAAAAAGCATGTAGGCGTCGGTGAATTCCTGGAGATGGGCGCGGCCGGGAAAACCCGCGGGCAGGAAACGATCCGGGCCACGGAATTTGATGCCGAGAAAGGAAACGACGGTGAGAACGGTGACCGCCGCGAGGTAGACGAAAACAAATTTGATCACGCCCGCGACAACCGCGCTCTGCATGAGCCAGTCGAGGCGCAGGAGGATGAGGGTGAGAGAGCCGAGGACAAGAGCCCCTAGTCCGCTCATGCGATCCATGAGGACGGAAAGCAGTGCGCGGGTCTTGGGGTGTCCCGTGGCAGAAAGCCAGACGACCTTTACCGCGTCACCTCCGACGGCACCGACGAGAAAATTATTAAAAAACAGGCCGATGAAAGAGAGCCTCAGGATTTCCCAAGCCCCGAGGTGGATGCCCAGCAGGCGCAGGAAGATGCCCCAGCGGACCACGCCGACAAAGCAGCTGGCTCCGGCCACGAGAAAGCCAGCCAACAACCAGCCCCGATCCGCGGAGGCAAGGACCAGCCAGGCCTGCTCACGCAGCTCGGGCTTTCCAAAGATCCAGACCAGAAAACCCACGCTGACGAGGGATTGGAGAACGATCGGGAGCCACTTTTTTAACGCGGGTAGCATCAGCAGAAGGTGGCTTCTAACGAACAGGGCCGGGAAAACCAAGATATCTGATGCTTCAGCGAGGGGAGTTTCTGACTTTTGTCCGACGGGATATCCGTTACAATCGCACCATGCCCTCCGCGCACACCGAGCCTCATCCCGCCCTGGCGGACGACGCCGCGTCGGAGAAGCCGGAGCACGTTTCCCTCAATTCCTACCTGCGACAGATCATTTCGCTTTGGTCGTTTTTCGGCATCGGGCTCGTCGTCAGCCCGATTAGCGCGCTGCTGGTGACGCTTTTCGGCCGGCACATCCCGATTTCGACGGGCCAGGGCATGATCCGGTGGCTTTTCGCGAACTGGCTGAAAGCGTCGATCCGCCTCGGTGTGTTTGAAATTTCAATCCCGGAGATCGAGAAACTGCGCAGCCTGCGCGGGACGATCATTTCGCCAAACCACCCCAGCCTGCTCGACGCGGTGATCATTCTATCCATTGTGCCACGGACGGTCTGCATCATGAGAACGGGTCTGAGCAGCAGCCCGTTCCTGGGCGGGGCGGCACGGCTGGCGGGGTTCGTGACGAATGACAACGGCCCGGCCCTGATCCGGCAGGGAGTGGAGAAAATCGCCGCGGGCGAAAACCTGCTGATCTTCCCGGAAGGCACACGGACGCTGACGGAACCGGTGAACCATTTTAAAAACGGATTCGCCCTGATCGCGGCGAAATCGGGCGCGCCCATCCAACCGGTGCTGATCGAGCGTGAGAGCCCATTTCTGGGCAAGGGGTATCCGTTGATGAAGAAAACGAAGATGCCATTTCGCTATCGGCTGCATCTCGGCGAGGTCGTTCATGTGTCTCACGGAGAGCGCGCACAGCAAACCTCTGCCGACCTGGAGGAATATTTCCGGGAACGGCTCGAAAACACCGGCGAATCCATTCGACGCAACGGCCGCCCCCTGTTTTGAAGCCCTCTGTGCCCCGGCGCGACGGCAAGCGCCTCGTCATTTTGCCAAGCTACAACAGCGGGCCGCTGCTCGTAAAAACGGCTGAGGCGGCGCTGGCCTGTTGGCACCCCATCTGGGTGGTGCTCGACGGGAGCACGGACGGCAGCGTGGCGGAAATCAAGGCGCTGGCGGTGCGTGAACCGGAGTTGCACGTCATTCATATGACCGGTAACCACGGCAAGGGTGGAGCCGCGCTGGTGGCCATGCATGATGCGATGAAGGCCGGGTTTTCGCATGCGCTGATCATGGATGCCGATGGACAACATCCGGCGGACAAGATCGAGGAATTCATGGAACTCTCTCAGGCCCACCCGAAGGCGATGATCCTGGGCGAGCCGGTTTTCGCGGCAGATGCCCCGCCGGAGCGGGTGAAGGGGCGGCGGGTGGGCAACAGCTTCACTCATCTGGAAACGCTGTGGGGCGGCATCCATGACTCGCTGTTTGGATTCCGGCTCTATCCGATGGCTGAGGCGGTGCGGATCATGAATTCCATCCGCACGGCGCGGCGGTTTGATTTCGACACCGAACTGGTGGTACGGCTGTTCTGGGCCGGAGTGCGGCCGATCAACCGGCCGGTGGCGGTGACGTATCCGGAGCGGACGAGCGGCGGGGTGACGCATTTTCGTTACCTGCGAGACAACTTGCTGCTTGCCGGAACGCACACGCGGCTGTGTCTTTTATTACTTCCGCGTCTTGGGCGCGTCTGGAAACTTCGTAAAAAATGGCTCTCTCTAAAAGACAACTTGTGATGGCCGGCCGACTCGCCGCAGTGGCGGGGGTCGCCTTGCTGAAGGGCCGCGCACGCCGGCGGGCGTGGATGCTGCACGATGCGCTCTGGCTGTACCCCACCCTGCGCCGAAACTCCGCCTGGCACGGCGAAGTGCTTACGCGCATGGAGACCTCGTCGCGCGAAATATGGCTGACCATCGACGACGGCCCGGATGAACACGACACGCCCCGCATGCTCGACTTGCTCGCCCAGCACAACGCCAAGGCCACCTTCTTCGCCATCGGCCGGAAAGTGGAGCAGAACCGCGCTCTCTGCCGCCGCATCTGCGCTGAGGGCCATGAAATTGGCAATCATACCTTCTCCCACCCCGCTGCGGTTTGGTGGGCTCTCCCGCGCCCTTTGGTCCGGCAGGAAATCCGCCGCGGACAGGAGGCCATCCTCGCGGCCACCGGTCAGCTTCCCCGCTGGTTTCGCTCCCCCGTCGGCATGAACACTCCCGCTGTGCATCCTGCGACCGCGACCGAGAACCTGCGGGTGGTCGGATGGTCGGCGGATGGCTGTGACGGCGGCTGCCCGGCCGCGCCGACACAGATCGTGGCGCGGATCATGAGCCAGGTGCAGCCGGGTCGTATCGTCCTCTTGCACGAGGGCGGAGGCCGAAGGCATCGCGTACTCACCCTGGCCCGCCTGCTGGAAGCCTTGAGCGAGGCGGATTATCGCTGTGTGCTGCCGGAGGCGGATTCCCTTTGTTGATGCACTCCGCCTCATCCCCCGAAAAACCACATACGGAACGCTGGGCCTACCGGCGGCTTTACACGCCGGATACGTTTGATCTGGCCACGCGGCTGTATCGGTTCCTACGACGGCCGGGTTGCCAACTGGTGAGCCGCACGGTGGCGTGGACCTATGCGGTCACGCAGCCGGCCATCCGGCGCATCGTGAAAAACAATCTCGCCCTGCTGCAAAAAAAGCCCGTGAGCGACGCAGATGCGGTGCGTACTTTCGTGAACTACGGGGCGACCATCGCGGACTATGTCGCGGTGGGCGCAATGCCGGCGGAGAAGGCCCATTTGCTTTGCGTGGAACATGAGGGGGTCGAGCACCTACAGGAGGCCACCCGAGACGGCAAGGGGGCCATCCTGGTGACCGGGCATTATAGTTTTTTCGAATTTGGCACGGTGATCCTCAATCATGCGGGTTATCAATCCGCCATCGCGACCATGCCGGAACCGACCTCCGCCTTGACCGAATGGCGGGCGCGTTGGCGGGAACGCTGGGGGACCGAAACGATCCCGGTGGGAGCCGATCCTTTTTCGGCGCTGCAGGTGATTCGCGCCATCGATGCGGGCAAATGTATGGCCATGCTGGCCGACCGTCCGATCGGCGAGACCGGACTGCCAGTGGACCTACCCAACGGGCGTATCCTTTTCTCGACCTCGCCGGCCCTGCTCTCATGGATGACGGGGAGGCCCATCCTGCCCAGTTCGATCGTGCGGTTGCCGGCCGGCGGCTATCGCATCACCACCAAGCCCCCGATCACGGCCAATCGTGAGGGAAAACGCAGCGAGGAAATCGTCCGCTGCACGCGGGAAATCGCGGCCTCGCTCTTTGCGGAAATTTGCCGCGAGCCACGGCAATGGTATCAATTTGTCCCCGTCGGATTATGAAGAAATTTGTCCTGCTCTGCCTCCTGCCTCTCACCCTTCGCGCCCAGGAACTCTCGGCCGATCAAACCGGTGAACTCATCGCCCGCGTGGCGGAAAAGCGCCGGGGCGTGCCGATGCAGACGGAGTTCCGGGAGGAAAAGCACATGGCACTCATGCAGAAGCCGGTGATCGAGGAGGGCACGCTGGCCTTCCTGCCGCCGGACAAATTTCGTCGCGAAGTAAAGGGGCGCAGCCTGACGATCTGCGACGGAGAGATGCTGTGGCTGTATTATCCGGAATTCAATGAGGTGGAGAAATACAGCTTGGCCGCGAACCGGACACTGCGGGAATCGCTTGATGCGATGAGTTCAGGCTTTGGCCTGCAGGAGGTGGCGAAGAACTACGCGATCCAGGCAACCAAGACGCCGGATGGCTACCAGTTGTCCCTCACGCCGAAGAGTTCCGCGCTGCGGAAGTCGGTCTCGCAAATCGTGGTGACACTCTCGAACGATCTCACCGTGCGGCGGCTGGAGCTGCAAGGTGCGGAGGGAGACCGCACGATCACGAACTTCACCAACGAGCGGAAAGCAAAGCTGAGTGAGAGTGATTTTCAGTTTGCGCCACCGGCGGGGGCGAACGTCTCCGAGCCCTTGAAATAGGGCGAGATCCTCATCAGGGAAAGGCCTATGGCGACGGAGCCGAGGGTTGATTGGGAAGCCTCATCCGTGCTAGCCCAATAGGGATTCAGGTCGTGGTCAAGCATGGTGAAGGTGAGATCGGAGGGGCGGCCGGCTTTGATTTTGTTTTCCACCACGGCGGTGAAGGCGCGCTGATAATCGGCCAAAGATAGGCTGCGGCGCAGCTCTCCGAGCAGACCGAAGCCGACCATGTCGTAATAGGGCATCTGGTGCTTCCAGACTCCGCCGAAATTTTTGAAATAGCCGGTGAAGGTGATGAACGGATCGTAGTTGGGCAGTTTGATGGCCGGGGCTTTGAGGAACGGCCAGGTGATTTTGGCCAGATCTTCGGTGTGGCCATATTGGTAAAGGGCAGCCAGGGCGTATTCGATATTATCGTCGCCCACCTGACCGCTCTTAAGCGGGTGCCAGGCGTTGTCCTGATATTCGTTGGGCAGCAATTTGCCCGTGCCGCGATCGTCGAATTTCACGAAGAAAGCGGCGTTGAAGCCATGCAATCCGGGCAACATAGCGTCACGGATCTGTCGGGCACTTTCCTTCCAGATACTATTTGTGGGCTCAATTTCTCCGATAGCCTGCAGAGCGACGATGGCATAGAGATTTTGGAGAGGCACCTCGGTGGCCAGGTTCTCCTGCGATGAAACCATGCTGTAGACGAGGCCGGGAGAATGAACGGGGCTGCCAGTCTCATCCACCATGCAATCGACCCTGAACTTCTCCTTGTAGTAGAAGTAGGGATTCGCGAGGCGGATCAAAAACTCCCCGACCTTACGGGCCGCGGCAAACCAACCGTCGCGGTTGATCCGGTCTCCCCGCGCATCCGCCACCTTGGTGGCCGCGGCCAGAGCTTCGCCAGCGAAGGCATTGCCGAGACCGGTGAACATCTTGTGCTCCTGGCTGGTGACAAACGCGCCTCGATAAAATTTATCGGCCTCCAGATTTTCGTTCCGGTGATCGGTGATCTCCCACCCCCAGCCGTTCGCGTATCTGCGGTGAAGCAGCAATTTCGCGGCGTATAGCTGAATTTTTTCGTAGAGGTCGTCCTTTTCGGCGGCGCTCAGGTCGGCCTGGTAGGTCAGGTAATATTCCGAAAGGAATTTCAGCGTGCGGGCCACGGCGCTCGATTGCAGGACGGAGTAGCTTACTTTCGCGTCCTCCAGGCGATGGGCCGGGCTGTGGAATGTGAGGGACTTGCGCATGCCATTGTCGAAGCCATCGGGGCCTTTTTGCAGAAGCCAGTCCTTGATAGCCACCACGGCAGGGTTGATCGACTTCGCCTGGACGGGGGTAAACGAAAACAACAGCAGTAACAGGCAGGGGGCGAACTTGCTCACGAGACTGCTATAGTCCCGTCGAAGCCTGCCGTCGAACCCGGATGAGCGGGTTCAGGCTTCGAGCTTCACGTCGCCTTCGAAACGATCTTTCGACGAGAACTTTACGGGGCCGTGGACTTCCAATTTGCGGCAATGCAGCAGGGAGGGCACGCCATCAGCCATGGCGGCGTCGAGTTGGTCGACCAGCTTGAAGTGATCACCATCCAAAACAATTTCAGGGGGGATGCCGTGGCGCTCGGAGGCGAGTTGGGCCCGGCCGTCGTCGGTAATGTCGTAGGCGTCAGAACGCAGGGCGAGAAGGTCGCCGGTGGTTTTAACGGGAGCGAAACGGGTACGCGGCACAACCACGGCACCGGCGTCGTCGAAACACTCGATGGCGGCGCCCATGGCGGTTTCGAGTTGGTAGACGGCGGGGGATTTTTTGTCGCGGGGATCGACGGTCTTTTTATTGCGGATGACGGGCAGAGGCAACAGTCCGCCGTTTTTCTTTAATTCGTCGGCCAGGGCATCGAGGCGGAGCCAGAGGTTGTTGGTGTTGAAGTAGCGGTGCTTGGAGATGTCCTGAAAAGCATCCATGTCTTCGTCGGGACATTGAGCGGATTCACGCAAAAGCAGCCGACCGTCGGTGGCGCGAACGGCAAGATGACCACCCTTTTTGTCGGCGGCGGTGCGGGCGGTGACTTCCATGGTGAAGGGCTGGCCCGACTGCGCAAACCAGTTCAGCAAGGCTGGGTCAAGGGTGGCACCGAGGTTGTCGGAGTTGCTGACGAAGAGGTAGAGGAAGCCTTCATCGAGGAGACGCTCGAGCATACCGGAGCCGAGGATGGCGGGATAGAGATCGCCATGACCGGGCGGGCACCACTCCATGTCGTGGTCTTTGGGCCATTCGACGGGCGTCAGCGATTCCGCCTCGATCTTCGGGGCCTTATTTTGCATGAGCTCCAGTGAGCGCACGTCGCCGAGTTCGGGATATTGGGAAAGGTGCTTCAGCGTATCCTCGCTGGTGCTGAAACTATTGAGCAGCAGGAAGCGCAGGTCGCCCTCCTTCCTTGCGGCGAGAACCTGGCGGACGATCAGGTCGAGGAAAGTCTGGCCATCGCGGACGGGCAGCAGCGATTTGGCCTTTTCCAGTCCCATGCCGGTGCCGAGACCGCCATTGAGCTTGAGCATGACGGCCTTGGCCAGCAGGGCCGGATCGGCCGAATCCGACGAACAAATGTCCTCGTAGACCGGCAAGCCATCGGCGGGCTTGATGTCGGCCTCGGAGATAAGACCGGTCTCGTTGGAAGCAAGCAGATGATAGGAGCGCTCGAATGCCGCGATAGCCGCCTCACTGAGGCCGGCCCGATTCATTTTTTCGCGGAAGGGGGCGAAGGAGGCCGACACGATCAGTTTCCGGCGCGTTTTTCCCCTTCGGCCTTGATCGCAGCGACAGTGGTCTTGGCTTCACTCAACGCCTGGTTCTGCAGACCGGGAATGATGTTGGTGATCGGAATGACCAGGTTGGTATAGCACATGAGCGTCTGGTTATTGCCGTAAGGCTCGACCCGGATGGAACCGTCGCTTTTCTTGGCGAAGGGCGATTTCAGCAGGACCCAGGAGACGCTGAAACTCTTGCCGGACTTGGTGTAGGTGTTGCGCACGGTGTAGGTCATCTTGCCCAGCACCGGCATCTTTACGGTGTATTCGACATCCTTGGTACCGTCGGCATTGGTGGTGATGAGCTTGGCGCTGATCATGTTCGGCGTATAGCTCGGCGCGGAAGCGTAGTCGTTCAAAAGACTGATCATCGCCTTGGTCGGGGCATCCACGACCTGATAGAGGCTCAGTTGCGGCCAAGGCGCATCCGGAATCTTTTTGCTTTGGACGACCACCTGCCCGGCGGCCAGATCGCTGCGGGAGGCGGAGGCCACCTCATCAATAAGGTCGGCTCGCAGGTTGGCGGAGAAAAGGGCCAGCACAAACGCGGCGGAGAGGGAGAGTGGGAGTTTCATCACAGGTCTTCTATCGTTTTGGGGTTAGGAATGCAAACCGAGGCGTCCATCAGGGCACGGTTAATTCAAAGCGGGGAATACGGGTAAAGACGCGCTCGCCGGCCTCGGTGACGCCGAAATACGCGCCGTCCACCACGGCATCGCGGGCGACGATGTGCGAACTGTCGTAGGTGAAACTTTCGCCGGGTTGGAGGCAGGGAAACTGACCCACCACCCCATCGCCTTCGACGACGACGGTCTCGCCGCCGGTTTCCTGCACGATCCATTTGCGACCGCGAATGGTGATGGTTTCCCTGGAGCCGTTTTGGATGGTGATGTGGTAGATGAACCGGTGCGGCTTATCCGGCGGGGCCATCTCATCCGTGTAATCGACTGAATCCACGCTCACGCGCAGGCCGGGCAGCTCACGGATGTTCATGGCGCAGAAAGGCCTCAGGCCTTTTTACCGACCTGTAAACCGAGTTCGCGCAACTGGCGGGGTTCGGCCGGGCTGGGCGAACTCATCATCAGATCCTCGCCGCGGTTGTTCTTCGGGAAAGCGACGACGTCGCGGATATTCTCGGTGCCGACGGCCAGCATGACGAGACGATCGACGCCGAGAGCCACGCCGCCATGCGGAGGGGCGCCGAAGCGGAAGGCCTTGAGCAAGTGAGGGAAGAGCAACTGCTGCTTCTCGGGCGAAATACCGAGCACCTCAAACATGCGGGCCTGGATGTCGGCCTCGTGAATACGGATACTGCCGCCGCCGATCTCGACGCCGTTCAGCACGACGTCGTAGGCTTGGGCGCGTACTTTGCCGTATTCCTTGGCATCGAGGAGCGGAATGTCCTCGACGTTCGGGCGGGTGAAGGGATGGTGAACGGCGTTCCACTTTTGCTCCTCGGCGCTGTAGGCGAGCAGCGGGAACTCCACGACCCAGAGGAACTCGAGGGCATTCGGGTCCTTGATCAACTTGAGAATTTCCGCCACGCGAAGGCGGATGCGACCGAGGACGTTGCAGACGGTGTCCCACGTGTCCGCGCCGAAAAGGATAAGGTCGCCCTCCTCGATGCCTAGGCGCTCGGTGAGAGCGGCTTTTTCGGCGTCCGAGAAAAATTTCACGATGGGCGATTTCCATTCGCCGTTCTCGACCTTGATGAAAGCGAGACCCTTCGCGCCATATTGCTTGGCGAGTTCGGTGAGGTTTTCGATCTGGCCGGTGGTGATGCTGGCGAAGCCCTTCGCGTTGATGGCCTTGACCGTTCCGCCAGAATCTAGAGCGCCCTTGAAGACCTTGAACTGGCTCTCGCTGAAGACATCATCGAGAGCGACGAGCTTGACGCCGAAACGACGGTCGGGCTTGTCGCTGCCGTAGGTGTTCATGGCGTCGACGTAGGTCATGCGCTCGAAGGGCGTGGGAATCTCCACGCCGCGGGCGACGCGGAAGACCTCGACGAGCAGACCCTCGATCAGCGGAAAGATGTCTTCCTGCGTGATGAAGGAGGCTTCCAAATCGATCTGGGTCAGCTCGGTGATGCGGTCCGCGCGGGGGTCTTCGTCGCGGAAGCATTTTGCGATCTGGAAATAGCGTTCGATGCCCGCAACCATGAGGAGTTGTTTGTATTGCTGCGGGGATTGGGAAAGCGCGTAGAAGTCGCCGGGGAAAATGCGACTGGGCACGAGGAACTCGCGGGCGCCTTCCGGCGTGCTTTTTGAGAGCACGGGGGTTTCGATTTCCAGGAAGTCCTTGGAGTCGAAATAGTCACGGGTGGCTTTGAGAATTTTATGACGCACCGAGAGGTTGCGCACCATGGCGGGACGGCGCAGGTCGAGGTAGCGGTGCTCGAGGCGGAGGTCTTCGTTGACCGATTCCTCGTCGAGCGGGAAAGGGAGAACGTCAGCCTTGTTCAGGACGCTGAGGGTGTCGGCGACGATCTCGATGTCGCCGGTGGCGAGTTTGGCGTTTTCGGTGCCGGTGAGGCGCGGCGAGACGGTGCCGGAAATCTGAATGACGTCCTCGCTGCGAAGGCTATGAGCAGCAGAGGCGGCTTCGGCATGTTCCTCGGGACGGAAGACGACCTGGGTGATGCCTTTGCGGTCGCGCAAATCGAGGAAAACCACGCCCCCGTGGTCGCGGCGGGAATCAATCCAGCCGCAAAGGGTCACACGCGATCCGGCGTCTGCCTTGCGCAGCGCTCCGCAATGATGGGTACGATAACTCATAGTCTTGAAAAATTAACCACAGAGCACACCGGTCTCAGCGAAGGACAAGCCTTGGCCAGGGGACCCGTGTCTTCTGTGGTCAGGCCTCTTTTTGGCGATTTTGCAGCCAGTCCGCAAGCTCTGTATGCGGGAGTTCGGCCTCCTGGCGGGTGGCGAGAGTCTTGATTTTGACATTGGGCCATTCCTGGCCGACGACGATAGCGGCCTCGGCCCCAAGGGTTTCGGCGGTCTGGAACTGTTTGCCGACCTTGGCGGCGGAAAGAGAATACTCGATCTGTCCCCCCGCCTCGCGGAGTTGCTGGACGATGCCGAGAGCCTCGGCGCGGCGGGTCTCGTCGGCCACGATGACGTAGACCTCACAGGCGGGGGCTTTCAGGAATTTCTCCAGGCGCGCGGCAGCGTGCGGGGTGGCGTCGATGAAATTGCCCAGCACGACATCGCCCATGCCGAAACCGAGGGCCGAGAGGTCCGCGGCCCCGTCGCTAAGACCCTTGATGAGATCGTCGTAACGGCCGCCACCGGCGAGGGCGCGCATGGCTTTGGAGCGGTCGAAGATTTCGAAGACGAGGCCGGTGTAATAAGCAAGACCGCGCACGATGGAGAGGTCGACCTCGACGAAGTCCCCCAGCCCACGGGCGCGGAGGTTGTCGAGCAGCGGGGCGAAGGACTCGGGGCTGCCGGAGGCGATGAAGGCCTTCAGATCGGAGACGGTGACGTTGGCGGGAGCGAGCTTAACGTTGAGGCTGTCCTCGGGTTCGCGCTCGAGTTTGTCGGCAGCTTGCAGGACGAGGCCGGAGTGCTCGGCGGCGATGCCGCGATCGGCCATGAATTTCATCCAGGCACGGCGGTCGCTAAGGCGGACGACGAAGTCTTCCTTGGTAAAGCCGAACTCGCGCATGAGATCGACGGCAAGGGCGATGACCTCGGCATCGGCACCGGGGCTATTGTCGCCGAGGAGGTCGCAGTTCAGCTGGACGAACTCGCGGAGGCGGCCTTTTTGCTGGCGCTCGTAGCGGAAGAAGCTGGCGATGGAGTACCACTTGAGCGGCTTGCGGTATTGTTTTTCCCGGGCGGCGACCATGCGGGCGAGCGTGGGAGTCATCTCCGGACGGAGGGCGACGGCGCGGCCGCCCTTGTCCTCGAAGGAATAGAGCTGCTGCATGATCTCGGCACCGCTTTCGTTTTTCTTCGCGTACAATTCCACGCTCTCCAGGGTAGGACCATCATACTCGACGAAGCCGTAGCGCCGGGCGATAGAGCGCCAGGCGGAGAAAATGTAGGTGCGTCTAGCGCAGTCTTCCGGGGCGAAATCCCGGAAGCCGGGAAGGTTTTGCATGGGTCTTAAATGGCGTGGTTCCGCGCTTCTGCAAAGCGCTTTTTACTTAGGCGCGCAGGTCGAGGAGGACCTTGCCGGAACGAGCTTCGCTTCCAGCTTCGGCGACGGCGGCGGTGAGGTCGTCGAGCGGGAAGACTTTGTGGACAGGGATGTGGAGCTGGCCTTTCAAGGAGAGAGCGGCCAAAGCGGCGATGGTGTGTTCGAGTTTTTCGCGGGGGGCGGTCTGCTTCCAGCGGCGGAGCCAGAAGCCCTGGAAAGAAAGGTTGCGGAAGATGAGGAGGCCGTTGGGGATCTTCAGCGGCTGGCGGGCCATGGCGCCGTAAGTGACAAGGGTGCCGCGATCGGCGAGGGCATTGGCGAGGTGCAGGGCGCTGGAGCCGCCGACGGCGTTGAGAGCCAAGCGGGGGCGGATGTTTGCGGGAATCTCGGCGCCTTCCAATAATACGAGGTCTGCGCCGGTGGCCTGGAGGTCGTCGATGAGTTCGGGGCGGCGGACGATGTTCAGCGTCTTCAGCCCACGGGCCTTGGCAATCTGAATGACGCAGCGGCCGACGGCCGAATTGGCGGCGTTTTGAGCAACCCACTCGCCGGACTGCAAATCGACAAAGTCCTCCAGCATGGCCCAGGCGGAGGGCGGATTGGCGGAGAGCATGGCGGCCTGGAAGATATCCAGATCGGCGGGAATTTTTACAGCCTCGGCGGCGGAGGCGAGCATGGACTGGGTCCAGGTGCCGGAGCGCATGGGGAGGACGAGGTCACCAACCGCAAAGCCAGCAGTCCCCTCGCCCAGAGCGGTCACGCGACCGACGCCTTCGTTGCCGACGGCGGCGGGCAACTCGGGGAGTTCGCCGTATTTGCCCTCAATGACGTTGAGATCCGCCGGGTTGATCGAGGCGACCAGCATTTCGAGCAAGAGCTCGCCGGGGCCGGGTGACGGAGTCGGCGCATCCGCGACGCTCAAGACGTCGGGAACGCGCCCGAAACCGATCAGGCGGGATGTCCGCACGGACTAATAAAGGCCGTCCATAAAACCGGCATCACCCCATTCGCCCGGCCAGGCGTAGTCGAAGGGCGGCTCACCCATGTAGTAGGGATCGTTGAAGAAGGGATTGGTGCGCCATTTGCCTTCGCCGCCGGTCTGGCTGCGTTCGGTGGCTTCGAAGTAGCCGACGGATTTGCCGAGGTAATTGACGAGGTCGGCGCTAGCTCCGGCATTCGAGAGGGCCTGGAGTTGGGCGTCGGTGAAGGTGTAGGGCGCGTGGGTGCTTTGCAGGTAGGTCTGAATGACGGGGCTCGGGATGCCTTTCTTCACCATGCCGTAGATGTCGTCGTAAGTGAGGACGCGGTGATTGACGATCTTCGCATAGGTGCGGCTGTCGATGCCGGCGGCCTGAAGTTTCGCCAACACGGGCGGTTGGGAGGACTGCTGCATGGAAGCGCAGGAGGTGAAGAGGACGGAAAGGGCCAACGCGGGAAGGAAGCGGAGAACACGCATGGGTTCCCTTCTAGAGTAGCGGGAGCGGGCTGGCGAATAAAAAGCGTGAGACGGCCTGCAAGCCCTATTTGACTCCAAACGCCTCCAGGTTAACCTCCATCTTAGCCGCGAATGAACCCCTTTGACTCTCAGACCGAAGTGAACATCGTTCCGGCGATCTTTGGCGCCGTATGTTTTGCGTATGTCGGGTGGTACTACTTTTTTCAGCCTCGTAGCTTTCACCAGGCCATAGATCATACAGAGCGATACTCACCGCGTTTCGCTGACAGGCTACGTTCCTTTGCAAAGCCAGGAGGTGTAGTAGCGTTTCTGATTTCGGTGTTCCTCTTCGCGATCGCTATTAAGCAATTAATCGCAAATTGCATTTCCTAACCTTTGGGACCTATCACCCCTTCACCGCCCCCGACTGAATCCCGCTGACGATCTGTTTTTGGAGGATGATGAAGACGACGATCATGGGGAGGATGGACATTGTCACCGCCGCCATGAGCAGATGGGTGGCCTGGCCGTAGGTGCTGTCGAAGAAGAGGAGGCCAACGGGGAGTGTGTATTGGTTCACACTGCGCAGCATGACCAGGGGCCAGAAGAAGCTGTTGTAGTTTCCGACGAACGTTAGGACGGCCAGCGTGATGAGGCCGGGCCGGGCCATGGGGAGGATGATGTCCCAGAAAAGACGCCAGGGGGACGCGCCGTCGATCTCGGCGGCTTCGTCGAGGGACTTCGGAATGGAGAGCATGAACTGGCGGAGGAGGAAGGTGCCGAAGGCACTGAAGGCGGCGGGGATGATAAGGCCGACGAGGGAATCGACCCAGCCTAGGGCGATCATGATCTGGTAATTCGGCACCATCATGACGAGACCGGGAAGCATCATCGTGCCAAGGTAGAGAAGAAAGACTTTGTCGCGGCCGGCCCAAGTGAGACGGGCGAAGGCGAAAGCGGCCATGGCGCTGCTGAGGACTTGGAGGAAGGTCACCCATCCGGCGACGAGGAGGCTGTTCCAATAGAAACGGAGGAAGGGAATTTGCTTAAAGACGTCGAGGTAGTTTTGCAGGTGGGCCTGGGTGGGCAACCAGGACTCGGAGCCGACCTCAGCCAGTGGCTTGAGGCTGGTGAGAAGCATCCACAAGAAAGGAAGGAAGAGGCATAGGCTCAGCACCGCCAGGACGACGTGGCGGCCGAATTGCACACTCCAGGATGGACGGGAATCAGTCATCGGAGTGGGCGGATTTACCGAGTTTCCAGTTTACCAATGTGACGATGAAGACGAGGAGGAAGAGCGCCCAGGAGATGGCGGCGGCGTGACCAAGGCGTCCGGCTTCGAAGGCTTCGGTGTAGACGTAGTAACTGAGCGTGGTGGTGGCGCCGGCGGGACCACCCTGGGTCATGGTGCGGGCCATTTCAAATCCGCCCTGCAGGCCGTAGATGAGGCTGATGGTGACAATGAAAAAGGTGATGGGCATGAGCTGCGGCCAGGTGACGTTCCAGAAACGCTGCCAGCGGGAAGCGCCGTCGATATCCGCCGCTTCGTAGAGTTCGCGCGGGATGCTGCTGAGGCCGGCGAGGTAGAGAAGCATGTTATTGGAGCCGACGGCGGCCCAGAGACCCATGATGATCAGGGCGGGTTTGGCCCAGAGGTAATCCGAGAGCCATTGCGGGGCGGTGAAGCCGTCAGCAGCGCGAGCGGGCAGGCCGACGAGAAATTGGCCGGCGACGACAGCGAGGAAGAGAAGGACCACGGCGCCGAAGATGAACAGCACGGATCGCTTGAGGTTGGCGTCGCCGCGTTTGATCAACCCGATAAAACGCACGGTGAGAAAGACGGCGGCGGCTGCGATCACAAAAAGCCCCAGACCTTTCCACAACATCGCGGGAGTGGAGGTCACCACGGAGTGACAGACATCGAGAACGGGCTGGAGCGCGCGATTAATCGGACCGGTGGAAGGGTTGTAGAGTTTCTTCCAGACGAGATAGGTCGCGACACCTGAGGTGAAGTGCGGGGTGTAAAAAAGCGTGCGGTGCACGACGTTGCCGAAGACCAGTCCACCGGAGAAAAACAGGACGGCCACACCGCCGAGCAGGAGGACCATGGCGGCTCCGCCCAAGCCCTGGCTGGCGAGGAAAAGGCAGGAGACGAGGAGCGCGAAGCCTGCCACCATGAGGCCGGTGCGTCGGTGCGATTTCTCGTGGATGTCGCCGTTCAGCAACAGCGCGGCGATGAGACTGCCTGCGACGGCGAAGGGCAGACCGAGAAGGAGGTAGAAGGTGTTGCCGAGGTAGCGCCAGAAATCCGGGTCATCGATGAGGCGGGTAAAGTGTTCCAGCCCAACAAAGGAAAGGCCTTCGGTGCGGAACATGTTGTGCAGGCGAAGATCAAAGTTGGTGAAGGCCATCACGAGGCTGAAGCCGAGCGGGAACAAGGTGAAGGCGAGGAAGCCCAGAAGATTCGGGGCCAGGAAAAGCAGGGCCCAGGAGAAGCGGCGGGATTGGGCGCTCATTGACCGGGCTCAAGCAGCGCGAGGCTGGCGTAGTATTTCTGGTAAAAGGGATTGGCGATCCACGAGGCGGGGATCTTTTGCCCGGCAGCCACGCGGCGATCAATCTCCGCCTGCCGGGTCTTGCGTTTTTCGAACTCGCCGCGCATTTCGGGATTTTCGGCAAGATAGCGTTCGATCTCAGACTGGATGCGGCGGTCGGCGTCGGTGAAGGTTGTCTTCGCATCCGTGAGGCCGGCCATGAAGGAATCGAAGGCGTTCTGCTCGATCCGCGAGGCGAGGCGCGGAAGGATGAAAGGGCTGGTCTCGTTCACGATGCCGATAGCGTCGATCACATCGAGGAAGGCCTGATGAGTCCCCCACTCCGAGGGATGATCCGGAGGATGACGAAAGGCCTCGCTCTCCGCGTAGGCTGGCACGGGAGGCATGGCGTCGGCGCTGAGAACCAGTTCCTCGTTGTAAGCGGGACTGGTGAGGAACTTCATGTATTCGAGCGCGAGACCGGGGTTCTTGGCCTTTTTGTAAATAGAGGAGACACGTGCGCCTACGAGGGTGTTGGGAAAGCCGCCGTTGGGGGGTTCGACCACCTTCAGCGATTTGTCTCCCATCTCGCGGAGCGGGATGAGCGCGTAACGGCCGAGGAGGTACATGGCGTAGTTGCCATCATAGAAGAGCTGGCCATTGGAACCCCAGAATCCGCCCTGGGCGGAAAACGAGCTGGCATCGGCGAGGCTGGGACAGATGCGGTCCACATAGGTCCAGCGGGAGATGCGTTCCATCAGAGCCTGATTGCGCGGGTCGCCGAGGTTGGAAGCGGTGAGAGTTTCGTTGAATAGCGAGACACCGAGGCTGCGGCGAAAAATCTGCCGATGCATGGGCATGATGGGATCGGTAAAAAAATACCGATTGGGCTGACCGGGCGGATTGGCAGCGGCCACATAAGCGCGGCCGCGCTGCTCGAAGTCATCCAGCGTCCAGCGCATGGGCGGAAGCGGCTGGCCGGCGCGCTCAAAGGCGGCGGGGTTCACCCAGAACATTTGGGAAAACACATTGGCGGGAAAGCCGTACTGACGGCCATTGATCATGATCTCCGGAGCGATGGCGGCGTAGGTTTTGTCGGGAGAAAAACCCATGGCCTTGGCCTCCTCGGTCACGTCACGCAGCATGCCGGCCTCCTGGAGGAACTGCATTTCGGCCTTGCCATCGTAGCTGTCCACGATGTCGCCCATGACGCCGGAAACGCCCTGGATCAGCTTCTTGGAAAAGTCGGCGCTGGCGGCATCGATGAGCAGGCGGGCCGGAGGCTGGCCCTGGGTGACGAGCCATTGCTCAAAGAGATGAGCCTGGCGCTTCCGAGCGGGGCTGAGGTCGGTGGCCCAGAAAATTTCCGGCGGGCGGTTGGCATCCTGCCGATCCAAAAGCAGCGTGAGGCCGGTGGAGGCAGCCAGCACGATGAAGATGGCAAGGAACAGGATTTTCACGAGGACACGGAACCGTCAGTTAACCGCGCTAGCCAGTTTTTGAAACAACGGAGCCACCAGACCAATCGCGCACTTTTTTCCAGGCTGGGCATTGGCGGCCCAAAAGCCTTTGGTATCCAGGAGAATTTTTTCATCCGCCAGGATGGCCATCGCTTCCGAAAGGGTCGTGACCGCGCGGTATCTGCCGGCGAACTTGATGAGAACGCCGCCCACCTTGCCGCCATCGAAGGGATTGCCGGGACGGGCGTTCTCGATCCAGTAGGTTTCGTCGTCGATAAAGCCGGCGGCTTTGAGTTTGGCCACGTCCGTGCGAAAGCCGGCGAGATCAAGGGCTTTGTCGGGATCGGTGATCTTGACCGGAGCGGAGGTCGGGGTCTCCGACTTGATATCGGAAAGCAGGGGGCCGCTGCCGAGACGCTCGCGAATCTGATCCACGGCGACCTTCTGCACGGGCAGGTTGTTATCGATGGCTTGGGCGGCGGCAATGGCGGCAGCCTGGCCGAGCATCATGAAAACCGGCTCCATGCGGATGGAACCATAGGCGGCGTGCGTGGAGGAAAGGCAGACCGGCACAAAGAGATTGGTGCATTCGGATTCCTTCGGCACGATGGCGCGATAGCTGACGGGATAAGGTGAGACTTTCGTCATCATACCGCCTTCCACACGCAGGCGACCTTCCTCATCGACATAACGGGAAGTGAAGTGGGAATCCATCGGGTAGGATGCCAGACTAACACCATCGTCGGCGACGCGGAAACGGCGGCAATCACTCTCAGTGACGACATAGTCGCTGACCATACGGCGAGCCTCACGCACATAAAGCTGGAAGGGCCAGTGGCCGGTCTCGTCGAATTCATCCCGGGGCAGGCCCCAGCGGCGCGTCTCGGTGCGGATGGGCTCGGGCACGCGCGGGTCATTGCCGAGGAACCAGAGGAGGCCCTTCACATAGTCAGCATGTTCCTGCCAGATTTGCTCGCGTTTGGCGTAGTCGGCTTCGGCCCACTCCGCGCTACGACCGACGAAATCGGTGGAGAAGGAGCCCTTGTTGTTCGAATCGGTCTTGCGATTCGGCATGGGGGTGAGCTTGAAGAAGGACTGTCCTGGCAGAGAAGTGGGATTCGCCAGGGCATGGCGCAGATGGGTTTCATAAAGCTCGGGATTGTAGGAAGCGGGCTTCGTGATGGTAACGCTATTCTCCGGCACATCGGTGAGACAGATGCGGAAGGTATAGGCCTGAACGCGCTTGTCCCCCTCGCCGGGAAGGCCGGGCGACTTCGCATCGACCCCTTCGAGCAGGCCGCTGGCGGGATCACCCGCGACTTTGTAAGGGCTGACGCCTTCGGTAAAGACAGGTTGATTCATCATGATGCCGTTGAGGTATTCGCCGTATTGGCTGTTGGGCTCACGGCCAACGAAGTAGGAAACACCGGCTTCGGCCATGAGATCGCCCTCATAACTGGCATCGACGAACATCTTGCCCTTGAAGACATCTCCTTTTTCCGTGGTGAGCGAAACAATGCGGGAGCCGTCCTTGACCACCCCACCCGGCCGTTTGAGACGCTCCCCGGTGAAAATTTTGACCCCGGCTTCCTTTGCCATTTCATTGAGGACCTTCTCGGCGACATTGGGTTCAAAGAACCACTGGACTTCGAGATTTTCGCTGATGGCGTCGTGGTGCTTGGGCAGATACTCCGCGCGGGTCTCGTACTTCCAAGCCGCAGGCTTTTGATAGTGCTGCCAGACGCGATGATAAAATTCCTTGGCGGTGCCGATGACGGAACTTTTCACGCCGATATCCGTGGCGCCCAAGCCGCTGGTGGTCATGCCTCCGATATGCCGGGCGGGCTCGATGAGGGCGACCGATTTGCCGAGGCGGGCGGCCTCCACGGCGGCAATGACTCCTCCGCCGGTGGCGCCATAAACGACGACATCGAATGACTTTTCCTCCGCCAAAGATGAGGCCGCCACGGCCAACAAGGAAACGGCGAATACGCAGATATTTTTCATGATTTCAGGTCAGGTAAAAGACGGGGCCCGCGTCAGTTGATGTTTTTGGCGAGGGCCAGGAGCAAGAGAGTGACGACTCCGCTGGCGGCCTTGGGCTTATAGACAAGATCGTTCGTCCACTTTTCCGAATTGGAGAGAATTTTATTTTTGTGCAGAACCACGATGGCCGCCTCCACGGTGTCGACCGGTTCATATTTGTTGGCTGCGGCAATGAGAACTCCATGCAAGGGTCCGGTGGGGACAAATGTGCCGGGCTTGGCGGCCGCGATCCAATATGGCGCGTCGGAGATGATGCCGATCGCTTCCAGTTTATGAATCGCCTCCGCCACTACAGCCGGGTCCAGCGGCGCCTGATCGGCCAAAGGACGGGCCGCGGAGCGGACGGACCCAGAGGCGGCCTGGAGGGGCTGAACCAATGCAAACAAGGCAAGGAAGGGAACAAGAAGCATGACGGGGAATAATACAAAAGATTGGCCCAAGAAACGGACAACGTAAAGCGATAGAAGTTGTCAAAAATACGTCAATTACTGACGTTTTCCGATCATATCCCCAAAGAGTTAGTGTCCGGCTGAGGCAGAGGTACCGACGAAGTTCCCGTAACCCACGACGACGGTGGAGAGAATGAGAAGGAACAGTCCGAGAGCGATGAGGATGTGGGTACGGCGGCTGGTGCCCTTCCACTCCTTCAAAGCAATGCCCCAAAGCGTGCTGAAGATGATAATACTGGCCATGTGCATGGTCCAACTGGAGTATCTGGCATCGCCCATGCGGGTTTCGCCCATGCCGTAAAAGAAGAACTGAAGATACCAGGTAACTCCGGCAATGGCGGAGAAGACGTAGTTGCTGAGAAGCGGAGCGCGGGTGTTGGGCTCGATGGGGATCTTTTCCGGGTTGAGCTCCTCGGCGTTCCACTGGGAGACGGCCTCGGTGGCGCTCACGGCGGTGATGCTGGAGCGGCCGAGATTGAGATACTCGTGGCTGCTGCGGTTGCGGATGTTGAGCAGCACGCACCAGATGAAGTTCGTGGTGAAACCGCCGAACATGACCACGATATGAACCGGGAGGTTTTGCCAAAGATCGCTGCATTGATGGGCGAGAAGCACGCCCTTGGTCATCTCGGCGATAGGCTGGCCGGCGGCCAGCCCGAAGGAGAAACAAGCGCTCATGATACCGGAGAACGTCGCGACCAGCAGGCCTTTCACCAGATTGAACTCCTTTACGCCCGCCTTCTTCTGATCTTCCGGCAACTCCCGCTCCTTGGAAATACCTGCCAACCCGCTGACCATGATGCCCATCACGCAAGTAAAGACGCCTACCAGGATCATCTGCCCGGAAAAGGTACTGGCGATAGCCCCCATCTGCTGGTTGACAATCGGCGGGATGAGCGTGCCGAAAACGGCGCAGAAACCCAACGCCACCGACATGCCAAGCGCGATGCCCAGATAACGCATGGTAAGACCAAATGTCAGCCCGCCAACGCCCCAGAGCGCGCCAAAAATGTAAGGCAGCAAGAGATGCCCCGGCGACGCGGCGAGAATGGTGAACAAATCCGGCACCAGCAGCAGGGCAAAAACCCAGGGGGCCACGATCCAGCTGAAGGTCCCGCCGACCAACCAGTAGGTTTCCCACGACCAGCGTTTCACCGCTCGATAGGGAATATAGAAGCTCGCGGCGGCCAGACCGCCGATCCAGTGAAAAATAATACCAATGAAAGGATTGGGAGGCATGGGGTGTTATGGAAGTGAATATCGGAAGGGAGAAGCGGGCAAACCCGCCTGATTAAACAGGGTGGCAACAGGCGCGTTGGCCCAGGCGTAGCGAACGGCGGCCGGCTCCTTCACCGTGTCGCTTTGCACGATGACTGTTGCGCCTTCCACCCGGGCGGAAGCGGGATAAAACTTTCCATCGCGATCGGCGAGTTCAAAACTGCCGAGCGGTTCTTGGATCACAAGGCCGTCTTCAGCAAATTCGAAGCTGACCTTCACGACCGCACCGTCACGAGTGGCCGCTTTGAACAATGGTCCTGAATAGACTCCGCCAAGGTCATAGGTTTTTGCCTTCGCCCAGCGGGCGAGACGGGTGCCGACATCCTGCTTGTTTTTCGGATGGACGTTTTCCGGCGTGCCGATGTCGATCGTCACGGCCATCCCGGTATTGGGCAGATCCAGCGTTTGCAACTGGACCTCGCGGAGCTTAGCGTAGCCTTCGCGGCTTTTGTCGAGGGTGGCGTCATAGTTGGCCAATTGTACATAGTAGAAGGGAACGTCGCCCTGTCCGAACTTCTGCCGCATGTCCTTGATGAAAGAAGGAAACAGCGAGCGATATTCCTCGGCCCGGGCGATATTGTGCTCGCCCTGATACCAGATCATACCCTTGATTGCATATGGGATGAGCGGGTTGAGCATGGCATTGAAAAGACCGCCGGGGCGGTGTTGTGCAACCACGACGGCAGGGTTCATGCCAGTGGCGGCGACCTCCCCTTCCCCAGCGGAGGCTACCTTCTTTTTTTCCCACAGAGCCATCTGGGCGGGTAGCCCGGCCTGCTCGTCCTTCCAGCGTTTTTTTATGGCGCCTTGCGCTTCGCTGGCGGCGAGCGCTTCGGGACTCAGGAAGGTCTCGATCATCTTGCCGCCGAAGCTTGCGTTGATAAGCCCGATGGGAATTTTAAGCGTCTGATGCAGATCGCGAGCGAAGTAATACGCGACCGCAGAAAACTGCCCCGCCGTCTTTGGACTGGCGGGTATCCATTGCGCCTTGACCGCGGATTGGAGCGTATCGCTATAGGCCTTGGGCACGCGAAACTGACGGATAAGCGGAAAGTTGGCGGCGGCGATTTCCTGTTCCGCGTTGTTGGCCTGATCGACCCGCCACTCCATGTTCGATTGACCGGAGCATAGCCAGACGTCGCCTACCAGGACGTCGCGAATGGTCAGCGTCCGGCCATAAGACTTAACGATGAGATCGGCAGGCTTGGCCGTGGCTTCCATTGCGGGGAGGTTGGCCTGCCAGCGTCCGTGGGCATCGGATGTGGTTTCGGCTTGTGCGCCTCTGAAAGAAACTTCGACCTTTTCGCCCGGTGGGGCCCACCCCCAGACGGGAACGGACTTCCCACGCTGAAGAATTGCGTGATCGGCGAAAAGGGAAGCGAGGCTCAGATCCTCTGCCCGAGAAGAGATGGCTCCAGCCAAAAATAAAACAATGAGAGCGCGCGCTGAAGAGGCGATAAACATAAAGGACAGAAAGGACCATATCTCGCAAAACAAAATAGGTTCAGTCCATTTTCGGTCAGATTTTCGCCAATTTGCGACAGGCCATTAGCGAAACGAATCAGCAGAAGAGCAGCCATTTTCGCCGATTCAATGTCCGACAAGGGTCTTTGACCGGTTGATTCCTTCGGGTAGATTCAGACGCATGAGTCCCTCCAAATTCACACTTGCCGGTTTTGCATTGCTGATTGTCACTGCCCTCACTCTTCCTGCCCAGACAATCGTCTATAATTTCGGCGTCTCGAGCGGAACACCCAGTCCGACAAGCGACACCATCGATCACGTTACCGGCGGAAATCTCTCTGTCACAAACGGAGCCACCAACGGAACCTCCACCGCGCAAGGCTCAGCCGGAGCCTATCCAGGAGCATCGGGGGATTACAATTACTTCAATAACGTCTCTGTAGGAGGCCCTCTTAACATCACGACTTCAACCTATTTCTCTTTCACCCTCTCTCCCGAAACGGGCTACGGCGTGAATCTGACTTCGCTGAGTTTTGGAGCCCGCATTTCCAATGTTACGGCAACTCCGACTACCTTCCAAATATACACCAGCGCCGATTCCTATGGCACCAGCATTGCGTCGGGAACCTTCACCAAGGGCGCATGGTCACTCTATTCACCTACCGTGACCAGCACGACGACTGCCCTCAACGCCCCTCTTACCATCCGAATCTATTTTCTCGGAGGCGATGGCGTAAGCCAAACTGGTGGTGTGCGCATCGACGACCTCACCATCACAGCTCAAGCTGTTCCCGAACCGCAAACTTTTGCGCTTATCGGACTCGGTCTTACCGGACTGCTGCTCTTCCGCAAACGCCGTGCCGCCTGACGATCAACATATTCCATAAAAAAGGCGCGCAGAAATGCGCGCCTTTTTTATTTTGAAAGGTTCTTAAAGCGTTTGCGATAGGAAGCGGGGGTGACTCCAAGCACACGCTTGAAGACTTTGCCCATGCGGTCATGATCCGTGAAGCCAGCGAGCCACGCGACTTCGAGAGTCTTCTTATCCGTCTCCTCGAGCAGCTTCTGAGCGTGCACCAACCTCTTCCGCGTGATCTCGTCGGAAATGGAATGGCCCACGTGCTGAATGAAGGCGTCGTGCAAACGACGGTAGGACATGGGTACGGTGGCGGCGATCTGCTTGGCGCCGATCTGTTCCGTGTAGTGATCCCAAATCGTCCGCAGAGCCGACGCGACCAAGGGGTGTTCCACCGCCAGAATGTCCGTACTCAGCCTGGTCGTCACGGCCCGTGGCGGGACCGGTGTCGGTGGTTTTACGTTTTTTTCCTTGTTAATCAGGCGCCCCAGCAGAGTGGCCGCTTCGTAGCCGATCAGTTCCTCATCATCCTCGATGCTGGAAAGCGCGACCGGCGCGAATTCACAGCGCAAAGGATCGTCGCCCACGCCCAACACGGCCACCTGTTCCGGCACCGGCACAGCGCTGGACTGGCAGGCATTGAGGATTTCCACGGCGAAATCATCGTACTCTGAAAAAACGGCCACCGGCTTGGGCAGCGTCGCGATCTGGCGGGTGAGCCAGGGGATAAGGCCCGCATCTCTTTCCTGTTCCGAAAGCGATCGACTAAAGGTGGCCCAATCGAGCTTGTGCATTTTGCATCCAGCCTCGCGAATCTTGACCTGGAAGGCGTTTCCCCGCGCCTTCTCACCCAGTGATCCACTGCGACTGTAAAAAGCAAAATGTTTGAAACCCCGCTGCAAAAAGTATTCCGCCGCCATCCGTCCCACCGCCGCGTTATCGGAAGACACGTGGGGAATGCGCGGATGAGGCAGGTTGCCGATATTGACGACCGGGACTTTGGCTTGCTCGACGAATCGGTCAACCGCCTTGTCGATATGGAGATTGCAGATGATCCCGTCGCCTTCCCATCCGGTTGGCACATGGCCGGAGCGTAGCATGCGAATGTCCAGAATCCATCCGGCCTGGCGGGCGTAGCGAGCGATGCCGCGATGAATCGGAGCGGCATACCAACCGAGCGCGAGCAAGACGGTGGGCCGCTTCGCGGCCTTTTTGAGTTCCTTCAATTGTGGGGGTTTTTTCGGCATTGTAACACCTGCTGGCGGCTTTTCGCCTTTTTTCCCCCAGCTCTGCCAGCGAAAAGAACGTCAATTTAAGGCGAAGGAAGAGCAAACTTTATCTGCGGAAAATTCCGGCGCTCTATTGTTTACTATAGGCCGTATGAAATTCCTCCTCTCCCGTTTCGCGGGAAACCCGATCGTTTCGCCTCTGCCCAATTCATGGTGGGAGTCGCTCGTCACCACGAATCCCGGCGCGTGGTACGACGAAGAGAACAAGGAAGTGATCCTGCTCTACCGTGCGGCCGGAAATGACGCCGAGCACAAAGTTTATTTCGGCCTAGCGAAGAGCAAAGACGGGCTGAACTTCGAACGCGTCTCGAACGAGCCTGTCTTCGGCCCGAGCGAGGACGGCTACGATGCGGGCTGTGTGGAAGATCCGCGTGTGATCAAGGTCGCCGAATGGTATTACATCACCTATGCCTCGCGCCCCTTCCCTCCTGGCCAGTATTGGCTGCCGGAGAGCGAGCAAACTTACAAGCGCCTGAAAGGCGCGGAGGATTTTCCGTGGATCATGCGCCACAACGCGACCGCCACTGGCCTGGCGCTGACCAAGGACTTCAAGACGTGGATTCGTGCCGGCCGCATGACCAGTCCGCTGGTCGACGACCGCGATGTCATTCTTTTCCCGGAGAAGGTCGGCGGTAAATATTACATGATCCACCGCCCGATGAACTGGACCGGTTCGAAATATGGGACGGAACATCCGGCGATCTGGATCAGCAGCGGCGACGATCTGCTGTCGTGGGAAAATCCCAAGCTTCTGATCAAGGGGGAGTACGATTGGGAATGCAAGGTGGGCGGCAACACTCCCCCACTGAAAACCGAGCACGGCTGGCTGACGATCTACCATGGCGTGGGACCGGACAAACATTACCGGCTGGGCGCATTACTGCTCGACCTGGAAGATCCGACCATCGTGCGCTATCGCACGAAGGACTGGATCATGCAGCCGGAGGAAGACTTTGAAATCAACGGGCCCTACAAAGGCGTGGTCTTCCCCTGCGGTAATGTGATCATCGACGATACCTTTTATCTCTACTACGGCGGCGCGGATAAATATGTCGGCGTGGCCACCTGCAAGATGCAAGGGCTTCTCGATTATCTCCTGACCTGCCCCGTGAGCTAACCTCTCCGAAAGTTCCCCGATGTCCGAAGAACCCTATGATGTGGTGATCTACGGCGGCACCGCTGCCGGGATCATGGCCGCGGTGCAGACGGCTCGCATGGATCGCCGCGCCATCTTGATCGAACCCACGCACCGGGTGGGCGGAATGACAACGTGCGGATTAAGCGACACCGACGCCGGAAACGAGCGGGCGGTGGGCGGGCTCGCGCTGGAGTTCTACCAGCGGGTGGGAGAAAAATACGGCCAGGCGGAACCGGAGTGGATGTTCGAACCCAAGGTGGCGCTGGAGGTGCTGCACGAGTTCGCTCAGGAACACGGTTTCGCCATTTTGCGGAGCGAGCGGCTGGCCCGTCACGGCGCCGTGGAGAAAGACGGAACCAGAATCATTTCCCTCAAGCTGGAGTCCGGCCGAACCGTGCGGGGGCATATGTTCGTGGACGCCAGTTATGAGGGCGATCTTCTCGGGGCGGCCGGCGTCTCTCATATCGTGGGACGCGAAGCCAATGGCCAACATGGGGAGACACAAAACGGCGTTCGCACGGAAAACGAATTGCCCGATGGGATCGATCCCTACCGCGTGTCCGGCGACCCCGCCAGTGGATTACTGGCCCGAGTGAATCCAGGAGCGGCAGGAGAGCCCGGAGCGGGAGACCGCAATTTGCAGGCTTACAATTTCCGCATGTGCCTGACCAATGACCCGGCCAACCGCCTGACCGTGGAAAAACCGGAGGGCTATAACGAAGAGGACTATGAAATCCTTTTCCGGGCCATCGCGTGCGGGCAGACCCGGCGGTTTTTCAAATTCCGCAGCCTTCCGAATCACAAGTCGGACTCGAACAACGATAGCGGCATCTCCACCGATTACATCGGCATGAATCACTCGTATGTGGAAGCTGATCATGAGATGCGCGCAGCGATGTTCCGGTCGCATGAAACCTATCAAAAAGGACTGATCTGGACGGTGCAGAACCATCCCCGCGTCCCGGAGGAGATTCGCGCGTTCTATCGGCCATGGGGGCTGCCGCTGGATGAATTCACCGAGTCGGGGCACTGGCCGCCGCAGCTTTATATCCGCGAAGCGCGCCGGATGACAGGCGACTACGTCATCACCGAAAACGTGGTGGCGCGGAAAATTTCCGTGAACGACGGAGTGGGACTCGGCTCATATGCGATGGACTCGCACCACACTCAGTATTGTGTGGGCGCGGATGGTTTTGTGCGAACGGAAGGCGGTTTTTACCTGCCCCTGGAAGCACCTTATTCCATCAGCTACCGCGCGATGCTGCCGAAGGCCGCAGAATGCAGCAATCTCCTCGTCCCCGTCTGCGTCTCCGCGACGCATGCGGCCTACGGGTCGGTGCGCATGGAGCCCGTATTCATGATCCTTGGCCAATCCGCCGCCACCGCCGCGTGCCTGGCGCTTGAACAGAACATCGCCATCGCCGATCTTTCCTACGAAACTCTAAGCGGACAATTGGAAGCCGACGGACAGATTCTGGAATGGAACACGTCCGCCCCCGCAGAAAATCATCCCGCCATCGCATGACTCCCCTCCTCCCATCGAAGTCCCTCGTCACATTCACCGTGGTAATGTTGGTTTTTGGCCAACTCCATGCCGCTGAAAAATCCGCCTCCGTGCCGGATTACGTGACGCCCTCCGATGAAGTTTTGCGAGCCGTCGAAAAGACGCTGCCGTCCAAAGGCGGCAAGATCCCCAAGGACATCGCCTCCCGCCTGGGGGCCGCGCATGTCTCCGGCAAATATTCCTTCACGAACAAGCCATTCCTGCTGGAAGGCTGCGACGACCTGCTGCAACTGGGCTTCAAAAGCGTAAAGCTCTGGTTCACCAAAGTGCAGGACGCGTATCCTCACCACTCTGAGTGGAATCTTCCGAAGGGCTACACGCTGGTTGAACTCGCCAAACATCCTTATTTCGAGGCAGCTTTTCAAAAGCCGTTCGATGTCTTCGCGCTGGAGGTCCAACCGGTGGACCAGCCTCATCCCAAAGATTTTACGCTGAGTTTCGACTCGGATTTTGCCGAGGATGAAAAGCAGGTCCACGATCTTGCGGCCTACCTTTTGGAGAAATTCAAAGACCGTCCGGTCACCTTCCTGCTGCAGAACTGGGAGGGCGACTGGATGCTGCGGGGCTCGTCCAAGGAGCAATGGGCCAAAGGCGAATATCCGGACCTCGAGAAGCGCTCGGCGGCTTTTATCCGCTGGCTCCAGGCCCGGCAACGCGGCGTGGAAAAGGCGCGGGCGGAGAATCCTACTTCCAAGTGCAAGGTGCTGCATGCGGTGGAGGTGAACCAGGTCTTGCCGACGTGGAAGGGCATCCCGACCTTGACCTCGCAAGTCCTGCCCCACGCCAAAACCGATCTGGTTGCCTGGTCCTGCTACGACGGCATGCGCAATGACAAGCGGACGACCGATGCAACCGCGCTCGGACTATGGCAAGGTATCGAGACGATCCGGCACTTCGCGAAAAAGGCGCATGGCGGCAAGGAGGTCCCGATTTATATCGGCGAGATCGGCATCCCGGAGAACAAAGGATTCACTGAGGCACAAATCAATGCGATCTGGGACGGAGCGTTTGGCACCCTCTTCGCTTTGGATATCCCGTATATCCTGCAATGGGAACTTTATGACAACGAGATCAGGGACGGAGTGCCGCATCATGATCCGCCCTACAAGGCCGAGGAACTGAATGGATATTGGATTCGCAAGCCGGACGGATCATTGAGCCAGACTGGCACCTATTTGACGGAGTTACTCAAAAACGCGGGGGGCACGCTGAAGTCGAAATGAAATCCCTGCCTATCGCCGCGTTCGCCGGCCTTCTCGCCACCATGGCCGCACCTGCGGCCATTACCCTTCCGGATTTGATCGCCGACCACATGGTGGTGCAGCGCAATCGCGAGATTCCGGTCTGGGGACAGGCCACCCCCGGTGCGGAGGTCAAAGTCGAGATGGCGGGCCGCACTGGCTCGGCCAAGGCTGCAGAAGATGGCGCCTGGCAGGTCAAGCTGCCGCCATTAAGGGAAGGCGGTCCCCACGAGATCAAAATCTCTGGTGACGGCGAGGTCACGGTAAAGGACGTGCTCGTCGGCGATGTCTGGCTTTCCTCCGGCCAGTCGAATCTCACCTTTCGCATGGTGCCGAATCCGCCGTGGTCGATGGGCGTGCTGGACTACGAGAAGGAAGTTGCCGCGGCGAACAATCCCAAGCTCCGCTTTTTCACCGTCATCACCGGCGCCTCCCACCAACCGGAAAAAGAGGCCTTCGGCATCTGGCAGACCACCACACCGCAAAACGTCCGCTTCATTTCCGCCATCTCCTATTTCTTTGCCGCGGAGATCCAAGAGAAGACCGGCATTCCCATCGGTATTCTCGTGTCGGGCCGCGGCGGCACGTCGATCAAGCTCTGGATGTCGCAGGAATCCCTGGAAAAATTTCCCGATCTGAAATCCTCCATCAGCCTCGCCGACGGGCGGCTGAAAAAAGCGGGAGACAGCATCAAAGCGAACGAGCCGAAACTGGCGGAATATCGGAAAAAATTCAGAGAGGCCATTGCGACCACGGGCAAGGTGCCCTCCTGGCCCGAGCCATTCCCCCATTACGAGACCGCCCCGGGGGCGTTATATAACGGCATGATCGCTCCACTGGCGCGCGTACCAGTTTGCGGTTTCATCTACTGCCAGGGCGAATCCGATTCCCAATCCGCCAGTACTTACACCGCTTACTTCAAGGAACTCATCACCTCCCGGCGGGCGCTCTTCAACGAACCGGACGCTCCCTTCCTTTTCGTGCAGATCGCCAATTTCGACGTCGCGGCGGCCCGCAAAGCCCCTCCTGAAAAGTTTGGCGACATCTGGGCCGAACAACGCGCAGCCCAGGCCGGTGCGCTTGAATTGTCCCGCACCGGCATGGCGGTATCGGCAGATGTCGGGGAAGCACTGGCCGTTCATCCCCGCGACAAGAAAACCGTGGGACACCGTCTCGCTCTGGCGGGGCGGAAAATTGCCTATGGTGAGGATATCCCTTACCGTGGCCCGCTGTTGGAGTCCGCCGTGAAGAGAGGCGGCGAGGCCGTCCTGACCTTTGCGGTGGACAAAGGAACGCTGACCGCCAACTCGGAACTGACCGGCTTTAAACTGGCCGGGGCCGATGGGGCATTCCATCCGGCCATGGGAAAGCTCGCCGGGAATACCGTAATCGTCACCTCAGAGGCAGTGCCCGATCCAGCCAAGATCCGCTACGCCTGGGCGAACAATCCTACTTTATCACTCTACGATTCCAACGGACTACCCTGCCCGCCTTTTGAAAAAGATCTGGTTGGGAATTGATTCGTAGGCGGGCGGGATCAGATCGCAAGCAGGAGCGGCGTCTGCATGCCGCGATGCGGCGGTGATCGCCGTCGGTTTTCCGGCTGTGAACCTCAGTGCGGACAGCCCCAAGGCGCTGGTCTTCGCCGCAGGTGAGAAAGCAGGTTGCCGCCACCGAGGCGCAGCAGGTATGTATTCGCCGTGAAAGTCTCTCCCGTGTCGCCTGACGCCTTGCCTGTTTCCAGCCGGGCCGTGCTCGCGGCGCTATTGCTGATCCTGCTGGGGTTGGGTGTCTTCGCCCGCACGTCCACGCCGAATATCGCCCTGCTGGATCGTGACACGGCCGGCTACCTGACCCCCGCTCTCTCCTTTCTCAGCGGCCAGGGGCTGCAACAGACAGCCGGACGGGACTGGTTGTACCCGCTTTTTCTCGCCTTTTCGCTGCAAACAACCGGCTCATTTGCGGGGGTGATCGTCCTGCAGAAAATCCTCGGGCTGCTCACGGGAATCATCATCGCGGCCACGTGGTCTTTTTGGGCATCTTTCCTCAATCTGAGAGGCCGGGCGCGTGTCTTCGTCCTCGCTTTGGGCGCGATGCCGGTGCTGTTCCAGATGATCAACCCGCAGATGCTGCTCTTCGAAATGAAGGTCCGACCGGAGGCGGTGATGAATTTCTTCATCTTCGCGCAATTCGCCGCCATCCTCGCTTACTGCCAATACCGTTGGCGCCAGCCCCATCCGGTGGCCATGGCCGTCGCCGGCACACTGGCCATCACGCTGGCTTTGCTCAATTGCGTGCTTAAACCGAGCTGGCTGCTGGCGCTGCCACCTACCATAGCCCCGGTTTTTCTCGGACTCTGGGGCCGTCCGTCCTCCCTGGCCCGCTGGCTGACGCCCGTGTTGGGATTCGTGCTGGCGGGGCTGCTGCTTTGGGTGCCGGGCCGGATGCTCTTCGTGCGGGATGCCGCGGCCGAACTCGTGCTGCCCACCACCCTGCTTTCCCTGCACGCGGACCTGATCAAGGAGGACTTCGCCCGGGAACTGGCCAAAACCCCGGAGAACCAAAAGCTCGCGCGGCTGGTGGAAGTGTTTCAGCACGAACTCCAAAAATCCCGCGAACGTGACCACAACTACGAGAGGCTGGGCTTTGATCCCGACTATCTGCGCTATCGCTCCGGTCTTCCCTCTGCGGTGCGGGAATATGCGGGCGGCACGGATGAATCGTACCGGACCTTCTGCCTGAACGCCTACCGCAACGTCGCCTTACATGATCCGGCGGGCCTTCTGCGCAAGGTGGGCAACCAGTTTACCCATTTCCTCCTCCCCCAACCCTCCACGTTCCTGAAAGACGAAATCAAGCTGGCCAAGGAATATCGCTACGCAGCTGAAATTGCCGCAGCCGAATTCCCCTCGGCCTATTCAGCCGACGTGCAGCAGAAGTTCTCGTGCTACCAAAACGACCTGCCAAAGGAGCAAGACGTCCAAACGCGCCTCACCAGCCCGTGGCTTTTGACCGAGACGCTCAAGCCGGTGACGTGGATCGCCCTGCCGCTGATGGTCGCATTCCTGGTTTTTCTCCTGGTGACGCCTTGCCTCCGTGCATCCACGCCGCTGCCCCTGGCGGGCTGGACGGCGCTGTTGTTGCTCTCCGGCCCGGCGGGAAACGCCCTTACCGTGGCCCTGGTGCATGCGCTGGATATCACGCGTTACCGGGTGAGCTACGGCGGGGCGTATTTTTTCGCCCTGCTGGCCATAGCCACCTATTTGGTGGTCGTAGTTGCAAAATCCGTGAGTTCCGCCTTGCGGAGAGATTGACTCGCACCCCCCTAAATCTTTTAAGTCAATAGATGGAAGCCGTTAAATCCACCCGTGACCAGAAAATCGCCGTACTGGTCCCCTGTTACAACGAGGAGAAAACCGTCGCCAAAGTGGTGGAGGATTTCCGTCGCGTGCTTCCACAGTCGACGATCTACGTTTTCGACAATGCGAGCAGCGACCGCACAACCGAAGTGGCCAAGGCCGCCGGCGCGACAGTGGTTTTCTCGCCGAACAAGGGCAAGGGCAACGTGGTGCAGCACATGTTTGCCACCATCGAAGCGGACATCTATATCATGGTCGATGGAGACTCCACTTACTCGGCGGAGTCAGCCCTCCCCCTGCTGGAAAAATATCACGAACTCAGCGCGGACATGATGGTGGGAAAACGCTGTACCCCAGAGCACCAGCTCAAGGGCGCCTATCGTCCGATGCATCAGTTTGGCAACCAACTGGTCTGCTGGCTCATCGGCAAGAGCTTCAATGCGCCGATCAAAGACGTGTTTAGCGGCTACCGGGTGTTCAGCCGCAATTTCGTCAAGACCGTCCCGCTGCATGCCAAGGGGTTCCAGATCGAAATCGAAATGACGCTGCAGGCGCTTTCCAAAGGCTACCGTCTGGCCGAGATCGACACGCCGTACGGCACGCGTCCGGAAGGCAGCTTCTCCAAACTGAATACTTACCGCGATGGGCTGCTGGTCCTGAGGGCCTTTGCCACGATCTGCCGCGATTATCGTCCGGGCTTGTTCTTCGGCGGCATTGCGGCGTTGTTTTTCCTTATCAGCCTGGTCTGTGGCGCAGCCCCGATCGCCGACTATTTGATTTACCGCTGGGTCTACCATGTCCCGCTGGCGTTGCTGGCGACGGGCGTGGCCATTCTCGGAGCCCTGAGTTTGTGCATCGGGCTGATTCTCGAGACGCAGTTGCGCTACCATAACGAGATCCACGCGCTCCTGCGGAAGTCGCACGATTGAGTTCCCGCCGGTGGAATCGCAAAGGCGCATCGTGGGCCAGGCGGGCTGGCAGTTGGAGATTCACGAAGAAACGGCGTCGACCAATGATCTCGCCCGGGAACTCGCCGCCTGGAAAGCCGTCCGCGCGGAACGGCAAACGGCGGGGCGCGGACGATTCGGACGCAGCTTCTTCTCGGATGCGGGTGGACTCTGGCTTTCTGCGGTGGTTCCGGCAGCAGGCGGACCGCTGCCATGGAACGGATTTTCCCTGATGATCGGCTGCCATCTCCTGCGCTTGATGACCCGGCTCGGCGTGCCCGAGGCGCGGCTGCGCTGGCCCAATGATCTGATGAGCGGCTCACGAAAAATCGGAGGCATTCTCATCGAGCAGGGACAGGACACATTGATCGTCGGCGTGGGCCTGAACGTCTCAAATACGCCCGGGCAACACGATCCTGCTCTGGCTGCGACCACGGGCAGGCTCAGCGATATGTTACCTTGTCCTCTCGATCTTGAGGAGTTGGACACGCTGGTGCTCGATGCCATCGCCGACGCTCATGCGGCCATGCTCGAGGGCGGTTTGCCGCTAGCCATCACGGAGCTCAATGTGCATTGGCAGGAGCCGCGGGAGGTGGAGATTACCCTATTGGAGGGAGACGCGCTGCAAGGCCCGTTTCGTGGGCTCGACCCCGAAGGAAACCTTCGGGTCGGAAGCGTCGTCGTTCCGCACAATCAAGTGGGACGCCTGCGTGAACTCTAGCTCTGTCGCGCGAACCGGCACGCCGGTAAATCCATCAATTAATCGTTAAAATTAGCAACTGAACGCAGTTTCGATCCGCACCAATGTCGCCGCCTATGGAAGGCAAGACTCCCCGGATCAATCGACTGGCCGCCGTATTAGCCGCTGCTTTGCTGGCGGCCGGCAACATCTCCGGCCATGCCAACGAACTCGACAGTGGTACCTTCAAGCCAGTGATCGACGAGTTAGACGGACAAACGCTATTCGCCTTCGACAATATCTCGATCCCCTTCACCCGCAGCCTTAAGGTCGAAATGCATGCGCCGGAGAAATATTCCGGCAATCCGATCGTAGCGCGTGGCGAACCCGGCGAACCAGATGCCGATGGCATCCATTTCTATGGATCGGTCATCCGCGAAAACGGCAAATTCCGCATGTGGTACGTCGGCGGTGGCGGCAAGGATTATCCGGGCCTGCCTAGTGATCGCGCGCTTTGGCGTCCGCTCTACGCGGAAAGCGAAGACGGCGTACACTGGACCAAACCCAAACTGGGCCTGGTAAACTTCCGGGGCAACAAGGACAATAATATCGTCAAGCTCAACCCGGTCCTCAACTCGGTGAACATCAAAGTGCTTTATGAGCCGAACGATCCCGATCCGGCCCGGCGCTACAAAATGGTGGCCCACCTCTACTGGATGAAGGGCGACAAACGACACGGGTCGCTGGCTCCATACGTCAGCCCGGACGGCTTTACATGGAAGTTGCTCATCGACGCCAAGCCCACTTCCAATGGCCAATTGACGGCGGACAAAATCATCCTTCCTCCCATCCATTTCGAACCCGCCGGTGGGTTCTATAAATGGGACGGCACCTACTATTCATCGGGCCAGAATCCGTTGCCGGCCTCCCGGCCTTATCGCTCACGCATCGCCCGTGCTTATCGCTCGTATGATTTCGAGCATTGGGAACCGACGTCCGCCGTGAGCTTCGTGCGCAGTTCCCAGTACCTGCCGGAGCCTGTGCGGGCCAGCATCGACGGCGAACAGACCCACGAAGGCATCAGCGTCTGGAACCGCGGCAATGTCCTCCTCGGCATGTACGGAATGTGGGACGGCGGAAAAAAATGGAGCGATGTCATCATCCATCAGGGTTTCGTCATCAGCAATGACGGCGTCTATTTTCGCGAACCCGCGCACGAGTTTGTGTTCCTTCCGGTGGGGCCCGACGGCACCTGGGACGAGGGCGGGCTGATGCAAGGCCAGGGTTTTGAGAATGTCGGCGACAAAACCTACATCTACTACGGCAGCGGTGACCTGCGCACCTGGACGGGCGGAAAGAAGGAAAGCCCGGCCCGCGGCAGTGTCGGCCTTGCCACGCTGCCACGCGATCGTTTCGGCGATCTCAGCGTGCTGGAAACCGGCGAGGGTGCGCCCGAGTTTGTCACCACTTCCCTTGAAACAAAACCTGGCGAAGCCAAACGTCTCTTCATCAATGCCGACGGCCTCGGCCCCGAGGCTTCCCTCAAGGTCGAACTGCTCTCACACGACGAGAAACCTCTGCCCGGCTACTCCGGCGCGGATGCGGCCATCGTAACGCAAAATGGTTTCCAGACTCCGGTCAGATGGAAAGATCAGGAGGCCATCACCGGCCTGCCCGAGAAATACCGCATCAAGACCACCTTCGAGGGCGCGAAGAAGGAGGGCATCCGTTTCAGCGCCTTCTACGTGCAAGACGCAACAGCCAAGCGGTGAGCCATCATGAAATACGAAACAATTAGCCTCAGTTTCCTTGCCCTGACGATCAGTGCCATGGCCGTCCTGGCCGATGCCCCTCCGCCGCCGAATCCTGCGGTGGACGCAGGGCTCAAATGGCCGGCTCGCCGCGAACAGCTGAAGAAGGAGTGGCTGAAGTTGCTGGGGCCCTTTCCCGCCACCAAGCCGCCTTTGGATGCGGAGATTCTCAGCACGGAGACGGTAAAGCTGCCGCCGTCAGCGATGAATCCCTATGCGCCGCAATGTACGAGCAGCGAGATCACGCGGTACAAGGTGAAATTTCGCTCCGAGACCGACGACTGTGGCGGCACCAAGTCCGACATCTGGATCTACGGGTGGCTGCTGGTGCCCAAGACCGTGACGGACGCTTACGAAAAAGACGGCACAAAATCGCCCGTCGTGGTCTGCCTGCATAGCACGACCTTTGGGGCGGGAAAAAGCAGTCCGGCCGGGTTGGCCGCGCGCTTTGCTTCAGACCCGAAGATCGGATATGTCGGCCGTCCGGACCTGGTCGGAGTCGATCCACGCTACAACAACAACATGCCCGACCTGAACGATCCGAAGGCCATGGCAGATTATTATGCCGGTGGCCGGGCGACGGGCTTGATCCTGGCCCAGCAGGGCTTTGTGACCCTGAGCATCGACTTTGTCACCGATGGAGACCGCATCGAACCCGGCCAGAGGCCTCTGGATTCGCGGCAGTTCTACAAACGCTATCCCGATCCGATGGCGGATGATGCCTGGTCGCTCATCGGCAAGGACATTTGGGATGTGATGCGCTCGGTGGATTATCTCCAGAGCTTGCCCTACGTGAACCCCAAAGGCATAGGCTGTACCGGATGGTCTTGGGGCGGACACGTGACGCTTTTTGCAGCCGCGTTCGACGAACGCATCGCCGCCGCGGTGCCCAATGGCGGCGTCCTCGACTGGCATCGTCCGACCTATCCGGCCGGCTACAAGGGAAAATCCAAGGCCAACGTCTGGACTCGCGCCCCGGGCACGATGGTACCATGGACGCCTGACGGGCCGGAGAAGCCCTCCAGCGGCGCGGCCTCCCTTCGCCGTTGGGGCTTCATCCAGAACAGCGGGCCCGCGATTTTAATCCCCAAATTCTACAAATACGTCCCGCCAGAGAGCCGTGATCTGCAGATGCCGGTCGAGTTTGACAGCCTGATGATGATGGTGGCGCCACGACCGCTGCTGATCATCTCCAGTGAAATCGAGTTCCGGCAGCACCGAATCCTGCCGAAGTGCATGGAAGCGATCAAAGTCTACGCGCAGTGGGAAGATGTGAAGGGCTCGGGCTTGCCAAGCGCGTTCGAGGCCAGAAAGGAACGCCGGGGATACCAGGAGACGCTGGATTATTACATTAATAACAACGAATACGATGCGAAGGGAACCGATCTCTATCTCAAGAATCTAAAGGCAGGAGATTGCTTCAGTTGGTTTTCTTTCCCCGGCGGGCATAGCTATCCGATCGCGGCGCAGTTGCTCACCGCCGGATGGTTCGGCCGCTGGATGGGTCTCTACCGGGCGGCGCCGGTTCCTCCCCTGCCCAATATCCCCGCGGACAAAGCTTTGAATATCGGACCGCTCTGGAAAGGCTCACCAACTCAAACCAAAGAACCGGCAGCCGCAGAATCCGAAGAGAGCACCCAGTAATACCTTCGCTCTTCGCGCCGTGACGGGCTATGCGCTTTGCGTCACCGGTCGTGGCGCACGGATCGCGAAGGCATGCACGGCCAGGATGAGACCGGCAAAAAGGAAATCGGAAACCAGTTGGTTGCGGAAAAAGACCCAGGTGGGCGCGTAGCCCGGCAGGCCGGTGGTGAGCGCCTGGACGAAGCCGGCCAGCGTACGCGGATAGGCATCGGTCAGCCAACTGACCGTATTGGTGGCGACGTAGAATAGGATAGCGTTGGCAAGAAGGACGCCGATGAAAGCCCCCAGCCCGGCCTCTTTCCGTTGAGCGAGCCAGCGACCAGCACCCACAGCGACGGCGAAACATAACCAACTCACCTGGGCTGCGCCCAACGCGGGGTAGTTAAAGATGAAAGCCAGCGCGATGTCGGAAAGGATCAGAGCGCCCAACGGCAAAGCCCAGGCCAGCAAACCGGGAAGAAAGAGGCCGCCACAGAAGGCCATGGCCATGACGGGGGCGAAATTCTGGAGCTCCGGCAGATAGGCCGCGCGCAAGACGCGAAAGGCGGCCACGGCCACAATAAGCCCGGCCACGAGCGCGATCTCACCGCGCGAATACTTGGGATGCAACGTCATCGGAAAGGTTGTCGCAAAATTCCAGCGGCTTGGGAATAGCGGAAATGAAGGGGCTGCCGCAACGGCCCAGCGGGGCCTCGTCCTCCCAACCTATGGGGAAGCCTCGCCGAAGGTAACGCTTTTCAGTTCCCCGTAGACAAAACCGACAAAGATATTCACCTCGGCGCGCAGCGGAATGCGGTCCTGATCGTCGGAGAGCCACACTGTGCCGTTGCGGAATTTTTTGTGTTCCACCAAGTGAGCGCCGCCCTTGGTTTCGATTTTCTGCAATTTAAAGCCGAGGCGGATGGCCGGGCGCGGCTGGCCAGCCACAGTGATGGTCTCCCGTTTTTCGACGTCGACTTCCACGAGATAAGGCGAGTCGCCAGGAAAGGCTATGAGACCGACTTTATCGCCACCCTTCAGCGGCTGGCTGCGGATGAAGAACATCGCGCCGACGATGTCCCTCGCAGGAGCGACCTTGAGCCGTTTCCATTTGGCAAAGCTGTCCGGCGGACTGGGGGTGACCCAGCGAATGTACCAGAGGCCGTCCGGCTTACTCACCGACTCCATACTGACCTGTTTCTTGGAATATTTTTCGTACTGCCGGGAATACAGCGGCTGGAACCCATCCTGAAGAAAGGCGACCTTGCTCCTGGCGTCGAGGGACCAGAGGCTGCGGGCCAGGCCGGTGGTGCCGCCCTCGACCTCGACGGTTACCTCGCGAGCGGTCGGCGTGACCTTGGCCTTGGCGCCGGCGGCCTCGATGTTGGACCAGCCAAAACGAAAGTCGCCCTGGAAGGGACGGGCCATTGGAAACGGGCCCGAGGTTTCGGGCTTGAGCCTAGTCCGCCAACTGTCATCTGCGTGCAACCACGAGGCCGTCGTCACGATCCAGACGGCGGCCAGGGGCAGAATCCTCATGATGTTGGTAATACGGCCGTGAGGGACTTGGCGGATGTCCACCCCTTCGCGCCATCCGCAGCTTCGCAGTAAACCCACTCCCCGCTCTGGCGCAGGATTTTCACCGGAGCACACGCTGACAGTTTCGCAATGGCCGCGGACTGATCGGCCGGAGCGGCCAAAAGCGTCGTGCCGGCTGCGGCGGAAACCACGCCGGATCTGGCCTGACGGATCAGGGGATCAGCAAGATAGGCTGTCGTCATCAGGCCGCCGCCAAAGACCACGAGCAATACTGCCGCCACGATCAGCAGAGCTTTTTTGCCCGTTTTGAAAAAGCCGAAGAGGAGAAGAAAAGCCCCGAGCCAGGCGAGGCTGCAACCAGCGATAACCAGAGGGTACAACGGAGCCTTTTCCGCCACTTTGTCTTCCCAGCCGGAAGGCACCTTGATGCCCTGCGATTTTTCCAGTTCCGAGAGAGCCATCTGGGCATCCACCATGCGCGGATCGAGCATCAGAGAGCGCCGAAGACTCACCGCGGCACCGGGCTTGTCGCCATTTTTGAGCTGTGCCATGGCGAGATTGTAGTACAGACCGGCGCTTTTCGGGCCGGAGGCCAGAGCCGTCTCATAGGCCCGGGCGGCAGCGGCGTAGTCACCCTGCGCGAAAGCGGCGCTGCCATCCTGAATGGGATCAGCCACAGCGGCGACCGCCAGCAGCAGGAACGTTAAAAACGAAAAGGCGGATGTTTTCATGACAAGGGCTTCAGGAGATCCAGGACCTGTTTACGCTCTGCGGGGTCGAGCGCACCGGACGAAAAACCGGAGGAGTATTTCAGTTCCTCATTGCGGGCGAGGATGTCGCGGAAAGCCGCTTTTTTCTCCTCGCTGAGAGACGAGCGTTCGACTGCGGCGTGCGCATCGGCGGTAACCGCCCCCCCAAGTTGCAGGGCTAAAAATTCCTCGGCCCGCTGGAAAAAATCCGTCGGTTCGCGGCGCTCGTCCTCCATCTGCCGGAGAATCTGGCGGGCTTCGCGGCGCAGGGTGGATTTCCGCGCATAAGCGGAGCCGACAGCGAGACGTCCCAAGGCAAAGACCAGGGCCAGGCTCCAGACCACCGCCAACGCTCCGTTGGCGATGAGGAACTCCCTTTGCAGGAAAATCGGCGTGAATTGGGCCGGCACAAAGTTCTTCACCAGAGCATCAACCGGCTGCGGCGCGGCGGGAACGGCTGGTGTGGCCTGCGGCGAAGGCGTGGGTGTGGCCGTGGCGGCGGCCACGACGGTGGCGGGAGCTGCCGCCGCACCGGAACTGCCCCGGGCATTCACCACGAACGGACCGTTCTTGATTGTGACGTATTTCTCGATATCCGGATCGAAGAAGGAAAACTCCACCACGGGGGTCTTGGCCTGATCGGTTCGGGCCAGGATCATGTAGTCGAATTTTTTCTTTCCGATGTACCCGATCTCATCATTGCCGGTAGCCTCGAATTTCTCGGACGGCGGATAGGTGCGCCAGCCATCGCTCTCCAGCAGCGTGGGCGCGCCCATGGCCTCAAAATTCCCCCGGCCGGCGATCACCACGTTAAAGGAAACCGGATCATTCGCCGCCGTATTCTTCGGGCTGGCCGAAGCCTCCATGCGGAATTGCCCGATGGCGCCACTGAAATCATCCGGCCGGCCTTCGCGAGGCAGCGCCTTGACCTCGAGTTGCACTGGACGGGTGCTGACCGTAATCTCCCGCGCATCGAGAAAACCGCCAAACGAACGCATGCCGCGCATCGGCGCTTGCATGACCATGTTCATGCTTGCGGCGGGCACCTCCAGCGGGCCGGCCTTCGCCGCCTGAATGGCCGCGCGCCAGCTCAATACCTCGTATTCGATGCCGTTGATGTCCTGACGGCGCTGGCTGGGCTCTAGGATCTTCATGACTGTGAAACCATCGCCGGAAAATTGCAGCGGTCCGTTGCCCATGAACTGGTAGTTCGTGTTGAAGTAAAACCGCATCTCGATCGGGATGACCTCGCCGACATAGGCGCTTTTCTTGGGGATGATCATCTCGCCAAAATACTTTTCCCCGGCGGCGGGTGCCGGCGGCTGGGTTCCCGGCACGGATTGCAGCGGTTGTTGAGGCAACCCCTGGGGCGGCTGGCTCTGCGGCACCGGGATGGCCGGGCGCACGGGGGTTCCTCCGCCTCCGACGGCGCCGCCGACGCGCAGAGTCTGGGGGGCGGTCTTAAGCACCTTGCCATCAATGGGCACGGAGATGGCCGGGATCGTGAAAGTCCCCTCCCTCAGGGGGGTAATAAGGTAAGTATACACGGTGCTGGTGGTGGCATTGAACCCCCCGGAGCCGAAATTCATCTGCATTTCGGTGCTTTCGCCCATGCGTTGAATGTCGAGACCATCCACGCTCAATTGCTGAGGCACCTGGCCCTGACCGCCGACCACGGAAATCTGCAACTGCACCGGATCACCGACTGAGGTCTGGGAGTCTGAAAGGCCGGACTGGACCTTCTGAGCATGCGCCTGGGTGGCGGCAGCCGAGAGGCAGACCGCGGCGATAGCGAAGTATTTTATCATTCGGTTCATTACCAATCCTTCAAAGTATCTTCGTTTTCCTGACGCTGCATCAATCGCACGCGCTGCTCTTCGGAGCGAAGGGAATTTAGCAAGCCGCGCGCCTGGGAGGCACTCATTTCGCCTTCTTTCTCGGCCTGGGCTTCCGCTTCTGCGGCGGCCTGCTCGGGACTGGGTTGGGGCTGTTGATCCTGGCTGGCTCCGCCCGATTTCAACTCCCCTTCCTTCTTTTCGCCGGGAGTCGGGGCGGGAGTGGGCTGGGGCTGTCCATCGCGCTGATCCTGTGACTGGCCCTGTTGCTGATTGTTTTTGGCCTGGTCTTGCTCCTTGTCACCCTGGGGCTGGTCCTTCTGTTCGTCCCCGTTGTCTCCTTGATCCTGCTTCTCGTCCTTTTTCTGATCCTCTTTGCCGGGCTGATCCTTTTGCTCCTGCTGCTGATCTTTTGAAGGCTCGTTCTTTTTATCCGACTGATCCTTGGATTGATCCTGCTGATTTTTGGCCTGGTCTTTTTGATCCTGATTCTGCCCGGACTGGCCCTGCTGATCCTTTTGATCCTTTTGATCCTTTTGGTCCTTCTGATCTTTCTGCTCCTGTTTCTGTTGATCCTGCTGGTCCTTGTTTTGTCCGGACTGACCCTGTTGGTCCTGCTGATCTTTTTGATCCTGCTTTTGCTGGTCCTTTTGGTCCTGGTTCTGCTGATCCTGCTTTTGTTGCTTGTCCTTCTGCTGATCTTGTTTCTGATCCTTTTGATCTTTCTGATCCTGCTTCTGGTCTTTCTGATCTTGTTTTTGCTGCTCCTTTTCCTGCTTTTCGAGTTCTTCGAGCAGCTTCTTTACGATGTCGCGGTTTTCCTCGGCATTTTTGTTGCCGGGGTCGAGCTTCAGCGTTTCGTCATAGTGCTGGATGGCGTTTTTCCAATCGGCCTTCTTCTCCTCGTTGCCCTTGGCCCCTTCCCCGCGACGCACGAGGGCGTTACCCAGGTTGTAGGAGGCCTGCTCGCGAAACTTATTATCCTCGGTCAGCAGAGCCTTGGTGAAATGGTCGACCGCTTTCGCATAGTCGCCCGATTTGTAGGAAGCGGTCCCGGCATTGAATTGTAGTTTGTCGGAATCCGGAGAGGACTGCAGGCGCTTCTCGAAATCCGCGAGGGCCTTGTCATATTGACCGGACTGATATTCCTCCAGGCCGGTCTGCGCCCAGGCCGATGGCGCCAGCAGGAGCAGGACCGCGGCGACAGCGCCTTTCGGCATGCGGCGACGATCGCCGAGAACCAGCCAAAGAGCAAGCAGGGTCACGGCCGCTCCGAGAGGCCACTGGTAGCGCTCGAGCGGAAGACGGGAGGATTGCACTCCGGTTTCCGTTGTCTCCAGCGGAAGAATGCCCTTTTCAAAAATGACCTTGGCGGACTCCGCCGACATGGGTTCATAAAAACCGCCGCCGGCCTCTGCGATTTCCCGGAGACGGGCCTCATCGAGACGGCTCTGTACGGGTTTGCCACTCTGGTCCCGCACGAAATCCGAGCCCCCGCCGTCGATTTTCAGCGGAATGAGCGAGCCTTCGCCGGAACCGATGCCCAACGTGAAGATACGCACACCTTGTTCCTTGGCCTTGCGGGCGGCAGCGATGCCGTCCGCATCCAATTCCTCGCCGTCCGTGAGGATGATGAGCGCGCGGGTCTGTCCCTCCCCTTTGCCGAAGGCTTCCTCGGCCATGCGGATGGCGGCGGCGATGTTGGTGCCGCCCTTGGGAATGATGTCGGTGTCCAACTCTTTGAGAGAGTCAAGCACCGCCGAATAATCAAGAGTGAGCGGCGCCTGCAAAAAAGCGGAACCAGCGAAGGCGATGAGGCCCACGCGGTCGCCGCGGGTCAGATTCAGCAAATCCTGCGCAACCAGCTTGGCCCGTGCCAGGCGAGTCGGACTCACGTCGGTCGCGAGCATGCTGCGCGAGGTGTCCTCGGCGATCATGATATCGCGACCCCGCTGCTTGATTTCCCGGCTCATAAAGCCCATCTGCGGACGGGCCAGCGCCACGGCCATGCAGGCGAAGGCGGCGAGGATGAGCACGGCCTTGAAGGTCCGGCGGCCGAGGCTCACCGCTCCGGCCAGCTGCGCGCGCAGACGCGGGGCAATCACGCGTGTGATCAGGGTATCGCTTCGCCGCTGCGACCAGAAGTAGAGCGCCGCGACGACGGGCACGATGGCCAGCGCGATGAACCAGCGGGGTTCGGCAAAAGTCAGGGCAGACGTTTCCATATCGTTTGAGAAAGTAAAACCTCGACGCCGAGGAGAACAAACCCGGCGAGGACAAACCAAGGGAAGAGATCGTGATAGTCGGAGGTTTTTTCCACTTCGACCTTGGTCTTCTCCATCTGGTCAATTTCGCTGAAAGTCTTCTTGAGGGAAGCGGTGTCGGTGGCCGGGAAATACTGGCCCTTGGTCGTTTCCGCAATGTTCTTGAGGGCTTCTTCATTGAAGGCCATCTCCACCATTTCATACCTCACCTTGCGGCCAAAGGCATCGAAGATCGGCCAGGGAGCTTCTCCCTGGGAACCGGCTCCGATGGCGTAGACGCGGATACCGAGGGCCTTGGCCGCCTCGGCGGCCGTGGCTGGCGTGATCCGGCCGGCGTTGCTTTCGCCGTCGCTAAGCAGCACGATCAATTTCGTCTTGGCCTCCTTGTCCTTGAGACGATTCGCCGCCGAGGCCACGGCGGAGCCAATCGCAGTGCCGTCCTCCACCAAGCCGATGCGCAAGCGGTCGAGATTGCTGATGAGCCAGTCGTGATCGAGCGTGAGCGGGCTGACCAGATAGGGGCGGCCAGAGAAGGCGACAATGCCGATGCGGTCATTCGGGCGCTGGCGGATGAAATCCTCAGTCACTTTCTTGACCGCTTCCAAACGATTGGAGCGCTGATTCCCGATGGAAAAGTCCTCGGCCAGCATTGAGCGCGAAACGTCGAGCACAAGCATGATGTCCACCCCGCTCGCCTGCACCCGGGTGAGCGTGCGGCCCAGCTGCGGACGGGCCAGCGCCACGATCAACGCCGCCACGGCCAGGTGAGCCAGCAGGGAGAGCCAGGCTCCGGCCTTGGAACGGCGGCGACGCCCGAGAGCGGCCAGCGCGGCGGTGCTGGAAAAAGTCACACCCGGCGTGCCCCCAAAGCGGCCCTTGAGCAAGGCGAGAACGGGAAGGAGCAGGAGCAAAAACAGCACCCAAGGATGGGCAAAACTGAAATCGTAGGGTACTCCGTCGTTCATGGGGTCGGTACGGTGGAGGATGCTTTCTCGCCGCGCACTAGGCGCTCGGCGATTTCCAACAGGGTGTTAATCTCCGTGGCATCGGCCGAGACGCGGGCGTATTTGAGCAGGTCGGCCGACTCCAGGAACTCCGAGATCGCACCCTTTTCGTTGTCAGTAAAGGCGGGATTGGTGCGGAGCGATTCCAGGAATTCCACGGACGTGCGCGTCACGGCATCAAGGCCGTGCTGGTCGCGGATATAGGCACGAAGGGCATCGGAGACCTTCACCCCGAAAGCGTAGGATTCGGCCGAGGCTCCTTCCTTGCGCAACTCCGCGATCGCGGCGAGAGCGCGTTCCTTAGGCGTGAGCTTGCGCACCCGTTTGCGGCGGGTGAGCCAGACCACAAAACCCGCCAGGATCAGAAAGCCGATGGCCCCGGCAATAATCATCCACAACGGCAGGGAAAGAAACGTGACCGGCCCGGTGATATCATGAATGGGCACAGGCGTGGCGGCTGGTTGATTCGGCATCATGCGGCCAGCCTCCTTTCGCGCCGCTCGAAGAAAGCGCGCAACGGCAACAGGTAATCTTCATTGGTAGCCAGGGGCACGACATCCATGCCGCGCATGCCGAAAAGCTTGTCCACCGCCTTGCGCCGCGAGGACTCCCCGGCGGCGAACGCCAGGCGCACGGCCCGGCTGGAGGTGTTGATCTCGATCTGCTCGCCGGTCTCGGCGTCCTCAAAGGTGATCAAGCCGACATCCGGCAGATTCTCCTCGCCCGGGTCAATGATGGGCATTGCCACGACATCATGCCGCCGGCTCGCGGCGGTGAGGGCCTTGGTATAGTCGGGCGCGATAAAATCCGAAATCATAAAGACCACGGCGCGGCGAGTGATGAGTTTGCTGAGATAATCGAGGGCAATGGTGATATTGGTTCCCTTCCCTTTGGGCTCGAAATACAGCATCTCACGAATGAGGCGCAGAGTATGCAGACGGCCCTTTTTGGGAGGGATGAAAAGCTCGACCTGATCGGAGAACAAGATGAGGCCGACTTTGTCGTTGTTGTTAATCGCGCTGAAAGCGAGCAGCGCCGCGACCTCCGCGGCCAGTTCGCGCTTGCTCAGTTCCACGCTGCCGAAGGTGCCCGAGGCGCTCACGTCCACCATCAGCATGACGGTGAGCTCGCGCTCCTCGGTGTATTTTTTGACAAAGGGCGCGTTCATCCGCGCCGTGACGTTCCAGTCGATGCTGCGAATCTCGTCGCCGGGCGTGTACTCCCGCACCTCCTCAAAATTCATGCCGCGGCCCTTGAAGACACTATGGTACTGGCCGGCGAACGAGGAGTTCACCAGCCGCCGTGTCCGCAATTCGATGCGCCGGATTTTTTTGAGGATTTCCTTGGGGTCTCTCATCAAAGTTTAAAGTTTGTAAGTATTAAGTTTTAAGGACGGGCAGACCCCGCGCTTCTTAAAACTTTATTCTTAAATCTTAAGACTCCGCTCAGGGCACCGGCAGGCCGGCGAAGATCTTCTCCACGACCATTTCGCTGGTGATGGACTCAGCCTCGGCTTCGTAACTCACGCCAATGCGATGGCGCAGCACGTCGAGACCGATGGACTTCACATCCTGCGGCGTGACGTAACCGCGCCCGGCGATGAAGGCCTGGGCCTTGGCCGCGAGGGTGAGGAAGATGGTGGCGCGAGGCGAGGCGCCGTAACGAATCAAGCCGTCGAGCTTGAGCTTGTAAGCTCCGGGATCGCGGGAGGCCCAGACGATATCAACGATGTAGTCCTTAATGCGGTCGTCGACGAAGACGGAATTCACCACGCCGCGGGCGTGGATGATGTCCTCCGGCGACACGACGGCGGAAACTCCCAACTGCGGAGAGGAAGTGGCCATGGCGTCAAGGATGGAGCGTTCCTCCTCCCGAGTCGGATAACCCACGTTGACCTTGAGCATGAAGCGGTCGAGCTGGGCTTCGGGCAACTGATAGGTGCCCTCCTGCTCGATCGGGTTTTGCGTGGCCAAAACGAGGAAGGGATCGGGCAGCGGATACGTCGTATCACCGATGGTCACCTGCCGCTCCTGCATGGCCTCGAGCAGAGCGCTCTGCACCTTGGCCGGGGCGCGGTTGATTTCATCGGCGAGAATGAGATTGGAAAAAAGCGGACCGAGTTTGGTAGTGAACTCGCCGTCCCGAGGGTTGTAAATGAGCGTACCGATCAAGTCGGCGGGGAGAAGGTCCGGGGTGAACTGCAGACGTTGGAAACCCGTATGAATACAGGAGGCCAGCGTGCGCACCGTCAGCGTCTTGGCGAGACCGGGAACGCCTTCCAGAAGGACATGCCCGTTGCACAACAGCCCGGTGACCAGGCGGTGCACGAGTTTCTTCTGGCCGACGACGACCTTGCTGACTTCGTTGATGAGGGGGTCAACCCATTGACGGGCTTCCTGGACTTGCTGGTTGGTTTGTTGGGCGAGTACGCTCATTAGAAATTACAATGTATTTACATCTGAGACATCGCACATAAAGCGATGTTCATTTTTTTTCGTGATCAATCTTTGATCAAATACGGGCCGACATCGAACGTGTCCCCGACCTTGACGGCGTCGTAGCGGGCCTTGTCATTAAGCCAGACGGTGAAGGGCTTTTTGGTCCCGTCCTTTTGCGGGACTTCCACGACGATGATGTATTCGCCGTCCTTCCGGGTGGCGGTCATACCCTGCCCGCTTCCACTCCGGCTGATCGAGATCTGCTCCTCCGCCACGGGCTCGAACTTTTTTTCAATGATCGTGCCGGTCTTCCTCGCATCCGAGATGTCGCCGCTGCTGATCCACACGGCGGAAACGATAAACCCAAAGACCAGCAAGCCGAAGAAAACGGCGGTGAGAATGGTTTTGAGCGGCAGTTCAGGCTTTACCACGCGGGGGTCCATACGCCCCATGGTACCAAATCCCGGCCCTTCCTGAAACAGGAATTCTAAGGGGCGGTTTCCGCCAGCGGCTTCGTGTCGGTCACCGGTACCGCTGTGGACACGGCGGGATGGATTTCATCCGCGTTGCGATGGCCGATCACGGTGCCGTCATCGAGCGGATTGTTCCGGGCGGCCTCGAGATTGCGAAACAGGCGCACAAGATCACGCAGACCGCCGAAGGAAAACCAGACGACGGTGACCGCGGCGATGCCGAGACTGACGAGGATATTCACCACATTATAGTTCCACCACCAGCGGTCGGGCCAGACGCGGAAGAGATTCCAGACGGTGATGATAACGAAAGTGGAGAACATGAGCATGTTCCATCCAAAGACCGCGCCGGAGATTACCTTATCACCGCGAGTGAACTCCGCATCGTAGCCAAGAAGCTTTTTCAGCCACCACCAGCGCCCGGCGGGAATGCGGTCCGGCCCGAGCACTCCGACACCGGGCTTGCGATGCAAGAGGCGATCAAGATCGAAGGGCTGGCGGCAGGTGGTCAGCGAGACGCCGACATAGGTGCCCATGCTGATGACCATCGCGAGGAAAAAGAGCACCTGGCCGTTGATGGGGAAATTCTCGACGGTGTTTTGCAGGACGAGGCCGCCCACCGCGAGGGTGGAACCGATGATCATGGAAGCCCAGGCGGCGGCGGTGGTGCCGCGATTCCAATACAATCCGCCAATGATGACCGAACCCGCCCCGCCGAGATAGATCGCGCCGGTGACCGCGAAGAACATGAGGATGTAGTCCGTCTGGCGGAAGAGCAGGCTGAAGCAAAATCCGAAAACCGCCACGCCAGCGATGGCCCAGCGCAGGATGCCAAGATGCTGCGCGGGCGAGAGCGGTTTTTTTCGGAACGGCATGATGACGTCCTGAATAAATATGCTGCCCCACGAGTGCAGATAGGACTTATCGACGTTGACCATCATCAACAGCATGAGACTGGCGAAGAGCCCCTTGATGCCGATGGGCAGGATGGCAGCCAGTGCAAGCGGCACGCGCATTTGTTCCTGCACCTGCGGATTGTCGATGCGGGCCAGACCCTGCGTGATGATGGCAGCCCGCGCGGCGAAGTCCGGGTGATGCAGCACGGTGTAGGCGCACAGCGACAGCAGCGTGAGCATGAGCGCCATGGCGTAGCCGCGCCAGCTGGCCAGCACGCGACCCATCTTGGCCTCGTGCGGATTGGCCGCGGCGCAGTTGAAGCCCTGGTTCCCCTGCCAGGCCATGTGGGTATAGACCACGCCCATCATGCCGATGAGGGCAAACCAGATATTGAAGTCCTTCACCCCGCTGGTCTTGAAGGGATTGATGAGCGACTGGTCAACCGGGACATTCGTCACCGCGACAAACATCTGGTCGAACGAAAAATAGCTCAGCACCACAATCGCGATGAGCACCATCATCAGCCCGCCCAAGGTGCCGGCAATACAGTCCGTCACCAGGATCTGCAACTGGCCGCCGACGAGCACGAACATGAGTGCGAGCCCGAGGAACAGGACCATGAGGAGGGCAAAGGTGGGTATGGCCAATGCACCGATCATGACGGTTTCCGGCAGGCCAAGGTAGTAGACGAAAAACCGCGCGCTCACGCCGGGAAAGATGCCGTAATTGATGATGCCGGAAAAGAAGGTGAGCAGACCGGCGAAGACGCGGAACCTGCGGCTGTAGCGCAGTTCAAAAAACTGCGCGAGCGTGAAGGCGCGCGTCTCGCGGAAGCGGTAGATGATGAAACCCGAGAGCGTGAGAAACATGCCAACGGGGATAGCGATGTTGCCCCACCAGAGGATCGCGGTGCCCGCCTTGTAGTATTGCTCGAACATGGCGATGACCGTGATCAAGCCCATGCCGGCCGCTCCTTCCGCCACGCACACCAGATAGCGCCCGGCAGCGCGGCCTGCCGCGAGGAAATCGGCCACTCCCTTGACATAGCGGCGGGTGATCAGGCTCGCGGCCACGATCAGTACCCAGGGCAGAACGATGAGGCTCCAGTCGAGGATAGTCATAGGGATTCCTCGTGTCGGACCGGAACTATTGCGCGATGGCCACCTGCTCCATCCACATCAGATTCGGCCGGGCGGAACTGCCGCCCTCCGGTTCCTGGGCGATGCGGATACGCAGCACCTCGGTCTCCGGAAATTTCACCACGGTCGTTTTGGAAAGGTTCTCGTTGGTTTTCCAAACCGTCTTCCAGGCATCGATGGCGGCGCCGGCCGGGACAATCTCCACCGCAAAATTCTTCGATGGGAAGGCCTCCCCGTTATCCGTGGCCCACGTAACCTTCACCTCGGAGATGGGCTGCGGTTTGGGCATCTGGAATTCGATCCAATGCGGGTCGGGTCGCTCGTTGGACGCCCAGGCGCGATTGCGCCAGCCCAGCGCGACCTTATTGGTCTGGCCGTCAAGAACGGGCGAGACCTCGTAGTCGGGATAGAGCGAACTCGGCATCACCTTGGTGCCTTCGGGAAAGCCGTTGATCGCCTTGGGCGCGACGTAGGCCATGCTCTCCGGGGTGAGAAACTCTTTCCGCCACTTGTCGCTTTTCTGTCCGACATATTTGGGCGGGAAAATGTGATCGAGAAAGATAGTGGTGATCTCCGGGATCATGTTGAAGGAGACGGCGCGGTCCACGGAATCCTGCATGCCGGGCGCGTCGGGTTCGGCCGCATAGTCCAGGGCGAGAACGACCAGACCGTGTTTGTCCTGCGCGGGCTTGAGAAAACGCTCATGAATCATCAGGCCCTCATCCAGCGCCGACGGACGCATGCGCACATAGCTCTTGGTGCCAAAATCGTAACTGAGCGTGAAACTCTCATACATGAGTCCGTCCACGGTGGCATCCACGTCAGACAGCAGATCCCAGCCGCGATTGATCACGATGACGGAGTCTGGGTTCTGCTCGCGGAGCTTGCGGATGAGTTCCACCATGGGCTTCCGGTTTTCGGTGTAGAGCGTGAAGGTCTCAACGGTATCGAGGAAAAACCCGTCCACGCCGTACTCTTCCTTCATCTGCTTCGCCTTGCCGAGGAAGTGGTTGATCCACGATTCGGTGGCGGCATTGGTGAAATACGAGCTCCAGATTTCGTTCTTGTCCGGCTTGTCGTCGTGGTTGCGGTCGAAGTAGGCTGAATCAAAGCCACCGGGGCCTTTTTGGTCACCCTTCCGCAGTTGGTCGTCCTCGCCGGCGCTGATGTAGCCGATGGCCAGCGTCCCGTTTTTACGAATCTCCGCTACGCTCTCGGGCGTCTGGCTCTTTGTCTCGATGATCACTGCATCGCGGGTTTGCAAGGCCTCGAGCTGGCCCTTTCCGTAGTAGCAGGCGTAGCTCTTGATCTTCTTGAAGCGAGGCCGTGCATCGGTCGCAGCCGGTGTGACGGCCTTCCGTTTGGGCAGGGCTGGAACGGTGACTTCGAGCGTCCCGCCTTCGCGAGGCAGCAGATCGAGGGTATCGGCAAAATTCTCGGTCGCGGTGGAGATAAACAGCTCGACCTTGCTCCCCTCCTTCACTTCGAGGCTGCTCCAGGGAATCTCCATGATGACTTCGGTACCGTTCACCGTGCGCTTCACGCCGCCACCGGAAACCGGCGTCCAATGCCAGCCACGCACGTCGTCCTTGCCCGACCAGACATACAGGGTCTCGCCTTCGACGAGATAGTCCAGGCCCTTGCGGCCATCGAGGCCGCTCCAATGACGATGCCCGGTTTCCTCATTGGCATCGGTCTGCAAATAGACATGCGTCCAGATGGTCGGCTTGTCCTCCGTGTTGAAGGAAACCGTCAGCGCCTCAGGTGTGCCCTCCGCCTGGGCGGCAAGCAGGGACTGGCCCTGCGCCTCGGTCTTGGGGGATTGCTCAAAGGTAAAGCCGGTCTGGGCAGCGCAGGTGGCGAGGATGGTGAAAAGGAGGGAGCGGAGTTTCATTGTTGTTGCAAAGGGCGGTCGTTGAAAAAAGGGCTATTGGGCAGATCCTGAGTGCGCAGGGCTTCCACGTGGCCGTCGAGATAGAGCGTATTGCCCTGGCCCTCGTGCCGCTTCGGATCGGCGGTATGCACGGCGCGTTCGTCGATGTAGCCCCAGCTATCCTCCTGACCGGCGACAGGGCCACCCGGGCCGTCCGTGGCGATGGGCACCTGACCCGGCCGGGAATAGGTGGCGATGCGCACGAAGTCGTTCGGATTGGCTCCGGAATCGCCATGGCCGGTGAGCTTGTAGTTCCAGCCGTACGAGATGGTGCTGTCGAGGGCGAACTCCCGGTAGGCCTTGTCCGCCGGACAATGGAAGATCTTCCGGTCGGCGCCGAGGTAGGGTGTCAGCGCATTCCACCAATAACCATCGGCATTGGTGTACCAGGGCAGGATCGTGCCGCGGTCGGCGTGATAGGTCAGCGAGGCGGTGCCGATCTGGCGAAGGTGGCTCACGCAGGCCGAACGCTGAGCCTTGGCCTTCATCCGGTCCAGGCTTGGCATGATGAGCGAGGCGCACACGGCAAGAACAGCCACGGCCACCATCACCTCCACCAGCGTATATCCCCTCCTCGCTTGCATAAACATCAGGCCCGGCGTTTGCGATACAGCAAAACCGCGCCCAATCCCAGCCCCATCAGCATGACGGTGCCGGGCTCGGGCACGGTGGAATATTGCAGGTAACCGCCGGAGTCGCCGAATTCGGAACTGTCCACGTAGTAGTCACGATAAGGATCGCCCGAAACCGTCCCTTCCGAGAACAGCAGGAAGTTGAAGGTATTTGTGCCGAGTGCCGAGATGGACACGCCCAGGGTGTAGTCCTGCGGATAGGAGCCATCGGCCCCCAGCGAACCGACAAAGTCCCAGCCCCACGTCGTCTGACTGCCACCTGTGAAAGCGTAGAGCGAAGAGCCTTCGATCATGAATTCGGCTCCGACGGAGAATTGACCATCGCCGCCGATGTATCCGGAGCCGCGCGACAAATTCGTGTCGAAGAAGATGCGCAGATTGAAGTCGAGTGCCGGACTCGCGTTCATCTGATAGCGGATGTAGTAGTTGTTCGAGTCGTTCGCCATGCTGATCTGGTGCCAGTCGACCGTCGACCCCTCATTGGGATCAAACTGGAAACCGTTGACACTGCTCCAATTCGAGTTGGTCAGGTCGCTGCCGTCGATCGTCCCATTCGCCACGGTGTTGTTCATCGACTCGACCAGGGTCGCGCCGTTGAGGATTTGAGTGCTACCCATGATCGCCATCATGGCCGTCCATTTGAGTGCTGCCTTTAGTGTTTCCATAAGTTTCAAATGATGTTGCGTAACCGGTTACATTTTTGTTTCCCAGACGTCAATAGAATCTTCGTAAAATATTATTTGCGAGGGGCCGGGCCGACGCTGCGGCGCTCGACGAAAAGCGGATGGACGGTCTGGAAATAAGAGGTGCGGGCGTTCTTGCTCCGCAGATCGCGAATGGCCCGCATGAGGCTCTCCACGGCCACCTCGCCCACCTGCTGACGTGGCACGCCGATGCTGGAAAGCGCAGGCGTGGTATAGGCGCTGAGCGCGAGGTCATCCATCCCGATCACGGCAAGGTCCTCGGGGATGCGGACCTTCTTTTGCTGGGCCGCATGCATCACCCCGAGCGCGAGGATGTCGGTGGCGCAAAGGATGGCGGTCACCCCTGCCTTCAGCAGATGACCTGCGGCGTTCTCCCCATCGGAAAAGCTCTTGTAGCCGGGTTGGACCCAGTCCGCCTTCGGAGTGAGGCCGACCTTCTTCATCGCATTCAGGTAGGCGCGATGCTTGGTGTCATCGACCATGCCGCGAATGAAGCCGATCTTCGTGTGACCCAACTCGTGCAAACGGACGATGGCCCGCTCGATGCCGGCGCGAAAATCAATGAACACCGAACCCGCCACGGTGGTGGATTCCGGCCAGGGCGCGTTGGCAATGACCACGCAGGGACATTTGGAAATGCGGGACAACAACTGGCGCGCACGGTCGATGCCGCCCACCACGAGAATGATGCCGTCAATGGCTCCAGTCGCCGCCAGTTGGATGATCTTCTGCTCCTGCATGGCATCGCTGCTGGTGAGTTCCAACTGCGTGGCGTAGCCCTGATTCAGCGCGGCCTTAGCCAGCTCCTGCGCGAGCTCCATGTTGTAATAATCGAACACCGGCTCGGAGCTGAAACTGTAGAACACCCCGAGCATGGCGCTTTCCTTGGAGGACAGGCGGCGGGCATGAATGTTGGGCGTGAAGCCCTTTTTCTCCGCCAGCTCGAGGATGGTCCGTCGCGTTTCGGGATCAATGCGACCCTTGCCACTGAAGGCTCGGGACACCGTGGCGGTGGAAACTCCGGCGATACGGGCAAAGGTGCGAATGTCCATGAATGCGTAAACTGTTCCGCAAAAATCGCCGCCCTGTCAACTGCACACGGCCATTTCACGCTGTTTCGCAGCCACGGGCGCGCATTGATGCACCTCCACGAAGCGGCCGCTTTCAGCGGATTCCTTGGCCGCAAGACAGGCGAATACGCTGCGCAGGCCGGCAATTAGCGGGGAAATGGACTCCGCCTCGCCACGCACGACCTCCATGAAGTTGCGCCCCAGCACCGCGTCGCCGCCGAAGTGGCCTCCCGCCTCCTGCCCCTTCCATTCGCGACTTTCGCCGCCAGCGTGGACGACATGACGAACCTCATTTTTGTACCAGTCAAAACTCACGGTGCCCTTGTAGCTGGAGATGGTGGCCCCGCGCGCAGCCGCATCGCCCTTGGCAAAAAAGACCTGAGTGTAGACTCCCTTGATACCGTTGGCGAATTCCAACAGGGCGTTGGAGGAGTCTTCATTCATACCACTCTCCGGCGTGCCGATATCTTCAAAATACGCTGCGTCGTCATGGCCGTTTTTGCCCACGGCATCACGGAAGACCCGCCCCTGCGAGGTGGTGGCCGCCACGCGCACGATGGGAGCGCCGGCGAGTGCCGCGAGGTAATCGAAATCATGCGTCGCCTTTTGCAGAAACAGGCCCTGAGTGATGTTGTAATCACGGTACCAGGAATCGAAATAAACATTGCCGTAGGGCACGTAGTTCACTCCGAGGATATGCTCGGCTCCACCAAAGGTCGGGGACTTTACCAGCTCATTGATCTCACTGAAAAGACCTGAAGCCCGCAGCGGAAAGCTCACCACCACGTCGCTGGACGACGCCGCATAGGCGGCCTCCAGAGCCAGCGCCTGCTCCATCGTCACCGCCACCGGCTTTTCCAAAAACACTGGCAGGCCGTATTCCGCCGCCTTGCAGGCGTAACCCGCATGCAGATGGCAGCGAGTGCCGATGGCCAGGGCATCCGGCCGGGTCTTTTCCACCAACTCGTCGAGCGTATCAAAGAATCCCACCTCGCGTTTCTCCCCGTCCGTGAGCGCTTCGTCGGCGCGGCTGCGGTCTGGCTCCACCAAACCCACCACCTGCAGATCCTGCGCGTGCGGGCGCATGGCGTTGTTTAACAGATGCGTCATACGCGCACCCAATCCGATAATTCCTATTTTCATGAACGTATGGCTAAATATTCTTCCCTTATGCGTAACCGGTTACATCAAAAACGCAAGCGATTTTACAAATCGAGATCACAATCTCTCCGCCTTGTCAGCCTGCGCGACCTTTTCGGCCAGACGCCGGATATCAGCCCCGTCCTTGAGGCCGTCGATGAATCGCGGCGGGATGCGGGAAAGGCCGACCTGGGCGCCAACCAACGCTCCTGTCAGGCAGGCCCGGCTCATGTTTTGCCCGCCCCCGTTGAGAGCATGGAGCACGGCGCTGGTGAAATCGTCGGAGAATCTCGCCGCCAGATAGTAAGCCGACGGCAGAACGTAGTTGATAGCGCAGGACATACCGTAGACCAACGAGACCTTGGCCGCCGGTTCGATGCGGATACCCGGATCGCGCGCAGCCTCCGCTATCCACGAAGGCAGCAACAGCGCGTCGGGAGAGGCAAACTCAAACAGCGGATCGGAGGTGCCCGCCTTGGCCGCGTATTCGCCGATGAAGGGCATACTGCCATCCCCCACCCCCTCCATGAGTTTATCGGAAAGCTCGGTGTCGAATTTTTCGCCGCGAATCAACGCCGCCAGCACCATGGCGAAGGCGACAGTCTGCTGCACGACCAGCGAATCATTCTGGCTCAGCCGACAGTTGCTGGCGGCCATGCGCGCGGCATGTTTGGAATCACCGGCAAACCGGGCCGCAAGCAGACTGATGCGCTCAGCCCCTTCGGAGGTATCGGCATTTCCGGCGGCTTCGTTCCATGGTTTCTTATCCCGCACCCGCGCCTCCCAGACCTGACGCATGGAGTGGTTCGTATATCCTCCGGGACCCTTATTGCCGTGAATATGTGGCAGCAACTCCTCGTCCAGGCGGCGGCAAAAATCCGCCTCGTCATAATCATCGCGCTCGGCCAGCGATTTCAACAGCATCTGCATGATGAGGCCCGTTTGCGAAAGCTCACCGGCCTCCATGCCGCCGTGATAACGGTTGGGTTTGGGGTCGGTATAGCCTTCGATCCATTCCCCGTAGGCTTTGCGCTGCTCGTCGAGGTCGTAATACCAATGCGGACCAAGCCCAAGGGCATCGCCGATGAAGGCCCCCACAATACAGCCCGCCGCGCGGTCGGTGCGATCCTTGCTCATGAACCGAACTTTACACCGGCCTTCTGCACTTCGCGATAAGGTAAAAGCCAGATAAGCGATTCGTCGTGCAGATCCACTACCTGAATGCGGTTGCCCCAGGGATCACGAAAGTCGCAGCGGAAATGCGGCTCCAATTTCAGCCCGTATTTCCCGGTGATCTTGTCGCGGACGGCGGCAAGTTGCTCTTCGTCCCGCACCATGATGCCGAAGTGGCCGGTCGCACTGGGCTGAGGATTCTTCGTTTCAAACAACGCGAGAAACTGATGCTCACCCAGCTTGAAAAAGGCATCGCCCTCGCCTTCGTCCAATTTTTTTAAGCCAAAGACATCCTCATAGAACGCAACGGCCTTCTCGACATCTCCCACTTCCAGGGCCACATGGTTGCAGCCGTAAACCTGCACCTTCATGCTCAGAAATCGTCCCCGCCCCCTCAGGCGGACGCCTCACTCGTCGCCGAGTTGCTTCTTCAACCTGGCAATAATAGCCAGCGCCTCCGGCACCTCCGCCAGCACGCAGACATGCCCCATCTTGCGACCGGGCCGCGCCTCGGCCTTGCCATAAAGATGCAGCTTGGCGCGGGGTTCGGCCAGGATGGCGCTCCAATCGGGTTCGCCGTTTTTCCACAGGTGGCCGAGGATGTTCCACATGACCACCGGCGTGAGCAGATCGGGCGAACCCAAGGGCTGGCCGCAGACGGCCCGCAGTTGCTGCTCAAACTGGCTGGTCGCGCAAGCGTCGAAAGTGAAGTGACCGGAGTTGTGCGGACGCGGAGCGAGCTCATTGACGATCAGGTCCCCTTCCCCCGTGAGAAAAAACTCCACCGCCAGCAATCCCACCACATCCAGCGCATTGGTGATGGCGCCGGCGAGCTCGCGGGCCTTTTCGCAAACCGCCGCCGGGAAACGGGCGGGCGCGATGGAGAGATCGAGAATGTGATGTTTGTGAATATTCTCGGAAGGCGGGAACGCCACCGCCTTGCCGTCCAACCCGCGTGCAACCACAACAGAGAGCTCGGCCTCAAACGGAATCCATTTTTCCAACACGCCACGCGGGGCGTTGAATTGCGACCATACCGCGGCGCAGTCCACCTCGCCCGTCAGCTTGACCTGCCCCTTGCCATCGTAGCCGAAATCCGCCGTCTTCAATACCGACGGCACGCCGATGGTCTTCAGCGCCTCCCGCAGACTCTCGGCGGAATCGACCACGGCAAAGGGCGCATGGGGGAAACCATTTTGATGGAGAAAGTTTTTTTCCCGTTCGCGGTTCTGACAAATGTGCAGCACCTCGCCGCGCGGGTGCAACGGACGCAATTTCGCCACGGCCTCGATGGCCGCCAGCGGGATGTTTTCAAACTCGAAGGAAATGACATCCACCCCCTTCGCGAACTGCGCCAGAGCAGTTGCATCGGTGAAAGGCGCATTGATTTCCACATCGCTGATCTGTCCGGCGGGGCTGTCGGGGTTCGGCTCGAAAGCATGCACGCGATAGCCCATGCGGCGGGAGGCGATGCCGAACATGCGGCCCAACTGACCGCCCCCGAGGATGCCGACGGTGGCGCCGGGGTCGATGGAAGTTCTTTGCGAGCGGGGGTTGGGCTCGTTAGACTGGACTGCTTCGTTCTGCATGTTGGATAGACTTATTTACTGGCTGGCGCTCGGCGCCATTTCCCTTATTCGCAGCTTGCCTCTCGGGGTGTGCTTCGCGTTCGGCCAGGGAGTGGGCGCCATGCTGTGGGCGATATTGCCCGGCTACCGCAGGCTCGCCAAAGAAAATCTTTCCCGGGCTTTTCCTGAAAAATCTCCCGCCGAGATCCGCCGCCTCACCTTCCGCCACTTCACCACCCTGGGAGCGAATGCCGTCTCGGCCTTCAAGATTCCCGCCCTCTCGCAGGAGGACATCCTGCGCATCGCCCCCATCGAGCGCCTCGACTACATCAAGCGTAACATCGCGCAGGGCAAGGGCGTGGTGCTGGCCATCAATCACATCGGCAACTGGGAACTCTACGCGCAGTTGATCTTCCAGGTGCCGGAGGCACGCTTCGGCACGGTCTATCAGGCCTTGCGGAACAAGGCGATCGACGACCTGATCAACCAGGACCGCCGCCGCCTCGGCGTGCAGACCTTCGACCGTAAGAAGGGCTTCAACAACGCCATCGCGCTCCTGCGCGAGCCCGGCATCGTGGGGGTGTTGGTCGACCAAAACGCCGGCGATGGCGGCGTCTGGACGCCGTTTTTCAACCGCCTGAGCTCCACCTCCCCCCTCACCGCCGCGCTGGCCATCCGCACGGAATCCGTCGTGGTGCCGGTGGCCATTTTCACCTCCGGCTTTGCCCGCTGGCGCGTGGTGCTGAGCCCCGAGATTCCCTACGACCCGGCCCAGCCCGACCAACTCACGGCCGACATCAACGACGCCCTGGAAAAACAAATCCGCGAATCGCCGCCGGATTGGTTCTGGGTGCACAACCGCTGGAAAACTCCGTGGCCGAACTTCCTCACCGCCGGGCAGCGGCGCGGCACCTACATCCCGCCACAGACCGATCCCGCCAGCCTGCGGCCCTTCCGCATGGTCCTGCGCTCGCCGAACTGGCTGGGCGACGCGGTCATGAGCATCCCCGCTGCCCGGGCCTTCAAGCTGGGCCGGCCGGACGCGCACCTCGCCGTCCTCACCCCCGCGAAGCTGGCTGCAGTTTGGAAAGAAGTTCCCGAGGTCGATGAAATCATTCCCTTCACGCCGGAGGACTCGGTCTTCGCCGTGGCGAGAAAACTGCACGGGCGCTTCGACGTCGCGATCCTTTTCCCCAATTCCTTCCGCAGTGCCGCCGAGGCGTGGCTGGCAGGCATCCCGCGCCGCGTGGGCTTTGCCGGACACAAGCGGGACCGGCTGCTCAACCAGATCATCCCCGAGCGGAAAAAGAAAAAGGCGCTCAAGCCGGAACATCATGCCGACCGCTACTGGCGCATCGCCGAACGTTGTGGCGCCATCGAGCGTCCACCCGCCCTGCCGCAAAATCCCACCGCCAAACAGCCCGTCGTATTTGGACTCTGCCCCGGCGCGGAATATGGCCCGGCCAAGCGCTGGCCGGTGGAACGGTTCCGCAAAGCGATGGAATTGATTTCCGAAAAACTGGACTGCCGATGGGTCGTCCTTGGCACCGCAGCCGACCAACCAGTGGCGGCCGAGATCCTGGCGGGATTCAAGGGCCAGGCGGACGATCTGACGGGCAAAACCTCGCTGACAGAGCTGATCGAAAAACTGGGCACCCTTTCCGTGCTCCTCACCAACGACACCGGCACCATGCATCTCGCCGACTGGCTCGGCACGCCGCTGGTGGCTGTTTTCGGCTCGACCGAACCAGTCCTGACCGGCCCCCGAAACCCGCAAAGCACCGTCCTGCGCCACCAGGTGGAATGCAGCCCGTGTTTCCTGCGGGAATGTCCGCTGGATTTTCGCTGTATGAAGGCGGTCAGCCCCGAAGAGGCCGCGGAAGCCGTACTAAAGACTTTTCAGGCGGTTTCCGCCTAGAGAAAGCCTTCTAGTGACGGACGCTCAAAAATTCCCACCTGCCGCATACTCCTAACCGAATGTGCGGAATCCAGCACTGGCGGCGATTGCAAGCGGCTCTATCTGAAGCCAACTACATTCAACACAGTTCCTCCCCGTTCGATGCACAATATTTTCAGAATTTCCCTCCGGTGAAAAACGGGCTCCTCTCCCATAAATTTCGCACCCTCAAGTCCGCTCGGAACAGCTTCCCCTGCTTGGTTTTATCGAAATTCGACCGCAATCTCTCCCTGGCGTGCGACCGAAATACACCACCGTTCGTCCAACAAAAGCGATCAAATTGGATTGCATTTGAATATACAAAGTAAATTATTGTTGCATATCTTCCCCAAGACTGTATATAGCACTATATCCCCCAATGAAGTCTCCCTCTCGCTCTTCGTCGTCTGGTTTTTCGCTGGTTGAAGTCGTCATGGCTCTCGGCCTCGCCACCTTTGCCTTGGTCAGCATGATGGGCCTGCTCAGTGTAGGTTTCCGCGGTGCACGTGAATCCATCAACATGGCCGTCGTGGCCGACATCGCCCAATCGGTTTCCGGCGAGGCACAACTGACCCCCTGGCTCAACCTTCCAAATAACTACGCGAACTCCACGCGATATTTTGATGACCTTGGCAAAGAGACCCGCAACAGTTCAGCCGCGGTGTACGTTGCGAGGACAAGCTTGCGACCCACATCCGCACTGGTAGAGGCCGGCAGTCATGCCACTAATCTCCTCATCGAAATTCGAGCCATGTCCAGCCCGCAGATCACGAACATGGCTTCCCGGATCTTGATCAAAAGTGAATGAAAAATGATTTTGTATCGTCCAGCGGTTGTTGCTCTTCGGAAATTTCCGAGACCAACGCGGGTTAGTTCCCTAGGCTTCACCATCTTGGAGCTTTTGGTCGCCGTGGCGGTGCTCGCCATGGTTGGCGTCCTTTTATTGAGCATTATGTCCCAGACCAGCCAAGCTGTGCGGACCGCCAATGACCGCGTGGAGTCGTTTCAATCTGCCCGGGAGGGTTTTGACGCCATCACCCGTCAACTCAGCCAGGCGACGCTCAATACCTACTACGATTATTACAATGCCTCTCGGCAACCTCGTACACCGGACAATTCCAATACCTTTGTTCCGGAGCGATACGGACGGCAATCGGATCTCCATTTTGTCTCGGGCAACGATCTAGTTCCGAACGGGTGGCAACCAGTCACACAATCGGTGTTTTTCCAAAGCCCGATGGGCTATTCGATAAATGGCAACTCTCAGGGCTTGGAAAATCTTCTTAACGCCTGTGGATTTTTTGTCGCCTTCACCAGCGATGACTCCGAAAGACCTGCGACTTTGGAAAGCGGACGTATCTCCAGCCACAGCCGATTTCGCTTATTCCGCATCTCGCAACCCGCCGAGAGCCTGACCGTCTACAAAGATCCTTCTACATCAAAGAATTGGTTTGAATCCCCCTTGGCTCTATCCGCCGGCAACCCCACTACAGCTCGCGCAAATGGCATTTATCCCGTGGCCGACAATGTCATCGCCCTTGCTATATGGCCAAAGCTGCCGCCTGCTCAAGAAGATTACAACTCAACCGGCAATCGACTGGCTCCGAACTACAATTACGATTCAAGAACCCCCTGGGGTGGCGGCAATCAACCCGCCCAGATGCATCAACTACCGCCTTTGGTAGAGGTCGCAATGGTCACAATCGATGAGACATCTGCCAATCGCCTGTTAAATGGGGTCAATTCGGCCGCTGGAGCACAATCGGCCTTGGGAGTCAATTTATCCGGAAAATTCCAAACGGCCACGACTTCAGCGATCGAGCAGGACATCCGCGAATTGGAACAGCAGCTTGCCTCCAAGGGCGTAAAATGCCGGGTCTTCCGTGCCACCGTACCCCTGCGAAGCAGTAAATGGAGCAGTAATTAAAAAATAACGCCGATGAAGAATATTCCCCATCTTTTCAGTCGCACACGGAATAAGCGCGGGTTTGCGTTGATCATCATTCTCAGTGTCATTGTCCTTCTCTTGGCTCTGGTTGTAGGATTTTTCAGCCGAGTTCAGGGCGAATTACAAAGTTCCAGCACCTATCAATCCGCCGGCACTGCGCGCAATCTTTCCGACTACGCTGTTAACCTTGTCCTGACTCAGATCAAAGCCGGCACCGCAGGCAAAGACTCCGGAGGTACTTTGACAACGTGGGCCTCCCAACCAGGAGCTATCCGCACCTTTGACACCTCAGGCAACCTGAAATCTGTCTATAAACTATATTCCTCCCAAGCCATGCTGGCATCGAGCATCAATGTCGCCAGTGAGGCTCAAGCCCTGAATACCTGGACGACGGATAAAGCTCTTTTCACGGATCTAAACGAGCCGTTGAATAACCAATTTCCCATTCTCGACCCCGGTGCCTTGAATACGGTTCAGGGTTACAGTGTCACCGGAGGTCCACCGGGGATAACTGCCACCACTATTCCCATGCCGGCACGCTGGCTCTATATCCTGAAAGATGGGCAGGTCGTTTCTCCCACTGGCGGAGGGCTTACGGCCTCGATTGCCGGAGCATCCGTCGTAAACCCCATTGTTGGACGAATCGCATTTTGGACCGATGATGACACCTCGAAAATAAACATCAACACGGCAGGAGGGGGGGCTTGGGAGGAACCAAATATTGATGTGACCTATCAATACGGCAACAGCGCCGCAAGCTTTCTGCGCTATTCCGGTCCCGCCTTCACCTCCTATTGGTCCACTCCTATCGCCTTTTCTAGGCAGGACGGCATCCTCGCGGGAAACCAACCGGTAAAACGGGAATATCAAAGATATCCCGGCCATCCCGCGAATACCTTCCTTACCGCCGCCTTGCCCGCGTTGGATGCTGAGCAAGTCTACTCCTTAACGAGTCGGCTGCAAAACCAAGGATCAAAAGGAGGCAGCGTGCTCAGCACCAATCCGGTGAACCTCGATACGGAACGCCTCTACCAATCCGTGGACGAACTTCTCTTCAAGCCGGATCGAAACTCCCTCAATTTGGGCATCGACAAAGCCGCTTTGGAAAAGGCTAAGTTTTTTCTGACGGCCAACAGTCGCTCACCCGATGTGAATCCCTTCAACGAGCCGCGTGTCTCGATGTGGCCGATCAATCAAGCCGTGGCGAAAAGAACGCCCTACGACAAGCTGATCGCGTTTTGCGAAACCATTAATAACTTCCCTTATTATTTTCTCCGACAGAGTGCCGACAGCTCGTCGGCCGATATATCCATCAACCGCAACTCTCAAATTTTAGAATATCTTCGCCGAAGGACCAACGACGCCATCCCTGGATTCGGCGGTGCCGGGGTACTCGGCAAATACGGAACCACAGAGCGCAACCAAATTCTCACTGAGTTGTTCGACTATATTCGCAGTACGAATACCAAAGACAGTTCGATGGCTACCTCCGCCGGTGCGGTCGACTCCAACTACTTTTACTCCGCTTCCGGCGCGGTGGTTCCAAGTTACGACGCTTCAACCGGCTCCAGGGGTTTCGGGCGCTTTCCAACCCTTTCCAAAGTCGGCATCGTTATCTATGGAGTGGCACAGAACAAAACCGGCCAGGACAACAAGCATACGGATGGAAACGATCGGGATGAGATCGGGCCGCCGGAAGACAACGTCGCGATTCCTCCCGTTGACGGCACGAGACGCATGCGTGCTCTGCTACTCTTCGAACTCTTCAATCCTGCCCAAGGGTATGGCAAAGTCTTTCCTCGCCTAGAGTTAAATGTTGATCTCGGAACCACCGGCTTCGTCTGGAAAGCCGGCGGACCTTCGATGTTCCGAGCGCGAACAGCCAAGTTCCCCTACTACACTGACGCCGATTGGAACTACGGGGTCTTTTCCACTCCCTGGGGGGGACGCATAGGCGTGAAGACAGTAATGGGGCCTTTCTCGAGAAACAACGATGCGACCACTTACCCCTTTATGGGCGGCGTGGGCTTTGAATCAGACGATGTCGATCCCACCGTCCCATTTGATTTTTACGGGGGCACCGCGACGGTACGAATCACCGGGCCTGGCGGAACACCGGTCTATCAGGTATGCACCGTCGTTTTTCCCGGCGATGCTGCCGCTCCGGTCAAATTTCCCGTACCTGAACTCGCTCCTTTGGTCTTAGCAGATACGGACAACGCCGCCACCAGAGATTTCCGAAAATCCGAACAGAGACTGAACGTCAGAAGTGCGCAAAACTGGAATAGTTGGATCACTAGCAAAGATGTTGTCCGTTCAGTAGGCGTCGCATCGGGTGACTACCGTATAGTGGCCGGGCAGTTTCAGCCTAATTTTACTCTCTATACAGCGCATCCCTACTATAGCCGGCTCGACAAGCCGCTCGCTCATAATTTTATCGAGACCTTTCCGGTCCCTTATCACGGTGGAACCTTTGGAACCTATGTCCCAATGAGCCAAGCGAACTATGCCAGGGGCGGAAACAGAGACACAACCTATCCGGGAGAAGAATTGGTTACCTACATCGGCAGCGATACATCGATGGGAATTGTATCCAGCTCAAACTCTCATCTGGTGGATTCCTATAGTACAAAAGGCGTTTTTGTCGGTGGCGGCCTCGCTGGTGTCCCGGGAGATTGGGACAATGCCGTCGGTCGCTACAATGATGGTCCGTACATCAACTTCCCTGACGAGGGCAGCATCCAGACGGGCGTCACCACGGGCGAAACCATCCCCTACTTTGGATTTATCGAGGACTTCACCGAATTGGGCCCATCGTTTTTTACTCCCAATCGGATGATGCCTTCCTCTGTGATGTTTGGCTCGCTGTCAACCGGCGTGAGATCAAACAGTCCTTGGCAGACTTTGCTATTTCATCCTCAATCGGGACACCCTGGGGAGCGAAATCCACCCGACTACTTGTTGCTCGACTTCTTCAATATGCCGGTCGTTGAGCCTTATGCCATCAGCGAGCCGCTATCGACTGCGGGACGAGTAAACATGAATTATCAGATTCTTCCCTACTCTTACATCGAGCGCTCCACTGCAGTGCGTGCTGTTCTTCGTTCGGAACGCGTCATGGGTATTTTAAATAGCGACGCCAATCGCTTTAAAAACCAGACGACCAACGCTAACGCGATCAACTCCACCCGGTACATGCTCAATCTCGACAAAGATAGCGGGACACTGAAAGGATTTGAAACTCGTTTCGCCGCCAATGACATCTTTCGTTCTCCTGGCGAAATCTGCAGCCTTTGGCTGGTTCCCGTCGGCGAAACTTATGCCGGAATGTCCGGATGGTGGAATGCTCACCTCCCCACCGGAGATAACTCCAAGGAAGCTCCTTATTCGAGAATTTATCCCCGGCTCACCACGAAATCAAATACGTATACGGTACACTATCGCGTTCAAACCCTGAAAAAACCCAAGAACGCAACAAATCAGGGGCAGTGGCAGGAAGGCGCGGACAAAGTGCAGGCCGAATACCGGGGCTCGACTACGATCGAACGATACATCGATCCCAACGACCCCAATATTCCTGATTATATAACCACTCCAAACCCGCCATTACTGGATACGTTCTACAAATTCCGCGTGCTTTCCCAAAAGCAGTTTAATCCCTAAACTTCTCTCGTGCGCCCTCTTCCTCCGGTCTCTTGCCCCCCCCTTCATTCGCCGCTCTGGCGCCAAGGAAAGGAGCAGGCCTTTACCTTGATCGAGTTGCTGCTGGTGGTGGCCATCGTCGGCATTCTCAGCACGCTGGCCATCACGGGGTTCAACAGCGCCGTGCGGGGAACGAAGGTGGCTTCGACGGCCCAGGCGGTGTCGGATGCCCTGAATCTGGCCCGGAGCAGCGCGCTGGCGCGCAATCGCCCGGTCGAGATCCGCTTCCTTGAGTTGCCGGATTTCGATCAAACCGCTGCCGGCCCAACCATCTTCCGCGGAGTGCAGATTTTCCTCATTGATTCGACCAACACCATGGCCCTGACGAAGCCCTTCCTGTTTCCCAATCCCATCGTCGCCAGCACCGATAGCAGAAAGTCGTCGATCCTGGCGCAGCCGAAACTGAGCGGGGGAACCAACCGCGTCTCCGGTTCCGCCTTCAACTACATCCCCCTCACCTTTGGTTCGGATGGAATCATTCGCGCACAATCGACCATGCTGACCACGACCAATCAATGGTTTGTCACCGTGCAGACCCGAAAAGACTTCGATACCGATGGAACCTGGCCGGACAACTATGCCACGGTCAGCGTGAACCCGGTCACCGGCAACACGAAGATTTACCAGCCGCGATGACCTGGGCAGTGAGGGGATCGAACCCCCGACCAATAGTGTGTAAAACTACCGCTCTACCGCTGAGCTAACTGCCCGAAAGAAGCATCCATTGAGGCGGAATTCCGCAGCCGAAGCAATCTCATATTCTCCCAAGCAATGATCATGAAAACCCTCTCCTTTCTGACCGCTCTCTTTCTCCTCGTCCTCACCGGTTCGCCGACGGCCCGCGCGGAAGATGCCACCGGCACGCAACTCGGCCTGCAAGCCTGGACCTTTAATCGCAATACCTTTGCCGAGACCGTCGCGAAGGCCAGGGGGCTTGGCATCAAATATCTCCAGGCATACCCCCGGCAGACCTTGGGCGGCGGCATCGAAGGAAAGTTCGAACCCACGATGGACAAAGCCACCCAAGAAAAGGTACTGGCGCTGCTGAAGGAAAACGGCGTCACGCTGGTGAGCTTCGGCGTGGTGCGGGGCGAGGACGAGGCGGGCTGGCGGCAGTTGTTTGAGTTCGCAAAAGCCATGGGCATCAAGGATCTCACGGTCGAACCCAAGGCCGATGTGCTGCCGCTACTGGACAAGCTCTCGAAGGAATACGGCGTCACAGTCTCGATTCACAACCACGGCGGCAATCTGGAAGAGCGGCTGGAGCAGCTCAAGCCCTATGGAGCGAACATGGGCCTGTGCGCAGATACCGGCCACTGGGTGCGCAATGGGCGCGAGCCGATCAGCAGCCTCAAGCTGGCGGAGGGCAAAATGATTTCACTGCATCTGAAGGATATGAATGAAGCCACCAAGGAAGGCCATACCCTGCCCTTCGGCACCGGCATCAGCAAATTAGCCGAACAACTCGCGGAGCTCAAGCGGCAGGGCTTTAACGGCATCGCCTTCATCGAGTACGAGCACAAGACGCCGGAACTCGATGACAACGTGAAGAAGTGCGCCGAGTTCTTCCGTGCTTCAGCCACAGGGAACTGAAGGACGACTCGATCCACAGATTTCACCGATCAACGTCGATCGGGAACAAACGGTCCAGCTCCCTCAGATCACATAGTCCGGGCTTCCAGCCGATGTGTAACGCCTCGGTAAAAAACTAAGACCGTAAACTCCCCAGGACAGCAGCCGATCCGCGAACCGCTGATCCAGCCTAGCGAGAGTTGATCCAGACGCCTTCGAAGCGTTCGGCGCGCCAGGTGTTATCCTCGGAGATCTTTTGGAAATTCATCCCGGTGGAAGTCCGCGTGAGCGCATAGACGCCGGACCCGCCCTGGAAATTCCTCGGCTCATTGGCGCCCGTATCGGTCAGGGTGATGCGGTTGCCGTCGATGGTGTAATCGCCGCGATATTCAGGCGCGGAGAAATTCTCCGCGGTGTAAAGCGTGTACTTGCCGCCGGGCATGAGGCGCAGTTCCAGCGAACCTTCGTTTTTCAAACCGCCACGGCGGTAGGTGCCGAGCAGGGACGACCAGTCGGCAAAGATGATGCGGGCGATGCGCCAGTAGCCATCCTCCAACCGCCAGTCGATGGTGACCCGCTCCTTGAGGTTGAATTTGCCGGGAGCGCCCGCGACCACGTCGCTGCGAGTGACCGCGCGGGTGGGAAAGGAATAGACCAACTCGGTATTCGTGAAGAGCACGCCGAAGGGCTCCGCCGCGAGCGCTTTCAGATAGGTATCCGCACTGACCGGCCGCGGCGTGATGGGCGACTGGATGCTGGCGTCCTTGGTGAAGTAGCCGCGCAGATCTTCGAACTTCAGCTTGTTCTGCAGCGCGCCGAAATCCTCCAGCCTTTGATTCAGCGGCGTGGTGTCCACGACGGTCGGCTCCTTGGGGCGATGAGCGCACGAAGTGACGAACAACGCGCCGAGGCTGAAAGCGAAAACGAAACGAAGAGCCGCAGTCATGGATGGCAAATGGAGAGGTTGTTGGATAAGCGCATCTCCCCTGCGCGGGAGGCTATTCCTCAATAACCGTGGTGGTGGTCGTCGTCACGATGGTCTCAGCGGGACGAAAGACCGGGCCGGAGGTCGCCGGAGGCTGAATGAGGCTCTGGCGGATATATTCCAAATTGATCGGGGCAATGATGCTGTAGCCCGCCTTGCCGTCGGGCAGCATGGGGGTCCCCCACATGTTGCGGCAGACGACTTCCTTGGCCAATACGCGCTCGCCGCGGAGCGTGTGGTTATAGAGATCCGAATCGGCCACCGTCATGTAAGATGATTGAGTTGCCGCTCCGAGGAAAGCGCCGCCGGCGAGAAGTAAGGGAAGCATGGTCTGGTTAAGGAATTCTGGGTGAAGTAAACGTCAGTTTGACCCTTCAGGGCAAGCTGATTTGCAAGGAGAAAATAGCATTCGCGGCGCGACCGCCCGCCGAGGCCGAAAAAATCAGGCTTTTTCGACCTGCCAGTACTCCAGATCGACCGGAGTTTCGCGACCGAAAATGGTGACGGAGACGCGGAGTTTGCCGCGCTCGGGATCGATTTCCTCGACCACACCATTCTGGTTTTGGAAGGGGCCGTCGGCCACCTTGACCTTGTCGCCCACTTCGAAGCTGATCTTGGGCTTGATGGAGTCCTCGCGCTCCTTGACCTGAGCGAGCAAGCCCTCGACTTCCTTGGCCCGCATGGGGATCGGGCGATCCTTGGTGCCGGCAAAGCCGATGACTCCGTCAGTCTCCTTGATGAAGTACCAGGTCTTCTCGACCAGTTGGTTGTTCTCATCGAGGAGATGCATGTTCACGATGAGATACCCGGGGAAAAATTTGCGGGTGGTCTCCGTCTTTTTGCCGCGCTTGATCTCCTGGACGCGCTCGGTGGGGATGAGCACTTCGTAAACGAAGTCCGACATCTCCTCCAGTTTGATGCGGCGGGTGAGGTTTTCCTGCACCTTCTGCTCCAGGCCGGAGAGAACGTGCACGACATACCATTGGTCACGAGGGGCGATAGCCATGTGTTACGGATGCGTCAGACCGCTGACGACTTTAATGAGGATGAAATCGAAAAAAGCAATGTACCCACCCAGGATAAGCATCGCGATAAGCACAACCGTGGTGGAATCGTAGAGTTCCTTGTAGCGCTTAAACCCCTTTTCATTAGGGTCCCAGGGCCACGAGGCCTTGCCGAGCTCGGTGCGGACTTCTCCGATGAAATTACGAACTTTTCCAATCATGATTGTGTGAGAAAAAAACCCTTTTCCAACAGGCCAGGAGGGACTCGAACCCCCAACACGCGGTTTTGGAGACCGCTGCTCTACCAATTGAGCTACTGACCTTTTGGCAAAAGAGAAACTAACTTAGGCGATGATGTCGGCCACGCGACCGGCACCAACGGTACGACCGCCTTCGCGAATAGCAAAGCGAATCGTCTTCTCCATGGCGATCGGGCTGATCAGCTCGACTTCGATGGAGACGTTGTCGCCAGGCATGACCATTTCCACGCCCTCAGGGAGCTTGATGGTGCCGGTGACGTCCGTCGTGCGGAAGTAGAATTGCGGGCGGTAGTTCGAGAAGAACGGCGTGTGACGGCCACCCTCGTCCTTGCTCAGCACATAGATCTCAGCCTTGAACTTGGTGTGGGGCTTGATCGAACCGGGCTTGGCGATGACCTGACCGCGCTCGATGTCGTCTTTCTTCGTACCGCGAAGAAGGATGCCGACGTTGTCGCCCGCTTCAGCGAAGTCGAGAAGCTTGCGGAACATTTCGATGTCGGTGACAGTCGTCTTGACGGTCGGACGGATGCCGACGATCTCGATTTCTTCCATCTTCTTGAGCACACCGCGCTCGACACGACCGGTGGCGACAGTGCCGCGACCTTCGATGTTGAACACGTCTTCGATCGGCATCAGGAAGGGAAGATCCTTCGGACGCTCCGGAGTCGGGATGTATTCGTCCACCGCGGCCATGAGGTCGAGGATGGCTTTTTCGTACTCGGCATTGCCTTCGAGGGCCTTGAGGGCCGAGCCTTTGACGATCGGGATGAGATCGCCGGGGAAATCGTATTTGCTGAGCAACTCACGCACTTCCATTTCCACGAGTTCGAGCAGGTCCTTGTCGTCGACCATGTCCACTTTGTTCATGAAAACAACCATGGAAGGCACGCCGACCTGACGGGCGAGCAGGATGTGCTCACGGGTCTGAGGCATCGGGCCGTCGGCGGAGGAGACCACGAGGATGGCACCGTCCATCTGAGCGGCGCCGGTGATCATGTTTTTCACATAGTCAGCGTGGCCGGGACAATCAACGTGCGCATAGTGGCGGTTGGCGGTCTCGTATTCGACGTGAGCGGTGTTAATAGTAATACCGCGCTCTTTTTCTTCAGGAGCGGCGTCGATTTCGTCGTATTTTTTCGCGGTGGCTCCACCGGATTTCGCGAGCACGGTCGTGATCGCGGCCGTGAGCGTGGTCTTGCCATGGTCAACGTGGCCGATCGTGCCGATGTTGACGTGCGGTTTGCTTCTCTGGAACTGTTCTTTTGCCATTGTGGGTTACGTTAGGTTTTTTGCAGGGGAGTCCTGTGTTCTTTCTTTCTTAAATGGAGCCCATGACCGGGATCGAACCGGTGACCTCGTCCTTACCAAGGACGTGCTCTGCCAACTGAGCTACATGGGCATTTGTGGCCGAAGCCGTATGGAAAGAACATGGACGCATCTGCGTGTTTTCCCGCCTGAAAATGGGTGTGAGACCCCACCCGCTTCGCACTACTGTGAAACGGTTGGCGCCTCTTCCCTCATCAGAAGGGACGGTCAACCTAACAAAGCGCATGGGGGTGTCAAAATGAAAAATTACGATTCTTCAGGATATCTTCCCGGGCGAAGTCGGCACATATGCTCGGGAAAAAATGGAAAGAGCGATTGCCAAGCGCCCGGGGCCGGGAAATGCTGGCGGCATGAGCATCGGCGACCTTCGACAGGAATACCGCGCAGCAGAGCTGCGACGGGCCGACCTGTCCCCCGACCCCTTTGTGCAATTTGAAAAATGGTTCGCCGAGGCCCTGCAATGCGCGGACATCCGCGAGGCCAACGCCATGACCCTGGCCACCGCCGACCTCACGGGAGCCGCGATGGCTCGCACCGTTCTACTGAAGGGACACGACGCGCGGGGCTTCGTGTTCTTCACGAACTACCTGAGCCGGAAAGCACGGCAACTGGAGCAGAATCCGCAGGCCGCCCTACTCTTCCCCTGGCTGCCGCTGGAGCGTCAGGTCGCGATCACCGGACGAGTCGAAAAAACCACCGCCGCAGAGAACGAGGCCTATTTTGAGAGCCGGCCATTCGGCAGCAAGCTCGGAGCACTCGTCTCCGCACAAAGCAGCGTCCTGACGACGCGGGCGGCGCTGGATGAAAAATTCGCGGAACTCAGCCGGAAATATGCCGACCTCGCCGTGCCTTTGCCGGAATACTGGGGCGGCTATCGCCTCGTGCCGGAGACGGTGGAGTTCTGGCAGGGCCGGGCCAGCCGCCTGCACGACCGCTTCCTTTATAGCAAGGAGGCGGATGGCCGCTGGCGCATCGACCGGCTCTCTCCCTGAGGCGCTTTCACACCGGCCGAAACGACAGCATCCCGCTTTGACACATCTTGATACACAAATTTTTTTGACTTCGGGCGTCCGGGAGCGAAGCTAGGAGCGCTATGAAAAAACTCGCCCTCATGTTGGTAGTTGTTGGTTTCGCTTCCGCCTCCGCTTTTGCCGGTAACGGCAGCTGTTCTGGTGGAAGCTGCAGCGGTGACAAAAAGGAAAGCAAGAAAGACGCCACGAAAACAAACCTCACGGTTCAGTTTTAAGCGTCCCGTCCCGCTATTTTAAATGACCAGCCGATTCGGCCGTGAAAAAGCGGTCGAATCGGCTTTTTTTCTTTCGTTTATACCAAGTCCACTCTAGATTACTCCCGTCTGTCTATAAGCTTATGACCGCTAAATACTTGATCGCCTCCGTTCTGAGCCTCAGCATCCTCCTTGGATGGAATTCCGCTTCAGCCGCCCAGCCCGGAAAAATCCAAGTGGTCAGTGTTGATGGCACTGTGACCGTATCGGGCACGGACGGCAGTGGCGGCAAACCCCTCACTACCGGAAGTGGCCTGCAGGAAGGCCAGCGCGTTGTGACGGGACCCGGCTCAAAGGCCGTCCTGCTCTTCGATAACGGTTCCATCTTTACGGTTAACGAAAAAACGACCTTCGATATTCAGCAATTTCTCGTCGATCCCTTCAACATCGAGAAGGTCGACTACACGAAACTCACCAAGGAACCCTCCAAATCCACCACCAAGGTCAAGGTGGCCAAGGGTGAAGTGCTCGCCGACATCCGCAAGCTCAACCGGAGCTCCAAGATGGATATCGCCACCCCTGCCGGCGTGGCCGGTATTCGTGGAACCAAGGTCAAAGTAAGTGTGACGCAAAATGCCAATGGCAGCTTCAACGTCAACTTCTCCGTACCCGAAGGCACCATCGTGGTGAACGCTCCTAACGGCCAGTCCTATACGGTCGGCGAAGGCGCTCCGAATTCGCCGAGCGGCGGACCCACCAACTCACTCTCCTTCACCGCAACGGTCAACCCGACCACTGGTGAAATTACCATCGTAGGCGCTCCTCAAGCCTCCACCCTGACTCCGGCTCAAGCTCAAGCGATCACTTCTGAAATGGCGGCTTCGGAATCCGCCGTAGTGGTCGCAGACCCGAGCGGGACCTTCCGCACAACCAATGATGGAGCCGGTGTACAGGCCCCTCCTCCAGGCAGCGGTGCCGCCGGCGGCAGTGGCGGCTCGGGTGATCAAGGCGCGATCAACACGACCTTTACGGCTACGCCAACGCCAAGCCCGACGCCCTCCTCCTAGAGGCTTGGTTGTCGTATCAGCGATTTTGAGATGTCGCTGATCTCATCGCTCACATCAAAGCTGGCGCCGGCAAATTTCCGTCAGGTTGTGGGCGATGCCCGCATCTGGATTGTCGTAACCATTATTTGCGGAACGTGGATCGCGCTCTCGCAAATACAGGTAATACCCTCTGGCAAATATGTTAAGCTGCTGGGAGCCGATGGCGTACTGACATTCTTGGAAAATAAGACCGTCGAGTGGCGGCTCAAATTTCGCGGACCGATCGAATGCCCGGAGAAGATTATCTATGTGAATGTAGATACGGAGGCGATTCGAGAATTCGGTAATGTCCCTTGGAGTCGTGCTATTTTTGCCGCGGCGCTGGATGCGCTCTTTACCCACGGCAAAGTCAAGGCGGTCGGCATGGACTTCGTTTTCTCCGAGCAAGGCCTGTCAAATCTTGGACAGGAAGAAGCCAGGGAGGGAAGTCGAGCTTTAGCCACAAGCATCCATAGCCACCCAAATGTTGTTCTCGGTGCGACCTATGGATCAAACATTGGCGTCCAAGGTTTAAAGCGGCCCTTTCCCCTCGTGATCGATCTCAATGCGGCGCAAGACATCGACACGCCCGAACTTCCCCAAAATGGCCTTATCGGACCATCCTGGGGGCGCATCGGATTGATCGACACCTTTCTGCATGACCAATGGATTCCGATGTTCAGCCAGTTCAGGCAGGTGAACTACCTTCCTCTTTCGCTGCAATTGGCGCTGATTCATTGGGACCTGAGCCCCTCAGCGCTGACAATAGAGCGGGATGAAGTTGTGGTCCGAAAGCCGGATGGTTCAATTCAGCAGAATATCCCTCTTTGGCTGCATCAACTTACTGAAATCAACTGGTTTTCGAGTTGGGAGGAAAATGCGACTTGCAGCATCCGTAGCGTCATAGCTGCCAGCCAGAGGCTGACAGACGGAGACGACGACGAGAAAAAGGAGGCCGCCGATTTTTTTGCGGAATTTCACCATGCCCTTGTTTTGATCGGTCCGACCGATCCGCTTTTACACGACACCACGACCACTCCGACCAATCCGGAAATTCCCGTTCCTAAAGTCTCGGCTCACGGCAATATGCTGAAGACCATACTGACCGGTAAATTCCTTCATCGCCCTCCGGTCTGGGTGAACATCTTTATCATCCTCACCTTTGGCCTGGCCACAACCGCGGTGTGCCTGCGGCAGGGCTCGGTGTGGCGCTATCTGGCAGTCGGGTTTGTCGGGCTCTATATCCTCGCGGCGTTCATCCTTTTTGCGCAACTCAACGTTCTTCTCCCTCTTGTGGCTCCGGTGGGAGCGGCGTTGCTTTGTTCCTTCTCCGCCATCCTTTGGCAATTGGGCGTGGAGGAAAAACAACGGCGCTGGATCAGGAGCGTCTTCGGCACTTACGTTTCTCCGCAGATCGTGGATGAAATGATCGCGCGAAAAATGACTCCGCAGGTTGGCGGAGTGGAGGCGGAAATCACCGCTTTTTTCAGCGACATCGAGTCATTTTCGCCGCTCGCGGAGAGCCTGGAGCCGAATCGCCTGGTGGAGTTGATGAACGAATATCTGGGCGATTGCACCGCGGCGATCACCAAGCGCGACGGCACGCTGGACAAGTATGTCGGCGACGCCATCATCGCCATCTTCGGCGCTCCCCTCGCCTGCAAGGATCACGCCGCCGCCGCCTGCCATGCCGCCCTCGATTTTCTTCAGGCGCAAAAGGCCCTGCGAGAACGCTGGGCGCGCGAGGAAGGCCGTTGGCCGGACCGGGCGCTGCAAATCCGCACCCGCATCGGTTTGAACACAGGCGAAGCCGTCGTGGGCAACATGGGGTCGCATCTGCGCGTGAACTACACGATGATGGGTGACAACGTAAACCTGACCCAGCGCATCGAGGCGGCCGCGGGAGTTTTCGGCGTACAAATCCTCACCTCCACCTCCACAAAAAACGAGGCCAGCCGAGAGGATACAAATCTGGAGTTTCGCCATATCGACCGCGTGCTGGTGCCGGGCCGGGCCGGCACGGTGGAGGTTTACGAGCTGATGGGTTTGCGCGATGTCTTGCCCGAGTCCGCCCTGCGCTGCCGTGAGATTTACGAAGAGGGCCTCAGCTTTTATTTCCGGGGTGAATGGGATGAGGCTGAAAAGCGCTTTCTGCAAGCCGCCGAATTTGAAGAAAGACCGTCCTTCCCCACCCCGTCACTCGTGATGGCCCGGCGTTGCGAGCATTTCCGGGAGAGTCCCCCGGCGGCGGATTGGAACTTCGCCTTCCAGCTGACGAAGGGCGGATAGGAAAACTCCTTTTCTCGCGGGGCATTTCAGCTTACCCATGCGCGCATGGTGGGAGCTCGATTGCGTTCGGTGTGGCAGACGATTGTCCATACGGTGCGCATCTATAGCGAGATCGATGGCGAGCAACGGGCTGCATCGTTCGCATACTACGTGTTGTTCTCGCTGGTTCCGCTGTTCGCGCTCGTACTGACCGTCGGCTCATCTTTTTTCAGCGCTCAGGAAATCACGGATACCATCCGCAGCTTTCTGCCTTTGGAAGCCTCCCAGCAACGCTTTATCTGGGAAGCCGTCCACAATCTGGAGCGGGCTCGCGGCGGCGTGGGCCTCATCTCGGTGGTCTTCCTTCTCTGGTGCTCGCTGCGTTTTTTTCAGGCGCTGGTGCGCGGGGTGAACCGGGCATGGCACACTGTGGAATTTCCCTGGTGGCAGTTGCCGCTGAAGAATCTCCTGATGATCGCCATCGTGGGCAGCGCCATGTTCATCGGCCTGCTCGCGCCAGCCCTTTTGCAGGCGGCACGCAATGTCCTGCTCGCGATGGAGAGTTTTCTGCAAACACACTTTCCGCACTTCAACCTGCATCTGTTCTCCGGGATGCTGGATCTGGGGCGTTACGCCATCGGTGGGGCGGTGCTGTTTTATTCCTTCCTCATGCTTTACAAGCTCGCGCCTGCCCGCCGCGTGCTTTTTTCGCAAGTCTGGCTGCCCGCGCTGCTGGTCACGCTGGCCTTGCAATTCTGCCAGATCGCGTTTGTCGGCTACCTGCCGCGTTTCGTAAACTACAACCCGGTCTACGGCACGGTGGGCGGTTTGATGCTGCTCCTCCTGTGGGTCTACCTCTCGGGCATCATCATCATCCTGGGCGGCTGCCTGTGCGCCGCCATGGCCCTGGTGAAGGAGGGGGACTCCCCTACTCCAGCCAGTTCAGCGGATTAAAATTGTAAGCCAGCATCACCACCACGGTGGCGACGGTGGCGAAAAATCCTGCGACGAGGAAAACGGGCACGCCCACGAGAAGGCGGCGGATGAGAAGGTCTTCGGGATTACGAGGATCGGCCATGCCTTTCCCTTAGAAAGTCGCGGGCGGGAAGTCAATGATTTGCATCGGGACGGTTTTATGCGACCTCTACCGGGAATGGCACGAACCTGCAGGGCACAGTCACCGAGTCGTTTCTCTCTATCCCCGCGAAACCGGCGCGGGTTCACCCTCCTCGAATTGCTCGTCGTCATCGGGATCATCGGGGTTCTGGCCGTGATGGTAATGACGAATTGGCGCAACCTGAAGCTCTACTCCCAGCGTACCACCACGATCGGCAACATGCGGCAGATCGGCGTGGCTTTTTATGCCTACGCCTCGGACAACGACATGCGCCTGCCCTGCCGCGTAGTCACCGGCGATAAATGGCCGCGACTGCTGGCCAACTACCTCGACGACATGAAGGTCTACGCCGCCGTGGGTGACCCAGCAACTACATCTTCCAGCACCGGGACCCCCTCGATAACGCCGAGAATCGCACGAGCTACATCATGAACGGCTACAACGACATCGGAGCCCTGACCAATCCCGCCGCTGAGGTCCGCCTTCCCCAGATTGAAAAACCCACCCAAGTCATCCTCATGGGAACCCCAGAGAGTGGCAGCACCCAGTACTACATGGACATGCTGCATGGAAATCAGATCAACGTCCTGAATCTGACGCTCTTCGGCCTGGGCACGGATTACCTGTTCGCCGATGGTTCGGCGCGGTTCATCAAGAAGGAGGACTACGATCCGCAGATGTGGCTGGTGAATCGGGATTTTCAGATGCCCTGAGAAGAATTTTCTTCAGGAAAACTCCTGAGAAGAGCCTTGGCGATTCTCCAGAAAACCCGCTAGTTTCTCCGGATGCCTCGACCTGTTGTAAAGATTGGCCGCCACACGCTGGGCGGTAAATCCCTGCTTTTCATCCTTGGGCCCTGTGTGATCGAGAGCCCGGCCTTCACCAAACGGATGGCCCGGAAACTGAAAACCATCTGCGACGACCTCGGTGCGCAACTGGTCTTCAAGGCCTCCTACGACAAGGCCAACCGCACCTCCGTGAAGTCCTTCCGCGGCACCTCCGTACGGGACGGCTGCGCCCTGCTGGCGGAAATCGGCGCGGACATCGGCGCCCCCGTGACCACCGACGTGCATACGGAGGAGGAAATCGCCATCGCGGCCGAGTATATCGACCTCATCCAGATCCCCGCCTTTCTTTGTCGGCAGACCGATCTCATCCTCGCTGCGGCGGCCTGTGGCCGGGTGGTGAATGTGAAGAAGGGGCAATTCCTCGCGCCATGGGATGTGAAAAACATCGCCGTGAAGTTGCAGGAAGGGGGTTCCCGTGCGTTCTTCTTCACGGAACGCGGGGCGACCTTCGGGTATAATAACCTTGTCGCCGACATGCGTTCCATTTACTGGATGCAAGAACTGAACTATCAGGTGGTTTTCGACGCGACGCACTCTGTGCAGCGTCCCGGCGGCGCGGGTGACCGCACCGGCGGTGATGGCGAGCTGGCTCCGGTTTTGGCTCGCGCCGCAGTGGCTGCCGGTTGCGACGGCGTGTTTATCGAAACTCATGAGAATCCTGCAAAAGCTTTTTCCGATGGTCCCAATCAAATCCCTCTGCGCGCCCTGCCCAAACTCCTCAAGCAACTGGTTAAATTGCGGGAAATTGTGGCTTAGCGGGATTTTGTTGCTGGTCGTGGCGGTCGGACCGCTCCAGGCCGAGGAAAAGGAGAAGGCGGATTCGGGCAAGGAGAAATCCGAGGCCAAGGCGAAGTCCGGCCCGACCACCGACCCCTCGGAGATCGACATCCCTGTCCCGCTCGGAACTCCGATCAAGGGCATCCAGATTCCCCATTACGGACCGGATGGGAAACTCCTCATGATGTTCGATGCGGCCACCGCCCTGAAGACGGACGAGACGCATATCACCCTGGAAACCCTCAAGATCGATGCGTATTCCGAGGACGGACAGAAGATTTACATTGAACTGCCCAACGCCATTTTTAATCTGGAAAATCGCATTCTCTACGGGGACAACAACGTGCTGGTGCGCCGGGACGATTTTGAAATCACCGGCAAGCAGGGCGAGTTCAACACGAAGACCCGCTTTGCGAAAATTTTAGGAAACGTCAAAATGATCATCCACAACATCGACGAGCAGGGAGCAATGCCTTCCTCTACTCCCAGCCCCACTCCGACTCCGGCCCAGACGCCCTAGTTTTTCCAACTCCACACCATGAAGCGCCTTTTCTTCAGCCTCATCCTGCTCGCCTCGCCCGCTTTTGCGGCCCCCGGGGACGCGCCCACCATGAACCCAACCAGCGAGGCCACTCCGGCTTCCAGCCCCGGTTCCTCACTCGGTTTCCAGGGCCTGACCAAGGAACGCCCCAAGGGCGCCAAGACCGAGATCACGGCCAAGAAGCAGGCGACCTTCGACAATGCGTCGAATATCGCCGAGTTCGAGGGCAACGTCGTGGTGGTTGATCCCCAGTTCAAACTCTTCTGCGACCGCCTGAAAGTGACGCTGGGAGCCAATCGCAAGGGCCTGGAACTGGTCGAAGCCTTCGGCAAGGTCATCCTGGTGCAGGACAACGTGGATTCCAACGGCAAGGTCGTGCGGGCCACGGGCCGGGCCGAACAGGCCATTTATGACCCCAAAACGGGCAATATCACCCTGAAAATCTGGCCTTCGGTCCAACATGGCGTCAATCTCCAGGAAGCCACCGAGGAGGGCACCATCATGATCCTGAACCGTGCCGGCAAATCTGAAACCCAGGGACCGAGCAAGACCTCCATCATCGACAGCGGCGAAACCAAATCCCCCCTGCAATGACCGAGACCGCCCAATCTCCGGAAGCCGCCAAGTACGCCCATGAGCACAGGCAACTGCTGCGCACGGAAAAGCTGGTAAAAATCTACGGGGGCCGCTCAGTGGTCAACGGGGTGGATATCAATGTGAAAAAGGGGGAGATCGTAGGGTTATTGGGCCCGAACGGGGCGGGGAAAACGACGACTTTTTACATGATCGTGGGGCTGATCCGGCCCAACGGCGGGAAGGTGTTTTTCGACAATAACGACGTCACGGCCATGCCGATGTATCGTCGGGCTCGCGAGGGCATGGGGTACCTGCCCCAGGAGGAATCCATTTTCCGCAAGCTCACGGTGGAACAAAACATCATGGCCATCCTCGAGACGACCAAGATGAACAAAAAGCAGCGCAAGGACCGCTGCGAGCAGTTGCTGACTCAGTTCGGCATCGAGCACCTGGCCAAGAACACCGCCCTCACTCTTTCCGGTGGTGAAAAGCGCCGCCTCACCATCGCGCGTTCGCTGGTGACGGAGCCGAGCCTGCTGATGTTGGACGAGCCCTTCAGCGGCGTCGACCCGATCGCCGTCTACGACGTGCAGCAGATCATCCAGGACCTGCGCGCGCAGGGACTGGCCATCCTGATCACCGACCACAACGTGCGCGAGACGCTGAATATCGTGGATCGAGCCTATCTCATTTTCGAAGGCCGGGTGGAGAGCCAGGGTACGAAGGACTTCCTGTTAAACGACCCGATCAGCCGCAAGCTGTACCTCGGCGAGAATTTCCAAATGTGAGCCTATGCGCAAAGCTGCCGCCACCCGCGTCCCCCATATCACCGTGGGGCATTTCTATGCCAACCACGCGGAGACGCTAGGGCTGCGGCTCGACGGGGCCTCGCGCGGACTGAACCGCAAGATCAAGGAACCCACCATCAACCGCCCCGGGCTGGCGCTGACGGGTTTTTACAGTTATTTCGCGGCCAAACGCATCCAGGTGCTGGGCGCCGCCGAATTAAGTTATCTGCGCAGCCTCAATGCCACGGTCCTCAAGGAAAAGCTCAAGCAGCTGTTCGCCCGCAACGTCCCGTGCATCGTCATCGCGCGGAACGCCCCGACACCCCCTCTCCTGCTGGATCTGGCCTCGGAGCACGAGACCCCCATCTTCCGCACGCACATGATCACGATGAAGTTCATCAATGCGGCGACCATCGCGCTGGAGTTCGACTTCGCCCCGTCGGCCTCGGAGTACGGGAGCATGGTGGACATCCAGGGCATCGGCACCCTCATCCGCGGGGCCAGCGGCATCGGCAAAAGCGAGTGCGTGCTGTCCCTGATCGAACGCGGCTACAGCCTGGTGAGCGACGACATCACGAAAATCCGCTCCATCGAGGGGCGCGAACTGGTGGGCATGTCGGCCGATCTGACCCGCTTTCACATGGAAGTGAGGGGCATCGGGGTGATCAATATCAGCTCGATTTTCGGCGTGGGCAGCGTGCGCAGTGAGAAAAAACTGGATTTTGTGGTGACCCTGAAGGACTGGGAGGAGCTCGAGAACGTAGACCGGATCGGCCTCGACAGAGAGTTTTACGAAGTCCTTGGCATTAAGGTTCCACATGTCACAATACCGGTAAGGAAGGGACGCGACGTCGGCCGATTGGTGGAAGTCGCGGCCCTGGACCAAAAATTAAAAAGCATGGGACAAAACAGCGCAGTTGAATTTAACCAGCGATTGCTGCAAATGATGTCCGAACGACGTATTAGATGATGGGCCTGCTATCGCGCAAAAAACCAAATGACGATGTTCTCCGTTGCACAAAGGAGATCGTGATCCAGAACCGCAACGGCTTACATGCGCGTCCCGCCGCGATGTTCGTCAAGATATCCAGCCGATTTCGCGCCGAGGTCTGGGTGGAAAAGGATGGTGAACGCGTGAACGGCAAGAGCATCATGGGTCTCATGATGCTGGCCGCGGGCAAGGGTTCGAAGCTGCACATCATCGCCGAAGGCGCGGATGCCGACAAGGTGGTGGCCGAGATCGAAAACCTCATTCAGACCCGCTTCGGGGAAGAGTAGGAGCCGGTCGGCTTCGTACAGCCGCAGTCGGCGGATTCATTTTTGACGGCCATGGGAAATGCTGCTACGCCTTGCTAAGTGAGCGACAGCGACACCCAAACCCGGCAACAAGAGCAACGCTTTCAAGGCGTTGCCGTGGCTCCGGGCATCGCTCACGCCCAGGTCGTGGTCCATTGGGTGGACGACGAGGAAGTGCCCGTCCGGCGGATCACCACGAACGATCTGCCCGAGGAGATCGCCCGTTTCGAGGCGGCCCTGATCGCCACCCGGGCGGAACTGCTGGAGATCCAGCAGCGTATCGCGGATGCCATCGGCACGAAGGACGCGAGTATTTTTGACGCCCACCTGCTGGTGGTGGAGGACCGCACCCTGATCGACGAGGTGTTGCGGAACCTGGAGAAGGACAAGCACAACGTGGAGTACATCTTCCACAAGGTGGCGGAGAAATACTGCCGCACCCTGGGCGATATCGACGACCCCTACCTGCGCGAGCGCGTGGTGGATATCGAGGACGTATCGCGCCGGGTGATCCGCAACCTGCTGGGCAAGGCCCCCCGCTCGCTGGCCTCGGCCGATAAGCCGCACATCATCCTTTCGCACAATCTCACCCCTTCGGACACCGCCTCGATCAACCGCGCGATGGTGCTGGGGTTTGCCACCGAACAGGGCAGCAAGACCTCGCACACCGCCATCATGGCGCGGTCGATGGACATCCCCGCCATCGTGGGTCTGCACGACATCTGCACCAAGCTGACCAGCGGCGACGACGTCCTGCTGGACGGCTACAGCGGCCTGCTCATCCTGAACGCCTCCCCCGAGACCCTGAAGGAATACGGGGCCCTGGAGGAGAAGAAGGAAGAGGTCGAGGAACGGTTGGAGCTAATCCGCGAGACCTCGTCGACCACCATCGACGGCCGGCACATCATCCTCTCCGCCAACATCGAGCTGCCCAACGAACTCGACGACGTGACGGACAGCGGCGCGGAAGGCATCGGCCTCTACCGCACGGAGTTTCTCTACCTCAACCGGCCGAAACCGCCGGATGAAGACGAGCAGTACGAAAACTACCGCCTCATCGCGGAGCGGACCCTGCCGCATTCCGTCATCATCCGTACGCTGGACATCGGCGGCGACAAACCCTCCGAGAGCCTGGAACTCGAAGAGGAGCAGAATCCCTTCCTCGGCTGCCGGGCCATCCGCTTCTGCCTGCAGCATCCGGACATCTTCAAGACGCAACTACGGGCCATCCTGCGCGCGGCCGCGATCGGCAACGTGCGGGTGATGTACCCGATGATCTCCGGGCTGGAAGAACTGCGCGAGGCCAACGCCCTCCTGGAGGAAGCCAAGCAGGAACTGCGCGACCGCCAGGCCGAGTTCAACGAGAATCTCGAAGTCGGCATCATGATCGAGATCCCCAGTGCGGCGCTCTCGGCCGACCAACTGGCCAAAGAGGTCAAGTTTTTCAGCATCGGGACCAACGATCTGATCCAGTACACCATCGCGGTGGATCGCGGGAACGACCGCATCGCGCACCTTTTCGAACCCACCCACCCGGCGGTGCTTCGCCTGATCAAGATCGTGGCCGACGCGGCGCACCGTCACGGCATCTGGGTGGGCATGTGCGGCGAGATGGCCGGCGACGCCGCCCTGACTCCCCTTCTCCTCGGACTGGGCATCGACGAACTGAGCGCCAGCAGCACGGTGGTGCCGCGGGTGAAAAAAGCCGTACAGTCCCTCGACATGCCGACCTGCCAGGCGCTGGCCGAAGAGGTTCTCGGCATGGATAACAGCCTCGGCATCCTCCACCGCTGCCTCGAAGTGGCGGCGGCGCACTACGGCGAGATTCTGGACTAGGAATTCGGCCGGGAACTTTCCGGCTTGAGAATCTTTCGGTATCCAGGCCCCGGCCCATCAATCAGCGGCCAGGATTTGCGGTGATTTGGAATCACCTTTCTCGAGCCTGTTCCACTATAACTGTAAGGTTCACCAAAGGGGTCAACAAGGGAGGCCCTATAAGTTTCGATAAAAACAATCTTGGGAGCATTGAGCTCCAGTTTGATTTCGGTCGGCATTTCCGCCCAGGTTGAACCGACCGCCAGAATACATCCTCCGACAAGGGAGACCGTCTTCATGGGAAAAACCTACCACTTCCCAAGGCGGAAAAGAAGCCCGAATAACAGGGCATCAGGGACTCCCCTAGGCTGTTGGCGGACAAAACACCGGGTCGGTCAGGGGGGAGTCAGGCCGTCTTCAAGGGGGCACCCCGATTGGCAGGGGTTCCGGCAACTCCTACTCTGACCTCAACCCAATCAAACCATGGAAATGACCCTTGAGTACACCAGAGCGGAAGACAACGAGTTGATCACCGGCATTCTCGGCCGCATCCCCGAGGCGCTGGATCGCCTGCATCAGCGGTATCGGAGAATGATCAAATCCGTGATCATGCAGGTGCTGCACGACGACGCGGAAGCGGACGATGTCCTGCAGGACGTCCTTATCCAGATCTGGAACCGGGCGGAGTCCTACTCTTCCGAGAAGGGCAAGCTGGTCAGCTGGATTTGCACCCTGGCGCGCCGCCGGGCGATTGATCGGTTGCGGCATCACAGCGCTTACAGCCGGGCGACTGATCGATTTGAAGTCCTATGCAGTCAACAGGGCGAGGATTTCGATCAGACGCACACAGTGGAGCGGGACACCTGCCGGGCCGACCTGCGGGATTTGCTCGTCCGGCAGTTGAACACCTTGCCGCCTCCGCAGGAGGAAGTGCTCCGACTGGCGTTCTTTGAGGACAAAAGCCAGCGTGAGATCGCCGAACTGACCAAGACCCCGCTGGGCACGGTGAAAACGCGGATCGAGCTGGGTCTGAGAAAGCTTTCCCACGCCATCGGCCAGATGAAGGAAAAGATCAGTTAAGAGTGGATTCCCCGAGAGTTGCCTCCCCTTCCAAAACGAGGCACTCGCAAAACAAAACAGCCGGGTCATTGCTGACCCGGCTGTCTGTTAATTTATGCGTTTAGCGCAGGCTGGACTTAGTAGTCCATGCCGCCCATTCCGCCACCGCCCGGAGGCATGGAGGGGGCCTTGTCCTTCTCGGGGATCTCGGTGACGAGAGCTTCCGTGGTGAGGAGCAGACCGCTGATGGAAGCGGCATTTTGCAGGGCGCTACGGGTCACCTTGGCGGGGTCAACGACACCGGCCTTGATGAGGTCCTCGTAGGAATCGGTGGCCACGTTGTAGCCATCGTTACCCTTGCGCTTTTTGACTTCCTGAACGATGAGGGCGCCTTCGCGTCCGGCGTTGTCGGCCAGAGTGCGGAGAGGCTGCTCGATCGCGCGACGGACGATGCCGGCACCGATCGCTTCATCACCTTCGAGCTTGAGGTTGTCGAGGGCTTTCTGGGCACGAATGAGGGCGACGCCGCCCCCGGGAACGATGCCTTCTTCCACGGCCGCGCGGGTCGCGTGGAGCGCGTCTTCGACGCGAGCCTTCTTTTCCTTCATCTCGGTTTCAGTCGCGGCGCCGACATTGATGACGGCAACGCCACCGGCCAACTTGGCGAGACGCTCCTGGAGCTTCTCACGGTCGTAGTCGGAGGTGGTTTCCTCGATCTGGCGGCGGATTTGATTCACGCGGCCCTGGATGTCGGAGTTCTTGCCTTCGCCTTCGATGATGGTGGTGTTTTCCTTGTCGACCACGAGGCGCTTGGCCTTGCCGAGGTCGTCGAGGGTGACGTTTTCGAGCTTGATGCCGAGGTCTTCGGTCAAGAGACGGCCGCCCGTGAGGACAGCGATGTCTTCGAGGATGGCCTTGCGGCGGTCACCGAAGCCGGGAGCCTTGACGGCTGCGACCTGGAGAGTGCCACGGAGCTTGTTCACGACGAGGGTCGCGAGGGCTTCGCCTTCGACGTCTTCCGCGATGATCAGGAACGGCTTGCCGCTCTTGGCGATCTTCTCGAGAAGCGGGAGCAGGTCCTTGAGGGAGCTGATCTTCTTCTCGTGGATGAGGACGTAGGCGTTCTCGAAGTTGACTTCGAGGCTCTCCGCATTCGTGACGAAGTACGGGGAGAGATAGCCTTTGTCGAACTGCATACCTTCGACGACGTCGAGGGTGGTTTCGATCGACTTGGCTTCTTCCACGGTGATGGTGCCGTCCTTGCCGACTTTGTCCATGGCTTCAGCGATGATGCTGCCGATGGTCGTGTCCCAGTTGGCCGACACAGTGGCGACCTGAGCGATCTCGGACGTGTCCTTGACCTTCTTGCTGATCTTGGCGAGTTCACCAACGATGGCCTCGACGGCCTTGTTGATGCCACGCTGGAGGCTGGTCGGGTTGGCGCCGGCGGTCACGTTCTTGAGGCCTTCGCGATAGATCGCTTCGGCGAGAACGGTGGCCGTGGTGGTGCCGTCACCGGCGATGTCGGAGGTCTTGCTCGCGACTTCACGGACGAGCTGAGCGCCCATATTTTCATAGGGGTCTTCGAGCTCGATTTCCTTGGCGACGGTCACGCCGTCCTTGGTGATGGTCGGGCTGCCGAATTTTTTGTCGAGGATGACGTTGCGTCCGGACGGCCCGAGGGTCGCCTTGACGGTCTTCGCCAACTTCTCGACGCCGCGCAGCAGGGACTGCCGGGCGGATTCGTCAAATGAGAGTTGTTTAGCTGCCATAATAGGTCGTTATTTTAATGTAGGTTGAATGAATGAGGCTTAACCGAGGATGCCGAGGATGTCGTCCTCGCGCATGATGAGGTAGGTCTCGCCGTCGATTTTGACTTCGGTGCCGCCGTACTTGGAGATGAGGACCTTGTCGCCTTTTTTCACGGTGAACTCGATGAGTTTGCCGTCTTCATCGCGTTTGCCGGTTCCGAGAGCGACAACTTCGCCTTCCTGGGGCTTTTCCTTGGCGGAATCAGGAATGATGATTCCACCCTTTTTGACTTCCTTCTCTTCGAGCGCCTGCACGAGCACGCGATCACCGAGAGGTTTGATTTTGACACTGGCCATAGGGCTATTGGTGTTTTTTCTTGGGTTGGTTTTTAACATGCCCCGGCGCCCGCGTAGGCGGAGCCGGGACTCTGGTTAAAGGGTTTTAAGAGTTCTTCTTCTTGTCCTCGTCGACCATTTCGAACTCGGCGTCAACGACGTCGGAGTCTTTCTTGGGCTCATCCTGCGGAGCGGCTCCGGCGGAGCCTTCGGGACCAGGTTGAGGCCCGCCCTGCTGGGCGGCGGCGTTCTTGTAAAGTTCGGCGCTGATCTCCTGGAACTTGGCTTGGAGTTCGTCGTGGGCGCTTTTGATGGCGTCGTTGTCGCTGCCCTTGAGCGCTTCGCGCACCTTGGCAATGGCGTCTTCGACGGTTTTCTTCTGCGCGCCGTCGAGCTTGTCGCCGAGGTCCTTGAGCTGCTTCTCGCACTGGTAGGCCAGATTGTCCGCGTTGTTGCGGGTCTCGATGCCTTCCTTGGCCTTGCGGTCCTCTTCGGCATGGCTCTCGGCTTCCTTCTGCATCTTCTCAACCTCTTCCTTGGTGAGACCGCTGGAACCGGTGATGGAAATTTTCTGCTCCTTGCCGGTGCCGAGGTCCTTGGCGGAAACGTTGAGGATGCCGTTCGCGTCGATGTCGAAAGTCACTTCGATCTGCGGCGTGCCGCGGGGCGCGGGCGGGATGCCGTCGAGGTGGAACGTGCCGAGCTGCTTGTTGTCGCGGCTGAGCGGGCGTTCGCCCTGGAGCACCTTGATTTCCACGCCGGGCTGGCTGTCGCTGTAAGTCGAGAAGATCTGCGACTTGCGGCTCGGGATGGTGGTGTTGCGCGGAATCATCGCGGTGGCGATGCCGCCGGCCGTTTCGATGGCCAGCGAAAGCGGGGTGACGTCGAGCAGGAGCACGTCCTTCACGTCGCCACGGAGCACGCCGCCCTGAATGGAAGCGCCGATGGCCACGACTTCGTCGGGGTTCACGCCCTTGTGGGGTTCCTTGCCGATGAGGGTGCGGGCGGTCTCGACGACCTTCGGCATGCGGGTCATGCCGCCGACGAGCACGAGCTCATCAATGGTGCTGGCGGTCCACTTGGCGTCGCCCAAACAATCCTTCACCGGCTTGATGGTGCGCTCGAAGAGGTCGTCGGTGAGCTGTTCCAGCTTGGAGCGGGTCAGCTTCTTCTGAATGTGTTTCGGACCCGTCTGGTCGGCCGTGACGAAAGGCAGGTTGATCTCGTATTCCTGCGTCGAGGAAAGCGCGATCTTGGCCTTTTCGGCCTCTTCCTTGATGCGCTGCACGGCGTCGGGCTGCTTGGAAAGGTCGATGCCGGACTCGGTCTTGAATTCGTTGATGATCCAATCCATGAGACGGTTGTCCCAGTCGTCACCACCGAGGTGGGTATCGCCATTGGTCGCGGCGACCTGGAAGACGCCGTCGCCGATTTCCAGCGCACAGATGTCGAAGGTACCGCCGCCCAAGTCATACACGGCGATCTTCTCGTCGGACTTCTTGTCGAGGCCATAGGCCAGCGAGGCTGCCGTCGGTTCGTTGATGATGCGGAGCACTTCCAGACCGGCAATCTTGCCCGCGTCTTTCGTCGCATTACGCTGGGAGTCGTTAAAATAAGCCGGCACGGTGATGACCGCCTGGGTGATTTTCTCGCCCAGCTTGGCTTCGGCATCGGCCTTGAGCTTGGCCAGGATCATGGCCGAAACTTCGGGCGGGCTGAAACGCTTCTTCTCACCACCCGATTCCACTTCGATGTGGGCATCGCCATTGGCGGCTTCGACCACCTTGTAAGGCACGCGCTTGATCTCCGATTGCACCTCGGAAAACTTGCGGCCCATGAAGCGCTTCACGGAGAAAACGGTGTTTTGCGGGTTGGTAACTGCCTGGCGTTTGGCGGCCTGGCCGACAAGGCGTTCACCCGACTTGGAAAAGGCAACGACAGACGGAGTTGTCCGCGCACCCTCGGAATTTTCCAGAACAACAGGCTCCCCGCCTTCCATGACGGCCATACAGGAATTCGTGGTGCCCAAATCAATACCTAAAATCTTTGACATGCCTACCTATGAGCAGGAGCCGTTCCCAACCCCTATAAAAACATCAATTGCCTGATAATTAATGAATTACACAAATAGCATCGATCTACCGTTATGCTGGAATGGGTAATTATGGCACACTTTTCCGAGGCAGCCGTGTCTCACTGGCACACTTTTGACACAATTTAATACACTCCTTTCTTTGACAAATGCCAAAAATGAATTTGAGTTCATATTGTGAATATCGGTTCACTCCCATCAACGCGCAAGCCCTCACCCTCCCGGGAGAGAGCGCGCAACGAGCATCGCCGGGTCATCCTGGCGGCGGCGGAATCGGTCTTCAGCGAGAGCGGGTATCATGAGGCGTCTCTGACGGAGATCGCCCGGCGGGCGGAGATCGCGGTGGGAACGATCTATCTGTACTTCAAGGATAAGGCCGATCTCTACGGGAACCTGCTGCTGGAAAAGATGAAGCAGATCGTGGCGCAGTTTGAGGGCGCGTTGACCTCCGAGGGTTCCGCCCAGACCTGCCTGCGGGCGGGCATGCATGCGCAATTCGCCTTTCACGACGCGAACCGGACGTTTTTCGAGATTTTCCTGCATCAGCATCAGGTCCAGCAATCGCCCCTGCACAAAGCCCATTGGGAAGAGATGGAAGCGCTCAAGCGCCATAACCTGGAGTTGATCGAGGGTTGCATCGCCCGAGGGCAGGCACAGGGCGAATTAAAACCCGGCAACCCGCGCCTGCTGGCGGTGGCCTTTCTGGGCATCACCCTGCAAATGATCCGGCAGTGCATCCGCGAAAACGGGGAGACCCGTCTGGTGGATTCCGCCGATTTCGCCGCCGATTGCTTCCTGAACGGCGCCTCCTCCCCTCTCCCATCTCCATGAAAATAAGTACCACTCTCCCGCTTCTCCTCGCAGCCGCCCTGGCAGGCTGCGGCAAACCGGCCGCGCAAAAGGCGCCGGCCAATCCGCCCGTGCCCGTGGAGGTGGCGGCGGCCGAGATCAAGTCGATGCCGGTGGAAATGACGGCGATTGGCTCGGTGGAGCCCATCGCCAGCGTGCAGCTGAAATCCAAGGTGCTGGGCGAAATCATGGGCGTGCATTTCGCCGATGGCGCGCAGGTGAAGGCCGGAGACCCTCTGTTCAGCATCGATCCCCGGGCCTTCCAGGCTGCGTTGGATCGGGCCAGAGCCAATCTGGCCGTGGCCCAGGCCAATGCACAAAACGCGAACGAGCAGGCCGACCGTTACACGACCTTGATCAAGCGCGGGGTGGCCTCCAAGGAACAGACCTCGCAGGTTCTTTCCGCGGCGGAATCGCAGAAATCCGAACTGGCCGCACGGCAGGCGGATGTGAACGAGGCGCAGCTTTCGCTGGATTGGTCCGAGGTCAAGGCTCCGATCTCCGGCCGCGCGGGCGCGGCCCTGCTGAAGGCCGGCAACATTGTCCAAGCCAACACCGAGTCGTTGGCGGTCATCAATCAGATGCAGCCCATCTATGTCACCTTCTCCCTGCCGGAGAACTCGCTGGCCGAGGTGCGCGAATGGATGACGAAGAACAAGCCGGTAGTGACGACCTATCAACCGGACACGGGGAAACTCCTCGGCACGGGCTCGCTCGATTTCGTGGACAACACGGTGGACCGCACGACGGGCATGGTGGCGTTCAAGGCGACTTTCCCGAATGCTGACGAGGCACTGTGGCCGGGACAATTTGTCGATGTAACCATCAAGCTGGCCGAGCAACCGCAAGCGTTGGTCGTGCCATCCACCGCCATCATGGAAGGCCAGCAGGGCTCACAGGTTTTCGTGGTCAGTGGCGACAAGGCGGAACTGCGCAAGGTGAAGATCGAACGCACCGTCGGGAACCTTTCCATCATTCAGGACGGCCTGAAGGAGGGCGAACTCGTCATCACCGTCGGACAACTCCGCGTGACCTCGGGAGCGAAGGTGACCGTCAAGAAACAGGAGAAAGCGGAAAACGTGCCCGCGGTGGATAAGACCCCGGAATAGTCCCATGAACCTGACCGACCCTTTTGTAAAGCGGCCCATCATGACCACGCTCGTGATGGCGAGCATCCTGGGCTTTGGCATTCTGGCCTACATGCAGATGCCGGTGAGCGATCTGCCGAACGTGGATTTCCCGACCATCAGCGTATCGGCCGGGTTGCCCGGAGCCAGTCCGGAGACCATGGCCTCGGCGGTGGCGCTGCCGCTGGAGAAGGAATTCTCCACCATCGCGGGCATCGAGTCGATGACCTCCACGAGCGCGCTGGGCTCGACCACGGTGACGATCCAGTTTGACCTGTCGCGCGACATCGACGCGGCCGCGCAGGATGTGCAGTCAGCCATCTCGCAGGCCCAGCGCGACCTGCCCACGGACATGCCGTCCCCGCCGTCTTTCCGCAAGGTCAACCCGGCGGAGCAGCCCATTCTCATGCTCGCGGCGTATTCCGAATCGCTGCCCTACAGCAAGGTGGACGAATACGCCGACACCCTCATCGCACAGCGGCTCTCCACCGTGCTGGGTGTCGCGCAGGTGGACCTCTACGGTTCGCAAAAATACGCGGTACGCGTGAAAGTGGACCCCCGCGAACTGGCGACGCGCGGCATCGGTTTTGACGAAGTGGAGAACGCCATCACCGAGGCCAACTCCAATGAGGCCACCGGCGAACTGAACACCGGCTCGAAGGCGCGCACGATCGAGGCCACCGGACAGCTGACCAATGCGAAGCAATTCCGCGAATTAATCGTCACGTACCGCGGCGGTTTCCCCGTGCGGCTGAAGCAAATCGCCACCGTGTTGGACGACGTGGAGAACGACAAAAACCTCGGCTGGTACAACCAGACCCGCGGCGTGGTCCTGGGAATCCAGCGGCAACCGGGCGCCAATACGGTGGCGGTGATCGACCGCATCCGCGAACTCCTGCCCACCTACCAGGCCCAGCTGCCCGGCGGGATGAAGCTGGAGGTGCTGTACGACCGCTCGACCTCGATCCGCGAGTCGCTTCACGACGTGGAGTTCACCCTCGTGCTCGCGGTGGTGCTGGTGATCCTCGTGATCTTCATCTTCCTGCGCAACGTGCGCGCCACATTGATCCCCAGCGCGGCCATTCCCCTCTCCATCATCGGTACGTTCGGCATCATCCACCTGCTCGGCTTCAGCGTGAACAACTTCTCGCTCATGGCCATGATCCTGGCCGTCGGCTTCGTGGTGGACGACGCCATCGTCGTGCTGGAAAACATCGTGCGTTATCTGGAAAAGGGCGACACGCCGATGGAGGCGGCGCTGAAGGGCGGGCGCGAAATCGGGTTTACCATTCTGTCGATGACACTGTCGCTGGCGGCGGTGTTTATTCCCGTGTTGTTCATGGGCGGTATTCTCGGGCGGCTGCTCAATGAGTTCGCCGTGACCATCGCCATCGCGATCCTGATCTCGGGGTTCGTCTCCCTCTCGCTCACGCCGATGCTGTGCAGCAGATTTCTCAAGCAGGCGCATAACGTCAGTAACAACCCGGTCTTCCGCTGGTCCGAGTCGCTTTTCTCAGGGTTGCTGAGCGGCTATGAAAAGACCCTGCGCATCGCGATGAAGCACCATGTGCTCGTGTCCATCCTGGCATTGGTCATGGCGGCGGGCACGGCGTGGCTTTTCATGATCGTGCCGAAGGGCTTCCTGCCGAACGAGGATGCGAGCCGTATCATGATCTCCACCGAGGCGGAGCAGGGTGTGGCGTTTGAAAAACTCACGGAACTGCAGCAGCAGGCCGCCGCAATCGTGGGAAAAAATCCGGCGGTGGAAGGCTTCATGTCGCGCATCGGCGGGGGCCAGAGCGTCTCAGCCGGTAACAACGGCCGCCTGATGGTGACGTTGAAACCGCGCAGCGAACGCCCGCCGGTCGAGGAAGTGGTGCGGGAACTTCGCCGGGACCTCGCCGGCATTCCCGGGCTGAAAGTCTTCCCGCAGAATCCGCCGACCGTCCGCATCGGCGGCATGCAGACGAAGAGCCTGTATCAGTTCACGCTCTTCGGTCCCGAGCTCAACCAGCTCTACGCCGCGGCCGGAAAGATGGAGGGGCTGATGAGAAAAGTCCCCGGCATCATCGACGTGACCACGGATTTGCAAATCACCAATCCCGAAGTGCTGGTGGACATCAACCGCGACAAGGCCTCCACCCTCGGCATCAGCGCGGCGCAGATCGAGCGGACCCTTGGCAGCGCCTTCGGGGCGCGGCAGATCTCCACGATCTACACGCCGAACAACCAGTACCGTGTCATCATCGAGGCGGCGGATGACTTCAAACGCGAAGCCAACGATCTGTCCCGGCTCTATGTACGTTCCGACCAAGGCAAGTTGGTGGCGCTCGAGGCGGTGGCGAAGTTCACGACCCAGGTCGGCCCCCTCACTGTGCAGCATCTTGGCCAATTGCCGGCGGTGACGTTGTCGTTCGATCTGGCCAAGGGTTACTCGCTGAGCGACGTGGTGCCGCAGATCCAGCAGATCGCCAAGACGGAACTGGACGAACGCATCGGCACGCAGTTCCAGGGAACCGCGCAGGCGTTTCAAAGTTCGCTGAGCAACCTGGGCATGCTGCTCATCATGGCGATTCTCGTGATCTACATCATCCTGGGCATTCTCTATGAGAGCTTTGTTCATCCGCTGACCATTCTCTCCGGCCTGCCTTCGGCGGGATTCGGCGCGCTGCTTACCCTGTTGCTTTTCGGCATGGAGTTGAACGTCTACGGTTTTGTCGGGCTGCTCATGCTCATCGGCATCGTGAAGAAGAACGCCATCATGATGATCGACTTCGCCCTGGAGGCGCAGCGCAGCGACAAACTGTCTCCTGAGAAGGCCATCTTTGAAGCGTGTATCGTGCGTTTCCGCCCGATCATGATGACCACCATGTGCGCCCTGCTGTCCACCCCGCCGATCGCCCTCGGTATCGGCCCCGCCGGCGACGTGCGCCAGC
>CAYUMP010000005.1:0-237033 GCA_964445975.1 uncultured Chthoniobacterales bacterium | reverse complement strand
TGTCTCAGTTCCAGTGTGGCTGGTCGTCCTCTCAGACCAGCTACCCGTCATAGCCATGGTGGGCCGTTACCCCGCCATCTAGCTGATAGGCCGCGAGCTCATCAGGAAGCGTATTGCTACTTTGGCGTCGGAAGAATGATCTTCCTAGCCATATGCGGTATTAATTCGCCTTTCGGCGAGCTATCCCCCACTTCCCGGCAGATTGCTCACGTGTTACGCACCCGTTCGCCACTAGATAAAGCCTGTATTACTACAAACTTTACCCCGTTCGACTTGCATGTCTTATCCACGCCGCCAGCGTTCGTTCTGAGCCAGAATCAAACTCTCCGTGGAAAGTTTTAGTCCCTCACTGCTAAGGTGAAGAACATCCGGCATTCATTATACCAACCAAACCGTGAGACGGCTTGGTTAGGAATGGCCGTTAAATTTCAAATTCGAAATCAACGAAAGAACGCACTATCCAGCATTTGCTGAATGTGTTTCTTGCTGTATAAAAACATTCTGAATTTTGCCAAACCGGCAAACCAGAACCAGGCTATCAAAAATCAACTGCTCAGACTTTCGTTTGAGACTTTTTCCTCACTCGTCTTTTGTCGAGCGGGATTGTCAGAATATCGAACCCTCTCGAATCGTCAACAATCTTTTTTGAAATTTTGTTAACTTTTTTTGAGCCATCCAACCGGAGGTCGGACGGGATACCGCTAAGGCATCGGCGAGAACATCTGCCCAATCGGCCTTTCAGCCGGAAGGGACGTGAAAAGTAATCGAAAGAGTCGCGAGGTCAATAAATTTTTCGGATCTTTTTAAGAATTCTTTTGGTCCGGCTTCGCTTGACATTCTGGCAGAAAATCATCCACCCGCGAAGCCCCATAAACAAAAGAGCCGCAGGTGACTGCGGCTCTTTGTAAGGTGAGAATGTCTGGTGTGCTTTCGCCTAGGCAAACCACTCCGTGTGGAAGAATTCTCCCGCCGGTTTATCAATTCGTTCGTAAGTATGCGCGCCAAAGTAGTCGCGCTGAGCCTGAAGCAGATTCGCCGGTAGGCGTTCCGAACGGTAACTGTCAAAGTAACTGAGAGCCGCACTGAAGGCCGGCACGGCCACGCCATATTCAATTGCCGTCTGCACCGCCTTGCGCCAATTCGACTGCGTGCGTTGCAGGATGTCGGAGAAAAATGGATCGAGCACGAGGTTCTTCAGCGACGGATTCTTGCGGTAGGCATCAGTGATGCGGTTGAGGAAACGCGCACGAATGATGCAGCCGCCGCGCCAGATGCTGGCGATATCCTCAAAATTGAGGTTCCAATTATAGAGTTCGCCCGCCTTGCCAAGCTGCACCATGCCCTGCGCGTAGCTGATGACTTTGCTGGCGTACAGAGCATCGCGTACCGCTGCGATCAATGCGGTACGATCTCCGGTGAACGAAGTCGGGGAGGGTCCGCTCAGGATTTTGCTCGCCGCCACCCGTTCGTCTTTGAGTGAGGAAAGAATGCGGGCTTCCACCGCGCTGCCGATGACGGAAAGCGGCACACCCATCTCCGTGGCATGGCCGACGGTCCATTTGCCTGTGCCCTTCTGGCCCGCTTTGTCGAGGATGACATCGACGATCGGCTGGCCGGTCCCCGGATCGTTCTTGGTGAAGATGTTCGACGTGATTTCGATGAGAAAGCTATCCAACTCGCCTTTGTTCCACTCGGAGAAAATCTCATGAAACTCCGCCGCCGTAGGGTTAATCGTCGCTTTAAGAATGGCGTAGGCCTCGCAGATGAGCTGCATGTCGCCATACTCGATGCCGTTGTGCACCATTTTCACATAGTGGCCGGCGCCATCCGGACCCATATGGCGGCAGCAAGCCTCCCCTTCGGCGACCGCTGCGATTTTGGTATAAATCGGAGCCAGCGTGGCCCAGCCTTCCTTGGAGCCGCCAGGCATGATGGAGGGACCCTTGAGCGCGCCTTCCTCTCCGCCGCTGACACCGACCCCAAAGAAATGGATGCCTTTTTCCTTGAGTGCCTTTTCCCGGCGTTGGGTGTCGGTCCAGAGGGAATTACCTCCATCGATAATCACGTCGCCCGGCTCCAACAGAGGCACGAGCTGGTCAATCACAGCATCAACGGGCGCTCCGGCTTTGACCATGATCTGGGCTTTGCGCGGTTTCGCGAGAGATTGCACAAACTCCTCTATGGTCTTTGTCGGGACGATGTTCTTCCCCTTCGCCCGGTTGGCCGCAAATTTTTCGGTGACTGCGGTGGTTCTATTGAAAACTGAAACACGAAAGCCCTTGCTTTCCATGTTAAGAACAAGATTCTCGCCCATGACGGCGAGGCCGATTAATCCGATGTCGCTTTGGCTCATGAAGTATTTGGTGGAAGAAGAAGGACAGGGTAACGTCTGCTGTCGCATCAAGGCAATGGACTTCTCGCGCAAATGAATCTCCCCAATAAACTCACCGTATTGCGCCTGGTGCTGACCGTGTTTTTCGTCGCCAGCCTCTCCGTGACGTTTCCCCTCCACTCAACAGTGGCGCTGGTGCTTTTCCTGCTGGCTTCACTGACAGACTATCTCGACGGCGAGATCGCGCGACGGTGGCAATTGATCACCGATTTTGGAAAGCTGATGGACCCGCTGGCAGACAAGATCCTGACGGCAGCCGCATTCATCTGCCTGGTGGCGCCTCCTTACGAGGCCATGCCGGCCTGGGCGGTGATCGTAATTGTAAGCCGGGAGTTTTTGATTACAGGACTGCGCCTGCTGGCAAGCTCCAAGGGCATCATCCTGCCGGCAGAGAAGCTGGGAAAACACAAGACCGCCTGGCAAATGATCACGATCCTCTTTTTCCTCGCCTGCCTGGCCATACGGGACTTTTGGGAGCCCGGTCAGATTTGGCAGGCCGCCTGGACCTGGGGCGGCGCCACTCTGGTAACAGTGACGGTGATCCTGACGTTTTATTCAGGCCTCACCTATCTCTGGAAAAACCGGCAGCTACTGGTAACGAGCTGAGTGCCAATACTCACCAGAAACTTTGCGGGACCTCAATAGAATCGCCCGGCTTGAGCTGTAGGTCTCTGGTGGGATCGCGGCGGATCTCCTGAACATTGACAATGATGGTCTTGCCATCACGCAATAGGCGGACCTTTTTCTGGTCGGCATAGTCCGTAAACCCCCCGGCGGCGGTAATGGCCCCCAGTACCCGCAAGTCGGGCGTATACTCGACCCGGCGCGGCATTTTGACATCGCCGCCCACATTCACAAACCGGGCGGCCACCGGGACATTCACCGTGATGGAGGGATTTGTGTAAATTTGCTGGTCGCGGTAGGCTGTCTCGATCGCATTCTGCAGGGCAGATTGCGTGGTATCGGACGCCTTGATCTTTCCGATATGGGGAAGATTAACATATCCCTGTCCATCAATGGGATATTGCCCAGTAACTTGAGAAATCTCCTCGGCCGGCACGCCACCGAGGCGTACTTCGATCTGATCGCCGGAGCGCAGGACGGCATCCTGACTCCAAGCATGGGTTGCGAAAAACAATGCGGCGGCACCAATCGCGAGCGTTTTCATTAGTAGTCATCCCCGCCCCGGCCAGGCTTCGGTTGAGAAGCGGCCACGGCTGCCTTCGCATTGTTTTTGCGAGCGGCTTTGGCCTCCTTGCTGGGACGATGGTAGTAATAGTTGTAGTAACTTGTGTAGTATTCGTAGTGCTGGTCGTGACGGACGTCCACGTTGTTCAGCACGACACCGAGAATGTTACCGCCGACGTTCAGGATCGCCTGCTTGACACGTTGGAGCATGGCGCGGGGGAAGCGACGGTGCTGGACGACGATAATCGTCAGATCGATGGCGCTCGAGAGAACCGAAGCGTCACTGACCCCCAAAATGGGCGGGGAGTCAAAAAAGATGATATCGAAGCGACTCTTGACCTCCTCGATGAACTCCACCATGCGCTGGGAGTTCAGGATGCCGACCGCATCGGCGGGGAGGCGGCCGCTGGGAAGGAAATAAAGATTATCCACCTTCGTCTGCATCACCACCTCCTCCAACTCCATATCGGTGGTGAGATAGTCGGTCAGCCCAACCTCGTTGCTGACACCGAATATGCGGTGCTGCGAGGGCCTTCTCAAGTCGGCATCCACGATCAGCGTGCTGTAGCCGCCCTTGGCGAAGGTATAAGCGATGTTGGACATCGTCGTGGATTTACCTTCCCCGGTGCCGCCGCTGACGATGGTCACGGTATTCGCGTCGGGATTCTTGCGGTTGAACTCAATGTTCGTCCGCATGATCCGGTAGGCCTCCGCATCGGGGTTGTCATCAGATTCATTGATGAGATTGGAAATGTTCTTGGGAACAACAGCGAGCACGGGAACCTGGAGAAAGTTTTCGACGTCTTCCATCGTCTTGACGCTGGTGTCGAGGTACTCGATGAAGAAAGCTAAACCAACCCCGAAAACAAGCCCAGCTACTACGCCAAGAGCCATATTCAGCACAACGCGGGGCTCAGCAGGAATATCGGAGGCCTCCGCATATTCCCAAATGGTAACCGGCACCTGCGGCATGCTGCGCTGCATGCGCTCGGTGGAAAGGCGCGCTTCCACCGCCTCAAGCACTCGTTTGTTCTGAATGTAGTTGTTTTTGGCCTGATAATAAGTGGATGAACGCTCCTTGGAGGTCTGCTGACTGGTCCGGGCTTCCTCTAGGCGAAGTTCAAGGCTCTTAAGCGACTCCTCCGCAATCTTCAGATTTGTCTCCAAGGTCTTGCGCAGCACCACGATCTGATCGCGGAGCTGGGTTTGCATGACGTCCTTTTTGGCTCTAAGCGATCTAACGGTGGGATGGTTGGGACCGAGACCGGAGTTCAGCATTCTTGCTTCTTCCGAGGCCGATTCCTGATACAAAGGCAGAGTTTGAGCGATCGTGGTATCCGGGATTTCCAACGTGGCGATCGACCTCATGATCTGCTCATCGGTCATGTCGGATGTTTGATCATACTTGGCCCGAAGAGAAGCCACTCGCAAACGTTCGGTGCTGACCATCTGCTCCACATTCATGAGGACGGAGGTTTCCGCCTGCATGGAGTCCTCCACGCTGTTGGGATTGAGGTCGACGACATTGGCCTCCCGGCCAATCTTCGCCATCTCGGCCTGGAGGTCATCGACCTTCTTACGCTGCTTCTCCACCTCGTCCTCCAATTGGGCCAGGGAATTATTGGCCCACTGAGATTGATCGTCGATGCGCTTGCGCCGATACTCCTCGGCGATGGCGTTGGCGATTTCCATCGCCTCGTTTTTATCAGTGCTCCGTATTCCGATCCTGACCAGTTCGGTGTTGCGAAGCTCATCCAGGATAATCATGTACTGGAGCTTTTGATAGGCCATGTCCTTGCTCCGGAGACCCCATCTTTGCTCCAACTTCAAAGTCTCGATGACCGGATAAAGCGTCTCCTTTTGCCGGATGATCTGAAACTGGGTGGGAATGAAGCGTTGATTACCTCCCTCACCCCCTGAGGGGGTGAAAACAGTCATGGAGATGTCGCTCTGCTTGATCTGCATGGTCACCGTCGAGATGTATTTCTTCGGCGAGAAATATGTGACCACGCCGGCGGTGATCACCATCAGGAGGAAGACCAGAATAATGAGGGGAATACGAACGCGAATGACCCGCCAGTAATCGAGAAAATGAAGCTGAAGCTCGCCGCTGTCGGTGTTCATATAAGGTGGACAGGCTCAGGATACGAGCAGATTACGTGTAGTCAACACGCGCTGTGACAATTTCCTGCGCAGACTATTCCTTTAGGGCTCTAGAAGGCGAAATTTGCCCCTACAAACGCCACATTCCGGGTATACTGGCGATCGGTGAAGGTGGGGGCCATGTCGATGATAAATTGATAGCCGGCCTGCAAGGAGACAAACCGGTTCACCTTGAAGCTCAGGCCCAGCGAGACATCAACGATATTTTCATAAAAGCTCGGAATGACATCGGCCTGATCGTAGAAATTGCATTGATAGTTGAGGCCGAAGGTGCCCGCCAACCGTGCCGTAAAGGCATGGGTCAGGGTTAACCCGGTACGGAAGGTCTGCCGCTGGGTCACATCATTGATACCGGAAGCCTCCGTACCGTAGCGCATAAACCAGGAAACATTGGAAGCAGGGCCAAGGTTGTAAACAAACGTATTTTCGAAATAGGGGCCCACATAGGTGGACTGCCCATCGATCGGGTTATTGTTGAAATTGACCTGGACACCGACGCGGAGATTCCAGAATGCCCGGGGATTGAAAACCTGATCAAAACCAACCAGGAAGAAGTTCCCCAATTGATTCATGTCGACATCGTAGTAGGTGACCGGATTGATGCGGTACTCACCGACAAGAGTGGTCTTGGGCTTCCAAAGCCAGCGAATAGATTGGGCTGCGGTCTGTTCGATGCGGCCTTGGTTATCGTTCAAGTTTTCGTCGAGATAGTAAAAGGCCGTGAAATTGTAGCTGGTGACAGTGGAGATGATCTCCGTCCACTGATAGGCAGCTCCCAACGTGGTGTTGGAATAGAGGTAATCTCCATTTTGCCGGTTGGTACCACCCTGAATACTCAGGTCGGGCTGAGACAGATAAGCCGTGTTAGTCGCGGCCGTGAGAGTCAGACGGGGCGTGGCGAGGTAGGTCGCATTGAGAGCGAAGCTGCCGTTAAAGTCCGTCTTATCACCGGGGCGGGTGTAGTAGTAGGTGAGACCTCCACCCAGGCTGGAAGCAAGCTTAAGCCGGGAACTGCCGAACTCGTAATTCACACCGGCGGCCCAGTTTGTGTAAAAGCTGCTTTCCGGATCGCTAGACGAGGTAAAAACGTTGCTGTCGTAACCCTCACGAACGGCGAAATTGAACCTGAAGGGCTTGCGAGAGAACACTCCCACCCCCAATCCGGCGTCATCGACACCCTCGGCTTCACTTTCGATGATACCACCTCCCAAGTCGTCACCATAATCGGCCGGAGTAGGAGCTCCATAAAACGAAACCTGGCTCATGGCGCTAGACACAAACAGCGCGAAAAAGCCCGCACTCAAAGCCAAGGTGAAATTCTTACGACGTGCACGTGTCGGCATCATTGCGGCCTTTTAGCGTAATCACCCTCGATGGCAATAGTTTGTTCGATAAAAATTTGACTTCCTAATTCTCTTGTTTGTCCCGAATCCGAGCTTGGACATCCTCTATTTCTTCCTGCCGTGAGATGGCCCGTGGTAGGGTGTAAAAACAGGCGTAAAGCCGCAAAGCCTCCTGCAACTCTTCCAATCGCCCGGATTTGGACAACGCCATCGCATACATCGCATACGGATAACCTTGGGTCGGATTAAGACGGATGGCTTCCTGAGCCTCAAGCGCCGCTTCCTCGTATCGGCCGGTACGGGTAAGCGCGTCCGCCAGAAGAAGGTGATTGTCATAATCAAGAGGAGCCAACCGTGCAGCGACAGTGAGAGCTTGGGCAGCCTCTTGGAGCTGTGCCCAGCGGTTCTTCAGTTCGTAACCATTGCCCGCCATGGCCAGATAAGTCTCGCCCACGGTGCGATAAAGCCGAGGATGAGCGGGATTACTCTCCAAACCATCCCGGGCAAAATCCAGTGCCGTGGGCCACTCACGCTGATACAAGGCATTTTCGGCGCGAAGCCACGCTACTTCAGCAGGAAGCGCCCTAAGAGTGAGAACCAGCAGGAAAATGGCGGCAATACCGATGAAAAGGGTGTTGGCGTAGCGGGCTAGCACCCGGAGCCAGCGGGCCGCCCTCACCTCCCTTTCCACCCCACCATTGGCAACGATCCCCAAGCAGGCGGAAGCCAGCAAGGCATTGGCGGGGAGTTGCATATTGAAATCAAAAAACGAATGGACCGTGAACATGACGAGCGCGACCAAGGCGGCGAGCAACAGAGCCGCCGCGTGACTTTGCGGACGACTGTTGTGAGACATGCGCTGCCGTAAAATGGAGGTGAGGCCACCCAGTCCCGAGCCAAGGTGGACCAAGACGACCAGAATAAGCAAGGAGAGCGCCGGAAAACCAAAGTCCGAGGCCACCTGCATCCAGTCATTATGGGCGAAAATATCGTCAGAGAAGCCCATAAGCTCCCGAAATTGCCGACCACAATAAAGAAAGGTGCCAGCGCCCGTGCCCCACAGCGGTTCCAACTGGAACTGCCGGATGGCAGCGTTGAATAACATCGGGCGAGCGCCATCGCTCAGGAGTTCGGTCAGGCGCTGCTGGACCGAAAAGCTCGCGTTGATGATATAGACCGCAAGTGTGACAGTGGCCGCCAGGCCACCCAGCATGACCATAAAGGCGACAAACCGCCGACCCCGGGCTCCGGTCAACAAGGCGTAGGCACTCAGGAAGGAAAAGACCCCCAACCCTGCCACCAACGCCAGCAATCCTCCGCGGCTAAGAGTGAGCACCGAAACTGCAAGGCTCATGAGGCCCACATAAAAAACCACGACCTTCGTCTTGATGCCCCACCTTCCCCAGATGGCGATGGCCAGCGCAAAAATCCCGGCGACGTTGAGGAACCAGGCCAGATGATTGGCGTTGAGATAAAATCCGTGGGCCCGGCCATTGAGTCGACTGAAGTAGGAAGCCTTGAGATATTCGGACATCCAAGGCAGAGGCAGGGAGTCGTGCCGATTGACAAACTGCCAGGCTCCAAAGGCGGCCTGAATCATCGCGAAGAGCAAAAGCAGGCTGATAAAGGCCAGGCGATGCAGCGGATTGGTGATGATACAGGCGAAAAGCAGATATATGACCAGGCACGCCAGAGTGAGCCGCAGGTAACCCGAGGCCAGCCAGGGGTCGGGAGACTCCATCTCCCGCCAGAATAACCAGCCGGCAAAGGCTGCCACCGAGGCGATGCTGGCGAGCCCGGGAAGGGGGAGGTTGCGCCAGAGTAACGCTGACAAGGCAAGGATGCCGGCGACCGAGACAGCCAGATAGGCCGGCAGAGCAAAGACTGGACGCATCACTCCGCCATACAGGCTTTGCGCCACGGCAATGGCCAAAGCACAAAGGATGGCGAGAAGATAACGCATGAAGGAGGCCGGGGTGCGACCGCCGATGCTTTCCCAGATCCCAAGCCATCCCGAAAGCCGAAAATTTTGTTCATTTTGAATTGAACTTTAAAACCTGTCGGGCAAAAGTTTTGACAATGATCGAAATTCCAGGCTCCGAGAGGACGGCCGAGGCCGCCCAGGATTTGTTGGAAAAAGAGCTGGTGGCAGCTTTTTCGGATATTGCAGATCTTTTTGGAAATCCCCCTTCCCTGGGAGCGATCTACGGTTTGCTTTTCGCCTCGCAAAAAGCCCTTTCCATGGAGGAAATCGTGCACCGGCTGAATATTAGCAAGGGCTCAGCCAGCCAGGGGCTGCGCCAACTGGAAGAGCTCAATGCCATCATTAAATCGCGGGAGAACGGCGAGCGAAGCCACACCTTCACGGCCCGGCTGGAATTAAAGCCCCTGCTCGGCGGTTTTCTGAGCAAGCGGCTGGCCCCGCGCCTGGCGGCGAATACCAAACGGGTGAAAGACCTTCAGCAGTTGCTGCCTCAACTGGCCCCGGCCGCCCGACCCGCTGCGAAGCTACGCCTGCAGCGGCTGACCAAATGGCACAAACGGGCCTCGACCCTTTTACCCTTGGCGCAGAGGCTCCTCCAAGGCGACTGACCGACATCCGCATTGCGGGACAACCCCATCTCTATTTTGGCCCATGGTCTCCCTTGCCGGAACGACCAGGGGCGGCAGCATGCCGGAAAGGCCGCTTGATTAATCGAAATTTTTCACCCATCCCTCTCCGATTTCCATGAATCCCTGCTTAAGCATCATCATGCCGGTCTACAATGAGGCATCCACGGTGGGAAACGTCATCGCCGCCGTGCTGGCTCAGCCTGAGGTGGCCGAGTTGATCTGCGTCAACGATTGTTCCAGCGACAACTCGGGAAAGACACTGGACCAATTGGCGGCCATCGAACCCCGCCTGCGCGTCTATCATCACGAATTCAACCAAGGCAAAGGCGCCGCGCTTCGCACTGGTCTGGCCATGGCGACTGCGCCCATCGTGATGATCCAGGACGCCGACCTGGAATACGACCCGACGGAATATCCACGCATGCTTAAACCCATTCTGACGGATCGTGCCGATGTCGTCTTCGGCTCGCGGTTCATCGGTTCCGAAGCGCATCGCGTCCTCTATTTCTGGCATTCGGTGGGCAACAAATTCCTGACCCTGCTGTCCAACATGTTTACCAATCTGAACCTCACCGACATGGAGACCTGCTACAAGGCGTTCCGGCGGGAAATCATCCAGTCGGTGACGATTGAGGAAGACCGCTTCGGCTTTGAGCCGGAGATCACAGCGAAGATCGCCGCCAAGGGGGTGCGGGTTTACGAGGTGGCGATCTCCTACCATGGACGGACCTATGCCGAGGGAAAGAAGATCGGCTGGAAGGATGGTTTTAGCGCCATCCGGTGCATTCTGAAATACCGCTTCAACTCACAATGAAACCGCTTTTGGTGACCGGCTCTTCCGGTTTGATCGGCTCGGAGGTCTGTGTGTATTTCGCCCGGCGCGGCTTCCCGATTCACGGGGTCGACAACAATCAGCGGGCGGTATTTTTCGGCCCGCAGGGGGACACGCGCTGGAACCAGAAGCGACTGGCGGAAAGCATTCCCGGCTATACCCACCACGAGCTGGATATCCGGGACCGCAACGGCGTGCTGGCTCTGCTGGATAAGGTGAAGCCCGCTGCAATCATTCATACGGCCGCGCAACCTTCGCACGACCGGGCGGCGGCAATTCCCTTCGACGACTTCGACACGAATGCCACGGGTACGTTGAATCTTTTGGAAGCGGCCCGACGCACCTGTCCGGAATCGCCGTTCATCCACATGTCCACGAACAAGGTTTATGGCGACCGCCCAAATACCATCGCGTTGCGGGAAGAGGAGACGCGCTGGGACTATGCCGACCCCACCTACGAAAATGGCATCCCCGAGGAATTTTCGATCGACCAGAGCAAACACTCGCTTTTCGGGGCTTCCAAGGCGGCTTCGGATATCATGGTGCAAGAGTACGGTCGCTACTTCGGCATGCCGACTTGTTGCCTGCGCGGCGGTTGTCTGACCGGCCCGAACCATTCCGGCGTGGAGTTGCACGGCTTTCTCAGCTACCTGGTGCGATGCAATCTGGAAGGCCGCGAATACAAGGTCTTCGGCTACAAGGGCAAGCAGGTGCGGGACAACATCCACTCGGAAGACGTGGCCAGCTTCATGGGGGAATTCATCCAATCTCCGCGAGTCGGTGAGGTGTATAACCTGGGCGGCGGCAAGGCGAATTCCTGTTCCATTCTCGAGGCGTTTGAAATCGCCGCCGACTTTTCAGGCCGGAAACAGGTCTACACCTATGTGGAGGAAAACCGCATCGGAGACCACATTTGTTATTATAGCGATTTGCGGAAAATCCGGTCCCACTTTCCCGCCTGGGACATCCGAATCTCGTTGAAGGAAACCATCCGCCAAATCGTGGCGGCGTGGCAGAAGAGACTTTCTTCACAGTGAAACTCCTTATTACGGGTATTTGCGGATTTGCCGGCAGCATCATTGCCCGGGAAATCCTCCAGCTCCGTCCCGATATGAGCATTGTGGGCCTGGACAGCCTGACCCGGCGTGGCAGCGAAACGAATGTTGACTCCCTCCGGGCACTGGGCATCGACCTGCGCATCGGGGACATCCGGGATGCGACCACCATCGAAGCGTTGCCGCCGGTGGATTTTGTCATCGATTGCGCAGCGAACCCGAGTGTGTTGGCCGGGGTCGACGGCAAAACGAGCGCGAAGGAATTGTTGGATCACAATCTCCTCGGCACGATCCACCTGCTGGAATACTGCCGGCGGCACGCGGCCGGCTTCGTCCTCCTGAGCACAAGCCGGGTCTATGCCCTCGAGCCGCTGGCTGCACTGGCGATGGAAGTGCGGGAAAAGGCATTTGTACCCCGCTTCGATACGGATTTTCCCGCGGGAATCTCACCGGCCGGAGTGAACGAGGGATTCTCCACCGAGCCGCCACTTTCGCTCTACGGTTCGTCAAAAAAATGTTCCGAGTTGCTGGCTTTGGAATACGGGCTGACCTTTGGTTTTCCGGTCTACATCAATCGCTGCGGGGTGCTGGCCGGTGCCGGCCAGTTTGGCAAGGCGGACCAGGGGATTTTCAGCTACTGGATTCACGCCTGGGCCTCCCGCGCACCGCTTAAATACATCGGCTTTGGCGGCAGCGGGAATCAGGTGCGCGACTGCCTGCATCCCCGCGATCTGGCGCCGTTGATTGTGGCGCAAATCCAGAGCCGGGATCAAGTGAAGCCCAATGTGATCAATCTGGCGGGCGGGCGGGAAAATGCCATGTCCCTGGCTGGCCTGAGTGATTGGTGCCGGGCCCGCTTCGGTGAGCATACCGTCACGCCCGACCTGACCCCGCGACCATACGATATCCCCTGGATGGTGCTGGACTCATCCCAAGCCCGATCCATTTGGCACTGGAAACCGGCTACCCCCCTCGAAGATATCCTCCGAGAAATTGCAGACCATGCGGAAGCTCATCCGAAATGGTTGCAAATGGTTGCTTGACCGCTTCTCCCGGCATTTCTACACAGCGAATCCACGTGAAGCCCACCAGTCCGACCACGCCGCTGCAACTTTGCAGCATCGTCATCCCCGCGCGGGACGAGGAAGGATGCATCGCCTCGACGGTCAAGCACCTGCATCTGGAGCTCGAATTGCGTGGGGTGCCTCACGAGATCATCGTGGTCGATGACGGAAGCTCGGACAACACCTGGTCAATCCTGCAGGCGGAGGCGAAAAACATTCCCGAACTGAAACCGGTACAGAATCCCGGACCACATGGTTTCGGCCGGGCCATCACCTATGGACTCGATGCCATGAAGGGCGACGCGGTGGTAGTCATGATGGCGGACGAGTCCGATGACTGTCGCGATGTGGTGCGCTATTGGGAAAAGCTCAATGAGGGGTACGACTGCGTGTTCGGCAGCCGGTTTCAACGCGGCGGAGGAGTGATCGACTATCCGCCGATCAAAATGTTTTTGAACCGTTTGGCGAATGCCTTCGTGCGAATGCTTTTCAACCACGGATTGAACGATACGACCAACGCCTTCAAGGCGTACCGGCGGGAGGTGATCGCCGGCATCCGGCCGATCCTGTCCCCACATTTCAACATCACGGTGGAACTACCTCTGAAGGCGATCGTGCGGGGCTATAGCTATGCGGTGATTCCGATCACCTGGCGAAATCGGCGGCACGGGGTGGCCAAGCTCAAGATCCGGGAAATGGGCAGCCGTTACCTTTTCATCTGCCTCTATGTGTGGCTGGAGAAGTATTTCAGCCGGGGAGACTACCGGAAACCAACGCGCTGACTTATGGACAAGCTCCAGAATATCTTGCTGAAATTGGCGGACCGGCCAAAAGCGGTGACGCTGGTTCTTTTTATCGTCTCCTTTTTCCTCCACCTGGCGGTGGTGGCCGCAGTCGGACATTACAAGGAGCCGCGGCTTTGGGAGAACGGCCAGATCGCACAAAATCTCTTTATCGGAAACGGCTTCAGTGCGGATTTTTCCTATCCGGTGGAGCCAACCAGTTGGCAGGCCCCGGGTTATCCGGTGTTGCTGGTGGGTTTTTGGAAAGCTTTCGGGCAGGTGCCGCTGACGTATTTCCTGATCAGCACGCTGCAATGTCTCGCCCTCGCCACCATGGTCTGGCCGATGGGCTGGCTGTCGCGACGGTGGTTTCCGCAGGTGCCGCCGGTACTTGTGCAGGTCATCGTCGTCCTGACACCACTTTATCTCTGGTATGGCACGCGCATCCATCACTCGGCCTTCGTCATGGCAGCCCACCCCTGGCTCGTTTACGGCTGGCTCAAGTGGTCACACGAAAGCTTGGGCAAGGCGATCGGCATCGGCGCCCTGACCGGCCTGGTTGCACTTTTCCAGCCGACCATATTGGGACTGTATGGCATGTGCGGTTTGGTCCTTATCGGCCAGTTTGCCTGGCAAAAACTCTGGCGGCAATTTGGCACCCTGGCAGTGGCCGGCATCACGGTGGTGGTTTGCCTGGTGCCATGGACAATCCGGAACTACCAGGTCCACGGCAAATTGCTTTTGATCAAAAGCAGCTTCGGCAAGGAATTCTGGATGGGGAACAATCCACACGCCACCGGCACCGGCTATACCATCGGGGGAATGGAGGAAGTGACCAATCAATATCCTCCCAAATGTTTCGCAGAACTGCGGGGGAAAGTCCCGGAGATCAAGCTGATGGAGGCGATGCAGAAAGAGGCGATGGACTATGTGAAGACGCATCCCGGCGCGTTCCTCAAGCTGACGGGAAAAAAAATCCTGTGGTTCTGGACGGTCGCGCCGAAAGACCGGGTGCGTACCACCGGAGCAGCTGAGGCCATCGTCTTCCGAGGGCTTTACATGGCCTGCTGGGTGGCGCTGGCGGGACTCTGTGTCTGGGGATTTATCGTGGGGCGGCCGGGGAAGGAATACCTGCCGCTCCTAATCTACTTTTGCTTTTTCTTTTCGCTCATCTACGGCCTGACCCACGTGGGTCAGGCACGTTTTCGCGGGGAGATGGAGTTTATTTTCATGCCGGCCGCAGCGGCCGGCCTCTGGTGGCTGCTGGGCCGGTTTGGACGTTCAAGCGCTCAAAGACCCCCAACCTTTAAAACAATATGAAAGTTGTCATTCTCTGCGGCGGAAAAGGAACCCGCCTGCGCGAAGAAACGGAATTCCGGCCAAAGCCGATGGTGCCGATCGGCAATCGTCCGATCCTGTGGCACATCATGAAATATTATGCGCACTTCGGGCATAAGGATTTCATCCTCTGCCTCGGCTACAAGGGCGACATGATCAAGGACTACTTCCGCAACTATCTGTGGAATACCTGCGACATCACCCTTTCGCTGGGCCGCACGCAGGAAACCCAATTTCATAGCCGTCATGACGAGGAGGACTGGAATGTGACGCTCGCAGACACCGGTGAAAACTCCATGACCGCCTATCGCATCCGGATGGTGGAGCGCTATCTTGAAAAAGATGAGACGTTTCTGCTTACGTATGGCGATGGGGTGGGCAGCATCGACATTCCCGGGAGCATCGAACATCACAAGAAAGTCGGCAAGGTGTGCACGATGAGCGCGGTGCATCCCCCAGGACGATTCGGCGAATTGGGCATTGATGAAGATACGACCGTTCACGGCTTTAATGAGAAGCCGCAGGCCGAGGGCGGATACATCAACGGCGGATACATGGTGTGCGACCGTTCCATCTTTAACTATCTGCCAGATGATCCGGGCATGATGCTGGAGCAGGCCCCGATGAAGCAAATGACGGCGGACGGGAAACTGTCCGCCTTCAGGCACGACGGATTCTGGCAACCGATGGATACTTTCCAGGAATTCACCCTTCTCAACAAACTGTGGGACGACGGCAAGGCGCCCTGGAAGGTCTGGTAATGCCTTTCGCCGACACATATCGCGGTCGCCGCGTGCTGGTGACCGGTCACACGGGGTTCAAGGGTGCGTGGCTGAGCGAATGGCTGCTCGGCCTCGGGGCCGATGTCTGCGGGCTGGCTCTCGCGCCTGCCACTCCTTCGCTTTTTGATGAACTGGCATTGAGGAAACGCCTCCGGCATATCGAGGGAGACATCCGCCAACCCGAGATGGTCGAGCGCACTGTGGCGGAATATCAGCCGGATTTTGTTTTTCATCTCGCCGCACAACCTTTGGTCCGCCTGTCGTACGACGCACCGGTGGAGACCTATGCCACCAACATCATGGGCACGGCCCATGTCCTGGAAGCGGTGCGGAAAGCCGGGCACGCTTGCACGATGGTCGCGGTCACGACGGACAAGTGCTACGAAAACCGCGAGTGGGTCTACAGCTATCGCGAGGAAGATCCCATGGGTGGTTATGATCCGTACAGTTCTTCGAAAGGTGCCGCCGAGCTGGTGATCAACGCGTACCGTCGTTCGTTTTTCTCCGGGCCGAATTCCCCGATACGACTGGCCTCCGCCCGGGCGGGCAACGTCATCGGCGGGGGCGATTGGGCGCCCGACCGCATCGTACCGGACTGCATCCGCGCCTTGCACCAGGGCAGGACGATCACCGTGCGCAATAAGACCGCCACCCGTCCCTGGCAACATGTCCTGGAACCGCTGAGCGGCTATCTATGGCTGGGCGCGCGGCTGGCGGAAGATCCCAAACTGTCCTCGGCTTTCAACTTCGGGCCAAAGCTCGACTCCAACCGCACGGTGGCCGCACTGGTCGAAGAAGCACTGCAACATTGGCCCGGAAAATGGGAGGACCAGAGCGATCCCAATGCGGTCCATGAAGCCACCCTGCTCAACCTCGCCACCGACAAAGCTTTTCACTTTCTAAACTGGGAACCGGTTTGGAATTTCCCGCAAACCATCGAGCGAACCGTCAGCTGGTACCGCCAGGCCCTGGAGAATCCGGGGACTGAAGCCGGGCTGACCCGCGAACAAATAGCGAGCTATGAGGCCGACGCCCGCGCCAAACAACTTTCCTGGAGCAAATGACTGACAACCCAGAAGAAATCAAAGCGGAGATCCTGCGTCTGACGCGGAAGTTTTCCGCGCTGGTCCACCAAGCCAATCGCCCGGCTCCCGAAAACCCTCTCCCGTTCGAACCCGGGAAGACCACCGTCCCTTACGCCGGACGGGTATTTACGGAAGACGAAGTGGCTGCTGCAGTAGGCAGCACACTCGATTTCTGGCTGACCCTCGGAGCGGAAGGGGAAGCCTTTGAAAAGGAGTTGGCCGGTTTTCTGGGCGTCAAATATTCGCTGCTCGTCAACTCTGGGTCGTCGGCCAATCTCGTCGCTCTTTCCGCGTTGACCAGCCACAAGCTGCCACCGCACAAGCGCATCCAGCCGGGCGATGAGGTGATCACTGTGGCGGCGGGTTTTCCGACGACCGTCGCACCCATCGTGCAACAGGGAGCAATCCCGGTTTTCATCGACAATAACCCCGTGACGGGAAATGCCCGCATGGAGCAGTTGGAAGAAGCCTATCAGGTCGGCAGAACCAAGGCGGTGATGATGGCTCATACTCTGGGAAATCCATTTGACCTCGGCGCCGTGCTGGCCTTCTGCAAAAAATACGATTTGTGGCTGATCGAGGATAACTGCGACGCCCTGGGCTGTACGTACTCCATGCCGATCGAGCAGGCCAAGAGTCTCGGCTTTACGAGCAATTCGCCGGGCATTCCCTCCGATGGCACGCATATCACACGCTACTCGGGCACCTGGGGGGATATTTCCACGCAGTCTTTCTATCCCCCTCACCATCTCACGATGGGAGAGGGCGGAGCGGTGAACATCATTCACCGGCCGCCGCTGAAGACCTATGCCGAGAGCTTCCGGGACTGGGGCCGCGATTGCTGGTGTCCGAGCGGCAAGGACAATACCTGCGGCAAACGCTTCGGCTGGCAGTTGGGCGAACTTCCGGAAGGCTACGACCACAAATACATCTATAGCCATCTGGGCTTTAACCTGAAACCTCTCGATCCACAGGCGGCCATTGGGCGCCAACAGTTGAAAAAACTGCCAGCATTCGTAGAAGCCCGCAAACAGAACTGGGAATCGCTGCGGTCAGGCCTGGCCGGGTTGGAGGAATACTTTGAGTTTTCGTTGCCCACCCACGCGGCGGACTGGAGCTCGCAGGGCTTCTCTTGGGATGACACTGGTTGTCGCACTGACTGCTCGTGGTTTGGCTTCATGCTGCGGGTACGGGCCGGCGCACCCTTTAGCCACACGGACTTGGGCCGCTATCTCGATGAGAAAAAGATCGGCAACCGCATGCTCTTCGGCGGCAATCTGCTTCGGCAGCCTGTCTTTGTGCAGTTGCGCAAGGATCGCCCCGATGCGTTCCGTCAGATCGGCGACCTGCCCGGGGCGGATGAGATCATGCACAGCGCACTATTCCTGGGCACATATCCAGGCCTGACGCCGGCCATGTTGAATTACATGATCGAGACGATTACCGGGTTCGTTAAACAGCGTTGATGGGCCGGGGCTTCCGGCGGGTAATGCTGCTGGCGATGCTGATCGCCTGGCAGGCATGTGCGGCGAAAGATCCGGAAATCTGGATCGCTCCGCGCACAGATGGACAGAAGGGACGCGGCACGATCGACGATCCGTACGATGGCTCGTCGCAGGTTAAATTTGACCGCGTGTTGCGGGGGTACTGGTGGCGGGGAACCAAGCATCTCACCGTCCATCTTTCGTCGGGAACCTTTGAAACCGTGGGTAATGGCGACTACACGCCCGGACTCACCAACGGAACGGTGGGTTGGAGGTGCAATACCGGCTGGACCGTGGCCGGAGCAGGACAGAGTGCGACCATCTTGAAAATCGTAAAAGCCTTCCCCAGCCCTGACGGAAAAGTTCTCTCCACTTGTGGTGTTGCCTCGGCGGACAGCCGCACCACGGGCATCACGGTGCAGGACCTGACGGTGGACTGCAATTATGACGCGATCGGCAGCAAACAATCCTGCGATCAAGCGGTAGGTTTGCAGGGCTCTAATCACACCATACGTCGGGTCACGGCCAAAAATGTCGCGGGATGGGGAGCCGAGGCTTTTCCCATTGCCATCGGAGCTATCAACGTGAATTCGTCCAGCAATCTCATTGAGAACTGCACGATCACCGGATGGAAGGGAGGCACAGGGGGGTCAATCACGATCATCAACAACATGAACGGTATGGAAAAACCGATGACCCACACCTCGGCCATTGTCCGCAACAACCGGGTGGAGGGCACACATATCGGCTATGGAGGCTGGGGTATGAAGAACGTGACCTTTTCCGGAAATACCGCGGTAAATTGTAGTTACGGGGTAAACATCGACTCGCTTAGGAACCAAAAGATCACATTTTCCAACAATAAGTTCATTGCCTGTCAGAACTATGGAATGGTGATGGCCCACTGCGCGAATTTCAAGATCCAAGGCAACACGATCGACCTTGCGAAAGGGAGTGAGTTCCTGTTTTTTCTCGAAAACGATGGCTACTTTCTGGTGACCGGCAACACCTTCACTGCGACCAATCCGAAAGCGAGAATAGCGACCGCACGCGATACGAAGACGCTTTTTGGGAAGTTTATTTTTCTAGCGAACACCTCTTCCACTACCGGCGGCATCAACCTTCCCCCGGCACTCGTGCAGAAAAACCAACCAGCCCCCTGATGCCTGACCAGCCGCCCGTGCCACGCATCGCCCATGTCATCCATTCCGACGGCCCGGGCGGAGGTCCGGTGGTGGTCTGCCAACTGCTCGACGGATTGCAGAAGGATTTCGACCAGATGGTGTTTTGCGATGGCGAGGGGCGTTTAACTGCATTTTGTGAAACTCATGGCTTTGACTGCGAAAAAGTAGCGATGAAGGGCCTATGGCGCTGGCCTTGGGCCATATTGGAACTCGCTCGCCATTTCCGAAAGGCCAAGCTGGACGCGGTGATCCTCCACGGGCAATGGGCCGGCCCGCTCGGCGCACTCGCCGCCAAGCTCGCAGGCGTGAGATGCTCGGTCTATATCGCGCACTGTCCGGCCTTCTACCACAGCACCAATCTCTTTCGTGTCATCCGCAACTATATCGCGGAAAAAATCCCCTGTAATTTATGCACCCGGGTGGTGAGCCTGAGTGAGGGTAACTACTACAACTATCTGTTCCGCGGATGGATGCCGGAGTCGCATCTCGTACGGATCGCCAACGGTGTGGACACCAATGCCATTCCGATACCGGCGGATAAGTTCCGGCAGGAACATGGCTTTGATCCCGAGGCACGGCATTGTGTCTACGTCGGGAGACTGGACGATCAAAAGCGGCCCGATTGGTTGATGGAAGCGTGGGCCAGGGTCCAATCCCTGCGCGAAAGCCCCTCACCAGCATGGATACTGTGGGTCGTGGGCGATGGCGAGGAGCGGCCCGTTTGTGAAATGCTGGCCAAAAAACTGGGAGTGGCGGAAAGCATTCGTTTTGTCGGCCAGCAACCAGAAGGATTGTCCTGGCTCAACGCAGCTGACGTTGTGGTGATGACCAGCCTCTATGAAGGACACGCGCTGGTCCCGCTGGAAGCGATGGCTTGCTCGCGGGCAGTCGCAGCTTTTTTCACCGACGGCATCACCGATAGCGTCCAAAATGGCCAGACTGGTTTGCTGTGTGAAATCGGCGATGTCGCCGCGCTGGGAAAGTCCATCGCGCAACTGCTGCGGAACGATGATGAGCGTATAACCTTCGGCCGGAACGGCCGCCGCCTGGTCGAGGAAAAATTTCCGCTAACGAAGATGGTCTCAGCCTATCGCTCTCTGCTCAACGGACTGCTGACCGTCAGATCACATGATTAAAAAAGCGTTATGGCGATTGATTGAGTGGCTGGGAAGACCTATTCGCGACGAGCGAACCGGAGAGATCATCGGCCGCGGCATGGTTTGGTGCTGGTGGGGCCGGGCTTGGTTGATCGGGCTGCATCGCCCCTATGTGCGGGCCGTCTTTCTCCCACAAGGGGATCTGAAGTATGCCCGGCACCGCATCGGATTTGCCACACCCGAGCCAGTCGACTATCCGCGGCTGCTCCCGCAAAACGAAATCGGCGGAACGGGGGAAATCTTGTGGGCCATCCTCGTTCATCATTCTCCGCAAGAGTGCGAGAGCATCCTCAATCACTGGCGGGCGTTGGGCTATTCGGCGGACCATATTCTTGCGGTGCACGGCGGCCGGGAAGCCGATTTTAAAGGGCTATCCCACCCTCACAAGGTTTTTGTAACCGACGAAAATCTGCGGACCAGCCGGCACCCGCTGGAGAAACAAAGCTATGCCGGACCGCTGCGTGAGACCGCCCGCTGGATGGCTCAGCGGCCTTCGTATCAATACGTTTGCCTGGTGGAATATGATCATTCGCCGGTGGTGGCAGATTGGGGCGCACACCTGATCCGCCAGACCATCGCGGAGAAAGCGGATGTGCTTTTTCACCATCTTACGCGTGTGGATGGCACCAATGCCCCGCACTATCTTTATCATTCGGCTGATCCGGAATTTGCCGGAACTTGGGAAGGCTGCTCTCTTCGGGAGGATCGAAAGGTGATCCTGAATTGCATGGCCACCGGTTCATTCTGGAAACGCGAAGCGTTCGAGGCCGTGGCGTCCACTCCGGAATCCCGCCCGGTCTTTTTGGAAATGTATCTGCCCAGCCAGGCTCATCATCTGGGTTTTCGCGTGCGAGACCATGGCGAACAAAATGACTTTGTGGATTTCGAACCCCTGACCGCCGGTCGCATCAAGACATTCCTGCAGTCCGGTGCGTGGTCCATGCATCCCGTTAAGAACCCACGCGCGTTGCGCCCCGAATGAAACAGGACGGCAGGGCCACGACGAAAATCGTGCACATCATTCATTTGGATGGAGCCGGCGGCGGACCGCGCACCACCAGCCAGCATGTGGCCTACTACAGTAATTTTTTTGACATCACCGTCATCCACGGAGGGCGCGGCTACCTGAGCAGCATCTGTCAAAAACTGAAAATCCCGACCATCCAACTTCCGCTGGAACGGTTGTCCCGCTTGCCCTTCGGCGCCATTCTTCTCTGGTTGCAATTAAGAAAAATCCGACCGGATCTCCTGATCCTGCATGGTCAGTGGGCAGCTCCCCTGGGGGTATTGGTCGGGCGGCTCGCCGGCATACGCAAAAGCATCTATGTCTGCCACTGGCCGAGTTTTTACACAGACTGGGACTTGAAGCGCGTAATTCGCAATTTCCTCTCGGAATGGATGCCCTGCCATCTCGCCAGTCACGTTATCACAATCAGTGAATCGAACATGCGGCGTTATTTGCAACTGGGTTTGGCCACGCCTGAGCGCATAAGCATGATTCCCAATCCGGTTGCGCTGCGAAACACACCGACGGTGGAAACGGCCGCCAAAGTACGGGAGTACAACAAATGGTCTCCCGCGCATTGCCATGTCGTCTCTGTCGGCCGCCTTACGGACCAGAAACGGGTGGATTGGCTGATCCAAGCCTGGGCCATGGTCCAAAAGGAGGCTCCGGAGGCCAGACTTTGGATTATCGGCGACGGACCGTGCGAACAATCCCTCAGAGACATGGCGACAAATCTGGGGGTGGCAGACTGTTGCCAGTTTCTGGGAGCAAAAGCGAACGCCTGGAGCTATATTGCCGCCGCAGATATTGTCGTCATGACCTCACTCTACGAAGCGCGCGGCAATGTGGTGACCGAGGCCATGGCCTGCGGCAGACCTATCGTTGCCAATATGGTCGATGGCATTTGTGATTCATTCACGGACGGCAAGGAGGGATACCTGGTCCCGCCGGCAGACTCCGCGACTCTGGCTCGCCGTTTGATTGAACTCATCAAAGATCCGGAAAAACGACAGCGGATGGGCCAAGAAGGCCAGGAGTCGGTCAAACGCTTTGATCAGACGGTCATTCTCCCAAAATATCTTGCCACCATTATGAGGGTCCTCCAGTCTCCAAACCAGAATCACCAAGATGCAACCAGTTGATTCAGCGATTCAGCGATTTATCTGGCCGATTGCCTTGCTCCTGCTCTGTCTGACGGCGATCACGGACGCCCGCACCGGATACCAATTCAGTCTGCTGGCTTTTTATTTTTTCCCGGTGGCCGTCATCGCCTGGTATCGCGGTATAGCGGCCGGATGGTGGATGAGCATATTCGCTGCTGCGGCCTGGCTGGTCTGTGATTATCTCAACGGCCACGTGTATGAGTATGAAGGCATCCGCTACTGGAATGCCTTTATGCGGCTGATCGTCTTTGGCATCTGTGGCACTTCATACGCCTCACTGCGGAGAGCCTTGCGGGACCGGGAACAGATCATCACCGAATTGCGCACATCCCTGGAGCATGTAAAAACCCTTTCCGGGTATCTACCGACCTGTCCGTGTTGCCATAGAATCCGCTTGGATTCCGGAAAATGGCAGGGATTGGAATCGTATGTCAGCGAACAGTCGCGCATCGAATTCGTGTCGGTGGTCTGTCCGCAGTGCGGGGAGATCCACGTTTCCGACTCCGAACAAAACGAGGAAAAAAAATAAGCGCATAGCGCGCCATGTCACATCGCATCTTCCTCACTGGAGGAACAGGATTTCTCGGATCGCATTTTCTACGCCGGGCATTGACCGTCGGGCACGAAGTGCTGGCGCTACGGCGTCCCGGCAGCCAGCCAAAAATCCCACTACCGAGCCAGCCACGCTGGCTGGAAGGCGGCTTGACCGACCCGTGGGGCGAGCAACTGCGCCATTGCGATACTCTTGTCCATCTGGCTGCCGTCGGGGTAAGTCCGCAGAAGGCGACCTGGACAGAGCTTTTCCAGATCAATGTGCAGGACAGCCTGCAGCTCTGGCGCGCGGCGGTGGAAGCGGGCGTTCGGCGCCTGGTCATCTGCGGCTCTTGTTTTGAATATGGCGCGAGCGGTGGCCGCTACGATTTCATCCCCGCGGAGGCGCCACTTCTGCCCACCACTGCATATGGCGCTTCTAAAGCGGCGGCCAGTGCAGCCGCGCTGGGACTGGCCGCGGAGCAAAATCTGGCTTTGCTGATTTTGCGTCCCTTTCACATGTTTGGCGAAGGACAACATAAGAGTAATTTCTGGCCCGCCTTAAAAAAGGCGGCGCAAGCCGGAGAGGACTTTCCCATGACCGCAGGCAGCCAGATCCGAGACTTCATGCCGGTGGAAGATGCGGCCGAAGCCTTCCTGGCCTCACTGGATCGGACCGATCTGGCCGCTGGCGTCCCCCGGGTCGAAAATCTGGGGTCCGGACAAGCGCAAACCCTCCTGGAATTTGCCACGACCTGGTGGTCGCACTGGCGCGCCAGCGGGCGAATACGGGCCGGTGAAGTGCCCTATCGCACCGGCGAAGTCATGCGGTACGCACCTTTGCTCAACACTTTTTAGCATCATCATCCTATGAAAATTCTCGTCACCGGCGGCTGCGGCTTCCTCGGTTCAAATATTGCGGCATCCTATCTTGAAGAGGGCGCGGAGGTCGTCGTGGCCGATGCGCTGTTCCGCCAGGGCGGAGAAAGCAACCGACAGTGGCTGCTTGATCAAGCCAAGCCAGGGCAGTTGACTTTGCACCATATCGATCTCGCAGAGGAAGCCCTGGTCACCGACATCTTTCGCGCCCATGGCTCGTTCGACTACATCTGCCACCTGGGCGGCCAGGTCGCCATGACGACATCCCTCAGCGATCCACGCCGCGATCTGCTGACGAATGTGGTGGGCACCTTCAATGTGCTGGAAGGCATGCGCAAATATTCGCCAGACGCGCTGCTGGCTTACAGTTCAACCAACAAGGTTTATGGCGACCTTGAAGACCTGGCCTACGAAGAAAAAGAAAAACGCTACGAGGTGCCTTCACATCCAAACGGCTTTGATGAATCCCTGCCGCTCGACTTCGCCTCCCCCTACGGATGCTCCAAAGGCTCCGCCGACCAATACGTGCGCGACTGGCATCGCAACTACGGTCTGAAAACCGTCGTGTTCCGCCATTCCTCCATCTATGGAGGCCGCCAATTTGCCACCTTCGATCAAGGGTGGATCGGCTGGTTCTGCCAAAAAGCGCTGGAGCAAGATACCGCCAGGAAGGAGGGGAAGGCCATCCCTTCATTCACCATCAACGGCACCGGCAAACAAGTGCGGGACGTGCTGCACGGCACCGATCTTATCACCCTCTATAAAGCTGCCTACAAAAACCAGGATCGCGCCGCGGGCCAGATCTTCAACATCGGCGGCGGGGCAAACCACGCCTTGAGTTTACTGGAACTTTTCGATCTTTTGCAAAAACTCCTGGGCTCCTCCGAACCGCTGGTTTTCGAAAAATTGCCGCGGCGGCAAAGCGATCAGGACTTCTTTGTGGCAGACACCCGGAAGGCCCGGCAATTGCTCGGCTGGGCGCCTGCGATGTCTTCTGAAGCGGGCATTTTGGCCATGCTCGATTGGTCGAGAAAACAAGGGCTTTAGGCCTCCCACATCTTCTCAACATCGTGAACGGGCTCACGATCCGCAAGCCCGCTACCGTCCTTCACCTCGCATGAAATCATCATCTCCTTCAATCACTGTTGCCATCCCAACTATGGATCGTCCCGACCTGCTACGTCAGGCGCTGGATTCCGTGGCCCGGCAAACCCGGCCACCGGACGAAGTATTTATCGGAGATAACTCGAAACAGTCTGATGAAGCCATCCTAAAGGAATACCCGAATCTTCCGATTCGCTATGCCCACAAAAGTGAAAGGATTGGAGTGGAAGCAGCCTTTGACTGGGTCTTCAAGGAGTCTTCCTCGGAATATATCGCGCTACTGGAGGATGATAATCTTTTCCGCGCCGATCACCTGCACCATCTCGAGCGTGCGATCCTGAAGTATCCCGATGCAGCCATATTTTCGACTGCGGCGAAGACCTACTATAAAGCACGCGGACCCCTGCAAAGTTCCGTATTTGCTCCAGCCCTCCTATTCGACCTCCTTAGCGATGAGCCTGAAATCATCGAAAAGAGAACAATGCTGGGGGCGTTTCTATTTGGAACCCCAGTGGCCGCGTCGGCCTTGGCCTTGAACAGTGCCGTTCATAAAAGGGTGAATCCTATTCAAACTGGCTTTCGTGGCCCCCAGGACCGATGGCGGTGGGTACAGTTAATCATCGAAGCGGATCTGGTCTTCATCCCGGTGGAAACAGCCCTTTTTCGAGATCATCCATTAATGATCAGCAAACACCTCCCGCGCCAACAGCACCACCACGAAGGCCGATGGGTGACACTCTCAATGCGCGAACTGATGGAGAAGCACCATATCGACTGGAAGGAGTGCTGTGACCGCTTTCTCGAAAACGCCCCGGAACATATGCGATCTGACATTGGGGTCGATTGTTTCCGGCAGCGGGACTGGGAATTCGTTGCGTATGCCCTGCCAAAGGTCTTTGGCGGCAGTATGCCCAAAGCGGCGATCCTGACCATTACAGCGCTCATCGCAAAAAAGCTCAAAATCAACTGGGGCTAGAATCGTTCTCAAAATCCCATGAATCCGTCTGAGCAGCCTCTGGTGAGCGTGTGCATTCCGACCTATCGAAGACCGAAGTCTACGTTACGCGCCGTCCAAAGCGCTCTCGACCAGACATACAAAAATATCGAAGTCGTCTGTTCGGACAACCATAGTGACGATGATACCTTCGCCGTGCTTATGCGGACCTTTGGAGGAGACCCCCGCGTCAAATGCATATCCACTGGGAGAAATATCGGCCCAGTGAATAACTGGCGGTGGGCGATCGAGAATAGCCGCGGCGAGTTTGCCAAACTCCTTTTCTCCGACGACTTCCTGCTGCCTACGGCGATCGAAACTTATATGAAGTATCGGTCCGAATTGGAAGATTCGGCCTTTATCGTCTCCAGCATTTATCATGAACATCCCGATACCCACCTGCGACGGCCCGCTTTCGAATTCGGAGCAACAAGGTTTATCGAGGCGGAGGATTTTGCGTATCACCACGCATCTCACCACATGCCGCTGGTCTCGCCGGGCGCTGCTTTCTTCCGCCGGGACGACCTCCTGAATTCCATTATCGCAGATCTCCCCGGACCCCATGCGAGCTATTGCAACGCCCGGGGCATGGGGAATGATTCCATGATCTTCTTCCGACTGCTTTCGGAAAAGCCCCGCTTTTATTTCATCCGGGAACCCCAAGTTGTGTTTTCAGGGTCAGCCGCGATAGAGGAACAAGGTTTCACCGCCGCGGTAAAAGATGAATGCCTGTGGAATGACTGTTATCGGCAGCCGTTTCGATGGTTCCTGAAAAATGCAAATTTCAATCCCGCTGCCCTCAAGGTCATCGATACCATGTGCCTGCTCAGGGACACCAAGCTTACGGCGATCCGCGACAAGCAACGGCGGCAAATCCTCTTCTTCCAGCTGAAGACTATTGCGTTGAAGCTGCCCTTCATCATGAGTTCCAAACCCTGTCGGGCCTTGGCGAAAAGGAGAATCGTCGAAATCTGGTACCGCACCGTCCTAAAAAGGTCTCTCTACTCATAATGAAGGTGCCTGTCCTCCCAGCCTTCCCGGATAGTCAGACCAATCAAACTCGATTGTGTCTCCTTACTGCATCCTCATGACTATTCTCCAGCGTTTGTTAAAAACAGCCGTCTTCTGGAGCATTGTAGTCACGGCTCTGCGGCTGCTGGGCCTGGTCATCGTACTGCCGATGATGTTGTCGCATCTCGATCCGGACAAGATGGGGCTATGGTATCTGTTCCTGTCATTTGGAAGTTTCGCCCTGCTAATGGATGCGGGAATCGGCATATCGGCCACCCGGGCGGTCGCCTATCTCTGGGGAGGTGCGCCCGACTTCCTCGATGAAGGCCTTGCCCAAAAAACCTCCTCGACCACGGGACAAATCAATCACAAACTTTTTGCCGATCTCTTTGCCAGCTTGCGCGTGGTTTACCTGGTGGTGGCCGTCTGCGTGATCGTACTGCTGGGGGCAATCGGTGGGATATGGATCTGGGAAAAGAGCACTTCCTTTACCGATGCACTCTCGGTCCGGCTCGCGTGGTTATTTTATATCCTGGGCGTCGCATATAGCTGCTACGCCGCAGTATGGTACATCCTGCTTCAGGGCGTAAATGGCGTTCGTCAGGCCCAACAGGCCTATGTGCTCGCCATCGTGGCCAACTACGGAGCCACGATTGTCGGACTCAAGCTGGGGATAGGGATTTGGGCGCCCGTCATCGGCAACTTTCTCCAAGGGATAATCACCCGATGGGGGCACTGGACAAAGTTCCAGGAGATCGCCGATCCCACAATCGAAAATCTCAAAAGCGGAAAAGCGAGCTGGCCGCTGATCAAAAAACTGTGGCCCCAGGCCTGGCGGGGGGCCGCCACGAGCCTGGGGGTATATCTGACCCTTTCTTCCGGCACCCTTATATCAAGTTGGGTGGGTGGCTTGGCGCAAACGGCAAGCTATGGCCTTAGCTTTCAGCTTAGTGTGGCTATTGTTCAGATTGCCTCCGTGCCGTTTCTCGTCAAGGTGCCTCTTCTCACTCAGCTGCGGGCCAGAAACGATATTGGCAGCATCCGAAAAATTTTAGTCCAGAGACTCTCACTTTTTTGGCTCGGCTGTTTGGCGGGGGGTGGTTGCTTTATCCTACTTGGTGACTGGGCTTTGCGGAATTTTGCGCGTTCCTCCACGGAACTCTTGCCCAAGCACCTATTGGGTGCCGTTTTTCTTTTCGTCGCGCTGGAGGGAAATCAAGGCATTTTCCGGGACCTTTACCTGACCACAAATCGCAATCCATTTGTGATCCCGATTCTGGTGACTGGACTATTGATCCTGGTTTCTTCGTTTTATTTGGGAAGCATCTGGGGGATCGCCGGAATCATCGCCGGGCAACTTCTCTCTCAACTCATTTGGAATAACTGGAGCATACCCCTGAAAGGGCTTCAAAGCATTGCCATCGCCAGGTAACGGGGATTCACACTCCTTCGCTCATCACTTTCACTTTTCATGAAGACTCACTGGATTTCGGATCTGCGCAAATTTTTCGGATATCGAATGCCGCGGACAGGCAAATTGGCCCACGAATTGTTTTTCCGCCTTGCTCCGCGCCGGTGCAGCATAGAACTCTTCCCGGGAATTCAAGGCACGCTCGACCTGACCGATGCCATACAACGGGCCACGCTCTGGTCCGGACATCAATATGAGGCTCCCACCGCAGAAATTCTCAAAACCTGGGCGGACCAGGGAGCCACTCACATGTTCGACATCGGGGCCAATTATGGATTTTTTAGTTACCTCATCAAGAACCATAGCCCCTCGATCGAGGTGACATCCTTCGAACCCAACCCACCTCTTTACCAAAAGCTGAATCAAATAATTTCGGAAAACGGCCTGCCAAAAATGCGCGCCGTGCCGTTTGGACTCTCCAACACCGAGGCCGTATTGCCCTTGCATATCGGCATCGAGGACTCAGGCCACACCACATTTGGCGCTCATCCGGGCTTGGCTCCCACGTCGGAGATAAATGTGAGGGTTCTTCCATTTGAAAAGTGGATCAAAGAAGAAAATATCCCGGAACCAACCGAACGCCAATGGATGGCAAAAATGGATGTCGAAGGCTTTGAGTTGGCCGCTCTCCAGGGAATGGAGAAATATCTGAAAGCGCGGGCCTTCATTGGTTTGGTCGTTGAAATCAATGATTTCACTCTCAAGTTTTGCAACTCCAGCTCGCAAGAGGTCTTGAGTTTCCTGGAATCATGCGGCTACAGAGCCTTGTCGGAGGGGGAGATAAAAACGCACTATCCTCTGACGTCGACCGCAAACATGTTTTTCGTACCCAAATAAAAGCCAGCGCCCGGCGTGATGAACGTATGGCACGCCCAAAAATCTGAACTCATGTTACCGACATTGCTCGCCGTCATCCGCAAACAATGCGGATATTCCTTTCCGAGAAGCGGACCTTTTTTCGCGTTCGTCCGAAAGTATGCACCTTCGAACTGCGAGGTGGAACTCTTTCCAAATATCCGCGTTCCGTTGGATCTCAATGACGAAACTCATTTCCAAACTTACTGGTATGGCACACGCTACGAACAGCCGACGGGTCAGATCCTGACATCATGGTGGAAAGACGCAGAATACTTCTTCGATATTGGCGCTAACTACGGCTTTTTTTCCCTCTGGGCCGCGTCGCAGAGGAACTCCATTCAAATTCATTCCTTTGAACCCAATCCCGAGACCTTCGCGAAGCTGCGCCACAATGTCGTCTCCAATGGTCTTTCTGCTATAACTACGCATCAACTTGCGCTTTCGCAGAAAGCCGGGACGCTCACTTTCAAACGGGAAGAGGAAAACTCGGGGGCTTCGCATGTCATCGAAGAGGCTTCCCCCGACGAAGCCGCCATTGTGGTCAACTGCAGGCCATTCGACGATTTCACGGAGTGCCTGCACCTGAAACCCATGTCCAGCGTGGCAAAAATCGATGTGGAAGGCATGGAAATGGACGTCCTCCAAGGGATGACTCAATCCCTGCATCGGAAAATTTTCCGCGGCCTGTGTGTTGAACTATTGGATGAAAACCTGTCCCGCGAGGGCACATCTTCCGGGAATGTGGATTCATTTCTCCGCCATCACGGCTATATTCCCCAACCCGGTGACCCATCAACTTCGAGCCGTAAACTGCACCACAACGGGTTTTACATCCCAACCGTTGCCTGAGTCTACCCGGCTGATTTTTAATTCTGTGGAAGTCGAGAAGCAAAACAAACGGTTTGCGATTCTGCGTAACGACCACTTGGGAGATTTGATCCTGACCTCGGGGCTGGCCCGTAACCTGTCGAAAGCCGGATATGGGGTAGATATTTACTGTCGACCAGCGTGGGCGGACACTTTCAAGAACAACCCCCATGCCAATTCATATGGCGCGGAGTTTGGTTCACCCAGCGCCGATGGCCGCAACGCACGGGCTCTCTTAAAAAGAGGACACTACCAACATATTCTGGTCCCGTATCGGGATCGAGAGCTTCTTCGCTTATCGTTTCTTTCCGGGATTCCGCATCGCTGGGCGCAAATGGGAGGTTGGTTGGCCCGCCTCACCTTTCACCATTGTCTCAGGGCCGATACCATCAGGCATCCACGACATATGGCCGATGTATGGTTGGATGTCGCCCGGGCTCTGCATCTCCCGGTGGACGATGGCCATCCGGAACTTTTCCTCACCGAAACGGAAATTGCGGATATCCAGGCCAAGATCGAGGCTCATTTCAAAGCAGACCAACTGGTCGTTCTTCATCCTTTCCACGGGAAGAGCTCTTGCAACTGGCCGTTGGAAAACTATGTCGGTCTGGCCCGGCAACTGGCGGGAATCGGCTGTCAGGTCGTCATCACAGGCAATGCAACCGAGCGGCCACTTCTCGAACCCTTTTATCAAGGCATGAAGGATGCTGGCATTTGGGTAAGCGCCGGAGAGTTGAACCTGCGGGAGTTTTTCGCCCTGATCGGCTCAGCGCGCCTTTTAATCTGCTCAAGCACCGGCGCCCTGCATGTTTCCTCGGCCCTGAACGTGCCCAGTTTATCCCTTTTTTGTCCTCATCCGCTGGTCAATGCCACGTTGTGGCACAGCTTTGCCGCCGATAGCAAGGTTTTGACACCCCCGGAGGAAGCTTGCCCACGCTTTCGATCGCCCGAGTCATGCCATCATTGCCAGTTCTCCGGCGCACTGACCATCGAGGATGTTTTGCGGCAATCTCTGAAACTGTTGGAAACCCGTCTCAGCGCCCCAGGACGGGCCGCATTTTCTCTACCACCGACTCCACACTGATGCTTTCGAGAATTTCCTGTTGTTGCGCGGGCAAAAGAAACTCTCCGTCGGGAGAAAGGTCCGTTTCGGTATCACAATACTTTCCCGTCTCAATCGCGTTGGAGCGCAGATTGCGGAAAAAAAATACGTTGGTCTCAGCCGCATTGGCCAAATGACGCGGACCGGAGTCTGGACAGAGCACCGCCCGGCATTTGGAAAGAAAATGACTAAGCTCCCGCAAATTGAGCGTACCGGCCATGATGGGAACATCGAGGCCATGCCCGGTCTTGAGCCCGTTCAAAAAATCTTCGTCCTGCGGCCCGCCACAAAGCACAACCTGCGCCAGATTTTCCTCCCGCAATCGTCGCACCACGCCGGCGAATCGATCGGTTGGCCAAAGACCTGTGGGCTGCCGGGTCGACAGGAACACTGCCACCACCGGGCACCCGGCCCGAAGTCCCGCGTCCTGCCACCAACTCTCCGCCGCCTCCCGATCTTCCGACGCGATGAAGACAGCCGGCCGCACCTCTCCGCTCGGTGGCACGTTGGTAAGAGATGCCGCCAGATCCTTGAAATAATGAGGAAAAGGCTGCGGATAATGGATCGGTATGGGATGAGTAACCAAGGCGCTGAATCCCTTGTGCACGTAGGCCGCACGGTTCGGAATGCCCAGCTCCACCGCCAGCCGCAACGGGCGGACATACATCCCGCTGTCGTAACAGACCGCGACATCGTAGTTTTCCTCCTGCAATTCCCGGAATCCGATCGCTCCGGCACCGTCCGGCAGATCAAACCGATGGATCTTTTGAATGGCGGGATTTCCTTCCAGCGCCTCACAGGCTGGCGATGGAGCGACGATGTCCCATCGGCAAGCCGGCAAGCCCGCAGCCAGTTCCGCGAGACCGCACGTGCGATAGAGAATGTCGCCAATGTGATTGGCGCCAATCAGCAACCCTTTCCGCCAGTTCTGGGGTGGCGTCCCGGGACGACTCGCCTTTCCCCGCGCCCACCGCGACAGAACCGGTGAGGCCAGTTCGGATGCCCAAGCCACCGCGTAGTTGGCGGGAGAGCGAAAAGAAGCCCTGAGTGGCGGAACCATGCCGGTATTTAGGCCGATCTTGAGGCGATAAAAGAGAAATTTCTCTCGCATCGCACAAAGCGGCTCGCATTTCACCAAGACTCCACTACTCCCATCTGTCGGAACCACCTTCCATGTCATCCAAGCCATTGCTGACCGTACTCTTGCCAGCCTACCGGGAGGCCGATAACCTCCGCGAGCTGCTACCGCGTCTGCAAGATGCGCTCGGGGCCTTGGCCATACCTTTTGAGGTGCTGGTGGTAGACGCCAGGGAATCCACCGACGATACGGCTGCGGTCTGCGCCCAATTCGGCGCCCGCCACGTCAACCGCGCCGCCGAAGATCTATATGGGCACGCCATCCGCACCGGCATTTCCGAGTCACAGGGTGAGCGCGTCGTCATTATGGACGCCGATGGCTCTCACGATCCGGACTTCGTCCAAAAACTCTGGGCTCGTCGCAACGATGCCGATCTCGTCATCGCTTCCCGCTATATGAAGGGCGGCCATACGGAAAATGTCGCCGTGCTGGTTTTGATGAGTCTGATGGTCAACGTCGTCTTCCGCTTGGTCCTGAATCTGAAATGCGCGGATGTCTCAAACAGTTTCCGCCTTTACCCCGGAAAGGAACTCCGCTCGCTCGAACTCGAGTGCAACCACTTCGACATCGTGGAGGAGATCCTGGTCAAGCTGGTCTTCGGTCGCGAGGGATTCCGCACCTTGGAAATCCCCTGCACCTTCTATCAGCGCAAGAACGGTCGCACCAAGCGCAAGCTCCTCCTCTTCGCCATCGGTTATTTGTTTACCTTGATGCGGCTTACCCGGCTGAAATGGCAGAGCCAGCGGCAACGCAACCAGAAAATCGCCTGACGTGACTACATCGGAAAATACCCCTAAAACCCGCTGGCAGACGGAACTATGGCTGGTCCTCTCCTGCTTGGTTCTCTTTGTCATCGTGGACAACCAGTCATTCTGGATCGATGAGACTTGTGCGGCCATTTACGCCCAGCAGGCCTCCTTCAGCCGATTGGTGGGTTTTGCCAAATTTGATACCCTGGCCGAGCCACTACAGCCGCTTAGCGTCCTGTGCAATTGGGGTTGGGCCCGGGTTTTCGGAGCCGGCGAGTGGACCCTCCGCGCCCAAAATATCGTCTGGGGTTTTCTGGGGCTTCTCGGCCTCTACCGCACCGCCAGGATCACCAACATCCCTTGGTTGCCGGCGTTGATGGTTATTCAGCCCTTCTTTTGGTTTTATACCAACGAATTAAGGCCCTATGCGGAGCAGATGGCGATCAGTTGCTGGCTGTTGCTCGGTGTATCCATGGTGGTCAGCGACCGCCGATTTACGTCGAAGGCCTGGGCCATTTTGATTCTTTCCTCGCTCGCTCTCGCTTTCACCTCCGTACTGGCGCTCTTTACTCTCGCTCCGCTCTGGACTTTGCTCTTCCTGGCTGCATGGAAGAGACGTTGGTCATTGCGGCCCATGCCCATTTTTCTGCTCGCCGGCAGTGCCGTAATTTTCGTCCTGCTCTATGGCTACTACTACGTAATCGTGAAGCAAGGCTCCGGCGGCGTGCGGATGTGGACGGTCACGCCCCTCAATCTGGGCTACATTTTGTACGAATTCACCGGGCTTTCCGGGCTCGGACCGCCGTTGGCAAATATCCGTGAATTTCACCGCGCGGGACAATTGAGGGAGCTTTTTGCAACATACCTGCCGCATTTCGCCTTGGCCGGCCTGTTGTTTACTCTGCTCGTACTGGTGGGGGCCGCGGGGTACCGGAAGCTCTGGAAAAATGGATCAGCCGATCTCACCACTCTGTGTGGGCTGCTCGTCATCTCTCTAACCTTGCTCCTTTTCGGCATCGGAATGGCCGCGCAAAAGGCCTTTTGGGCGCGCCACCTTTCACCGGTGCTGGGCTTCTACGTTTTTGGGCTGGCCGCCTGTCTGCAGGCCGGATGGTCCGTGAAAATCCTGCGCGCCATTTCATTTGGCCTCATTGCCCTGCTCATCGCCTCCAGCCTGAGCTTTGGCTTCAGCCCGGTCCATGCCAAGGACGATGTCCGTGGCGCGGCGCAGAACGCCCAACGGGCATTGGCCGAGGGAAAAACCGTCTGGTGGTGCGGCGAATGGCGCGCGGCCAATGTCTACGGATTGCCCGTCACGATTTTCGCCCAGGTCACCGATCCCCATTTTGCCGTGACTGGCCCGGAAGCCGAACGGTTCTCCCAACTCCCCCAGCCGGATATCGTTTTCTTCAGCAATCGCGAATTCTTTCACAGCCGCGAACCGGTGAAGGAAGCCCTCGCCAGAATGGGGCTCACCAAAAGCACCATGGAAGGCGGATTCATCGTCTTTCAACGGCCTTGACCAGCTGAAAATTCGCCACGCCATGGATATCGTACTTTCCTCACTGTGACTGAAAAGCTGATCGCCATCGACGCCTGCTGCCTTGGCCGCCAAAAGACCGGCAACGAGACGTATGTCCGCGGACTATTGTCCGGCCTTGAGGAAACCCAGCCGCCGGGATACAGGATTTGCGTCATCACCACCGCGAGTCACAAGGGGAATCGCAGCCCCTGTTTCCAGTGGCTGGAGATCCCGTTGGGCAATTTTCTATCGCGCAACTTTCGGGCCATTCCTGAAGCGCTGGTGACTCTAAAGGCGGACCTGTACCATGCTTCTTACTGGACACGATTCTGGGCTCAGTCATGCCCCTCGCTGCTCATGGTTCACGACCTGTCCTTCGTCAGCTTTCCCAAGGGATTTCATCGCCACGAGCAGTTCGTCTACTCCCAGGTCGTGCAAAAATGTGCCAGGGCCGCCCGCCATCTCGTTACGGTCTCCGAATTTTCCAAGCAGGAACTAATGACTCATTGGAAAATCGCGCCGGATGACATCACCGTCACCTATGACGGCATCGACGCTCATTTTCAACCTGCTCAAACGGCATCTCAAACCGCGGAACCCTATATCCTCTACGTCGGCAACCTGCACCCCCGCAAAAACCTCGTCCGACTCATTGAGGCGTTCGTTTTATTGAAGTCGAAAAGGCATATCCCGCACCACCTGAAGATCGTGGGACAGGCAGCCTGGCTGGCTGACGATATCTTCCGTGCCGTGCGCAATAGAAACCTCGAAAATGCGGTGGAGTTCACCGGGTATGTAGAGCAAAGTAAACTCGTGTCTCTCTATCAGCAGGCCACCCTTACAGTGTATCCTTCCCTGTACGAAGGCTTCGGCCTTCCTCCCATGGAAGCCATGGCCTGCGGCTGCCCGGTGGTGACTTCCAATCGCACCTCCCTGCCGGAGGTGACCGGCGGCTCGGCCGTGCTGGTCAACCCCGACTCGGCCGCGGATATCGCCCGGGGCATTTCCTGCATTCTCGATGACAATGGTTTGCGGGAACAACTGATCACGGCCGGCCCTCGACAGGCAGGCAAGTTCACCTGGAGAGGCTGCGCGGAGCAAACCGTGCTCGCCTACGACAAAGCCTTGCGACAAGCATGAAGTTCGAATCCCGCATATCGCCGGTTCACATCGTCCTCATTCTGGCCACGCTCGCCGGACTCGCCTTCGCATTTTACTTTGCGATGGCCATCGGCCAGGGGCAACACTACCAACTCATCGCCCTTGCCATATTGTGTGTCGGCCTGACTTGGGCCATAGGCGGGAGTAAGATCTGGTGGCTCCCCATCTTTTTCTTCCCCTCCCTCGGCGGTCTGGTTTACGTCGGTTTTAAAATCTACGTTCAGGAACTCGCGGTGATCTTATGCATCATCCCTTTGACGCTTGCCCTCACGACTAATCGCTTCGCTCTCAACGTACGTCGGCACGGTGTCCAGCAAATCGTCATCCTCCTTCTCGTTTATCTTTCCCTGCACTACCTCGGTTGCATCAGCTATACGAAAATTCAAGGTTTGGGCGGTCTTGGCAACATCAGCCGGCGCTACGCTGACGCCATCTGGCCGATCCTCTTCCTTCTTCCTTTCCTATATTTTGGAGATTCCCGTTTCTTGAAATGGGCGATGCGGTTGATGTACTTCGCATTCATCGTGCGCGCCGCCATCGCCTTCTATGGCATTTACACTGGCGTCGAGGGCATGATGTATATCCCGATGATCAACTATGTGCTTCCTTCGGGAGGAACATACGCGGACCTGCGCGTCAGCGGTCCCATGCTCGTTTCCCTTGGTATCGTTTACTTCTGTCTCCACAAACGTTTCATACCGAGAGTATTTAACCTCGGCATTATCGCCATTGGTTCATGGGGGACTCTCATGGGCAGCAGCCGTCTCATCATGGTCAGTCTCATTTTCCTCTTTGGGCTGAGCTTCCTGATTTACAGAAAATGGGGCCTCATCATGGGCCTGCTTAGTATTGCGTTGATAGCTATTCTCCTTATCAACTCCGCCCCCGAGATTCTCTATGATCTCCCCTCTTCCGCACGCCGTGCCGCCACCGCTTTCATGCTGGACCGCGCAGCGGCCGCCGATGCGGGTGAAACCGAGGCGAGCGACGAATGGCACGCCCGCCTGATCACCGAGGGATGGAAATCCTGGACGGAAAATCTTGGCACCTTCCTCTTTGGTCGGGGAGTGGGCGCTTTCCAGGAAGACTCCTGGTTCAACGCCGCGGGGCAACAAGAATTTGAAGGCATGATCGTCGCCGCCGTGGCCACGAGCCGATTTGAAAAGGGGCTTTGGGATACCCTGTGTACATTTGGCCTGATCGGTCTCGTTCTCTACATGATTGCTCTGGTCGCGGCTGTCCGTCAGCTTCTGCGAGCTCTCTTTCGGCAGCGCATTTCATCCATCCCCTTAGGCCTGGCTTTCATCGCCTCTTTTCAATGCCTGAACTGGGTTTTGCTATGCTGGATCGGCGGCACCTTCCCCAGCATGCCGATCATGCTGGCGGTCATCGCGAAGATCGCCCTTGATGACGCCAAGGCCGCCGCCGACAGGGTGGAAAAACCCGCAGTGGTTCAAGAGCCCGAGCCCACTCTCGCTCTCGCCGTCAATCGCCGCCCCGGCCGGCCGGCCTAAGGCCGCCAAGCCATCCTCAATTTCTTTCGTTTTGAAAATCGCCTTTCTCGGTTCGCGCGGCATCCCCCGTTGCTATTCCGGATTTGAAACCTTCGTGGAAGAGGTGGCCACCAGGCTGGCCAGTCGCGGCCACGAAGTTACCGTTTACAACCGCGTCCCCTTCAACAAATACCAGAGCAAGGAATTTCGCGGAGTCCGCATCGTCCACATCCCGACTATCCCGGCCAAAGGGACCGATACACTCGCCCACTCCGCCCTGTGCACGGCGCATGCCCTGACTCAAGGCTATGATATCGTCTACTACTGTGGCGTCGGCAGCGCCATCTTCAGCTTTCCAGCCAAGCTCGGCGGAGCCAAAACCCTGGTCAATGTGGACGGAGCCGATTGGGAACGCGCCAAATGGGGCCGCTATGGCAAAACATGGCTCCGCTGGAGCGAGCGCCTCGCCGCCCGGCTGGCCGACAGCGTGATCGCGGACCATCCCGTGATTCAAGATCGCTACCGCCGTCAATTCGGCATCGAATGCGCCCTGATCTCCTACGGTGCGGAAGTCGTCGAGAAAGACCCGGGGGTCTCAGTGCTTCGCGAACTCAAGCTTACCGAAAACGAATATTTCCTCTACGTTTCCCGCCTCACCCCGGAAAACGGCGCTGACCTCGTCATGAAGGCCCATCTCGCCTCGGAAACGAACGTCCCCTTGGTGGTGGTGGGCGATGCGCCCTACGTGACAGGCTATCTGGAACAATTGCGTGAGCTGGCGGCCCGTAGCGGAGGCCGCATTCGCATGGTCGGCTACCAATTTGGCGAAGCCTATCGGCAACTGAGCTATCACGCCCGGGCCTTTATTTTCCCCACCACCATAGAAGCGACCCGGCCGGTTCTGCTTGAGCAAATGGGCATGGGCTCGTGCATTATCGCCCGGGACACCCCTTCCAACCGCCACATCCTGGGCGAGGCGGCCTTCTGGTTTTCCCAGGAAAATCCGGTGGAGAGCCTCAATCAAGTGCTAAAACAGATATCCATGGACACGCCGGGAGTGGTGGAGAAAAAGAGCCAGGCCCGCGAGCGCATCCGCGCCCACTACGACTGGGATGTCATTACCAGCCAATACGAGGCCCTCTTCCAAAAACTGGGGAAACGTCCCTGAAAAGACCGGCTCGGACGGCCAATCGTATCAACCTGATACATAAAATCCGTTGAGGATTAGGTTTCTTTATGAATATTAGCGCCTCATCACTTCTCCCGTGACCACGCTTTCCCTAAATCGACGCGACGCGACCATGCAGTTTGCCTGGCCGATTCTGAGCAGTGCCGCCGTCATTTTCCTGCTCTACTTCTGGTTGCCGTATGCCTCCGGTTATGCGGACCACCGCATCAGTATCTTTAGGTTTGCGCAGACCTTGTGGAACGGTGGCGAGGACTGGCAGCATTGTTATCTCGTGCCGGTCGGCGTTATCGCCATGATCTATTATTCCCGGAAACATCTGGCGACCCTGCCCTTAAATGGCTCTTGGACCGGGCTGATTGTCCTTCTGTTTGGGCTGTTCGTCTACTGGGTCGGCTTCCGGGCCGACAATGTTTATATCGGCTATGCCAGCTTCCAAATCGTCATAGCGGGGCTGATTCTCTGGTTGATGGGCCTCACCTGGATGGGGTCTCTGTTTTACCCTTGGGCTTTCCTGGTTTTTCTCTTCCCCTTGACCTTTTTGGATAACCTCGTGGCCTTCCCTCTCCGTATGGTGATGTCGGAGGCCAGTGTGGCAGTGTTAAACCTTGTCGGCATCGCCTGCATCAAAAGTGGCACGGCCATTCTTTCCGCTCCCGATGCCTTGTCCGGATTGCGGGCGGGCCAGGCCTTTTCCGTGGACGTCGCCGATCCGTGCAGCGGCATCCGATCTCTCTTCGCCCTTATGATGGTCAGCGCCCTTTACGGGTATTTCACTCAGACGCAGCTTTGGAAAAGAGCGGTCATTTTCCTCTTTTCCATGCCTCTGGCGGTGGCGGGCAATTTGGCGCGCATCATCATGCTGACGATCGGCACGATCGTTCTTGGCCCCGCCGTCGCCATCGGCAGCTTGGAACATCCCACGATGTTCCACATGGTGGCCGGCTATCTGGTATTTATCGTCGCCTTGGCCGGTATGCTCGGTATCGGCTGGTGCCTTAACTACGATTGGGACGGCCTCCTTCAGAAATTCCGGCATCGCCATCTCCCTCCACCGCCCGGGGCCGGTGCGGAGACCAAATCCGCGCCGAAACGCGGTTTTGAAGATGAATATTGACCGCTCCGTGCCATATTCACCCTGAGAAATGAGTTTGAAAAAGCTGATCATCCGCTGTCTGCTGGTCCTCCTCTTGGGAGGGGTCGCCTATGGCGTCTGCCGCTCCACGCCCGAGGTAAATAACCCCAGCGAAGCCGGCGTTGTCCTCAAGCTGCCCGAACATATCGGCAGCATGACGGGAACAGACCAGGACGTGTCGGAGGCGGAAAAATTTATTCTTCCCCCTGACACCGGATTTGCCAAAAAACTCTACAAAAACTTCGCCGGTGACCAGATCAACTGCCAGATCGTTCTGGCTGGCGGAGAAAAACGCAGCATCCACCGCCCGGAGATTTGTTTGCCTGCGCAGGGTTGGAACAAGAAAAGCAGCGAAACCATGCCGATTACGCTCTCCGATGGCAGGGTCCTTAATGTCACAAAACTCATCATTTCGCGTTCCGTCGAAGTCCAGCCAGGAGTGCAAAAGGAACTGACCAGCCTGTTTTTCTATTGGTTTATCGGAAAAACCACCACGACCCCGTATCACTGGTATCGCATCCTTCACACCGACTTGGACCGAGTGATGCATAACATCAACCACCGCTGGGCCTACGTTGTGGTCAGCGCTCCCATTCTCGATGGTTTTGTCACCGGAGGCAAAAACCGGGAAGAGACGCAGAAGGCCTTGGAAAGTTTTATCGCAGAACTCGCTCCACAAATCATGAAACCTTCGGTAGAGATTGAAATGGCACGCAAGTAGCCGTTCATGAGCATCGTTTCCGCGCGAAGAAAAGGAATCATCCTGGCCGGGGGGTCGGGAACCCGCCTCCATCCGGTTACCCTCTCCACCAGCAAGCAATTGCTGCCGGTTTATGATAAACCGATGATCTATTATCCGCTCAGCACACTCATGCTGGCGGGTATACGGGAGATTCTCATCATTTCCACCCCTCATGATTTGCCGTCATTCCGCAACCTGTTGGGCGATGGCAGTCGCTGGGGGCTGCAACTTTCCTACGCCGAGCAACCCTCTCCAGACGGTCTGGCTCAGGCCTTTTTGATCGGGGAAAAGTTCCTTGGCGGCGAACCGGCCGCGCTGATTTTGGGGGACAATCTTTTCTACGGTCACGACCTGACCAGCCTCCTGCAGAAGGCCATGACTCGCGCCCAAGGCGCCACGGTTTTTGCCTATCACGTGAAAAACCCGGAGGCCTACGGAGTGGTCGAATTCGATCGCGCCCACCGCGCCATCGGCATTGAGGAAAAGCCCAAAAATCCTCGTTCGAACTATGCCGTCACCGGTTTGTACTTTTATGACGCCGCCGTGGTGGAACTCGCCAAAAGCATCCGGCCTTCTCCCCGGGGAGAATTGGAAATTACCGACCTGAACCGACTGTATTTGGAACGCGGCGAGTTAACCGTGGAGCAAATGGGCCGTGGCACGGCTTGGCTGGACACCGGAACCCACGACTTCCTGCTGCAAGCCTCGCTCTTCATCCAGACGATTGAGCATCGCCAGGGTTTGAAGGTTGGCTGCCCGGAGGAGGTCGCCTACCGCATGGGTTATATCGATGCCACTCAACTCGGCACCTTGGCGGAAAGCCTGAAAAAGAGCACCTACGGCCAGTATCTGGAATCCATTCTCAGCGAGGACGTGGCACTTTGAAAATCACCCCCACCTCATTACCGGAAGTCCTCCTGCTTGAGCCGAAAGTCTACGGCGACGATCGCGGATTTTTTCTGGAGTCTTGGAATGAACGCGCCCTTTCCGCGCTGGGAATCACGGCGGACTTCGTCCAGGACAATCACAGTTTTTCCCGTCGCGGCATCCTTCGCGGCCTGCACAACCAGCTGAACTGTCCTCAGGGCAAGCTCGTCTGGGTTATCCAGGGCGAGATTCTTGATGTTGCGCTTGATTTGCGGAAGTCCTCGCCCACTTTCGGCCAGTGGACTTCCATGCATTTGAGCGGCACCAATTTCCTGCGGGCCTGGATTCCGCCGGGGTTTGCACACGGCTTCTACGTCCTCAGCGAAACCGCGCATTTTTGCTACAAGTGCACCGATTACTACTCTCCGGAAAATGAACAGGTGATCGTCTGGAACGATCCCGATCTGGCCATTGACTGGCAGATTCCCGCCGGAGCGACACCCATGTTATCCGCCCGGGACCTCAACGGACGCCGGTTTCGGGACGCGAAGTATTACCCGTAGTCCCTCCCGCCCGTTGCAAAGCCCGCCTCACGGCGGGCTTTTTTTATGGTCGCGTTCGGGGTGCCCGCGCTAATTGTGGAGACATGCAGGTCATTCGTCCCGCCAGCCGCGGATACTCCCATTTTCTTCAAAAGCTCAATCGCCAGGCCTCGCCTGATCCCAAGGTGCAGGAGGTCGTGGCCGGAGTGCTGAATGCCGTGGAAAAGGAAGGTGACGAAGCCCTGCGCAGATACACCGAGAAATTCGGCGGCCCAAAACTCACCAGCGCCCAGCTTTATGTCACCCCCGCAGAGGTAGCCGAGGCGCGACGCAACCTTCCCGGGGAAGTGCGCAAGGCGATCCTCGCCGCCCGGGCCAACGTCAAGGCCTTCGCCAAGCGCAGCTTGCGTAAAAATTGGTTCATGAAAAACAAGCAGGGCGCCATTGTCGGCGAACGCTTCGACCCCTTTCAGCGAGTCGGCATTTATATTCCCGGAGGCACGGCTCCTCTTGTCTCCACCGCAGTGATGACCTGTACGCTGGCAGCCGCGGCGGGCGTGCCGGAAATCGTGGCCGTGACCCCGGCGGCCAAAGATGGATCGGTTCACCCGGCCCTGCTCGGCGCCCTCAATGAATGTGGCGCCACCGAGATTTATCGTGTCGGAGGCGCCCAGGCGATCGCCGCATTGGCCATCGGCACCAAGACCATCCGGCCGGTGCAGAAAATTTTCGGTCCCGGCAACGCCTATGTCGTGGAAGCCAAACGGCAAGTGTTTGGCAAGGTGGCAGTCGACCTTTTACCCGGACCCAGTGAAATCCTCGTCATCGCGGATGACTCCGCCAATCCGGATTGGATCGCCGCCGACCTTCTGGCCCAGGCCGAACACGGACACGGTAGTGCGGCCATCCTCCTGACGAACTCGGCGCGGGTTTTGGCCGCCGTCGAAAAGTCGGTGCAGAAACAAACCAAACTTTCCCAGCGCCCCAGGGAACTGGCCTTGGCGCTCAAACACACCATACTGGTGCAGGTTCCCGACCTGGACGAAGCGGTCCGTCTCGCCAATCACTACGCGGCGGAGCACGTTTCCGTGGCGACGAAACACCCCGGCGAAATCGCGCTGAAACTGACCACCTCGGGCGCGATCTTTCTTGGCGGCATCTCTCCCGTGGTCGGCGGCGACTTCATGGCCGGCCCCAGCCACGAACTTCCCACGGGCGGGGGAGGCAAGAGCTTCGCGGGGCTTACCGTGGACCAGTTTCAACGGCGCACCAGTGTCGTCATGTTCGACCAGCCCTCTCTGCGAGCCTCGCTGCCGATCATTGAAACCTTCAGCGCCATTGAAGGCTTGGATGCGCATGGCCGCTCGGCCGCCATCCGCCTGCAGGGCAAAAAATAGTTATTCTTCCTTCGGCGGGGTGGTTAGGCGTTCGTCCTCGGCCACCAATTGCTGCCAGCGCTGTTTGTAGGCGGGCTCGTAACGCTGATCCTGAAAATCGGCCATGCGCTCGCGCAGTTCGATGATCTCCGCCACCCGCGGCTGCAACTCCTGCCAGACCTCGCGCAGAATGCGCAGCGCCCCTGGCTCCCGGTCCCATAAAACCGCGTAGGAATCGATAAACTCCGCCGCATAGTTCGGTTCGGCCCGGTCATTCGGATACCACAAACCCCGCGGCGGCTCGGGCGCTTCCAGCAGCATCGGAGCGATCGCGATATTCTTCAGGATGGCTTCGCGATACTTTTCGCGCGCCTCGGACTCGTTGCCATTGAACGTATGGCAAAGCGCCCAGCCAAAGTGAAAGGAAGGCTCGGCATAGTCATCCGGATATTCGCGCACATAGCGCTCAAAACTCGCGGTGGCCTCTTCATTATTCTCTCCCAGCAGATGCAGTAACGGGATGAAGAAACGCACTCCTTGATTGTCCCGGCTGTTCAGGGAGAGGAGATTTTCAAACTCTCCGGCCGCGTCAATGTGTCGGCCCTGATGCCAAAGCGTCATGCCGCGGCCATAAAGCGCGCGTAACAGCGGTCTCGTCTCACGGTTGTTCCACCACTCCGGGTATCGCTCCTGCCAGCGCGGAAACTCGCGCGCGATGACTTCCTCGTAGGCCGCCAGACAGAGCTTCCAATTGCCATGCTGAAACTCGACGTCCGCCAACTCGATGCGCGCGATGGAGCAGTCGGCATCTCGCTCCAGCGCCGTGCGCAAAAGGGCCATTTTCTTGTTCGGGGACCGCACGCGCATGGCCGTGTTAACCAGACCTTTGGCCACATCCTTGGATCTCACCGCCGTCGCCCCCTCGCGGGTGAAGCGCATGACAACCGTCTGGGCCAGCGCCTTCAACTCCTCGGGGCCGCCGCGATCGAAGCGTTGAAAGCGGATTTCGGCGCCGTGTTCCGCGGAAAAGGCTTTCCAGGCATCATTGTCCCAGTCGTCGCTGACACAAATGGTCAGTCGGTCGGGCGCTCCCAGCCGGTCGAAAAGCTTGAGAAGGAAAGTCTCCACCCTCAACTGATCGAGCTCCTCCAGTACCTCCGGCGCGGCCACGGGTGTGCCGTTTGCATCGCAAACGATAAGGAGCGTGGGCAAAAAATAATCCGGACCCGCCGGCACAGGCTCCTCCAGATCGAGCCAATAGACGAACCAGGTCGTCTTGGAAGATTTCAGCGGCTGGATCATGCGATCGACCAGTTCACCTCCATGCGCTGCTTCCGGCCGAAGCGGTCGTTGTAAAACAGCTCGCGGTTTTTGGCGCCATGCTCATGCACGAGCTTGGTCACCTTCACGTCAAAGCAGCAATATTCGGCGATCTCCATGATCTTGCCTTCGCGCCACCATCGGATCGCGTCAAGGCCTTCCGCCACTTTCCCCACTCCCAGCGTGCCTTGGGCCAGATCTTCGAGCTTCATGCGATGCCCCGCCGCCTTCTCCACCTCAAGAAGCAAGTCGAGGGTCGCCAGAGAGTGCTTGAGATCCAGAATCGTATAGGCCATCAGCACCTCGTAATCGAAGCTGACGATATTATAGCCCACCACCAGATCGGCCCGTTGCAGTCGTGCCACCAGATCGCCGGCCCGGTTTTCCGGGAAAATCTCATAGGCCTGATCCGCGGTGCTATAAGTAACCCCCAGCGACATGCCCATTTCGTGCTTTTTGTCCCATCCGCCCACGTCATTTGCGGTGCGTTGGGTTTCAAGGTCGAAATAAACGATATCCATGGGCAGCCAGACAGCATGGAAGAAAATCCGGCACAGATCAACTACCGGTAAAAAAGCTTACTTTTCCTGGAAATTCCAGATGCCCGTCCAGTCCTCGGGCGGCTCCTGCGCCAGGAGCTGGCACCGCTTCTGGTAATTTTGGGCCAGTTCAGGAGCCAGTCCTCCCGTGGCCAGTTTTTCAAAGACCCGGTCGGCTTCAGCAAATTTTCCGGCCACATAAAGCTCGCGCGCGTTCAGGAAGCCCTCGATCCAGCCAGGATCATTTTCCAAATGGGCAAAATACAACTTTTCCGGCTTCTTCCGCCCTTTAACCCGCACCACGTCCACCAGCAGGACCTCGCAAATCTCCCCCACATTTTCCGCCATCGTTTCATTGAGAAGGAGGCCGCAGCCATACATTCTCGTCAGTCCCTCGAAGCGCGACGCCAGATTGACGGTGTCACCGATGACCGTGGGCTCCATTTTCTGTTGCGAGCCAATGTTCCCGAAAATCACCGAACCCTGACAGATGCCGATGCCTGAGCCCCAGGGGGCAACGTCCGTCCCACGGCGTGAGTTGATACCTTTCAGCCGCTCTTTCATTTCCAAGGCAGCCCGGACCGCATTCTGTGCATCCGTCCGCGGACCGTGAGATTGAATGCAACCCCATGTGGCCATGAGCGCGTCGCCCATGAACTTGTCGATCGTGCCGGCATGCAAAAAGACCACTTCAACCATCTCCCCAAAATACTCGTTGAGCATCGCCACCAACTCGGAGGGATCGAGGCGTTCCGAGTCCGCCGTGAATCCTTTAAGGTCGGAGAAAAGAATGACCACATCCTTGCGCTGCCCGCCCAGGGTTTGCAAATAAGACTCTGGATTTTCGACGATCTCATGGACGACGTCACGCGAGACGTACCGCTCCAAAGTATGCCGCAAGCGGCCCCGCTCCCGGCGCTCCAGCGAGACATCGCAGGCCAGCGCGGCACAACCGCAGACGAACCATGCGGACAGTGGCGGAGCCATCGGCAGAAACCACGATGCCATGACAAAAGCAGCGAGACAAATGGCAAACCACAAGAGGGCTCCTACCCCCATCATGAGTGCAAACCACCAAACATTTCGCCGGTACATCACCAAGCTCAGTGCCATCAGACCGGCCACGGGAATGCTGAGTCGAAGAGCCAGAGGACTGGCTGGGCGAATCCAGTCACCTCTTAGCATGGCGGCCAGCGCGTGCATGTGAACCTCTGGGCCCGCCATTCGGTCAAACGGCGTAATCAGAAAATCCTTCAACTCTTCCGCCGTCGGTCCAAGCAGCACGACCCTGTCTCGAAAGATTGCTCCCAAATGGCAGTTCCTCTCCCAAGTTGCAGCCAGAAAAATCTGGTATAGCGGCACAATGTCTACCGATCCGGGTACGGAATAGCGGAAGCGCCGAGGTTGAAAATCCATCGGTTGGTTTTTCCCTAACACCCGGGCTGCAGCCGTGGCCAAAGAAGGCTTTGCTCCCAGAGGGGACGCGGGAATTTTTCCCCACATGGATTCCTGCGTGGCATACAACAAGAGCTCCCGCGTAGTCGTGAACCAATGTGGAAAGTTGGCGTATCCCACCGCCTCCGGGGCGGCCTCGGCGAAAGCTGGAGCCGGAGGTGTGTATTCCACGTTATTCTGGCCGATAAAATCGAAGCGCGAGGCCAGCACGATCCGGCCCTGATATTTTAGCAGCACCTTGGCCAGGGTATCATCTCCGGGTCGGGATGTGGGCAGAACCAAATCCAGAATTACCATCCTCGCCCCGGCCTCCATCACCCGGTCGATAAATAGCGCATATACTTCACGCGACCACGGGTACCCGGCCTTCATCAATTGCAAAGCTCTGGACTGGTCAATTTCCTCCGGGTCCAGCCCATCCAAACGAAGGGATGACTTATCCATTGCCACCAGCACAAAGTCCGCCGGCAATTTATTGGTCGTGGTCAGCCTCAACATCCAATCCTGCAGGTCTTGATTCCACCGGTTGATCGTGGGATTAAAAAACGAAAATAACAAAACTGCCAAAATCCCCGTGCCCACCGACAGACTTTGCCAGCGCAGGCGCAGGGATGCCGAAGCCAGAGACATCTCCCGAGAGGAACGCCTTCGGCCGCGAAAAGCAAGCCGCGCTCGACGAGGCTTGACTTTACCGGTCTCGAAAAGCCTTCATTGTCCCCCGGATGACTCATCGGATTGCATTATTGCTCACGACGATCCTCGTCGGTCTGCAAGGGGCGAAGGCGCAGAACACACGCGCGGACACCGCCTCTCGTACGGCTGCCACCTTGGATCGCACCCAGGCCGCGGCGGAAACCTCCAACATCACCGCCATGGAAGCCGACTACGATCTCGGCCAGCAACAACCCATCAGCGCCAAATCCGGCAGCCTGGGAGCCTATGTAATCGCGGACGCCGGTCTGAACTACACCTCCAACCCGACCCTGGCCAACGGCGGCGGACGCGGTGACATGTACTTTGTGGCGCGAGGCGGCGCGGGCATCTATCCCAATCTTGCCCCGGGCCTCTACCTCGACGGACATGTGTCGCAGGATGTCTTCCAATACGCCCAGTTCTCCTCCCTGAACTTTACCCGCTTCAACGTGGGTGGTGGCCTCGATTACGTCTTTGAAAGCCTGGGACGCCTGACCGCTTCCGTGCGCTATGACTATGAGCGCTTCCTCGATGGGGATACGCTCGACGAGTTTTACGTAAACCACGCCCTGAAGGCGGGCTTGAGCAAGGAATTCCAGATCCGCGACAACATGGCTATCCAAGCCGGCACGCAGGTCGTAATCTCCCTCTCTGCCCAACCCACGGTCACGCGGCGCAACGAATACGACTTCTGGCTCGGCTATCGCTGGCGCATTGCCAATCCGCTGGAGTTGCAGACCTACTACATTCTCTCGCTCTTCAACTATCCCAACGACTCCCGCGTGGATGTGACGAACAACGTGGGCGGCGCGCTCAACTTTTATCTCACTCGCTGGGCCCGGCTCTCGGCCAGCGCCAACTTCGGCGCCAACAACTCGACCCAGTCCTTCTACGATTATACCGTGGTAAACATCGGTGGCGTCTTCGGCCTCGATATCCGCTTTTGATTATGAAAAAGATCAGTGTCCTCCTTTCGCTGGCTCTGGCGACCACACTCTGGGCCGACCCCTTCAAGCAGGCCGAAGTCACCCGCGCCGTGAATCAGGTTTCCCTCTTGCGCGAGCAAACGGCCAGACCGGCCAAGCCCGGTGATGTGGTGACCGGGCAAACCTCGGTGAAAACCGGCGCGGATTCGCGCGCGGAACTGCAGTTTCCCGACAACACCATCACCCGTCTCGGCGCGAACGCCCTCTTCCGCTTTGAAGCGGGTGGCCGCGATATGACCCTTGAAAGCGGCACCATGCTCTTTTCCTCGCCCAAAGGCGAAGGCGGCGGGCAGGTGCAGGCGGGAGCGGTGACCGCCGCCGTCACCGGCACCGACTTCCTGTTGTCCTACGTGAAAAACGGCGAAGTGAAGGTCATCGTGCTGGAGGGAAAAGTGCTCGTTTCTCTTCTCTCCAACCCAAAAGTCCGCCGCATGCTGCGCGCGGGGCAAATGGTGATCGTTCCGGCCAAGCCCACCGATATTCCGGAGCCGCTAACCATTGATTTGAAGCAACTTCTGGCCACCAGCCGTCTGCTGGAATCCGGCGGTTTCAAGCCCCTCTTCAGTGACGCCCTCATTCAGAAAATCGCGCAAGGCCAGGGCGGAGGCCGTCCTAAGTTCGTCCCCAATGCGCCGAACCAGGCTCAACAGGCCGCCCAAACCGCGCGAAATACCACCCAAGGCCCCCCCTCCCCCCCGCCGCCGCCCGCCCCCCCGCCCCCCCCCCCCCCCCCCCCCCCCGCCCCCGCCCCCCCCCCCCTCGACCCCCCCCCCCCCCCCCCCCCCGACTCCCCCGCCTCAGCCCACCCCGCTGCCCGAACCTCCCCGGCCGTACGTCCCCCCGCCGACACCCGCCCCCACCAGTACGTTGCCGCCATAAACATATTTAAGAATATTAATATGTTGATTTGTTAGACGGGTTTCGCCAGATTTCCCCTATCCGACGGAGCGATCCGTCCATCGTTCTTTTCCGTTCACAAACCAATCCGCCGGCTCGGAAAGCAGGGTGAAATTCCCTCGCTGTCGCGCAACGGTCATAGTCCGGTCTCGAACCGGCGGAGAAAACCGCACCTGCCCTGCAATGGGCAACGGCGTCGCGATAAGCGCCCGTGCAGGGGTAGTCCTTTTGATCACGGGGAAAGGATTGTCCGCCAACACTTCCCGTTTTCAGGACAATTCATGAAATTCTCAAACTTTTTGAGCCGGTCAATTCTTGCCGTCTGCGCATTGGCGGCTTCGCTCCTCCCACTACAGGCCGGTCTGGTCACCAATTTCGATGACATCGACTATTGGGTCGGTTCGGGGGCCAACGAATCGGCCATGGTCATCCAGTGGAATGACGGAAATTCTCCTCAATCCGTGGTTTGGGGTTTCCGTTGGGATGATGCTTCAACCGTGCAAAGCATGATGTTCGCCATCGCCGGCAACATCAGTGTAACCCCCGGCGGTCCTCAGCCGGATTTAGGTGCGGATCAGAGGTTGGGCCTGAGCCTCGGGTACAGTTCTTCATTCGGCTATTTTCTGGATGGCATCTCCTACAATCAGATGGGACTGGGCGGCGATTTTACGTCCACGGTGCGCAATCAAGCCGGTTTTGGGACGAATGGGGAGTCGTGGACTCTCTACAACCTGGGCGCAGCAGCCGCCTGGCCGACCGATGCGGTCATGCCGACTGATTTCGGAATGTCCGGCCTCACTTTGGCCGACGGCGGATGGTACGGCTGGGCATACACGGCGGCATTTCTGCCCCCGGACTTTGATCCGGTGGCGTTCACTTTCGCGCAGCCGTATGCCGCAGTGCCCGAGCCAGCCACGCTCTGGTTGATGCTGGGAGCGGGGATCGTGATAGTCCGGCTGAGAATGAAAGGCCGTGCGTAAAGCCGGATTCAGTTTGATGGAAATGCTGGTCGCGGTGGCGTTGGTCGTCATCGTGGCGATCCTGGCCATTCCGGTGGCGCAAAAGCTTTATGCGGAATCGACGCTGGCGGTTTCGGCCAACAACATCCGGCAATTGACAGTGGGAGCCACCGCTTATCTGGCGGACCATCGGCACACATTTTGGAAATATGTCGAGCTACAGTCGAGCGAGGCCCCGGAACCGGGAGATATCTGGTGGTTCGGTTTTGAAAGCCTGGCCAGCAAGGGACGGCCGGAGGGACAACGGAAGTTCGATGCAAATCTGGGGCCGCTGGCAGGTTACGTGCCGTCTTCGATTCGACCCGATCCCGGGTTTTCCGTCGGAGCGAGGGCTTTCAAACCCAAATACCAAAGCGGCTATCTGGGCATCGGCTACAATGTGCTGCTGGGTGGAGGCTGGCTGGGAACGGGTCCGCTCAAAAGGTATTGGGAGCTGAACGATCCGGCGGCGGTGGTCGTCTTTGCCACATCCGCGCAAGTGAACACCTTTCAATCCCCGGCCTCCGCGAATAATCCGATGCTGGAAGAGTTTTACGGATTGGACCAACGCGAAAGAAGCGTGCATTTCCGGATGAACGGCAAGGCGATGGTGGCCTTTGCCAGCGGGTCAGCCGGTTTCCTGCCAATGGATGAAAGCACCCGCGACGCCAGAGCCCCGAAGGCCAATGTGGGGCGCTTTGCGCCGGTGGGGAGCAAAAAATATTTGGAGTAACTAGCGGGCCAGGAAGCGCAGGGCGTCGCCGAGTTGCTGGCGCCAGGCGAGTTCGTCGTGAGCGGCGCCGCGCACACAGGCGAGTTCGAACTGCTGACCGGCTTTCCAGCCCTTTTCGCGGAGTAAAGTGGCGAGTTCGGCGTGGTAGGGCTCGTAGCATTCGTCGAGGCCATGGGTGCCATGGGCGAAATACATGCGCACACCGGCGGGCAGAGCCGGGACGGCGGCCAGGGCCAGCAATTCGCCGCTCTGCGCAGGCAGGCTTTGCGAGATGTCCTCGAAGGCCGTGGAGAGACAAATAAATTTCCCAAAAATACCAGGGTGGTGGAGGGCGATGTAAAAACTAAGCAGGCCGCCGAGGGAGGCCCCGCCAAGGATGCGCGCGGAAGGCTGGGCCAGGGTGCGATAATGCGTGTCCATGTGGGCGATCAGATCGGTGGTGACGAATTGGGCATAGGCGGCCCCGCCGAGCTGGGGCGAAAGGTCGTAGTCGCGCAGGCTCTCATTATCCTCGGAAAAGCCCTCCGGATGGCACACCCCGACAACAATGGCTTCAGGCATGACACCCTCGGCGGAAAGGCGGTTGACCCATTCGTCCGCGGCCCAATCGACGCCACTGATGGGGCTGGTGAGCGGATCGAAGACATTGGCCCCGTCATGCAGGATAACGAGGGGAAAGCGCCGGGTCAGGTCGGTGCTATAGCTGTGGGGCAGCCAGATCAGGACCTCACGCGAACCAGCCAGGACGCGGGAATGGATGCGTTCGTGAGTCAGCCGGCCAAGATAGCGGTCTTTCCAATCAGCGACCGTGTGATGAAGAGTCGCTTCCAACCAGACGGAATGGGAATAGTTGCCCGGCACCTCGCCGCGGGCATCCACTGATTCCTGCTCCCAAGAGCCGCGATGGATCTTGTATTCAAAAGAAGAGCCCGTCTCCCCGGTCACCGTACCGACATGATAGGGAGGCTTCCACTCCAGCCGGAGGCTTTTCTCGGGCTCCCAGTTGCCCAAAGCGGGCAGGCTGCCGGAGACAAAAACCGGCTCGTCAGGATGACCAATGGGAGGAAGAATCTGGAAACGGATGTTGCTCATGGTGGGTCTCTACAATTAACCACAGAGGACGCCCCGAGCACGGAGCTTTTTGTAAAATGCTGACACCTACGGAAAAACTGCTGAGAGAACTGATGGCCGAACGCATCCTCATCCTGGATGGAGCGATGGGAACCATGGTGCAGCGTTACAAACTGGAAGAGGCCGACTATCGCGGGACGCAGTTTGCCGACTGGCCCTCCGACGTGAAGGGCAACAACGACCTCCTCTGTATCACGAAGCCCGAAGTCATCCGGGAAATCCATAGCCAGTACATCGAGGCCGGAGCGGACATCATCGAGACCAACACCTTCAGCGGGACGACGATCGCCATGGCCGACTACGGCATGGAGGCCCTGGTGCCCGAACTCAACCGCGCCGCCGCCAGGGTGGCACGCGAAGCCGCTGATGCCTGCACGGACCGCCGCATATTCGTGGCGGGAGCCATCGGACCGCTCAATCGCACGCTCAGTATTTCCCGCGACGTCAACGATCCCGGCGCACGCGATGTCAATTTCGAGCAGGTAGTCAAAGCCTATCGCGAACAGATTGAGAACCTGGTCGAGGGCGGGGTGGACATCCTGCTGGTGGAAACCATTTTCGACACGCTGAACGCCAAAGCCGCGCTCTTTGCCATCAGCGAATATTTTGCCGACACCGGCAAACACCTGCCGGTGATGGTTTCCGGCACGATTACCGACCTCAGCGGCCGCACGCTGACCGGTCAGACGGTGGAAGCTTTCCTGAACTCCGTTTCGCATTTTCCCCTGCTTTCCATCGGCCTGAACTGCGCGTTGGGCCCGAAGGAAATGCGCCCGTACGTGGAGGAACTTTCGAACAAAGCACCCTTCTTCGTCAGCACCTATCCGAATGCCGGCCTGCCCGACCCGCTTTCGCCCACCGGTTTCCCGGAAACTCCGGAAAGTCTCGCGCCCCAACTCCAGGAATGGGCCGAGCAGGGCTGGCTCAACATCATCGGCGGCTGCTGCGGCACGACCCCGGATCACATTCGGGAGATCGCGAATGCGGTCAAAGGATTCAAACCGCGCGCCATTCCCACGCGCGAGCAGACATTGCGCCTGAGCGGGCTGGAGCCTTTCACAGCCCGTCCGGAAATTCCCTTCATCAACATCGGCGAACGCACCAACGTCACGGGCTCACCGCGATTTGCCAAATTGATCCTCGCGGGCAACTTCGACGAGGCCCTCGCCGTGGCCCGCCAGCAGGTGGAGGCCGGAGCGCAGATCATCGATATCAACATGGACGAAGGCATGCTCGATGGGGCGGCCTCGATGACGAAGTTTCTCAATCTCATCGCCAGCGAGCCAGACATCTCCCGCGTGCCGATCATGATCGACTCCTCCAAGGGAGAGGTCATTGAGGCCGGATTGCGCTGCGTGCAGGGCAAGGGCATCGTGAATTCCATTTCGCTCAAGGTGGGCGAGGAGGAGTTCAAACGGCAGGCCACGCTGGTCCGCCGCTACGGAGCGGCAGCAGTGGTCATGGCCTTTGACGAACAGGGGCAGGCAGACAACTACGAGCGCCGGGTGGAGATCTGCGGCCGAGCCTATCGCATCCTGGTCGAGGAGGTCGGTTTCCCGCCCGAGGACATCATTTTCGACCCGAACGTGCTCACCGTGGCCACCGGCATCGAGGAACACGCGAACTACGCCGTGGACTTCATCGAGGCCACGCGCTGGATCAAACAAAACCTGCCCTTCGCCCGCGTCAGCGGTGGCATCAGCAATGTCTCATTTTCCTTCCGGGGCAACAATCCGGTGCGCGAGGCCATGCACTCGTGTTTCCTCTATCACGCCATCCAGGCCGGCCTGGACATGGGCATCGTCAACGCCGGGCAGCTCGCTGTTTACGAAGATGTGCCTATCGAGCTGCGCGAGCTCATCGAGGACGTGCTGCTCAATCGCCGTGAGGACTCCACCGAACGGCTCGTCACCTACGCCGAGGAGATCAAAGCGAAGAGCACCGGACAAACCAAAGCCTCCACGGCCGATCTCAGTTGGCGCGACAACACGGTCGAGGAACGGCTGAAACACGCACTGATCAAGGGCGTCGTGGATTTTGTGGACGTCGACACCGAGGAGGCCCTGCAGAAATACGGCAGACCGCTCCTAGTGATCGAAGGCCCGCTGATGGACGGGATGAGCGTGGTGGGCGATCTCTTCGGCGCGGGAAAAATGTTCCTGCCTCAAGTGGTAAAAAGCGCACGCGTGATGAAAAAATCCGTCGCCTGGCTGACCCCGTTGATGGAGGCCGAGCGCGCCGCCGATCCCAATATTCGCTCACAAGGGCGCATCCTCATGGCCACGGTGAAAGGCGACGTGCATGATATCGGCAAGAACATCGTGGGTGTCGTGCTGGCCTGTAACAACTATGAGGTGATCGACATGGGCGTGATGGTGCCGTGCGAAAAGATCCTGGCCACGGCACGGGAGAAAAACTGCGACATCATCGGCCTCTCCGGACTCATCACCCCGTCGCTCGACGAGATGATCCATGTGGCCAAGGAAATGACGCGTGAAGGATTCACCATCCCGCTGATTCTCGGAGGCGCGACCACCAGCAAGGCACACACTGCGGTGAAGATCCAGCAGCACTACCCGCATGGCGTGGTGCATGTGCTGGATGCTTCCCGCGCGGTCAACGTGGCCAGCGCCCTGCTGAGTTCCGAACAAAAGCCCGCTTACCTCAAACAGATCGACGAAGACTACCAAAAGCTCCGCGAGGAACACGCCGGCCGCACCCGCGAGAAGGCCATGCTCACGTTTGAAGATGCGAAGGCCAACGCCTTTCGTATCGACTGGCCCTCGGCTGACATCGCGAAGCCGTCGAGCTACGGCATTCACACCTTCGACGACTTTTCGCTCGAGGAACTGGTGACCTATTTCGATTGGTCGCCGTTCTTCCATTCCTGGGAGCTCCGCGGCCGCTATCCGGCAATCTTTGAGGACGAGGTCGTGGGGAAAGAGGCACGTATCCTCTACGACGACGCCCGCCACCTGCTCGACAAGATCGTTAAGGAGAAGCTTTTCCGCGCCCGCGGCGTGCTGGCCCTCTGGCCGGCCAACTCCATCGGCGAGGATATCGAGATTTATTCCGATGAAAACCGTTCCCAGGTCATCGGCACCTTCCATGGCCTGCGCCAGCAGATGAAAAAACCGGCCGGGCAGCCGAACTGGTCCCTGGCCGATTTCATCGCTCCCAAATCCAGCGGTCTCATCGACAGCGTGGGCGGCTTCGCCGTCACGGCTGGTCCGGAAGTCCACACCCTCTCGGAAGACTTCAAGGCCAAGCACGATGACTACAACTCGCTCATGACCAGCGCTCTGGGTGACCGCTTCGCCGAAGCCTTTGCCGAGTGCCTGCACAAAAAAGCCCGCGACCTGTGGGGCTTTGGAAAAGCCGAGAATCTTTCCAGCGAGGAATTGATCAAGGAACGTTATCGCGGCATCCGCCCGGCGCCAGGGTATCCGTCGCAGCCAGACCATACCGAAAAATGGGATCTCTTCCGCATGCTCGACGCCACAGCCAACACCGGCATCGAGTTGACCGAGTCGCTGGCGATGAATCCGGGGTCGAGCGTGAGCGGGCTATATTTCGCAAACGAGAAAGCCCGCTATTTTGCCGTGGGCAAAGTGGAGCGCGACCAGATCGAGGACTACGCCGCCCGCAAAGGCATGAGCGTGGCCGACGTGGAGAAGTGGCTGAGCCCCTATCTCAACTACGATCCCGACAGCGTACTGGTGCGGCCGTGCCAGCCGGGGGCGAAAACGTAATATCTCCTACCGCTCGAACAGGGAGTTTGAGTTCTGCAGAATGTTGTCGACGGCCCGGGTGAAATATTGCTCGGCGAACCTCCCGCCGGGCGTAAAATTATCTTCCTCGCCCCGCATCATGCGGGCCATGAGCATTTGTTTTTGGAACGGATCGGTGGCCTCTTTCTCGCTTTCCGCCATGGCGCGCGCGGAGGCCTGAAGCGGATAGAGATCAGTGGTAGGAACCGGGGGCTGAGATTTCGCCAACCTATCCCAAATGGAGGCCAGATCCGTGACCCCTCTCAAGTCGGGGCGGCCATAGGGTTGAAGGCGCAAAAGCTGGCCGGCAATTTCATTGCGAATCCCCGGCGGAACCCGGAGTTGATCGGCAGCGGACGATAGTTTTATCCAGGCATTGAGATAATCGGGATCAAGCTCCACCGCCTTCCGCAGGGCATCGAAGGCCTCCTGAAAGCGATCGTGTTCCATGCGCAGATACCCGAGGAGATAATAGACCTGAGGCTTGACGGGGGGATGGGCCGTCATGCCGGTGAAAATCTTCTCCGCCAGACTTTCCTGCTTCTCCCCGGCGAAGGCGCGCTCGCATCCGAAACAGTGACTCTCGACCCGGCCGAAGCTATCGGGCATCAATTCGTAAGCCCGGCGATAGTGCTCCTCCGCGCCTTTCCAATCGCCTTGTTCCGCCAGGCGCAAAGCCAGGCGCGACTGAATGCAGTAGGCATCGGCGAAGTCGTTGAGGGACTCCTTGTAAAGCTCGATGGCACGGCTCAAGAGGCCCTGGGCGTGCAAGTCATCCGCCAATTCGGATTTCCGAATGGCCCGAACGACGCCGCGGAAGAACTCCGCCTGCTTTGCATCGCCACGGGCGGCAAGGATATCGGCGAGCACGGCATAAACCCTCATCCTATCGCCGCTGCCTTCCTCGCCATCGGAGGGATCGATCTTGATCGCTTCACGGGCGATCTTTTCGGCTTCATCGAGTTTGCCCTCGTCCAAAAGCAGCCGGGCCTTCCAGACAAGAGGTCGCTCCTGGAAGGGATCGCGAGCAAACACACGATCGAGAAGAGGGACGGTGGCCGGGCCGTCGAGCTCGACCAGGGTTTCGTAGATGCGATCGTCTCCAGCTTCCCGGATGAGCATGGCTTCCAAAATGCGGCGAGCCTCGTCCTTACGACCCTGAGCCAGCAAGGCACGAGCGGCGCAAACCCCCAGGGAAGCAGAGCGATCCTGGCCGATGTAGCAGGATTGCCTGGAGATAGCGGAAATATCCCTGGCCTCCCATCCGGGAGCCTGATCGAGCAATACCATGACGTCAGCCGGCCGTTGCGCCGCGGTGTAGAGACCAACGAGAGCCGCGAGCACATCGACGGACATGGAAGAGTTGAAGTATCTGCCGGGCTGCTTTTTCGAGAGCGCTTCAATCGTTCCCAAGGTGTCAATGAGGACACCTTCAGCAGCCGGCCCCTGCCCGAGGTCGAGGAGAAGCTGGGCATAGGAAACCGCATAGTAAGAAAAATCGGATGCCGAATCGGGGTCCCCCATTTTTTTCTTAAAAAAAGCCTCGGCTAACTGGTGACCTTTCTCCACCCAAGGCTGACGCCCGAGCAAAAGCCCGATGCGGGCAATCTTAATGGCATCATTGCCACCGTCGAAAGAAACCCCTGACGGAGAGGCAACATCCGACAAGGACTTTTCCGCAGCCTTCACAAGCTCGGGAATACCTTCGTCCACCTTGCCTGCGGCAAGGAGAACATCCGCATAGCTATTCATCAGCGTAGCCCGGGTGGAGGGTTCCAGTTCCTTGCGAGCAAGAGACTTTTGCAGGAGTGCCACCATCTTGTCCGCCTCACCGGAGCGCACACAGATATTAATATATTCCGACCAGAAAGGGAGGTTGGGATTCTCGGCGAGCAGGCTGCCCAAGACATCGGCGGCGATGGAAAGACGACCGGCACTTTCCAAAACCTCCACGGCATGCGGAGGAAACATACTTGATCGTTCGGTATCCAGGCTCCGGCAGAAGGCTCTGGCCTCGTCTGCCTTGCCGGCCAGGAACAGGCGGAAGAGCTCGCTTCGTTGAGCGGCGAGAAATTCGTGGTCATCCGTGTCGGGACCAAACCGTCCGAGCATGGCGGCATACAGCGCGCCACTAGCGGCGGATTGGGCCAGGCCCCACTGGGCGACCTTCAGGGAGGCGATATTTTCCAAAGCGATTTTGGCCGCCAGGTCCTGAGTATCCTTACCAGACGAAATACGCAGGCTCGAGGGCAACTCCATGAGCGCGCGCCGAAGAAAGGCGGCCGCTTTTTCCGGACCAACCAGGGCGACCAGATTGGGCACCGAAAAATCCGAGCGATAGCCGGAGCGGCCGGACGAGTATTTGACCGTACTCTCCAGACGGCGATCCAACAGGCGCAATATTTCCGCCTCGTCGTCGAGCAGAAGAAACATCTCCTGCTCGAGAGGGTCGAGCAACTGCAAGTGATGGGCCCCAAATTCGCTCTTGATGGCGAGCACCATACCGGACAATTCCTCGAAGTCTTTTCGCAAGGCGGCGACGTCACCGAGCAAGCGGTGGACAAACCAGCGCAACGCAAGCACACGGACAATCTCGGCTTTGCCCTCGGAGGATTTTCCCTCCAGCGTTTTGGCCAGAATCGGCCACGCCGCCGGCGGGGGCAAAACGGCCACCAGATGACCAAACTCAAGCTGCGGGCTGTCGTCGGCTTCATTGAACCCTTGGTTCTGCGCCTTAGTCCAGCGATCCACGAGGGCAAGCCATTGGGCCGCAGCATCCGCCGGCTTGAGCCCGGGCAGGGAGGCCTGAAACGTCTTAATATCGGCGGAAATTTTCCGGCGGGAATCCTTGCCATCATCCGGCTTTTCCACCCCGGCCAGACTGGCGGCTTTTTTCAAAGCCTCACCAGCTCCCAAGTAAGAAGGCGCTTCGCCAAAAGCAGCGGAAGCTGTCGCCACGAATACCGCCAGCAAAACCCGAGAGGAATTTTTCATGTGGGAAATTTCGCGCACGTCTACCTTGTAGCGCCGGTGGCGGCGAGCACTAATCTCTTACAATAAGTGTCACCCGTTCTTATTTCATTCACCTGCGGTTTTCCTAAGCTTCAGGCAAATACGATCTGATACGCCAATCGCTCGACCGCAACTAGTCAGTAGCCAGGGCCAACCCCGCCAGCCTGGCCGGCGATCCTGGCCAGCAGCGGCTTGAACTGGCCGGACCACATTCCGAGCATTTTCTGGTCGTCTTCAAAACCGGCTTCCCCGGCATCGCTCACCCGCGAAACTTTTGTGCTCAGGCGATAGTCATTGGTGCCAGGGATCTGGATGATATTCAGGGTCACCCGCACCGTCGTGGTCACTCCATAACTGCCATACATCAACTTGCCAAAGGTGCCGGCCGGACGATCAAAAGAGAGAGAGGTGGGAAAATTCGATCCGCTGAGGGTGTAGCCGGAGTCCGCAAAGACCGTGCGGGCGGCATCCATGATGGCACCGACGTTGCTATTGGAAACCGTGTTGGCGCCCATGCCGCCGGAATTGGAGACCGACGAGGTCAGACAGCCGCCGAGAAGAAAAACGCAGAGCAGAGAAGCGAGGGGGAGAAGCTTTTTCATCCCGCCGCGCTAACAGTTGCCCATCGAGCGGACAAGATCATTTCTGTTGGGCAAACCACTCGGGCGTCGCGCCGGATAAAATAACCAGTCCATCGCCGGGCTCGACGATGGGATAGGTATAAATGTCGCCGGAGAGAATGTAAGCGCCCTCGCCGGGAGAGCCGGATTTATCGGGCGGGACCTTGAGCGGCTTGCCGCCCGTATCGACCCAGACGTAGGCCCTCACGCCATCCTCGTCGCGGAAGAGATAGATATGCTGCTTCTTCGCGGTGAGATGTTTGGAACCCAGATACTCGGCACCCTTCAGTTCCACCGTGCCGTCGGACAGTTTGACCCCCTTGACCTTTTTGCCCACATCGGAATCCTTGAGCGTGGCCAGATAGGTGATAGCCCGCGGATTATCGATTTCCATTTGTTCGCCGAGTGTTTTGGGGGCGGCGGGAGCGGTGCTGAAAACACAGAACAAGCCCAGCAAGACGAGAGCGGGAGTCTTCATGGTGGAAGTATAAGCATTCCAGGGAGGGGACTGCAATGACGAGGGACGGGGCTCGGAGATACCACCGTTCCGCGCAGGCCACGGCTCGGTCGGAGCCGCGCCCTCCCATCTTTCACGACGGCGGGAGGAGGTTCGTGCAGGTTGGTGGGAAAGGCTAATTGATGACGAGCGATAGCGGCGGTCAAAGAGTTTTGATTTTCTTTTGCGCGTTTTGGGCCTACACCGGCGGGCACTCCTCATGAGAAATCTCTCGTTGGCCGCTTTATTCGCGACGTGCCTTGCCGTCACCGGTTGCGTCAATCCCATCGACCCTCTGGGTCCCATTGGCCGGGGGCCGCACCCCGCGCCGGTAAAATCGGCCCCGCCGCTCGGGAGCAAGTTTGCCTGGGGCATTTCCACCAGCAGTTACCAGTATGAAGACCCGGCGGTGAAGCCCGGCGACAAGGATTACTTCCAGACGGATTGGGACATTTTGATCGGGCAAGGCAAGGCCCCGGACAAGGGCAATGCCCTGTATAGCTGGACGCATTTCGACAAGGACCTCGCCGCGCTGAAGAAAATCGGCGTGACCCACTACCGCTTCAGCATCGAGTGGGCGCGCGTGGAACCCCAGCCGGGCGTCTATAATGAGGAGGCCATCCAGCGTTACGTGGGGATGGCGCGCAAATTGAAGGAGGCGGGCATCGAGCCGGTCATCTGCCTGTGGCACTTCACTTTTCCTTCGTGGCTCTACGATAAAAAGAACCCCGGCCAATCGAACTGGCTGCATCCTCTGGTCCGCGAACGCTGGAATGCGTATGTGAACAAAATGGTGAAAGTGACGGCGCCCTACACAAAATACTACGCGCCACAGAATGAGCCGAACGGCCAGATCACCACGGCCTACATCGTCGGCGTATGGCCTCCGGGCATGGATCTCGCCTTCGGACATTACTGGAAGGCCATCGACGCGAGCACGGGCATGTTCCGCGACGCCGCGGCGCGCATCAAAAAGATCAAGCCCTCCGCGGTGGTGATGAGCGTGGAGGCCCTGCCGTGGTGGCAGAGGGCTCCACTCGATCCGGGCGGATTGATCTACAACACGATGATCCACGGCAATGTGGACCATCTCGACCGCATCTACGACGTCTGCGATATCATCGGGTTTAACTACTACTATTCGCAGCGGCCGGGACCGATTTCGCTGCTGGCGGGTCCTTATCGGCGCGGGCCCAACTTCACCATGATGGGCTGGCGGATTAATCCGAAGGGTCTGTACGACGAGATCCGTCGCGTGGGCGACCGATATGGCAAGCCGATGATGATCACTGAGAACGGCATCGCCACGGAGGATGACGACAAACGCATCTGGTATATGCAGAATCACCTCGCCGCCATCGGGCAGGCGATTCGCGATGGCTACGATGTGCGCGGCTACTTCGCGTGGTCGCTGGCGGACAACTACGAGTGGCACTACGGCTACAAGGCGTTTTTCGGGCTCGCGAAGATGGACCCAAAGACGTTTGACCGCATCCCGAAACCCTCGGCTCCGGCGTTTACCAAAACGATCAAGGGCCATCCGACGGTGCGGGACGTGACGAAGATTCCGACGCAGAAAAACTTCGACCCGAACGAATACGACCCCTGATTGACGGGCGGTTGATTTCGGGTAAGACGAAGGGCGTGAAACAGGGCTCGCTCTTGCTGGGGATATTTTTCGCCGTCATCGCCACCGCCAGCGCTTGGGACCCGATCGGGCATATGATCATAAACCAGCAGGCGTACAATCAACTCACGCCCGCAGCCAAGGCCAGGGTCGACGAGAGCATGGCGGCCTTCAACCAGAAGCAACACGCGACCTATACGTTTGTGACGGCCGGGTGTTGGATGGACGACATCCGGGGGAAGACGAAGGAATTCAACACCTGGCACTATATCAATCTCCCATACACGCCGGACGGACTGCCGCTGCCGGCGGAGTCGGAGCAGAATGTGCTGTGGGCCATCAATATGTGCCTCGGGATTTTGAAGGGCGAAAAGATGTACCTCGGCATCGACAAGGACCAGGCGCTGGTCATGTTGACCCATCTCGTCGGCGATGTGCACCAGCCCCTGCACGCCACCAGCCGGAACAACGACCTGGGAGGCAACAAGGTCGAGGTGCCAAATCTCATGGACGCCATGGCGGCCACATTCCCCAATCGCAAAAATCTCCATACGTTTTGGGACAGTGCCTACCGCCGGATGATCAAGGACGGCCAGGCGGTGGAAGAATACGTCGAGCCGCCCTATCTCCTCAGCCAACCGGTGGAGGGACATACGGCGAGTTTGCCCGTGGTGGTGGAAAAAACCGCCCTGCTGGAAAAAGCCTCCACCCCGGACCAGTACCCGGTGGCCGGAGGGCCTGAAGCCTGGGTGACGGAAAGCCACAAGCTCGGATATACTACAGGCTATCAACAACTTCCGGGAGGCGACGCCTCGAATCCGGTCACGCTCGATGCCACCTATGTGGATGCGGCCCGAGGGGTGGCCCAGCAAAGGCTCATTCAGGGTGGCAATCGTCTGGCTGCCGTGCTCAACGAAATTTACAAATAACGGCGACAGCGGAGAGACTGTTTTTCTCAAATTTTTCTCTTGCTAGGAGGCCGAAGCTGCCTAATATCTCGCCTCCCGCACCACGTCGGGGAAAGGAAAGAGCACCTGAGTGTGCTTTTTTTGTCCCCAGAATGACTCGGGACGAATTTACAGCCTAGCCAAATGCCTACAATCAACCAACTGGTCCGCAAAGGACGCAGCAAAGTCCGGGTGAAATCCAAATCCCCGGCTCTCGTGAAGTGCCCTCAGCGCCGCGGCGTTTGTGTGCAGGTCATGACCCGCACGCCGAAGAAGCCCAACTCTGCGCTTCGCAAGGTCGCCAAGGTCCGTCTGACCAATGGCCAGGAAGTCATCGCCTACATCCCCGGTGAAGGCCACAATCTTCAGGAACACTCCATTGTCCTCGTTCGCGGTGGCAAGGTAAAGGATCTCCCCGGTGTTCGTTATCACATCGTTCGCGGTACGCTTGACAGCCTTGGGGTTGACGGACGCCGCCGTGGACGTTCCAAATACGGTGCCAAACGGCCCAAGCCCGGTCAGGAAGATGCCAAGGCCAAGGGCGCCAAAGGCAAAAAGAAATAACCAGCCATGTCCCGTCGTCGCAGAACCATTCACAAGGAAGTCAAAAAGGACGCCCGCTACGCGAGTCCTATTGTCGCCCGCCTTATCAGCGCCGTCATGCTCTCCGGCAAGAAGAGCATCGCCGAGCGCATCGTCTATACCGCCATCGACAAATCCCGCGAGGGCACCGATACGGTCGATCCTCTCGAGACCCTCAACAAGGCGATCGAAAACATCAAACCCCGCCTGGAAGTCAAATCCCGCCGCGTGGGTGGTGCCACCTACCAGGTGCCGATGGAAGTTCCCGCCGACCGTCAGGTCGCTCTGGCCATGCGCTGGCTGGTGAACTTCGCCAACGCCCGCAAAGGCGTACCGATGGAAAAGGCTCTCTCTTTCGAACTGAAGGACGCCGCCGCCGGTCAGGGTAACGCGATTAAAAAGCGTGACGATATGCACAAAATGGCGCAGGCTAATCGTGCATTCGCTCATTTCCGCTGGTAGAGCGAAAAGATTTCCCCACCAAAAAACAAGAAGGGCGGCCTCCGGGCCGCCCTTTTTGTTTTCTGAAATAATGTCCGGGGACCGTCAGCGCTTGGACAGCACGCCATCCTCGTAGGATTTCACCTCTTCCAGCCACTTGCGGCCGACCGGCACGTTCTGGCGGCGGCAATGTTCGTCCCAGACCGCGGCGAAGGGCAGGGTCTTGAGTTCTTCCAGCAAGCCGAGGCGTGAGGTGTGGTCGCCGGCGAGCTCGATCTTGCGCAGTTCCTTAATGGGTTCCAGCAGGGCGGCCAGGAGGCACTTGAGGGCGTTGCGGGTGCCGATGGTCCAGGCGGCCACGCGATTGATGCTGGCGTCGAAGAAATCGAGGCCGATGTGAGTGCGCTTCACAAAACCTCCGCGCACCACTTCCTCCATGATGGCCCGAGTAGCGTCATCGAAAAGGACCACGTGATCGCTGTCCCACCGCACGCCACGGCTCACATGCAGGAGAATCTCCGGCACGAATTGCAACGTGGAGCTGATCTTGTCGGCCAGACTCTCGGTCGGATGAAAATGTCCGGCATCGAGGCAGAGCAGCTTCTGGTTCTTGACCGCGTAACCCAGGTAAAATTCGTGGGAGCCCACAACGTAGGACTCCGAACCGATGCCGAAGAGTTTGGACTCCACGGCGTCGAGGTTGTGCTGCGGGTTAATCTTTTCGGCGAAGAGCGCGTCGAGTGAAGCCTCCAGGCGTTCGCGGGGAGTCTTGCGATCCACCGGCGTGTCCTTGTACCCGTCGGGAACCCAGACATTGGTGACGCAGGTATTGCCCAATTGGCGGCCGATCTCCGCGCCGATCTGGCGGCAAAGGACGCCATGGGTGATCCAAAATTCGCGCACCGCCTTGTCCGGTGAGGACAGGGTGAAGCCGTCGGCCGAAAGCGCGTGCGAAAAATAGGAAGGGTTGAAATCCATGCCCAGGCCGCGTTCCTTGCACCAGTCGATCCAGCTTTGGAAATGGGCCGGGGCAATTTCGTTGCGGTCCACTTTTTTACCGCCGAAGTCGCCGTAGATAGCGTGGAGATTCAGGCGGTGTTGGCCTGGGATGAGCGAGAGGGCTTTGTCCAGATCCTGCTTCAGTTCCTCGATCGTGCGGGCTTTTCCGGGATAGTTGCCCGTGGCCTGAATGCCGCCAGTCAACTCACCGCCGGTGCCTTCAAAGCCGCCGACATCGTCGCCCTGCCAGCAATGGAGGGAGATCGGAATGGTGGCGAGCGTCTGCAGGACGGCTTCGGTATCGACGCCGAGTTCGGCATAGGCGGATTGGGCGTGGGCGTAGGAGGACATGGGAAAGATCAGGAGTTGAGCTGGAGGATTTCGTTGTTTTTGCGGTGTACTTCGCGGAAGCGCTCGGCGTTTTCCGGCAATTTGATATTTTCGTCGTAGGTGGGAATCATGGCCTTCATGCGGGCCCTGCCTTCCTCGCTTTGCAGCAACTGCGGGAAACACATTTTGACCACCTCCATCACGATATTGACCGAAACCGAGGCGCCGGGCGACGCGCCCAGCAGGGCGGAGATACTGCGGTCGGCATTGGTGATCACTTCGGTGCCGTAATGGACAATGCCGGCCTCGCCGTCAGTCTTCTTGATGGCCTGCACGCGGATGCCCGCGTCGATCAGCTTCCAATCGCCGGCCTGGGCCGCCGGATAAAAGACATGCAGCACATCCATGCGGTCGGATATGCTCTGGGTACCCTGCTGCACGAGATACTTGATGAGATCCAGATTGGTGGCCCCGATCTTAAGGAGGGTCAGAAGGTTGTCGGGTTTCACTGAAAGCGGCAGGTCGGCGAAGTTGCCTTTCTTATGCAGGAACTTTGTCGTCCAAGCCGCGAAGGGGCCGAAGAGCAGGGTCTTCTTCCCGTCGAGAATGCGCGTATCAAGATGCGGCACGGCCATGGTGGGAGCGGCATCCAGGGCCTGGCCGTAAACCTTCGCCTGATGCCTGCTCACGATCTCGGGATTTTCACAAACCAGCCATTGTCCGCCGATGGGAAATCCACCCAGTCCCTTGCTCTCTGGGATGCCGGATTTTTGGAGCAATGGCAGGCTGCCTCCGCCGGCGCCGACGAAGATGAATCGGGCGCGATTGTGAATGATGGCGCCGGTGGCCAGGTTTTTGATAGTGAGACTCCAGCCGCCCAAGGTTCTTTCCAGGTCGATGACACGATGACCCGAAGCAATGCCGCAACCATCCTGCTGGGAAAGCCAGTGGAGGAGTTTCCGGGAGATCGCGCCGAAGTTCACATCGGTGCCGCCGTCCATCTTGGTGGCCGCAATCGGCACATCGTCACGTCCTTCCACCAATAACGGAGCCCATTTTGCAATGGCGTTCCGATCAGTGGTGTACTCCATTTCCTTGAAGAAATGGTGGGCGGCCATGCCGGCATGACGCGCCTTGAGGAAATCCACCTGCTTTTGCCCGTGCACGAAACTCAGGTGGGGCACCGGATTGATGAACTCCTTGGGGTTGTCCACCATGCCCGAGGCCACGGCGTAACTCCAGAACTGGCGCGAGTGCTCGAATTGCTCGAAGATTTCGATGGCCTTGGAGACGTTCACCGAGCCGTCCGTATTCTGAAAAGGCGTGTAGCTGAGTTCGCAGATGCCGGCGTGACCGGTGCCGGCATTATTCCAGCCGTGCGAGCTTTCCTGCGCCAGCTCATCGGTGACTTCGTAAAGTTGGATGCGCAGCTTCGGGTCGAGGCACTTCAATAACGCGCCTAGGTTGGCGGACATGACGCCGCTGCCGATCAGGATGACATCGGGATTCTCGATATGGGTGTCGTACTTCATGGGGAGGATTGGGCTCCTATTTGAGCACGACGGTAATGTTCGTCGGGGCGGGTGTCGATGCGCTCCACCGTGCTGCCAGGCAGAAAACCGGGACCGCCCGCGGCAAACGCGCCGACGAGAACCCGAGCCCATTTGTCGAGCATCAGGAGGATGTTGAGAACCTCTCGTTCCGTCTGTCCGAGCGCGACGGGACCGTGATTGGCCAGCAGGATCACCTTGGGGTCGTGGCCATAGGCCTTGCGAAAATCCCCCAGCGAACGACGCACCGAGCGGGCCAGTTGGATACCGGGATCGATATAGGGCACCGTGGCAACATGCGGTCCACAGACCACGATGGCGTCCGGAAAGACATGGTGCAAAAACGGGGCCACTCCCTGCTTGGAGCACAGGATCTGCAGGACCGAAACCGCATGGCAGTGCCCGATCCACCTGGCTCCGCCATCCTTGAAACAGACGGCGTGCATGAAGGTCTCCACGGATGGCAGCTTGGAATTCGCGTCGGCGCGGGAAGCCAGCAGCACCTCGCGCACACCATTGTCATCCAGCGACTCGTCTTCCACCGCCTGCAGAACGACATCATTTCGCACCTGGGTCAGGCCGGAGGCATCGAGCGAACCCAGATTACCGCCGGACGCCTTGATCCAGAAAGTGCCGTCGCCGGCATCCGCGCTGGTATTGCCTTCGCCGAGGATGGCGAGCTGGCGGTCTTCGCGTCCGATTTCACGCGACAGCCATACGAGTTTTTCGACAAGTTCGTTCATAAAGATTTAGGCGCTGGGGAGCTTGTCCAATTGAGCCTCTTTTCCGTCCCAGATGGCGCCATCTCGCGGCTCGAAAATCTGCGGGTCGAAGGAATCGCGAACGATCTGACGCCCTTCTTCCAACGAGGAAATTTCTCCCAGGGCCATGAGTTGCGCGAGAACGTTCCCCGCCGCGGTGGCTTCGACCGGTCCCGCCACCACCCGCAACCCGCAGGCATCCGCCGCCATTTGATTAAGCAGGGCGTTCTGTGATCCGCCGCCGACGACATACAATGTGTCCGGCAAATCCGGCATCCAAAGCCGAAGCTGGGCAATGAGTTTGCGATACTTCAACGCCAGGCTCTCCAGGATCACCCGCACATATTCCCCCGGGGTGGACGGCGCGGTCTGCCCCGTTTTTGCCGCATAGGCCCGGATCGCTGCCGGCATGTCGCACGGCTTGGCAAAATCCTCCGCGTCAGGATCGAGCAGCATGCTGGTCCGGCTGGTTTCCGCCTGCCTGACCAGGTCGCCGAAACTCAGCTTTTGGCCCTGGGCATCCCAGTTGCGCTTGCACTCCTGCAGCAGCCACATGCCCGCCACGTTTTTCAAAAAGCGCGTCGTGCCGTTCAATCCCTGCTCATTGGAAAATCCGACCCGGCAGGTATCTTCCGTCACCATGGGGTTCAGCAATTCCCGCCCCAGCAACGACCAGGTGCCGGAACTCAGGAAGAGCGGCTGGCTCATCTCCGCCGGCACGCCCGCGACCGCGGAGGCGGTATCATGGCTGCCACACGCGACCATCTTCCATTTGCCCCCGCCGATTTCCCCGGCCAATTCCGACCGCAGGGAGCCGACCGTGGTGCCGGGCTCGGTCAGCGGCTTCAACAGGCGGGAAGGAATATTCATCGCCTCCGCCAACTCGAGATCCCACTCCGCCGTGCCGGCCCTGAGCATTTGCGCGGTGCTGGCGATGGTGCGCTCCACGATCCGCTCGCCGCTCAACCAATAGGTGAGCAGATCAGGCATGAAGAGCAACTGATCGGCCGCCGCCACCGCTTCCGGGTTCCTCCTCACCTCCGCCAGAAGCTGGAAGAGCGTGTTGAAAAACATGAACTGAATACCCGTCCGCCGATAAATCTCCTCGCGCGGCATGATCGCCGCGGCCGCCTCCATCATACCATCGGTGCGATCGTCACGGTACATCCACGGAACCCCGAGCAGCCGCCCATGTTTGTCGATGAGACCGTAGTCGACACCCCAGGTGTCCACTGCCAGAGACACGACCGAATCCCCGTGAAGCTTTTGCGCGCCGGCCAAGCCCTCCTTGATGTCGGAAAAAAGCCGCAGCGCCTGCCAATGCCAGCCACTGGGCAGATTGGCCCCCTCATTGGCAAAACGATTGATCTCCTCGATGCGCAGCTTGCGTCCGTCAAAATGACCGGCCATCACGCGGCCGCTGCCGGCGCCAATGTCGATGGCCAGATGAGTCGTGTTCGCCATGATTACTTGTCCGCTACCTCAATCCGCACGCCGTACGAAGTGAGGGCTTTCTTGAGAGATTGGGCCGGAGCCCGGTTGGTGATCCATAGATCGATGTCGGAAATTTTGGCGAAGAAGAAACTCGAGGTGGCACCGGCCTTGGAGGCATCCGCCAGCAAACACACCTCACCCACCGACTCGACGATGCGCCGTTTCAGGCGGGCCTGTTCTTCGGTGGCTTCACTGGGTCCCCGCTCGGGATCGAGTCCCCGACAGGAGATATAGGCCGCATCGATGCGGAAAAGCTCCAGCATTTGCTCCGCCGACCAGCCGGTGCACGACTGCGAACTGGACATCAGATTCCCGCCCAGCACCGTCACATGAATGGCCGGCTTTTCGATAAGCAGTAACGCCGTCTGCAGCGAATTGGTTACCACCGTCAAAGGCTGATCGGGCAAGAGCTTCGCCACCTGCTGCGCGGTCGTGCTGGCATCAAAAAGAATGGTCTGGCCCGGCTGAATACGGGCGACGGCGGCACGGGCGATACGGATCTTCCCCGCCACATGCTGCTCCTCCCGCTCTTTGGCGGGAAACTCCCGGCGCATCGGTTCCAACCGCACCGCGCCCCCATGGGATCGCAACAGAGCTCCCTCCGCCTCCAGCTTCTCGAAATCCCGCCGCACGGTTTCCTCCGTCACCCCCAGCGCCCGGGCCACTTCCGCGGTACGCACGCCTCCCTGCTTATTCAGCAGATCGAGCAGGCGGCGGTGGCGTTCCAAAGCGAGCATAATGGGGAAAAATCGAATGTGGGAATGAATTTGAATGATTTTGCTTGCGGAATGCAATAAAAAGAATTCAAAAATAAACAAAGAAAAACACAGATCGTATATGTCCTACAAATTCGTCACCTATTCCTGGGATGACGCGAAGGCTGCTTCGCTCGATCCCGTCGGCCAACTCGTGTACCGCTCGAACATTCTCGGCGCGGATCAGCGCATTACGAACACCGGCGGCGGCAACACTTCGTCCAAGATCATCGAAAAGGACCCACTCAGCGGCGAGGACACCGAGGTCCTGTGGGTCAAGGGCTCCGGCGGCGATCTGCGCACGTCGAAGAAGGAAAACTTCTCCTCCCTTTACCAAAACAAGCTGATCGATCTGCAACGCGTTTACGCCGCCCGCGCCGACAAGGGCCTCAAGTCCCAGGCCGAGGACGACATGGTGGGTATGTTTCCTCACACGACTTTCAACCTCAACCCGCGCCCATCATCCATCGACACGTCCCTGCACAGCTTCCTGCCGGGGAAGCATGTCGACCACATGCACCCGAACGCCATCATCTCCATCGCCGCCAGCGCGCGTTGCCAGGAGTTGACCAAGGAAATCTTCGGCGGCGAGATGGCCTACGTCCCGTGGATGCGCCCCGGCTTCGAGCTGGGTCTCGCCATGCAGGAAATCTCCAAGGCGAATCCGAAGACCAAAGCGATCATGATGGGCCAGCACGGCTTCATCTCGTGGGATGACGACGCCAGGGCCTGCTACACGCTGACCCTCGATCTCATCGACAAAGCCGCCGCTTACATCGACAAAGCTTACACCGCCAAGGGCGGCGATAAGACGGCCTTCGGCGGCGCGAAGTACCAGACCCGCGAAGACCGCCACTCCGCGCTCGCGCAAATCCTCCCCTGGCTCCGCGGCCAGGTTTCCCAACAGAAGCGTTTCGTCGGCACCATCCAGGACGACGAGAAAATCCTGCGTTTCGTCAACGGCGCCGACGCCCCGCGCCTGGCCGAGTTGGGCACCTCCTGCCCGGATCATTTCCTGCGCACAAAAATCAAACCTCTGTACGTCGATTGGAACCCACAGAGCGAAGACGTCGCCGCGCTGAAATCCAAGCTGGCCGAAGGCCTCAAGGCTTATCGGGCCGACTACGCCGAATACTACAAGCGCTGTAAACACGACAACTCCCCGGCCATGCGCGATCCGAACCCTACCGTGGTGCTCATCCCCGGCCTGGGCATGATCGCCTGGGGCAAGGACAAGAGCGAATCCCGTGTCACTGCCGAGTTTTACAACTGCGCCGTGGAAGTCATGCGCGGCGCCGAAGCCATCGACCAGTATGTCGCCCTGCCGCAGCAGGAAGCCTTCGACATCGAGTACTGGCTGCTCGAGGAAGCCAAACTCCAGCGCATGCCCGCCGAGAAGGAACTCGCCCGGCAAGTCCACGTCGTCATCGGCGCCGGCAGCGGCATCGGCAAGGAAGTCGCTCACCGTCTGGTCAAAGAAGGCGCACACATCGTTTGTGTCGATCTGAATAAGGAAGCCGCCGAGGCCACCGCCAAGGAGATCACCGATAAATACGGCGTCGGCATCGGCGTGGCCGGCAGCGGCATCAGCGGATGCGGCCCGGCCATCGGCCTGAGCGCAAACATCACCGACCGCGCCAGCATTCGCGCGGCTCTCGATCAGGTCGCCCTGGCCTATGGCGGATTCGACTCCATCGAGATCACCGCCGGCATTTTCGTGCCGAGCGACACCAGCGGCCACATCCCGGACGATAAGTGGGCCCTCACCTTTGGGATCAATGTCTCCGGCAGCTACTTCGTCGCCGACGAAGCCTCCAGGACCTGGAAAGAGCAAGGCCTCACGGGCAATCTCGTGCTCACCACCAGCGCGAATGCTGTCGTCTCCAAAAAAGGCAGCGTGGCCTACGACACAAGCAAGGCCGCGGCTAACCATCTCGTACGCGAACTCGCCATCGAACTGTCTCCGTTGGTCCGCGTCAACGGCGTCGCTCCGGCCACCGTCGTGCAGGGCAGCGCCATGTTCCCGCGCGACCGCGTCATCGGTTCGCTGGCGAAATACAACATCCCCTACACCGAGGATGAAGCCACCGAATCGCTGGTGACCAAGCTGGCGCAGTTTTATGCGGACCGTACCCTGACGAAATCGCCCATCACACCGGCCGATCAAGCCGAAGCCTATTTCCTCTTGGTTACCAAGCGGTTAAGCAAAACAACCGGGCAGGTAATAACTGTTGATGGCGGTCTACATGAGGCCTTCCTGCGCTAAACACCTGAAAATCCGCATTTTATACGTGAACATTTGACCATCCGTAGTTAAAGGGCGGCATGAACGATTCACAGGATATTGAGAGAAACATCGAATTTGAATTCGTCCGCGCGACGGAAAATGCCGCCTTAAATTGTATACATTGGCTGGGGCGCGGCAACAAAGAGGCGGCGGATGAAGCCGCTTGCGATGCCATCAACGGTGTCTTCGATCACGTGGACATTCGCGGCGAAGTCGTCATCGGTGAAGGGATCAAGGACAACGCCCCGGGCATTTTCCTTGGCGACAAACTTGGCACCTGGGTCGATGACGCTCCGCGTTTCGACATCGCCCTCGACCCCATCGATGGCACCAGCAACATTTCCAAGGGCCTGCCCAACTCCATCTCCGTGATGGCAGCCGCGCATGTTCCGAACGGCAATACGCATGGCATGGTCCACATCCCCAGCTTCTATGCCGAAAAGCTGGCCTACGGCCCGGCCGTTTGCGAGGCCATCCTCCAAACCAAGATTCCCAAGCTCACGCTGGAGATGGACTTTGGCGAAATCATGACCTTCGCCGCCGCCGCACTGAAAAAGCGGGTGAGCGATCTCGTCGTCGTCATGCTCGACCGTCCCCGCAACCAAAAATATCTCGAGACCGTACGCCAGCAGGGAGCCGCCCTCCGCCTGATCTCGGATGGCGACATCGCCGCCGCCGTCGCTCCGTCTTTGCCGGACTCCGGCGTCGACCTTTATGTCGGCATCGGTGGCGCACCGGAAGGCATCCTCACCGCTGCTGCACTGAAGGCCCTCGGCGGGGAAATTTATCTTCGTATGTGGCCGCGCGACGAAGCGGAGCGCACCGAACTGCTCTCCACCGGCGTGAAGGAAGCCGATCTCCAGCGCATTTATTCCACCGATGAACTCGTGTTGGGCGAGAGCGCCATTTTCTGCGCCACCGGCATCAGCGACAGTCCGCTACTGCCCGGCGTTAAACTCGTCGGCAACACCGCCACCACCCACTCCATCCTCATGCGGGCCCGCAGCCAGACCGTTCGCTACATCCGGGCCGTGCACAATCTCAGTTCAAAGACCATTCACCTCCGCAGCACCAAGCGGGAGGCGAAAGTCTAAAAGCTGGCACGGGTCTCGCTTGCTGGAGAGGAATGTCCTTCCTCTCCCTGATCTTTCCGCCACCTGCTTCCACAAGGGGTGAACCGGGCGTCATCCTCGCGCCTTGATGGAGACATTCCTTCATCTCTCGCGGGGAGCTCTCGGTATCGCCGCCTTCGTCGGTATTGCCTGGGCCTGCAGCACGAACCGCCGGGCCATCAACTGGCGTCTAGTCGGAGCGGGCCTTGTGATGCAGGTCGTCATAGGTGCGCTGGTATTGCATGTCCCGCCGATCCGCGCAGCCTTCGGCGCGATGGGAGGATTTTTTATCAAGCTTCTCGCCTTCACCCAGGAAGGCACCCTGCTCGTCTTCGGCTGGCTGGCCAATATCGCCGGAGGCAATGTGGAAAACCTGGGGTTCACGCAGGGAGGTCCTATTTTCGCCATCACCATCCTGCCCTCGATCGTTTTTTTCGCCGCTCTCACCTCGGCCCTCTATCGCTTGGGAATCCTGCAAATCATCGTCTTCGCCTTCGCCTGGATGCTGTCCAAGACGATGAAACTTTCCGGCGCGGAAACCCTCAGTACCGCGGCCAATATCTTTGTCGGCCAGACAGAGGCGCCCCTGCTCATCAAGCCCTACCTGGCCACCATGACCCGCTCCGAACTCCTCACCATCATGGTCGGGGGCATGGCCAACATCGCCGGGGGCGTGATGGCCGCCTACATTGTCTTTCTGGGAGGCAATGATTCCGCGGAGCAAATGCGATGGGCTACTCATCTTCTGGTCGCCTCCGTCATCTCCGCACCAGCCGCTTTGTTGATTTCCAAAATCCTCGTTCCCCAAACGCACGAAATCGACCACCACCTGCACATCAGCGAGGAAAGACCCGGCGAAAACCTCCTCGATGCCATCTGCCTCGGCACCACAGACGGGGTGAGGCTCGCCGTCAATGTGGGCGCGATGCTCATCGTCTTCACCGCTCTCGTGGCCCTGGTGAATTGGATGCTGAGCGACGGTTTCGGCGCCTGGACCGGGCTAAACGGTGTGATCTCCGGCGCGACGGGAGGCCTCTATAAATCCCTCTCGCTCGAATTCCTTTTCGGCCTTGTCGGCGCACCGGTGGCCTGGCTCATCGGCATCGACCCGCCCAATCTTCTCGTGGCCGGCCAGTTGCTCGGAGAACGCACCGTGCTAAACGAATTTTATGCGTACCTCAGTATGAACAAACTTCAGGCCGCCGGCGTGCTCACCGACGATCGCACCCGCGTCATCATGAGCTATGCCCTTTGCGGCTTTGCCAACATCGTTTCCATCGGCATTCAAATCGGTGGAATCGGGGCGCTCGCCCCCAACAAGCGCGGTGAACTGGCCCGGCTTGGCTGGCTGGCCCTCCTGGGCGGCAGCCTCTCGTGTTTTCTCATGGCCTGCGTGGCCACGATGCTGACCTGAATCAATCGTCGAGCTGTCCCGACCAGACCTTCGGCGAGCGAACTCCGGGACGGATCTCGCCGGACGGCAGGATCAACTCCCCGCCCCACCACGTGGCGGTCGTGGTGACCGGCGTCCATTCGGGGAGCTGGGTCGTCTCACTCCACGTGTCGTTGGCGGAATCGTAAATGTATCCTTTGCGGGAAAACCCTTTGTGATTTTCGAGCATATCCTTTTCGCGGGCCTTCATGGCCGGCACATTTTGCGGCGCGGTTTTTTCCGCATGCCGCATATCTGCGGTCAGCTTTTCCTTCACCAGGAAAATCTCACCCGTATCACCGCCCAGGACGATGGCCTGGCCATGGCGATACTCCACCGCGGTACCTGCCATCAGCGGACCGACCATGTCGCGGAGGCGTTCCCACTGGCCCGTCGTCGGATCATAGCGGAAACCATCCTTGAACAGCTTTGCTTCCTCACCCGGGCGCTGATCGCGGCCACCGAAAAGATAAAATCCCGGCTTGGGCCCGCTGCCCACGCCGAAGCTGATCGGCAGACTGCGCGCCTCGCCCGGCAGATCCGGCAGCTTTAGCCAGCCGGCCCTGGCCCCATCCTTCAAATCGAGCACGTAGCCTCGCCTGGTCGAGGCCGGGCTGCCCGCGTCCGTCTGGCCTCCGGCCACATAAAGCTTTCCCTGCACGATTCCGCCCGCGGCAAAGGCCAATGGCTCCGGCAATGTGGGATAAGGCACGATTTCGGCCTGCTTGCCGGCACGATTCCAGCGGATCAAAAAGACGCTGGTGAGACATTGTTTGGGATCACTTCCGCCCACGCAAAGAACGCCCTCCGGAATGGAAAAACTCAGCCCGTAACCCATCGGCCCGGGCAGCTTCCCGGCCACCTGCCACTTCGTCCCGCCCTTCTCCAGGGCAAAAATGGTGTCCCACCAGACTTTCTTCCCGCCCTGCCAGGGCAGGAGGTCGGGAAAGTTCGCTCCGCCGGCCACGAGCAACACCCCATCATGCGTACCGACGAATGGGGAAGCCACGCCGGCCTGTTTGGACTGGCCGGGCGCCGGCGGCAGCGGCGGCAATTCCGACCATGAGATTTTTAAGAGGTCTGCGGCGAGCGCCGTGCTGGTAACGAAACCTATCATAATCGCAAAAATAAAGTTTCTCACTCGGCTTGAGCAGTGGCCGGAGCGCCGTTCTTCAGGGAATCCTTGCCGTCGGTGAGCCATTCGAGATTAAAGCGGGCGATGGTAAGCAGTTTCGTATTGAGTTCGTTGCCTTCGATAAAGCCACGCTCATACAGGCAAAGGATCGTCCCGTTCGAAAGAAGGGCAAGATCGGAGTAGGCGCTGCGGCCCGGCTCCAGCACCTTGGACACCGGCCAGGTCTTGCCGTTGTCGTAGCTTAAACGGAGGGTCAGGTTTTCCCGTGGCCGCCCTCCCCATGGACGGATCATTTCCGTCTTCGTCACGCTGTTGGGATTGGCGAAAAGCAACCGGCTTTTTTCCGGCGGGCCGGAAAGTCGAAGAATGCTGGCGAAACAAATCGGCGTATAGAGTTCCTTATGCAGTTCCGGCTTGGTCCAGTTGGAAACGCCGTCCTTGCTATAGGCGATGGCGTGGCGATAAGCACCGTCTTCGTTGCGCACATACAGGAATACCCCGCCGTCATCCGCTTCCACCGCCATCGTTTCATTCGGATTCTTCAGCGTGTCCGGCACGAGGTCACCGCATTGCCAGGTCTTGCCATGATCGTCGCTGTAAATCACCGACGTCACCGAGGGATGATGCTCGCGGCCCTTGCCCTGCTTCTTTTCCGCGCCCGGCGAGAGCCAGACCGGCACAATCAACCGGCCGCTCTTGAGCTGGATGCCGTGGCCCGGGCCGGGGGCGATGACTTTGGACGGATAAACCTTTTGGAAGCCAGCCAGCTGTTCGGTGATGTCCGTGGGCTTGGAGAAGGTTTTGCCGCCATCACCACTCCGGAGATGGTAGATTTTCTCGTAGTTGACCTGGTGCAGAAAATGCACCGCCTTCTCTTGATCATCCCAGATCGCCACCGGGTTGTCCGCCGTATTGGCGTCGTAGTTCGCGATGACCTGGGGCGGCTCCCAGGTCTTGCCGCCATCAGGGCTGCGGCGCATGAGAATATCGATGTCGGCCCAGTCCGAGACCGACTTGCGCGCGGAGGTGAAGGCCAGCACGCTGTCGTCCGGCAGGGCCAGCAAGCAGGGGATGCGGTAGGATTTGTATTTGCCGTCGCCCACATCAAAGAGATCGGTCTGATCGAGGAAACCGTCGTCGGCGCGACTCGTGAGACCAAGAGCCATGGTCGCAAGCAGTATGGTCGCGGGAAGCAGGGGGAAGCGGATCATCGCCGCAACATGCCCGCTCTTTTGCGCGCCCGAAACCTCTTTCACTCTGGCCCTTTTTTGGAACCAGACGGGCGGGATTGGCAGACATGAGCGCAGAGGGAATTTTGGAAAGCCCTTTAATCCCCGTCCCTTTCCTCCATTCCGTTCGATTCCCTTTTATGAAAAAACCGCAACTCACCAGAAACTCTCTCCGCGGCACGTGGGGCACTCTTCTCCTTCCGTTACGGCCCGATGAAAGCATCGACTATGAGGCCCTCGGCGTGGAGATCGACGCGCTGATCGGTGCGGGTGTTGCCGGCATTTACAGCAACGGCTCCGCCGGGGAATTCTATGCCCAGTCCCACGAGGAGTATGTGAAGGTGAATACCATGCTCGCCGAGCGCTGCCACGCCGCCGGCCTGCCCTTCCAGATCGGCGCCTGCCATCCGTGCGCCCAGGAATCCCTCCATCGCATCAAGTCCGCCCGGCACCTCGAACCCGACGCCTTCCAGGTCATCCTGCCCGATTGGTTTGTGGTGCGTGGCGAAGAGGTCGCCACCTTTCTGGACCGCATCATCCAGGAAGCGGCTCCCTCCGGCATCGTGCTTTACAACCCGCCCCATGCCAAACGCGGTCTCCCCCCCGCCGAATTTGGCATCCTCGCCCACCGTTTCCCCGAACTCCTCGGCATCAAGGTCGCCGGAGGCGATGATGAGTGGTACTCCTCCATGCGCGCCGAATGTGGCGACCTCTCCATCTTCATTCCCGGCCATTTCCTCGTCACCGGCCTGCAAAACGGCGCTCATGGTTCGTACTCCAACGTGGCCTGCATCGAACCCGCCTGCGCGGTCGCCTGGAACAAAATGGCGTTAAGCGATCCCGAGGAGGCGATGGAAATCCAAAAGGAGATCCTCGCCTTTCTGGACAAGCGAATCACCCCCTATCTCAAAGCCGGCCACGTCAACGCCGCCGCGGACAAGCTGCTCGCCCACATTGGCAACTGGGGGCCCGTCAGTACGCAGCTCCGCTGGCCCTACAAATGGGTGGCAAAGGATGAGGCCGATCACCTGCGCAACATTGCGCAGGAAGAGTTGAAAACCTTCTTTGCGCTTAAGACTTGATCAGGGATTTGGGCGCTAAGCAGGCTCCTAAAAAGAACCAACCTGAGCCTTTAGCATTGTCACTGCGCTGTCGTATTGTCTTAGTCGAACAGTCCCCGCGCCCCCATGCGACTTCAGAAATTCATTACCTCCCGCCCCGCCGGCTTCACCTTGGTTGAACTCCTCGTGACCGTCGGCATTATCGCCTTGCTCGCCTCTTTGCTTGTTCCTCAGGCAGAAAAACTGGTCGACCGCGCGGATGCTACCAAGTGTATGTCCAATCTGCGGCAGATCGGCGGCGCTTTTCATCTCTATCTCGGCGATGTCGATGGCGCCTTCCCGACCAGCTCGGGAAACAACTCTACCAGCGGCACCGGCCTGACCGGAAGCAACCCCCTGACGGGAGGAAATTGGCTGGTCGAGATCTATGGCTTCCTGGGCAAAGCGATTACGAGCGTGGCGGAGATCAAAGTCAAATGCCCATCCTTTGAAAAAGAATACAAGAAGGACAATCGTTGGCTTCCGTCAACCGGCTCATATGGAATGAACCTTCGTTTGCGCCAGCCGCAGAATATCCGCGACACCAACTCATACACCCGGGTCAGCATGGCCTCTATCCCCGAGCCGCAGAAAACCATTCTGGCCGGCGACTCCAGCGGCTATAACCTCGATCCGCTGGCCGACGGGAAATTTGCCGGCGCGCCGGACAAACTGGGCGGTTTTCAGGGTGGTAATCCGCTCATGCACGCCGAGAAAACCGCTGCGCACTATCTCTTCGTGGACGGCCACGTGGAAGCCCTCACGCCCGATCGGGCCGCCGAGTTTCTCAAGAAGCGGCAACCCTTCTCTCTTTGATATCTGTGAATCTTTGCCGGGTCCTTCTCTTTGTCGTCCTCGCGGTCAGCGCCCGGGCAGAGCCTTTTTTCGAAACCACCAACGTCTTTCCGACGGCTCCCAAGAACAAACCTAACTACCGCATCCCGTCCTTGATCCAGATGCCTAGCGGCGTGTTGCTCGCCATCGTGGAAAAGCGCAACGACGGCATCGGCGACGTGGGCAATCACGACATGGTGCTCAAACGCAGCACCGATCTGGGCAAAACGTGGAGCCCGGAACAAGTCATCATCGATGACGGCACCAAGACCTGCACGGATACGACGCTGTGTTTTGACCGGCAGACCGGCCGCCTGTTCGCCTTTTTCCTCAAGGACAAAAAGGAGTTCGCCTACATGCAGAGCGACGATGAGGGGAAAACCTGGCAGGGACCAACGGTCATCCACCAACAGGTCATCAAACCCGAGTGGGAAACGCTCGGGCAGGAGGGTGGAAAGGCCGAGTCCACCACCGACCGCGAAAGCGGCAAGACCTCCAAAGTCGCCGCATGGAAGGAAGGCTGGCTGCAACGCTATGGGGTGGGCCCGGGCAATGCCGGCATTCAGTTGACCAAGGGGCCTCACGCAGGACGCCTCCTCGTCCCGGCCCGGCACCGTGAGATCACCACGAATAAAAAAGGCCGCATGCGCAGCTTCACCCACATCCTCTACAGCGACGACCATGGCAAAACCTGGAAGCTGGGGCCCAATGTCGCGGACAATGGGAGCGAGACACAGTTGCTCGAACTGGCGGACGGACAGGTGATGGCCAGCATGCGGGATGAAAGTGCCGAGTTCGCACCGGACAAAATGCTGCAACTCATCTCCATCAGCAAAGACGGCGGCATGACGTGGAGCCCGGCCCGCCGTCAGACTGAGTTGATCACGCCTCGCGTTCATGCCAGTATCGAACGCCTGAGTTCCGCGGAAGGAAGCGACAAGAATCGCATCATGTTCTCCAACCCCGCCTGGCCCGTACGCGACGAGGAACACCCCTACGGCCGCTACAACCTTTCCGTGCGCCTGAGCTACGATGAGGGCGAGACCTGGACTCCGGGCAAAACCATTTACGCCGACACCTCGTCCTACAGCGATCTGGTCGCTCTGAATGACGGCAGCATCGGCATCATATACGAGCGTGGGCCGAAGGGCAGCGTGAAATATTGGGATGAGTTGCAGTTTGCGCGGTTCAATCTGGAATGGCTGACCGATGGCCGTGACAGTCTCCCGCAAAGGCCCAAACCCTGAACGGCTTTGGCCCGGAATTGCAGGTTCATCAAAGGAACCTGGCGGAGGAAACTGGCAATCCGCTTCTCCCCGCTTAATTTGAGGAACCCTCTTCCCATGACCTTTCGCCTCCTCTCCCTGGGCTTCGCCTTGCTCACCGCCTCGCTTCACGCCGAAGTCAGCCTGCCCTCCATTTTTTCCGACCACATGGTCCTCCAGGCGGGCAAGCCAGACAACATCTGGGGCAAGGCCACTCCCGGGGAAAAAGTAACCGTCGAGTTCCAGGGCAAGACCTACTCGGCCGAGGCCGGCAGCGATGGCCGCTGGAACCTGAAGCTGGACGCCTCCGCCAAGGGCGGTCCGTTCGAACTGGTCGTCAAGGCCTCCAATGAAATTCGCATCAAGGACGTATTGGTTGGCGAGGTCTGGCTGGGCTCCGGCCAGTCCAACATGGTTATGCATGTCGATGGACTGCACGGCACGGTCGACCGGGCCGCCGAAGAAATCGCCTCCGCCAATCATCCCCAGATCCGTCTCTTCAACTACGATAAGATTTACGACATCTACGACCTGCCGGTTCCTTCCATGGAACCTCAGTTCGATCGGCCCGGCCGGTGGTGGGTGTGCTCGCCCGAGACGGTCGCTCATTTTTCCGCCATGGGATATTTCGTCGGGCGTGAACTTCAAAAGCAACTCGATACTCCGGTCGGCCTGATCATGAGTGCGGTCGGAGGAACACCGATCGAATCTTGGACCAGCCTTCCGGCCCAAAAGGCCAATCCCGCTTTGCAGCCCGTGCTCGCTTCCTGGCAGAAGGAACTGGCCGGCTACGACCCCGCCGCCGAACTGGCCAAATACAACGAAGCCAAGGCCGCCTGGCTGAAGGAAAGAGCGGCCCTGACCAAGGAAGGCAAACCCTTCCCCAAGGCCCCCATCCCTTACAAAAACCGCCAGGTCATGGACCCTTCGGGCCTGTTCAATGCCATGATCAACCCTCTCATCCCCTATACCGTTCAGGGCGTACTATGGTATCAGGGAGAACGTAACGGCAACGGTCCGCTGACGCAGCTTTACGGCGAACAGCTCAAGACCATGATCAAAGACTGGCGTGCCCGTTGGGACGACGATCTTTATTTCGCCATCGTCCAGATCGCCAATTTTCAAAAACCGTCACTGGCCCCCTCTCAAGACAAAGGCTGGGGCGTCTGGGTGCGAGACGGCCAGCGGCGGGCGCTGGAACTGCCCCGCACCGGCCTGGCCATCACCATGGATCTCGGCGGTGAAACTGCCGGTCATCCGACCAACAAGCAGGAGTTCGCCGCGCGCCTGACTCCCATCCTTCTGCACGACGTATACGACAAGGACATCCCCGCCTGGTCCGGCCCGGTCTATCAATCGGCTCAGCGCGACGGAGACAAGATGATCGTCACCTTCGCCCATGCCGATGGACTCAAAGCCGCGGACGGGGAACTGAAAGGTTTTGCCATCGCCGGACCGGACAAAAAATTCGTCTGGGGCAAGGCCATCATCGAAAACGGCAAGGTCGTGGTTCGGGCCGATGGCATCAGCGAGCCCGCCGCCGTGCGTTATGCCTGGGCTGCCAATCCCGATGCCAATCTCCGCAACGGCGCCAATCTTCCCGCGTCACCTTTCCGCACCGACGACTGGGAATTCATCCCTTAGCTCAATACCCTTCATCGCCATGTTCCCCCATCGCGCCCTCTTAGCCCTCATCGTCCTCGGTTTCACGACTCTGGCCGCGCCGGCCGCAGATAACCTTTTGCAAAACGGCGACTTCTCCGAACCGATCAATGTCGACCGGAAGCGTGGACGATGGATGTTGCTGACTACCGAAAAAGGGGGAACGAACTTCAATCTCGCGCCCAGCGGTTTCGCCACCGAAGGAAACACCCTCAACATTCAAATGAATGAACTGAAGGTCGCTTCCAGCGAGTCGGCCTTCGTCATTCAGCTCAGCCAGTTGATTCCTCCGCTGGAGGTGGGAAAGCGCTATCAACTGACTTTTGAAACGAAATCCTCCGATGCCGATGGCGAGTTCCTCGTAGGTGTCGGCATTGTCCTGGCCGGAAAGATGGAAGGCGGCCTGGCCTGGCAAACCGAGCGCCCGAGCACAGAATGGCGCACTGTCTCCCATGAGTTCACCGGAGCCGAGGTGCCGGATGGCAACCCCACCGCGACGCGATTGGATTTCCGCATTGGCAAGGCCACGGGCACGCTTTCCCTGCGCAATGTGCAGTTGATCGCCCTCGACTAGTCCCTCCATGAAGAAGTGTCCCCTCGCCGGGCTGGGCCTGGCCCTCCTGATTGGCCTCGCCACAACCCAAGCCGAGCCGCGACTCGCGGACGTCTTTCAAAACGGGATGGTATTGCAACGGGAGGCCGACGCCAACATCTGGGGAACAGCGGAGGCCGGTGAGAAGGTCACCGTCAGCTTCCGGGAGAAAAGTGCGGAGACGCAGGCCGGCGGCGACGGCCAATGGCGCGTAAAAATTCCCACCGGCGCGGCGGGTGGTCCCTTTGTTTTAAAAGTAAGCGGCTCGAAGGAAATTTCCGTGCAGGATGTGCTCGTCGGTGAAGTCTGGCTGGCCTCCGGTCAGTCGAACATGGCCTTCCAGGTGAAAAGCAGCATCGGCGGTCCCGAGGCGGTTGCCGCCTCGCAAGATCCGGAACTGCGTTTTTTCCAGGTGGAAACCTCCACCTCCACCGAACCCGCCCACTCTATCGAAGGCGTCTGGCAGGCCGCCTCTCCGGCCACCACCGGCGACTTTTCCGGCGTGGCCTATTTCTTCGCCCGCACATTGCGGCAGCAGCTGAAAGTGCCGGTCGGCATCCTCTCCAGCTCGTGGGGCGGCACCGGCGTCACATCATGGATCAGCAAGGAAGCGTACGCCCCGGTACCCTCCTCCAAGGCCTTCTATGCCCGCTGGCAAACCGTGGTGGACCGTTATCCCGAACGCGCCGCCCAATACGAAAAAGACCTGCAAACCTGGACGGACGAAAAGGCCGCCGCATCGGCCAACAAACAGCCCTTCAATAAAAAGCCACCCGCCCAGCCACCGGGAGGACCCGGCTTCCGCAACGAACCGCACGTGCTCTTCAACGCCATGATCCATCCGCTGATTCCCTACACGCTGCGCGGCGTCATCTGGTACCAAGGCGAGGGCAACACCCCCTTCGCGCAGGAATACGAGGACTCCTTCAAGGCCCTGATCGGCGACTGGCGCAAGCGTTTCGGGCAGGGAGACTTCCCCTTTTATTTCGTGCAACTCGCGGCCTTCATCGCCGACGACAAACGCGACTGGCCCACCCTGCGCGAAGCACAGGCCAACACCCTGCAGTTGCCCAACACCGGCATGGCCGTGGCCTTCGACCTCGGAGAGCGCGACGACATCCACCCCAAACAAAAACAGGGCGTGGGCGAACGCCTCGCCGCTCTCCCGCTCAACCGCACCTACGCCATGCCCCGTACCGACGAGGGACCCAAAGTAAAGACGATCAAATCCGACGGAAGCACCCTGCTCGTCGAGCTCGACCCTGTCGCCGGACAAATCGAACTCAAAAACAACGGCGCCGGTTTTGAAGTGGCCGGGGCGGACGGAAAATTCCAACCCGCCACCGCCGCGCTCGACGGTACCACGCTGCGCCTCACCAGCCCGGCCGTCTCCGCTCCGATCCGCGTACAATACATCTGGAAAAACTTCGACACCGCCTCCGTCTACAACACCGAAGGCTTCCCCGCGCCGCCTTTCCACGGCGAAGCGAGGTAATCCTTACCCGCCGGCCTTCAGCTCCCTGGCCGTCGGAAATTTCTCCAGAGCGCTTTCCTTGAATTGCAGGTGCAGCGCATTCTCCCAATTCGGAGAGAAGAAGAGATTGAGCGTGTCCCCATTCACCACCAGATCCGCATAGGAAATGGCCCGGCGGTCGCCCGCGGAAATGTCAGCAGCGACAAAGCGCGGTTCACTCCACGTTTCACCATCGTCTTTTGAAACGGAGAACCACAATTCATTGCGCCCCCAGCGGCTGTTAAAATGCGGCTGGGTCGGATCGTACTTATTGTGGTGAAAAGCGATGAGTGTCTTGCCATCGGAAAGGTGAAAGAGCATCGGCGGCGCATCCGGCTGAATCAGCTGCGTAGGCTTCGGCTCACTCCACGTCTTGCCATCATCCGTGCTGACCAATTTCCAAAGATGCCCTTCCGGCGTGCGCGTAAGAAAGAGTTCCTTGCCCTTGCCCAGGTTGATGACGCGGCCTTCCTCCATGCGGCTGTAACCGGGCACCTGCCAGCCATCGGGCCGCTTGCCGGGCAACAACGTCCATGTCTTCCCCTTGTCCGTGCTGCGCAACATATAGAGGCGCGTATGAAGTTTGCCCGTCTTGTTGCGACGCCACTCCTCCATCGTCGCCTCCGCATTGGGTTCCCACTCACCAGTGTGCGTGCCGAGCAGCCAGGTCCCATCATCCGTCTCGCACATGCGCATGACCGACATGCCCTTGTAAGTCGGATCATTTTCCGGGCGGATGAAATTCGGTTCGGACCAGGTCCGTCCATCATCATCGGAATAACGAAAAGCGATGGAGGCATTTTCCCGCCCCTCGCGTTCCTCCACCTTCGGCTCAGTGCCGAAACAATAGATGCGCTTCGAGCCTTTTGGAATCAGAGGAATAAAACCATGCTGCGCATAAGGCACCTCCCACGGCAGCGCCGGCTCGGACCAAGTCTTGCCCCCGTCGGTCGAGCGGCACATCACCATCTTGTTGAGCTTCTTGCCATAAGCTCCACCGGGAGGGCCGTAGTGCTGGCCCATCACCGCCATGAAAAGCAGATCGCCATTGGGCGTGAGCGTGCAGCGATTCTCGTAGGTGCGCGAGCGTGTGACATACTGCACGTTGATCGCGTCATTAGTAATAATGCCAAAGTCATTCAACGTCTTGAGACCCTTGGGCGGATTCTCCGGATGCACCTCGACGCGGTCGTTATCCAGCAGGATGGTTTTGGCCACCGCGGTCTTCCACGGCTCCAGATTTCCCTCGGCGGAAAAATCGAAGACCCTCATGGTCGAGCGCCAGGGGCGAAAGCCGACCTTCCCAATGGCCTCCGTGGAAAATGGCCCCGTGAAGACCTCCTTGCCGTCAATCGTCACCCGCAGCTTGTCGCCCTTCCGAACAGCTTCAAAGGCGAAGGTTTTCCCGGCCGTGATAAATTTATCCGCCGTACCAAGGTATTCATTTTTTTCCTCCCCGCGCTTGATCCAAAGCTGCCCGTTGGTAGGCCCATCGAAGCCAAACTGCGACGAACCCAACTCAAAGGAAGCGCCGGTTTTTTCCAGCGGATCAATGCTTAGCCGCGCGCGAATGGTAAAATCGCCCGCACCCACCAGGGATTCTCCGAAGAGAAAATTTTGTTGGCCCGAACATTGCAGATAGCCATCACCCGTTCCGTAACCGCTGCCGGTTTCCCAAAGCGTGCCCTGCGCCCGAACGGCTTGGGATTTTCCAGCGTTAATAAATTCGCGCGATTCGGCGTGCAGCAGACCGGCGGCGGCGAAACTGAACGCAGTGATGATGAGGAGGTGACGGTAGGTCATGATGGTCGGGAGCTGATTTCGTTGGCGAGTTGTTCGCGGGTGCGGAAGGAATCGAGCTTGTTTTCGGGGAAAACCAGATGGATCACCCGCTGCCAGCGGTGCGGAAAAATCAAATGAATGTTGCCCCGGTCGGTGAAGAGATCGACGTAGGAGCATTGATAGTTGGGATTGGGACCGTCCAGCGTCTCCGCCAGCACGTTGGCAAACATGAAACGCGGCTCACTCCAGGTCTTACCCTCATCATGCGAGAGGGAAAACCAGATCTCGGCCCGGCTGACCCAATCGCTCACGGAACTCGGGTGCTGCTTGCGCAAAGCAACCTCCTCCGCGGTGGGCGCGGGCATGGTCGCCCACTGCGAGTGGATCGGTTCATAGACAGAGCGCATGACGGCGCGATTGTGATGCAGCGCGATCAGCGTCTTGCCATCGGACAGCCGATAAACCATCGGCGGCGCATCGGGATGAACGAGAGAGGTGGCTTTTTTATCATTCCACCCACGGCCATCATCGCCACTGCGCATCTCCCAAAGATGCCCTTCGTTGGTTCGCCCGACCGCCACGGCCCGGGGACCGGAGAGGCCTAGGACCTGTAGTTCATCCAGCGAAAAAATATCCGCCGGGGTATTCGGCTCCGCCTTTTCCTCGAGCGCAGTCAGGGTCCACCTGCGGTCCTGTCCGGCGGCTTCGCCGCGCAGCACGCGCTCATGATGAAAGCCCGCCATCAGCGTACCGGCTTCGGTCTCGCTGCCTTGGATGGGAATCACACCGACCCCGCCGAAAACTGATCTGTCCTGCAATCGAAGAATCTGCGGAGCCGACCACGTCCCGCCGTCATCGTCCGAATACCGATAGCCAAAGGTCCGCTCGCGCGTCTTCCCCTCGACCTCCACATCCCGCATCGACTCGTAGACAAATATGCGCTGACTGCCCTTGGGCAGGGCGGGCAGCACGCCGAGATGCTTCCCTTCCCCAAAGGGAAAGCTGGGCCCTTGCCAGGTCTTGCCCTGATCGGACGACCGATAGGACGTGAGGATATTCGCATTCGGCCGGGTGCTGTTGCCATGCGAACCGTCCGGGATGAAAATCACATAGTCGCCCTTGGGCGTGACCACCGCGCGGGTCTCGTAAAGCGTGCCTTGTTTGGATTGGGCCGTATGAACGACCTGGCCTTCCATCGAGTCCTGCACCAGCAAGCCAAGATCCTTGCGCAATTTGTAACCGGCTGGCGGCTGGCTGAGCGGGAAGGAAATATCCCGGCCGATGCAGAGGGATTCGGATTGCAGATACAGGTCCTTATTATCAGGCGGGACGCTCTTGATCACGAGGCGGCCTTCGGGCGCTTTTAACAAATCGTCCATGGTGGCGAGCCGCCGCAGATCGTATTCCTTGAGCCTGATCTCGAAACGGCGCCCATTGGCGATTTCGACCGTGACCACGAGGTCCTCGCCCTTGCCCTTTTTCATCTCCACATCACGGATTGCCTCTTCAAACACAGAGGCCACGAGAAAACGCGGTTCGCTCCAGGTCTGGCCGCCGTCCTTGGAGTAGGCACACCAGAGCACTTCCGGATCATTGAAAGGCTGATCGCCACCCGGCAACTTCTGGCCACCGAGACCGATCATGAGACGGTTCGCTTTGTCAAAGAGCGGATAGACCCGCGGCTCATTAAAAGCAGCGGGCTTTTTTCCCTCGGATTTAGGCAACTCGGAGGCCTGCTGCGATTCGTCGATCATCAGCCCCAGATCCTGATAGACCTTCAACCCGAAGGGCGGCGTCTGCCAGGAGATCACCTTGTCGCCAAACCGGGGTTCGGAGGCGCTTCCCACAATGGGCAGAAGTAGCACACCAAGAATGGCTAAGGTTCTCATGATCACGCCAGCTGGGCCGGAGGGATTTCGTTAACGAGAGGTTTTCCGGCCCGAAGATTCCCCAGGTTCCGCACAAAAAGGTCCGCCAATCGTTCGTTGAGACGATAAGACAGACCCGCGCTGTGCGGAGACACAATCACATTGGGCATCTCCCAAAGCGGGCTGTCCACCGACAACGGCTCACGGGCAAAGACGTCGATGCCCGCACCACCCAGGTGGCCGCTGGACAGGGCCGCAATGAGCGCGGCCTCATCAGTCACACTGCCGCGCGCGGCGGTATAGAAACGCGCCCCGCGCTTCATCCCGGCGAATATCGCCTCATTAAAAAGATGCTTCGTCGCCGGGCCGCCCGGCAGAACGGCGAAGACATGATCGGCCTCGGCCACCGCTGCAGCGAGGGCGGACGCGGGGAAGAGGACATCCGTCACCCCTTCGTGTCGTGCCAGATCACGCGCGACGCCGATGGTGCTGAGACCCAGTCCACGGCACCTTTTGGCTAGCTCGGTCCCGACGCCGCCTAGGCCGACAATGCAGGCCGTGCCGCCAAAGACCTCTCCGGCGGCCCAGCGGCGCTCGTAATGTTTGCGGCGCTGCTGATCGAGAATCTGCGGAATCTGGCGGGTGAGCGCGAGCATGAGCGTCAGGCAATGCTCGGCGATCGGAATGGTCATGATGCCCGCCGCGTTGGTCAGGCGAAATCCCGGCTTTCTATCGACGCCGATACCGACATAGGCATCGTAGCCCGCGCTCCCGCAGAGATAGGTCGAGACTGCGGAAGGCAGCAGCGTATCGGCCGGCACCCAGCCGGTGACGATGTCGGTGCGCGCCAGAAGAGTAGTCAATTCAGGCCGCGGCAAAGCCTGCTCGATCCGCTGAAAGGTCGCCCAGCCCTCGCAGGCATCGGCGACCCGGGCGGCATTGGCGGCATCGAGTTGATCGGCCGAGAGAACGACATGCGGTAGGGGGTCCATGGAGGAAACCCCACAATATTTCACGGGATATCCGCGAACACCACGGACTTCAGGTTCAAATAGAGAACCAGCGTTACTCTGGAATATCGCCCGTGCTACACTCCGCAAGGATAGGTTACTAGATGGGGCTTGCTTACCAGCTCGAATGGTTGACGAAAGGCAAAGTCGCCGGGCCATGGTCGAAAGACAAATCAAACTGTAGCTTGTAGATCGGCCGGGGTGTGAGACGGTGGGGGCAATGTCTCATTATTCCGCGCTCGGAGTGGCGCCATCGTCGTCTGACGAAGAAATTCGCAAAGCCTACCGGGCGTTGGTGGTTAAGCACCATCCGGACAAAGGCGGAGATTCCAGGATCTTCACCGCCGTTCAGGAGGCCTTCGAGGTTATTGGCGATCCGGTCAAACGCCAGGCCTACAATACGGCCATGAGCAAAAAGCCCGTGGATTCCCTCAAGGAGAGCGCGACCCGGCTGGTCGGCGAGTATTTTTCCCAAGTTTAGTATTTTCATGCCCATCAAACCGTCCGACCAGGAAGAGTTCAACGAGCAGATCAGCGGATTCTTCCGCCGGGAAGCGTCACCGGCCGAGGCCAAACGCAAGTTGGCCAGCCATAGCGGAGATTTGCTGAAGAGCCTGCCCGACATGCTGGAGATCCTGGGAGATTATCCCATCTACGCAGCCATGGCGTTTCATGGAAAATTTGAATGGGTCGACCGGCGCTCAATCACGAACCTGGCGGCAAAGAACGCTCCGGCGGTCAAGGCGCTGCAGGAGATTCGCGCGAAGAAGGCGTTGCGTGTCGCCGCCTCGGCCAAGCCGGGCTGGGACAGTCTGCTGACGGCGTCGCCGGACGCGCTGTGGATGGCGATCCAGATGAATCTGGCCGGATGGAAAATGCCCATGAGCGGCCCGGAGGACGAGGAGGCCGGGGAACTCGAAGAAGATAACAACGAAGAAGAGGAAGACGACGATGAACATTAATACGCTGGCGATCCGCCAGGCCCTGCAATCAGGCGGTGCAGCCGCCGAAACCCAACTCTCGATCATCGCGGATAGCGCGGGGGACGAACAACTCGCCCTGGTGATCGAAGATCTCGGAGCGGCCGAAATCGCGGCGATCGTGGAGGACTCGGACATGACGAAACCTTCTCTCCTGCATGCCTTCGTCAATGCGGAGCAATTCATCGGAGCGTTTGACCGCTTGGGCGCACGGTGGGGAGCCATTTCGGCCTCCAGCGATATCGATCTGCTGAAATTCCAAAATGACATCGAGGACTTTCTTTGTCCGATGATTCTGGCCTCCGGCCGGCAAAAGCACCGCGATTCGCTCCTGGAAGCTTTGATCGAGCACGATCTCGGCCCGGACACGCTTCTCTTTGTCGCGCTGGACCGGAAGGATTTTGATGAACTCATCGTCCGGCCCCTGGATTTTCCGGTCGCCCTTGGAACCTGGCAGGAACTGTTCCGGCTGGTGGCGGAGCTGCATTCCGAAAAGTACCAGGACATCGCGCACCATTTCGTCTCGCTGAAGGATGGGGAGAAAGACGGGACGCGGCCTTTCGCCATCGGGCTCCTCAATGCGCTGTACCATCAGGCCCGCGCGGCGCAAGCGGACGAGCCGGAGAGCACGGATGAGGTCTTTGTGGATCTTTAAGCTGCGGGACGAAACGGAACGCGTGATTGATTAAGGAGACTATCCCTGTGGAAATCCAAATCGCTGATCATCGGCCCGCGCTGACCATCGCGCTGAGCCTGGCCAAAAAACAGGAAGACCCCTTGCTGCCCAAATGGGAGGCGGACATGACGATCATGGTGGTGGAGGTGACCAAGAAATTCTTTGGTTCGCTGACCGACCAACAGGTGCGCAAGGGGCTGGAGGCCACGATCTCGATGCTCAGCCTGGGGCTTTTCGTCTCGAGTGAAGGCGGGATCGACCCGGAGGCCTGGGTGACGGCCTTGCAAACCGGCGGCATACAGGGTGCGGCCAAAGGGGCGGTGGACCTGGTAAAAAAATGCAACTCGCTGCCGGAAGAGGATGCTATCTGGATGGAGAATGATTTCACCTCCGGTGGCAGTGACGACAAGCGGCGCACGCTCATGCTCCGCACCATCGCGGTGGGGCCGGAGAATTTTTCCGGCTATCGCTACCTCATGGATGAGATGGAACGCCGGCAGGCCACCCTGCTCTCGATTCAACTGGCGGAATGGCTGATCGACAATACGACCACCGGGCGGATCGTGAAGAAGAATGTGGAGGACATTTTCGGCTATCCCCACCCGCATACAGATGAGGTGTGCTACCACATCATCCCGCGGCTGTGCGGGATACCGGAAAAACTGCTACCCTCGCTGGAAAGCGATTTCCTGCATGCCGAGGACAAGGAGCAGGACATCCGGCTGGGCAGCACCGCCTATGCGCAGGCTCACAAGCGATATCACATGCTGGTGGCAACGGTGCCGAAGACCCTGCAACCGGCCCTGCTGTACAACGGGAAAAGCTGGTTCGAGCGCTTTGTCTTTCAGGAGGGCGGTCGGAAAAAGAAAGCCGCCGGGATCGAGGACGATCCGGAATAGAAATTCCGAAATTATTTATGCCCGTTTTTTGAAGGCGGACCGATCGACGCGCCGGGCACAAACGACGGAAAGATACGCGTCTCCTTCTGCTGTAGCGGCTGGCCGTTCACGATCTTCTTCACCTTTTGGGAAAGCTTGCGGGCGAAGGTCTCATGGCTGAAGTCGTAATGGCTCGCTTCCGGCACCATGAAGGGCAGGAAGTGATCGGAATCGGTGCAGATCAGGGAGATATCCTCCGGCACACGCAGGCCCATCTGATGGAGGACGCCGCTGACCGTGAGGTAGTAGTAGGAGTTCGCGATGAGGATGCCGGTGGGCCGGTTCTTCCGGGAGAGAGTCTTGATGAGAAGCTGGCGGATTTCCTCGATATTCGGTGAGTGGTAGAGCGCGGTCACGGAAGCGTCCGGCGTCTTTTCCACCACGTCGCGAAAACCCATCTCACAGTTGCTGAGACCCGCCGTATTGCCTTCCAGAACGACGAGCAACCGGCGGTGGCCCAGGCCGAGGAGACGCCCGGCCGCATGCGCGGCTACGGCGCGCTGGTCGACGTCGACGCTGGGGAGGTTTACCCCGGCGAAGGCGCTGCCCGAGATCAGGCAGGGAATTTCCTCCTCGTCGAACCACACCTGCACGCGCTCGCTGGCGCGAATCAATATCCAGCAGATGGCGGGATGCTGGGAAACCAGCTTGCGGAGCAACTGGGGCGAACCGGAGCGGTAGTAATGACGTCCATTGTGAACCTCGAGCGTAAGGCCAGCCTTGAACAGGAGGACGCGCAGCTCATCAATCAACATGCCGAGCGCGGGGCGAAGCCACGCCAGCGGTTCGGGCGAAAGAATGACCACCGTGTTATTTTTGGCGGCCGTCTTTTTCGGTTTCCCCTTGGACTTGGTGATGACCCGATAACCCTGGCCGCGGATAGGCTCGACCAACCCCTGCTTGCGCAGCCGCACGAGGGCGGCCCGCAACGTGTTCCGGCTGATACCCAGGCTTTGCGCGAGCGAACGTTCCTGGGGCAGCCATTCCTTCCATTGCCCGCTGGCCATCTCCTCCATGAGCGTGTCGGAGACGCGTTCGACAAGAGATCGGCGGTCCGTGATCATGCGGAGAAGCGGCCGGAAAAATCAATAACCCCGCGTCCGCCCCACGATGTTGTACAAAGGCTTGCCGGCCTCATAGAGCTCGAGGTTCTCGCGGAACATCTCCACGATGGCATCGACCATGCCGGCGAAAACACCGGAGACGTGAGGAGTGATGACAATGCCGGGCGCAGAATAGATGGGGTCGGTTGATGGGAGAGGCTCCTTATCAAAAACATCCAGCAGCGCCCCGGCAATGACTTTTTCTCGGGCCGCCTTCATCAAGGCCTCTTCACTAATGATGTGGCCTCGCGAGATATTGATCAGGAAAGCCTCCTTGCGCATGAGCTTGAGTTCCTTGAACCCGATCAGTCCCCTCGTCTGCGGAGTCAGCGGCAGGGAACTGATCAGGAAGTCACTCTCGCGCAAGAGCGCCGGCAATGCGCCCAATCCTTTGTGGAACTTATCCGGCGGCGCGACGCGATACTGGCGCAGCGCGGGCGGCGTGTAGCGTTTTTCCCTTTTCCGATCGGAGGTGCCGGTGGCAAGGGCGGAAATCTTCATGCCGAAGGCCCTGGCCAGCCGACCGATCTCGATGCCAACAGAGCCGTACCCGAGAATGCCCAGCGTCTTGCCGCGCAACTCCACCGCGGGAAAATGCTCCAGCCGGTCGTTGTTATGAATCCACCGCTTTTCCTGCTGATACTGGAAAGCCCGGGGAAAATCGCGCGCCAGTGTGAGCATCGCCCCGAGGGTGAACTCCGCCAGCGGCCCGCTCATCGTTCCGCGGGCATTGGTCAGGATAACATCGTCACTTTTGAGCAGGGGCGAGTTGGCCAGATGATTAATCCCGACACTCGCGAGCTGCACCCACTTCAAACGCTTGGCCCGCTCCAAAGTCGTCGGCGCATAATTGGTGAAAAGGATGTCCACGTTCTCGTCGAGCACCGCGTCGGTGTCGGTGTAGGTCTTCACCGGCTTCACGAGGATGCGATAGCCCGGCGCGGCTTTCTTCAAACCGCGCAAGGCGGCCGGCGACAATGGGAGCGTACTAAGGATGACTGGTTTCGAAGCCATGATGAACCTCCTCAGAGCGACTTGCTGATGACACCCGCCGTGTGATTTTCGATCCAGTCCCAGTCCAGCTCGATGCCCAGACCTGGGCCGGTCGGAACGCGCTGACAATGCTTTTCATCAAGCTCCAGCGGCGAGTTCTTGAGCCCGAATCGATGCACGCTGTGGTGCGACTCCACATAGCGGCAATGCTCCACCGACGACGCCACATGCAGATTGGCCACATCCATCAGCGGATTGCCACCGGTATGAATCTCCATCGTGTAGCCCATCAGTTCACACAGCGAGAACGCCTTCTTCAAACCCGTGATACCACCTTTGATAAGCACATCCCCCCGCGCAATATCCGTGGCATTCTCGATCAGATGCGCCGGTAATTCATCAAGGCGGATGGTTTCCGTCGCCAGAACCGGCGTGCTCAGCTCCCGGCACAATTTGGCCAACTGCGTGATATTCCGGTCGGGAATCGGTTCCTCAAACCAAAGAAAATTCTCCTCGTCCATCACGCGGCCTACCTCGAGCGCTTCCGTATAGGAAAGCCGCCCACCCGAATCGAGCATAAGGTCAAAGTCAGGCCCGACCGCCTCGCGAGCCGCCCGGATGCGGGGAATATCCGTCTTCGCGCCATCCCAAAGCTGAAGTTTGTACGCCGCAAATCCCTCGTTTTTCCGCGCCAGCGCCTCGCGGGCCACATCGTCACCGGTGAAAAGATTACGCGACCCCGTGGCATAGGCGGGTACCGCACTGCGCACATTGCCGAGCAAGAGCGAGATCGGCATGTTTGCCACCTTGCCCTTGATGTCCCATAGAGCCACATCGATGATGCCCTGGCAGGTATCCGTCATGTCATAAACATGCCGGTTTTTGCGGCGCAGCTTATGCCAGATATATTCATGGCGCAGCGGATTCTCACCCAGAATCAGATGCGCATAAGTATCCACCAAAGCCTGCGCCATGCCATGCCCCTGGCCGCTGGTGCCGTACCCCATGCTGTAACCGGTGACCCCCGCATCGGTCTCGATGACAACGAGCGGAAATTCCCAAACCGGCTTCTCATCGGGCGGCACCGGAGCGCCATTGTAGAAAGGCGATGAGTCGATCGCCAACCGGCGCATCGTGACCTTCGTGATCTTGATATCGAGTTCGGCGGCCTGCGAGGTCGGGAGGTCGGGGGACGGGGAAACAGCGGAAGACATAGTCCCGCCATTACATTCCGCCCCCCCGAGACGGAGGAAGCAACTCGTTCAGGTTCCTTCCTTGAACCAGACTCCTACACCGTGATCGGCTTGGGATGTCCCAGCGCCTCGATCCGGTCAATCGGCTGATCATCCGTGATCTTGGAACGCTTGCGCGCCAGCACCACATAGATGGCCGGCACCACGAAAAGCGTGAACGCCGTGCCGATGATCATGCCCGTCACCAGCACGATACCGATGCTGTTGCGGGCCGCCGCGCCAGGTCCGCTGGCGAAGATCAGCGGCGTATGGCCAAAGACCGTGGCCGCCGTCGTCATCAGGATCGGACGCAGACGCGTGGCCGAGGCCTGCACGACCGCACGGACCTTATCCAAGCCCGACTCCTGCAGGTGATTCGCGAATTCCACGATCAGAATACCATTCTTGGAAACGAGACCCACCAGCGTGATCAGACCGACCTGACTGTAGATATTGAGCGTTGTGAAACCGAGAAACGCGAACATCAACGCCCCCGTCAGCGCCAGCGGCACCGAACCGAAGATGATGATGAATGGATCGCGGAAGCTTTCAAACTGCGCGGCCAGCACCAGGAAAATCAGGATGCCGGACAGCATCATGGTCGTGACCAGGGTATTGCCTTCCTTGCGCAACTGCCGCGACTCGCCCGCATAATCGATGCTGAAGCCCGGCGGCATGATCTTGCGCGCCTCTTCTTCGAGCATCTTGAGCGCCGCATCCTTGGAAACTCCGGGAGGCAAAGCGCCTTGAATGGTCGCCGAGTTCAACTGCTGAAACCGCTTGAGCTCACGCGCCACCACGGAGTTTTTCAACGTGGCGAAGGTCGAGAGTTGGACCATCTGCCCATTGGGCCCGCTGACGTAGATGTCCTTAAGCTGATCAGCTGTGAGCCGCTCAGTGCGTTTGATCTGCGGGATGACCTTGTAACTCCGGCCCGCCGTGTTGAAGCGGTTGACATAGTTGCCGCCGAGCATGGTGCCCAGATCCGCTCCCACCTGCTGGAGATTGAGCCCGAGAGCCGCCACCTTGTCGCGATCGAAGACGATCTCGGTTTGCGGCTGATCGTATTTGAGGTCGGTATCGGCAAACATGAACATGCCGCTCTCAAAGGCCTTGGCCACCAGTTTGTTGGCCACTTCCACCAGTTCGTTCGGCTCCGCCGTGGAGGCGATCACCAGTTCAATCGGGAAGTTACTACCGCCCGGCAGGGGCGGAGGCGTGATCGGAATGACCTGCAGGCCGGCGATGGCGCCGGTCTTCGGGAAAAGCTCCGCCGCGATTTCCGCGGTGCTGCGTGTCCGTTCATTCCACGGCTTGGTCACCAGGCCACCAAAGCCGCCCGACGGCATGCTGATCTGGAAGGTATTCGCCACCTCGGGCGCCGACATGAAGGCCTTGTTGATTTCGTCGGTGAAAAGGGACACCTGATCGAGGGTCGCATTGGCCGGGGCCTGCACGATGCCGAAGATGAAACCTTGATCCTCGTTGGGCGCGAGTTCGTTCACCGCCATGATCGAGAATGGGTAGATGAGGGCGGCCATGAGGGCCGAAAAAATCACCACCGGCCAGCGATGTGCCACAGTGATCTCCAACGCACGCGAGTAAGCGCCGCGCAGCCAGTCGAAACGCCGATTGATCCAGCCGGCAAACCCTTTTTCCGCATCGCCTTCGCGCAGAAGCTTCGACGACATCATCGGAGACAGGGTGAGCGCGACGATACCGGACACAATGACCGCGCCAGCCAACGTAAACGCAAACTCCCGGAACAACGCGCCGGTCAGACCTCCCTGGATGCCGATCGGCGTATAAACCGCCGCCAGCGTGATCGTCATCGAAATGATCGGACCCACCAGTTCGCGCGCGCCGAAGATGGCCGCCTGGAAGGGATTCTGCCCCTCCTGCAAGTGGCGCTCCACGTTTTCCACCACCACGATGGCATCGTCCACCACCAGACCCACCGCCAGCACGATGGCCAGCAGGGTCAGCAGGTTGATGGTAAATCCGGCGATCATCATCAGGAACACAGCCCCGATGAGCGAAATGGGAATGGCGACGATCGGAATGACCACCGAACGCAGCGAGCCCATGAAGAGGAAGATCACTACGATCACGATGAAGAGCGTTTCCGTCAGCGTCTTCAGCACGTCATGAATCGCGCTGTCGATATAGACGGTGGAATCGTAGGCCACGCTCGCGTTCATCCCCGCAGGCAGGCGGCTTTGAATCTCCGGCAGGATGTCGCGTATGTCCCTGACCACATCGAGCGTGTTGGCCGTGGGCAAAGGCCACACGCCCATGAAGGTGGCGCGCTGGCCGCTAAAGCGAACGTCCTCCTCGTAGGATTCCGCCCCGAGGGAAATGTCGGCCACGTCGCCGAGACGGACAATGGCCCCGTTTTTCTCCCGGATCACGAGTTGTTGGAACTCGTCTACCGTCTTGAGATCGGTATTCGCGATCAGGTTCACCGCGATCATCGTGCCCTTGGTGCGACCGATGGCGGCGAGATAGTTATTCGAAGCGAGGGCGGTTTGGACCTCGGTGGGGGTCAGGTTAAGGGAGGCGAGCTTCTCCGGCTTGAGCCAGATGCGCATGGCGAAGGTGCGGGCTCCGAGGATGTCGGCGCGCTGCACGCCGGGGATGGCGGAGAGCTTCGGCTGGACGACGCGGGTCAGGTAGTCGGTAATCTGATTTTGATCCAGATCCTTCGAGTAGAAGCTCAGATAAACCGCGGCGAACTCAGAGTCCTTGGACTCCACTTCGATGATGGGCGCCTCCGCTTCCGGAGGCAGGTCATTGCGCACCTGGGCGACCTTGGCCTGGATCTGGGTGAGCGCGGCATTGGTATCGAAGTTCAGCTTCAGCCGCACCGTGATGGTGCTGAGACCCTGCGCACTGGACGACTGCATGTAGTCGATGCCATCCGCACTGGCGATGACTCGCTCCAGCGGTGTGGTGATGTAACCCCGCACGAGATCGGCATTGGCTCCGATGTAGGCTGTCTTGATCGTCACCTGCGCGATGTCGCTGCGCGGGTACTGGCGGACGCTGAGCGTCTTGATTGAGACCAGACCAGCGATGAGGATCAGCAGGTTGACCACCAGCGCCAGGATCGGGCGCTTGATAAAGAGATCGGTAATTTTCATCAGGTATCTTCCGGCTTCGGAGCCGTGCTGTTCTCGGGAAGAATGGAGTTATTGATCTGCACCGGGGCACCCTGGCGCAGCTTGAAGACGCCGGAGGTCACGACCTCTTCGCCGGGATTCACCCCGCTGGTTATCGCCACACGATCACCGCGCGTTTCCCCGGTTTTCACCACTTGCTGGCGGACTCCCTTATAGGTGTCACCCTTCGGCCCCTGCATATCTTCGACGATGTAGACCGTGTCCCCGTAAGGAGCGTATTGGATGGCGGTCGCCGGCAGAACCACATGATTGACCTTCTCCTTTTGCGGCACCTCCGTGCTCACAAACATGCCGGGCCGGAGCAGGCCCTGGGCATTGGGCACGGTGGCCTGCACCCGCACGTTGCGGGTCGCTTCGTCGACGACCGAGTCGACCGCATTAAGCCTGCCCTTGAAAGCGTCCGGCAGACCTTCAGCTTTCACCACCACTTCCTGTCCGGAGGCGAGAAGGCCCAGGGCTTGCTGGGGCAGCCAGAAGTTCACATAGATCGGGTCGAGCGCCTGCAGCGGGACAATCTGTGCGCCGCTTTGCAGATACTGCCCCAGATTCACCTGACGAATACCCAGCACCCCGGTGAAGGGCGCACGAATGGTCTTCTTGTCGACGTGGGACTTCATTTCCAGCACGCTGGCCGCCGCTTGATCATACTGCGCCTGGGCCGTATCGAGTTCCGATTGGGCGCTCACCCGGCTTTTGATGAGGTTTTGCTGACGCTGCAAATTAAGCGCCGCCAATTTCTGCTGGGCCGCTGCGGATCGCAACTGAGCCTCTTCCTGGCTGATGTCCAGTTGGACGAGCAGATCACCTTCCTTAACGGTCTGGCCGGACTCGAAGTTGATTTTCGTCACGATGCCGGGTTGGTCCGTGCTGACCATCACACCTTGGACCGCTGCCGTGGAGCCCACCGCCTTGAGCGCGGGAATCCAGTCCTCCGCCTCGGCCACCTGCGAGGTCACCGAGGTTGGCGGCATCTCGAAGCTTTGCGACATCAGCTTCCGAATCTGCATGGTCTTGATGCCGGCCAGGACCCCCCAGATGAGAAGGGCCAGGAAAATGGCGAGAGCAAGGAAAGGGAGTTTCTTTAACATAAATGCGAGCCGTTGCTTTCGCCGGGTTTGGTGGCGGCAAAGGCTTGTTGGGTTTTACGAAGGAGTTTGACGAGTTGGGTGCGCTCATTGGGGGATAGCGCGGAGAGAATATCCTGGGTCCAGGCCATGAGCTGGGGTTGCACGCTGGCCAGGAGTTTCTCTCCCTTGGTGGTGATTTTGACGTTCCATGCGCGCCGGTCCCGGGGGTCGGCCGCCCGGGCGACCAGCCCGGCCTTTTCCATTGTGTCCAGCAGACCGGTCACGGTGGCCCGGCTGACTTTGGCGTGGTCGGCCAGTTCGGAAGAACGCATGCTGCCGTTCTCCGCGCTGTCCAGCAGCACGAGAACAATGAGGCGGGCCTGATTCAGCCCATGGCGGGCCAGAAACTCGCCTTCGCTCCGGGAAACAACATCGCCGGTGTGCAGGATGTTCAGGAACACCTCGCAGATCGTCGAATCCGTCCCGGGCACGCGCAACGCTGCCTCTTGCAGGCATTCGTAGCGCGGCACCTCTTTGAGCATCAAAAACGGCATGGTCAGCCAGACTTAACAATATTAATTGTTAAGTCAACATATAATAAGGTGGCTTACTAATTGAACGGCACCCAGCCGATTTCTGGGGCGGCATTTCTCCGAACAAACTAGCAACAACCGGGTACAGCTAGCTTGGAACTATCTGCCTCGCAAAACTTCGCCTTGGAGGATATTTCGTCGGCCGACCCTTCCTGAAGACAAATCACGCCGCCTTTTCGTGCGGAATTTTCTTGGTCTTGCCGCCCATCAGTCCGCGTATGACCACATAAAAAACGGGCGTAAGAATCAGCCCGGCCATGGTCACACCCAACATGCCCGAGAACACCGCCACGCCCATCGCGCGGCGCAACTCGTAACCCGCACCCGTTGCCAGCGCCAGCGGCACCACGCCGAGAATGAAGGCGAACGCCGTCATCAGGATCGGGCGCAATCGCACCTTGCTGGCCTCGATCGCCGCCTCCAGCGGACTCAGGCCGTCGCGTTCCTCGATGAGCTTGGCAAACTCGACAATGAGGATCGAGTTTTTCGCCGCCAGGCCGATGAGCACCACGAAGCCGATTTGCGTGAAGATATTGTTGTCCCCCCCGCTCAACGAAATACCGATCAGCGCGGAGAGCACACACAGCGGCACGATGAGAATGATGGCCAACGGGAGCGCCCAACTCTCGTAAAGCGCGGCCAATACCATGAACACAAAGAACACGCAGATCGGGAACACGAAGACCGCGCTGTTCCCCGCGATGATTTCCTGCAATGCGGTTTCCGTCCATTCGAACCCGTAGGTCGTCGGCAGTTCCTTCTTGGCCAGGTCGCTCATGGCCGCAATCACCTGTCCCGTGCTGAAGCCGGGAGCGGGGTTCGCATTGAGATCCGCCGCCGGGAAGAGGTTGTACCTGAGCACGCGCGAAGGCGCGCTGATCTCGCGCACATCCATCAACGAAGCCAGCGGCACCATCTCGCCGGCGCGGTTGCGCGTGCGCAGCTTGAGGATGTCTTCCGCCCGGGCCCGGAAAGCCCCGTCGGCCTGCGCCGTCACTTGGAAAGGCTTTCCGTACAGCGTCAGGTCATTCACATAAATCGAGCCGAGGTAAAACTGCAGGGCCTGTGAAATGGCGCTGATGTCCACCCCCTTGCTCTTGGCCTGGATGCGGTTGATGTCCGCATAAATCTGCGGCGTGTTCGCCCGGTAAAGACTGTAAAGCCGGCTCCACTCGGGCATCTGCGCGCCGCCCTGGATCACCTTGCTCACGGCCCCTTCCAACTCCAACGGACTTCCACCGGCGCGATCCTGCACCATCATCTTGACCCCGCCCGTTGTGCTCAGGCCGCGTACGGCCGGCGCGGGAAAGGCCAGCACCCGGGCTTCGTTGATCTTGGCGAATTCGGCGTTCACGTGCTTCATGATGCCGCTCAGCAATTTCTCCGGATCGCTCTTGCGCTCTTCAAAGGGTTCAAAAACGCCAATGATCGTGCCGGTGTTGGGCGCGGTCGCCTGGGTCACACTCGAACTGCCGATACGGTTGATCGTGTTCGCGACCCCGGGCGTCTTTTTCAGGATGGCCTCCACCTTGTTCATGACCTGCGTGGTGCGCTCGATCGAAGCGCCCTCCGGCAGTTCGACGTTCACAAACATGATGCCCTGGTCCACCTCCGGAATGAATCCAGTCGGCACTTTGCGGAACATAAAAACCGTGAGCCCGAGCAGGATCACGTAGACGATCAGCGACAGGACCTTCCACCGCACGAACCGCCGCAGCGCCTTCAAATAAAGGTTCCGCGTGCCCTCGAAGGACCGGTTGAAGAGGCGGAAAAACCAGCCCAGGCTGCCGTCGAGGAAGCGCCCGAAGAAGTCCTTCTTATCCCGCGGCGACTGCAGGAACAGCGCACAAAGCGCCGGGCTGAGCGTCAGCGAGTTGACCATCGAAAGGATGGTGGAAAAGGCGATGGTCAGCGCGAACTGCTTGTAGAACGCCCCGGTGATGCCCGGAATGAACGCGGTCGGGATGAACACCGACGACAGCACCAGCGAAATGGCCACGATGGGGCCGGCCACTTCATTCATCGCCTTGATCGTTGCTTCGCGGCGTTCCAGTCCCTCGGCCATGTGGTGCTCCACCGCCTCCACCACCACGATGGCGTCGTCCACCACGATGCCGATCGCCAGCACCAGGCCCAGCAAGGTGAGCAGATTCAGCGAAAAGCCGAAGCCCAGCAGAATCGCCAGTGTCCCCACCAGGGACACCGGCACGGCCAGGATCGGAATCAATGTGGAGCGCCAGGTTTGCAGGAAGATCAGCACCACGATAACCACCAGGAGGAACGCCTCGAAGATGGTGTGAACGACGGAGTTGATCGCCTCGTTCACGAACATCGTCGTGTCGTAAACAATGCGGAAGTCCACTCCGGGCGGAAAGCGTTCCTTCAGCCGCTCCATTTCCGCGCGCACATTCTGGGAAATCTCCAGCGCATTCGACCCCGGAGCCTGGAAGATGCCGATATTGATGGCCGGCTTGCCGTCCAGGCGCGAGATCACCGTGTAGTCCTTGGCCCCGAGTTCCACCCGGGCCACGTCCTTCACCCGCACGACCTCGCCATTTTCTCCGGTCTTGATGACGATGTCTTCAAACTCGCTCACGTCCTCCAGCCGGCCCTGCGTGGTCACCGTCATCTGATAGTCCAGACCGGCCGGGGCAGGCTGGCCGCCCACACTGCCGGCGGGAATCTGCACGTTTTGCTCGCGCATCGCCTGCACCACATCACCAGGCGTCATGCCCAGCGACGCGATCTTCTCGGGATTCAGCCAGATGCGCATGGAGTATTCCCGCGCGCCGAAAAACTGGATGTCGCCCACGCCCTTGAGTCGGGCCAGATAATCGGCGACCTGTAGGTAGGCAAAGTTGGAAAGGTACAGGTCATCCCGGCTGTCGTCGGGCGAGATGATGCTCACCGCCAGGGTGAAGTCGGGCGAACGCTTTCGCACCACCACGCCGTTGTCGCGCACCGTCTCCGGCAGCTTCGGAATGGCCGCCTGCACGCGGTTCTGCACCAGCATCTGCGCAGTGTCCGGATCGACCCCGGGCGCGAATGTCACCGTGATGGTCATCTGTCCGTCCGAGGTGGATGTGGACGAGATGTAGAGCATGTTGTCCGCCCCGTTGATCTGCTGCTCGAGCGGCGCCGCCACCGTGTTGGCGATCGTCTCAGCGTTCGCCCCGGGATAGCTCGCCGTCACCGCCACCGTCGGCGGCGTGATATTCGGATACTGCGCGATGGGCAGCACCGTCATGGCGATCAACCCGACGAAGACCGTCAGGATCGCCACCACCGCCGCGAAGATCGGGCGATCAATGAAAAAGCGCGGAATCTGGTTCATGGCGCGACCGCAGGCTCGGTTTCCGGCTGCACCGTTATGCCGGGGCGCAGGGCCAGCAACCCTTCCACCACCACCCGGTCATCCGGCTTCAGGCCGTCGGAAATGGAAAGCAGGCCATCGTGGATCTGACCGACGATGACTTTGCGGTATTCGATCTTGTTCTCGTTGTTCACGATATAGACGAAGCGCTGGCCCTGGTCGACTCCCACCGCCCGCTCCGGCACCAGCAGGGATTTATGAGGCAGATCCAGACTGACCCTCACCCGCGCGTACAACCCGACTCGCAGGCGGCGGTCTTCGTTCGGCAGCACCGCCCGCATTTGCAGGGTGCCGGTGCCGGCGTTCAGTTCGTTGTCCCCGAAGTTCACCTTGCCGGTCTGCGGAAATCCTTCCTCATTCAGCAGGCCCACCTGGGCTCGCAGACGGGAGGTCAGCTTTTCGCCCGGACCGAGTCCCTTCACCTGCTTGTCCCAGCGCAGGATGGCCCGCTCGGGTGCTTCAAAATAAACATAGACCGGTGATTGGCTGACTATGGTGGCCAGCGTGTCTCCCACCGCAATCAGATTACCCTCTGTAATGTTGGTATCACCGATTTTTCCGCTGATGGGAGCCTTGATTTCCGTGTATTCCAGATTCAACTGCGCCCGCGCCAAGGCTGCCTGGGCTGCCCGCACTCCGCCCGCCGCTTCCAGCACCGCCGTGCCCTGCGTTTCCAGCTCCTGCTTGGCGATGACGGTGCTCTTGCTCAACTGTTTGGCCCGCTCGTAATCCGATTGTGACTGCGCGTATTTGGCCTGGGCCTGTTGCAACGCCGCCGTGGCCGAATCCACATCCGCCTGATATTCCCGGGGATCAATGGTGAACAGGACGGCTCCCTTTTGGACCTCGGTGCCCTCCAGAAAATCCCGCTTCTGCAGATATCCGGCCACCCGGGCCTTGAGTTCGACCTTGTCGATGGCCTCCACCCGTCCCGGCAGATCCTCGTACTCCAGAACCTCTTTCTCCAGCGGCGCTTTTACCGTGACTTTGGGCGGCGCGGGGGCCGCTTGTTTGTTGCCCGCCGGCCCGCAGCCGGACAGCGCCAGAATCGCGCCCGCCAACCCTAAAAATAAAATTTCCGATTTTCGTCCCCGCATGTGATATACTGTAAGTGAACACTTACTTTCGTGCAAATGCCCGAAAAAGCAAATCTCGAACCGCCTTTGTCAACGCGTGACCGTATCCTGGCCGCCGCGCGGGAGCTTTTCTCCGCTCACGGCTTCAAAGGCACCACCACGGCCTCAATCGCGCGCCATGCCGAAGTCAACGAGGCCCTGATCTTTCGCCACTTTCCCGCCAAGAAGGATCTCTACGCCGCCATCCTTCGCGACAAGCTGGAGGACGAACGGACGACCCGCATCATCAAGGCGGCGGAATGCCCCAAGATCACCGCCGAAGAAGCCCTTCGGCTCGTCGCCACGCGTTTCGCGGAATCCGCCGATCCTGTTTTCCTGCGGCTCTACTATCACAGCGCCCTTGAGGGCCATGAACTGGCCAGCGAATTCTACCGCCAGTTTGTCAGCCGCTTGATTTCCCTTGTCGAGCAACTCATCAGCCGGGGCATCAGGGAAGGAAGTTTCCGCGAGGTCGATCCGCTCACCGCGGCTCACGCCTTTACCGGCATGCTTCGCAGTTATTGCCTCACTCATGAGCTTTTCCCCGGCCACACGATCAATTTGAACAACGTCGATGCTGCGCAGGCTTTTTGCGACCTGTTCATCCAGGGCATCCGCAAGACCTAATCGGCATTTGGCACGAGGGGCGCTTTGACCCGCGGCATCGAGACGAGGAAAATCACGATCGCCGCCCAGATGAGCACAAACGAGAGACCCTCGCGAAAGGTGAAGGGCTCACGATAAAGGACGATGCCGCAGAGGAGTTGCAAAGTCGGCGCGAGATATTGCATGAAGCCGAGGGTGGAGAGCGGCAGCAACTTGGCCGCGTTGTTAAACCACAGCAGCGGCAGGGTGGTGACCACGCCCGCGCCAAGGAAAAGAAGCGTCAATGTGGTTGAGGCTCCGAAGATGGCGGTCTGCTTGGCCGACAGGAAATAGATGATGCCTAGGGCGACCGGCAGCATCAGCGCTGTTTCCACCGTGAGACCGACAAGAGGCGTAACGGCCACGACCTTGCGCAGAAGGCCGTAGAAGCCAAAACTCACCGCCAGGCCGATCGCGATCCATGGCACCCGGCCGAGGTGCCAGCCGAAATGCAGCACGCCCAGGGCCGCGAGCACGACGGCTACGATTTGCCAGCGGTTCAGCCGCTCTTTTAGGAACACCAGCGCGAGAAGGATGCTGAAAAGCGGATTCAGAAAGTAGCCCAGGCTGATCTGCACAATCTGTCCCGAAACCACGCCATAGACAAAACTCCCCCAGTTCACACTCAACAGCGTGGCCGTAAGGAAAAGCACGCCGACCCGGCGTCCGTTGCGCAGCACCTCGCGCAGTTCCGCCACCTGACCGGTCAGGCCCACCAGAACCAGCATGAGGACGAGTGACCAGACCACCCGATGGCTGATCACCTCCAGCGGCGAAACCGGCCCGAAGAACTTCCAGTAAATGGGAAAGACCCCCCAACTCGCATAGGCGAGAATCGCGTAAACAAATCCCTGCGTAGGCGCGCGCGAGGGCGAAGACATCTCTACAACGGGCGCAACGAGGCCAGCGCGACATTGATCGGCACCGTCTGCTTCTGCCGGTCGAGGAAAAAGCAGACTTCTCGATAGCCGACCTCGCTCAGGATCTTGAGCGCGTCCTCAAAATGATCCGCCACCCGCGCAGGCCGGTGGGCATCCGCGCCGATCACGACGGGAATCCCCCGCTCGTACATCAACTCCAACTGCGTCCGGCCGGGGTTCATCTCCGGCAGGGCCTTGTTGAGGCCGCTCGTATTGAGTTCCATGGCCACGCCGGTGGCGGCGATCCGGTCCAGAGCGCGCGCAATGAACGGCTGGATGCGCGGCAGCAGCCACTCCTCGGGAGCTTCGTTTTTGATCAGGTCCGGATGGGCCAGCGTGTCATAAAATCCGCTCTCCGCCGCCTGGGCCAAGTGTTCGTAATAGAGCTGCTGGTAGGCGAAGACGTCTCCATTGAAGAAGCGCTGGCGATAGTCCGGGATTTGATAATGCACCGAGCCGAGCACGTGATGCAGGGGCGCCCGGGCGTGCAATTCCTCCAGCCACGGCTCCACGCCGGGATAATAATCGCTTTCCAGCCCCAGCCGCACGTCCACCCGCCCCGCCCAGGCCGCCCGGGCCCGTTCCACCAGCGCGATGTAGGTGTCAAATTCCTCCGGGGCCATCCGCACATGGGCGGAATACCCATCGGGCAACGGGCAGTGGCACGTGACCACGATCCCCTTGAGGCCACGGCGTTCCGCGACCTCCGCGAACTCCTCGGGTTCTCCGATGGAATGCTTGCACAAGGTCGTATGGCAGTGGGTTTCGTAAAGGACAGGTTCCCCCATCCGGGGAGTTTCACCCATCCGGCCCGTTTCAAAAAATATATTTTTCGGAACACGGCGGTTTCCCCTGCGCCTTTTGAATATTCCCGGTTCCCCGCCGTCTTCTTCTTAAAGCCATGAATACCTTGCTCGGCCCCTATCTCCCTATCGGGCGAATACTCGCCTCCACCCGCCCTCGCCCTTGCGATACCTCTCGTATGAGAATGTTTCGACTTAGAAACAGGTGGATCGCCCTCCTTTTTCTGGCGTTTGTCCCCCTCCTGCCCGCCCAAACTCCCCCTCCGGTGCCCCCGGCGGCCCAGGTCAAACTCCCCCCCGAGGAACTGTCCCAACTCCTCTCTCCCATCGCCCTCTACCCCGACGCCCTCATCGCCCTCATCCTGCCCGCTTCCACCGTGCCCTCCGACGTGGTCATGGGCGCGCGCTACGTCGCTGCCAACGGCGACCTCGCCCAGGTCGATGGCCAGCCGTGGGACGACAGCGTGAAGTCGCTGACCCGTTATCCCGACGTCCTCTCGTGGATGGACCAGAATCTCGATTGGACTGCCTCGGTCGGCGAGGCCTTCATGGATCAGCCCGCGGATGTGATGAATGCCATCCAGGCCCTGCGCGCTCAGGCGAAGGCGGCGGGCAGCCTGATTGACACTCCCGAACAAAAGGTGGTGGTGGAGGACGAATACATCCGCATCGTTCCGGCCGATCCCGAGATCATCTACGTGCCGCAATACGACCCGCAGGTGGTCTATGTGGAATCCTACACCCCGTCGATCATCAGCTTCGGCGTGGGTTTTGCGGTCGGTTCCTGGCTGAATTACGACTTCGACTGGCGCCGGCGCTGCGTCTACCGCGGCAATTGGCGCGGATGGGACAATAACCATTGGAACAATAATAACAACTGGCGCGGACGCGGCGGCGACACGGTGAATGTTGTGAATATCGACGTGAACAACGCAAACGTCTGGCGGCCCGGCGCCAACAGCGTGCGCCAGCTCAACCAGCGGCAGCGCAACAACAACGGCAACGCCCGGTTCGCCAATGCCCGCGTGGAACAACCCCGGAATAACAATGCAAACGCCGCCGCCGTGAACGGCCGCTTCGATCCCAATCGCACAACCGCGATGCCCCGGCCCTCGCGGCTCAATGTGAGCAACAATCGCCCCAACCGCCCGGACCGGCCAAATCGCCCGGGAACCGCCGCGATCACCCCGACCGAAGCGAACCCGGCCACACCCGATGTGGCCGCGCAGACCCCTCGCAATCCGGAAAATCGTCCCAACCAACAACGCCCGCAAACGCCATCCGATACTCCCGCACCGCAAGCCGCCAGCACTCCCCCCGCGCGGACGGAGGAATCGCCCGGGCGAGGACGCAACCGCGAGATCGGCCAAGCCGTGCCGGAAGGCGGCTCCACGCCACGCCCGGCCGATCCGCCGAGAAACCGCCCCCGGGTGGACATGCCCTCAATTCCGCCTCAAGTCGCCGGGCAGATCAACCCTCCCGCCGGATCGGGCACCCCCGCCAATCGCAATCCAAGGATCCGGGAAGGTACGAGCAACAACCCTCCACGGCGTGATATCCCCACCGCGCCACAAACCACCGCACCTCAAGTGACCGGCCAACAGACCCCGCCGACTGGCGGCGGGCGTAATTCGCAGGGAGAGAATCGTCAGACGCGCAATCGGGAGGATGCGCCGCCTCAACCCCGGCAGGTTCCACAGGCACCACGGACGCAACCCCCTCAAGTGCAGCGGCCTTCCGCTCCCCAGCAGCGGGAAAATCCGACGCGGCAGGTTCAGCGACCACAGCAGGCACCGCAACAGGCCCCCAGGGTGCAACAGCCCCAACAAGCACCTCGCCAACAGGCACCACGGGTACAGCAACCTCAACAGGCTCCCCGCCAACAAGCGCCGCAAGTTCAGCGGCAGGAACAGCAGGTGCCTCGCAGTAGGCCACAGGCCCAACCTCAGCAGGCTCCGCAGCCCCGGCCGGAACGGCCTCAACGGCAGGCTCCGGAAATGCGCCAGCCTCCGGCTCAGGCCAGCGCTCCCGCCCAGCCCCAGCAAGGCCGCGGCGGTGGCGGTGGCGGAAATCGAGAGGGCAAGGGCAATCGATAGGTCAAAATTTATCGCTCGCGCCGACGGGTTTTATTTAACCTGTCGGCATGAGCGAATCCGGCCCCCTCGTCGTCATCACCGGCGCCAGTTCCGGCATTGGGTTGGGGGCCGCGCGGGCCTTCGGCCGCCGGGGACACGCCTTGCTCCTGCTGGCACGCCACATGACGGAGCCGGCAGAACTCGCCGGCCTTCCGCTGCTGTGCGTGGATGCCGACGTGGGCGATTTTGCCGCGTTGGACAAAGCGGTGCGTGAGGCCGAGGAGAAATTTGGCCCGACCGACTGCCTGATCAATAGTGCCGGCATGGCCGACGCCCGGTCGTTCTCTCAGGTGGCTGCGGCGGATTATGAGCGCGAGATCCGCACCAATCTTCTGGGGACGATGAACGGCATCAAAGCCGTCTTTGACGGCATGCTGGCGCGGAAGCGCGGGACCATCATTAACATCACGTCGGTCTCGGACCGCAAGACGTGCGCGGTTTCGGTGGGTTACACCGCCTCCAAATACGGGGCGCGGGCAGTTTCCGAGTCCTTACGCGAGGCGGCCGGGTCGGCCGGAGTGCGGGTGATTAACATCGCACCCGGCTACGTGCGAACCCATTTTCATCAGAACATGGGCATTTCCTTCGAAAAATATGAGGAAATGCTTGGGTATCCGGATTTTATGACGGCCGACGAACTGGCTGACATCATTCGCTATTGTTACGAGTTGCCGGCCCACTTGTGCATTCGTGACCTGGTGGTGGCCCCAACCCGAACGCTCTTTTAATGGACTTCTACGGGCGAATAGGTCACGGAATTGTAACAATCTCGCCTTTGGCGGGAGCCGCGTTTATCAGTTCAGTCGGCGGCGGAACCTCAACCATACATACATGAAAATCTCCTCTCTCCTTCCCATCGGGGCCTCGCTCGCGCTGGTCTCGACCGCGATGGCCCAGCAGCTTTCCGGCGCGGGGGCCAGCTTTCCGGCACCCCTCTACCAACGCTGGTCGGCGGATTTCGGCAAAGCCAACTCCGGCGTTCAGGTCAACTATCAGTCCGTGGGCTCCGGCGCCGGCGTGAAGCAATTCACCCAGGGCACCGTTGACTTCGGCGCCAGTGACGCCGCGATGACCGACGAGGAAATCGCCAAAATCGCCCAAGGGGTGGTGATGATCCCGGCCACGGCCGGCAGCATCGTCATCGCCTACAACCTGCCCGGCGTGACAGAACTCAAACTTTCCCGCGAAGCGCTCGCCGGAATTTTCCTCGGCAAGATCATCAAGTGGAACGACCCGATCATCGCCAAGGACAACTCCGGCACGACGCTGCCTGATCTCCCAATCAGCGTAGCCAAGCGCTCGGATGGCAGCGGCACGACTTTTGTGTTCAGCAAGCATCTGGCGGCGATCAGCTCCGAGTTCAAAGACGACATCGGGGTGGACAAGTCGACTGATGCCTGGCCCGTCGGAGTCGGCGGCAAGGGCAACGAAGGCGTGACCGCCCTTGTGAAACAGAGCCCCGGCACGGTGGGCTACGTCGAGTACGGCTATGCCGAACACAACGGCCTGAGCATGGCCAGCCTGCAGAACAAGAGCGGCACGTTCGTCAAACCCACGCCGGAAAGCGGCGCGGCCACTCTGGCCAGCGTGACGCTGCCGGAGAACCTCCGCATCTGGCCTGATGATCCGTCCGGCGCGAATGACTATCCGATCGCGACGTTCACCTGGGTGTTACTCTATAAGAAGTATCCCGATGCCGCGAAGCTGAAGGCGCTCAAGGATTTCGTGACCTACGGTCTGACCGAAGGCCAGAAGGTTGCTCCGGAGCTCGGCTACATCCCGCTTCCCGCCCCGGTGGTGGAGAAGTGCAAAGCCGCCCTCGCGACCATCCAATAACTTCACTTTTTAGCCGCATCGCCCCTTATGGAAACGCCTCCAACCGCACCTGAAAACGGCGGCATCAAGGAATTCCACAAGGGACCCGATGTGTTCCGGGCCTTTTGTTGGGTGGCGTCGGTTGCCGCCGTCGCCACCCTCGCCTGGATACTTTTTGAAATCACCAAACAGGCCTGGCCAGCCATCGAAAAGTTTGGTTTCGGATTTATCGTCAACGCGAAATGGCTGCCCAATCGCGAGGTTTTCGGAGTGCTGCCCTTTGTGGTCGGCACCGGCGTCAGTTCGCTGATCGCCCTTATTTTCGCCCTCCCGCTCGGGCTGGCAGTGGCCATCTTTCTTAGCGAGGATTTTCTCCCCCTGCCCGTGCGGCAGGTGGTCCGTTTTACGGTCGAGATGCTGGCCGCCATCCCCAGCGTGGTCTACGGCCTCTGGGGTATCTTCGTCGTGATTCCGCTGGTGCAGCAGTTTGGCGCCTGGGCGGTAACGGCCTTCAAGGATGTCCCGGTGTTGCAACTCCTCTTCGCCGGTCCCGCCTATGGGAACAGCATGTTGACCGCCAGCCTCGTACTGGCGCTGATGATTCTTCCGACCATCACGGCCATTTCCCGCACCGCGCTGGTGGCCGTGCCCGGCACACTGCGCGAAGGCGCTTACGCCCTGGGGTCGACCCGCTGGGAAGCCATTTTTGGAGTGATCCTGCCAACAGCCGCGCCCGGTGTGGTGGCGGCGACGATTCTGGCACTGGGCCGCGCGATGGGTGAGACGATGGCCATCGCGATGTTGATCGGAAACAGCTCCCGCCTCACGGCCTCGCTGCTTTCGCCCGGCGGCACGCTGGCCGGTTTGCTGGCCAATCAATTCGGCGAAGCCGAAGGCATGCAGGTAAGCTCGCTGATGTTCGCTGCGCTGCTGCTCGTGGTGCTGACCCTTTTTGTGAACATGGCCGGTGAAGCCGTGCTGCGCTACACTCAACGCACAACCGCAGGCATCCGATGAGCACCACGACCACCACAGAATCCACAGACTTCCTGGCCAAGGCCACGGCCAGCGGCTCCGGCGCGCGCGCGGTGTGGAACAGATTCCTGAACGGCCTGTGCGTCGGCCTGGCCTTTTTGACCCTGATTCCCCTTGTTTCGATAGTGGTCCTCGTACTGCAGAAGGGCCTGCCCCTACTGAGCTTCAGCGTCTTCACCGAACTGCCTCCTGCAGCCGGGGTGGCGGGCGGTGGTTTCGGGAATGCGGTGGTCGGCACATTCCTCATGGTGGGCATCGCGGTGGCGATCGCCACGCCCTTCGGCATCCTTTCGGCCATCTACATCAACGAATACGCTCCAGCCTCGCCCCTTTCCCAAGCGGTGCGGTTCGTGGCCAAACTGCTGACCGGTATTCCCTCGATCATCTGCGGTGTGTTCGCCTATGCCGTAATCGTTCTGCCCAAGACGGGCTGGCTGGCGTGGATACCGAGCGGCTTCTCGGCCTGGGCGGGCGGCTTCGCGCTGGCGATCCTGATTTTGCCGACCATCCTGCTCACAGCGGAGCAAGCGTTGATCGGTGTTTCCAAAGCGTACCGCGAAGCTTCCTATGGATTGGGCGCGACAAATTTTCAAACCATCTGGCGCATCGTGCTGCCGGACGCGCTGCCCGCGATCATGACGGGCATCATGCTGGCGGTAGCCCGCGCCGCCGGCGAGACGGCGCCGCTGATTTTCACGGCCCTCTTCAGCCAGTATTGGATTCAATCGCTGAAAGAGCCAACGGCATCCCTCTCCGTACTCATCTACAATTTCTCCACTGTCCCGTTCCCTCATCAGACTCAGATGGCCTGGACCGCATCGTTGGTGCTGGTGATTCTTGTCACCATCGCTAATATATCCGCCCAGGTCGTCTTCCGCCGGAAATAACGACCAATGACCGCCACCATGGATCAATCTGCCGCCGCAATGACCGTACCTGCCGCCACCAGTCAACCTCAGCCCCGCGCCGACTTTCTGAAGGTTACTGACTTCAATTTCTACTACAGTAAGAAGCAGGCCCTCTATAACATCAACATAGAGATCCCCGAGCGCCAGGTGACAGCGTTCATCGGGCCTTCCGGCTGCGGCAAGTCCACGCTGCTGCGCAACTTCAACCGGATGAACGAACTCATCGACGGAGTGCACCACGAGGGTGAAATCCTGCTGAATGGCCGGAGCATCTACGACAAGAAGATCGAAGTGATCGCGCTACGCCGAAGCATCGGAATGGTCTTTCAGAAATCGAACCCCTTTCCGAAATCGATCTACGAAAACATCGTTTATTCGCTCCGCATCGCCGGGGAAAAATCCCGCAGTGTGCTGGACGAAGCCGTCGAGCGCAGCCTGCGGGGCGCCGCCCTCTGGGAGGAGGCGAAGGACCGGCTGCACGACAGCGCCCTCGGCCTCTCCGGCGGCCAGATGCAACGTCTTTGTATCGCCCGCGCGATCGCCAATCGCCCCGAGGTGCTCCTGATGGATGAGCCTTGCTCCGCGCTCGATCCCATCGCCACGGCCAAGGTGGAAGACCTGATCCACGAGTTGAAGCGCCAGTTCACCATCGTCATCGTCACTCACAACATGCAGCAGGCCACCCGCTGCTCGGATCGCACGGCCTTTTTCTACCTCGGCAAGCTCATCGAGTTTGACGACACCCAGAAAATTTTCAGCAACCCGCGCGAAAAACAAACGGAGGACTACATCACCGGTCGTTTCGGTTGATCGTCTTAGCCAGCCATGCACATTCTCAGCAATTTTGAAGAAGCCCTCCGCGAGCTGCGTAATAACGCGCTCATGATGGCCAGCCTGACCGAACGCAACATGGAGAACGCCCGCAAGGGCCTCTTCGAACGCGATGAAGACTGGTGCAATACCGTGATCGCGGATGACGAAGAAATCGACACCCTCGAGGTGCAGGTCGACAAGGACGGCATCGGCATCATGCTGCGCTTTCACCCGCTCGCGTCCGACATGCGCAACGTGATCGCGACGATGAAATTCAGCGTGAATCTGGAACGCGTGGCCGACCAGGCGGTGAACATCGCCCGCCGGGCGCGCAAGCTGATCGCCCGCTCGCCGGTGCCGCAAGTGACCGAGCTCGAACCCATCTTCCAGTATTCCATGCAGATGCTGAAGGACTCCATCCGTGCTTTTGCGGATAATGATCCCACCCTGGCTCGCGGCCTGCGTGATCGGGACCGTCCGCTCGACGAGATGAACCGCGCCTTCGCCGAGAAGATCACCAATCTCATGTCGCAAAATGTGGAGAACATCCCGACCTACATGGACCTGATCTTCATCGCCCGCTTCCTTGAGCGCATCGGCGATCAAGCCAAGAACATCGGCGAAGACACGGTCTACGCGGTGAGCGCGGAGGATACGCGCCATACGCTGCGCGTGGAAGGCTAGGCCCTACTTGATCTCGACCAACGTGCCCACGGGCACCTCGGCGAACATTTGCCGCGCCGCGAAATCCGGCAGGCGAATGCAGCCATGGGAAGCCGGGAAACCCGGGATCGGCCCATGGTGCAGGCCGAAATCTCCACAGGAGAGGCGCATGAAGAAGGGCATTCGCGCGTCGTAAAGGGTGGAGACCCAATGGCGGTGCTTGTCCGTGACGAGGAACTTCCCGCGCGGAGTCGGATGGGAAGACTGGCCTGACGAAATGGGGCTCACGAGTTCCATCAGCCCATCGCGGTAGAGGATGGCTTTTTGCAAGCTGAGATCGACGGTGATGAGAAAGCGGTTCGACTCGTGCTGCGGAGTGATGTTCATGAGCGCGCGCATGAGGTCGATATCGTTGGCCTTGGCGGCCAACCAAAGCGCGTGGGTCTTGTGCCGCCGGGTCATGCGCCAGCGCTCCGCGCCCGCGGCGAGGAGGATTTTCACGAACACCTTATTATGCAGGGCGGCGGCCAGCATGAGCGCGGTGAAGCCGGGCTCGCTGGACACATAGTAGTTCAAGCGCTCGTCCTTAAACCGGTCGGAGAAGGCTTTGGGCACATCCGCAGGCAACTCGATATTCGGGTCCATGCCATCGTTAAGCAGGCGACAAAAATTTGCCTTATCGCCATTGGCGATGGCTTCGAAGAATTCCATGGCGAGCGCGCGGGCTTCCTTTGCTTTTTGTTCCTCTTCGTTTTGCAGGATGGAGGAAGGGAGTGGACCGATCATGGCCACATCCGTAGTCTGGGCCTGGCCCGAAAAAATCGCCGCCCATGCGATGACGCATGAAAAAAACCACCGCCCAGCTGGACAAAGTGTTTTCACGGACAGCGAATATTATGGGTCGCCGATCCCAAAAACGCGAACTTTTCGTCAACAAGTCGGTGCAAACTCCGTAAAAATGCCGTAACTGATCTGCCGTGCCATCCGATCCCCATCTTAAAGCCACCAATCTCCAGCGTTCCTTCCAGATCGGGCGCTCCAAAATCGACGTGCTGAAAGGAATTTCCCTGGAAGTGGTGAAGGGGGAGACGGTTTTTCTGTGTGGCGCTTCGGGCGCGGGAAAGACGACGCTGCTTTATACCCTGGCCGGGCTGGAAAGGCCGGAGGGGGGGCAGGTGCATTTTGAGGAGACGGACGTTTATGCGATGGGCTCGGACCGGCTGGCTGGCCTGCGGAATCGCCGGATGGGTTTTATTTTTCAATCGTATTTTCTCCTGCCGGAACTGACGGCGCTGGAGAATGTGACGCTGCCGTCGATGATGGGCGGGGAGCCAAAACGCGTGGAGGCGGAGAGCCTGCTGGAGCGGGTGGGCCTGAAGGATCGGCTGCAACATCTGCCGTCGGAACTGAGCGGTGGGGAGCAGCAGCGGGTGGCGATCGCGCGGTCGCTGATCAATGATCCTACCATTCTTTTTGCGGATGAGCCGACGGGCAATCTGGATTCGCACACGGGCGAATCGATTATCGAGTTGCTGCTGGGTGTAGCGCGGGAAAGCAAACGAACCCTGTTGGTGGTGACGCACGATGAAAATCTGGCGAAGCGGGGGGATCGGGTGTTGCGGATCGAGGACGGGCAGTTGGCGAGGTAGTAATTAGGCGCCAAAGGGCGCAAAGGAAAACGGAGGGGCTGCGGGCGTATTGCAGCGAAGGTTTCCGCCAGCGAATAAATTCAAGGTGAGGTCGCTACGGCTCACACGGAGGTTCGCCCTCCCAACATTTGGATGTTTGCTGCGCAAACCGGACCGGACAGGGCCGGCGCCATTGGTCTTGGTTTGTAGCCTACGGCCTTAACTGGCCTAGATCGCCCCGGTCTTTTCCCCGCGAGCGATCCAAACGCTGAGAAGAGCGATGTCGGCGGGGGTGACGCCGCTGATGCGGGCGGCCTGGCCGAGGGTTTCCGGACGAATCTTGGTGAGTTTTTGCACGGCTTCGTTGCGGAGGCCGTTGATGCCGCCGAAGTCGACCCAGTCGGGAATGCTTTTGCCTTCCTGGCGTGAGGTCTTGGCGATGCGCTCTTCCTCGCGGCGGATGTAGCCCTCGTATTTCAGGTCGATCTCGGCGCACTCCCATACCTCGGGGGTGAACTGGCCGTAGATTTCGGTGGGGAGATTTTGAGGGACGTTTTCGGGGCGCTTGAGCCAGGTGTCGAGCGCGGCGTCCTCGAAGCGGGTTTGCCTAGTGAGGGTGCGCAACTCGGCGAGCTGGCGGGTCTTTTGTTCCCAGCGGGATTGGCGTTCGCCTTCAACCAAGCCCAGTTCGACGGCCTTGCCGGTGAGGCGCAGGTCGGCGTTGTCCTGGCGGAGGAGGAGGCGGTATTCCGCGCGGCTGGTGAACATGCGGTAGGGTTCCGGAGTGCCGCGGGTGACGAGGTCGTCGATGAGCACGCCGATGTAGGCCTCGTGACGCGCGAGGGTGAGGGCGGGCTTTTCCAGGACCTTGAGGGCAGCGTTGGCACCGGCGACCAGACCCTGTGCGCCGGCTTCCTCGTAGCCGGAGGTACCATTGATTTGCCCGGCGAAATAGAGGCCGGGGACGCGCTTGGTCTCCAGCGTGGTGTGAAGCTGGGTCGGCGGACAGTAGTCGTATTCCACGGCGTAGCCGGGGCGGAGGATCTCGGCGTTCTCGAGGCCCTTCACGCTGCGGATGAAGTGGTACTGGACCTCGAAAGGCAGGCTGGTGGAGATGCCGTTGACGTAGATTTCGTCGGTCTGGCGGCCCTCGGGTTCCAGGAAAAGCTGGTGGGCGGTCTTCTCGGCGAATTTGACGACTTTGTCCTCGATGCTGGGGCAGTAACGGGGGCCGACGCCTTCGATGACGCCGGCATAGAGGGGCGATTTGTCGAGATTCGCGCGGATGATCTCGTGGGTCTTTTCGTTGGTGTGGGTGATCCAACAGGGGATCTGGCGGGCATGGAAGGCACCTTCTTTCCAGCCGTTGAGGGTGAAGATGTCGTCTTCGCCGGGCCGGATGGTATCGGCCATGTAGCTGAAGAGCGGCGGGGGTTCCTCGCCGTCCTGGCGGTCGCATTGGGTGAAGTCGATGCTCTTGGCGAGCAGGCGGCAGGGGGTGCCGGTCTTGAAACGGCCAACCTCGAAACCGAGGTCGCGCAGGCAATCGCTGAAGGTGGAGACGGTGTCGCCCATGCGGCCGCCGGACTGGTTTTTCAAGCCGACGTGAAGCAGGCCGCGCATGAAGGTGCCGGTGGTGACGACGACGGATTTGCCGCGGAAGTAGAGGCCGAGGTTGGTCTCGACGCCGGCGACGGCACCGTCTTCCACGATCAAACGGGTGACGTTGCCTTGCTTGAGATCGAGGTGGAGCTGGCGCTCAAGGAGGGCTTTGGCGCGAAATTGGTAGGCCTTTTTGTCGCACTGGGCGCGGGGGGCCCGGACGCTTGGGCCTTTTTTGCCATTAAGCATACGGAACTGGATGCCGGTGGCGTCGGTGTTCAATCCCATGACGCCGCCGAGGGCGTCGATCTCGCGAACCATGTGGCCTTTGGCGAGGCCGCCGATGGCGGGGTTGCAGGACATCTGGCCGACGGTATCGGCGTTCTGCGTAAGCATGAGGGTCTCACAACCCAGGCGTGCGGCGGCCATGGCCGCCTCGATGCCGGCATGGCCAGCGCCGATGACAATCACGTCATAGATCTTGGGATATTCGAAGTCGCTCATGGCCGGGGGCTACTCTAGCGCCTTTCCGGCGGGCCGCAATACGGGGGCGAGGGGGAGGCAGGGCCACGGCGTTTGGTAGGAATGCCGCGCTGTGGCGGAGAGGAGTTAAGGTTCTTTTTCGACTTCCGGCCAATGTGATGGATCTTGGTCGATGATCCTGACCGGTCCCAAATGCACTCCGAAGACGATGAGGATTTTCCTTAGCGGATTTTCCCAGAAAATCATGTGCCCCGTGTCCCTCAACTCGTCGAACTGTTCTTTTCCGCCGTAGTAATCCACGAACCAAGCCAGCTTACGCCCCTTCAAGGTGTCATTTTTGTTAAAGAGGTCGGTCAGATAATTCGTAAACCGAACCCGCCCGTTCCAAATCCCTGCGGCGATGCGCGTCTCGTCGGTCTGCGCCACCAATAGTTTCTGAGCTATCCCTTTGTCGTTATCCGGATCCTCCTCCGTGACAGTGGCGTGCTGACTCAATAAGTTCCGCGCATCCTCCTCGGTAGCGAACAGGGGGATGATGGGAAAATTCGGGCTAAATTTTTTGGGCCTAAAGAACGGAAATTTCACCGCTATTCGGTGGGAATGCCGTGTTGCTGGAGGATCGGCATGAGTTTCTCGGGCTTCACCTTGCGGCTGTCTTTGAGGATGATGTCGCCTGCGACGAAATTATCGAAGGTACCGCGGATGCCGACGTTCTGGCCTTCCACGACGTAGGGGCGCTGCCAGTTGATGTTGCCCTCGTTGTTGCGGTGGGCGATGACGGCCTCGGTGCCGTCCTCGGATATCTCAACCTGCGCATCCTGCCCGGCGACCGGAACGGCGCTGATGCCGAAAATGCATTTCACGTCCGGGGTGGGATTTTGAGCCAGTTGCAAATAAACGGTGAGAGGATTGCCCTCGCTGTCGTCGGATTTTTCAATCTGCCCGATGCGGCCGTAAACCAAGAGGCGCTGGCCCTGATATTTCTGGAGGGCGGCGTCGGGCTGGGCAGAGAAGTCGCTGACGATCTGCTGGAGGGTGACGAAGCCATCGGGCGGAAGCGGAGGCAAGGCGGGGGCCTGGGCGAAAAGTCCGGCGGTGGTGAGGAGAAGAATCAGGGGGAGGATTTTCATACTTCGCTCTTAACAAGATCGGAAGAAAATCACAAACCTAAGGTTCGCCGTTTGGCGGAGACCGACTAACCCTCCGCGGCGCGAACGATGTCGAAGTGTTGCTCGCGGAAGGGAATCCAGGTGTCGTGCCGGTCCTTGAGGCTGTTGCGGCGGACTATGTTGAGGGTGGTTTGCAATTCCAAGAGCGCCTTATCGAAGCGGCCCTTCCTCGGCGGTTTGGTCATGTCCAACTCCTTGCGCAAAGTCCCGGTGGTCATGGGATCAAATTTGATCCGTTCGTAAATCGTCTGGGCGAGCGGGGTGCATTCCTTCAACGGCAGGTGATGTTTGGCGTAGTGGACGCGGAGGTATTTGATGGTCATGAGGACGGCAAGGCCGCCGGGGATTTTGCCGTAGAAAATTTCGCCGGGATGCCTGGCGGGGAGTTCGTCTTTCCAGGTCCAGATGGCGGTGACTTTTTCTCCCCAGCCGCCCTGGCCGGGCTGGCGGCCGGGAAGGTCACAGACGTCCCAGAGGCAGGGCATGCGGCCGTCGTCGTTGGAAAAGATGCCGCAGAGGCCAGCCTTCAACACAAAGGCGCGGGCATGATGGATGGTGCGAATCGCGCGGGGCATGATGCAAATTGGCTTTCGTTGACGCTGCGGCTGGCACAATATCCCACGCCATGGCCGATGCCGAATCAAACCTACGCGATCTGAAGATTCGCGCGCAAAAATTGAAGCCCGCGATCAAACTGGGGAAGGCGGGAATCACGCCGGAATTTCTGGCGGTGTTTGATGATGCGCTCACGCGCACGCATCTGGTGAAGTTGCGGTTCGAGGGGTTCAAGGAGGAGCGCAAGGCTCTGTCGAAGGAACTGGCGGAGAAGTCGGGCAGCCAACTGGTGCAGCAGGTGGGACATACGGCGGTCTTTTATCGGACGCCTGCAGTTCAAGCGGAGTAGCTTGTGAATTACGCGGCGCGGACGGAGCAAATCCTGCGCGAGTCGCGGGCGATCCTTGAAGACGATCATTTCGTTTCGGTGAACGGGTATCACAGCTCCGGCTGGATCGATAAGGATGCGATCAACCCGCATACGCCGTGGGTGAGCGCGCTTTGCGCAATGCTGGTGGAGGCAACGACTCACTTGCAGCCGGAGATTATTTGCGGGCCGTCGGAGGGCGGCTTGATTGTTTCGCTGTGGACGGGGTTTCACGCGAAGCTGCCGTCGGTATTCGTGGAGCATGAGGCGGCGCATGGGCAGGAGCTGCGCGGGCGGTTTATTTTCCGACGAGGTTATGACCAGTGGGTAAAGGGGAAGCGCGTGCTGGTGGTTGATGATGTGGTGAATACGGGGCACTCCGTGCGCCAGACGGTCGATGCGATCAAGGAGGCCAGCGGGAACATTGTGGGCGTCGCCTGCTATGTGGATCGCGGGAATGTCTCGGCGGAGGACCTGGGTGGGTTTCCTTATCACTATCTGCTGCAGTGGAAGATCCCGAGCTGGCCGGAGGAGGAGGCGCCGGCGGAAATCCTCGCGCGGCCGGTGAATACGCGCTACGCGCATGGCGCGGAGTATCTGGCGAAAAAGGCTCAGCGGTAGAAGGCGGCGGTCTGGCGGGCCAATGCGTCTGCGACGCGCGGGATATGGCCGGGGTGGAAAGGCTGCGGGAGGGCGCGGGGATCGAACCAATCAATGGCGGCGGATTCGTCGCAGAGGGTGGCTTTGCCGCCAAGGACGCGGCATTCAAAAAGGAGGCTGACGTAGGCAATGGTGTTGCCGTCAGGATAGGTGATGGTGGTGTGCACGGGGTCGGAATAAACGCCGATCAGGCGCACGACCTCGACGTCGAACCCGGTTTCCTCTTTGACTTCGCGGATGACGCATTGGTCGGCGGTCTCGCCGGTTTCCATGGTGCCGCCGGGCAGGGCCCAACGGCCGTTGTCGGTGCGCTGGTGAAGGAGAATGCGGCCTTGGTCGTCGAAGATGGCGGCGGCAGCGGCTCCTCGGCGACAGCGGCTGGGATCAGGCTTGGTCATCTTTCCAATCCCGGTAGGGATGCTGGGAGAGGCTGGAATTATAGTAGCGCCGGTCGTCGGATACTTCCCGGCCGAGCCAGGGAGGGCGGTCGAATTTTTCATCTTCGCTCTGGAGTTCGATCTCGGCGAGGATGAGGCCTTCGTTGTCGCCGTGAAACTCGTCGACTTCCCATTTTTTCCTCTCGTACTCGATCACGGTGCGGATCTTTTCGATGAGTGGCCCGATGCAGAGCTTGAGCAAGGCGTCGGCGTCGGCGGCGGGGATGGGGTACTCAAATTCCTTACGCGAGACGCCGGTGGTTTTTCCCTTGATGGTAATGAAGGCTTTCTCGCCGGCACGACGAATGCGGACGGTGCGTTCGGCATCCTTGGAAAGGTAGCCCTGCACGTATTTGGTGCCCGCGCCCGTGCGCCAGGCGTCGCCGGTTACCAGGAATTTGCGTTCGATCTCGTCGGCCATGGCGGAAGCTTCCGGTTATTTGGCGCTGATTTCAAATACCTTCATGTGGCGCAGCCGGCCTTTAAAATTTTCCATCCATTGCCAACCGACGGGCCCTTCGGAAACGATTCATCGTCAGTCGCCTGTAAAAAATGTCTTTGGGTACCGCCAATCTTGAAGGGTCCAGCCGCCGGGAAGGCCCGCCGCCAGCCACTACTTCGTTGAGTCCGCGGGGGGGTGCGCTTCATCGGACGCTTAAGGAGCATATCCTGAAGTCCCTGCGAGAGGCTGGCGCAAAAGGGAAAACCGCGGATGAGATCGCCGAAGAACTTGGCGTGCTTAAGACCCGCATCCAGGCGTGGTTTAGCGGCACGGGCAAACGCTCCCAACAGGTAAAAAAGATCGGAGTCGGGCGTTGGAAATACGCCGCGAAAGGAAAAACACCGTTATGATCAACTCAGGGATTTCTCTGACCTCCCGCCCCTCGGTCAGCCGCGAAGAACAAACGATGCCGAAACGCGGGAAAAACTCTTTACGCCAGGATATGGCCACCGAACTCCACGACGGCCTCAGCCAGCATCTGATCGGCAGCGTGCTTTCCGCCCGTGTGCTGGTGAAGCTGCTGGAGGAGCGCAATGCGCCCGAATTGGAGCAGGCCCGCAGCCTGCTCACGCACCTCCGTTCAGCCACGGAGGATGTTCAGACCATCATCCGCAAACTCGACATCGGGCATTCCCAATAAAAAACCCCGGTTCTTGGACGAACCGGGGTTTTCTTTTGATTTGAGGATTCGCTCTTAGACGTGGATGGCGTGGCCCTCCGCGGCGAGCACGGCCTCGTGCACCGATTCGCTGAGCGTCGGGTGGGCGTGGATGGTGGCGTGGATTTCGTCGAGGGTCAGTTCGTTGGTAATGGCGAGGCCGAGTTCGGCGATCATTTCGGTCGCGTCGGGACCGATGATGTGGGCGCCGAGGATCTGGCCATGCGGCTCGCCGACAACCAGCTTGACGAAGCCCTCGCTCTCGCCGATGGCGCGAGCCTTGCCGCTGGCCATGAACGGGAACTTACCGACCTTGTACTTGAGACCCTTTTCCTTGGCGGCGCGTTCGGTGATGCCGACGCTGGCGACCTGCGGATGGCAGTAGGTACAACCCGGGAAAGTGGTGACTTTCTTGGGCTTCTTGCCGGGGACAAACATGCCTTCGATGGCTTCGATGGCCTCGAAGGTGGCTACGTGTGCGAGCCACGGAGGCCCGATGATGTCGCCAGCGGCGTAAACGCCGGGGATGGTGGTCTCGTACCTGTCGTCGACCTGGATGTAGCCGCGATCGGTGAGGCCGATCTTGAGGCCGCCGGCGGGAAGAACCGGGGCGACGCCGATGGCGATCAGCGCGAGGTCGGCCTCGAGCACCTTCTCGGCGCCCTTGGCGTCGGCGACGGTGATCTTCACGCCCTTGTCGGTCGCTTCGGTCTTGGTGGTCTTGTGATTGGTGAGCAGTTGAATGCCCTGCTTGGTGAAGGATTTCTCCAAGGCGACAGACACCTCAGTGTCTTCGACCGGGAGGATATTCGGCAGCATCTCAACCACGGTCACCTTGGTACCGAAGGAGTTGAAGATGTAGGCAAACTCGATGCCAATGGCCCCGGCGCCGATGATGACGGCAGTCTTCGGTTGTTTCTCGAGAACCAGAGCTTCCTTCGAGCCGATGACGGTCTTGCCATTGAAGGGAAAGCCGGGCATCGGACGCGACACGCAGCCCGTGGCGATGAGGATTTTCCCCGCGGTGTGCGTCTCTTCCTTGCCGTCGGCCAGCTTCACTTTGACCTGGCCGGCCTTTTCCAAAAGGGCTTCGCCGCGCAGCCAATCGATCTTGTTTTTCTTAAAAAGGTAGTCGATGCCGGCGGAGCCTTTTTCGCTCACGTCACGGGAACGCTTGATGATCTTGGTCCAATCGAAATCGAGGCCGTCGACCTTGAGGCCGAATTCGCCGGCGCGGTTTTTGATGTCGTGGTAGAGTTCGGCATTTTTGAGGAGCGCCTTGGTGGGGATACATCCCCAGTTATTACAGGTTCCGCCGCCGCGTTCCTTATCCACGCAGGCAACTTTTTTGCCCAGTTGGGCCGCCTTGATGGCGGCTACATAGCCGGCCGGGCCGGCGCCGATGACAATGAGGTCGTAATTGGCCATATCCCCTCAGAATGTGCAGAAATCCACGGCAAGGGCAAATGATTCCCCGAGGGGCGGCCTCGGGAGTTTTAAGGTTTAAGAATTAAGTTTTAAGAAAGTGTGACGCAGAGATCGCCGGGAAAGGAGGGCAACCCGGAGATTTTTCCGGCGGACAGAGGGGAAAGGCGCGATACAGTGCGGTATGCCCGAGCTCGCCGAAGTCGAATATTTCCGCAAAATTTGGAACCCCGGTCTGGGCAAGGTGGTGGAACGGGTGGAATTTCATCCAAAAACGCGGGTATTTCGGGGCATTGATGCGCCTGTCTTTGAAAAGGCGCTGACGGGGGCGCGGCTGAAATCGTCGGAAGCGCGGGGGAAGCAGATGATTTTCCGGTTTGATCGCGCAACGCTGGGGTTGCATCTGGGGATGACAGGGGAGTTGCGGGAGGCGGTCGACTACAGTCCGAAGAAGCATGACCATCTGGTGCTTTTCCAGAAGGGGCGGGCGTTGGTTTTTGAGGATGCGCGCCAATTCGGACGTTTGCTTTTCAATGAAGGCAAAGCCGATCCGGCGTGGTGGCTGGCCCTGGCGCCGGATGTCCTTTCCAAGGAATTCACCAAGGAGACCCTCGCCGCCTTCTTGCAGCGCCGTAAAGCCGCACCGATCAAGGCTGTTCTCCTTATGCAGGAGCGTTTTCCTGGCATCGGCAACTGGATGGCGGATGAGATTTTGTGGCAGGCGCGGATTCATCCGGCGACCCCGGCGGGGAAAGTGAAGGACACGGATGGGCTGTGGAAGATCGTACGGAGTATTTCGCGGGATGCGCTGAGGATCATCGGGACCGATTGGTCGGACCCGCCGGATAGCTGGCTGATGAAGCATCGCTGGGCGCACGGACATACGTGTCCGAGGTGCGGGGTGGAATTGCAGCGGGCAGAGATTGGAGGGCGGACGACGTGTTGGTGCGGGAAGTGCCAAGGGCTAAGGCCTCTTTGAAGAACCAGCTCGGCGGGAGCCTCGCCCTCCCAGTCGAAACGACGGACGGCGCGCTACTTTACATCCAGTTGGAAGGGGGCGGCGGGAATGCCCTGGCCGTTCTTTAAAGGTGCGGGTGGGTTGTTTTTCCAAGCGTAACGGACCTTGGACGGGACAGTGACTTCGCTGCTTGAGACAATCACGGCGTCGCCATCGAGTCGGGCCCGAGCTTCCTTGAAGGCTCCTGCGCCGCCCGCCAGTTCAAATCCCTTCAACTCCCCGCCGGCTTTCAGTCCGCTGGCGACCTCGGTAAAGGTCACCTTCACGCCCTGGTCAATTTTTTGGGCCGAGGCAGCGAGTGGTCCCATGGCATCGCCGGTAGCGGTTTTGTAAACCTTCACCTCGGCGAGGCGGGCGAGGCGTTCGCCGACTTCGGTCTTGTCGGGCGGATGGCCGTCGCCGCCGACGTCGATGGTGATGGCCATGCCGGTATCGGGCAGGGTGAGCGCCTTGCTTTGGGCCTCGCGGAACTCGGGCCATTTGGTGGTGGCATCCGCCTTGGTGATGTAGTTGGGCAATTGCACGAAGAAGAAGGGCATGGCGTCGTTGCCCCATTTTTTGCGCAGGTCCTGGATGTAAGCGGGCAGCAGTTTTGCATATTCTTCATGCCGTCCGGTATTGCCTTCGCCCTGGTACCAGAGCACGCCGCGAATCGCGTAGGGCACCAGTGGAGCGGTCATGCCATTGAAAAGCCCACCCGGCATTTCCTTCGTGCCGGGGCCCGGCGGGGGTTTGGGGTATTTCTTAAAATCGAATGGCGTGCCAGCGACTTTGGCGGCCTGGGCTTTTTCCTTAAACTCGGCCCGTTCTTTTTCATAGGCGGCGGTTTTGGCCGGCAGGTCTTTGAGCACGGTTTTCCAGCGTTCCGCAATGGTCGGAAAGGCCGCCCGCGCCTCGGCACTCATCCAGGCCTCGATTTTCGTGCCGCCCCAAGAGTCATTGATCAGCCCAATCGGCACATCCAATTTCGGCTGCAAGGTTTTCGCGAAATAATAACCCACGGCGGTAAACAACCCGGCTGTCTCGGGAGTGCAGGTGACCCAGGAGCCCTTGGCCGTAGAGGAGGGTTGCTCGGCGGAGGTGAGGGCAACTTTGAATTGCCGGATGAGAGGGAATTGCGCCGCCCCTAATACCTTCTCTGGCTCCGGAGAGTTTTTGAGGGGCCACTCCATGTTTGACTGGCCGTTGCAAAGCCAGGCCTCGCCCACGAGCACGTCCGTCAAAACGATCCTGTTCTTTCCCTCGACGATCAGTTCACGACCTTCCTTGCTCGCGGCCAGCGGAGCCAGATCCGCCCGCCAATGGCCTGCCTCATCCGCCGTCGCGCTGACACTCTGCCCGGCGAACTGAACCGTCACCTTTTCGCCGGGTACAGCCGTGCCCCAGACAGGCACCAGCAGGTCCCGCTGCAGGACCGCTCCATTTTGAAACAATGGCGCCAGGGTGACATCCGCCAGAAGCAGGTGGGTGGAGGCCCACACGACTGCCAACGCGGCCAGGGATTTGTTCATAAGATCGATGGGAGTTCCACGCTAATGGAAAACCTCCCGCGCGCAACTGGGCGGAGTTTGGAAAACCGGGGAAAAACTAAGCCCAGCTTTTCGCCGACTAAAGTTTTCCGGCAATGCTGATGATGATAAGGCTGACAAAACGCCCGGGGCATTTCTTCCCGGTGACGGCCTTGGTCTCCCAATACTCAACCGACTTCTTATCCTGAAGAATGCCATTGGCCTGAAGAATCTTAACGGCGGCCTCAAGATTGTCCGCCGGGGAAAATTTTTGCGCCGCCTTGATGATCAATTCCGCCACCATGCCACCCTCACAGGTCCGGCCCTTGCCCGCATTTTCGAGCCAATAGGCGGGATCGGTTACAATGCCGAGCTCCGCCAGCTTGTCGACCGCTTCCTTGAGTTTGCCGTTGTCTTCTGTCGCGGCGGTCTCCCCTCCGCTTTCACTTTCAGCGGCCAGAGTTGTGGAATGAAGGCTGGGAAGCCGATTTTCCGCCCAAGCCGGAAGAGAGAAACCGACCGTCAGGGAGAGGAGGAAAACTTTGGGGGAGATCATAGTGTTTGTTGAATGCTACTTCATCCTATCTCTCCAGTCAAACCGCCTTTAACCCGGCACCGCGTTTTTGCTCACGTTCACGGAAGTGCCGGGGCGAGAGATCATGTCCATCCTTGAACCAGGCGGAAAAATCGGAGAGCCGCAGGAAACCCAGGCCGATGGCGATTTCCTTGATAGGGGTGTCCGAGACGGTAAGGAGTCTCCGACAGGCGTCCTTCCGACGTTCGTCGAAATAGCGCTTGGGGGTCGTGCCGACTTCATCGCGGAACAAGCGGACAAAGTGCGCGGTGGACAAGCCCGCCTGCCGCGCCAGAGCCTCCTCGCGGATGCGCTCGGAGAGGTCGATCCGGTCGAGATAATGGAGGACCTTCAAGACGCGCTCGTCGAGAATGCCGGTGCGGGTGGGATGCACGCCCTGCGAGGCGAGGGCATCGTGCAATTCGCCAAACCACTCCCAAAACTTCGCCTTCACCTCGATGAAGCCGCGCAGGCCCACGGCATGGACGCGCAGATCCGTCGGGGCCGGCGGTTGCAGTGGCTGCACGGCATGCAACAACTGCCGCGCACTTCTCTCCAATTGCGGATGAGTTTCCGATTTGAAGGCGAGAGTAAGTCCGGTATCGAAGAACGGTTTGCGGTCCGGCCACTCGGCCTCGAAACGAATGGAGAGTATCTTCGCGTCCTCGGAAAATTTTTGGGTGCCTTCCGCCCGGCGCAAAATGATCCAGTCGCCCGGACCGGCGGTAATCTTTCGACCATCCTGCTCAACCTCGGCGGTACCCCGCCGGATCAACCACGCCCCGAGGAACTGCGGGGTGAACCGGCTTTGTACATAGTCCCTCGGCACTGCGCCTTCATAAATGAAAGCGAGGTCGGCGTGCAGACTCGACCAGTCACGAAATTGCAGGAGGGCGTTCATTTCACGCGGAAAGGGAGGGAGGGCCCGACGGCCACCCATGACGCGGGTTTCCACCGATTCATGAACAAAACGTAGGGATGTGCGGTTCGCCGCCAAGCGGAAATTTCAAAGGGGGATGGTTACCTTCCCAATAGGCGGGAAAGACATTTCTCCGGCAAGACTGGCCGGTTATGCCTTTCGAGGGAAAAGTTGGCGAAAACAAGGTATGGAAAAGCTAACCGAAATGGGGGAAAACATAACTCATAGGAATGGCGCGGCAAGGAAGGCGGCGTCATATACGGTGCTATGAAGTCTTATACCCTCCCGAGCCGGTCGCTACCCCTGGATGATACATGGGAGGTGATCGTGGTGGGCGGTGGGCCGGCGGGGTGCACGGCAGCAATGGCGGCGGCGCGGGAAGGAGCCAAAACCCTTTTGATCGAAAGCACGGGATCGCTGGGAGGCTCGGGGACGACGGCGCTGGTGCCGGCGTGGTGTCCGTTTTCGGACAAGGAAAAGATCATTTACCGGGGACTGGCGGAAAAGGTGTTCACCGCGGCGAAGGCGGGGATGGAGCATGTGGCCAGCGATGCGCTGGACTGGGTGCCGATCGACCCGGAACGGCTCAAAAGGGTCTATGATGAGCTGGTGACCGAAGCGGGCGCGACTGTGCTCTTCCAAACCCAGCTCGCGGCGGTGGAGATGAACGGCGACGACGAAGTGTCGGCTATTATCATCAGCAACAAGTCCGGTCTGCAGGCCCTGCGGGCCAGGGTCTATGTGGATTGCACGGGAGATGCCGATCTTTCGGCCTGGGCGGGAGCGGAATTTCAAAAGGGGGCGGAAGCCGACGGGGACATGCAGCCGGTGACGCATTGCTTCATCCTGACCAATGTGAACGAGCGAGCGTTTCTGGAAGGGCCGCGCATTTACGGCGGCAATCCGGAAAGCCCGATCCATGCGATCCTGGCCTCGGGCAAATTCCCGCTCATCCCCGACGCTCATCTTTGTACCAATATCATCGGGCCGGGCGCGGCGGGTTTCAACGCCGGGCACATGTGGAACGTAGACAACACCGATCCGGCGGCGACGTCAAAGGCGCTGATGCACGGGCGCAAGATGGCGGAATCCTATCGCGCCGCGCTGGCGGAGTTTGCGCCGGAGGTTTTTGGCGGAGCCTTCCTCGCCATCACGGGTTCGGTCGTGGGAGTGCGGGAAACACGCCGCATCATGGGCGACTATATCCTTTCGCTGGATGATTATTTGGAGAGGCGCGCCTTCCCGGACGAGATTTGCCGCAATTCCTATTTCATCGACGTACACCTCACCCGCGCGGAAACCACGCAGGCCGACAAGATCGACGTGGAGAAGCGTATCGCGCACTACGGCAAGGGAGAATCGCATGGCATCCCGTATCGGTGCCTGACACCGAAGGGTTTGAAAAACGTGCTGGTGGCGGGACGCTCGATTTCGTGTGAGCGCATCGTGCACGGCAGCATCCGGGTGATGCCGGTGTGTCTGGCCATGGGCGAGGCGGCCGGACTGGCCGCGGCACTGGCCACCACGCTGTCCGAGGTGGACGTGCATATGGTGGATACGACCCAACTCCGCGCCCGTCTGCGCGAAGAGGGCGGCTACCTGCCCGAACTGCCTTCCGAACAATCCACCGGACTGGTGCCTGCCCTGGCATGAGCGAGTTTCACTATTATTTCCCACCGAACGCGGTACAGCCGCGCACGGCAGAGGTGGATCTTTGTATCTATGGTGCGGCTCCGGCCGGCATCACTGCCGCCTTGCGCGCCGTGGCCTGCGGCCGCTCGGTGATGCTCATTACCAATACGGGGCATCTGGGCGGGCTGACCTCCGGCGGGTTGGGCAATACCGATATCGGCAACAAGGCCGCGATCGGTGGGTTGGCGCGAGACTTTTACCGCCGCCTAGGCCAGCGCTATGGCGTCGAGGAAGAGTGGCGTTTCGAGCCGAGCGTGGCGGAAAAGATTTTTACCGAAATGCTGCGCGAAGCCGGCATCACGCCGCTCTTCAAGGAGTTTCCCACCCGCGCCGTATTGCAGGCGAACCGCATCACGGAACTGGATTTTGAAAGTGGCCTAACGGTCCGTGCCAAATACTTCCTGGATGTTTCCTATGAAGGGGACCTCATGGCGCTAGCCGGGGTTTCCTTCTTTGTCGGCCGTGAAGCAAATGATGTTTTTGGGGAATTGCTAAGCGGGGTACAACTCCGGGAGCAGCATCAATTCGAGTTTCCGGTCGATCCCTATGTGCGCGAGGGCGACCCGTCCAGCGGTTTGCTACAGGGCATTTGTCCCGATCCACTGGCTGCGCAGGGTTCAGGCGATCGCAAGATCCAGGCTTACAATTTTCGCTCCTGCCTGACGCAGGCGGAAGACCGGCTGCCTTTCTTTCAACCGGATGGCTATGATCCGGCGCACTATGAATTGCTCGCCCGTTATTTTCGCGGTGGCTTCCGGCGGTTCTTTCGCAAATTCAATTTCATCCGCAACGGCAAGACGGACACCAACAACTACGGTGCATTTTCGACGGATCTCATCGGCGGGAACTGGGATTTTCCGGAAGGGGACTATCAAACGCGCGAGCGCATCTTTCAGGATCATGTGAACTATCAGGCGGGGCTGTTTTGGTTCGTAGCCCATGATCTCAGCGTGCCGGAGGACATCCGCCGACAGATGCAAAGCTGGGGGCTGCCGCCGGATGAATTCACGGCGACGCGCGGCTGGCCGCATCAACTCTACATCCGCGAGGCGCGGCGTCTGGTTTCCGACTATGTGATCACCGAGCACGATTGCCGCGGCTGGCGACGACCGGAGGATTCGGTGGGCCTCGGCGCGTATACGATGGACTCGCACAATTGCGAGCGCGTGGTCGTGCACGGCAGCGTGCGCAATGAGGGCGACGTGCAGGTCGGCGGCTTTCCTCCGTACCCGATTTCCTATCGTTCGATCATTCCGAAAAAAGGCGAGGTGGAGAATCTTTTCGTGCCCGTTTGCCTGGCGGCGTCACACATCGCCTATGGTTCCGCACGCATGGAGCCGGTTTTCATGATTCTCGGAGAGTCCGCCGCGCTGGCGGCCGATCTCGCGCTCAGCGAAAATTCCTGCGCGGTGCAGGACGTTGCTTATCAAAAGCTGCGCCCCCGTTTGGAAAAGGCCGGACAGATCCTCGACTGGCAGTTCTCTCCGAGCACAGGATCGGAAGACACCGAGCCGGTCTATGCGGCGCACGCTCCCGCGCCGCCAGCTTAGTTAGAAAAGTTTCTTCACTAACTCACTAAGGATCTCACGGGCGGAGAACATAGTATCCGCCAGCTCGTGGGCGGCCTTCGATTGGTTAGCGTAATCATCCTCGATGCGATTGATGGTCTGGGCGCAGTCCTCCACATTCGTGAAAGGCAGGAGGCCCGCAGAGGTCGGAAACGCCTTGGTCCAGCCGGTGTCCTGCAAGACGACGGGACATCCCATGGCGAGATAAACGACGCTGCGATCACTAATCCAACCGCCACGCGAGGTGACGTAACCGGCCTTGGTAATGCCGATCTCTCCGCGGCTGGCGGCGATGAATTGCAAATAGATGGGAATGCTGCTGCAGACCTGGGGAGCGGAGTGCAGACCCCACTTGCCTTCCATGAAGGAGTCGTAGTCGTGCCAATCGGGCTTGAGATCGGCCGCGATGGCGCAGGGCACCTTGACCAAGGTCGGGAGCAGCCGCATGGCCATGAGATTCTCGCGTTTGCCGCCGTAGGTGCGGCCCTGCCATTCCAGATCGGGATAGCCGTACCAATGGCCGATGGTCGTCCAGGCGCCGTGGGCGTTGGAAGGGGCTTCGCCCAATCGCATCCGCCAATAATCTCCCACCACAGGCGGGGCAACGGGCAGCCAGTCCCGGCCGCACATCGGGACGAGGGCCTGGGGTTGGTCCAGCGTGGTACCGACGGTGAGAAAAACGTCATGCCCGTCGAAGTTCATATCGCTCTTGTAGACCTCGGCCCAAAGCTGGGTGAAGGCGGGATCGACATCGAGATAGGCTTTCTTCACGCCGGAACCAAGGAGGTCGAGACGCTTGAACTGGCCGGAGTAGTTGACGAACAACTCTGCGTCGCTGGCAAATTCCTTAAAGGCTTCCAAGTCGGGTGACGCGCCGTTGACGATGAGACATTGGCGGTTTTCAAAACCAAATTCCTTCGCGGTGGCGAACCAGAATTCCTCCTGCGGACTTTTGAGACCTTCGCCCTCCGGCGGCTCGAGTTCGTCGGAGTCGATGTGCTCGGCGATCCAGACGTCCCAGCCGAGTTCACGGAAGCCGATGGCCCAATTCATGATGGAGCAGGTATGCCCCGAGAAGGACCGCGGGCAGCGCGCGAGGACGGCGCCCATGATGAGTTTGGGTGGTTGGCTCACGCGATTGTCACTTAAGGAGAAAGCGGGGGTATTTTCTCCGTTAAAGCGGGTGGGTTAGAAAAGCATCAACGCCGGATTCTCCACCAGGCGGCGGAGAGAGGCGAGGTACTCGGCACCAACGGCTCCATCGACGACGCGGTGGTCGCCGGAGAGGGAGATGGTCATGCGTTCGCCGACAACGATCTCACCCTTGGCGTTGACCACCGGTTTTTTGACGATGGCACCGACCGCGATGATGGCGGCCTGTGGCGGGTTGATGATGGCGAAGAATTGCTCGATGCCGTAGGAGCCGAGGTTCGACACGGTGATGGTGCCGCCCTGGTATTCCTCAGGCTTGAGCTTCTTGTCGCGGGCGCGGGTGGCGAGGTCCTTGACCTTGGCGCTGATGTCCTTGAGCGAAAGTTTGTGGGCGTCGCGAATGACGGGAGTGATGAGGCCATCATCCACGGCGACGGCGACGGAGATATTCACGCTGCCGTACTGGATGACAGAGTCACCGGCCCAGGAGGCGTTGACATACGGGTGCTTGGCGGCAGCGCGGCTGACGGCGAGCAGGACGAAGTCGTTGACGGTAAGCTTGGGCGCTCCGGAGGCTTCGCCGACGGAGTTGAGCTCCTTGCGGATGCGCATGAGCGGGCCGGCGTCGACCTCGATGGAAAGATAGAAATGCGGGTTCTGCTGTTTGCTGGCGAGGAGACGGTCCGCGATGGTCTTGCGCATGCCGCTGAGGGGTACCTTGGTATCGCCTTCACCGGCCGGAACGGGCGGAATGGTGGGGGCGGAAGGAACCGAAGGAGAAGAGGCTCCGCCTTTTTCCGGGACATCGGCGGCGACGACGCGGCCGCCAGGACCGGTGCCAGTGACGCCGGCCAGATTGACACCACGCTCGGCGGCGATCTTTTTGGCCAGCGGAGAGGCCTTCACGCGGGAATTATCGGGAGCGGACGAGGCAGCGGCTTTCGGAGCGGATGCCTTCTTCTCCGGGGCCTTATCCTTGGTGGTGAGATCGGCTTTCTTTTCGTCCGCGGGAGCCTCGGGAGATTCGCCCTCGGCGAGGATCATGGCGATCTTGGCGCCCACCTTGGCCTTGCCGCCATCGGGAATGAGAATTTCGGTCAGCACACCGTCATCGAAGGCTTCCATTTCCATGGTGGCTTTATCGGTCTCGATCTCGGCCAGGACATCGCCCATTTCGACGGTATCACCTTTTTTCTTTTTCCAGCTTACGACGGTCCCTTCGGTCATCGTGTCGCTCAATTTGGGCATGGTAACTGCGGGCATAGGAAAGTCTTATAGGGAACCGGGCCCGCTTAGCAAATCTCCTTCACCTTCTGGATCACGCGGTCCGGGGTGGGGAGTTGCAGCGGCTCGAGGGCGGGCGAGTAAATGGCGGGGGCGTCGAGCGAGCAGACGCGCTTCACGGGGGCGTCGAGATCGTCGAAGGCCTTTTCCATGATGAGGGTGGAAATCTGGGCGGAGGTGCCGCAGAAGGGTTTGTTCTCGTCCACGAGCACGGCGCGATGGGTCTTGCGGACGGAATTCAACACGGTGTCCTCGTCGAGCGGGCGGATGGAGCGCAGATCAATAACCTCGGCGCTGATGTCGTGCTCGGCGGCGAGAATCTCGGCGGCCTTGAGGGCGGTGAGGACGGCGCGGCCATGGGAAATGAGGGTGACATCGGTGCCTTCGCGCTTCACGTCGGCAAGGCCGAGCGGGATAAGATATTCCTCCTCCGGAACCTCGCCTTTTTCTCCATACAGCAGGGTGTTCTCCATGAACATGACGGGGTCGTTGTCGCGGATGGCGGACTTCATGAGACCCTTGGCATCGTAGGCGGTGGCGGCGGAAACAACCTTAAGGCCGGGGATGGCGGCGAGCCAGTTTTCCGGAGTATGAGAGTGGGTCGCGCCGACGCCGGTGCCGCCGTTGGCGGGGCCGCGGATGACAATGGGGCAATTGATGAGGCCGCCGCTCATGTAGCGGATCTGGCCGGCATTATTGATGATCTGGTCGTAAGCGACCGTGGCGAAGCTCCAGAACATGAGCTCCATGACGGGACGCAGGCCGAGCATGGAAGCGCCGACGCCCATGCCGATGAAGGCGGCTTCGCTGATGGGCGTGTCGACCACGCGCTTGTCGCCGAATCGTTTCCAGAGGCCGCGGGTCACCTTGTAGGCGCCATCGTACTGGGCCACTTCCTCGCCGATGAGCACGACATTGGGATCGCGTTCGATTTCCTCGGCAAATGCCTGGTTCAGGGCTTCACGGTATTCGATGAGTGGCATGGCAAAAAATCAGTCGTTGAAGAAGAAGCGCCCGGTGCGTCCGGCTTCGGTCTGGCGGTCGACTTCGAAATAGACGTCCTCGAAGATGCTTTCCTCGGACGGGAAGGGGCTTTCCTCGGCGAACTTGGCGGAGGCGACGGCCTCGGCTTTTGCCTCGGCGTCGATGGCCTCGTACTGCTCGTCGGAGAGGATTTTTTCGCCAATGAGACGGGCCTTGAAAAGCTGGATGGGATCGTGCTGCTTTTTGTAGAGCTCGATTTCCTCTTCCTGACGATAACCGCCCTTGTGTTTGGCGTCGGCCACGGAGTGGCCGTAGTAGCGGTAGGTGTCGAACTCGAGAACGGTCGGCTTGGATTCGTTGTGGGCGCGCTCCATCGCCTTCTGGGTCACAGCGCGGACTTCGTAAATATCTTCGCCGTTGGCGGCAGCCCAATCGATCTTGAAGGCTTCGGCGCGCTGGGCGAGATGCTTGTCCACCACCGAGGAACGCTCGAGGCTGGTGCCCATGGAGTACTTGTTGTTCTCGATGACGTAGATGACGGGAAGCTCGAAAAGGGCGGCCATATTAAGGCTTTCGTAAAAGCAGCCCTGGTTGACCGCACCATCGCCGAGGAAACAGAGGGCGGCACCCTTGAGGCCCTTGTATTTGATGCCGTAGGCCAGACCGAGCCCGAGCGGGGTCTGACCGCCGACGATGCCGTGGCCGCCCCAGTAGTTTTTGTCGGGCGCAAAGTAGTGCATCGAGCCGCCTTTGCCTTTGGAACAACCGGTCGCCTTGCCGTAGAGCTCGGCCATGCATTCGTTCATGTTCATGCCGACGGCGAGGGCGTGGCCGTGGTCGCGGTAGGCGGTGATGACATGGTCGTCGTCACCCATCAAAGAAACAGTGCCAACAGCAACGGACTCCTGGCCGATGTAAAGGTGGAGAAATCCGCCCATTTTACCGGCATTGTAGTGCTTCAGAGCGATCTGCTCGAAACGACGAATCCGCAACATCTCGCGCAACAACCGGACCTTTTCCTCAGAGGACAACTGGGCATTGATCGGTGCCTCAGCGTGATCGGCGGCTCGGACAGCGGATTTGGACATGCGGTGCTTGTAGTGGTTGAAGTTTCCGTCCGCCGCACGGTTCTCAAACAGCCTTCGCGACAGCAAACAGTCTATATTTCGCATGCCGAAGAGTTTTGACAACTCGGAAAATCGAGGATTTTGAGAGCGTTTAAGGAGGTTTTAAGCCAAAAAACGCGTGCTAAGAGCGTTTTTTGAGAGATCGGTAACCCCGAAACACAGCGCAGATCGCCATGCCCAGAGCCATAAGCATCCCTGAGCTCGACTCGGGGATGATGGCAAACTCGCTATTGTGATTCAAAACAGCCCAAACCGAGCCGCTCAGAACGTCGACACCATAGTAGCCCAGATGAAAGTCCGTCGATTCATCATACCCTCGAGCGAAGAAATTCGCAGGGGCGGAGCCTATATTTCCGTCAACGGCATTGACCCAACTGTTTGTCTCAGGGTCAAGCCAACCGAGAAAACTGCTCAAATCCAGATCGGCGATGGAGAGCTGCAGGACAAACATATCCGTCTCGCCTGTCTCGGGGTTGACCTCAGGGAGGCCGGAGAAGCCAAAAATGTTACTCTGGCGAATGCCATCATTGGTTGCGGCGGATGAGGCGGCGACCCAGCTAACGATGGTCGCGCTGGTGCTAGTGGTGCCATCCAGCAGTTGAACCTCGGTCGCGATTCCACCAATCACACCGTCGGTGAAGGTCTTCAAAGTCGCCAGTTCGGTGAAAGCGCCCACCTCCTGACCAAGAGCGCCACCTGAGAGAGTGACCGAATTACCGATAGAGACGCCTTCTTTGATAATAAAAATGCCGCCTTCTACCCTCACGAGACCTGTACCCATGGCGTAATCATGGCCGGCAGCCAAGGTCCCACTTTGCAGGATGGTGCCCCCGGTGTAGCCATTGCTCCCGCTGATGGTGACAAGGCCCCCACCATGTTTATAAAGCGAACCGGTCCCAGAAATACTGCTCGATATGGAGACGTTTCCCGCCCCGCCCAATGCGAAACGGCCGGAGACAGCCACTCCCGACCCTTCAACCACGAGGGTTGTGCCAGCATTTGTGATATCCAGCCCGCCACCGCCGGTCGCAACGGTGAACCCCCGCGTGTAGGAGGCATTTACTCCCGTATAGGCCAAGGTCCCAGAACTCACCGCGCTGCCAAGAGTCACGGCGGTGGTGGAATTGCCCAAGTTACTTGCGCCCGAAGCAACCACAACATTCGCAGCACTAATGGAACCTCGAGAAATCGTGGTTCGTCCGGTGTAAAAATTACTCCCGGTCAAGGTGAGGATGCCAAAACCCAGCTTGGATAAATTTCCGGCACCATCCAGGGAGTCCGCGAGGGTGACATCATTTCCATTCGTATCCAAACCGCCCGCACCCGAACTGAGGGTTAACAGAGAAGAAACATCCGCGGTATTGCCGGTCGCCCACTGGAGGGTACCTCCATTTAAGGTAATCGGTCCCGAGCCGAGATTCTCCACACTAGCAAAGTTTAAAACACCTCCGGTGATCACGGTGCCCCCTGAATAAGAGTTACTCCCGCTTAGAATGAGAGTCCCCAGGCCTAGTTTGGTCAGGCTTCCCGATCCGCTAAATGAGCCGGCCAAGGTCACGGTATTCCCGTTGGTGTCGAAGCCGTTGGCACCTGAACCAAAAATGAGACGAGAGGAGATGTCGGTGGTGTTTCCCGTGGCCCAGCGAAGAGTTCCTCCGCTCAGCGTAATATCACCGCTGCCAAAGTTGGCGGCGTGGGCGAAACTCACGGTGCCGCCATAAATTCCCGTGCCACCCGAATAGGTGTTGCTCCCGCTAAGAGCCAAGATTCCGCCGCCAGTTTTGGCTAGGAACCCTGTCCCGGAAAACAGACCCGAAAAGGTGCCGTTGAAGTTGTTTGTATCAATCGTGGAGGTACCGCTCAGGGTCACAGGGACAGAAGCGGTGAGGTGGGAATCGATAATACGCAAGGTGCCGCCAGCGAAGTTGACGGAAGCCGTACCGGCTCCGACAACGAAACCATTCGTGCCTCCACCCAACTCAAGCACACCCCCCTGGTTGAGATTTAGCGTACCGTGAGCGCTGGAACCAGCGGCGATCACCAATGTGGACGAAACCCGTAAAATCCCCCCATTCAGATTCAGGGTGCCGCGGCCAGTGCCACCGACCATCATGAAAAGACTATTATTCCAAGTGCCCCCGGAAACGGTGGCAAGACCAGTCGCATTGCCACCTTCACCAATGTAACTGCGCGAACTGGACACGTAGCCACCCTCGACCGAGAGCGTACCCGCGCCCCCTCCGCCAACGGTGAGGAACCCATTGACCCAAGATCCACTGCTCACAGTTACCGAGCCCACAGAACCAGTGGACGCGGCAATTTCGGCCCCCGGATCGTACACATAACCGCCATTGATCAGAAGAGAGCCCCGGCCAAAAGTACCTATGTTGATAAACGAGCGGTTCATCCAAGTGCCACTGGAAACCGTGACCGTGCCGACACCGCCCGTACTGTTGATCCCAATATCAGCACCCGCATTGTTGACCAGGCCCCCGTTGATCTGAAGAACGCCGGTCCCGGAGCTTCCCACGCGCAAGGAAGAACCGTTGTATAAAGTTCCGCTATTTATGGTGATGCTTCCGGAACCCCGAAAGCTTGCTCCGACCCAAGTGGAATCCGCATTGGAAACCAGACCATTATCAATCACGAGGGAGCCCTGACCAGAATCGCCCACGGAAAGCGCGGAGCGGCTGACCATCGTGCCACCGGTCACGGTCACAGTACCTATAGAACCCGTACCCGTTGCGATGGAGGTTTGCTGGCTGGAGATATAGCCCCCGCTAATCGAGAGGGTTCCATGACCCAATCCCCCGATACCCAGGATAGAATCGTGAATCCAACTGCCGCTGGTTACCGTGGCCGATCCCTGTCCTCCCGCCCCACCACCGAGGGCCGAATTGCCGCCGACAAGCAAACCTCCGGAAATGACCACCCCACCGGACCCGCCCAAGATATTACCAACATAAAGACTTCCATATGTTCCAGAGACTCCGGTGGGAAGAAGCGCCGTACCGCTGCTATTGATGATAGCCGTATCGTCGGAGGTGGGAACCTGAGTATCCCAATTGTCCCCTACATTCCAAAGACCGGAATCGACCGGAATCCATGTCGCGGTGGCCGCGTATGTGGTAGGCACAGCAAGACTTGCCGCCGAAAGAACCAGGCAAACCAAACGAACATTAAAAAAAGTCGGCAGAAATCCAGACATTGATAGCGATGGGGCTGTCTGGCTGTGGTTTCTACACGTGCTGTATGACATTTGGGAGGATAATTAGCTAATTTCAGGAAGCTATCGACGAAGAACTGTTGCCAAAGCCACACCCTCCCGCCAGAGATGGGGTCGTGAAACGCTGGATGATCAATACCGCCATCGCGGTGCTCATCCTGACGTGGACTCTCTGGCCGATCGGGTGTGTGGCAATCGGGATGGCTCTGGCGAACGTAGCTGGGGCCCCGCTGGACGAGGGAAGCGTTCACCCTACAGTGATCAACGGAGTAGACTACGGGGACACGGCCTACACGCTCTTTGTGCTGGGGTGGTTTGGGATGGTAACGATTCCGACTGGGCTGATGGCACTGGCCCTCCACGCAATCATCGCGACGACGGAGTGGCTGATTTCGCTGGCGCGGAAACGGCGGACGAAGGCGGGGTAGGTATTTGGCCGTCAGGTGGTCGGTCCCTCCATTTTACTATTTTGCAACCAGGTCCGAAAACCGCCAGACAGTTACTCGTGGATGACCTAGGATGGCGTGATGAAACTGGAACCGGCTGTTTGCTACCGCGCTGTCCAGGCGCGTGATGCGCGGTATGACGGGCGGTTTTTCACCTGTGTCAAAACAACCGGGATTTATTGCCGACCGATCTGTCCGGCGCGTCCGCCGAAACCGGAAAACTGTTCGTTCGTGCCGACAGCGGCGGCGGCACAGGAGGCGGGATTCCGGCCCTGCCTGCGCTGTCGGCCGGAAAGTTCGCCGGATCTGGACGCGTGGCGGGGGACCTCGGCCACGGTTTCGCGGGCCTTGAAGATGATCGAAGGAGGTGCGCTGGACGACGGGGATATGGCCGCGCTAGCGGAACGGCTGGAGATCGGAGAGCGGCAACTGCGGCGGCTGTTTCAGAGACATATCGGGGCGGCGCCGGTGACGGTAGCCCAGACGCGCCGCGTGCTGCTGGCGAAACAACTGTTGCACCAGACGAACCTGTCGATGATCGAAGTGGCACTGGCCAGCGGGTTTGGCAGCGTGCGGCGATTTAATGAGACGTTCCAGGGGTTGTATGACCGCCCGCCCAATGAATTGCGGAAGCGGCGCACCCCGACATCGCCCGCGCCGGAAATCTCTCTTCTGCTACCGTATCGGCCTCCTTACGACTGGGTGACCATGCGGCGGTTTCTGGAGGTGCGGACACTGGCCGGAATGGAAGTGGTGACGGATGAAAGCTACAGCCGGGTGATCACGCTCGGCACGAGGACGGGAATGATCACGGTGAGCCATGCGCCGGAAGCAGACGCCCTGCGTGTGGCGGTGCGTTTTCCTCAACTCAACGCGCTGCCGATCATCATTGCCCGTATCCGGCGGATGTTTGATCTCAGTGCGGAGCCGACTGCCATCGCGGCGGTGTTGCAGGCCGACCCGATCCTGGCCCCGCTGGTGGCGAACCGGCCGGGTTTGCGTGTGCCGGGGGGCTGGGATGGCTTTGAAATCGCGGTGCGGGCCATCCTCGGCCAACAGATCACCCTGACAGCGGCGACGCGACTGACCGGCCGGGTTCTGGAGGAGTTGGGTGAGGCTGTGACCAGCGACATCCCGGGACTGACCCACGCTTTCCCCCGACCAGAGCGTTTCGACGTAAACATTCTGGCTAAAATCGGCATGCCCAAAGCACGCGCCGCGGCTCTCGCCGGAGTAGCGGCGGCGGCCAAGGCCGATCCCCATTTGTTCGATCCCCGCCGTGACCTCACAGAGGCGGTGACGCATCTGTGCAAACTTCCCGGTATCGGTGAATGGACCGCCCAATATATCGCGATGCGCGCCCTGGGCGAAAGCGACGCATTCCTGGCCGCCGACGTGGCGGTGCAGAGGAAATTCGCCCAACACGGCCCGCGCCTGAATGGGAAGGAGCTGCTCGATCACGCAGAACGCTGGCGGCCCTGGCGCGGCTACGCCGTGCTGCATCTTTGGATGGCTGACGAGATCGTCCCGCAGCCTCACCCTTTAGAAACCACAAAAACAGACTCCCAATGAAACTTATCCTGACCCACTGGCCCTCACCCATTGCCCCCCTGCTGCTGGCCACAGACCCCGACGGCCGGCTGCGCGCGCTGGAATTTGCCGACCTGGAATCCCGCATGCGGCGATTGCTGCGGGAGCAATATGGCGAATACACGCTGGAGATGGGGAAAGCGCCCAAAAAACTGATCGGGGCGTTGAATGCTTATTTCCAAGGCGACCTCGAGAATCTCAGCACCATTCCGACGGCCAACGGGGGGACCGCTTTCCAACGCGAGGTCTGGCAGGCTTTGCGAACGATCCCGGCGGGGACAACGATGAGTTACGGACAACTTGCCAACAACCTGGGCCGCCAGGGTGCCAGCAGGGCGGTGGGCGCAGCCAACGGGAAAAATCCCATCGGCATTGTGGTGCCGTGCCATCGCGTAATCGGCGCGAATGGCCAACTGACCGGCTATGGCGGCGGATTGCCACGCAAGCGCTGGCTGCTGGAGCACGAGAGCCGGTATGCCCGAACATAGCGGGTCAGACCGCAAGCTCCGGCGCAGCGGCAAGAGTTTCTTCAGCCACGGCGGCGGCGCGTTTCAGGCCGGGGCGGAGCAGGGGCAGGATGTCTTCCATGACATCAGCCACGACAAAATCGCCGGGGACACACATGCCCTGGAGCAATGTGATGATCGGGTCCCAGAAAGGGATGCCTTCGGAGGTTTTGCGGTTGAAGATGACGACGGGTTTGCCCTCCACAAGCGGATGCTTCTGATGTTTGAAAATCATCAAGGCGAGGAGTTCCTGCACGGTGCCCGCGCCGCCGGGGAAGATGACAAAGCCATCGGAGTTTTCGATCATCACCTCCATGCGGGTGTAAATGTCGGGCCGCAGCCAGAAGGAGGATAGTCCGTCGGGCAATCCCTCCAGCTCGATGATGTGCGGGACGTTGGAGCCCGCCGCCCAACCACCGGCCTCGACCGAGCCTTTCACCACAGCGCCCATGATGCCGGAACGCCCGGCCCCGGAAACGCAGCCGATTTTGTTTTCGGCGAGGATGCGACCGAGCGTTTCGCCGTCCGACAGATAAGCCGGGTCTTGCAGAGAGGCGGAGCAAAATACGCAGGCGTTACCGATGTAGTCCGCCGGAATGGGCATCTCGAGAATTTCCGGCTGCGTGCCGCTGAATGCCTTATGCCGACCGGCGTCGGGCAGACCTTCGGAACGTGCGGCCGCCAATATTTCCATGACCGACTCAGGTGACTCCGCCAAAAGCAGGAAGTCCTCGTGATTCTGCGGAACGGTCCCCATGGCCCGCAGGTGGGAGAGCACGGCGAAGAACGGACTCCAGGAGGAATCCTCGTTCATGATCACGGTGGGTTTGCCGGCGAGATTCCGGTCGAGGGTTTGAAAGCCGACAAAGATGGAAATCGCCTTGAACATGTCCTCCAAGGTGGCGCCGGGCGTGAAGACGAAGGCATCGGACTCGACGATTTTTTTCTCGATATTGGCCAGAGTGATGCGCTGGTCGCCGTTCGAATTGTAGATGTCCCAACCACCGGCAAAGAGGAGGTAAAGCAGGCGGGCCCGGGAAGCGCGATTGGGGTCGCCCTCGCCGAGGACGGTTCCGGAAAGTCTGATTTTTGGCATAATTACGAATGTCCGGTTAATTAAGCAGCTATCGTGCCGGGATGCCTACGATGGTGATGTGACGTTTTCTCGACATACGGGCCTGATTGTCCCGGCCTAGATTCGTAAATGCCCCGGGCTAAAACGCCTTTCACCCCGATTGAACTTACTCCGGCTTTTTGCTTGGATGCGGGGCATGGGTTTCCTTCACAAGTTTGTTCTTCTGCCGCTCGCGGCGGGCTCGTTGCTTTTTTCCGGATGCGAGGGTATCCAGCAGGGCCAGACCCGGGCTCGGGAAAGCAAGGCCACGGCGGCGATGCGGGCCCAAGCGAAGGCGGATCACGAATTCCACCGGTCCCTGGCCGGGTGGAAAAAGACGACTTATAAAAATTCCGCGCTGATGGCCCAGGCGACGCCGGAGAACGTGGCGTTGGAAATCTCGATCAGCGAGCAACGGGGATTGCTCCTGGTCAACGGGGCCATCGCGATGGACTTCCCGGTGGCCACGGGTAAGTCAACCCATCCGACGCCGAGCGGGTCGTATAACATTCGCGCCAAGGAAAAGGACTATCATTCCAACCTTTACGGCAAGATCACCGATGTCACTGGAGCCGTGGTGGTGGCAGACGCCGACACACGGACAGACAAAGTCCCCGAGGGCGGAAAATTCGAAGGCGCGACCATGCCCTACTGGATGCGGCTGACCGACAGCGGCGTGGGCTTGCACGTCGGCTATGTGCCGGGACGGCCAGCTTCGCATGGGTGCATAAGGTTAAAGAACGACACGGCGCAGACATTGTTTAAATTGACCAAGATTGGCACGCCGGTGGTGGTGGCGGAGCAAGCGCCTAGTTTGTTGTAACTCGTCTTGGGTCAAAGACGGTGAGAGCCGTCTTATCTAATAATGGATTCCGGCGATGGTTAAGGATGGCGGGACAGAGATCACCGTGCTAAGAAAGCACCACGTCCGAATCCACCGTGACTCAAATCACAGCCAGATATTAGAAACGGCCAGGACCTCGCCATGAACCTCTCCGAGCAACTCCGCATTCTTAGCATTTTCCACTACGTAGTCGGCGGCCTTCACGCGCTAATCGGGTCGTTTGGGTTGATCCATTTTTCGCTGGGACTCATGTTCATGATGGACCCGAAGTTTCTGCCATCTTCCAGTGGCGGGCCGCCGTTTTGGATCGGGCTGCTGTTCGCCGCGGTTGGCGGCTCGTTCGTGCTCTTCGGATGGGTGCTGGGGTTTTTGACCATTCTTTCCGGGCGCTATATCGCAGCCCGGAAGAAGCGTGCGTTCAGCATCGTGATGGGTGCGATCAATTGTGCAATGGTGCCTGTAGGCACGGTGCTGGGAGTTTTCGACATCATCCTGCTGTCGAAGGAGGAAACGAAACGGTTATATGGAGAAGGCGGACCGGAGGGCGGTTTTTCGACGCCGTTGAGTTAAGGGAGAAAAGGGGGCATCCGAACAAGCCGATGCGGGCCGTCGAACCGCAAGACTCAACGACCGGCTCTGGGCCAAACGCTCACTCAATGATCCGCCGATAGAGCGAGCCGTAGACGGCAGAGGTGGGACGAGGAGCCTCGGGCTTTGAGGGCTTCCGGATCTTTTGCTTGGAGGGGATGGTCTCGGCCGACCGCACCGCCAGGGGAGATTTTACAACCTTCGTCATAACAGTCGGCCAGCGTGATCGCTTCGGCGAAATCTGACAATCGGTAGAACGCCTGATTTCTTTCTCAGGGCGGCTTGAAATCTCATCTGCCGAAAAAAATGCCGGCTACAAAAGCTCAAGCTGCTGCCCGGCGGGATTGCGAAAATGAGCGGCGGTGATAGTGGGAGCCAGTTTATCATCGAAGCCTTCACGGGCAGCGGTGATGTGGAACAGCTGGTTGATCTGCCGCGCCATCTCTCCTTCACCGCGCATGCGGGAACCGAAGCGGGACACGTTCAAGGCGCCGCCGCGCAAGTCGCGGACGCGATTGAGGATTTTGTCCTTTGCCTCGGGAATATGCCGCTCGAGCCAGGCGGAAAAGATGTCCTTCACGCCATAGGGCAGGCGCAGGAGCACATAGCCCGCACTAACGGCACCAGCCTGGCGGGCGGCGGCGAGGATCTGCGGGATCTCGTGTTCGTTAAGGCCGGGAATGACGGGGGCAATATTGACGCCCACCGGTATCCCGGCGGCAGTGAGTTTCGCTATGGCGTCGAGGCGATGCCTGGGCAGGGACGCGCGCGGCTCCAGCCGGCGGGCCAGACCGCTGTCCAGGCTGGTAATGGAGAGATAGACGGTGGCGGCGTCGAATGATGCCAGTTCGGAGAGGTAATCGATGTCGCGGGTGACGAGATGATTTTTGGTAATGATGCCGACGGGATTGCGGAACTCCGCCAGCACTTGCAGGCAGCGGCGGGTAATCTGAAGACGGCGCTCGACGGGCTGGTAGCAATCGGTCACCCCGCTCATGGCCAGCACCTGCGGTTTCCATTTGGGCGAAGCCAGCTCGCGGCGGAGAAGTTCCGGCGCGGCGGTCTTCACCATGATGCGCGTCTCAAAATCTATGCCGGCGGAAAAGCCGAGGTATTCGTGAAATGGCCGGGCGTAACAGTAGGAACAGCCGTGCTCGCAGCCGCGGTAGGCATTCAGACTGGCGTTAAAGCCGACATCCGGGCTGTCGTTGTAGGCAATGATGCTCTGCGAAGCGTCGTGCAGATACTGGGTGTCGGGATTGTGCTCCTCGAACTCCTCGTCGATGGCGACCTCCAAGCGCTCAAAACGGTTGCGCGGATTGACCGTCGCGCCACGCTTGGGCAGTTCCATAACTGGGAGGCTACTGCGCCTTTTTGAACTTTTCCAGCTTGGGCTCCGTCACAGCCTGATTGTACGGATGGGTCGGATTCCGGTCATAAAAATCCTGATGGTATTTTTCCGCCGGATAGAACTCGGTGAGTGGAACGATCTCCGTGACGATGGGATTCTTGAAATCTTTCTGGGCGGCGGCCTTGGATTTTTCGGCGGCAGCTTTCTGCGCGTCATTCTCCGTAAGAATGATCGAACGATACTGGGTGCCCGCGTCCGCGCCTTGGCGATTCAGCGTGGTGGGATCGTGGGCCTTCCAGAACAGGTCGATGATTTTGTCGTAGCCGACCTGGGCGGGATCGAACTCGATCTGCACGACTTCGGCGTGGCCAGTGCGTCCGGTACAAACCTGCTCGTAGGTGGGATTCGGCACGGTGCCGCCAGCGTAGCCGCTGGTGACGCTCTTGATGCCGGGCACGGTTTGATACATGGCCTCCACGCACCAGAAGCATCCGCCTCCGATGGTGGCTTTTTCGGTTTTTTGTTCGGCTGCGTTCATGGAAGCGAGGGCAAGGAGGAGAAAGAGAACAATGCGGGAGCGCACGGGGAGAGTGTCGCGCAAGATGGAGCCCTACGCAAGCGCCTCACCAATTTTCGGTGAGCATGGCGAGATCTTCCAAAATGTTGTCGATCTTCTTGAGATCCTTGCGGCGACCTTTTTCCATCTTGAAGGAACTGTTGCGCAGAAGGGTGAGCATATCGCGCAGGTCACGCAGGCGGGCGCTGGAGATCTTGTCCTTGCCCGCCTTGGTCTGCACGGTCTCACGGATCGTGGCTATCTCGGAATCGATCCGGGCCGAGTAGCTATCCAGGGTGCCGTGGAACGCAGCCTGCAGGGTGCCCAGCTCCTCCACGACGGATTTGATCGGCGACGTCTCTTCTGTGCCCTCGGACTTCATGTCCTATGCAATAGCAAGGAAGTGGGCTTTCTCAAGGGCTGGTCAAAAGAAAATCCGTTAAATTTTTGTGACTTTTTGAGGCTGGCCTGCTAAGATTTCAATGTAAATAATTTATCATAAACTACTTATGAATGAAACCCGTCTAATTGAAGCGGCCAAGGCTGTGCGTTTGCGGGCCTATGCCCCCTACTCGCAGTTTTCCGTGGGTGCCGCACTGCAAACTCGCTCGGGAGAAATTTTCACCGGCTGCAATGTTGAGAACATCAGCTATGGATTGACGCTCTGCGCGGAGCGCAATGCTTTGAGTGCAGCCGTGGCGCAGGGATACCTCACGTTTTCAGCAATCGCTATCGTAGCAGATACGGTCTCGCCCATCAGTCCCTGCGGAGCTTGTCGCCAGGTCCTAGCGGAATTCGCGCCCGATCTGCAAATCATCCTGGCCAATCTGCGTGGGGATATGGAACGGTTTTCCTTGGAAGATCTCCTCCCCCGAGCGAAGACCGGAATCCTAGAAAAACCGTAATTGTTCCACGTGGTACAATAAGAATAAGAGATTATCTCCTTCCATTCTTAATCTTCTTATAGGTGTGAACAACCGGCTCCAAAAGTGTTCCAGCAAGCAAACTTCAGTGTTCCACAGCGAAATAGGGGTGGGAATAACTTGGGTATGAAACCGACCTGTTCCCAAAAGCGAGCTCCAAGGGAGAGGTAATTCCAAATCATTCGACATGACTCACAAACTTTTCACAGGTCTTCAACAATTCGGCCGGAGAAATGTTCCACGTGGAACATGGGCGGTTTTTCTCGGAGGATTGCTCCTAACGATGATTTTAGTGGCTGGATGCAAACCGAAGGAAAAGACGCCAGAACTGCGGGTTGGGATGGACCTTTCTTATCCGCCTTTTGAGACCATTGACGAAAAAGGCCAGCCGACCGGGATCAGCGTAGACATCGCCAGGGCGCTGGCGGCGAAGTTGAACCTACCGTTGAAAATCGAAGCGATCCCCTTTGTGGGACTCATCCCCGCACTGCAAAGTGGCAGAGTGGATTGTGTGATCAGTTCGATGACGGCCACGGAGGAGCGGCGAAAGACGATCACGTTCAGCGAGCCCTATCTCACTATAGGCCTGGCGATGTTGGTGAGCGCAAAATCTCCGGTGACGTCACTGGCGGATCTCGACCAACCCGGCAAGATCGTGGTGGTCCGGCCCGGCACGACGGGAGAGGTCTGGGTCCGGCGAAACATCACCAAGGCGCAGGTGCTGACGGTGGAGAAGGAAGGTCCGGCTGTGCTCGAGGTGATCCAAGGCAAGGCCGACGCCTTCATTTATGACCAGATGAGCGTTTGGCAAAATGCGCGGAAAAACCCGGAGACGACACGGGCGATTCTTCAGCCGATCCAAAAGGAGAACTGGGCGATCGGGTTGAGGCAGAATGAACCTGCGCTACAGGAAGCGGTGAACGAATTTTTGCAGGAATACCGGCAACAGGGCGGGTTTGAGAAATTGGGAAACCAGTACCTCAAGGAGCAGAAGAAGGCATTTCAGGAGCAGGGGATACCGTTCTATTTTTAGCGGAGTCACGCTCGTCAGTTCCCCGCCTGACGAACCCGGTCTCGCGAGGAGAAGCGATCTGTGATAGGATTTGGGGTGAGCTTCGTGGGTTTATTCATCTACGGGATGCTGGGAGTCATTGTATCGGCGCGGTCAGCCGTCGCTGATGACCTGCCCCATCGCGAAATGATCGAGGGACATCTCAAGGCGCGAGATATCGTGGATGAGCGAGTGCTGAGAGCCATGGGGGAGACCCGACGGGAGGCGTTCGTGCCGGAAGCGATGAAACCGCAGGCTTACCAAGATCAACCGCTGCCGATCGGCCATGGTCAGACCATTTCCCAACCTTATATCGTGGCGTTGATGACCCAAGTGTTGGAGCCGAAGCCGACCGACCGGGTCTTGGAGGTCGGGACAGGATCGGGTTACCAAGCGGCGGTACTCTCCCGACTCGTCGCACAAGTCTATAGTGTCGAAATCGTGGAGGAGCTTGCGCAAAAGGCGTTGACGGCGTTGGCGGCGGAGAGAATCGGAAATGTCCTTGTAAGGACGGGAGGTGGGTACAAAGGCTGGCCGGAGGAAGCGCCTTTCGATGCGATCATCGTGACCTGCGCACCGGACCATGTCCCGCAGCCGCTGATGAACCAGTTGAGAGAAGGTGGGCGAATGATCATTCCGGTAGGTGAGGAAGGCGGAATACAAAAGCTGGTGCTCCTCACGAAAGTAAAAGGCGAGGTACGACAGAGGAAGATTCTCCCGGTTAGGTTCGTGCCGATGACGCGGGAAACGGATTGACGGGAGGGGGCGTGAGGTTTAGGCAGCGCGGATGGCAATCTCCGGCCTCTTCTTAGACTCCAACCGTCGGCCGGCCCCGACATGGGTCAAGGGCGTGACCTTGGGAGGTTTGTTGCTGATTTTGTCCTTGGTATGCTGGACTCTTCTGGCGAGTACGGGAAGGAATTGGGATGTCTTTTGGAAGTATCGCGCGGTCTTCTGGCACGGTTGGTTGCTGACCTTGGCGCTCGCGGCGATTTCGCTGGTTACGAGCACAGTACTGGGGTTGGTGGCGGCGTTGGGGAAAAGATCATCTGTTATCGTAATCCGTTATCTGGCAGGTGGTTACGTGGAAATTATTCGCGGTATGCCGTTGTTGGTGCTCATACTTGTTCTATATTATGTTGTTTTCCAGCAGGTTACGGGAGGACGTCTGTTTTTTGGGGTTTTGGCTCTCTCGCTTTTCAGTGGCGCGTATATGGCGGAGATTTTTCGCGCGGGGATTGAAAGCGTGGGTCTGTCGCAACGGGAGAGCGCCCGCGCCATCGGGCTAACGACCTGGCAAACCTACCGGCTTATCATTTTTCCTCAGGCGGCGCGGCATAGTCTGCCGGCCTTCACGGGACAGCTCGCCTCCCTGATTAAGGACTCGTCGCTTTTGTCGGTGATGGGGCTGGCGGAATTTACGTATTCGGCCCAGCAGGTTTTCAGCACGACCTACAGCACGGTGGAAAGTTTCCTGCCGCTGGCCGCGGGTTATATGATTCTGACGATTCCGATTTCGCTGTGGAGCAAGCGGCTGGAAAAATCACTGCGCTACGAGACATGAAGATTCGCGTCGATGGGGTTCAGAAAATTTTCGGCGCACACGCCGCGCTTGATGGCGCGACGTTGACGGCCGAATTCGATCACACCCTCGCGCTCATCGGTCCATCAGGCGGAGGCAAGTCGACGCTGCTGCGCGTGCTGGCGGGGCTGGAATTTCCCGACGCGGGTACGGTCGAGATCAACGGTCGGGCGCTGGTTTTTGAGGAGAGGGAACTCGCTTTGTATCGCCGCAAGATTGGCGTGGTCTTTCAGGCCTACAATTTATTTCCGCATTTGAGCGCGTTGGAAAATGTGATGCTGCCGCTTCAGCATGTTCATCATCGGCCGGATGCGAAACAGCGGGCACAGGCCGCGCTGGAGCAAATGCATCTCGACGTTCATCTGGAAAAAAAGCCCGCCGAACTCAGCGGCGGTCAGCGTCAGCGGGTGGCCATCGCGCGGGCGCTGGCGATCGAACCGGAGTTTCTTTTGATGGACGAGCCGACCTCCGCGCTCGATCCGGAGATGACCGCCGAAATTTTAGACGTCATCGCGGAGTTGAAGGAGCGCGAGACGCCGATGGTGCTCGTAACCCACGAGATGGGTTTTGCGCGGGAAACGGCCGACCAGGTTGCTTTCATTGCCGACGGCAAAGTGCGTGAGTGTGCTGAAGCGAAGACATTTTTTGCCCAGCCGGAGAGCGAAGAAGCGCGAAGATTTCTGGCGAGGGTATTGCGGTATTGATACCGGCTTTTTGTGATTACCAATTGGTAACCCACTGGCTCATTGCGCTGGCGGTGGTGCCGCCACGGGTGGACCAGAGGTCCGGAAAGCCTGGCCCGGTTTTCACGCCGACGGTTGAGTAGCCGTAGCTATTGCCGCGGGGATCGACGACATAGATTTCGCCAACGCTGTCTTGCCGCAGCATGGAGGGATGAAATTCAAAATAAACTTTGGTTCCGCCTGCCAGCGAGCGATAGAGCAGCTTGGAAGCGGGGACGTAGGCTTCGGGATCAAAGTCGGTATCCGGACGAATTCGGTCGGTGGCCGCATCACGCGGATAGTCTCCGTGATCCGCCTTGTAAGATTCCAGCGCGGCAGAAAGAGCGGCGATTTCTGCTTCGCTCCGGTCACGACGAGGCCCATGGCTGACAGAGGCCGTGCCGAGAATAAGCACAGCTCCAAACAGTGCGAACGTCGCGGCGACGATGGCGCCTAATAAAAGTCGGCTCTTATCCACCTTTGGAGGAATATCATTCGCCGGGGAACTCATTGGAGGGTGAGGAAAGCTAACATTATTCTTCCGAGGAGCCAAGTGATGTCATCCCGCCGGGTGTCATCGTTTTATGCCGTGGGAGAATCTTCCCGCTCGTGCAGCCAGCAGATAATATCAGCCAGGACCTTTTCCTTATCCCAATCGTTCCATAAAAGGTGATGTGCCTCCGGATAGAGTCGGAATGTTTTGTCCTTCGCCGCGATTTGCCGAAACCACGCCTCGACTTGCTCGGGGCGGATGAAGACGTCCTGGCCGGCGGCGAGGACGAGGCTGGGCGTTTTGATCCGGGCGGCGAGGTGAAGGCTCGCGTCCATGAGTTCGCCCATGGCGGCAAGGAAGCGGAAGGTGAAGACGCGGATGTTGTTGGGGGAGTTGCGGGTGCGTTCGAGGTGTTCCAAATCACGCGTGACTGGGAGTTGCTCGGATTTGCCGGAGACGAACAGCGACGGATGCAGGCGAAAGGCGGGCAGGCTCCAGGCGAAGAAACGCACGGCCTGCCGCACGAGCCACGGCGTGGGTTTTTGCAATTCGACCACCGGCACGGAAAAGATCGCTCCACGCGGCATGGGCTCAAATCGTGAGTGGGCCAACATCCAGGAGACAAGGAGGGCTCCCATGCTTTCGCCACAAATCCAAAACGTTTCCGCCGTGGGGTGGGCTACCTGCATTTGCTGCGCGAAGGCGTTGATTTCCCGCGCCAGCGTCTCCAGGTCGAGGAGCGCGCCGCGGCGTGCGGGGACCGGATCGAGGCCCTGACCGCGCAAATTCAAGGCGTAGCAGGCGATACCGAGGGTGTTCACCGCTTCCGCCAGAGGCCGGAAATATTGAGCTTCTCCGCCCATGCCGGGGATGCAAATCAAGACGCCGCGAGCGGCGGACGACGGTGCCCAATGTTCGCAGGGGAAGATTTCGCCGTCCGGAGCCGTCCAGTCAAAATGCATGTTTCAGAGATTCGGATTGCTTTTCGGGCCCCGGGGCAAGCAATTTCCCCCCATGCGCATGATTCTGCTTCCGCTGCTGGCCGTTTTTGCTGCAACCCTTAACCTTTCCGCCGGACGTCTCGATGTGGCGGTGGTTCAATTTCCGGAGCCGAAGACGCCGGAGGAACTGAACGAGGCGCTGGCGAAGGCGAATCTCTTCGAGTTGACCAATGCGGATCGCACCCGCACGGAGGAACGTTATTTAAAGGGCGGGTATGTGATCTTTGCCCAGAGCATCGGCACCAGTCCCGGATCGAAGTTTGCCTCCACCACCCGGTTGAAAAACGATCGCGTCGATGTCGAGGGGCAACTTGGTTCCGGCAATGTTTCTGTTTCCATCACCACCGTCGAGGGCGTGAAGGCCGGCCTGCGCAGCATTGAGAGCCGGGTCTACAACGGATCGGGCCCTCTTTCCGCCGGTGCGCCGCGCGTGCTGAGCATCCGCCAGATCAAGGGCAAGGCCCCCTATGTGGAAAAAGGCCAGGCCAAGATGAAGACCTACGATCTCACCACCGCGCTCATCGCCCAATATACCCCTTGATCTTATGAACGATATTCCCGCTCGGACAAATTCGGGACTGGCCACGACCAGTCTGGTGTTAGGCATCCTCAGTCCGTTTTGCTGCAGCATCTTTACGGCGATTCCGGCGGTCATCTGCGGGCATGTCGCCCGCGGCAAGATCAAGAACGATCCGTCCTTGAAGGGCGACGGCCAGGCCCTGGCCGGCCTGATTCTTGGTTATATCTCGATTGCCCTGACCGTTGTCGGGTTGGTCTTGATGGGGCCGATCATCCAGCAGACGAAGGGATTCGGAGAGGCCGCCATGGCGATCGAGGAAGCGAAGACCCTGCAACTAGCCATGCAAAAGATGGACGGTTATCCTGCAGATATGGGTATCACCACCGTTACCCAATTGAAGGAACAGTTGGTTAATGGAGAGTTTTTGACCACGGAGGAGGTTGAGCAATTGAACCTTTCGCGATTCCTCATTGGCAATGTCAGCAAGTCCGATCCCGCCGGGACCGTCCTCATTCGCGCCCGGCAAACCGGTCCATTCGGGGTTATCCTCTATTTGCCCAAGGAAGGGGAGTTGGAGGGGCAGATGCCGGGTGAAGAAAAAGCCAGCGAGCCCCAGCGCGAGCCGGTTTATCTCAGCGAACAATAACCATATAGAAGCGTGGACACCTCACCGCCGCCAATCCCGTCCCGAAAAAACTCAAGCATGGCGGTGGCCAGCTTGGTTCTGGGTATTCTCAGCCTTATCTGTTGCAGCATAGTCACGGGCATCCCGGCCATTGTCTTCGGCCATGTCGCCCGCGGGAATATCAAACGCAATCCGATGCTCACAGGTGGCAGCATGGCCCTGGCCGGATTGATCCTCGGTTATCTCTCTGTGGTCTTCCTGCCCTTTGTCGCGGCCCTGACCGCACCCGCTCTTACGGGTGCGGTGACCGCGGGCCAGATGGCGCAGGACATGTCCAACCAGAAGCAGATCTACCTGGCTATCGAGCAGATGGCGGCGGAAAAGCCGCCGGGATTGCCGGCCGATGTCGGCATCAAAACGGTGGAACAACTCAAGGCTCGCCTGATCGAGGGCGGCCATCTTTCCGCAGAGACGGCCGAGACCCTCCATTTCGACCGCTATCTTTTCGGCAATGTGAGTGCTTCCGATCCGACCGAAACCATTGTGATCCGCACGAAGCCGGACCTGTATAAAAATGGCGGGCTCGTTTACATGGAGAAAAGCGGAAACGGACGGCGAATTCTCAACGAACGGCGCAGGGTTCAAGTGACTGGCCAGGACCCACCGCGTGAGCCGGCGTACTTAAGCGAATAGCGGACGGACCTGACGGTCCGCGGCCCGTCAGTCATTTTCCAAGGCCTCCGGAGTTTTCGCAGGAAGGGGGGTCACGTCTGGCGCCGGGGTAACCGCCGGTTCCGGCGTGGAGGATAGAGCGGGCTCGGGAGTGGATTCGGGCGTAGGGGTAGCGACCGGAGTTGGCAGCGGCAGTTCCGGCACGGGCGGTGGCGGGAAGTTATCCTGCGGTTTTCCGCCGTAGAGCATGACCATGCGGGCCAGTGCGCCAGAGAGGCCGGCATTGTAGTCCAACGCCACTTCGTTTGTGTGCAAATCACTGCGGTCGTCGGCAAAAGCGAAGTCGTCCGGATGAGAGGGGCCGCCGACCATGGCGCCGTAGAGGATGTGCGTGTTTTGCACGGGATAATCCATCGAGCCATCGGTGGAGCCGTGCGCTCCGCGGTGATGCGGGTTCATTGGCGGATTGCGTCCGAAACCGACCATGTAGCTGCTCCGGCGCGGATTGTCGCCGAGGATGTAGTTAATCTGCCGTTTGGCAAACCGGTGATAGACATTGCCGTAGTCGGAGACCGTGTCGCTATAGACGAAGGCGAGAAACGCCGTGTTGGCGGCGTAGCGAAGCGAGCCCCAATGGTCCAGCCAGGCCAGGCCGCCGGGCGTGGTGAGGATGCGGTTTTCCCGTGCCATGCCGGTCCAGAAGTCGAGGAAGCTCTCGACCTCGCGTTTGTAGGTGTCGCGTTTGGTGGTGAGGGCGAGCAGCACGGCGCAGCCGTAGCGTTTGTCATCCCAGGTCTGAGTACGGTCTATCGGGTCGCCCTGGAGCCATTCGCCGTAACGGGTCTCGGCGGTGATGAGGTAGCCGGGTTCACCGGTGGCGGCATGCAGCCAGAGCGCGGCCCAGACGAGTTCGTCCTCATATCCCGAGATCGACTGATAAAAATTTTTCGCGTCGGGAATGGCGTCGCTATATTTGCCGCGGCAGTTTTCGGCAAAATCATAGAGCTGTCGGGCATGTTCGAGCAGCTTCTCCGCGTAGACGGGATCTTCCTCGCGGAACAATAATGACGCTGCGGCCAACGCGGCAGAGGCCTCGCCCGCGAGATCGGAGCCGGGATGATCGGCATCGATCTTAAAAGCGGTGCGGGGCATGGTCATTTTCTCGGCCGATCCCCAGTATTCATGATCGATGGTGCCTTCGCCGACCTGGCCGTAGAGTTCGTCCTGTTTGGTATGGGCCTTGAGCAGCCAGTCCGTGCCCCAGCGCACGGTGTCGAGAAGAGTGTTCCACTGGCCGGACATCCGATAACCTTCGCCGTATTGAATGCCGCCCCAGGAAAGCATGGTGAGGGCACTGCAAAGCGGCAGGCCGAATTTCACGTGATCACCGGCATCGTAGTAACCCCCGGAAAGATCGACTCCCACCTCGTAGCCGTCGTCGAGGGCGGAGTCGCCGCGCCAGCCGACGCGGTTGGACGTTGGCAATTTGCCGGAACGCTGGGCCTCATAGAAGTAGAGGGATTTTTGCAGGGCTTCGGCGTAGTTAAAGCGGCCACCGGTGTATGGGCTCACCAGGCCGGTGGCGAACATGGTCGTGGGCTCGGCGGAAAAATTGCCGGGCCGGGCGAGGATCTGGAGGTGAATCTGACCACGTGGGGGTATGATCGCATTTGAGCCGTATAAGGGGGCATCGAAGCGGTATTTGCCGCCGGCGCGGGCGGTGAATTGGGCGCCGGCGATGTGCCTGATCGCGCGGGGCAGCTCCAGAAAGAACACCCATGAGCGGACCGGCTTCCACCCGTTGTTAGTGAGGGAGATGTCCGCCATAAAACCGGTGCCCCAATCCTTGGTGACGGTAAAGGTTGGCTTGATGAGAACGGGCGGCTCGGGACGTTTGGGGGTCTTTGTCTCAGTGGTGGGGAGATGATCGGGACCGGGCGGGAAGTAGTCGGGATCATTTGGGACCTTGAACCCGATCCGTCGCGGCCGGGCGCCGCCGGGTTGGCCTTTGAAGCCGATGAGGATGGTCTCACCTGGAGGAATGCGTCGGTTCCACGGCTCGGCGCGAATGACGTAGCGTTTCCCGGAATGCGAAACGATTTTCGCGCCCCAGAGGTGGGTGATCTCCGGGGCGAGGTCAAAGGCCAGCACCCAGTCGGTGATGTCCGTTTTCTCCAGATTGGTGACGGTGAACTCGCCGACGAAACCGGATCGGGTATCGCTGAGATTGCGATAGGTGATGTTGAAAGGCCGGGATTGAAAGAAAGAGGCCAGCACCAGCACCGCAAGCGCCGCGGTGAAACCCAACAGGACGCGCCAGGCCATGCAAATCAGGCAGGCTTCAGCGTTTGAAGAAAGCTCTCGTAAGCCTGGCGGATGCCGTCGGCCAGCGTGATGCGCGGCCGCCAGCCGAGGCTGAAGAGTTTGGACATGTCGAGCAGCTTGCGGGGTGTGCCGTCGGGTTTGGTGGTATCAAAAACAAGATCGCCGGAGAAGCCCAGCACTTCGCTGACCGTTTCCGCCAGGGTGCGGATGGTCACATCTTCGCCGCAACCGATGTTGATAATCTCGGGCGAGTCGTATTTGTCCAAAATGAACAGGCAGGCATCGGCCAGATCGTCGACGTGGAGGAATTCGCGCCGGGGCGTTCCGGTGCCCCAGACAGTGATGGACTTCGCCTCGCCCTCGCGGGCTTCGTGCACCTTGCGGATCAGGGCGGGCAGGACGTGCGAGGTGTGGAGATCAAAATTGTCGTTCGGCCCGTAAAGGTTGGTGGGCATGGCCGAGACGAAATTTTTGCCGTGCTCGCGGGCGTAGGCCTGGCAGAGCTTGATGCCGGCGATCTTGGCGATGGCGTAGGCATCGTTTGTCGGCTCGAGCGGGCCGGTCAGCAGCGCGGTCTCGGGAATGGGCTGGGGCGCAAATTTCGGATAGATGCACGAACTGCCGAGGAAAAGCAGCTTCTCGGTGCCATAGTCCGCGCAGGCCTCGATCACATTGTTCTGGATGACGAGATTTTGCAGGAGGAACTCGGCTGGCTGCTCGTTATTTGCGAGGATGCCGCCGACGCGGGCGGCGGCATCGACCACGAGGGCGGGGCGTTCCGCCGCAAAAAAGCGGCGCACCGCGTCGCGGTCGAGGAGATCCAGCTCGGCACGCGAGCGCGTGAGAATGCGGGTAAAACTGTCCTTTTGCAGGCGGCGCACGACCGCACTGCCGACCATGCCGCGATGGCCTGCCACATAAATCGGCTCGTTTTTGTTCATCTCGCTAATACCGTGGTAGCAATTCAAGCCCATGGTGAAAACAACTTCCCGCGCCCTTCTGATCGTTCTTGATAGCGTAGGGATGGGACATGCGCCGGATGCCGCCGCCTATGGGGACGAAGGAGCCGACACGGTGGGGCATATCCTGGCACAACGGCCGTTGCACCTTCCCACGCTGGAGCGGCTGGGATTTTCCCTCGCGCGGCGCATCGCGGCAAACGAAACCGTCGTCGAAAAACCTGAACTGGGCAGCGTAGGTGTGATGACCGAGCTATCGGCGGGCAAAGACACGACGACAGGGCATTGGGAACTGGCTGGAGCCGTCCAGGAAAAGCCCTTCGGCACCTTTGAGAAATTTCCGAGCGAACTGGTGACAGCCATCGAGGCCGAAGCCGGAGTTACCTTTATCGGCAATAAGGCCGCCAGCGGCACGGCCATTCTGGATGAGTTGGGGGCGGAACACGTAGCCACCGGGCAGCCGATTCTCTACACCTCGGCCGACTCCGTGCTGCAGATCGCCGCGCATGAGGAGGTGATTTCGCCGGAACGGCTTTACGAAATTTGCCGGATCGCGCGGAAACACGCTGACGTGTGGAATATCGGGCGCGTGATCGCGCGCCCGTTTCTGGGCGCGGAGGGCAGATTCCAGAGGACCGCGCGCCGGCACGACTACTCGTTGCCACCGCCGAGAACGGTATTGAACGAATTGCAGGAGGCGGGTTTTCCGGTGACTGGGGTGGGAAAGATCAGCGATATTTTTGCGGGCAGCGGCATCTCCGGGTCGCATGGCACCGCCTCAAATGCGGAGGGGATGGCGATCATCGAACAGCTGTGGCAGGAGAATGCTCCGGGCCTGATCTTTGCGAACCTTGTCGACTTCGACATGCTCTTCGGCCACCGCCGCGACGTGGAAGGATACGCCCGGGCGCTGGAGGAATTCGATGCCTGGCTGGCCGGTTTTCTGCCGAAGCTGGGCGCGGGGGATTTGCTCATCATTACGGCGGATCATGGCAACGACCCCACCTGGCGCGGCTCGGACCACACCCGCGAACGGGTTCCCATTTTTATTAGACAAGGTTCCCGGAACGGTAATCTGGGGAATATTAGGGGATTTGGTTTTGTGGCGGAAGAAATGCGCCGGGCTTTTGCGCTCATGGCTTGATTTTATGCGTGGGCGGGGTCATACCCGCTGTCATGAAGCGCATATTGCTATTAGGCTTGGTTGCGTTGTCGTCACTTAGAGCCCAAGAACCACTAACCTTGGAAACGGTCGTGGCCACGCGCAAGTACTGGCCACGCGAAGTGACAGTGAATGTGGGGCACGACGTGCCGATCATCGTAAATGGCAAGCCGTCAGGCCTCATGCAGGTGCCGTCCGGCCGGGTGTATCCGGTGAAAGCCATTACCGCGGAAACGGTGCAGGTGGATGCGCATGGTGCGCCCTTGAATTTTCCCGTGGCCCAGACGGATCTGCTGACCCGGGCAGAGCAGGTCAAAACTCGGGCGGACGCTCTCGCGACCGCCGTGGCTGCGGCGACACCGGTGCCGGCGACCGCAGCCCCAGCTCCAAAACCTGTGGCAACACCACCGCCGGCCAATGCCATTTCGCAGGGCCTGGTCGGCGATCTGGTGGCTTTGGACGGCCGGAAGCTGAAGAAATTCGACACGGCCGTCCTGGGCGGGAAAAAGTATTTTGCGGTCTATCGGTCGGCCTCGTGGTGCGGGCCCTGCCGGAAGTTCACACCGGATTTCGTGAGTTGGTATAAGGGCAACGCATCGAAGCACGATCAGTTTGAGGTCATCTTTGTGAGCTCGGACCAGTCGGAGAAAGACATGGAGGAATACATGGTGGAAGACAAGATGCCCTGGCCCGCCCTTGATTTTTCCAAGAAGGGCAAGCGCAGTCCGATCCAGGGCCTGGGCGGGCGCGGCATCCCCGATCTCATTCTTATCGACGCGGAGGGCAAGGTGCTTTCGTCAAGCTATGAGGGTGAGAACTACGTGGGCCCGCGCAAGGTGCTCCGGGATCTGGATAATTTGCTGAACAAATCCTGACCGTTCCAAACGGCACGCAAAAAATCTTCTCAACGTGCGGGAGGCGCGCATGATGGGAACGATGCACGTGCCTTTGTTAATCGAGCGCAAGCGCGATGGCGGCGAATTGACCGCTGGGGAGATCAGGGAATTCATCAAGGCGTTTGCCGCCGGGGAAATTCCCGATTACCAGATGAGCGCGCTGGCCATGGCGATATTCTTTCGCGGCTTGTCGGAGGAGGAGTCGGCCGCGCTGACTGCATCCATGCGGGATAGCGGACGGGTCTTCAAATGGCCGGAAGGTTCGCCGCCCAAGGTGGACAAACATTCCACCGGCGGGATCGGCGACAAGGTCTCGCTCGTGCTGGCCCCGTTGCTGGCCTGCGACGGTCTGTGGGTGCCGATGGTCTCGGGGCGCGGGCTCGGCATCACGGGCGGAACGCTGGACAAGCTGGAAAGCATTCCGGGCTTCAATGTGCACCTGGATGAGGAGCAGTGCCTGCGGCAGATCGAAAAGCTCGGCGTCTTCATGGCGGGACAGACGGAAGATTTTTGCCCGGCGGATAAAAAGCTGTATGCGCTGCGCGACGTGAGCGGCACAGTGCCCTCGCAACCGTTGATTATCGCGAGCGTCATGTCGAAAAAGCTGGCGGAGTCCCTCAACCGGCTGGTGCTCGATGTGAAGTTCGGCGCGGGTGCGTTCATGAAGACGCGGGAAGAAGCCATGGAACTGGCGCGGGGCCTCCAGGCCGCCGGCCGCGCCAATGATGTGGAGACCACGTTTCTGCTTTCGCCCATGGACGAACCACTCGGCGCGACCGTGGGCAATGCCCTGGAAGTGGCTGAGGCTGTGGAGACGCTGCAAGGTGGTGGCCCGGAGGATTTTGTAAACCTGACCCTGGACCTGTGCGACCGCGTGTCGAACTCATCCCGGGACCAATTGCAGGAATGGCTGAAGGACGGGACGGCCTGGCGGAAGTTTGTCGAATTGGTTGAAGCGCAAGGCGGAGATGCCTCGTCGTTGGAAAAGATGACTACCGTACACAGGGCACCGGTGATCCAGCCGCTGGCGGCGCCGCGGCGCGGTGTGATACGCAAGGTCGATGCCGGTGTCGTGGGCGCGGCCAGCGTGAAACTGGGCGCCGGCCGCAGGCAGGCAACGGACGCGGTAGATCACGCCGTGGGCTTCAGCGGGATTCGCAAATGTGGTGAGAGGGTGAAGGAGGGAGAACCGATTTTGTTCATCCACGCGCGGGATTCCGCCGTTTGCGACAAAATCCGGGTCGAACTTGAGGCTGCAATAGTGGTGGAATAGGAGAGTGATTGCTCCATGAATGCGTCTCGTATGGAAGGTCCGGCCCACGGTAAGGATTCTGTCATGGCGGATTCTGTAGCGCGGGGGGCGTGGCATCCGGTGGCGCTATCGAGGGATCTCCCTGTAGGAGAACTGCGGCCCGCCAGCGTCCTTGGCGAAGAGGTGGTGATCTGGCGTGGAGCGGAAGGGGTGCATGCCTGGCAGGATCTGTGCATCCATCGCGGGGTGCGGCTGTCACTCGGGCGCGTGGTGGATAATTGCGCGCTGCGCTGTGCGTATCATGGCTGGACTTATGATGAAGCGGGACAATGCATTAAGATGCCAGCCCATCCTTCCATGAAGCCTCCCAGCCGGGCTCAGGCGCAAGTCTATGGCTGCGAAGAAAGGGCCGGCCTGATCTGGGTTTCGCTGGCTGGGACGTCTGGCGAGAGGGTGGAACTGGCGGAGTTTGATGATCCGGCATTCCGGATCATTCCATGCGGCCCTTATCCTTCCGCCGCCGGAGCACCACGATTAATCGAGAATTTCCTCGATGTGGCCCATCTGCCCATTGTCCACGAGGGAACGCTCGGGGTGTCGGATCAGGCGGAAATCCTGCCCTATGAGGTTGAACTGGTGGAAGGGCGGCCGGTGGCCCGCGATATCCGCATTTTTCAGCCAAATCCCGAAGGGCTGGAGCAGCCTGGACGGGTGGCTTATGAGTACGGTGTGCTGGCACCCTTTGCCGTCTATCTGCGCAAACGCATGCAAGGCGGGCGCTGTTTTACTCTGTTATTTGCCGTGACGCCTCTCTCTGAGGTGGAAAGTGTAGCTTGGTTTATCGTATTGATGAATTACGGCAGTCCGGTCGACGATCCCGAGGTTGTAGCCTTTCAGGATCGGGTTTTTGCCCAGGATCAACCCATCGTCGCTTCCCAGCGGCCGGAGCGCCTGCCGTTGGATCTGGCGGAGGAACTCCATCTCCCCTCGGATCGGATGGCCATCGCCTACCGGCAATACATCCGCCGCCTTGGATTGACCTTCGGAACGGCCTGATTCGGGCTAAAAGTCGCTTTACAAAGCTGAAATTTCAGTATTTACTGAAAGTATGGAAGAGGAACCCCTGCAAAACACCCCCCTGCGCGAAGCCCGGGAGGAATTTGTCTCGCAATGGGGAGCCATCGGAAGCTGCTGGGGCATCAATCGCACCATGGCACAGGTCCATGCCTTGCTCATGACTAGTCCGGTCGCGCTGAGCACGGATGAAATCATGGTCGAACTGAAGATCAGCCGGGGAAATGCCAACACCAACCTTCGCGAACTCGTCGGCTGGGGGCTCATCCGGGTGATCCTGCGCAAAGGGGACCGTAAGGAGTACTTCGAAGCCGAGAAGGAAGTCTGGAAGATTTTTTGTACGGTGGCCAAGGAGCGGAAGCGCCGGGAACTGGTGCCGGCCATGGAAGTTTTGCAACGTTGTGCCACCCAGACCAAGGGAGTCGAGGGCGCAGAGGTTTTCCACCGCCAGATGGCGGAACTGCTGGAGTTCCTTCGTTTGGCCGAAAAGGTCCTGGATACGGTCGCCTCATCCAAACAAGGCAAAATTATGAAGATGGCAGCCCGTCTCTTCGCTGGATGATCTTATTTTTACCATGAATTTTCAATATTTCCTGAAACTACGAATAGAAAGAAAACCATGAACTATACCATAATCACCTACAGCCTCTATCTGACTCTTAGTATCTCCCTGACCATCTGGGTGGCACGGACTCTTTCGAAGAACGGCCGCATCTTTTTGGTCGATTGTTTTCATCAGGAAAATCTGGCCGACAGCGTCAACCACCTCTTGGTGGTCGGATTCTATCTGGTGAATCTGGGGTTTGTCTCATTGTTCCTGAAGGTGGGCCTTCAGGTGGAGAATACTCAGCAGGTCTTCGAAGCCTTGAGCGGCAAAATGGGGGTGGTACTGCTGGCGCTGGGTTTCATGCATTTCTTGAACCTGGCCCTCTTCGCCAAAATTCGCCGACGCAACGCAGCCATTCAGGGTCCGCCGCCACTGCCGGGCAGAGGGGTGCAATGAATGCCATCGGTCGCTGGGTTTTGTACGATGGCGAGTGCGGGTTTTGCCGCGCGGCGGTGGACGCATTGCGCCCGAGGCTGGAACGGAACGGCTTTAAGTTTGCGCCGCTTCAAAGTGATTGGGTGACGGAGCAACTGGGTTTGAAGCCGGAAGATCTCCTCACGGAGATGCGGGTGGTCAAGAGCGATGGAGCGATGCTGGGCGGAGCAGAGGCGGTGATCTACCTGGGAACCTTCTTTTGGTGGGGATGGATGTTGCGGGTGGTGGCGAAGCTGCCGGGAGGCGATACATGGCTCCAGCGAGGCTACGCCTGGGTGGCGGAACGGCGGGGCTGTGTGAATGGGACCTGCTCCGTGGTGAAAAGGGTGGGTTGGGCGGGATGGACTCCGGTGGTGGCCCTGCCCATGTTGGCGATGGCAGCGGCAGGGCGGATGGAGCCTTGGATCTTGATGTGGGCCATAGCGATCGCTCTGTTTGCAGGTTGCAAATGGCTGACTTGGTGGGAAGCCTTCATAAATGGAAGGGCCGGAAGAAGGTCGCTGGCCTACCTAACCCGCTGGGTGGGCATGGATGCCCGTACGTTTATGGAAGAAAAGAAACGTCCGTTGCGGGTGCGGACGGGGCAGTGGGTTTTTGCCGGAACGAAAACGACTCTGGGGGCCGTGACGGTTTGGGGGATGGCTCGGCTCATCTCCGATGGCAATGCGCTCTGGCAAGGCTGGGTGGCGATGGTGGGTGGCATCTTCTTTCTCCACTTCGGCGTGTTTCATTTGCTGGCCTTGGAATGGCAGCGGCGCGGGGTGATGGCCGAGCCGATCATGGATGCACCCATTCTCGCCAAGTCACTGGGTGAGTTCTGGGGTCGGCGCTGGAACCGGGGGTTCAACGACCTCGTGCGGAGATATAGCTTTTATCCATTGGTCCCGCGGCTGGGCGTGGGTGGAGCGATGCTCTTTACCTTCTTCGTCTCGGGCCTGATCCACGATCTCGTGATCTCCATACCCGCCCGGACGGGTTACCGGCTCCCCACGGCCTATTTCCTCCTGCAAGGCTTTGGCGTTCTCTTGGAAAAATCGCGGCCTGGCCGCCGGCTCGGTCTGCGCCGTGGGGTGGGGGGCCGCCTCTTTGTCTACCTGTTTACCGTCGGGCCAGTCGGGATGCTGTTCTTCCCGCGCTTCGTCGAGGGTGTGGTCCTGCCCTTCCTGAAATTCATTCACGCTTTATGAAAACCTACCTGCTACAAATTGCCGGGGTGCTGCACTTTTGCATCCTCGCTGCGAGCGCCTTGGTGCCAGTGGTGCTGGACTGGAGGAAGCGCCTGGCAGCATCTGACCTGCCGCTTTTGATGCGCCAACTGTTCTGGGTTTACGGCACCTTTATCGTGATGACGATCGTCGGCCTTGGCACGCTCACCCTGTTGAACGCGGAGGCCATGGCCTGCGGGGAACCGGTGGCCCGATCGCTGGCGGCGTTCATCGCGATATTTTGGTTCGTCCGGCTGCTGGTGCAGTGGTTCATCTTCGATGCCCGGCCTTTCCTGACCAATATCTTTCTTAAGATCGGTGAGCATGGGCTGACGGTCGTTTTCATCTACTTTTCAGTCGTGTACGGCTGGGCGGCGCTTTTTCCGAACATATGAACACTCCGCTACCTTATCTTCGGGTGGATCTCAGGATGGGAATCAGGATTTTATGAAAATCGTTATTGTTGGAGGAACCGGCCAGGTCGGAACGGTGCTCGCCCGGGCTTTTTATGATACAGGTGATGAAGTCGTGGTGGTGAGCCGCAAACCGCAGGACGCGCCCTGGCGCATGGCGGGATGGGACGGACGGAATGTCGGCATCTGGGCCGCTGAGTTGGAAGAGGCGGATGCATTGATCAATCTGGCGGGGCGGAGTGTGAACTGCCGCTATGGCGAGAAGCACCGGCGGGAGATCATGGATTCGCGCGTGTTTTCCGTGCGGACGTTGGCCCGGGCCATAGCGCAATGCAGCCGGCCGCCGAGGGTGTGGCTACAGGCCAGCACGGCGACGATTTACGCGCACCGGTATGACGCTGCGAATACCGAGAGCACAGGTATCATCGGCGGGCAGGAGCCGAATGCCCCGGACACGTGGCGGTTCAGCATCGATGTGGCCACTTCCTGGGAGAAGGTTTTCCATGAGGCCGCCGCCACTCCGCAGACGCGGAAGGTGCTTTTGCGCTCAGCCATCATGATGAGTCCGGACCATGGCGGGGCGTTTGATATCATGCTCCGGCTGGTGCGATTTGGGCTGGGGGGAGCCATGGGCGATGGGCGGCAGTTCGTCTCGTGGATTCATGACGAGGATTTCGTGCGTGCCGTGCGGTGGCTGATCGAACACGAGGAGATGGAGGGCTTCGTGAATATGGCTGCGCCGAATCCGCTGTCGAACCGGGATTTTTTGCGCGAGTTGCGAGAAGCGTGGGGCATCGGCCTTGGCCTGCCGGCGTTCGCCTGGATGCTGGAAATCGGGGCGGTTTTTCTGCGGACGGAGACGGAATTGATCCTAAAAAGCCGTCGGGTGACTCCCGAGCGTCTGCTGGAGGCGGGATTTACTTTTCGTTATTCGACCTGGCCGGAGGCGGCACGGGAACTCTGTGAGCGCTGGCGCAGCCGACGCTAGTGCGATTGCTTTCCGTCTTCCTCGCAGTGCTCGGAGGAGGATTCGAACTGGATGGTTGGGTGGGCGATGCCGAACTTGTGTTCGAGATCTTCGTGAATGCGTTCCAGCAATTCATCATCGAGGAGCGGGTCTTTTTTCACCAGATGAGCGGTGAGCGCCACCTCAGTGGTGCTGAGCGGCCAGATGTGGACGTGGTGGACTTCAGTGATTTCCGGGAGGGATGAGAAGTAGTTGCGGACGGCGGCCAGGTCGATGGACTCCGGCACGGCGTCGAGCGAGAGGTTGAGAGAGTCTTTGAAAAGTTCCCAGGTGCTCAGGAGGATGAAGAAAGCGACGAGCAGGCTCATGACGGGGTCGAGCCAACCCCAGTTGGTGAAGAGAATCACCGCGCCGGCGATCATGACGGCGGCGGAGACGCCGGCATCGGCGGCCATGTGCAGGAAGGCCCCGCGAATGTTGATGTCGTTCTTGCGGCCGGACATGAAGAGCAGAGCGGTGGCGCCGTTAACGGCGATACCTAGGCCCGCGACCCAGATGACGGTGCCGCCCGCGACGTGAGGAGGTTCATAAAAACGCTGGATGGCTTCCCAGACGATGGCTCCCACGCCGATGAGAAGAAGAAGGGCGTTGAAGAGAGCGGCGAGGACGGTGGCCCGTTTCCAGCCGTAGGTGCGGCGCTCGGTGGCGGCGCGCTTGGCCAGCTCGCTCGCGACCCAGGCCATGATGAGGCCGAGCACGTCGGAAAGATTGTGGCCGGCGTCGGCCAGCAGAGCGAGTGAGTCGGAGAGCAGGCCGAAGATGACCTCGAAAATGATGAACCCGCCATTGAGGCAAATACCGATGAGGAAAGCGCGGCCAAAATCGGCCGGAGCATGGGAATGCGAGTGTCCGCCTTCGCCGTGTTGATGATCGTGGCCCATGCCGGTAATCCGCCGGGAAACACATGGGCTGTCAATCGCATTGATGTGAATTCCCCCGCCGTGTAGGTATGCGGCGCATACGATGACCTCGACCCGGCTGACTTTCTTTCGCCGCCTCGGCAGCACACTAACGCTTTGGGCGTTGATCGTCGCCTCGCTTCTGGCCAATTCCGACTACGGGTACTTTGCGCTCATCCTCTTCGTCACCCTGGTGGCGCTGTACGAGTATTTCCATATGGTGAAGGAGCAGGGCGCACCGGTTTTTACGCTGACGGGGATGTTGTGCGCCGCGGTTTATCTGATCGGGAGTTTTTTCTACCTGCGGACCCACGGCGGCGAGCACGCGCAGGATCTGGAGATGGGGGTGCTGGTGGCTTTCCTCTTTGTCATTTTCACGCGGCAGATGTTTCGTGGGGCCGCCGTGCGCGAGCCGTTGGAGGCCATCGCCTATACGGTCTTCGGGTTGCTCTACATCCCGTGGCTCTTCAACTTCGTGACAAAAATCATCTACCTGACGCCGCGTACGGAGCTGGGAGATACCACTGGGCAGTTTTATCTTATCTACCTGCTGGTGGTGACGAAGTTCAGCGATATGGGTGCCTATGTGTTTGGCAGCCTGTTCGGGAAACATCCGTTCGCGCCGCACATCAGTCCGAAGAAGACCTGGGAGGGATTTGCGGGAGCCCTGTTCTCCTCGCTGCTGGGCGGCTGCTGGCTGTATGTGACGATGCCCGGAAAGCTGGGGGCGTTGCGCTTTGAGGATGTGGTCATCCTCAGCCTCGTGCTGGGATTGGTGGCGGTGATTGGCGATCTGGCGGAGTCGATTATCAAACGCAGCACGCTGGCCAAGGACTCGAGCCATATCCTGCCGGGCATAGGGGGTACGCTGGATCTGATCGACAGCATCCTCTTCACCGCGCCGGTGATGTATTTTTATCTGCGGCTGGTGGTCGGAGTTTCCTCATGAAGAAGCGAGTGGTGATTCTGGGGGCCACCGGCTCCATTGGCAAAAGCGCCCGCAAGGTGGCGCGGGACATTCCGGACCGCATGGAAATTGTCGGGCTTTCCGCCCACGCCAACGCGGCAGAGTTGGAGGAAGCCGCGCGGGAGTTTCCTCGCGCAAAGACCGCATTGTCGTCCGGGCCGGATGGCGAAAAACGGTTGGTCGAGTTAGCAACATTACCCGAGGCCGACATGGTCCTGATCGCCATCGTCGGCACAGCCGGGCTCAAGCCTGCTCTGGCCGCGATCGAGGCGGGCAAGGACATCGCCGTGGCGAGCAAGGAGATCCTGGTCATGGCTGGCGAAGCCGTGATGGCAGCCGCGGCGCGCAAGGGTGTTCAGGTGCTGCCGGTCGACAGCGAGCACAATGCGATTTTTCAATGCCTCGACGGGCGGGCGACGGATTCGGTGCAACGGTTGATTCTGACTTGCTCGGGCGGGCCTTTTCGCCAGACACCGGCGGAAGAGTTATCGCATGTCACGGTGGAGCGGGCGCTGAAGCATCCGACCTGGTCGATGGGCCGGAAGATCACCATCGATTCCGCCACCTTGTTCAACAAAGCTTTGGAAATGATCGAGGCGCGCTGGCTTTTTAACGTGCCGATGGCCAAGGTCGATGTGGTGATCCACCCGCAGAGTATCATTCACTCCATGGTGGAGTTCGTGGATGGTTCCGTTCTGGCGCAGATGAGCCACTCGGACATGTGTTTCCCGATTCAATACGCGGTGACCTGGCCCGAGAGGGTGGCGAATAGCTTGCGCCCGCTGGATTTTGCCGCGCTGGGCAGGCTGGATTTTGAGGCGCCAAGGCGATCCGATTTTCCCGCGCTGGATCTGGCACGTCGCGCGGGCGACATCGGGGGAACTTTGCCGGCGGTGTTGAATGCGGCCAATGAGGTGGCGGTGCAGGCTTTTCTGGACGGACGCATTCCCTTCCCACGCATCTGGGAAACGGTGCAGCGGGTCATGGATGAGTCTCCGCAGGTGAACCATCCTAGTCTCGACGAGCTGGTGGACACGGACCGGCGGGCGCGGGAACTGGCGGAGCGGCATTTTTAGGTCGCTCCTCGGCGGCCCAACTGCTATCCCGGCAGAAACCAAACGCTTATGGCTATCGTTAAGGAGTTTCGCGAATTTATCTCACGCGGCAATGTCATCGATCTGGCGGTCGGTGTAATCATCGGAGCCGCCTTCGGAAAAATCGTCAGCGCCCTGGTCAGCGAAGTCATCATGCCGCCCATCGGGTTGCTTTTGGGCAAAGTGGATTTCAGTAGTCTGTACATACCGCTACGGGGGGACGTTACTTACGAATCCTTTCAGAAGGCGAAGGACTTGGGATATCCCATGATCGCGTACGGAACCTTCCTAAATGTCCTCATCGAGTTCATTATCGTGGCGGCGTGCGTCTTCCTGGTGGTGAAGGGCATTAATTCCCTGCGCCGTAAGGAGGAAGCCAAGCCGGCCCCCCCTCCGGAGCCGACCAAAAGCGAGGTCCTCTTGGGTGAAATCCGGGATCTCCTGAAAAAGGACAAGGTTTAAGGGCCGTTGGTCCCCGGCGACAGGCATTGATTTTTGCCGAATACCGGCGAAGCTCTCCCCTGCCCATATGGTTTTTGATACCCTGAAGTTCCTATTTATCTGCCTGGAGGTCGTCCTCCTTTTCAATCTGCTTATCGTCGTGCATGAGCTCGGCCACTTCCTGGCGGCGCGCTGGCGGGGGCTGGTGGTGGAGAAATTCGCCATCTGGTTTGGCAAGCCCATCTGGAGCAAAACCATCGGTGGGGTGGAATACCGGCTCGGCTCGATCCCGGCCGGCGGCTTTGTCGCCATTCCCCAACTGGCTCCGATGGAGGCCCTTGAGGGCAAGGTGGAGAACGACCGGGCAACGCTTCCGCCCGTGAAGCCGCTCGACAAGATCATCGTGGCGGCGGCGGGCCCGGTCTTCAGCTTCGGTCTGGCCATTATTTTTTCAGTGATTGTTTGGGTGGTGGGAAAGCCCGCCAGCCAGGCGGATGCCTCGACGGTGATCGGCACCGTGCTGAAGGATGGCCCGGCCGCCCAGGCGGGATTGCAAGCAGGCGACAAGATCCTCACGGTGGACGGCCACAAGGTCACCCGCTTCTCTCCGATGGGCAAGGCGCGGGAGAGCATCATCTGGAACGTGGCCCGCAGCGAAACGCCGACCATTCAAATTACGGCAGAGCGCGATGGACAGGTGAAGGAATTCACCGTCGCGCCCGCTGCTCCGGAGCGTGAAGGCTGGGGCCGCCGGAACATCAAACAGATCCTTATAGCGCCGGCCCAATCGGCCCGCGTGGCTCAAGTGATGAAGGACAGCCCGGCCGCTGAGGCGGGCCTGAAGTCCCAGGACATCATCCTCGCTGCCAATGATCAAAAACTGATCGGCATCGGCGATCTGGCCGATCTCCTGAAAACCAACGGCACCAAGCCGATGACCCTGACTATCGAACGCGATGGCCGGGAGCAGCAGGTGACCGTGACGCCACGCATTCCGGTCTCGGGTGAGAAAAACCCCATGATCGGCGTGCGCTGGGACGAGCGCGGCGTGACGACTATTATTCACCCTTCGCCCTGGGAGCAGGTCACGGGCAGCGTGAATACCATCGTGGAGACGCTGGCGGCCGTGATGTCGCCGAAGTCCGGCATTACCGTCCAGCACCTGAGCGGTCCGGTGGGCATCATGCGCCTTTACTATCAGCTTTTTGAAAGCCCCGATGGCTGGCGTCTGGCCCTGTGGTTCAGCGTGGTGTTGAACGTGAACCTAGCCCTGCTGAACATGCTGCCGATTCCCGTGTTGGACGGCGGACACATTACCCTCGCCATCATCGAGGGCATCCGCCGCAAGCCCATCAACGTCCGCCTCCTGGAAGTGGTGCAGACGGCTTGTGCGTTCGTGATCATTGGATTGATGATGTACCTGACGTTCTACGATGTGATCGACCTGCCGTGGAAAAAGGACAAGACGCCGGATTTGCCGGAGGTCAAGTTTGCCCCGTCGGCGGTGCCGGCGGCTCCCAGCCCGACGCCGTGAGCGCAGGACTGACATACTGCGACAATCCTTATAGCTACGCGCGCCGCGAGGCACGAGAGGTGCGCGTGGGCTCGGTTGGCGTGGGGGGGGGAAATCCGATTCGCGTTCAGTCGATGCTCACCTGCGACACGATGAACACCGAGTTGTGCATCACGCAGACTCTCGATTTGGTGGCGGTGGGCTGTGAGATCGTGCGCATTACGGCGCCAACAGTGAAAGACGCGGCCAACCTCGAGCACATCGTGAGCGGCCTGCGCGAACGCGGCTGCGATGTACCCATCGTGGCGGATATCCACTTCAAGCCCGAAGCCGCCCTGGAAGCGGCCAAGTGGGTCGACAAAGTCCGCATCAATCCCGGCAACTACGCCGATTCGAAGAAATTCAAGATCGTCGAATATACCGACGAGCAATACGCCGCCGAACTCGCGCGTATTCGCGAGCGTTTTGCTCCCCTGGTCGAGTTGTGCAAGTCACGCAACGTTGCCATGCGCATCGGCACCAACCACGGCAGCCTGAGCGACCGCATCATGAACCGCTACGGCGACACGCCGCTTGGCATGGTGGAGAGCGCCCTGGAGTTTGCCCGCATCGCGCGGGAGTTTGGCTATCACGACTTCATCTTCTCGATGAAGTCCAGCAACCCGAAGGTGATGATCGCCGCCTACCGCCTGCTGGTGGCGCGGCTGCGCGCCGAGGGGGCCGACTGGAATTACCCGATCCACCTCGGCGTGACCGAGGCCGGCGACGGCGAGGATGGGCGCATTAAGAGCGCCATCGGCATCGGCAGCCTGCTGGCCGACGGCATCGGTGACACCATTCGCGTCTCGCTTACTGAGGATAGCGTGCACGAAATTCCCGTGGCCAAAGCCCTGGTGGCCCGCATCGAAAGCCAGCCCACCGGCCTCCCCCCGCAGGCGCTGCCCTACGATCCCTTTTCCTATCGCCGCCGCGCGTCGCATTTGCTCAGTCGCAATGCGGTCAATTTGGGCGGTGAAGAATTGGTGCGAGTCGTCGTCCGCCGGGACATCTATGCGCAGATCGCCCATAAGGTGGATCGCATGGGCGACTACCAGCCCGAGATTGTCTATGAAAACGCCGAGATCCGCGAAGTCGATCCGGCTAATGACGCCGAGATCGTGGCGATCAACGCGAGCCCGGATGACCTGCTGATCACGCTTAAGGAAGGTCTTTCGTTGCCCGTCATCGCCGCTTACCGCCTGCTGGCCGCCAAGGTGGAAGCCCGGCACCCGATCTTGTTGAAAGACGTCACCGGTCCTGCCGCCGCCCCGGATTTTCTTTCCGCTCTGCTCACCGCCGCCACGCATATCGGCGCGCTCCTCTGCGATGGCATTGGCGACGCTGTGATTGTGCAGGGCGAAAAAGCGCCCGGCCAATCCTTGCGGCTGACCTATAACATCCTCCAGGCGGCCGGCTCCCGCATCTTCAAGACCGACTATGTGGCCTGTCCGAGTTGCGGCCGCACTCTTTTTGACCTCCAAAGCACCACCGCTCGCATCAAGGCCGCCACCGCGCACCTCAAGGGCGTGAAAATCGCCATCATGGGCTGCATCGTAAACGGTCCCGGCGAGATGGCTGACGCGGATTTCGGCTATGTCGGCGGCGCTCCCGGCAAAGTGAACCTCTACGTGGGCAAGACCCCGGTGAAGTTCAACATTCCCGAGGCTGAGGCAGTAGGCCGGTTGCAGGATCTCATACGCGAGCACGGCAAATGGGTGGATGCCCCCGCCCCGGCGGCCGATTTACAGCCTGCCTGATAGGCTGCCTGCATTTTTAGCTCGCGAGAACAGTGGGCAGGTGCTTTCTTCTCAGCCATGAAAACGCTCGCGACCGCTTTCAGCGCCGTTGTCCTCGCTGTTTCCCTTAGCTCCTGCAGTTTCTTGACGGAGAAATACGCTCAAAACGAAAAAGCCTCCGCAGCTTTCCTCGCCGATAACAAGACCGCCCCTGCGAAAATGAATATCGAAGGTCTGTGGTATTCGCCGCAGTGGGGCATCGTTTTGCTCAACCAGGAAGGCAGCAAGCTGGACGGTGTGTTTCAGGATTATTACGCCGTGAAGGGTGTCGTTAGCGGCAAGACCGCCTACATCACTCTCACCGACGACGACTGGACGGAATACACCGCGATCCTCAAGTACAAGAACGGTGAGGAACTCGTGGGGGCTTATTCGTCCTACGTGCCCCTCAACGAGAAGCACCAGCACGACCTCGTTCTCAAGCGCATCGACCGGTAAGGCTCTTCAGCGATGAAAGCCGTCCTGGCGATTGTCGTGATAGCTCTGAGCGTGGCTCTGACGGGCTGCGAAGTTTTCCGTGACATTACCAGTGAGCGGTATTCACGGAATAACTCGAAGGGCGCGGCCTGGCTTTCCGACCAGCAGTTTCCGGCGGAAACCGATGTGTCCGGCACGTGGCAATCCCGTGACTGGGGCAAATGCTTCCTCGCCCAGACCGGGCGCAATGTGCGCGGCTACATCGGAGACTATCAGGCTGAGGGCGTGGTCAGCGGCACCAAGGCCTACCTTGTCCTGAGCCAGGGCTCGTGGCAGTACTACAGCGTGGTACTGGAGCGGCCAGCCCCGGCCTTGCTCATCGGCTATTATTCCCGCTCGATCCCCTATCAGTCGAATAATCGCAATGACTTGCGAATGGATCTCCTCCCATGAATACACGCAACTTCCTTCTCGTCGTGCTGATGGGCCTGTCCCTCATCGGCTGTAACACCACGGAAAAATATGCCGCCAACAACGCCGCCGGACAAAGGTGGCTGGACGAACATCGCGGTGGCGCGGGCATCAGCGTCGGCGGCATCTGGCAGTCCGAAGATTGGGGCGGCAGCAAACTGGTGCAGGAAGGTCGCGCCGTTAATGGTACGCTGGGCAGTTATAGCGTGCGCGGCGTCGTGAGTGGCCAGCGTGCCTATCTGCTGTTGCAGAGCGGCGGCTGGATTCATTACACCGCCGTGCTGGCCAAGCCTTCGGCCACGCAGCTTTCCGGTTTTTATTCTTATACCGTGCCCTTCAGCCTGGCCGACCAGCGGGAGCTGGAGATGCGGCGGATTTACCAGTAGGACCATATTTTGCCCGAAGATGGTGGAATAAGCGGGGTGGTGGGCGCCGAGAGTTGGGTTAATGATGTTCATTCCGCCTTAAACTGCACGAAGGTTGCGCAGGTAGTTGCGCCCGAGACGATCGAGGAATTATCGCGGGCTCTACGAAAGGCGGCGCAAGAGGGGGCGGTCGTAAGCGCATCCGGAAGCCGTCACGCCATGGGAGGCCAGCAGTTTGTATCGGGTGGGCTGCTGCTCGATTTGCGGAAGCTTAATCGGATTCTTCATCTAGATCGCGAGAGCGGATTGCTAAGGGTCGAGGCGGGTATTCAGTGGCCCGAGTTGATTTCGGGTTATCTCGCCGCTCAAACGGAGGTGGAAAGACACTGGGGGCTGACACAAAAGCAGACGGGGGCGGACGGTTTTACTTTGGGCGGGAGTTTGTCTGCCAATGTGCACGGGCGGGGCCTTTCGTTGCGGCCGCTGATTCAGGATGTGGAGGCGTTTGTCTTAGTGAAGGCCGATGCCACGGTAGTGAATTGTTCACGGCAGGAAAACGCTGACCTCTTCGCCCTGGCCATCGGTGGTTATGGGCTTTTCGGAGTGATCGCCGAGGTGACGTTGCGGCTGACGCCCCGTCGGCGATTGGAGCGCGTCGTGGAGATGGCTTCAAGCGAGGAGCTGGAAACAAAGTTTGCCCGGAAAATAGCGGATGGATTTCTCTATGGGGATTTTCAATTTTCGATTGATGAAACGTCGCCGGATTTTTTGCGCCGGGGCGTGCTTTCCTGTTACCGGCCGACGGAGCATCCGGTCGCGCCGGAACAGCGGGAACTGGACGAAGGGGCCTGGATGCAGCTTTTGTATCTGGCTTACATCAACCGGGCAGCCGTCTTTGAAAAATACACCGGCTACTATCTCAGTACGAATGGCCAGGTCTATTGGTCCGATCTCCATCAGCTAAGTCCTTATTTGCCGGATTACGCGCAACGCCTTCCCCAGATAGGTGCGGCCCCTTCGAGTTTGATGATCACGGAGCTCTATGTGCCCCGGGAGGAACTGGATGCCTTCTTGCGCGAGGCAGCACAGGATTTGCGGGATCGCGGAGTCACGGTGATTTACGGAACGGTGCGGCTCATCGAAAAGGATGACGAAAGTTTTCTGGCCTGGGCGCGTGAATCTTATGCCTGTGTGATCTTCAATCTCCTGGTGGAGCACACGGCGGGCGGGAAAGACAAGGCAGCGAATGCCTTCCGAGCCCTCATTGATTTGGCGGCGGCGCGGCGGGGCAGTTATTATCTGACCTATCACCGTCATGCCTCAGCGGCTCAACTGGAGAGATGTTATCCCCAATTCGGACAGTTCTTGAAACTCAAGCGAGCACATGACCCTGACGAACTCTTTCAAAGTGACTGGTATCGGCATTATCGTGATCTTTGGCCGACCGAAGGCCATTGAGCATGCATGAGCCCGTCACCACCGTAACCGATTTCTTGGTCGCCCTTCTGGCGTGGTGGTGCGCCTGGAGCTTGCGGCAACCCGGTAGCGGGGCGCAACTGAGCCGCCGCTTGTGGGCGTGGGGCCTGGGTGTCCAGGGAGCCGCCGCCTTGCTCGGTGGTCTGGTCCACGGGTTTTTACTTGGACCGCCGGCGTGGAAGATGACGCTTTTGCTGTTGGCTGCGGCCACGACACTTTTAGTGGCCGGATTGGGAAGAGCCGCCCTGACCGCGAAAGCTGCACACGTTTTGTTGATCGTGATGACTGGCAAACTCGTGGTCTACACTTTCTGGATATGGGGACGAGATGACTTCTTTCCGGCGCTATGCGATCAAATGTTAAGTTTGATTCTCTTAGCAGGCCTCATGATCGTCGGTCGTCGACGGCTCCGGTCGGTTATTCCTTTTCTTGCCGTGGGACTGGCCTCGTTGGTGGTGGGCGGTGTGATCCAGTATATGAACATCGGACTGCCGCCGTATCTCAATCACAATGACATTTATCATGTCTTCGGCGCTCTCTCCATTTGGTGCCTCTACTCTGCGGGCCGGGTGATGAGGGATGCGGTCTAGACCGTCCGGGCCAGTAGCCCCGAGAGATAAGGCAGCAACTGCTTTTTCCGCGAAACCACGCCGTCGAGTCTCCACATGCCTTCACCAGCCTCGGGATAGTCGATGAGCTTGGTATAAGACGGTGAGCCTTGCACGAGCAGAATGGAATTCTGCGTGTTCACGTCGGTAACCAGCAAGGACGAGAAGAGATAACGATGGGCGGCGCGGTGCTTTTCCAGTGCCGCGAGCAGGTCGGCCTTTTTTTCTTCGAAATGGGCGAAGCTCAGTTCCTCGATCTGGGCCACGCTATAGCGGTGGCCGCGCTCGTCGTATTCCTTGCAGTCGGCCGTGATGGCCTGATCCGGCGTCATGGTAAGCAGAGGTGAACCCACGGAGAAAATCTCGGCGGCCAGATCGGCGGGCCCAATGCCACAGAGGGCAGAGAGATCCTTCATCATCTTGCGATCCACATCGGTGGTGGTGGGCGAGGTGAGGTTGAGGGTATCGGAGATCAACCCGCACATGAGCAGGCCCGCGAGGTTTGGCGCAATCGGATAGCCGTATTGCTGGAAAAGGCTGGCCACGATGGTGGAGGTCGACCCGACCGGGCGATTCATGAAGAGAATCGGCATCTCGGTGATGGGCGCACCGATGCGGTGGTGGTCGATGATTTCCACGATCGGCACTTGTGCGGCGCCATCGACGGCCTGGGTCAGCTCGTTGTGATCGACGAGAATGAGCTGCCGCGGCACGGGCTTGAGAAAGTCGCTCTTGGAAATGATGCCGATGAGTTTCTTCTGCTCATCAAGAACGGGAAAGGCGAACTGCGGCGACATCGAGATCTCGCGCTGGGCCTCCTCCAGAGGAGCATCGGGCGCGAGCGAGACAAAGTCATCATAGGCCATTTCGCGCGCACGTACGGCGCTGCGGGCCAGCAGGAGCGTGGTGGCGGTGTCATGCGGCGAACTGATCACGGCCACGCCGCGTTCGGTCGCGAGTTTAAGCGTCGCCTCATCGACAGGCATGTTGCCGGTGACGATGAGAGCGTGGACTCCGGCTTCGATGGCGATGTTCTGGATGTTCCACCGGTCGCCCACGATGAGGACGGTCTTGTCGTGATCGAGCATGTCGAGCCGACGCTGGAAGGAATCCGTGTGCATCGCGGCCACGACGAGAATGAAATGCTGGATGTCGGTTTCAGGCGGTCCGGCCAGCAAGCGACCGCCGATGGTCTCGGTGATATCCCGCAGTGAGGCATGGACTTCCCGGGTCATACCCACCTTGTCGCGTGGCGGGAAGAGATACTGGCTGATCTTGAATCCGGAGATCAGGCCTATGCAACGCTGATCGTCATCCACGACGGGCAGCCCGCGGAAATGTTTTTCACCAATGCGCGTAAGTGCCTCGTACACAGGCTCATTGCAGCCGGCCGAGGTAATCTCGTGTTCCATCACATCGTCGACCCGCGGTTGCACGCTGGTGACGAACAGAGGGGCGTCGAAGCCAAATTTATTTAGGGCAAAATCGATGCGTTCGTTCGTACTCCCGCAACGTGCGGCCTTCACATTTTCCGCCCCGGCGGCCTTTTTGAATTCGGCGTACCCGATGGCCGAGACGATCGCGTCCATGTCCGGGTTCTTATGTCCAATTACCAATGTCTGCATGCAATCTGGACAGATTGAACAAGATTTGGACGATAGGGAAGACTCCATGAGAAAATACGCGGCTTCCCTCTTTCTGTTGGTCATCAGTGTCATCCTGGGGTTGGCGCAAGAGCCCGCGCCGTCTCCAACAGAGAAACCCAGCGCAACCCCCTGGCCCCGGGCCACGATCGACCCGATCATCCTTCGGCCCAATTTCTGGGAAACGACGCCCAAGGATATCGCGCAGAATCTGAACGAACTGCGCTTTGCCTGGACGTCCTCGACGCAGGACACCGTCCGTTCCGCCCGTCCGCAGATGTTTTTCGGATCAAAGCCGATCGAGGAGGCCCTGCTTCGATTCAAGGACGGAAAGCTAGCCGGGGCGACCCTGCTTTATTTTAACCGCGGGGATGGCGGGGACATGAGCGACTACGCCTTTGAGGAGCTGCTGACCAAAATCACGGCCGAGTTGAGTACTGTCCTCGGCAAACAACCGACCGAGCGCGGACGCGATGCCTCCAGCGCGGTCAAGGCGGAGGGGAGAATCTGGCAAACCCCCACCACACAATATCTGCTCGAGTGGAGCGTGACCAAGGCGTCGCGGGCCAAGGGCACCGCCTTTCGGGCCGAGTTCATCCGGCTCACCGTCCTACCGCCGGGGGCACCTCCGCCGGCCATTGGTGAGCAGGCCGTGGATAACAGCACGCGCGCCACGATCAAAAAATTCGTCGCGCGGGACCATATCGAGAAAACTGCGACGGGCGCAAAGTTGAAGGATGTCCCCATGGTGGATCAGGGTGAGAAGGGCTACTGCGTGGTGGCCTCGGTCGAGCGAGTCATGCGCTATTATGGCGGAGACGTGGACCAGCACGAACTCGCCCAACTCGCCGACACCTCCGACAAAGGCACCAGCCCGGAAGCCATGCTGAACTCCATGAAAAAGCTCACCGGCCGCCTCGGGGTGAAGATGAAAGCCCTGATCGAATGGAACATAAAAGACTTCATGGGTATGGTGAGTGACTACAACCGCGCGGCCAAGAAGGGCAAAAGAGCGACGGAGGTCACGGGTAATTTCCAGACTCTCGATGACTATTATCAGCGCATGAAGCCCGAGATTTACAAGGAAGTGCGGCTGAAACAGACGGCGGACTACGGGAAATTCCAGCGGGAAATCGTACGTACCATCGACGAGGGAGTTCCCTTGCTTTGGTCGGTGCGGATCGGCATTGTGGCGGAGAAGGAGATTCCGCAGGGCATGGGTGGCCACATGCGGTTGATCATCGGGTATGACAACGCCACCAAGGAAATCATCTACACCGATTCGTGGGGCATGGGCCATGAGGAGAAACGAATGTCATGGGAGGATGCCTGGACCATCACGACGGGGCTCTATTCCCTGCAGCCCATCAGCGCCTGAACGGCCCTAAAACCATGTCGCAAAAAAAACGGATTCTCATTCTTTCCGCTTCGGTCGGGTCGGGTCATGTGAAGGCGGCGGATGCGCTGGCAAAATCCTTTCGCGCACGGCCCGATGTGGAGGAGGTTCTGGTCGACGATTCGCTGGACCATACCAATGTGCTGCACAAGCAGCTGTACTCCACGCTTTATAAGCGGCTGTCAGCCGCGCTCCCGCAGTTTCTCGGTTGGTGGTATGAATCCAGCGACGACCCATGGGTTTCGGATAAAAGCCGGCTGGCGCTGGATTTGCCGCAGGCCCTGCCGTTGATCAATCTGGTCAAGGAGTTCAAGCCGGACTCAATTATTTGCACGCATTTCATGCCTGCGGGGGTCTTGTCCTACCTCATCGGCTCCGGGCGGTTGGAGGCTGAGCTCGGCATTGTCGTGACCGATTATCACTTTCACGCGTTCTGGATCACGCGGGCGTTTCACTGGTATTTCGTGGCGCAGGAGGAGGACAAAATCCACATGGAGGGCCTCGGTCTGCCGGGCGAGCGCATCCATGTCACGGGCATCCCGGTGGAGCCGGAATTTACCCGGCCAGTCAATCAGGCGGAGGTGTTGAAGCGCTACGACCTTGACCCCTTGAAACCCACCTTTCTCATCGCGGGTGGCACCCTGGGATTGAGTCCCGCCACAGCGGTGGTGAAGCGTCTGCTTCAACTCGACCGGGATTTCCAGGTGATCGTGGCCTGTGGGAAGAACACGGACCTGAAGCGCGACGTGGAGGAGTTGACCGCCGACCATCGCAACCGTTTCCGCGTGCTGGGTTATACGAGCGAAATGCCGGATCTCCTGGGCGCCGCCACGCTGCTGTTGAGCAAGCCGGGCGGGCTCACCACCGCGGAAGCTCTGGCGCGAGGGCTGCCCATGGTCGTGCTCGACCCCATTGGCGGGCAGGAGGAGAGAAACTCCGACGTGTTGCTCGAGGCGGGCGCCGCGGTGAAGTGCACCGAGGTGACTGTGCTGAACCACAAGCTGCAACGCCTGCTCGACGACCCCGCCCGCATCGTGGCCATGGGGCAGAATGCGCTCAAGCTGGGCCGGCCCAATGCGGCCGCCGACATCGCGAGAATCGTAGTAGAGTCAGAGCCGCGCAAGCCGGCGGTGATTTCCAAAAACCGGGAGAAAGTATTACGCAGACGCATCGAGGAAGAACAGGGATGAGCGAAGAGTTTCTTTGGGGGGTGGCCAGTTCGGGCTACCAATGCGAGGGGGGCTACAACGGCCCCGGGCAGCCCCAAAACAATTGGACCCACGCCGAGGCCGAAGGCCGGGTCATGGCCACCGGCTCCGCCGCGGACTTCTGGAATCGGTATGAGGAAGATCTGGCCCGTTGCCGGGAAATGGGACTGAACAGCTTCCGTCTCAGCATCGAGTGGCCGCGGGTGCAGCCGTCGAGCAGCACGGAGAAGACCGCGACGCCGGCGTTCGATCTGGCTGCGATCGATGGTTATGCCGACCGTGTCGCCGCCTGCCGCCGTTACGGTCTGGAACCAGTCGTGACACTCCAGCATTTCACGCACCCCGCATGGCTAGGGGTCGATGCCTGGCTGGATGACGAGACTCCGGTGCTCTTCGAGAAATTCGTTGCCACGACCATCCAGCGGGTGAACCGACACCTTGCCACCGAGCACGCCCAGCCGCCCATCCATTGGTTCGTCACCTTGAACGAGCCAAACATGCTCGTGCTGAACACTTACCTGAACCGCCACTTTCCCGGCGGGGGCCAGGCGGGAATCATTGTGGGCATCAACGCCTATAATCGCCTGCTCGCGGCCCACGTGCTGGCCTACAATGCGATCCACGATCTTTACGAGGTGGAAAAATGGCCGAAGCCGATGGTGACGATGAATACGTTCTGCAGCGACGTCTACTGGTCGGAAAAAATGCTGCTGGATCTGCTCTGCGTGCGGGAACGCGGGATCACGCGGGCCGGATTGAAGGATTATTTTTTGGAAAAGTCCAACGATCTGCATCGGACGCTGCTCGAGGCCGCCCTGCCTTTCCACACCGATCCCTTCGTCTGGATTGGCCGTGCGCTTCATTGGCTGACGAACCTGCTGGCTCCACGCAAAGCCACCGGCGAAGCCTACGGATTCTTTCTCGATGTGCTGGAAAAATCCAAACGCCCGCGGGTGCTGGATTACCTGGGGCTCGACTACTATGATCCGTTCACCGGGCATCTCTTCCGCCCACCGTCCTTCGTCGACCTGGAGTTTAAAAACAAAAGCCTGCACGGACACCTGATGGACGGCCTGTCCCGCAAATGGTGGGACTGGCACATGCTGCCCGAGGGGCTGCACGTGTTCTGCACTTACTACGCGGCGGAGTTTCAGCGGGGCATCCTCATCGCGGAAAACGGCATGGCGCTGCGGCGCAAATTCGACAACAGCGTTTCCGGGCCGCGGCGCGACCGCGTGACGCGCAGCGAATTCCTCAACGCCCACATCGCACAGGTGCGGCAACTGCTGGCTGAAGGCGTGCCGATGCTCGGTTACATGCACTGGTCCATCACCGACAACTACGAGTGGGGCACCTACACGCCGCGTTTCGGCTTATTTACCATCGATTACACCCGTAACGCTGAACGTGTCGCCACCGACCATCTCGGAGATACGCCTTCGGAGACCTACGCGCGGTTGATCAAAGGCTAGTCGTTTTCCTCGGTGGAGACCGGTGCGGCGACGGGAGCGGAGAGAGCCTGTTCCAAGGCCCGCCACGCCAGCGTCGCGCATTTGACACGTTGGGGAAACCGGCGCACCGCTCCGAAGACCTGCAGATCGCCGAAATTTTCCGGCAGCGCGCTTTCCTCTTTCGCCGTGAGCATCTGCCGGAAGGTGCTGACCATTTCCAGCGCCACGGCCGGTTGCTGACCACGGACTTTCAGGGTCATGAGCGAGGCGGAGGCCATGCAGATGGCACAGCCATGGCCGGTGAATTTGATGGCCTCGATGCCGGCGGGAGTGAGTTTGATGGCTAGCTCCACCTCGTCGCCGCAGGAGGGGTTGTCGCCTGTAGCTGTAGCGGTGGCGTCGGGCAGCGGCCCGAAGTTACGCGGGCGCTTGCTGTGGTCCAGGACCACTTCCTGATAGAGTTCCTCAAAGTTCATGCGAAGAATTTGTGAATCTTCCGCAGGATCTCACCCATGCGTTCCACCTCGGCGGAAGTGTTGTAGAAATAGAAGCTGGCCCGGGCGGCGGCGGGTACGCCCAGTTTGCGCAGCAGAGGTTGGGTGCAATGGTGGCCGCCGCGCAGCGCGAGGCCGTATTGGTCCGCCATACTTACCACATCGTGAGCATGGGCGGATTCCAGCACGAAGCTGACCAGGCCACCCCGGTCGTCGCGCGGGCCGAGGATGCGCAGCCCGGGAATCTCTTCCAGCACGGCCACGGCTTCGCGGGCGAGTTGGCGGTCATGTTCGAAAATGCGATCGCGGCCGATGGCGTCGAGATACTCCGCCGCCGCGCCGATCCCGATCGCTTCGGCGATGGCGGGAGTGCCCGCCTCAAAACGATGAGGCGCCGGTTTGAACTGGCTTTCATGAAAACCGACACTCGCAATCATCTCGCCTCCGCCGTGAAAGGGAGGCATCGCGTCCAGAAGCTCCTGCCGGCCGAAAAGCACTCCGCTGCCGGTCGGTCCACACATCTTGTGGCCGGAGAGGGCGAGGAAATCGCAGCCGATCTCGCGGACATCCAGCGACCGATGGCCCGCGCTCTGCGCGGCATCCACCAGGGTTGTCACCCCGGCCTGGCGGGCCTGTGCGCAAAGCCCGGCGACCGGATTGATCGTGCCGAGCGAGTTGGAAATGTGGGTGAAGGCAAAGAGCTTCACCGGGCCGGACAGGAGCGCGTCCAATTGGGAGAGATCCAACATTCCCTCCGGCGTGACAGGGACAAACCGCAGGCTGGCCCCGCGACGGCGAGCCAATAACTGCCAGGGCACGAGGTTGCTGTGGTGCTCCATCTCTGTGAGGAGGATGATGTCGCCGGGCCCGATGTGTTTTTCGCCCCAAGTGTAGGCTACCAGGTTGATCGCCTCGGTGGTGCCGCGGGTGAAGACGATCTCCTCCGGCTGGGCGCCGATATATCCCGCCAGGCGGATGCGGGCATTTTCGTAAGAGGCGGTGGCCCGGTTGCTCAATTCATGCAGCCCACGGTGGACATTGCTGTTGTCGTGCTCGTAGTAGTGGTTGAGACAATCGAGGACCGCGCTGGGTTTTTGCGAAGTGGCCGCGTTGTCGAGATAGATCAATGGGTGGCCATTGACCTGTTGGTCGAGAATGGGGAAGTCGCGGCGGATTTCCTCCCAGGAGCGTGGTTCAACGGATGGCACAAACAGAACTTTAGCCGGAATATCCGGCCTCACAAGACGCGTGACTATTCCGCGCCCGGCAGGAACACGGAAAACGTCGAGCCCTGATCTGGCGTGCTCTCACAACGCACTATGCCGCCCATGCCCTCGGCCATCAATTTTACGATGGAAAGACCGAGGCCGACGGAATGCTCGAGCGAGGCGGTCTTGTTGCTCAGGCGTGTGAAGGGCTTGAAGAGTTTTTTCTGGTCTTCGACAGAGATGCCGGGGCCTTCATCTTGCACAGAAAGCCGCATGAAACCGTCCGGAGACCGGTGAGCCCCGAGAAATACGGTGCCTCCGGCGGGAGAAAATTTGACCGCATTGGAGACGAGGTTGGTGAAAATCTGCCGGCAGGCGGTCAGGTCTCCCTTGATGCCCCCATCGTCACAGGAAACGGCGAATTGAAGATTCTTGGAGCGGGCGGCGAGTTGATGGGCCTGGCTGGCAAATTCCATCAGCGGTCGCGATTCCACGAGTTCATGGGCGAGCCGGACCTCACGGCGCTCAATGGCGTCGATATTAAGCAGGTTCTCGGCCAGGGCGATCATATGCTCGGCCTCGATGCCGATGTCGGAAAGGAGCTGGCTGGCCTCGACCTCGTTGACCTCCATCTCGTCCGTCAACAGGCGGGAGACGGAAACGACATTGCCGAACGCGCCGCGAATGTCGTGGGACACGATGCTTAGAAAACGGTTCTTGTCGTCGTTGAGCCGGCGCAGGTGCCGGCTGATGCGTTCTAGCTGCTTGTTGTAAGCCGTGAAAAGATCGCGGGAGGATTTCAATTCCAGGTGCGTGCGCACCCGGGCGATCAACTCGGCGGATTTAAAGGGCTTCGTGACGTAGTCCACCGCGCCGAGATTAAACCCCTCGAGGATGTCGTCGGTCTCGGTGCGCGCGGTGATGAAAATCACGGGAATGTCCGCGGAGTGGGCATCGGCCTTCAATTCCCGACAGACTGTGTAGCCGTCCATTACCGGCATCATGACATCGAGGAGAATGAGGTCCGGCTTTTTATTACGAACCAGGGCAAGGGCGCGCGGTCCGTTGTTCGCTGCGATGACCTCGTAACCCTCCGCTTTGAGATGGCCGGTCAACACTTGCAGGTTCTCCGGCAGATCATCCACAATCAGAATCAAACGTTGGTTTGATGCAACTGGATGCATCTCCGGGGCGAGTCCGGAGGGTGCTGGAGGTATTTCGGATGCAGTCACGTGGGTTTTTCGGCCTCGCGGCCAAAGGCAACAAACAACGGCTCGAACTCCTGTAAAGTATTTTCCATGGCCACGATGTCAAACCTCGAAGCCGAGCCGGTGAGGGATGCGGCATAGTCATGGAGAGGCTGATTGCCGTGCTTTTCGGCCAGATCCAGCAGGCGGCGGCCGAATTTTTCCACATCGCCGACGGTCGGAGCGAGGATGAGTTCCTGCCAGGTGGCCAGGCATTCCTCCAGCCGGGGCACGAGATCGCCGAGATCGCCTGAACCCTTTGTGACGACGGATTGAGTAACTTGTTTCGGAGCCGTTTTCGGCGCGGCGCCTTGGCGGAGCTTGCAGAAATTTCGCATTTGGCCGGCCAAGTCAGTCCGACTCACTGGTTTGCGCAGGAATCCATCGCAGAGGGGCTTAAGTTCCTCCTCTTCGGTCTGCATGGCCGAGGCAGTGATGACGATGACGGGAATTGCTTTAAGGGCCTCATCTGCCTTGAGGATACGGGTGGCCTGGAGGCCATCCATCACCGGCATGCGGACATCCATCAGGATGATGTCCGGCCGCTCTTTCCGGGCGAGGTCCACGGCTTCGCGGCCGTTGCCCGCCTCGATGAGCTCGTGATCGGTCCCAAAGAAAAAGGCGCGAATGAGATCGCGATTCATGACGATATCGTCGGCCACGAGCACCTTGCAGGGTTCGAGGTCGCCGAGGTCGTAGGCCTGTTCCTCATGGGTGAGACGTGCCCCGGTGGAGGAGGAAGTGCCTTTCTTGATCTCCGGAAAGGTGAAGCGAAAGGTGGTGCCCTTGCCGCTCTCGCTTTGGATAGAGATCTGGCCGTGCATCATCTCGACGAGGCGTTTCGTGATGGTGAGACCGAGGCCGGTGCCGCCGTATTTCTTCGTATTCTGACCGGCCTGCTGGGAAAAGGCCTCGAAGATACGCTGCTGCTCCATTTCGGGGATGCCGATGCCGGTATCCACGACCTCCAGGACGAGTTCGACGGAGTTCTGTCGGGGATTGATGTCTCCGACCAGGGCGCGAACGATCACTTCGCCGCGCTCGGTGAATTTGATGGCGTTACCCACTACGTTGAAGAGGATCTGGCGCAGGCGGATCTCATCCAGGAGCAGGGTCTCCGGCATGTCCGGGGCGACTTCCACCTTGAGCTCGAGCCCTTTTTGCTCGCCCTTTTGGGAAAAGATATGACGGACATCGCGGAGGACGACGCCGATGTCGATGGCGTCATACTCGAGATGCAGCTTGCCCGCCTCGATCTTCGAGAGGTCCAGAATGTCATTAATGAGGGCCAGGAGCGTCTGGCCGCTTGAGGTGATGGCCTGCACATAACTCTGGGCGCGGCCATCGTGGATGAGGCCCTTGAGGAGTTCCGCGAAGCCAAGGATGGCGTTCATCGGCGTGCGAATCTCGTGGGACATGTTGGCGAGGAACTCGGACTTCGAGCGGTTGGCGAACTCGGCGGACTCGATCGCTTTTTGCAGGGCGGACTCGGCTTTCTTGCGGCTGGTGATGTCGCGGACCAGGCCCTCGTAGTAGAGAGGATTGCCGGTCTCGTCCTTGATGAGCCGGGCGTTTTCGTTGATCCAGATGGTCGAACCGTCGCCGCAGTGCACCTCGGATTCAAAATCAATGACGACGCCCTCCTTCTCGATCAGGTCGCGGAATTCCTTCCGGCGGTTGGGATCTACGTAGAGACTGGTGGCCTTGACCATGTGCGCGTAGAAGTCCTCCACGGACTTGTATTTGTAGATGCGGGCCAGCGCCGAGTTGGCCTCCATGTACTGGCCGTCGAGGTCGGTGCGGAAGATGCCGTCGACAGACCCCTCGAAAATGCTGCGGTAGTTCCGCCCGGCGCTGATCAACTGGCCGGCCACTTCGTTAAACGCCTGGCCCACCTTGCCGAGTTCGTCGCGGGTGTGCAGTTCGACCAGGATGTCCGTCTCACCCGATTTCATGCGTTCCGTCGCCTCCTGCAGGGAATGGACGGTCTCCATGATGGAGCGGTAAAAGGCGATCCAGAGATACGTCACGGCCAGGATGGCGGCCAGTGCAATGGAAAAGAGCGCGACGAGTTGCCGCTTCAGGGCTTGGTTGCGGAGGATCAGCGTTTCCTTGAGTTGGCCGGCGGCGCGGTCCCAGAGGCGGGTGTTGGCCGTGAGGACGGCTGCGGCAAAATTCTGGTATTGGTCCTCGCTGAAATGGTTCCGTCCGCCCGGTTGGGTGGTTTCATCCACCAGCCGGATCATGGCCCTGGTGGTGGTGGCGTACTGGTCGAAGGGTTGCTCCAGAGCGGCCTGCACCCCGCCGGTATTGTTTTCAAAAGCCACCTTGAGGCCTCGTTCGAGCTTTTGCAGGTTGAAGCGCAGCAGGCTGGCCAGGCCGACCAACTCGTTGAAGTCGAGATCCGTCAGGCCTCCCGTGGTGGTGCGCGCACCGACCATCTTGCGGCTGCGGGAGACGAGGTTGGAGCTCTCCGGCAACTTCAGGAGCATGGCGTCCATCAGGTAGTAGGAGTCGAGATCGGGATCGAGAATCAGAGCGCTTTTGTCCCCCACCCAAGCGCTCAGGTCTTCCACATCGAGGATGAGTTTTTGGAACTGGCTGTCACTGATCTCCGGGGTGAGCTTGGGTAGTTGCGTTTTCAAGTCCTCCCAGGAGGAACGCAGGATGCGGAATTTTTTTGTGGTGTGCAGGGTTGGGCCCAGCCGGTCGTCCACTTCCCCGAGAGCATTCATGAGGCTGTCCACCTCAGTCTGTTGGGTGGGGTAATGCTCGAGGGCGGACGGCTGTTTCTGCAGGTAGGCGTTGGCCAGCGACATGGCCTGGGGGAGCTTGTCGTGGAGAGCGTTGAGCGGAGTAAGGTATTCCACCCCGTCTATCTCCAGCTGAGTCATGTGAATCTGCTGCTGCATCCGGGCATTCAGGAAAAACAGCACCAAGATCAGCGGCAGCGCGAAGAAAAGGCTGATAAGGATGAACTTTTGCGGAAAAGTCAGCCGATTGAGCAGGCGGATGGCTGGCGTAAACCACGACAGGCGTGTTCGCGACATAGAGACGGGAGGCTAATCGTGGAGATCCTCCGGGACAAGCGCGAAGCCGTTCGCATCGCCAGCCGGAGAAACAAAGCTTTTCACATCCGAAGCAGGCGGGTATTTGGCTTGCCTATGCAGATTGAAAAAACCTCCAACGACGGAGAAACCCTTCTTACACTCAAGGGGGAAATCGACCTGCACGCCTCGCCCATTCTGCGGGGGGAATTGCGCTCCTGCGTGGAAGCCAAAACCAAGGTTCTATTGGTGGATTTTAACGGGGTGGACTACATCGACTCCTCCGGGCTCGCCACTTTCATCGAATACCTGCGTGATGCTGGCGCACACAAGGGGAAGATCGCCCTGTTCGGTCTGAAACCCAAGGTGCGGACGATTTTTGACCTGGTGCGATTGAACGAGTTGTTCACGCTTTCCGATTCCGCCGAGGCGGCCCGGGCCGCCTTGGCCGCCAAGTAAGCCTGCTGTGGCCTCGCTGAGGAACTACTTCGCGCTCAACGCCCGAATCCTCTACTGGATTTTTGTGGCGCCGTTTCGCGGCAAGCCGCTTTTCCGCATCAGCGAGGTGTTCCGCCAGATGGTGCGCATTGGCGTGCAGGCCGTGCCCATGACCATGCTCACCTCCTTCAGCATCGGGTTGACCCTGGCGATGGATGGTGCCCACGAGCTTGCCCGTATGGGAGCCACCTCCTTTGTGCCGGACCTCGTCGCCATGTCGCTGCTGCGTGAATTGGGGCCTCTGCTGGTCGGTGTGGTCGTAATCGGCCGCAGCGGTTCGGCCATCACCGCGGAACTGGGCACGATGAAGGTATCGGAGGAAATAGAGGCCCTGGAGGTGATGGCGATCAATCCCATCCGCTTCCTCGTGGTGCCGCGCTTTCTCGCCATGCTGGTCATGCTGCCGGTGCTGACGACTTTTGGGAACTACATCGGCTTTGTCGGCGGCTGGAGCGTGTGCCGTTTCGCGCTCGATATGGATACCTCGGCCTACATCATCCGGCTCATCGACAGCGCCGGGCCGATGGATCTTTATTCCGGCGCGATCAAGAGCTTTGTCTTCGCGTGGCTGATCGGCACCATAGCCAGCCAATCCGGGCTGGAGGTGACCGGCGGAGCCGAGGGGGTGGGCAAGTCCACCACCAACTCCGTGGTCGTCTCGATCATCTCCATGCTGGTGGCCAATGCCCTGCTGACGGCGTTCTTTTTCTTCTTCTTTCCCTCCAAGTAAGCGCTACCGCCTACTTGCCGAAAGCCTTTACGATGGCCTGCACCAGGCCGGGAACATCATGCTGGGCCGCCTCCACATCCACGTCCAGACCGAGCCCCTTCATCGTTTTCGAAGTGACTGGACCGATGCTGGCGGTCTGAAGATTGGCCGGCAGCGGCAGTTTTAGTGCCGCGAAATTCTCCGCGGTGGAGGAACTCGTGAAAGTCACGATATCCGCGCCCTCCTCGCGAAAACGCCGCAAGCCGCCCGTAACGTCATCGGTTTCCGGGATGGTCCGATAAGCCACGGCTTCATCGACGATGGCCCCCAACCGGGTCAATTCAGTGGCCAGGACCTCGCGAGCCCCTTCGGCTCGGGGCAGCAGGAACTTCAGGTTCTCTACGCTCGTCTCCTTTTGCAGTTCGGTGATGATTGCCTCGGCGACATATTTTTCCGGCTGAAGATCGACCTGGAGATGAAAGGCGCGGACGCGTTCCGCCGTGGCGGGGCCGATGGCGGCAATGCGCGTGCTGCCCAGCTCGCGGGCATCCTTGTAAATTTCGAAAAAGGCCGTGAAGAAAGCATCCACCCCATTCGGGCTGGTGAAAATGAGCCAATCGTAGGTGTGGGCGTCGAGGACCAGTTCGTAGAATTCCCGTTTGTTGGGGGCGGGTTCGATTCGGATGGTCGGCAATTCAAAGGCGTCGGCGCCGAGGGCGCGCAATTGATCGACCAGTTCGCCGGCCTGCTTGCGTGTGCGGGTGACTGCGATGCGTGTGCCGAAAAGCGGCAGGGTCTCGAACCAGTTGAGCTTTTTGCGCAGTCTGACGACCTCGCCAAAAACCGCTACGGCCGGAGCTTTGAAGCCGGCCTCGTCCGCCTTGGCCGCGATGTCATTGAGCGTGCCGGTGAGAGTTTCCTGGCTGCCGGTGGTGGCCCAGCGCACCAGGGCGGCCGGCGTGGCGGCGTCCAGCCCGGCCTCGCGCAGTTTCGCCGTGATGTCGAAAAGGCGCTCCACGCCCATCAGCATGACCTTGGTGCCCGGGGTGCGGGCGATGGCCGCATAGTCGAGGCCGGATTCCGTTTTGGCCGGGTCTTCGTGGCCGGTGAAAATCGTCAGCGTCGTATTGTGGGCGCGATGGGTCACAGGGATGCCGGCATAGGCCGGACCCGCAATGGCGGAGGTGACGCCGGGCACGATTTCAAATCGGCAATCGGCGGTGGCCAGCGCCTCGGCTTCCTCCCCACCCCGGCCGAAAAGAAAGGGATCGCCGCCCTTGAGGCGCACGACGGTTTTTTGGGCGGAAGTTTTCCCGACGAGCAGGGCGTTGATTTCCTCCTGGGTCAGGGTGTGAGCGCCTGCCTTTTTGCCCACGTAGATTTTCTCGGCAGTTTCCGGCGCGAATTTGAGCAGCAGTGGATTGCAAAGGTAGTCGTAGATGACGACGTCGGCCTGCTCAAGGCAGGCGCGGCCCTTGAGGGTGAAAAGACCAGGGTCGCCGGGACCGGCGCCGACGAGATAACAGATTCCAGATTTCATCAGTTGGGAAAATTTTTGGGCAAAAATGTGAGCAGGCGGACCTCTCCACCTTCGATGATGGCCAGAGCGCCGAGCGGCAGACTGCAACCGCCACCGAGAGAGAGCAAGAGTTCGCGTTCGGCAATCACGCAACGAGCGGTGTCCTCATGGTGGATGGCGCGGAGGATTTCGATGGTGGAGGCATCTTCGGCGCGGCATTCCACCGCGATGGCTCCCTGGCCGGGAGCGGGCAGGATCTCCGGGATGACGGTGACGTGGAGCCCGTCGGGGATGATGTGATGGCCAAGGCGGTCAAGGCCCGCCTTGGCGAGGAGCAATCCGTCAAGGGAGGGATCGCGGGCCAACTTCTGCAAGCGTGTCGGTACGTTGCCGCGAATCTCGGTCGTCCTCAGATCACCGCGCAAATGGAGCAACTGGGCCTGGCGGCGCGGGCTGGAGGTGGCGATGTGCGCCCGCTCCGGCAAACCGGGCAGTCCGCCGGGATATTTGGAAACCAGAACATCGGAGGGGTCGGCCCGTTCCAGGATGGCGGCAAGGATGAGGCCATCGGGTTGGGTCGTGGGCAGGTCCTTCAAACTGTGAACCGCGGCATCAATGATCCCCGCCAGAAGCGCCTCTTCCAGTTCCTTGGTGAAAAGGCCTTTCTCCAGCATGCCGGGGGCGGAAAGGCTTACGTCGAGCCGTTGATCACCCGTGGTCTTGATGATGACGGTTTCCACCGCGAGGGCGGGATGCGCCGCCTGCAGTTTGGTGGAGACGATCTTTGTCTGGGCCAGCGCGAGATCGCTGCCGCGCGTGCCAAAAATGATTTTGCTCACCGGCGCAATTCTCCGTGTTGCCGCAGCCAGGTGACGAAAGCGCCGACATGATCGGCGATCATTTGCTCGCAACGGATGATCTCACTGCGGCGGACTTCCAGCGATTGGCGGACGATGTTCTCGAGCGAGTCGATATCGTAGAGATAGACGCCCTCAAGTTCATTCACCGAGGGTTCGACGTCACGGGGCACGGCCAGGTCGATCACAAAAAGCGGCCGGCCGGAGCGGGCCTTCATCATGGGCGCGAGTTTCTCACGAGTGATGAGCGCATGGGGCGCGGAGGTGGAGCAGACGAGGATGTCCACATCCGAAAAGGCGTTTTGCCAGTGGTCGAAATGGATGGCCAGACCGCCGATTTCCTCGGCCAGCTTGGCCGCGCGGTCGAAGGTGCGATTGGAGACGATGACCGTCTTTACACCACGCGAGACGAGGCTGCGCGCAGTGCGTTCACTGGTTTCGCCCGCGCCGAGAATCATGACGCGGCGGTCCGAGAGTTCGCCGAAAATGCGGCCGGCCAGGTCGACGGCCACCGAGCCGACCGAGGTCGCTCCGCGGGTGATCTGGGTCTCGGTGCGCACATGTTTGGCCACGCGAAAGGCCTGCTGGAAAAGGCGGTTGAGGGCGCTGGTGGTGGCGCCGAGTTCGGCGGCGGTGGAGTAGGCCTTTTTGACCTGGCCGAGGATCTCCGTTTCACCCAGCACCATGGAGTCGAGACCGCTGGCTACGCGGAAAAGATGGCGCACACTGCGCGGGGTGTCGTGGAAATAGAGCGGTGCTTCCACGCCGGTGCGCGCCCGCAGGAGGCTGCGGAGGTCGTCGAAGGCACGGATGGGGCAGACATTGGCCGCATAGAATTCCACACGATTGCAGGTCGAGAGGATCACCGCGCCGGTCATGCCGTCGATGGCGCGCACGGCGTCGAGCGTCTCCTGCATCTGGTGGCTGCCCACGGCGAACTTTTCCCGGATTTCCAGCGGGGCGTTCTGATGATTGAGGCCGGCGCAGAGAATATTCATGGCCGGGAGGAAAGGTATTGGATGCCCGGCAGGGTGATGAGCGCCAGGGCGAAGACCGCAATCGTCAATTCCGCCATCCGCTTGGGCGCGAGGGTATGGAACCGGTTCATCGTCAGCAGGGCGCCGTAGATGATCCAGATCACCAACGAGGTCCAGAATTTGAGGGTATTGACGGAGATGCCGCTGATGAACCCTGCGGCGAAGCTGATGGTCAGCAGCAGCATTCCAAGGCCCAGCAGGCGGCCGATGGCGGCAGCGAGGTGATTGATGGGCGGAAGATTGTAGAGCAGCGAAGTCGCGCGATGCGATTTCAACTGCCGCTCCTGCAGCAGGTACATGACGCCGGCGATGCAGGCCAGGCCGAAGGCCCCGTAGGCGATGATGGAAAGGGCGGCGTGGGTTTCGATCCAGGGGTTAGTCTCCCGCTGGCGCAGGGATTGGTCGATCGGCGCAATCAGCGCGCCCAGCACGAGCAGGAAGGCCAGGGGTGCGGTGAAGGCCCCGAGCAGCGAGAGCCGGTAGGCGGGGCCGATGAGCAAATAGATCAACACCAGTGACCAACTCAGGAAGATCAGCACGTCGAAGAGGCTGTTGAGGGGACAGGAACCCTCGGCCTTCCCGCGCAGGTAGAGGAAGGAGGACAGGAACACGAAACCGGCCAGGATGGCGATAAAGTTGACCCGGCCCGGCTTGAAACGCCCCGCGCCCAACGCATAAAGCGTGTAGCCAAAGCTGGCGACGAAGCACAGCGTGGCGGCGATGAGAAGAAGGCGGTCCATGGAAAAATATCGCCCGCAGAGGGCTGACCCCCTATTTTCCCCGAATGTTCGGGCGCGTCAACCTGTTCGGTATCCTCCTGGCCCTCTCTCTGACGGGTTGTGCCACACAGCGACCCCTGCCGAAGTACGAAAAACCCGTGGCGCGGGCTCCGATGATGAAGATCCGCACCACCGCCTACACGCATACCGAGAGCGACCATACGAAATATGGCGCCCGCAATGCGCTGGGTACCCAATTGAAATGCGGACACATCAACAGTGCGGCCGCCGACTGGTCCCGCTTCCCGGCCGGGACTATTTTCCGCATTGTCGCCACCGGGGAGGTTTTCGAGGTGGATGATTATGGCTGGATGTTGTCCGGGACAAATACCATCGACCTCTATAAATCCTCGCGCGGGTCGATGAACGAGTGGGGCGTCCGGCGGGTGACCATTGAAATCCTCGCATGGGGTGATATGCGCCAGTGTTATCAAGTCCTGAAACCCCGCGAGAAACACCGGCATGTGAAACGCATGGTGAAGCAGATCGAAAGCCGCTACATGTAGCGCCCGATGAAAAAGCGGTGGGTTCTTTTGGCCGGGATGCTGCCGGCCGTGGTCTGGGCGCAAACGCCGACGCCGTCTCCGGCGGCTTCGCCGACCCCACCGGCCACCATAGAACATAACTTCGTCAACATCGGCATGGTCTATCCCGCCTTGCTGCAGGAGGTCCGCTACGCGACGACCTACAATTTCACGAACAAGACGCTGTATCCCTTTCCCGCCGTCTTTGTGCACAGGGAGGTGGCCGCCGCGTTGCAAAAGGTGCAGATGGAATTGATGGACCAAGGCCTCGGGTTGAAAATCTACGACGGCTACCGCCCGATCTCGGTCCAGGCGAAAATGTGGGAACTCGTGCCGGATGAGCGCTACGTCTCAGATCCGAATAAGAGTAAAGGGAAGCACACTCGGGGCACGGCGGTGGATGTCACGTTGGTGGACCGCTTTGGCAATGAGCTCAAGATGCCGACTGGCTATGACGACTTCACCGAAAAGGCGCACCGTTTTTCCAGGAATTGGAGCAAGGAGGAGCGTCAGAACAGCGAGAAGCTGGAGGCGATCATGGTGAAACACGGCTTCGAGGCTTTTCCCTACGAATGGTGGCACTTCGACTTCACGGGCTGGGAAAAATATCCGCCCATGAACATCTCCTTCGAAGATCTTGGCAAGGGCGTGAAGACAGCCGTGCCGGTGCCCTGATTATTTGCGGGCCGTGGCCAGCAGCGTCTGGAAATTCGGCGCCTGGGCTTCCCGGGACACGATGCTCACCTCGATGTGGTTAAAGCCGGCCGCCTTCAGCATCTGGTGGATCTCCGCCTCTGAAAACCCGAGCCAGACATGGGCGTAAAGCTCGCGGGCCTGTTCGTAGCTGTGGCTGGCCAGATCGAGGATTACGATACGGCCGCCGTCGCAGAGGATGCGATGGGCCTCCTGCACCGCCTTGGTCGGGCTGGAGGCGTGATGCAGGGCCTGGCTGAAAAGGGCAAGGTCGACCTCGCCATCCTTGACGGGCGGTTTCTCGATGTCGCCGAGGCGGTATTCGAGATTTTTGAAACCGTGTTCCTTGGCGAGGTTCGTGCCGAATTCCACCATCTTTTCCGAATTGTCGACGGCGATGACCTTTTTGGCCGTGCGTGCCAGCAACTGGGAAAGCGTGCCCTCACCCGCGCCGAGATCGGCGATGATCATCGGAGGCATGAGGCGCAGCAGCGCGTGGGCCAGCGCCTGCCAGGAGCGGCCGGGGATATAGGTGCGGCCGAATTTCCCCGCCAGCTTGTTGAAATATTCCGCCGCCTTATCCTTGCGTTTGCGCAGGGTCAGCACGAGGGCGGAATGGTCACGGGCCACGTCGGGGATTTCCCGCCGGGCTGCATCAAGGATCGGCCGCAGGCCGGAGACCGAGGAGACCTGGGCGGAGTAAAAGATATTTTTGCCCACGCGGCGGTCCGCGGCGAGTTCCTCGCGTTTCAGCAGGGAAAGGCTGGCGGAAATACGGGACTGGCCCATGCCGAGGATTTCCTGCAATTCGGCCACCGTCAGTTCTTCTTCGATCAGGAGGAGGAGGAGTCTTAGCCGGGTGGGGTCTGAAATTGCGCGGAGGGATTTAACGATCGATGCCATGGGAACCAATGAAGAGATTCGCATGATTTGATAAGGTTTCACAATGGAATTTCCTCGAGTTGCGAGTCGGCTTGCGTTTTAGGGACGATGTTCGAAAGCTAGTTCCTGTGAACGAAAACTGGCCGAAGGAATCCGAGGAGGGACTTATCGCGACCGACAATGCGATGGGTGTCATGACCGCGGAGCTTTCACCGGCCGCGTCGGCTTTTGTGCAATTGGCCGCCACCGCCGGAGGTCCGCTGTTGGAAATCGGCGCGGCTTATGGCAATGCGACTCTTCCCGCTCTGGAAGCTGGCGCCACGGTGATTGCCAATGATCTCTCCGCCACCGAGCTCGCCGTGTTGGGCCGGTCCGCGGGAGAAAGGCGGCGCCATCTGGTGTTGCTCCCGGGACGTTTCCCCTGTGAGTTGCCTTTCGGTGAGCACAGCCTGAGCGGGGTGCTCGCGGCCCAGGTCCTGCATTTCCTCGATGGGCCGACGGTGGAGCAATCGTTCCAGTCTGTTCATCGCTGGCTGGAGCCGGGCGGATATTTCTTTGTCTTAGTGATGACGCCGAGCCTTAGCTATTATCGAACCCTGCGGCCGGAGTTTGAGGAACGCGTTCGGAGCGGTGAGCGCTGGCCGGGTATCTTTGATCCGCGCACCGTAGCCACTCCGGACTGGAAGGATCATCTGCCGCCGATGGTGCATCTTTTCGAAAAAGACATCCTGCGCCGTTGCTGCGAGGAAGCGGGCTTTGTCATCGAGACGATGGAATACTTTTGTTTCAAAAACTTTCCGGACAAACATCGCACCGACGGCCGCGAATACGTCTCCCTGGTGGCGCGCAAGCCATAAAGGCATCGCCCCCGGCTTTTTTTCATCAGAGAAGCACAAGAGGCGGATAGAAAAACAACTCCCCTTCCCCGCCCGCCTCTCCTAGGATTTCGGCATATCACTCAAACCCCATCATGGCTAAAAAATCTTCTTCCAAACCCCTCGCCAAAAACAAACACCTGCTCAAGTGGATCGATAAGGTCGCCGCATTGACGCAGCCGGCCGACATTCACTGGGTCGACGGCTCGCAGGAGGAAAACGACGCCCTCTGCGCCGAGATGGTCGAGAGCGGCACGTTGACCAAGCTCAACGAAAAACTCTGGCCGGGCTGCTACTATGCGAAGTCCGATCCGAGCGACGTGGCCCGCGTCGAGGACCGGACCTTCATCTGCTCGCTGTCCAAGGACAATGCCGGGCCGACCAACAACTGGATGAACCCCTTCGAAATGCGCAAGAAGCTCAAGGGCTTGTTTGCCGGCAGCATGAAGGGGCGCACCATGTACGTGCTGCCTTTCTCGATGGGCCCCGTGGGCTCGCCCATGTCGCAGATCGGCGTGCAGCTGACCGATTCGCCCTACGTGGTGGTGAACATGCGCATCATGGCCCGCATCGGTCTGCCGATTTTCAAGCAGATCGATGACGACGGCAAACGCGTGGTGCCCTGCGTCCACTCCGTGGGCGCTCCGTTGGAGGAAGGCCAGAAGGATGTGGTCTGGCCCTGCAACAAGGAGAAGTACATCGTGCACTTCCCCGAGACGCGCGAGATCTGGAGCTACGGCTCCGGCTACGGCGGCAACGCGCTGCTGGGCAAAAAATGTTTCGCCCTGCGCATCGCTTCCAACATGGCCCGCGACGAAGGCTGGATGGCCGAGCACATGCTTATCCTTGGCGTGGAAGATCCCAAAGGCGACAAGACCTACGTGGCGGCTTCCTTCCCGAGCGCCTGCGGCAAGACGAACTTCGCCATGCTCATTCCGCCGAAACATTTCCAGAAACAAGGCTGGAAGGTCTGGACCGTCGGCGATGACATCGCCTGGCTCAAGCCGGATGCGAACGGCCTCCTCCGGGCCATCAATCCCGAGGCCGGCTTCTTCGGGGTGGCTCCTGGGACCTCGGTGAAGACGAACCCGAATGCGATGATCTCGCTGTCCAAGAACTCCATCTTCACCAATGTCGCGCTTACGCCCGAGGGCGGTGTCTGGTGGGAGGGCATGACCGATGAACCGCCCGCCGAATGTCTCGACTGGCAGGGCAAAAAGTGGACTCCGGAAATTGCGCGGGAAACCGGTGCGAAGGCCGCCCATCCCAATGCCCGGTTCACGGCTCCGGCCTCACAGTGCCCAACGATTGATCCGGCCTGGGAAGATCCCGAGGGCGTGCCGATCAGCGCGATCATCTTCGGCGGCCGCCGGGCCACGACGATGCCTTTGGTTTATCAATCCTTCAACTGGAGCGCCGGCGTTTACATCGGTGCGACCATGGGTTCGGAGATGACCGCCGCCGCCGCCGGCACCATCGGCAAGGTGCGCCGTGACCCGATGGCGATGCTACCTTTCTGCGGCTACCACATGGGCGATTATTTCCGTCACTGGATCAGCATGCAGCGCACGCTGAGCGAGACTCCGCGTGTCTTCAACGTGAACTGGTTCCGCAAGGACGAGAACGGCAAGTTCCTCTGGCCCGGCTTCAGCGAAAACATGCGCGTGCTCAAGTGGATCGTGGAGCGGGCCCGGGGCCGCAACCGTGGACAGGAGACTCCGCTCGGCTGGCAGCCGCACTACGAGGACCTCGACTGGACCGGGTTGGATTTCTCGAGGGAGAAATTCGATGAGTTGCAGAAAGTGGATCGCGAAGCCTGGCGTCGCGAGGTGATCGGCCACGAGGAGTTGTTCCTCGACCTGCACAGCCATCTGCCGAAGGAGATGGTGTATGAGCGGGAGTTATTGATCTGCCGGTTGTAGAAGCTGGCCCGAGGCGCATCTCCGGGTGCGCCTCATTTGTCAGTTTTGGAACCTGTGCTAAAACTTAAGCGTGCCAGACACGCTCATATCCCACTGGCCCCGCACGGCGGGGCTGGAGGTCTATCTCGCTGAAATCCAGAAGCTGCCCTCCTTGTCCGACGAGGAGGTGGGCCGCTTGCTGGCCGGGAATGGCGGGGCGGAGGCACGGGAACAAATCGCGCTGGCCCACCTGAGTCTGGTGGTGCGCATCGCCTTCAAATACGGCGGGTACGGCCTGCCCATGGCGGACCTGGTTTCCGAGGGGAATCTGGGACTGCTGCGCGCGGCGGAGTTATTCGACCCGAAGTTCGGCGTGGCTTTTTCCACCTACGCCGGCGTGTGGATCAAGCAACGGATGCACCGCGCCATCACGGCCCAGGCGCGGGTGGTCCGCATTCCGGTGTGGCGGTCCCAGCGGCTGCGCAAGCTGGACCGGCTGCATGAGGAGTTGAACGCGGAACTGGGCCGCGATGCGGAGTTTGCGGACCTGGCCGACCGCCTCGGTGTAGCCGAGGAGGACGTGGAGCGCATGACCTCCGACCGCGTGCAGATCGATGCCCTGGAAGATGTCTCGGAGGCCGCGTTGATGACACAGGATGTTCACCCCGCGCAACGCCTTTCCCGCGAGGAATTGCAGGCCGAGATCGCGGCCTGCCTCGACGGGCTCGACGATACGGAGATGCAGATTTTGGCCCGCAAGTTCGGCCTGCTCAATGAAGAGCCGGAGTCCTATCGCGAGATGGCTCCGCGTTTCGGCAAGAGCCGCGAGTGGATTCGTCGGATCGGTGAAGGTGCGCTCGCGAAGGTGCGGGAGTCCTTTGTCACGGTGGGACATCTGCCCCGCCTGTTGGTCGAGGCCCGGCGCAGAAAAGCGCAGGCCCGACTGAAGAAGTTGGCCCAAGGCGAGGCCCGGTTGTCACTTTTCCCGATGGCGCTAATGCAATGGTTGGAACCATTGCACGCCATCGTATGTTTTTAACCATCCTTCTTTTTGCCGGCACGCTGCTGATTTCCCTCTGGGCCACCAGCCGGGTGAAGTCCACCTACGCGAAATACAGCGAAGTCCCCGCCGCCTCGGGAGAGACCGGCGCGGAGGTTGCGTCGCAGATCCTGGACCGGGCCGGGATCAATAACGTGGAGATCGTGGCGCATGACGAGATGCTGGGTGACCACTACGATCCCATCCACAAGCGGCTGGTGCTGTCCTCGCAGAATTATCACGGCACGTCGTGTGCCGCGCTGGGGGTGGCGGCCCATGAGTGTGGCCATGCCATCCAGGACCAGCTTTCCTATGGCCCCCTGCGCTGGCGCATGGCGGCGGTGGGGGTGACGACTTTTGCCAACCAGCTTGTGCTCTGGCTGCCGATGATCGGTATCTTCACCGGCCTGCTTCAACCTCTCACCGGCGCGGGCATCATGGCGGCGGCCTGGGGTGTGATCATGCTTTTCAATCTTGTCACGCTGCCGGTGGAGTTCGACGCCTCCAGCCGGGCCAAGCGGGTGCTGGCCGACATGGGACATGTGGCCACGCCGGAACAAATGGGTGCGGTGAAAAAGGTGCTCGATGCCGCGGCCTGGACCTATGTGGCGGCCTTCATCACCTCGCTGGCCTATCTCATCTGGCATCTTATCCCCCTGTTGATGGGGCGCCGCGAGGAATAACCCTCTCTCCCAGGCTCCCGCCGGCGCCGGAAGGGGAAACCCTGCCGGCGGGGCCTCCCTTTTTATGATTAACGAATCCCTGGCTCTTTGGGGCGGCTTCACGCTGTTCATTGTCGCGATGCTGGCGCTGGATCTTGGCGTCTTTCACCGCCGTGCGCATGTCATCACCATGCGCGAGGCGCTCACGTGGTTTGGCGTCTGGACGACCCTCGCGCTGATCTTCAATGCCGGCATCGTCCTCTTCCATGAACGCGGAGGCCAGGCCGGGCTGGAATTCTTCACCGGTTATCTGGTGGAGAAGTCGCTGAGCATCGACAACATCTTCGTCTTCCTGCTCATCTTTAATTACTTTCAGGTGCCGCAGACGTATCAGCACAAGGTGCTGTTCTGGGGCATCGTGGGTGCGATCATCCTGCGCATCTGCTTCATCGTGGGCGGTCTCGCGCTGATGGAGCGCTTCCACTGGATGATCTACCTCTTCGGCAGCTTCCTGTTGCTCACGGGCTTTCAGATGATGCGGAAGAAAAACGAGGAGACGAATCCGGAGCAGAATTGGGTGGTGAAGACCTTCCGCCGGTTTTTCCCGGTGAGTGACCGTTACGACGGCAATAAATTTTTCAGCCGCATCGATGGCAAACTCGTGGCTACGCCGCTCTTCGTCGTGCTGTTGGCGGTGGAGTCGTCGGACATCATCTTTGCGGTGGATTCCATCCCGGCGATCTTCGCCATCACCCAGGAACCGTTCCTCGTTTATACGTCGAATATCTTCGCCATGCTCGGCCTGCGCGCTCTGTATTTTGCGGTGGCGGGGTTCATGCGGATGTTCCATTTCCTGCACTACGGCTTCGCCTCGATCATCCTCATCCTCGGGGTGAAGATGCTGCTGAGCGATGTCTACAAGGTGCCGGTGGCGCTGTCGCTCGGTCTCATCCTCGTGATCCTGCTCGTCTGTGTGATCATCTCGCTGCTGCGGCCACGCCGGGACGATCTCAAGATGATGTTTGAGCGGCCGGAGAGACTTGGCCTCATGCCCTTTCGCCGGCTGCTGCTGATCGAGAACATCGTCGATCTCGGCGATGTGACAGTGAAGGACTCCATGCGCCACCGCAGCGGGGTGCGTTCCATCCGGCTCGATCTGGCATGGGAGGAAAACTTGCAGATGGTGAGGGAGACGAGTTTCTCGCGGTATCCGCTGGTGGAACAGGAAAAGGCCCGGCCCATGGGCGTGCTGCATGTGAAGGATTTGTTTCTCCACGCCGATGGCGACGCGCCTGACCCGGAGCGCCTGCGCAAGCTCGCGCGGCCCTGCCCCACCTTACGCGAGGATTTGCCGCTCGATGACGCGCTCACCCGTTTTCAACGGGCCTATCACCACTTCGCCATCGTGAACGATGCGAAGGGCGACTGGACCGGCATCATTACCATCGAGGACGTGCTGGAGGAGCTCGTGGGCAAGATCGGCGATGAATTCGATGTGAGCCGCAGCGGGCAGATTGTTTCGCTGGCCGATGCGCTCACACCGGGCCGCGTGGTTTTCAGCGTGCAGGGGATCTCACTGGCCGAGGCCGTGAAGGACTTATTGGAGAAGGTACCGGAGAAAGAACTGCCCGGCAGCCGCACCTCCATTCTCAACGCGGTGCTCCACCGCGAAGCCCAGATGGCCACCTACCTCGGCCATGGTCTGGCCATCCCCCATTGCCGCATCGACAGCCTCACCGCCCCGGTGCTGATTTTTGGCCGTTCCGAAAATGGCATTCCGGTCGATGGCTCCAATGAACGCATCGAATTGATCTTCCTCCTGCTGACGCCGGGTCGCATGGCTCGCATCCAACCCCGGCTTTTGGCGGATATTGTTGGGTTGATCGAGAGCGAATACCTGACCGAGCGCCTGAAGAAAGATGAAAAGCCCGAGGAAATCATCGAGGCCATCCGCGATGGGCAGCAGGTGGTTTTAGATTAGGACTCGTCACGAGCTGGCACTGATCTTTGGCGCAACACAATGCCCTCACGGTGTAAGTTTCTCACGAAATAGACCGATAGTCCGATGAAAAGCATGGCTGCGGCAAAACTGTAAAATGTGAGAGGCCCATTGCGGTCATCCACAAAGCCGGGATGCATGAGCCATTGGCAGCCAAGGAAAATGCCGGCACACGTGATTGATACGGCGATTGGAAGAACGGTTCGCCAAGGGAAAAAGAAGGCCAGTAGTAAACTGCCGAGTCCCAAGGCCGTTCCTGTAGCGATGGAGAATCGACCTCGAGGCCAGGTAGACTTCCAATAAAAACCGTCATTTACCCCCGCCCAATTGGAGATGTCGTCGAGCCGTCCTTGGTCGTCGATGCCATTTTTGCCAACAGAGTAGAGATCAAAGTCACCATGCTGGCCGGGCATCCGGTAGATGTAAGGCTGTCCCCAACGATCCAAGGGTTGTCCTGAGGGAGTTCCATTGCTCGGGCCGTAGTAGTCGCCGAGCTTTTCCCAGTACTTATCCGAGGGGAAATGCCCGGAAACCAAGCGATAAGTCTCCAGCGCGGAACTTTGTTGGAGGATGTCGTAGTACGCGTGGGAGGAGAGAGAGCTCCAAGCCCACGTCTCGGTAGAACCGCCCAAAATGATTGCGAGTACCAAAAGAGCCAGCAGCCTGCCGCGAAAACTGTGTTTTGCAGGGGGAATCCCAGTCACAAGAGAGGCTAGCATAGGAAATCTCGATGGTCATTGTCGAATTGAATAGCATGTAAAATTCTGAATTTTAGCATATTACGGGAATTTCATTCATTGCTTCAGGACAGGACGGGCCCCAAAATTTGACAAACCTATCTGCCTCACCTATGAATACATCTCTATATTTTAATATAACATGTCCCGACGTTACATTTTTTCCTCCGAATCCGTTGGTGAAGGCCATCCGGATAAAGTCTGCGATACCATCTCCGACGCCATCCTGGACGCCTGCCTGGCGCAGGATAAAAATAGCCGCGTTGCTTGCGAAACCTTTGTAAAGAGCAACGTCGTCGTGGTCGGCGGTGAGATCACCACCAAGGCAAACTTCGATTACAACGCGATCATTCGGCAGGCCATCCGTGAGATCGGCTACGTGAACAATGATGACATTTTTCACGCGGACCACGTTTTCATCAACAACTACCTGACCCGTCAAAGCCCCGACATTTCCCAGGGCGTCGACGCCAAGAAGGTCAAAGGCAAGAAGACGGCCGAGCAAGGCGCCGGTGACCAGGGCCTGATGTTTGGCTACGCCACGAATGAGACGCCCGAGTTGATGCCCGCGCCGATCATGTTTGCCCACCGCCTGGGCCGCGAGCTTACCCGCCTGCGCAAGAGCGGCAAGGTGAACTGGCTCCGCCCCGACGCGAAGAGCCAGGTGTCCGTCGTTTATGATGACGGCAAGCCCGTCTCCATCGCGAACGTTGTTATCTCCACGCAGCATGCCGAAGGCGTTGAGCACGCAGAGATCGAGAAGTTCTGCATCGAGAAGATCATCAAGAAGGTCCTTCCGAAGAATCTCCTCACCGCGCACACCGAATTCCTGATCAACCCGACTGGCCGTTTCGTCATTGGCGGACCTCAGGGCGACAGCGGCCTCACCGGTCGCAAGATCATCGTCGACACCTACGGCGGCATGGGCCGTCATGGTGGTGGCGCATTTTCCGGCAAAGACCCGTCGAAGGTCGACCGTAGCGCCGCCTACATGGGCCGCTATGTCGCCAAGAACGTCGTGGCCGCCGGTCTCGCCGCGAAATGCGAAGTGCAATTTGCCTACGCCATCGGCCATCCAGAGCCCGTCAGCGTCCACATCGACACCTTCGGCACCCACACGGTCTCCGAGGAGAAGATCGAGAAGGCTGTGCTGAAGACCTTCAGCTTCAAGCCCGCCGAGATCGTCAAGCAGCTCCAACTGCTCCGCCCGATCTACTCGAAGAGCACGAACTACGGCCACTTCGGCAAAGACGATCCCGATCTCACCTGGGAGCGCACGGATAAGACGGCAGCCCTTAAGAAGGCAGCGGCCTGAGACGGCAGCGCAGTGTAAAGTTTTAAGAATTAAGTTTTAAGGCTTATGCCCTACCAAAGTTTTGAAGATCTCGAAGTGTGGCAGCGTGCCTGCCGCCTTTCGGTGGATGTCTTCAAGACTTTCGCGGCCTGCAAGTATTTAAGCCTTAAAACCCAAATCGAGAGAGCAGGGCTTTCCATCGCGTCTAATATCGCGGAGGGAGCCGAACGAGGGGCACCGAAGGAATTCGGTCAGTTCCTGAAAATCGCCAAGGGTTCTTCCGGCGAGCTGCGCACTCAACTTTATATTGCCCAGAAATTAAACGTGCTGGAGCCTGCCATGGCCCGGCGCCTTATCAAGGAATCCAAGGAAATCTCCGCGATGCTGGAAGGCCTGCGCAAGACCGTCACGCGTTCATCGAAGACGACTTAATTCCTAATTCTTAAAACTTAAAACTACCAAAATAATGAGCACTACCACTATCGATAAGACGGGCACCGACTTTGTTGTCCGCGACATCACGCTGGCCGATTGGGGCCGGAAGGAAATCAACATCGCCGAGAAGGAGATGCCCGGCCTCATGTCCATTCGCGAAAGATACGCGAAGGACAAGCCGCTTCAGGGCGTTCGCATCACGGGTTCCCTGCACATGACCATCCAGACCGCCGTCCTCATCGAGACGCTGGTCGATCTCGGTGCTGATGTCCGCTGGGCTTCCTGCAATATTTTCTCCACGCAGGATCAGGCCGCTGCTGCCATTGCGGCTGCTGGTGTGCCTGTCTTCGCCTGGAAGGGCGAAACCCTCGAGGAGTATTGGGACTGTACCTGGAAGGCCATCATCAACAAGGATGGCAAGGGCCCACAACTCGTCGTTGACGACGGCGGCGACGTGACGCTCTTCATCCATAAGGGCTACGAACTCGAAGACGGTGACGATTGGGTCAACACCCCGTCCGAATCCCACGAGGAAAAAGTCATCAAGGACCTCCTCAAGAAAGTCCACGCCGAGAGCCCTTATATCTTCCACGAGATCGTGAAGGATTGGCGCGGTGTCTCCGAGGAAACCACCACCGGCGTCCATCGTCTCTACAAGCTGCAGGAAGTCGGCAAGCTCCTCGTCCCGGCCTTCAACGTGAATGACTCCGTGACCAAGTCGAAGTTCGACAACCTCTACGGTTGCCGCCACTCGCTGGTCGACGGCATCAACCGCGCCATCGACGTCATGATCTCCGGCAAAGTCGCCGTCGTCATCGGCTACGGTGATGTGGGCAAGGGCTGTGCGCAGTCCCTCAAGGGCCAGGGCGCACGCGTCATCGTCACTGAGATCGATCCGATCAACGCGCTGCAGGCTTCCATGGAAGGCTACGAAGTCACCACCATCGAGGACACCCTCGGCCGCGGCGATATCTACGTCACCACCACCGGCAACGTTGACGTCATCACCATCGAACACATGGAGAAGATGAAGGACCAGGCCGTGGTTTGTAACATCGGCCACTTCGACAATGAGATCCAGGTCGACAAGCTGGTGAATTTCCCCGGCGTCAAGCACACCAATATTAAGCCGCAGGTTGATAAGTACGAGTTCCCCAAGGGCAACTCGATCTTCCTCCTCGCGGAAGGCCGCCTCGTGAACCTCGGCTGCGCCACCGGTCACCCGAGCTTCGTCATGAGCAACAGCTTCAGCAACCAGACCCTCGCCCAGCTCGACCTCTGGAAGAACCGGGACACGTACAAACCCGCGGTTTTCGTTCTGCCCAAGAAGCTCGACGAAGAGGTCGCCCGCTTGCACCTCGAGAAGATCGGCGTGAAGCTCACGACCCTCACCAAGCGGCAGGCCGACTACATCGGCGTGCCGATCGAAGGCCCTTACAAGCCCGATCATTATCGGTATTAATTTGCTCCGCTAAAGAGCATCGGCATTCGCCTCCTCTGGGAGGCGACCCAGAGAAAAGGCCGGTCCGCAAGGGCCGGTCTTTTTTTTCGTGAAGGGGGGCGGGGTGGAAGAGTTTAAGTTTGAAGAATTGGGATTTAAAACGCGCTGAGGTTCGACTAAGTTTGCCGTACCGATGAAATCCCTCAGAATTGGAGTCGTGTTGTTAGCTGTGGTTGTGGCGGCGATTTTTATCTGGCCGATGACGGGGATTCGGTGTCACGCCCATCCTAATCACTTGGCGATAGTTTTAGCTGCAGGCAAGAAGGCTTACGTCGATGCATATGGCCAACTGCCGCCATCTGACCCACAAAAGTTCCTTCGGGTCCTGCAAGGTGAGGGAGTAGATGGCTACAATTCCCACAAGATTACGTTCGTTGAGTTTTCACCTCGCGAGTTTAATGCCGGGGGAGAGTTGATGGATGCTTGGGGCCACCCTTACATTTGGGATACTCGGCCGCCCGAAGGCCGCTTAGCCATCTGGTCGCGAGGCAAAAATCAAAAGCAGGATCGCGAGACGGCGAGGGAGCGTGAGTTGTACGTGGTGTTGATCGATTAGCGGGAGCATTTCTGATGGGAGCCTCGCCCTCCTATCATGGACAAGGTCGGGGATTGATGTGAGAGACTGCGGGACGTCCTTCTCCAAGTGAGGTTGGCTGTTTCAAAATACGCTGCGCATTTTTTCCGCCCTCCCTGCGACTATCGCATTGCCAACGCGCGGATTCGTTCCTAAAGAATCACGCCGTCTTTCCGAGGGAACTTCAGCAAAACGATTTTCAACAGGGCATCATGAGCGATTCACAGTACGTCCGCGTCGCGGACTCAGGCATTCACGGCACCGGGGTTTTTGCGGCCAAGCGCATTCCGAAGGGGCGCGATATCATCGAATACACCGGCAAGCGCAAGCGCTGGGAAGGCGAGGACACCACCAGCGGCCTCACTTACCTTATGCAGATATCCAAGAACATGGTCATCGACGGCGCGATTGATGGCAATGCGGCGCGGTTCATCAACCACGCCTGCACGCCGAATACTGAGACCACTCGCGTGGGAAACCGCGTCTACATCACCGCCCTGCGCACCATCCTGCCCGGCGAGGAACTCACCTACGATTACAAGCTCTCCCTCGGCCAGCCCCCCGATGAGGAGGACTACCGTCTCTGGGCCTGCCGCTGCGAAACTCCCGGTTGCCGCGGCACCATGCTCGACCCCGAGGAACTCGCCACCTACGGCGTCTGAGTTTTTTCTGGCGGGAGACTCGCTGGCTGTGGGGGAAGTCCAGCGTCAGGAAACCTCTCGAGGAGCCGTGAATGAAAAGGCGGGCTTGGCCGGGATCTCGGTGACTTTGGCTTTCCGAAGTCCAGAGCCCTATGGGAAGCCCTCGGCTGGTCCATCCCGACCCTGCCCGGGAGCCGTGATCCCCACCGCTACCACCTCGGCCCGCCCTCCGGCTGCCGGCCTCTTTTTGTGATCGTGGCCCGCCGGGTGGATGCGGTAGGCTGGCCCGCCCATGAGACGCCTTCCCAAAGCTGTATTGTTCCTGGTGGCGCTTGCTCTCGTGGTGGCCCTTCTGTATGCGCTGGTACCCCGGCCCTATTTCGGCTTCGTACCGGGACACATGGCCCGCGCCAATACAAAGAATGACCTCCTGCATCTCCGCGAGGCCGCCGACGCCTTTGCCAAGGAATATGGCTACCCGCCCCCGGCTGATCCCGCGAAGCTGCTGAAAATCCTCGGGGGCGAATCCGTGGATGGCTACAACTGGCGCAAGATTTCCTTCATGACCTTCCGCGATCCGGAGAAGCGCTATGGGTTCATCAGCAGCCCCGGCGCCTTTAATGCCAGGGGCGAATGGCTCGACGGTTGGGGTGCGCCCTATGAGTGGGATACCAACCCACCGGAGGGCAAGTTGGCCGTCTGGTCCCGCCTCAAGTTTGAACGCGCCGATAAAGAGACCGCGATAAAGCGGAAGTTCTACGTAGTGGTGATCGATTAAGCCTTCCCGAGTACCGCGATTCTCCATCATTCACGACGAGGACCCGCTCGCGAAAAACGCCGCTTAAAACTTAATTCCTTATTCTTAAAACTCTCTCCCCTTACGGCACCCGGTCCGGATGCGGTGGAGCCGGGGCTCCCCTGTTCCTTAGCAGCACGTTGGCCACCAGGTAAAAGTAGCAGGCACAGCCCACGCCGAAGAGCGACCAACCGACCGCCTTGCGCTGATCCTCAGTGAGTTTGTGGGCCACGACCAGGGCGAGACCAGCTCCCGCGGTGGCGCGGGTGCCGGAGAGCAGCCCGATCTCCAGGAGAGTGACGGGATACGTTTTCATGGCTCTGTCAATTTACAGCCAGAGCCCAACCGGCGCAAATGGCCGGGAAAAACTACAAGCCGCCGCCGGGAGGATTCACCCCGTCGCCGATCCCGCCGTCCAGCGGCAGATTCGAGGGCGTGGTGGCTTCCTGGGCCGGGGTGCAGGAGCTGAAACCGGCCGCCAATACGCAGGCAGCCGCCAGAGCGAGTAGTGTTTTCATAGGGTTTTACATTTCGTTGATGCCTTGGGTGGCATTGGCTGCGGCGGCCGCGTCTTTTTTCTCCATCTTTTGGGTATTGGAATATTGGGTGGTGGTCTGACAGGCAGCGAGGGAGAAGACGGCGGCAAGAGCGAGGAGGTATTTCATTGGTTTGGCGCATCCATAGCTAAATCGACCCCGAATGAGAAGGCCCATTGGCCCCATTCGTCGGATCGCCCGACGAAGGCACCTCCGGATTGGCGTCCATTTCACGTTGTTTGTCGCGGTCCGGATTCGGCGCCGTGCAGGCGGCCAGCAGGCCGGCCAAGGCGAGAGCGAAGAGCGGTTTCATCATTCGTTTTTGGCGTCCTTTACCGCTTCGCGAGCCGTGGTGGGCGCGGCTGTGTCGGCCACCACCACCTGGTCATTGGCTGTGGTGACGGTCACCATGTTATTATCTGCGGTGGAGTTTGTGGAGCAGCCGACCAGGGCCAAGGCTCCGGCCAATGCGAGCAGGTATTTCATCTTACTAGGTATCGCGGCAGCTGAGACAACCGGATGCGCCGATGGTCTTATGGGGGATTGAAGTTTGTCCTTGGGCAGGATCAGCCTTTCGATTGGCGCAGGGCGGCAAATCACAGATAATGCTATTCCCCATGCGCTACGCCGCCGACCTTCACCTGCACTCCCGCCACGCGGATGCCGTGTCGCCGCAGATGACGCTGGAGACGTTTGCCCTCCAGGCCCGGCGCAAGGGCATCGACGTCATGGGCACGGGCGACTGCCTGCAACCCGATTGGCTCGAGGAGTTGGAAAAAAAGCTCAGGCCCGCCGAAGATGGTTGGTTCGCCCTTCGCCCCGAGGTGGAGGACCCCATCCTGGAAAAACTCCCCGCCGCATTGCGCCAGCCCCTGCGCTTCGTCCTCAGCACCGAAGTGAATGCCTTCCCGCCGGGATCGCGCGGTTTGCAGGGCATCCACCATCTCCTCTATTTCCCCACCATCGAGAGCGTGCGGCGCTTCAGCGAAAAAGTCGGCGGCCATGGCCGGCTCAAGGACGGCCGCCCCAGCCTCGCCCTCACCTCGCGGCAGATCCTCGACCTCGCCACCGCCCACGACGACCGCTGCCACCTTGCCCCCGCGCATGTGATGAATCCCTATTTCTCCAGCCTCGGCAGCCAGATGGGGCACCGCACGCTGGAGAGCGTCTTCGGCGACGGTGTGAACCGCCTGCTCGCTGTGGAGATGGGCCTCACCTCCATCCCGCCGATGAATCGCCGCATCGCCTCGCTGGATGCTCACGCCCTTTTCGCCAACTCCGACGCGCACTCCCCCGAGAACCTCGGCCGCGAATGCACCCTCCTCGACACCGAGCCCGGCTACGATGCCATGTTCGCCGCCCTCCGCGAAGGTTCGCGGGAACGCGTCCTCGGCTGCATCAAGTACTCCATCCACCGCACCCGCTATTTTTTAAATTGGTGCGCGAAGTGCAAACGCCCCTACGACGCCCTCACCTGCCCGCAGGGCCACGGCCGCCTCATCACGGGATCACGAGATTACCTGGAACAAATCGCCGACACCGCCGAACCCGCCGCCCTGCCCCACACCCCGCGCTTCCGCATGTACGTGCCGCTCCGCGAATTCCTCAGTGAATTTCTCCAATCCGGCGAGACCTCACAAAAAGTCACCGCCATGCAGGAGCAACTCCTCCGCCAGATCGGCCATGAACGCCACATCCTCACCAAAGCCACCCGCGAGGAAATCGCCGAAGCGTCTTCCGGAGATCTGGCTGAGGTGTTGGTGGCGCAGCGGAGTGTGGATTATCGCGAGAGAATCAATGTGTCGCCGCCGCTGGCGGCACAGGGGGAGTTGTTGTAGCAACTTTATGTCAGCCCGAAACTCGGCGCCCGCGAGGGCGGTCAAGGGTGTCTTAGGTCATCGGCTTTCGGTAACCACTCATCTCATAAATACGGATTAATGACGAAATAGATGTGGTATTAGTTGCATAAATATAACTCCTCGTTCATCCTGCCGCTATGAGAGTTTCCAGTCAAAGAACCGCCGTCGCTCTAGTTCGAGCTATAACCAAACTTTCCACTCCTCATTTTGCCGGCATGCTCGGGGTAAGTGTCTCGACTATTGAGAAACTTGAATCTGGCAACCTCCGTCTCTCGGAAAAGCTGGCTGCCAAAATTTCTTTTGAGACGGGTGTAGATGAGGACTGGCTGTGGATAGGAACTCAGCATCCAACCTGCATCGGATCGAAGAGACCTTTCACAACGCGATATTTTCATGAGCGTCGCTTAAAAATGAAACACTCCCAACTTTCAGCATGTGGTTGTGGTGAAGATGCGCATTTGGGTGAGACCAAAAGCACAACGCTCCTAGGCGAAACACATGGATATTTTGTGTATGCCATGTGTGGGCACGTGAATTCGGGCATTCTCGATCCGTTCGATAGCATCGAGATGGCAGTTCAGGACTGGAATGCCGATTCGAGCGCAGCTTGTCGGAAGATCAAAGGCGCTCGCACCAAATGACGCGTTAGCGGTCCATTCCCCCTCCCTCCTCCAAAAACACCTTCACTTGAAAGTGCAGGACGGCGGGGTGGTATTTGTTGGGTTGGTTGCCGCCCCTCTCCACTGCAAGACATCCTGTCCGCAGGAGCTACGCGGGATATCTTTCAGGTCTCCCCATCCGCCTCCACCTCGACTTCAAACCCGCACTTGCGGAGAAAAGCCCTGGCCAGAAAGTGATGCACCGCCAGGAGTTGCTTGGGCGGGAGGGTCCCGTCGAGGTAGCAATCGTGTTCGATGGCGTCGACCTTTTGCTCGGGGGTGAAGCGGTCGGTTTCGTCGCGCACGATCTTGGCCAGCGCTATGCGTGCTCTTCGCACCCATGTGGCATCACGAGGGTCGCTGGCAAAGCCGGAGGGAGCTTCCGGATTGTGCTGGTTGAGATAAGCTGTGCGGTAGGGCTCGGGTAAGGGGTCGCCATGCATGAGGCGGACCAGAGCCCACTCAAGTTCGGTTCGCGGCCTTTCCGCCGGCAGGGTTTGTTGGTTTTTCATATGGGAAGTGGGTTTGCTCCCACCGTGTCCCTGTGTCCCACCCATAGGGTGTGGGACACAGGGGCACGGTGGGACACGGTTGGGGCACGGGGCCACGATCATTCTGTGGGATGCTCCCGGAATGGGCGGGTGAGCTGGTAGTTGGTTGGTTTGCCGGGGCCGCCTTTGGTGATGATGAGGAAGCCGTCGCCTTCGAGTTCGCGAATGCCCAGGTCCACGTAGTCATGCTTGCCGCATTGGCGCAGGTCGCGGAGCGAGGAGGCGGGGAATTCCTCCAGCCGGCGGGAGATGCGCTCCATGATCGCCGTGGGGCGGAAGGGCCCATGCCCATCGTTCTTCGCCGGAGGCCGGCGGAATTTCACTTCGGTCTGCTCCTCGAGAAAATCCGGGGTGAAATGAATCTCCGCCACGGCTTGGCCGACCACGCCGACGCCGCCGTTGCGGTCCTTGGCGATGCGCAGGCGCACGTGGCCGGGCAGGGAGGGCGAATAGCTCTGGCCCAGTTCGACGGAATACGACACGCCGTCGTATTTCCCCATCTTCGCACCGGTGCCACGGGCCCAGCGGCCCCGGCCCTCCGTGCTCTTCACCACGTGGTCAGCCAGCAACACGGCGCAGCCGAGATCGGTAAAGGGCTTCAGCCGGTCGCGGCAGAAGCTCAGGAACTCGCCGGGGTCGTTTTCGTCCAGGCCCAGCGAGGCGAGGATCTCCGCGCAGCCATCGACGACGACGAGGGCAGGCCGGTGTGAGGCCGCCCAGGCGATGAGGCGCGGGTAATCCTGCACCTCGGGGCATTGCATGTGGTGGAAATGCGCGATGACCTGCTCCGGCTCCGCGCCGAAGGCGAGCAACCGCCGCGCCGCCGAGATGGCGCTGTCCTCCGGGTCGATGTAGAGAACGCCTTGGCCCTCGCGCAGCAGGGGCAGGCACAGGGCCAGAGCCACGTTGGTCTTGCCCACGCAGGGCTCGCCATGGATTTCGTTGAGCCGGCCGCGATACAGCAGGCAGCCACCCTCCGGCAGCACCGGGGCGATGGTGGGCCGCTCCGGTTCCAGGCCCTCCGCGATGAGCTTGGCCAGGTCGGCGAACAAATCCTCGACCAGTGGATCGTACTCGTGGGACATCAGCATAGCAGGGTGAAGATTTGGTGTTTGAGTCCATCCGCGACAGGGAGCCTCGCGCAGTCATTGAGATCGCGGGCTTCGCCGAATTCGATCTTCACCGCCGTCACCCGGGCCTGCACGGCCGCGAGCTGCACCGCCCAGCGCCGGGCGGCCGCCGCCCCGGCCTCGTCTCCATGGGCGAGAATGCGGACCGCCTTCCCGCCGAAATGCCGCAGCGCCGTGGGATGAATCACCTGCTTCGCGCCCAGCATGGCGCACACCGCGAATTCCGGCGCGGCCTCATGCGCCACGATCCAGTCCGGCCCGCCCTCGCAGAGCAGCACCCGCGGACGATCCGCGATCTCCGCCGCCCCCAGCGGCCAACCGGCCAGCCCCGCTTCCTTCACCGTCGTCCACGCCTTGGAGCGAATGCCCTCCCACGGCCGGCCATCGAGGCGGCGGGATTGCGCGAGCTGCCCCGTCGCATCTGTCACCACCCAGGCCCGGCCCTCCCGCGTATCCGCACAGAACAAATGCCCGGCGGCAATCGCCTGAAACACCGTCTCGCGATAAAACCCCCGCAACGCCACCAGCCGGTCGATCTCCTCCATGGTCGGAATCTCCAGCGCCCGGTAAGGCGGTGGAGCCACCGGCCCGTTCTTGCGGGGCTGCGTCCCTCCCGGCGGCGTGGTGGGGGCGGGAGGGCGGCCGTTTAATAACCCCGGGTTATTCGCTGAACGCATTGCCGGTTTCCCCGGCGGGCGGTTGCGCATGGAATCGGATTCATTCGCAAACTCCCGCCCCGGTTCCAACTCGCGCATCAGTTCCCGGATCGCCTCGCGATTCTCGAGACCCTTCGCCAGGGCAAAGAGCGCGATGGCATCCATGGGTTTCCCATCGCCCTGGCTCCAATCGTGAATCGCCTCCCCATGCACCGTGCAACTCGGATTCCGATCAGGCCGAAACGGATGCCGGAATTTCTGATTGTCCCGCTGGGGCAACTCAATCCCCAGCCTCTGCGCCATGGCCCGCAAAGGCCAGCGTTCCTTGATTCGCGCAATCGCGCTTCCATTACCCTGATTCATCATGTTTCCCATGGTTTGGTGTCAAATGCGGCGAGTCGTCGTGACTCGAAAACCGCTGTCTGCGCGTTTGGTCCGCAGGGCCCAGGAGAATTGGTCTGCCGATGGCAGGTTTAGCTCGGCAGTAATTTACGAAAACAAGGAGCGAGGGTAAAGTAGAAACAATAAATGGACGACGATTTTTCTTGAGTTGAGTGAAATTTGAGTAAATCCTGCGCTCTCACCTCAATCACTCCTATGGCTAACACATCGAACACCCACCAATTAAAAACACAAGATGGAAAGTCGCGATCCTTCCGATCCTATCCGAAACAGTTCAATTCAGAATCGTTATGAAAAAGTTATAGATCGACTCGATATTTCAAATGGTCACTTCTATCAGAGTGATGCGTCTCCTACAGGAAAGGCCATATGCCAAATAGGCTGGGTCACCTGCATGGGCTTCTTCGCATTAGCGTGGAAGGACGCGCCGATACCGGCATATGCACTTCTGGTGTTTTGCTCTATCTCTCTCGCGGTAGTCGTGACAATAGCTGATGGTAAAAACAAAAGAAAAGATTCGACTTAATTTGGACATCTCGCGGGACACGCGGGAGTGCCTCGACGTACTTCAAGAGGAAACAAAATTAAGCTCGATCAGCGATGTTGTACGACGGGCATTGGCTCTCTTGACCGTTGTAATTGAGAATGAAAAAGAGGGCGGTAAGCTGGTCTTTCGCAAGAAAGATGGCTCCGAAGAGACACTTCGGCTCATTTAGTATCCGCGATGTCTTAAAGCGGAAGCAGCGGCTGCGCCGCATCCATTTCCTCTTCCAAATCCCCAAATCTCACCCCTGACCCCAGCAACCGCACGGGCCGGCCCTCGCTTTGGCGCCAGGCGGTTTCGAGGAGGTTGTGGAAGATTTGCCGGTCGGGTTCGATGGCGAGGCATTCACGGGTGATGCGGGTGAAGTCGGCGAACTTCATTTTCACGAAAGCCTTCCGGATCTGCCGGTCGGCGGCGGAACGGCGGAGGTCTTCGTGGAGTTCATCCACGAGCTTGTCCATGGCGGCGCGGCAATCCTCGAGGGTCTCGAGATTTTCGAAATAGGTTTCCTCGTTGCTCAGCGATTTGCGGATGCGGTTGGGCTGCACCTCGCGGTCGTCGTGGCCACGGCAGAGGTGATACAATTCGTCACCCCACTTGCCGTGGCGCTCCACCATCTCGGGGAGGGAAAACTTTTGCAGGTCGCCGCAGGTGTGGATGCCAGCGGCGGCAAAACGCTCGGCGCTCTTTGGCCCGATGCCCCAGATCTTGCGTACGGGCAGGTCGCGCATGAAGGCGTCGATCTGGTCGGGGGTGATGGCGAATTGCCCATTCGGCTTGCGCCAGTCGCTTGCGATCTTGGCCAGCATCTTGTTCGGCGCGATGCCGGCGGAACCGGTCAACTGCGTGACCTCAAAGATGCGGCGGCGGATCTCCTTTGCGATGTCCCACGCGTAGCGGTCCACCGCGGTGACATCGAGATAGGCTTCATCAAGGGAGAGCGGCTCGACCAGCGGAGTCACGCTCTGGAGGATTTCACGCACCTGCGCGGAGGCGGCGCGGTAGAGATCAAACCGCACCGGCAGAAAAATAATCTGCGGGCAAAGCTCCCTGGCCTTGAAGCCCGGCATGGCGGAGCGCACTCCGTAGCGGCGGGCCTCATAGTTGCAAGTGGTCACGACCCCGCGACGGCCCCCGCCGCCGACGGCGATGGGCTGGCCGGCCAACTCGGGCCGCTCCCGCATCTCCACGGCGGCGTAAAAGCAATCCATGTCGAGATGGATGATCTTGCGCACCTGGCGACATTAGCTGCTCCAGAGGAAATCTGCCACGCGACTTTCCGATGAGGCCGGGATGAGGAAATGGCCCTGACTTTCTCTATACTTCCAGCCAGACTGGAGAGATGAAGTTTCTCCTCGGCTTCCTCGCCCGGGCCGCGCCGCTCTGGGCCGTTGAGCCCTTCGGCATCCAGATTCTGGACGGAGAAACCGGGCGCGGGGTTCCCTTGGTGGAACTCGAGACCGTGAACAACGTCGTGCATATCACCGACAGCGCGGGCTGGGTCGCCTTCAACGAACCGGGGCTGATGGATCGCGAGGTGTTCTTCACGGCGGGCAGTCCCGGCTATACTTTTCCGAAGGACGGCTTCGGCTACACCGGCAAAGCGCTCATGACCAAACCGGGCGACAAAACGAGGCTGATGATCACGCGGGAGAACGTCGCCGACCGGCTCTATCGCATCACCGGCGAAGGGATTTACCGCGATAGCATGTTGTTGGACGAAAAGACCCCGCTGGCGAAACCGGTGCTCAATGCCGGCGTGCTGGGGCAGGACTCCGCGCTCACCGCCGTTTATCGCGGCAAGGTCTATTGGTTCTGGGGCGACACCAATAGAGCGGCCTATCCGCTGGGGAATTTCCGCACCACTGGCGCCGTCTCCGACCTGCCGGAAAAAGGCGGCCTCCCGCCGGATGTGGGCGTGAACCTGCGCTACTTCACCGACGACAAGGGCGCGGTGAAACCCATGGTGCCTGGCCCGGAGGAAGGCATGATCTGGCTCGACGGCCTCCTCGTCCTTCCCGATGAACAGGGCCGCGAGCGGCTGGTCGCGCACTATTCGCGCATGAAGAGCCTCGACGAACGGCTGGAGCACGGCCTGGTCGTCTTCAACGACGATCGGGAGGAATTCGAAAAGCTGGTGCAGTTTGATCCGGCCAACACCTGGCAATGCCCCCGTGCGCACCCTGTGAAAACCACGGATGGCGGGCGGGAGTACTTTTACTTCCCCACCCCGTGGCCGGATGTGCGCGTCCCCGCGACATGGCAGGACATCCAAAATCCCGCCAGCTACGAAAAGGTCACAATCCCGTGGCTGCACGGCAAAGCCCAGCTCTACGACGAAATTTTCAAGCCGGTGACCCTCCATGCTTCCGCCATCGCGTGGAATGAATTCCGTCAGCGCTGGATTCTCATCGGGCAGGGCACAGGCGAGAATTTCGGCAGCCTTTACCACGCCGAGGCGAAGGAACTCACCGGCCCGTGGAGTTTCGCCACCAAGGTCGTCGAGCATCCCGGCTATTCCTTTTACAATCCCCTGATGCATCCGTTCTTCGATACGGATGGCGGACGCGTGATCTATTTCGAGGGAACCTACAGCCGCATGTTTTCTCCCGCGCCGGTGGCGACTCCGCGCTACGATTACAATCAGATCATGTACCGCCTCGACCTCGCCGATCCACGATTGGGCCAGATGAGATAGGATCGGACAGGCGGCTGGAATCTCCTGCATTTCGTGGCCCCAGCTTTCGGCCTGACTTTTTCGATGGGACCGTCCAGCCTGCCGCCATGGAAAACCGCTTTGCCCGCGCTGTCCCCCAGCTCCCTGTGCACGACGTGAAGAAGACGCAAGAATACTACCGCGATGTGCTTGGCTTTCACATCGACTGGCTGTGGGGCGAGAACGATTACGGCTCCGTCTCCCGCGACGAAACCACGCTCTATCTCAGCAATGTCGGCGACCGCGAAATCCCCTGCGCCTATTTCATCATCAACGTGGGTGAAGTGGATAACCTCTGCGCGGAGTGGAAAGCCAAGGGCGCAAAGATCATCGAGGAACCCGCCGACAAACCCTGGGGCCTGCGTGAATTCACCCTGCAGGATATCAATGGGCACTGCTTTCGCATTTCGAAATCGTCCCATGCATCAGCGCATGAGGCGCGGGAGCGGTTGGAGGGAGTGACTCTGGTTCATCGTCGGCCTACCAGGGAGGAATATCACCGCTTGATCGAGGCGGTGAACTGGACGGTTTTTACCAACTTCGAAGCAGCGGAGCAGTCCCTTGCGCAGTCTGTCTTTTGCGTCGTGGCGGAGAAGGAAGGCCGCTTCATCGGCATGGCCCGCATCGTGAGCGATGGAGGCGGTTTCTTTTACATCATGGATGTGGCTGTGTTGCCGGACTACCAGCGGTCCGGAGTGGGAACCGCCCTGATGAATGAAGTGGTGGCTTTCCTCCACACCCACGCGCCGGAAAAAGCCATGGCGACGCTCTTCACCGGGGCCAATCTGGGAAGCTTCTACGGAAAGTTCGGCCTCGAGGGGCCGGAGACCTGGCTCTACGGCATGGGCATGCGCGTGCAAAGACTGCGCCAGGCCTGAAAATTTGGTTTGGTGTAAGTCAGCAATCTGGCCGCGATAGGGAGGTTTGCAAAGTTGGCGGCATCGGCCTCGTTTAGATGGGAGGGCGAGGCTCCGACCGAGCCCACTTTTTCTTATCACGGCCCTGCGGCACCCTAGCCGTTCCATCACCACGCCGCCCCGTCATCCGCGATAGGGACGAGATGCGATCGCACCATCATGCCTAAATAAGCCTCCGGTTAAAATAAGTGTGAAACCCACCGCCGACTGAGGTAATCCCTGTCTTCCATGTTCGAGAGGCTGTTCCGGCTGAAGGAAAAAGGTACGACGATCCCGCGCGAGATCCTGGCGGGGCTGACCACGTTTGCCGCCATGGCCTACATCCTCGCGGTCAATCCGGACATCCTGCAAAACGCCGGGATGCCGCAGCCGGCCTTGATCACGGCCACGGCGCTCAGCGCCGCCATCGCCACGGCGATCATGGCCCTCATGACGAACTTCCCGCTCGCCATGGCCCCCGGCATGGGCATCAACGCCTTCTTCGCCTTCAGCATTTGTATCGGCCTCGGCATCCCCTGGCAGAGCGCGCTGGGGCTGGTTTTCATCAACGGCTGCATCTTCCTGCTGCTCTCCGTCACCGGCGTGCGGGAAAAAATCCTCGCCGCCATCCCGCTCTCGCTCAAGATCGCCACCTCCGCGGGGGTGGGATTGTTCATCGCCTTCATCGGCCTGCAGAATGGCGGCCTCATCGTAGCCAACTCCGCCACCATGGTCGGCATGGGCGATCTGACCAAACCGGAAGTGGCCCTCTTCGGCCTCGGCGTCCTTTTCACCTGCGTCCTGGTGGCGCGCAAAGTTCCGGGCGGCATCATGCTCTCGATGGCGGTCATCGCGCTGATCGGCCTGTTTCTCAAGGACAGCGGCGGAAAAGAGATCACCCAACTTCCCGCCTCCGCCTTCTCCTGGCCGGCCTCCCTTGAGCCGCTGTTCCTCCAGCTGAATTTCGATCTCCTGTGGAAGGATGCCTTCAAGGCCCTGCCCATCATCCTCACCCTCCTGCTGGTCGATATGTTCGACAACATCGGCACCCTCATCGGTGTCACGCGCCGGGCGGGGATGATGGATAAAAGCGGGAACGTTCCCGGCGTGGGCCGCGTGCTCATCGCCGATTCCGTCGCGGCCATCATCAGTTCCCTTCTAGGCACCTCCACCGTCGTCAGCTACATCGAGAGCGCCGCCGGCGTCCAGGCCGGAGGGCGCACCGGCCTCACCGCCCTGACCACCGCCGTGTGTTTCCTACTCGCCCTCTTTCTCACCCCGGTGATCCTGATGATCCCCAGCGTCGCGGTAGCCCCGGCGCTGGTCGTGGTGGGTATCGCCATGTTTGAGGGCGTGGTGGATCTCGACCTGGAACGCTTCGAGATCGCCGCCCCCGCCATCCTCACCATCCTCGTCATGCCCCTGAGTTTCAGCATCAGCACCGGCATCGGGGTGGGCATGATCGCGCTCAGCGCCCTGGCTCTCGCCACCGGCCATAAACGTGATGTGGGCTGGATCACCCACGCGCTGGCCGCGGTTTTCCTTCTCCATTTTTTCGAACCGCTGATTCTGCGCTGGTTCGCGAAGACCTAAATTTTCAAAAGGCCCGCGCTGGCAAAGAGAGGCAGACGGCCTATAGTGCGCACACAATGAAATACGTCCTCGCCCTCCTTGTTGGCTCCAGTCTTGTGCTGTCCGGTTGTTGCTCCACCGCCAAGAAGAAAGCCTGCGCCGCTCCGTCAGGTACCTCCTGTTGCAGCGCCAAGGCCACGCCTGCGCCAGCTTCCTGCTGCGCGACGAAGAAAAACTAGGCTTTCTTCTCCGCCGCGATGCGGGCTTCCAGCGCCTCGCGGGTGATCGTATGGCGCGCGCCACAACGCGGGCAGCTGATGCGGATCGTCTCTTCGCCTTCGAAGAGCGAATCCGGCTCGCTGCGCATGATGGGCACGAGCATTGTCAGCATGCGCTCCTGATTGCAGCCGCAGGCAAAACGATAATGCCGCGTCTCCAGCAGGCTGAGCTCCACCGTCTTGTCGAGCTGGCGGATGGCCTCGTCGTCGAGGGAAGCCAGCCAGTCCAGGTCGCAATCCGGCTGCGCCGCCACCAGCACCAGTTCCTCCTCGTCGTAACGGAAGAGTCGCGCCGGGCGTTGCTCGCTTTGCTGGTAAAAGGATTCCGCCGCGGCCAGGAAATTGTCGGCTTCAAACTCGATCACGCTGCGCTTGGACGGCTTGTCGTCCGCCACCACGTCGGAATAGAAAAGACTGCGGGCCGCCTGCTTCACGTTTTCCGTGAAGACATTGCCGACCACCGTGCCGAAATTGTTATCCCCGGCGACAAAGACATTCGCCAGCGGCGACTGGAAATTCACCGTCCAGGCCACCGTCTCCTTATGCGGGCGTGAGGCGCAGTGCAGGGTGATGGCCGCCAGGCCGTCGCGGATCAACTGGTCATACTCGCCCTCCAGCTTGATGCCATTGTCCATCTGGTGCAGATAGAGGCTCGCGTAGAGTTCGGAGAATTCCGCGCGGGCCACCAGGGCATTCCGCCCACGGGCAAAATAAGTACGCACTTCGATGCCGGGGTCGCTGGTGTTTTCGGATTCGGACATGGGACTTTAATGATAAGCGAAAGCGGCGGAACGCAACATTATTTCAGCGGCCACAGGATCGGCACGAAGAACAGGATCAATCCCAGCAGCAGGAACGTCAGCGGCCCGCCGACCTTGAGAAAATCCATGAAGCGATATTTGCCAGGTCCGTAGACGAGCAGGCTGGACGGCTCAAAGGGCGCTATGAGCGAGACCGAGGCCGCATAGGTGATGCCGATGGCGAAGCTCCGGCCATTCAATCCCAGTTGCTCCGCCGTATTCAACGCGATGGGCAACACCACCAGCGCCGCCGCCGCGTTGGACATCGGCTGGGTCAGGATGGCTGTGAGCAGGACGAATCCGCCCAGCACCACTACCCCGCCCATCGGCTCCAGCGCCCCCACCACCAGCGAGGCCAGCCACTCTGCCGTGCCGGTCTTTTCCATGGCCAGGCCAAAGGCCGTCATACCCGCGATGAGGATGAGCAACCGCCATTCCACATAGGTGTAGATCTTGTGCAGAGGCACGCATTGGGTCAGCACCGCCGCCACCGCCACCGCCAGCAAACAGGCGGAAAGAGGCAGGTGATCGGTCGCGCTCAGCAACACCCCCACTCCCAGCAGCGCAAGGATGATCAGGCCCTTGCGCCCTCGGTGAGCCACCGGATTCTGCTCGTCGAACACCGCGAAATCCGGGCTGTTTCGCAGCGCTTCCATGTTCTCGCGCGGTCCCTGCGCCAGCAGAATGTCCCCCGCTTCCAGCCGCACGGATTTGAGCTTTTCCCGCAGGTGGCGGCCATGGCGGTTGATGGCCAGCACCGTCACTCCGAAACGATGCGGCAGGTCCAGATTCTGAATGCGCCGGCCTCGCAATCCAGACTGCGGAGTCACCAGCAGTTCCAGGATTTCCATCGTGCCGGCCTCCAGTACGCTGTCGTTGAATTTCACATCGGGCCGGATGTCGATGCCCTCCGTCTCGCGCACCTTCATCAGGCTCTCGATCGGGCCATTGACCACCAGCACATCGCCGCTCTGCAATTCCAGGCCTGGCTGCGGAGCCAGGCTTTTGTTTTTTCGCAACACCTTCAGCACGCGGAAATCCAGCTTGCCCAGATCGGAGTCGCTCAAGGTCTGGCCGGCCAGCGGAGAGTTTTCCTTGATGAGGATTTCCGACAGATATTCGCGCAGCCCATAGTCCTGCGTCAGATCCATCGACAGCCCGCGATCCGGCAGGAGCCGCGCGCCGATCAAGAGCATGTAGGTGATGCCCACGATCACGATGAGCACTCCGAGCGGCGTGAGTTCAAAGAACCCGATCGGCCGCATTCCGACCTGTTCCAGATACCCGCGCACCGCCACATTGGTCGATGTGCCTATGAGCGTGCAGGTGCCGCCGAGGATCGAGGCAAAGGCCAGCGGCATGAGAAACTTGGAAGCGGGCAGCTTCCGGCGTTTGGCCACTCCGGTCACCGGGGCCAGCATCAACGCCGTCACCGTAGTATTGTTCATGATGGACGACAGTCCTGCTACCGAGGTCATCATCAGCGTGAGCAGCTTGGTGGGCCCGCCCTTGGAAACATGGCTGATGGCCTCCCCCAGCCAATCCACCACCCCGCTCTCCCGCAAGGCCCCGCCAATGACGAAGACCGATCCGAGAATGATGATGATCTCGCTGCCGAATCCCGCAAACGCCTCTTTCGGGGTGAGGATGCCGGTGAACATCAGGGCCAGCAGCACCAGCATCGTGACGATGTCGACTGGCAGGGTTTCGCGCGCGAAACACACCATCGCCGCCGCCAGCAGGAGGAGAACGAAGGCAATCGTCACGGCGGCGCTACTGAAGCGCGCGCCGGAATTTTCGCTGAAATTCGGACGGGGGCAGTTCGAAAATTTTCCTGGCCGCTTTAAAGCAGGATTTTTCCAAATCCTTCTTCCGTGCGCTGATCACGTTGATCAGATGCGGATGGTTTAGGGAGCGCTCTTCCAGGATGGCCAGATCGTGGTATTCGCCGAGGAGTTCCGCCAGGGCATCGAGCGGATCGGCCAGCTTCTTGGCCGGCTTGAGTTCGGAAAGCGCGATGGCGTGATAGCAGACATCCTTGGTCCGCTTGCGCCACTCATGCATCAGATCGTTTTCCGGCCCCTTCTTGTTTTTGCGCATAAGCTTGCGCGCCTTGCGGTAGGAGTTGGTGGCGTTCTCGACCAGATGGAGGGAAGTCAACGCGTCGAGCTGCAATGGTTCGATCCGCGACTTCAATTCTCCCGCGAGTTCGGTGGGATGTGTCATGTCCGGCTTTTCCGCTTCCTCCTCGGCCGCCAGGCCCAGCAAGGTGACTGCCGCCGCCGCTTGTTCCAACGGGAAAAGCTGTTCCAGGCGGGTGCGCATCACCTCTTTATCGCGGGAACCCGCGAAGGTGTTCCTGATCTCCCGCAAAATATCGCCGAATTTTTTGGCATCTTCCTCCGGGACCAGGTCTCCCGCCAGGCGCAGCAGGGCGCGCAGTTTCTTCGTGCCCACGCGGATATCATGAATGCGTGTAGGGGTGTCTTCCTCCAGCTTCGTGATATCCTCGCGCAGGGCGTCGAGAAAACCGATGAGGACCTCCCGCAGGCTCTCCGCGGGCTTTTGCAGATCGCGGAGTTCGAGTTTCACTTGGCGTCCTCAGTGATGGGTTGGTGCAGCTTCACCGGAGTGGCCGACTTGCCCATCTTGATGTTCAGGAATTCGACAAAGACCGAGAAGCCCATGGCGAAATAAATGTACCCCTTCGAGATGTGTTGTCCAAAGCCATCCGCGATCAGCGTCACACCGATCAGCAACAGGAAACTCAGCGCCAGCATCTTCACCGTCGGATGCCGCTCGACGAACCCGCTGATTGGGCCCGCAAACAGCATCATGAAGATCACCGCCACCACTACCGCCGCGATCATGATCGGGATATTGCTCACCATGCCGACCGCCGTGATCACGGAGTCGAGCGAGAATACGATATCGAGCAGGATGATCTGAATGATGATCGAGGAGAAAGAGGCCTTGGCCTTGCCTACGTTGTGCGTCTCCTCCGCGCCTTCCAGCTTGCCGTGGATTTCATGCGTGCTCTTCCACACCAGGAAGATGCCGCCGATGATGAGGATCAGATCGCGTCCGCTGATCTCGTTGCCCCACAGGGCGAAGAGCGGAGCGGTGAGCTTGGCCATCCAGGCGATGGAAAACAGCAGCAGCACCCGCGTGATCATGGCCAGGGCCAGGCCGACAAAACGCGCCTTGGCCTGTTGCTCGACGGGCAGCTTGCCGGCCAGGATGGAAATGAAAATGACGTTGTCGATGCCCAGGACGATCTCGAGCACGCAGAGCGTCAAAAACGCCACGGCCAGTTCCGTCGGGCTCGACGCCGCCGTGGACTGCACCGCGGCAGCCAGCAGGTTAAAGGAAGACATCAGGTCCATACAGGCGGCGTTTTATCCGCCCCCGGCCCGCTAGGCTATGAGATTCGGACGGAAAAATCAGGTGTCGGCCACCCGCTGCCGCGCCGCATGAGCCGCGCGGTCGATACAGTCATTGACTCGTTGGGCGATGGTTGGTCCGGCCGGGATGATGTACTCGCTGCCGTCCACCATATCCAGGACGACCATGGATCGCGGAGACCGCAGTCCGGAGTAAAGCATCCTCATGATCGCGAAGAACAACACCACCAGGATGCCAACCCAGATGGCCCAATGGGTCGCGGTCGTCTTGGGAATCTCCAGCAACGCCACACAGACCGCCGCCACCCCCAGGGCGATGGCCACGATCAGCGGCCTCACCCGCTTCACCCTTTCGATGGTGGCCGACGTCTTTGCGACCAACGCAGGGTCCAACGTCTCTCCATTCCAACTGATCTCGTCGATGGTTACGAGGATGCCGTCCTCATTGAAATAAACCGTGTCCTCTTCCGGGACATCGCCAGGGGTTTCCTGCTCCAGAGTCGCGACGGCGACGCTGCCCTCCTCGGGTACGGTTTCCATTATTGCCGACAGGGGAAGCCATTCCTCCATGCCTTCCGTCCAATACAAGTCCTCCCGGGAAAATGACCCTGCGGCCACCTGGCCTTCCAGTTCCTCGGTCGTGAACGGTCCCCACTGCCTGCCCTCCTTTTGAATATAGAGTGCGCTCATGGCGTACTTGTTGCATAAGAAATTTGCGGGAGCTTTTCAAGAAAAACAGTGGTTTTATGCAACGAACGGGCTTTGTCTTTTTCTTCCGGCCCGGTAGGGTGCGGGCCTCATGCAGATCGATTGGGCCAAATGGCAGCCGCAGGAACGCGCCACGCTGCTCTTTATCATTCGCGACGGGCAGATCCTCCTCATTCGGAAAAAGCGCGGTCTCGGAGCCGGAAAAATCAACGGTCCCGGAGGTCGCCTGGAGCCCGGCGAGACCACGGCCGAGGCTGCTGTGCGCGAAACCCGCGAGGAACTCTGCATCGAATCCCACCCGCCGACCCTGCGCGGAGAACTCCATTTTCAATTCGTCGATGGCTATAGCCTGCTGTGTAGCGTCTTCACCGCTCCCGGTCACGACGGCACTCCGTCTGAGACGGACGAGGCCACCCCCATATGGACCCCGTTGGACGCCATTCCCTATCACGACATGTGGGAGGACGATGCCCGCTGGCTGCCCGGCATGCTGGACGGACGCACTTTTCAGGGATATTTCGTCTTTGACGGAGATAAAATGCTCTCCCATCACCTCGATTGGGACGTTTTCTAAAAAATATTTCACCATTCATCCTTCTATATATCAGTATATTACAGGGAAGACTCCCGGCTCGCGTGAAAAAGTTCCTTGCGTCCAAAATAAGCGGTGCTAATTTAACCGCATTAAAGATTGTTCTGGGGGGAACAACAGGCCGTCGTAACTTTCGTTGCGGCGGCCTGTATCTTTTCCGGGTATCGTCATGAATGATCTGCGGATCACTCCGTTCGGCCCCTCCGGCCTCCTTGTTGAGTTTGCCCAGAGTATTGACCTGTCTTCCCTGGCTCTCTGCCGTGGCCTGCTCCGGGCCTTGGACGAAAAACCCATCGAAGGCCTCCGTGAAGTCACTTCTGCCTATCAAACCATCCTTCTCGAGTTTCAGGACGGTCACACTCCTCAAGTCGATCAGGTCAAAACCATCCTCGGGGCCGCTCGTCCTCTACCCGCCGAGGAGATCGCCTGCCATGAAATCCCCGTCATCTACGATGGCCCCGATCTGGCAGCCCTCGCTCAGTGCCATAAACTCTCCGTTTCCGAGATCGTCACCCGCCATTCCGATCCGGCCTATGATGTCTATCTCGTCGGATTCTCTCCCGGCTTTCCCTACCTGGGTCCCTTGGATGAAAAACTCCACGTTCCGCGCCTCGATACCCCCCGCCCTCGCGTACCGGCTGGTTCGGTCGGGATAGGCGGCGAGCACACCGGCATCTACAGCATTGCCTCCCCCGGCGGATGGTGGCTCATCGGCCGCACCGACACGGTTCTATTCTCCGAGGAAGCCGCCCGCGGAGCCGGCAGCGAAAAGGCCTTCCTCCTCCGCCAGGGTGACCGGGTGAAATTTATCCCCGTCAGCACATGAATCCCTCGCTGGAAATCCTCGCCTCCGGCGCCGGCCTCGCCATGCAGGATGCCGGCCGCCCCGGCTGGAAGCGCTTCGGCCTGCCTCCCGGCGGCGCCATGGATGCCGGGTCCGCCGCTCACGCTAACCTCCTCGTCGGCAATGCCCCTACCGCGCCCCTGCTGGAAATGGCCTTCACCGGCGCCCGCCTCCGCGCTTTGCAAAGATGCGAGATCGCCATCACCGGTGCGGAGGTCGAGTGCACCCATCCCCTTTGGAAAAGCATCTTCGTCTCTCCCGGCGAGGAAATCACTTTCTCCGGCCTGCACAGCGGCGTCTGGAGCTACCTCGCCATCCAGGGCGGCTTCGATGCCCCCCGCTGGTTCGGCAGCGCCAGCGTCAATCCTCGAGCGGGCCTCGGAGGCATTTTTACCGTCGGGACAAAACTCACCGCGGTCCCCGGCGAGCGGCTCTCCGGCGTCTCCGGTCGATTTATCGTCGATCCGCCTTCTTGGCGGGAAACACCCCTCTTACCCGTCTGGCCCGGCCCGGAATGGGAAAAGTTTCCCTCCGCCGCCCGCGATCAATTCTTCGCCCAAACCTGGACCGTATCTGCGCAAAGCGACCGCTCCGGCTACCGCCTGGAAGGCACACCTTTAAAAACCGCCTCGCTGCAAATTCTCAGTTCCCCCACGGCGCTCGGCGTCATCCAGATCCCCTCCGGCGGCCAGCCCATCGTCCTGCTGCGCGATGGCCCCACCGTCGGCGGCTATCCACGGCTCGCCATTCTCGATCCATCTGCCATATCACGTTTCACCCAATGCGCACCCGGCACCGCCGTACAATTCCGACTTATTGAATGATGGACATTAATTGCGACCTCGGCGAAGGCGAGTCCTCCACCAAGACCCGCTCTCTCATGCAATGGATCACCTCCGCCAACATTGCCTGCGGCGGCCATGCTGGTGACGAAAAAACCATCCGCCGCACCCTGCGGCTCTGCCGGGAATTCGACGTCAATGCCGGCGCGCATCCCGCTTTTGAGGATTTCCCGAACTTCGGCCGCAAAGCCCTGCCGATCACGCCCGGCGAACTGAAGCAACTCCTCATCCGGCAGGTCGTCTGGTTCGCCACCCTGGCCGAGGAGGAAAAAGTGCCCCTCGCCCACATCAAATTGCACGGCGCTCTCTACCATGTCGTCGAGGGCGACGCCGCTCTCGCCCGCGCCTACGTCTCCTTTGCCCGGGGCCAGTGTCCCGGTGCGCGCCTCCTTGTGTCCCCCCGGGGAGCGGTACTGGAAGCCGCCGACAAGGCCGGGGTTGAAGCCTGGCCGGAGATCTACGCCGACCGCGCCTATCTCAACGACGGCACTCTCGCCCCGCGCAAAAAGGCCGGAGCCATTCTCTCCCTCAGCGACATCCGCCACCGGCTCGAGGCTTACCGCATTTTGGAACTGCTCTTTGCCAACGACAGGACGCCCCTCGATCTCGAGGCCCGCACCATGTGCATCCACTCCGACTCGCCCAATGCCGTGCGGGTGGCGCGGCTGTTGGCGACTCAGTAGCGCCGTCCCTTGTCCCGCTCGTGCCCGAGCAGGCTGTCGATATAGTCCTCCTGCGCCAGCTTCAGCGGCACCGGACCATCGGGTTCGCCCTTGATGAATTGCTGCACCTCCGGATCGGGATGGTTGCGAATTTCATCCGGCGTTCCCATCGCAATGATCGTCCCGGCGCGTTTGCCCGCGCCCAGCGCGATCATCTTCGTGCCGATGCGAAATGCACTCGTCATGTCGTGCGTCACCACCACCGCCGTCATGTCCAGCTTGCGCGTGAGATCGAGGGTGAGCCGGTCGATCACCGCCGTCATGATGGGATCGAGGCCCGAAGTCGGCTCGTCGCTGAAAAGGAGTTCCGGGTCCATCGCCACCGCCCGCGCCAATCCCACCCGCTTGCGCATGCCACCGCTGAGTTCGGCCGGCTTGAGATTTTCAAAACCAGTCAACCCGACCAGTTCCAGCTTCAGCTTCACCACCAGCTCCACGATCTCCGGATCGACTTCACTGTTCTCGATGATGGGCAGCGCCACATTCTCGCCCACCGTGAGCGACTGCAATAGCGCCCCGAATTGAAAATTCATCCCGAAGCGCTGCCGCAACAGATCGAGCTCGTCGCTCGACATCGTCGTCGTCTCCTGGCCGAAAATCTTGATCGAGCCGCTGGTCGGCTTCAACGAACCGATGATATGCCGCAGCAGGGTCGACTTGCCGCAACCCGAGCCGCCCATGATGATCATGGTATCGCCTTTTTCCACCGTGAAACTGATGCCGTTCAGCACCGTGCGGTCGCCGAACTTGCGGACGAGATCGCGGACTTCGATGACGGGTTCACCCATACCCCTAACCATGACCAAACCACCCGCCCCTTTAAACTTAATTCTTAAAACTTAAAACCCGTTCCCGCCGCCAAAGCGGCTTGCTCCCACCAGGAGGGCGCCTAATCGAGAATAATAGTCTGCCCCTCCATCCCCTGCTTGGTCTTCTCCAGGCCATTGATCGTATAAGTGATCGTGAGCACCTTGCCGGAAACGACGGTCACCACCTTGCCGGTCGCGGGGTCGAGCACGTTGCGCGGAGCCGTCGCGCGATTCAATCGCTGCACCGCCGCAGTCGGGGCCAGCGCATCCGAGACCAGGATTTGCGGCGGCGCGCCGCCCGGAGATATCATGGATTGGATTCTGTCCGACACGCTGTAGCCGGACTGGCCGGGCAACCCATAGCGGGCAGACTCGATCTTGATCACGTTAAGATTGTTTTCCGCCTGGGCCAGCGGGCGGATGATCTTCACCTTGTCGAGCCAGATGACCACCTCCTGGCCATCGATCATGACCACCCCCTTCTTTTTATAGTCGAGCAAGGCTTCCAGCACGATCTGCTGTCCCTTGCGAAAGGAGGCGCCGACCTGGCTGAAGCTCTTCGTCACCACCGCGAGATACCTTCCGCTGTTGGCAGCCGCTGCCGCCTGGTTTTGCTGGTAGGATGGGATGCCCAGATTGGCCGCCTCCGCCGCCGCGATCTTCAACGGCCAGTCCGGGTCGGAAAAAACCGCCGGGTTGTTTTGCTGGAGCCACGTCACGCGGGCCAGGATCGCCTTGCTCAGCGCACTGTCCGGCAGCGCCGCATCGGGATACATCTGCCGGGAACGGTCCAGGCTGCGTTTCACCGCCGAGCCTTGATCTTCCAGCACAGCCTCCTGGGCAAGCAAAGTCATGGCGCCGCTCAACAGCAAACCAAGCATTGCTTTCCACATGGTCAGATCCTTCTAGCTGGTCTTGTGCTTTTGCGCCAGCGCGGTCTCCACCTTGCCGAGCGGCAGCGTGTTGATCACATCCTTGCGCGTCAGCCAGCCCTTGCGCGCCATGTTAACGCCGAAGACCAGGTCTTGCAAACCCTCGACCGAGTGGGCATCCGGATTGATGGCGCACTTCACGCCCTTCTCCCTGGCCAGCGGCCACCAGCGCCAGTCCATGTCCAGGCGGCGGGGGTTGGCATTCAATTCGATGATCGTTCCGGTCTCCGCCGCCGCTTCGATCACGGCGGGAATGTTCACCTGATAGGAATCGCGGGTCAGCAGTAGCCGCCCCGTAAGATGCCCCAGCATGGTCACATACGGATTCGAGATCGCCTTGATGATGCGCTTGGTCATCTCCGCTTCACCCAGCGTGAACGACGCATGCACCGAGGCCACCACATAGTCCAGTTGGGCGAGGACTTCGTCCGGGAAATCCAGCGAGCCATCCTTTTTGATGTCGCACTCTGTGCCCGCAAACAGCCGGAAACCATTAAAGGTCGTATTCAAATCGCGAATCCGCGCCACCTGCGCGAGCAGCCGTTTATCGTCGAGCCCATTGGCCTGCACCGAGCTTTTGCTGTGGTCCGCGATGCCCAGGTATTGCAGCCCGAGTTCCTGCGCGCCTTCCGCCATTTGTTCCAAGGAAGCCCGCCCGTCGCTTTCTGTGGTATGATTGTGAAACGTCCCGCGCAGGTTGTGCCACTCGATCAGGTCGGGCAGCGCGTTTTCCTCCGCCGCCGCGATCTCCCCGCGGTCCTCGCGCAACTCCGGTTCCACATAGGCCAGTCCCAGCGACTTGTAGATGTCGGCCTCGGTGTGGACTTCCGGCAATGGCTCCTTCAGCTTGCGTCCCTCCGCTTCGCTGAAGCGATATTCGTTCAGCGACCAGCCACGCTCCAGCGCCCGCGAACGCATACGCACATTGTGTTCCTTGCTGCCGGTGAAATAATTCAGCGCAAACGGATACTCCGCACTCGTTACCACCCGCAGATCGCACTGGATGCCGTTCTTCAGGATCACGCTCGATTTTGTCTCGCCCTTGGCCAGCACGCTTTCGACCAGGGGATGATTGACGAAATCCTCGGAAACCTCCGCCGGCTTGCGCGTGGAGACAATGAAATCCAGGTCGCGCACGATCTCCTTCTTGCGTCGGTAGCTGCCCGCGATTTGCGCATACGTTACACGCGGATGGCTCCGCAGATCGTCCAGTAACTGCTCCGCCAGCGCCAGGACATCACCCTGCCGGAATTGCCCCGAGCTCTTCTTGCTCTGCTCGATGGCCTTGAGAATATTGGCCGCCGTCTTTTCTCCGAAGCCCGGTAACGCCGCCACCTGGCCGTCCTTGCAGACCTCTTCCAGTTTGGCGATCGAACTCACCCCGAGCTTGTCATACATGACCTTGATCTTTTTCGCGCCCAGTCCCTGTAGATCGAACAGCGCAAAAATCTCCGCCGGAAACTCGGCTTTCAGCTTTTCGTAATATTCCAGCCTTCCGGTCTGGACGAGCGTGGTGATCTTCTCCGCGATGGCTTTGCCGATGCCGTCGACCTCCTCCAGGCGCTTTTCCGCCACCAGCACCGCGAGATCTTCGCTGAGGGTTTCCAAGGCGCGCGCGCCATTGATGTAAGCACGGATTTTAAAGGGGTTCTCGCCCTTCAACTCCAACAATTGGGCGATATGCTCGAGCGTCTCGCCCACTTTTTGCAGGCTCATGGTTTCGGATGGCATGGCTTTGGGCTGCGCTGGATGGCGCAGGACCGCTATTTCCGCTTGTTTGCGGGGGCGGAGTCAAGCAAGGCCTTGAGGAACGGCGCGGTCCGGCTCGTTTTGGACTTCGCCACCTGCTCCGGGGTACCCGTGGCAATGATCTCGCCGCCATACGCTCCCGCCTCCGGCCCCACGTCCACCACATAGTCGGCCTCCGCGATCACATCCATGTGATGTTCCACCACGATCACCGTGCCACCTTCCTCCACCAGACGATGCAGCACCTGGATCAACTGCGCCACATCGTGCGCATGCAGGCCGATCGTCGGCTCCTCCAAAATGTAGAGCGTCGATTTGCCCCGGCGCGTCGTCTTGACTTCTTCCGCCGCCGCCGTGGCTCTCCGCGTCAGCTGCGTGACCAGCTTGATGCGCTGGGCCTCACCGCCGCTCAGCGTCGGGCTCGGCTGCCCCAGCTTTAAATAACCCAGACCGGTTTCGTTCAGCAGCGAGAGGGCCCGCCGGATCTTGCTGTGTGTCGTGAAAAATTCCGCCGATTGCTCCACCGTCATCTCCATCACGTCGCCGATGGATTTGCCGTTGTATTCCACCTCCAGCGTGGCCGCGTTGTAGCGTTTGCCGTTGCACTCCTGGCAGGGCATGTAGGAGGAGGGCAGGAAATTCATCTCCAGCTTGATCACGCCCTGGCCCAGGCAGGACTCACAACGGCCGCCCTCATTGTTGAAGGAAAACCGGCTTGCAGTGTACCCGCGCATCCGCGCCGTCGGGAGGTTCGCATACAGCGCGCGGATTTCGTCAAAGACCTTGATGTAGGTCGCCGGGGTCGAGCGGGATGTCTTGCCGATGGGCGATTGGTCGACCTCCAGCACCGCACCGAGCGATTCCACTCCGGTGATGCTCTTCCACGGGTCGTCCTTGATCGTCTTTCGCTTGGTGCGGCTCAGCGCGTCCTTCACCGCTGGCAGCAACACCCCGCGGATCAACGTGCTCTTGCCGGAGCCCGAGATGCCAGAGATCACGCTCAGGCGGTTGATCGGGAAACGCGCATCGACGTTTTTCAAATTGTGCAACGATGCTCCCTTCAACTCCAGCCACGGCGTATCCAGCGGTCGGCGCGATCCGCGCACCGGATGCGGCATCGGGTTTTTCAGGAACTCGCCCGTCAGGGAATTCTTGTTGGCCAGGATTTCCTTGAACGAACCACTCGCGATGATTTCCCCGCCATGGCTGCCCGCACGCGGACCGAGATCGATGATGTGGTCGGCCCGGCGCATCGTTTCGTCGTCGTGCTCGACGATCACCAGCGAGTTGCCGTTCTGCGCGAGCGCCTCCAGCGCATCGAGCAGCCGTGAGTTGTCCCGCGCATGGAGACCAATGGTCGGCTCATCCAGCACATAAAGCACACCGCGCAGGTTCGAGCCGAGTTGCGCCGCTAGACGGATGCGCTGGGATTCGCCGCCGCTCAGAGTATTGGCCGCGCGGTCCAGCGTCAGATAGTTCAAGCCCACCTGGCTGAGAAAACGCAAACGCTGCGCGATTTCCGCGATCACGTCGGTGGCGATCTCCTCCTGGGTGCCGCGAAACTTGAGTTTTTCCACCAAGGTGAGCGCGTCTTCCGCGGGCGACTGCGCCACGCTGTTGATCGTCTGGCCTTGCAGGAACACATTGCGCGCCGTCTCGTTGATGCGCGTGCCCTGGCAGATCGGACAGAGGCGTGACTCACCCTCCTCCAGGTTTTCGTGGCTCTTTTCCTCGGCCAGTTCCGCTTCCAGTACGGATTCAAATTCCTTTTGGGTATATTCCGTCCACACCTCGCCGAATCCCCGGCAATGCGTGCACCACCCGTGCGGCGAATTGAAGGAAAACAGGCGCGGGTCGAGCGGTTCAAAGGCGCGCTCGCAGTTCGGACAGTTCATTTCCGAACTGAGAATATGAAACTGCCCCTTGGCATCGCGTACCTTGGCCGTGCCTTTGCCGATATCCAGCGCGCGGCGGACCACCGCCTGCACATCCTTGGGCGCGGAAACCTCGCCCACCAGCGCGTCGATGGTGTGTTCCTTGAATCGCTCCAGTTTCGGAAAATTGGCCGTCGGCCTCAGTTCGCCGTTGATCATCAGGAAGTCGATCTCCTGCCGGGTGGCCCACTGCGCGATTTTCGTGTGGAAACCTTTGCGCGCCTTGATCAGCGGGGCGAAAATCTCCACCGCGCCGCCTTTGGCCAGTTGCTGCACGGACATGGTGATGGCCGAAAGCGTCTGGCTTTTCACCGGGATGTGGCATTCCGGGCAATGTTGTGTGCCGAGCTTGGAAAACAGCAGGCGGAGAAAATGATAAATCTCCGTCACCGTCGCCACGGTGGATTTGCCGCCGCCGCGAGTCACCCGCTGCTCGATGGCCACGCTGGGCGGCAGGCCCTCGATCGCATCCACATCGGGTTTCTCCAACTGCTCGACGAACTGCCGAGCATACGCCGACATGCTGTCGAGAAAGCGACGCTGCCCCTCGGCAAAAAGGATGTCGAAGGCGAGGGTGGATTTGCCCGAGCCGCTCAGGCCCGTCACCACCACCATCTTTTCCCGCGGGATCTCCACGGTGATGTCCTTGAGATTGTGTTCGCGCGCCCCGACCACGCGGATGAAGTTGTCCTTGGGCTTTTGCACCCGCGCTTTCCGCGGCGTTTCCGCCAGACGGGAGCGTTTGCCTTCCAGCAGGGGCTTGAGAAATCGACCCGTATGGGAGGCGGCGCATTTCGCCACGGTTTCGGGCGTGCCCACCACCACGACTTCCCCGCCCTGGTCGCCGGCTTCCGGCCCGAGGTCGACCAGCCAGTCCGCGCTCTTGATCACTTCCAGGTTGTGCTCGATGACGATCAGGCTGTTGCCCTCGTCCACCAGGCGCTGGAAGACTTTCAGCAATTGCGCCACATCGTCGAAATGCAGCCCCGTCGTTGGTTCGTCGAAAATCAGCAGCGCACCTTCCTCGCGCTTTTCCGCGAGGTGACCGGCCAGCTTCAGCCGTTGCGATTCGCCGCCGCTCAGCGCGTTCACCGGCTGGCCCAGCCTCAGGTAATCAAGACCCACGTCGGCCAGCAATTGCAGCAGCGCTTTGATGCGGGCGTGGCCTTTGAAAAATTCCAGCGCCTCGCGCACCGTCATATCCAGCACATCGTGGATCGATTTTTCGCGCAGATGAATCTGCAGGATGTGCGGTTGGAAGCGTTTGCCTTCGCATTCCGGACAGCGCAGGAACAGGTCGCTCAAAAATTGCATCTCCACCTTCTCGTAGCCGAGACCGGAACAGCGTTCGCACCGGCCGTCGCCTGCGTTGAAGGAGAAGGAGGAGGGCGAGAGTCCCGCGGACAACGATTCCGGCAGGGTGCCGAAGGCTTCGCGGATGAAATCGTAAACGCCCATGTAAACCGCGGGCGTTGAGCGCGGGCTGCGAGCCAGCGGTGATTGGTCCACCATGATGACCTCACCCACTTCTTCGTCGCCTCGGATCGAGCGGCAATGCCCGGCCGCATCGTGCTCGTCAGGAGATTCTCCCGCCAGGTTGCGGTACAGCACGTCGTGGACCAGTGAGCTTTTGCCCGAGCCGGAGACTCCGGTGATGCAGCAGAAGACATCGAGCGGGATCTCCACTTCGATATTGCGCAGGTTGTGATGCCGGATGCCCCGCATCTTCAGCGTCTTTGTCACCTTGCGCCGCTTGGTCGGCACCGGGATCGTTTTCTTGCCGGTCAGGTAGTCGCCCGTGAGCGATGCCGTCTTGGATTTCTCGATCAGCTCTGCCGCTGGACCGTTGAACATGAGTTCGCCGCCGGTCGAGCCACGGCCCGGTCCGATGTCCACGATGTGATCGGCCGCGCGAATGACCGCTTCCTCATGCTCGACCACGACCAGGGTGTTGCCCTTGTCGCGCAGCGCCTGCATCACCTCGATGAGGCGGCTGGTGTCCCGCGGATGCAGGCCCACGCTGGGCTCGTCCATCACGAAAAGCGTGTTTACGAGCGACGCCCCGAGACAGGTCGTGAGATTGACTCGCTCGATCTCGCCGCCCGAAAGCGAACGCGTCGGGCGGTCGAGCGTGAGATAGCCCAGGCCCACTTCATTGAGATAGCGCAGGCGGAAAAGGATCTGGTCACGCAGCAGCACCGCGCTGGGATCGCCGTCCGGCAGCTTCGTCTTTTCGATGAGCGGCTGCAGGTCGCGCGCGGCGGTCGAGGCGATTTCCGGCAATGTTTTATGCGCGGGCTGCAGGCGGTAGTTCAGCGTCTCGGGCTGGAAGCGTCCGCCTTCGCAGGCCGGGCACGGCTGGTAGCTGCGATAGCGGCTCAGCAGCACACGGATGTGCATCTTGTAGGTTTTCGACTCCAGCCAGCGGAAGAATCCCTTCACCCCGTACCAGCGGCCATTCGCCCACAAATCCTCACCCTCTTCGCCCGGCTTGCCTTCGCCGTTGATCACCCAATCCTGGTCGGCCTTGGACAGGTCCTCGAAAGCCGTGTGCACATCCACTTCGTGGCGGGCTGCAGCCTTCATCAAATCATGCTGGCACTCCTTCGACTGTCCGCTCTGGAAGGGTTTGACCACTCCTGCGGCGAGCGAAAGCGACTTGTCCGGCATCACCCGGTTCCAGTCGATGCCGATGATGCGGCCGAACCCCCGGCAGTCCGGGCACGCTCCCAGCGGGTTGTTGAAACTGAACAATCCCGGGCTCGGCGGCCGGATCGTGATGTCGCAATGCGCGCAGTGCCAGCCGGAGGAAAAGGGGTGCGCCGTCGAGCCTTGAAAAACCGTGATCTTGCCCTGGCCGAATTTCAGCGCGGACTCCACCGCCTCGCTTAGCCTGGTCCGGTTCTCCTTGGTCACGGCGATGCGATCCTGGATCACCGGCACCAACGCAGGCAGACGCGTCAGCTTGGGTATCTCATCCGTGCGGATCGCCTGGTTATCGAGCCAGACTCGCAGGTATCCCTGCTGGCGTAGGAAGTCGAAAAAATCCGCCGGCTTGGTTTTGGCCGGAACGGGAATGCCGAAAGTGATCAGCGCCTGTTCCCCCGCGAGATCTTTCAGGATATGGCTGACGATCGAGCCCGAGGTCTCCGTTCGGATTTCCCGCTGGCATTCCGGACAGAACGCGTGCGCCGCCCGGGGAAAAAACAACTTCAGGTAGTCATTGATCTCGGTGATCGTGCCGACCGTCGAACGGGTTGTTTTGACATGGTTGGCCTGCTCAATCGCGATGGCCGGCGGGATGCCCTCGATCAGGTCCGCCTTCGGCTTGTCCATGCGCTCCATGAACTGCCGCGTATACGGACTGAACGTCTCGACATAGCGCCGCTGCCCTTCCGCATAAAGCGTATCGAAGGCAAAGCTGGATTTGCCGCTCCCGCTTGGGCCGGTCACCACGATCAACTGCCCGAGCGGTAGGTCGAGATCGATCCCCTTGAGGTTATTTTGACGCGCGCCTCGAACGCGAATGACAGAAGACACGCCCTATTGTTGACTACAACGGGAGAAAATCAAACGGTCGCGCCGTCTTTTTCCACGTTTTTCAATTCGTCTGTCCGCAGGAGCACGCGTTGCCGCATCACCTTGCCGGACTTGAACTTGACCGTGGCCCGCGCCGGAATCACCACATCGGTTTCTGGTTTATGCGGGTTGCGTCCCACTCGGGACTTTGTGAGGCGAACTTCGAAAACGCCGAAGTTGCGCAGTTCCACGTCCTGCCCTTTGGCCAGCGCGTCCGTGATGTAATCCAGTGTCTTCTGAATCACATCGAATACTTCCTGCTGAACCAGCCCAGTTTCCTTGCTGATTCGCATCACCAGATCCCGCTTTGTGAGGTTTGCCATGCCGTGTGAGTGCTGAACGCGATTAGTAAGCAGAAATCGGGCCGAGTCGCAACTGCGTTTCCACTTTTTATCCTCTATTTGCTTCTTTCAGAGCGCTTTCTACCGCCTCCAACGCCTCTGCATATGCTTGATTCCAAAGCGCAACCCGTTGCGGTAATCTTTGGGTCCAATTGGTATTTCCAGCCGATCCCGGCACGTTGAAACGCTCTTCTGTCCCGAAAAGATCGGTCACCATGTTCACCGCGAGCCACGAGTTGGTCGCAAAAAGACCAAAGAGCAACAGATGATGGATCTCGCCGTCGAACGGTTGCGGCAGTTTGATATCCGGCTGGCCGCAGAAATCCATGAGCTCCCACATGCTGTGGATGGCCGAGTCGCGCAGCTTTTTGTCTTCCGCCTGCGCGGCCGCATACAACTCGTCCCAATGCATCCTGAGCGGCGGATGGTCATGGGTGGCGTAGGTGGAGAGACTCAGTCGTTGATATTCGAATCCAGGCGTCAGCCGGTCCCAGGTGCGTTCCCATTGCGGAATCTTGAATCCGGGAATCTCCATCTTCTGGAGCGTCGGCCGCACATAAGGAGCCACCTCGCCCAGATCTTCGGCGATGAGGCGGTGCGGGCCGATCTCCTCCACCAGCATCTTGAAGAGTTTTTCGCCGTGGGCGTTGTTGAGGCCCCGGTTTTCCTCCGTCTCGTCATCATGCTCCATGAAACGCGGGAGCTCACCGCCTGTCAGTTTTTGCGCCTCCTCCGGCGTCAGTTCGGTGAACTTTTCATTGTCCTCCGGGCGCCAGGGAAAACTGTAGATGCGGAAAAAACCAAGGGCATGGTCCACCCGCAGCAGGTGAAACACGCTCATAAGCAGTCGCAGGCGTTCGCGCCACCAGGCGTAGTCGTTGGAGGCCATGTGCTCCCAATTGTAGAGTGGGAAGCCCCAGTTCTGGCCCCACTTCTCGGTAAAGGGATCGCTCTTGAAGACCTTCTCCGGCGGCGCGCCGCTGGAGTGGTGCAGATCGAAATTTTTGGGACCGGCCCAAACGTCGGTGCTATAAATACTTACTCCGACTGGCACATCGCCCATCAACGCGACGTCGGCTTGTTCCGCGAAAGTGCGCACCTCCCGCCATTGGGTCCAGGCAATCCATTGCACGTAGGCATGGAATCGCATCAGATCGCGCATCTGCCGCTTCTCCGCCGCGGTGATCGACTCCAGCCACGCGCGTGCTGCCACCGGCGAGCTATGCTCGCGCGGCCATTGGTCGGAAACCTCCGACTCCGCGTGCCAGCTGACCAGCGCCCGATGAAGGGCATAATCCGCCAGCCATTCCGCCTGTGCCTTCTCAAATTCCACGAACGCCTTCGTCCGGCTTTTGTCCGCCCCCCGCGCCCGGAATCTTTTGAACGCCGCATAAAGCAGATCGCGCTTCAACCGCTTCACCCGGTCATACTTGACCGGCCCGGCCCGCAGCGTCTTCAGATCATGGGCATCAGTGATCCGCAGGAAGTCTTCTTCATCCAGATCCGGCATGACCCCAGGGGTCGTCGCGATGGTGGAAGGCTCCAAGGCCATCGCGCTTAGTAAGTTATAGGGGCTGCTGTCGCTTCCGGTTTCATTGATCGGCAGGATCTGGACCACTCGCATCCCCCGGCCTTTCGCCCACGTGATCAGTTCCTTCACCGCCGCGGTATCACCGATCCCCAGGTCGTTTTCTCCGCGAATCGCAAATACCGGAGCCAGTACCCCCGCCAGTTTTTTCTCCGGATTCAACTCAAGCACTCCGGCGTCTTACCCCGCGGGCTCTCTGGTGACAATCCTGAACGCGGGTAGAATTCCGGTGGACTTTTTGGATTCTCGCATATTGATTAACCCTCCCGCTCGTCGCCATGTTTAACTGGATCATTAAGTCTATCGTCGGTTCTAAGAACCAACGCGAATTGCGTCGCCTGCAGCCGCAGGTTCGGCAAATCAACGAAATACAGCAGAAACTGGCTCGCGCCACCGACGACGATCTCCGCGCCAAAACCGCGAAGTGGAAGGAGGAACTCTCCGCCATCAAGGACAACACGGCCCTGGCCGCGCGCCTGGATGAGATTCTGCCGGAGGCCTTCGCTTCGGTGAAGGAAGCCGCCCGCCGTCTGACCGAGCGCAAGCATTCCTTCCACGTCTGCGACCAGCCCGTCACCTGGAACATGGTGCACTTCGACGTGCAGCTTGTCGGCGCCATGGTTCTGCACAATGGCCGCATCGCGGAAATGGCCACCGGCGAAGGCAAGACCCTCGTGGCGACTGCCGCCGTTTATCTCAACGCCCTCACCGGTCGCGGTGTTCATCTCATTACGGTCAACGACTACCTCGCTCGCCGCGACCCGCAGTGGATGGGGCCGATCTTCCACTTCCTCGGCCTTTCGGTCGGGATGATCATCGGCCACCAGGCGGACGGCGGGCAGGCAGACCAGTTGCTGAATGAAGCCAGCCGGCAGG
>CAYUMP010000004.1:186458-240264 GCA_964445975.1 uncultured Chthoniobacterales bacterium | reverse complement strand
GTTATCGAGGATGTACTTCGCCTGGCGGAGCTTGCCGATGGTCAGGCCGCTGTTCGCGACCGAGCCCGTCTCGACATAATCCACCGCGATGATCTGCTCGCTCGGCAGGACCACCGCCGAGGTGCCCTGTTCTCCCGTGTAAGCATCGCCGATGCCCGCCTGCACGATCACCGCATCCAGCAACTTGCCGTAGCCGCGGGCATGCTCCTCCACCAACGCATGCGTCGGGTTCGCGATCTTGCCCAGCAAATCCTCGTCCCATTGGTCGAAGATCTGCGCGCCGGAATCATACGGATACGGGCGCAACCAGCGCTTCTCCGTCTCCACATTGTTCTCCCGGGTCTCCTCCGCGCGGCCATTCGTGACCTGGAACTCCACCGAGCCGATTTTGTTGTAGACCTTTTCTTTCCCCGCCACGTGATCGATGATCACGCAGTCCTTCAGCAGGGACATCTTTTGACCGGCCTTATGTTCCCAGTTCGTTTCGAACTCCGTCACATAATGCTCGGGAATGCTCTTTAGAGCCATTGCACTTTCCTCCTTGGAAAATTTGAAGTGAATTGCCCTCGGCCTTCCGGAGTATCTGCGCACGCAGGTCCCGGCACTTGGGTTGCCGTAGGGCAGGCTCACTAAGGAGGTGTCTGCCGTTTTGCTCTCCCCATCCTGCCCCACCGCACCGCAATGGTCAAGATATTTCTACTATACCTAGATGAGATTTTTCGCGGTGACGGACGCCGTCCCCCCGCCCTAGTGTCCGTGTATCATGTATTGGCTCCGCTCCCTGCCACTGGAAAAGGAACTCGCCTCCGGCACGCTCCCGGAGAAATCAAAGTTTCTTTATATTCTCGTCCCTGCCCTCTTTGGACCTCCGAGCCTTATCCTGAGCTTCTTTCTATCACCCCAAGTGACCATGGCCAAAAACTCCACCTTTCAAATGCTGCACCTGGCTTGCTCTGTTCTTTTCGCTGTCATCGCTTTTGTCGGTTACCGGGATTGTTTCCGAACCTATGCGGAAAAGAATCAAAGCGGTTTTATCGAGTCGGCCATCATTCTGTCCTTTCCCATCACCATCCGCCTCATCCTGATGTTCATACCGACTTGCGTTGCTTCTATTTGGTTCAAAACGCCTGAGCAGATCGCGCTGCTCAGTGGGACTGTCGGCACACTCTTTAACACTTCGTTTTTCCTTCTCCTCAGCCGCTCGCTTCGGCGGCTCGGTCGCCGGACGACCTCATTTGAAGAGCATCCCGCCGCGGTCTCCTGACCTCAGGCCATCCTACGGCGCCTGCGCCGTCTTATCCCCCATCCACAACACCTTTGTCACATCCGCCTTGCGCACGAACCGCGCCGATCCATCCGCAAAAAGATAATACACTCCTCGCCGTATTGATCGAGCACCGGCTTGTCCAGATAGTCTCCGCCCGAGATATTCATCGCGAAGTTCCCCGGCTTCATACCCTGCGCCGCCATGATGATCGTATTCGCCGGCTCGCGATGTCATCACACAGATTGATCGTGTAACTCGCCTCGGCCAATGCAGACGGCATTTTCCTTTTCTAATGCCATCCCCGGCGCATACTGCGGCCATGAGCCTTCGCCTCGTCCTCGCCGCGCTGTTTCTCCTCCCCGCCCTCACCTTCGCTGAGAAGCCCCCCGTTGATGAAAAGGCCGAAGCCATCCTCGCCGGCTTCGCCAAATACTACACCGACGCGAAGAGCTTCCAGGTCCACCTCTCCACGACCATCAAGATCGATGCCAAGGGACAAAAAGCGGAGATGGTCAGTTCATACGATCTCAGCGTCCAGCGCCCCAATGCCATGGCCCTTGTCCTGGCCGACGGCCAGATGGGCGGCTCCATTTTCTCCGATGGCACCACCCAGGCCGTGTATATCCCGATGCTGAAAAAATACACCACCGGCCCTGCCGCCAAATCCTTCGATGACTTGCTCGAGCCCGCCACGAAAGGCATCACCACTCAAGGCCTTCCCTTCGGCCACGAGCCCCTGCTCACCGACAACATCGCCGCCGACCTGCACGAAAACGTCACCGGCATCAGCTATGTCGGCCCGAGTGACATCAACGGCGTCGCCGCGCACCAGGTGAAAATCGAGGCCAAGCAGTTCCTCATCAATCTCTGGATCGCCGACGGCGACAAACCCCAACTGCTCAAGAGCGAGATCGCGTTCAACGCCGCCGCCATGCCTCCCGAAATGATCAAGCAGATGCAGATCAACGAATTTCGCCGCACCACGCTCTACACCGACTGGAAGATCAACCAGCCCATCGCCGCCTCCGTCTTCCAGTTCCAACCTCCCGCCGACGCCGAGAAGGTCGATTCCTTCGTCCCCAAAGGCATGGGCGCAAAAGAATCCAATCCCCTCATCGGCCAACCCGCCCCCGATTTCACCTTGAAGGACCTCACCGGCCAGGACGTCGCCCTCTCCTCCCTGCGCGGCAAGACTGTGGTGCTGGATTTCTGGGCCACCTGGTGTCCGCCCTGCGTCAAGGGCCTGCCCATCGTGGCCGAGACCACCGCCGCGTTCAAGGACAAGGGCGTCGTCTTCTACGCCGTCAACGCCGAGGAGGATCTCGCCAAGATCAACGAATTCCTCAAGGCCAAGTCGCTCGATATCCCCGTCCTGCTCGATAGCGCGGGTGACGTCATGAAGCTCTACGGCGTCTCCGCCATCCCGCAGAGTTACATCATCGACAAGGAAGGCGTCATTCGCGCCGCCCATCGCGGACTGTCTCCCACGCTGAAAGAGGATCTCACCAAAGAACTCACCACCCTCTCCAGCGGCGGCACCCTGCCCGCGCCTCCTGCTCCGTAAAGGCGCGGATGAATCCGCTCATCCCGCGCCTGCTCCGCTCCGCCACCCGCATCGCCTTCACCATCCTGGCGATCGTGCTCGCCTTCGTTTTCCTCAGCCGGGTCCTCACCGATTCGCGCCACCAGGTCATGGCTCGCATGGAACGCGCCGAGCTTCGAGATCCTTTCCCCGCCGCCTCCACGAATGGCTCCGGCCCGCCCGATACGAACAGACCATCCCACGTTTTTTACGGGAGCCAACAGACCAACCGCTAAGACCGCTTTTGCACCACTCCCGATCGTGCTAAATTCTCCCCAATCGATGCGCTACCTTCTCCTCCTCCTGCCCCTGCTCGCTTCCTGCGCCTCTGATCCGCACGAGCCCCGCTACGTCATGGCTCCCGACACCACGCAGCCCGGCAAACCACGCATCAACCCCGCCAGCTACAATCCCAATACCGCTTACCGCGCTGGCGGCTTCGGCAGCAGCCCCATTCCCGGCACCACCAACTACATCCCGCCCGCTCGTCCGCGCCCCACGCCCGCGAACCAGACCCTCCCGCCCACATCGAGCACCACCCCGCGCAGGAACTCCCTCGCCCGTGACAGCGCTGGCAACCTCAGCACCATCAAGCCCAATGCCATGGGCGGCTACACCGTGCGCGACTCCGATGGCGACATCCGCACCATCACCCCGCGCGCCGGCGGCGGATATACGATTCGGGAAAAAGGCGGCACGACCCGCATCGTCAGCAAACTCCCTTCCGGCAACACCGCCTACGAGCAATAACTCCGCCTCCCTCTTAAAACTTAATTCTTATCACTTTAAACTTTAAGAAACCTCCCGCTCGCCGCCACCCCGAGCAGCATCACCGCGACCACGATGAACGCCACCGGCAGACTCGATGCGTGCGCGATAAGCCCGATCGCCGCCGGGCCTGCCAGTATCCCCGCATAGCCCAGCGTCGTGATCGCCGGCACCGCCACATTCTCCGCCATCATCTTCTGCCGGCCCACCGCACTGAAGAGCACCGGTACGATATTGGAACACCCCGCACCCACCAGCGCATATCCGACCAGCGCCACTTGCCAATACGGCACCAGCGTGGCCACAGCCACCCCGACCGCCGCACAGATACCGCCCAGCACCACGATCTTCGTCGGCCCCAGCCAGCGCACGATGCCATCCCCGGTTAACCGCCCCACCGTCATCGTCACCGCAAAAGCCGCATACCCCAGCCCCGCCTGCGCCACCGGCATCTTATGCACCGTCGTGAGCAACACCGCGCTCCAATCCAGCAGCGCGCCCTCCGTCAGGAAAACCACAAAACACAGCGCACCCAGGAAAAGCACGATCCCGTGCGGCACCGCAAACGGCGGCCCCCCGCTCCGGCTGCCATAGGGCAGCAGATCCCTCACCGCCACCACCAGCGCGATGACGATCACCACCACCACCCCCAGCGTCGCCTGCAATGGCGAGGCCCCCAGGCCCAGCAGCACACTCATGCCCGCTGCTCCCGCGATACCGCCGAGACTGAACATCCCGTGAAACCCCGACATCATCGTCCGTCCGCTGGCCCGTTCCACGATCACCGCCTGGATATTCATCACCACGTCCAGCGCCCCGATTCCGCCGCCGAAAATCAGCAAAGCCACCGCCAGCACCGGGAAACTCGTCCCCGTCGCCAGCACCGGCAGTGCCGCCAGCATGATCACCGCCGTGATCGCGATCATCACCCTGCAGCCATACCTCGCCGCCAGCGCCCCCGCCGGAGGCATCGTCACGATCGAGCCCGCCCCGAGACACAGCAGCAGCAACCCCAGCGTCCCCTCCTCGATGCCCGCCCTCGCCTTGGCATACGGCACTAGCGGCGCCCACGCCGCCATCCCCAGGCCCGCGATGAAAAACACCACCCGCGTGGCCACATGCTGCCGAAATCCCGGCGTTATCAAATGCGTCGTCATATCTAAGGTTCCGCCGGAAAAAGACTAACCATCCCAGAAAATGGCCGCCCCGCAAGTCCTCGCGCATTGGAGCATGGACACTTTTAGCTAATCTCGCTACATCGTCCCCCATGGCCGTCCGGCGCACTTCCCCATTCCTGTCCTTGCTGCTCCTCAGCGCCTCCGCGCTTTGCGGCGAGGATTCGAACGTGGCCAAGCCCATCGACCTTTTCGGCTCCCGCCTGCCCTCCAAACAAAGCACGCCGACACCCCCGCCCGCGAACCGTCCGCCCGCCGCACCCGGCACGACCTCGCCCGATGCTCCGGCGAAACTCACCCGGCCCCATTCCGGCCCCGTCCAGCCCTACGACCGCCTCGCCCGCGACAACATCCACGTCTCCGCCTACATCCTGGAGAGCGGCAGCGCCGGCATGAAGCATTGGGTCTACTACTGGAGCCACTACCGCCACCGCACCGTCACCCAGAACAAGCTTGTCGAAATCCTTCTCTCCGGCATCGGCAACAAAGGCGGCGACGTCACCGTGCAATGCTACAGCGTCATTCGTCGGAATGGCGGCGGCGAGGTCGTCGCCAAAGTCGCCGATCAGGACATCATCAACGATGGCGTCGGAAAATGGTGCGTCACCCTCGAGGCGACCCGGACCGAATACCAATATTCCTATTACAATCGGCGGACCTATACCTCCGGCGAAAAAATCGTCGGCTTCTTCGTCCGCGTCATCCGCGACGGCCGCATCGTCGGCTACTCCTCCTCCCCCATCGCCTACGAACGATTTGCCTTGGACACGAGTTTGTAATCCGCTACCTACTCCCGCCCGCGCCCTTCCATCAGCCATCCGCCGCCGATCCCACTTTCGATTATCTCATATGTTTGAACCTGGCGAAAAAGTCGTCTGCATCAACGACACCTTCGAGCCCGTCCACCGGGCCATCTACAAATCCTTGCCCGCCAAGGACGAAATCTACACCGTTCGTTCCTGCACCATCGGCCGCACCCGCACCGGCGCCGCCGACAAGGGCGTCAGCTACCTCGTTTACCTCGTCGAGCTCGTCAACGGCCCCGATCCCTACATGCACGACTCCACCGCCGAGGAACTGGGCTTCCGTTCCGACCGCTTCGCCCCGCTCATCGACATCTCCGAAAGCGAGGAAGCCGAGATCGAGGAACTGATTCCAGCGCAATCTCCGCGCTGAGAGAAATCCATTCTCGACCCGTCACTCCGAAGAGGACGGGTCGCCTCCCATCGCCGCCACCCGGAAAGGCGCGGGCAGAACGATCCTCCGGATGAGAGCCAGCGCGCCCACCGTGGCGGAGACGCGATCTCCCACCCCCATCTTCTCATAGATGGCATGCAGGACACCGCTCACCGTCTCGGTGCGCACATGCAGTTCGTCCGCGATCTCGTGGTTCGCCTTTCCCTGCACCAGCCAGTAAAGCACCTCGCTCTCACGCGATGTGAACCCCACCCGGACAAAAACCCCCGGCGTCGCCGGGATGCCCTCATTCGCCGTATGGGCCATGGCCAGACGGCGGGCATCGGTCAGATGCGACTGCGCCAGGGCCAGCAACTGCTTTTCATCTTCCCCGAAAACCCCGCCGCGAAATAACCCAAAGAAAACCGTCGCCCCCTTCTCCGCCGGCACATGCACAAAACAATGGTCCTCAAAACCCAGCGGCGCGTGCACCTCCTGATAGATATCCATGTCATGAAATTTCGCCCGCGTGTAGAAATCCCGCGCGCTATACGGCCGCCCTCCATTCACCCCCGGGTCAAATCGAAACGGCTCATACTTGTGCATCAGCAGACCGAAGGCCTCCAGCGAAGTCCACAGACCCGTGGGATAAAAATCGAAACACGCTTCGAGTTCCCCCTTTGCGATATCGAGCACCCCGTACCCGCTCAACTCCGTGGGCAGAAGCACGGAAAGAAAATCGAAAGCCCGCGTGACATAGTTCGTCGCATCCAGCCCTGCCGCGAACAACACATCCGCGTTGTCGTTTAATTTTGACCGCGCATCAGGCATCACGACCTCCCTCTAGCCATGGCCCTCTCGGAAGACCAGACTATTCCCCGTCGCGACTCGCGGCCGCCGGAACAAAGACCTGCTGGAATCCTACATCCACCACGCTATGATCCCGCGAAACCTCACAGCACCCTCTTCCCTCTCCTCACTCTTTCATGAAGCGGCCGTTCACCAGTTTTCTCGTCCGCACCTATCTCAACCACGAATTCAAAAGGATCGGAAAAATGACCAGCCTCATCATCGACTCAGCCAACAAAAGCCTCGCCCTCACCGCCGACCTCGCCGGCGAAAAGGAACCGATCGACGTCCGCCTGCGCTACCACATCGAAGAGGAAAACGGCCGCCTCTACTTCACCCCGCAGGATGTCGATTGCTCCCGCGAATGGCTCACCGTCCTCGCCGAACAAATGCTCAAGGCCCAGCCCGTCCGCGTCGAGATCCCACCCGGTATCGCCTCCGCCGTGGTGAAAGTCCTAAAAATCTAGGCCACGCGTCACGTCCGCAGACCTTATCACTTAATTCTTAAAGCTTCCTACGCCCTCCGCATCCTCCGATACGCCACCGCCGCCAGCAAACCGCCCAGCACATACCACACGATCGTGGTCGCCGCGGTTTTCCCAGTCCGCGCCGTCGGCGATTTCCCGACTCCCATCGGCGACGGTAATTTCACCGCCGCCACGCCGGAAGCCAATCCCAGCAGCGCACCCCGCAGCCAGGCCGTCCGAGCCTTGCCCCAGCCCACCAGCGCATAGAAGAGCGAGTTGGAAAACATCTCGCCGACAAATGACAGCGCATAAAGCGCCGGCCCTCTCGGCGGCTTCACGTGCGCCTTCTTCAGCCCCTTCGATGCCAGCCTCATCCCGAGGATGTCGAGCCTCGGTGCCTGCGGCAAAAAACGTTGCCCGATTTTGTTCAGCGCCGTCACCGCCAGCGCTCCGATCGCTCCTGATTTTATCGCGCGTTGCATATCCGCTATTCGTGCCGCGACCCGTCCGAGGATGGACCTAAATTTGACCACCTCAGCCACGCGCCAAAAACCGCATTTTCGATTCCTAGGTGTATGGAAAACTCAACACCTCTCTTTCGTGATCGTCGTCACGCCGGCCAGGTGCTCGCGGATCAACTCCCCAGCTACCGTGGCCAGCCCTATTGCCAGGTGCTCGGTCTCGCCCGTGGCGGCGTGCCCGTGGCCTACGAGGTCGCGCTCGCTCTCGACCTGCCGCTCGATGTCTTTGTCGTGCGCAAACTCGGCGTCCCCGGCGATGAGGAACTCGCCCTCGGTGCCATCGCCTCCGGCGGCGTCCGGGTGCTCAACGAGGAAGTCCTCCGCCATCTGCGCGACGCCGACCAAATTCTCACCGAGGTCACCCGCCGCGAGGAAATAAAACTCCGCCGCCGCGAGGAACTCTACCGCGGCGACCGTATTTTCCAGCCAGTCCGCCATCGCACCGTCATCCTGGTCGACGATGGTCTGGCCACGGGTGCAACCATGCGCGCTGCCGTCCGCTCCCTCCGGCTCGCCGGAGCCGAGCGCTGCATTGTGGCCGTCCCCGTCGCCGCGCCCGACACCTGTCGCGCATTCGAGGCCCAGGCCGACGACATCTTCTGCGCCCGTACTCCGAAGAACTTCCACAGCGTGGGGGAATTCTACGAGGACTTTACCCAGACCACCGACGAGGAAGTCTGCGACCTCCTCGAGCGCGCTGCCCATCGCTCCCTGCGCGTTTGAAAATTTTCCCCGGCAGCGGGACGTCCGGTGTGCGATAATAAAAAAACACCGGCATGAATATCCATTTCATGACTCCAGGAAGTGAGGAGGTCACCGCGCCATGAACCTGCTGACCGCTCCCGCCGTCGCCTCCGGTCTGTCCCCGCTGGCCCACCACATCGAGAGCGCGCACGATTACGATGAATTGGTCGAACGCGCCGGCGAGGCCCGCATCGTCCTTCTCGGCGAAGCCTCTCACGGCACCCACGAATTCTACGCCACCCGCGCCCTGCTCACCCGCCGCCTCATCGAGGAAAAAGGTTTCCGCGTCGTCACCCTCGAGGCCGACTGGCCCGACACCCTGCGCGTTCACCGCTACATTAACCAGGACCCCGCCGACAACAGCGCCGCCGCCGCGCTCAGCGGTTTCCGCCGCTTCCCCTCCTGGATGTGGCGCAACTCCGTCATGGTGCAATTCGTCGAGTGGCTCCGCGATTGGAACGACATCCACCAGGAGGAAAACTGCTCCCTCTTCGGCCTCGACCTCTACAGCATGCACGCCTCCATCGACGCCGTGTTGGAATATCTAGAGAAGGCCGATCCCGCCGCCGCCCGCCGTGCGCGCGACCGTTATGGCTGCTTCGATTGTTTCGGCTCCGATGCCCAGCTCTACGGCCACGCCGTCACCCGCGAAGGCGCCGAATCCTGCGAGGACGAGGTCATCGCCCAGCTCGTCGAGATGCGCCGCCAGTACGGTTCCCTCCCCGGTCAGGACGGCCCGCAGGCCGATGACGAATTTTTCTACGCAGAGCAAAACGCCCGCCTCGTGGCCAACGCCGAGCAATACTACCGCTCCATGTTCCGCGGCCGCGACCAGTCCTGGAACCTCCGCGACGCCCACATGGTGCAAACCATCGAGGAAATCCTGCGCCACTTCGTCGGCCGCGTCGGGCATGGCGTCATTGTCTGGGCTCACAATTCCCATCTCGGCGACGCCCGCGCCACCAGCATGAGCGAGCGCGACGAGTGGAACGTCGGCCAGCTCCTCCGCGAGAAGCACGGCCCCCAGGTCTTCACCATCGGTTTCAGCACCTATCACGGCACCGTCACCGCCGCCCGCGACTGGGGCGCGCCCGCCGAGCGCCGCATGGTCCGCCCCGCCCTCCCCGGCAGCTACGAGGAACTCTTCCACGAGACGGAAATCCCCGCCTTCTGGCTCGACCTCCACCGCCACGCCCGCGCCGACATCCTCCGCGAGGAACGCCTCCAGCGCGCCATCGGCGTCATCTACCATCCCGAGACCGAACGCTGGAGCCATTACTACGAGGCCTGCCTGCCCGATCAATTCGACGCCCTCGTCCACCTCGACCGCACCCGCGCGCTCGAACCCCTCGAGCGCACCAGCCAATGGGACGACGGCGAGATCGCCGAAACCTATCCCTCCGGCTTGTAACGACTATTGCTGCACCGGCGGATGCGGCTCCGCCAGCGGCACGACCTCCGCGGGCACGCTGTTCGGCGGCACCGCATCCGGCGTCGTGATCAGCCCTCTATCCCGTGTCGCCTCACCCGGCGTCACCATCGGCCCCGCGCCGATCGGCCCATTGACCGTGGAATCCGCCGTCGGCATCGGAGTTGCCGTACTCATCGGAGTTGCCGTACTCATCGGAGTTGCCGTACTCATCGGAGTCGGCGTCGGTGTGGCCGTCGGTGTAGGCACCGGAGTCGGACTCACCTTTTCAACCGTCGGCGTGGGATCACAAGCCGCCAGCAAAACCACCGCAGGAAAAATAAGAAACGCTTTCATACTTGGGAATCGATCCGGCGGCCCTGCCTTCACGTCAGAGCAAACCCCGACCGCAGACTCAGTTCCACCCAGCCGCTTCGGCCATCTCACACGAATAATCACTGATGAAACTCCTCGCCCTTCTTCCCCTTTTCTTGCTTCCCATCCTCTCCTTGTCCGCTCAGACCGACGCCGGCCAGACCATCGCCGGCATCAAAACCGAGAGTGATCCGATCACCGTCGCGAATGGCTTGGAGGAACACGTCACCATCCGCGCCGGAGACACCACTGTTTCCCTGCCCGCCGCCGAAGCCTTGAAAATCGCCGACTGGCTCAAGCGCGAGCAAACCGACAACTACGGCGCCGCCAAAGTCCTGAAAATCTCCCGCGTCGGCGGCACAGTCGTCGTCCTTCTCACCCCGCCCGAAGGCCCCACCAAAGAACTCCGCCTCGGCCAGGAATCCGCCAGCCAATTCGCCACCGCCCTGGCCTCCGCCAGCCAAAACGTCTCCCCGCAGGCGAAGAGCTAGACCTATTTCAGCGGCAGAAGATCATGCTGTCCCCCCTCCCCGATCCAGAAAGGATCGGAGGCTCTTTTCCGCTCCAGAAAAACACCTTCGCCACTCTTATGCATGATTGCGAAATTTCGGCTGCCGTAACTCCGCCCCGTTATCTTGCCATTCGCTGCTCCGCCCTCGGGGCCATGCCAGTTTTTTGTAGCCAGAAAGACCGTGCTCGTGGGATCTCCTGCCGTGACGGCAAAAACCGTCAAGCCGTACTGTGGCCCTCCTTCCGTCAAGGCCGTGTTGATCTCTTCCTTGCGCAGATACCCTCCCTCCACGAGACCGTTCGTCCATTGCTCAACCGTTAGTGGGATATTGTTGGAGCAGGTCCAGGCCACCAGACTGCCTTTCATTTCATTCTCCAGCGTCATTTGCTGGGCAGCCGTTTGCAGTTGCTTCATCGACGACAGCGCTTGCGAAATCGCTTCTTCCGGATACGCATGCTGCACTGCTGTTACGACCATGAATAATAAGATCCCGATGAGGATGGCGAGCACTGCAAACTCTTTCCATTTCATTCCCCAAAAAAGATAGCTCCACTGCTTCATATCGTTTCCGCCCCTTAAAAACTTAATTCTTAATTCCTAAAACTTTTCACCACACCTTCATCGCCAGCGTCGAAGCAATCTTCTTCACCCTTCCGTCTACAAACTCGATCCGCAGAAAATTCACGACACGGTCGGTCTTCGGATCATACGCCGCATTTACGTAAATCCAGATCTCTTTCCCGTCCTTATCATAAGCGGCGTTCGGCTGTCCCAGCATTTTCAGGACACTCCGCTGGCTCTTCCCCCGCAGCCCCGGTTTCAACCGGCCAAAGTCCAGTTGCTCCGCCGGCGGGCGCTGCTCCTTCGTCGGCTTCACCACCACCTCTGGCGTCTGACACCCAGCCAGGCCCAGCAACGCCACCACACCCGCGATCTTGAGAATAGTCACCGGCCGCAGCTCTATCATCTTCCCGCCGAACCGCAAAAAATTTTCCCATCCTAAGGCGACCGTCCGGAAGCTGTCTCGCGAACTTTTTGTAAACCCCGGAGAAGACCATGCGTCCCATCGTTTGCTCTCTCGCCCTCGCCTCCCTCGTCGGCTGCGCATCCTACGACGACACCACGACCGCCCGCTCGCATGACTGGCGCGATCGCAACGGCGATGGCTTCGTTTCCCACAACGAATGGCTCGTCGCCGGCGGCGTGGAGGACCGCATTCGCCCGGCCGATCCGCCGCGCTCCGCGCCCCGCACCACCACCGACATCAAGGCCGCCCGCCTCATGGACCGCTTCGCCGATCTCGGCCCGCCCGACCCGCTCACGCCCGATGTCTTCCAGTCCCCGCCCGGCGCCCGTGTCGCCCGCCTGGAGTTTTAGAAAAAGCCGCCGTTTTGTCTTTTCCTGCCTGGGCTTGGACCACCCCCATACATCCACCGGGGACACTTGATTCGTAAGAGATTATCAATCACACTCCACGCGCGGCCTGCCCTACGGCCCTTCTATGAACGACCAGACCTTCCCGGACGCTCTCCTTGCTCAGGCTCTGGAGTCGGCCAACGATGCCGTCGTCATCACCTCGGCCGACCTCGACGATCCCGTCATCGAGTACGTCAACGCCGCCTTCACCCGCGTCGCCGGTTACGCCCTCGACGAGGTGCGCGGACGCACCCTCCATCTTCTGCAGGGACCCAAAACCGACCGCCTCATCCTCGACCGCATCCGCCAGGAATTGCAGACCCGCCAGGATTTTGTCGGTGAGATCATCCAATACCGCAAGGACGGCACCGACTATCCCGTCGAGTGGCGCATCTCCCCGCTGCGCGACCCATCCGGCACCGTGCAAAAATGGATTTCCATCCAGCGCGATATCTCCGGCGACCGCCGTTTCGACGCCGCCCGCGAGCGCCTCGCCGCCATCGTCGACAGCTCCGACGACGCCATCGTGGCCAAGAATCTCGACGGCGTCATCACCAGTTGGAATCCCGCCGCCGAGCGCCTCTTCGGCTACACCGCCCGCGAGATCATCGGCCAGAACATCCGCCTCCTCCTGCCCGCCGACCGCCTCACCGAGGAGGATGCCATCATCTCCCGCATCCGCCGCGGCGAACGCGTCGAGCATTTTGAAACCATCCGCCTGACCAAGGACACCCGCCTCATCGAGGTCTCCGTCACGATCTCTCCCATCAAGGACGAAACCGGCACCATCGTCGGCGCCTCCAAGATCGCCCGCGACATCACTGAGCGCCGCCTCACCGAGGAAGCCCTCCGCAAGGCCAAGGAAGCCGCCGAGACCGCCAACGCCGAACGCCTCCTCCTCCTGCAGGGCGAGCGCGCCGCCCGCACCGAAGCCGAGCGCGCCAGCCGCACCAAGGACGAATTCCTCGCCACCCTCAGCCACGAACTCCGCACCCCGCTCAATGCCGTGCTCGGTTGGGCCTCCATCCTGCGCTCCGGCCGCCTCCACGGCGCGGAGCTCCAGCAGGGCCTCGACACCATCGACCGCAACGCCCGCGTCCAGGCCAAGATCATCAGCGACCTCCTCGACATGAGCCGCATCATCTCCGGCAAGGTCCGCCTCGATGTCCAGCCCGTCGACCTCGCTGCCGTCCTTCATGAATCCGCCGAGACCGTCCGTACCGCCGCCGAGGCCCGCGGCCTCCACCTCGACGTCTCCGCCGGTCCCATCCACGCCCACACCACCGGCGACCCCGCCCGTCTCCAACAGATTTTTTGGAACCTCCTCAACAACGCCATCAAGTTCACCCCCCGCGATGGCCGCGTCCGCGTCCGCCTGGAACAAAAAGAGTCCCACATCGAAATCACCGTCTCCGACACCGGCGAAGGCATCGCCCCCGAGGTCCTGCCCCTCATCTTCGACCGCTTCCAGCAGGCCGACTCCTCCATCACCCGCCGCCACGGCGGCCTCGGCCTCGGCCTCTCCATCGTCAAACAGCTCGTCGAGCTTCACGGTGGCAGCGTTAAGGTCACCAGCCGCGGCCTCGGCCACGGCGCCACCTTCACTATCGTTCTCCCCATCGCCGCCATACGATCATCCGAGACCTCGCCCAGCGACGACGCCACCACTCCATCGCACTCCGCCCCGGTATTGCCCGAAACACTCCTCTCCGGCGTGCGTGTCCTCGTCGTCGATGACGAACCCGACGCCCGCATTCTCGTCAAGCGCCTCATCGAGACCTCCGGCGCCACCGTTGCCATCGCCGGTTCCGCCGCCGACGCCATGGATCAGATCAACGCCGCTTCCTTCGACGTTCTCGTCTGCGATATCGGCATGCCTCACGAGGACGGCTACACCCTCATCCGCCGCATCCGCGCCATGCCCGACCGCCAGAAGAGCAGCATTCCCGCCATCGCCCTCACCGCCTACGCCCGCCGCGAGGACCGCGCCGAAGCCATCCGTTCCGGCTTCCAAGCCCACCTCGCCAAGCCCGCCGAACCCTCCGAGATCATCGCCTTCATCCGCAATCTCGTCGACCCCCGCTCCACCCGCCTCTCCGCTTAAAAGAGAGTTCTCGGAAACCAAGTTTTTCAGGCTCCCGCCGCGCCGATCACGGCAAAACACCCTCATCGCGCCAACATGCCTTTTCTTAGTTCCTAATTCTTATCACCTTACACCTCCCCGCCTCCCCGACCCGCCCAAGGGGGACCTTCCCGACACCGCCACTCCTCCGCACCGGCGATTCTCTGGAAACCATGAAAACGTATCTACTCGCCCCAATCGTCGTAGCCGCTTTCTCCCTGTCCAGTGTGATTGCGGCTGATACCGCCCAAAATCCGAACGAGCGCAACACCACCTCCGAGACCGCCAGCGTCGGCGGCCAGGATGCGGCCCAGACCGCGACCAAGACCCCGCTGGCCGGCACCACCTTCGCCCGCAAGGCCGCCGAGATCAGCATGGCCCAGGTCGCCCTTAGCCAACTCGCCGCCGAGCGCGCCTTCCATCCCGAGGTCAAAGCCTACGCCGTCATGATCGTCGATCACCACAAAGCCGTGAACGACCGGCTCGGCAGCCTCGCCATGGAGAAGCACATCGAGCTCCCCGCCGACATCGGCGCGGGTTTTGAGAAACAATACAAAAAGCTCCAGAGCCTCACCGGCCCAGCCTTCGACAAGGAATACGCCGAATTCATGATCAAGGGTCATGAAAAAGCCATCATCCTGTTCAAGGACGCCGACAAGGACCTCAGCGACCGCGAGCTCAAGGCCTTCGCCGTCGCCACCCTCCCCACCTTGGAGGATCACCTGAACGCCGCCAAATCCCTGAATAAAAACATCGTCCAAAATTAACACCCCATTTTCGCAGCGGCCCGCGCGGCCGGAGTCGCCTCGCCAGAGTCTCTCCGGTCCCCAAAACCCGCCCGACGTCGCTGCGAACCCTTCGGGGTCCGAAATCTCCACCGCCCGTCTCTTCGACAGGGCGGTTTTTCGCATGGATTTCCCCTGGCATTTTTCGTACATCCATTCCCGCCGCGTATTGCGATTTTTTCACATGCCTGCCGTAAACCTCGATCCCAAGCTCCTCACCTTGCTCAACGTTTTCGCCCTCGCCCGCTCCACCCGTGAGGAACTCGCCAGCGCCGCCGCCCGCGAGCCACGCGAACTCTCCGCCGTCGCTCCCACACCCGCCCCCGTCCTCGCCCGCATCGCCCTGTGCGAGGCAGCGACGCCTCCGTTCTTAACATTTAATTCTTAATTCCTAAAACTCCTCAATAGGGCCTCCCGCCCCTCCGGCTGCGAAACATCTTGTATGAGACTCTTCCGCCTCTCCCCCATCGACCTCTCCGACATCTCCTGGGAGCGCAGCCACCACCTCGGCGAAGCCATCATCCGCGCCGAGGACGAACACGAAGCCCGCCTCCTCGCCGCCGACCTCTGGGACTCCAGCACCCTCGACGGCACCTTCATCAATCCCTGGTCCCGCCCCAGCTTCTCCACCTGCGAGGAAATTCCCGCCGGCACCCATTCCTCCGAGGGCCCCTCCGAAATCCTCGAGCCCGCCCTCCCTCACACCCACTCCAGTTGATATTAGGGAACTCCCGTGCGGACACCGCCTCATAGCCGGGTCTCCCCCTGATTGGTAATCCGAACTCACGATGGGCTATTCCTTCCGACGACGCCAACGCCCCGGCGGCACCGGCTGTGCCCCGCGACTCCTCATCGCCGTCGTTTTCGCCCTCTTCGCCCTGGGGTCCTATTATTTCGGCACCGAGAGATTTGAAAACCCCGCCACCGGCCGCACCCAGCGCGTCGCCCTCAGCCCCAAGGAAGAGATCGCCCTCGGCCTCAACTCCGCCCCGGAGATGCAGCGCCAGTTCGGCGGCCTCCATCCCGACGCCCGCCTCCAGCAAAAGATCGACCAGATCGGACAGCGCCTCGTCCAGGCCAATTCCCACGCCCATCAAAGCCCCTACTACTTCCAATTCCACCTCCTCGCCGATCCCGACACCGTCAACGCCTTCGCCCTTCCCGGCGGCCAGATCTTCATCACCTACGGCCTGCTCAAGCTCCTCCACAGCGACGACGAGATCGCCGCCGTCCTCTCCCATGAGATCGTCCACGTCATCGGACGCCACTCGAATGAGCAAATGGCCAAGGCCCAACTCAGCCAGGGCCTCGTCGGCGCCGTCGTCATGGCTGGCGGCGAAGACTACGGCTACTCCGCCGGCCAGGTCGCCCAATTCGTCAGCCGGCTCACCAACACCTCCTACGGTCGCGAAGACGAACTGGAATCCGACAAACTCGGCATCCGCCTCATGAAAAACGCCGGCTACAACCCCCAGGCCATGATCACCGTCATGCAAGTCCTCGCAAAAGCCGGCGGCGGCAGCGCCCCTCCCGAGTTCCTCAGCACCCACCCCAATCCCGGCAACCGCATCGAACGCATCCGCGAAGAAATCGCCACCCAGGCTGGGCGGTAAGCTCGACTGTCCGGTCCAGCTAGCTCCGCTCGCTCATCAGGTCGATTCGAGCAGCAAGCTCCCGCAATTGCGCAATCTGCGCATCGGCATAATCACGATCTGCCGAACGAATATCCGCATCGTCTGAAAAATACTGGAGATGAGTCCACCCGTCGACAAATAGCCGGTCAACGCCATGCAAAGGCAAAGGCCACTTCTTCAATGCTTCATCCGGAGGGATCGATCCATCCGCCACCTGTTTGAGGAGGCGGGCCGCAGCGGAAATTGAACCTTTCAAATGAGTTTTAGACACAGGAGAGAAGATAAAGGACGGTGCAGGTTGCGACCAAGTATCACGGTTTCTTTAATTGGGATTGAGCCTCCTTCTTCCCAAGAGATCGAGCATGACGCAGGCCGTCCCGATGCTCGGCGTAGCTCACGGCCACAAAACATAGAACCAATCCGACAGCGATCCATCGCACCCAGCCGATCGAAAAAGCTACGCTCGGCAGACAAAGCACGATGCCAAACAAATAGACCACAAAAAGTGCTCCGGGCTGGTTCAGTGACACGAGAAACGAAAAGACAAATATGAGACCCGGGATCAAAAGAAAAATCCATGAAAGAGGAAGCGAGTAAAACTTCATGTTGATCAACTAGTAAATAAGCTCAATCACCCATCACAATTACAAGGCAAGCCTACATCCCCTAACCCCGCAACACCCTCAAAATCTCCGCTCGCTCCGGCACCGAGGGCTGCGCCCCCTTCCGCGTCACCGAGATCGCCGCCGCCGCATTAGCGAACCGCACCGCCTCCTCCAGCGACTGCCCCTCCGCCCACGCCACCGCCAGCGCGCCATTGAACGTATCGCCCGCCGCCGTCGTATCCACCGCCTTCATCCGAAATCCCGCGATCAGCCTCGCCCCGTCCCGCGTCGCCAGCAGCGCCCCGCGCGCCCCCAGCGTCACGATCACCGCCCCCACCCCTCGCGCCAGCAAAGCCTCCGCCGCCCTCCGCGCCGTCGCCGCATTCCGTACCGCGATCCCTGTCAGCAACTCCGCCTCCGTCTCATTCGGCGTCAACACCGCCACCTGCCGCAGCAGCGCATCCGGCAACACCCGCGCCGGTGCCGGATTCAAACTCACCCGCACCCCCTGCGCCCGCGCCAGCCGCACCGCCTCCCTCACCGCCGGTAGCGGCACCTCCAGTTGCGCCACCATCACCCCCGCCCCCACGAACGCCGCCTTCGCCTCCCGCACATCCGCCGCCGACAGCTTCCCATTCGCCCCCGCCGCCACCGCGATCGAGTTCTCCCCATTCCCCGCCACCAGGATCAACGCCACCCCCGAGGGCTCCTTCTCGTCACGCCCCACAAACTTCGTCTCGATCCCATACCCCCGCAGACGCGCCCGCGCCTCATCTCCATAGACATCCCGGCCCACCCGCCCGAGAAACGTCACCTGGCCGCCCGCCTTCGCCGCCGCCACCGCCTGATTCGCCCCCTTCCCGCCGCCCGCCGTCAAAAACGAACCGCCCAACACCGTTTCCCCCGCCCGCGGAACCCTCTCCACCCGCACCACCATGTCCGTATTGGAACTGCCAACCACCAGGATTCGGGGAGAGACGCTACGCATCGCTCTCGCTTACCAAAAACTTCCCGCCTCGCGAAGTCCGAAGAGGCTTACCCAATCCAGTCCCAGACCGTTAGCACCAGAAACCAAGCCACCAAACCCACCAGCACCGCCGCCAGCACACGCATCGGCCAAGGCGATGCTTTCCAAAACCAGATCCCAAGGAATACCCCGTCGGCGCGGATGCCGCCACAGCGCTCGCACCTCCCGACCCCGCCGCCTCCGCCGTTGAAACCTCATTACCATTCCCGCCGCCTGTCGCCAGGTCGGCACTGCGAAACATCATCATTTTTTGAAACATAAATTTTATTCCTTCACCGAAAAATCCACCGGACATCCAGCTTGCGGAAATTCAGCACCTGCCGCAGCCCTTCCTCGCAGAAAATCGCCGCCGTGCCGAAGCCGCCCCGATCGAGGTACAGCTCGTGGATTTCGGAATAGAAATTCGACCGCGCCAGCTCCACCTGCGCCGTCTCCGTGCATTGCCGGTAGTATTGCTCCACCGCGTCCACGCCCTTCAGGTACGGCGGCGGATCAAAGGAAAACCACCGTCCCTCCAGCGGCGTCATGTTCGCCAACTGCCCGTTGGCCAGCACCATGTTGGCCCGCACCGCCGTCGAGTCAAAGAGCAGCGCGTCCGCCCCGCTCCCCGGCACGCCGCCCTGCGCCGTGATCTCCGCCTTACGCGGCATCACATAGTCCGCCAGGCTCTGCCAGTGGGCTTCCCACGTGCGGCGCTCCGTGTTCAACTCCGCCTCGCGCCGCAGCACCTGCTCCACCAGTTCGCTCATCGTCATCTCGCTGTCGTTGGATTCGCTCATGAAAAATTATCCGTTGTTCCCCAGCAGCGAACCGCTCCCCGTGGCCGCGTTCGCCCCGCCCGTCTCGCCCGCCAGCAGACTTTGCGCCATGCCGCGCCGGCGCTTCGCATCCCGCGTCGCCTGCGCCCGCCCCTCCTGTTCCTCCAGCGCGCTCTTCGTCGGCGGCGGTGGTGGTGGCGGCGCGGGCGGCGGCACTGCCGGGATCTGCACCGGCGGCGGTGTCGGCAGGTCGATCTTCTCCTGCTTCGGCATCGCTGGAGCTCCGCCGCCTCCGAAATAATAGTTCGCCGCCTCCAGCAGCGGATTCATCAGTGGGTTGTTAATGCGCATTTCGCTTGGACTTTTGAAAACTCGTGGAACCGCAAGGAACGTCCTCGCCGCTGCCACGCCACCCATCTTAACGGATACGGCACAAATGCCAAGAAGTTTCTACTATACCCTGAAAATGCAAACACCATCCACGTATCCTGCTCGCTCCGCGCAAAGGCGTGCCACGGATCGGCGATGAGCTGGCGATCCGCATATTTACTTACGGCACGGCCCATGAGAAAATATTCCGGAGTGCTGATGACATAGCCGGTGGAGATATGGGCGGCGATGTCTTCGTCGAAGGTACGGGGTTGGGGAAAACGGTCGTAGAGGGCGGCGATTTGGTCGAAAGGAGTGAGGTGGGACATGGAAAAATCAGCGTTTAAAACCCGGCATTGGCCCCCCGCGAAATCCTGATTTCACCACGGGTGGCACCCGGTCTTTGCCCCCGCCGCCTCCCCCCGCGGTACGCCCCTCGACCAACCCCCGATCCCACGCCTCGGCAAAAGTGCGCGCGGCGTCCGCGGTGTGACTGGATTCGTCATGGGCGGGATCTTCGCGCACGATGCCGGAGGCGGAGGTCGGCAACGAATGGTAGGCCTCGAGGCAGCCGACGCCGGAGAGGCGTTCGCGGCCGGTGGGGTCGACGCGCGGTTGATCGCAGCGGAGGTGGAAGACGGAGCGCGGGAGGAGGTCGCGGAGGATGTTGATGCCGCGCCAGATGTCGGGCGTGCGGGGGACGACTTTGAGGGTGTGTTTGGCCAGGCCGGCTTCGACGAGATGCTGGACGCAGCTTTTGCCGCTGCCACGTTCGCGGGTGTCGGCGTCGTGGGGGAGGAAGTGCGTGCCGACGACTTTGCCATACTGGCGTTCCCAGGCGCGGATGACTTCGGCGTAATGCCCGACGCCTTTGCCTTCGTCCTCGTGCCAGTCGAGCCAGAGGATTTCGCGGCCGCTGATCTGGACCAACCAGATGGCGGTGTAGTCGCTGACGCCAAGGTCCCAGCAGGCGAAGAGCGGGGCGATGCGGTCGGGCTCGAAGTTGATGATGCAGGCGTTGGCCCGGAGGGTGAGCATCTGCGGATAGATGGCGCCGGACATAATGGCACGGAAGGCCTCGTCGGGCGTGGAAGGGAATTCGCGATACATGGCCTCCCGCTGTTCGCGGCGTTTGGCCTCGTACCAGGCTTGTTGTTCGGCGCTGACCGCGATGCCGTGGCGTTCGCGGAGTTCGGCGAAGTAAGCTTCGGTTTTTGGGTCCAGGCGGCGCGATCCGCCGACGCGGTAGCTGGGGTGTTCGTACCAGGGGAAAAAGAAGAAGCGCCAGTCAAGGGGTGAGTTGATGCCGGCGGCGGTGCAGTCCATGGCGAGGCGGGCGAATTCGTAGGAGACGCCGGTCTTGCCGCCTTCGTGGGTGGTCTCGATGGTGACTTCGCCACCGGGCGGGACGGCGTTGATGGAACCGGCGCGGATTTCCTCGGCACGGCGGCGGTCGTGGCTGGCGATGTAGCCCAGCTCGGAGACGTGGAGGCGCTGCGGTGTGCCGCCGCGCAAGGTCACGCCGGCTTCGAGGCGGCTGCCGTTGTTCCAGGCGAGTTCGCCGCTGGTATCGGTGACGAGGCGGAGCTCCTGCTTGATCTGCCGGCCGGCCGTGGCGGCGTCTTCGTCGGGATGTTGGTCGAGGCGCTGCCAGGCGAGACGGGCCATGGCGAGCTTGCCCTGGGCTTCGTCCTCCTTGCGGTCGACAATGGCGGCGTGCGTGCCGGGCGAAAATATGCAGCTGTCCAGAGCGTCGATGGCCAGCAGGGTGGACATGCCGAGTTTGCGGGCCTTGAGAATGAAGTTGCGGTGATGGCGGCGATGAAAAAACTCCGCCTGTTCGGGACGCGGGACGAAGGGGACGACGCGGGCGGATTCGTCGCGGATCATGTAAAGGCGGGAGATGCGCTGCCAAGGGTCGCGGAAACGATCCAGAATGTCTTTCATGGATAGGAGATCAGGATTTGAGAGAGGCCTTCGGTTCGTCGAACATGAGGCGGCGGAAGGCGGCCTCGAGGGATCTTTCGGAGTGCTTCTTTTCGCCGGGTTTGGGCTGCAATTCGCCGGCGAGGCGGGCGTCGAGTTCCAGGGCGCGGACTTTGGCCGAGACCAGGGCCGCGCTGTCTTCCGCCCCGTGACGAATGAGCCGGGCCAGATAGCGCCGCCGCTCGCTTACGGAGAGTTCGATTTCGGAGAGGTGTTCGCGCAGTTCCTCAATTCGCGCCGCCACCTCCGGCCGCCGCTTCAGGTCGTACACCTGTTTCTTGCCGGTGTTGGTGTTGCCGGCGTAGACCGTGTGGTACGCATCAATATCCCGCCGCCCCATCGCAATCTCCCGGGCCAGCGCCTCATGTCTCGCATTTTTTAATACCGGCATATTTGGTACAGTAGAAACATATTTCTGTCCCTTTGGCAAGGGTGCAATACACCTGGCGACCTTTAATTTTCCTCTCCTCTGGTGCGGATTTCCCCAGGTTGGTGGGAAAAAATGAAATTCTTTGGTTGGAGGGGATTGACTGCAACTGGTTGTTGGTTAAAATTGCCCGAGATCAATCCAGCACCGTGACAAGGACAGGGAAAACTCATGAATAGCTCGCAGCCTCTTCGGGTTGTCGTGATCATGCCGGTCGGCCAATATCGGGGCGGCGCGGAGGAGCTCCTGCTGCATTTCACCGGCAGCCGCGACGTGGCGGCTCTGGACATCGAGGTGATCTTCCTGGAAGACGGCGATCTTGTGCAACAGGTCGCAAATACGGGAGTCCCCGTGCATGTCTGGCCCACGCGGCGGGTGAGCAACCTGACCGATCTGGTCGCCACGGTGTGGAAAATCCGCCGTCTGTTGCGGCAGAGGCAGCCGGATCTGGTGCTGGGCTGGATGAACAAGGGGCATATTTACGGCGGATTGGCCGGATTGCTGGCGGGTGTGCCGGCGGCTTATTTTCAGTTGGGCCATCCGGACAAAGGCATCATTGATCGTCTTTCCCGCACGATCCCGGCCGTGGCGGGGATTGCGTGTTCGCGTCATGTGGCGGAGTTGCAGGCGCGGGTGGTGAAGCATCCGGTCGAGGTGGTGCACCTTTCGGCCGATGTGGCGCGGTTCCACGAGGCGGCGCGCACGCCGGTGGCGGAGATGAAGGCCCGGCTGGGCCTCGATCCCACGCGTCCAGTGGTCGGCATGGTGGGACGTCTGCAAAGCTGGAAGGGCATGCATCATTTTGTGGAAGCCTGGCCGCGTATCCTGGCCGCCTGCCCCGGCGCGCAAGGCGTGATCGTGGGCGGACGCTTCGACGGCGAACCCGACTACGCCTGGGAACTCCGCGACCGCATCGCCGCGCTGGGCATGAAGGATCAGATCCTGATGGCGGGCCCCCAATCGGACGTGCCCAACTGGGTCCAGGCCATGGATGTGTTTGTGCATGCCTCGCGGCTGGAACCCTTCGGCATCGTGATCGTGGAAGCCATGAGCCTCGGCAAAGCCGTGCTGGCCTGCGCGCCGGGCGGTCCGGCCGAGATCGTGAAGGATGGAAAGAACGGTTTGCTGATTCCGTGGGAGTCGCCCGAGGCGATCAGCGCGGGAGTGATCCGCTATCTGCGGAATCCGGCCGAGGCGCAGGCCCACGGCGAAGCCGCGCGGGAACGCGCGGAGGATTTCACGGAAGAGGCCTTCGTGCGGAATCTGGACGCGGCGTTGCGGCGGATTTTGAAAAGGCGCGGCTGCCAGGCGCCCGAACGTAAGGGCGAAGCCGTTCCGGCCTAAAAATCAGGCGCGGCGGATGTTGGATGTCCCTGAGCAGGTAGACCTGCTTTGGGCAGGTTCTTTCCTGCTGCCTCACACATCATTTCTCTCCCTTCTCCCGTCATCCGGCGGGGCCAACAAACAGACTAGTGGCAAAATGCCACGGGGGGCTAGAGAGTATTGTCGTCTCCGTCTCCGTCTCCGTCTTCGGAGAAGTAAACGAAATGCCCCCCGATGGGATCTGACAGATGGGATCGAGGGGCATATTTTTGGGGAAAAAGAGCGGTCAAATGGGGTTGATGTCAGTCGCTCCAGCGAACTGACACCCTGCGGGCCTGTCCTGCCAGGCAGGACAGGTCCACCGCGAGCCTTCCCAAGGCCCTTGGTTGGATGGGATCAGGGGAAAAGCTAAAAGGGAGAAGTTGCTGTCTTCCGGAAGGACGCGGAGAGAGGATCGGCACTGTCCAGAATTGTATGACAGACCCCTTTTTGGACACGGTATCCGCTACGCCATCCGCAATCACATCATCGAAGCGTGATGACCCGGCAGAATCAGGAAGCCGGCTGAACTTTCAGCCGTTCGGCCCAGATGTTGCGGAATTGCAGGAGGCCGCCGTGGGCCTGGATAAGGATCGGTTGAGGTTCCGCCGTTTCTTTGGTCACCGCTCCGCCTCCGACTTCCGGGAACTCCGCCCCTTCGTGGATTTTTTTTCCGTTCTGCCAGACGGTCACTTTCGCGTTTGCCGTCTTCTTCCCTGCGGGGTCGAACCGGGGGCAGCGAAACTCGATCTCCATCGATTGCCATTCCATCGGGGGCGCCACCGCGACCGCTCCAGGAGCCTTCACGCGGTAGAGGGCACCGCTCAGCGTGTCCTTCGGATCGGCGCCGAAGGCTTCCGTCATTTGGATCTCATAATTCGATTGCAGATAGATCCCGCTGTTTCCCCGTAGACCGAATGCCGCATCGGGATTGTACGCGTGGCGAAACTCCAGGTAAACCCGCACATCGCCGAAGCTTTCCATGGAATGGTGCGACTGCACTCCCGGCAGCATTTCCATGATGCCGTCGGAGAGTTTCCATCTCAGGTTTCCCGTTTTCTCCTGCCAGACCGCAACCTCGTCGCTCAACAAAATGGTCGCTCCCTCCGGAGGCCTTTTGCCTGCGAGGCCCACAGCCACCTTTTTAAGCGGTTGGCCATTCGTTTCGAAGTGGTCCTTCTTCCACTCGACGAGCAATTCATTTCCGATCAGCCGGAGCGAATCTCCCGAACCGACGCCAAGCAGTGTTTTGCGCGTCAAGGCATCGCCGAGTTTGCCCGCCACCACGCCGCTCGGGAATACATTAACATCGATTTGGATGCCTTCTCCGGCCCAGCGTCCGACCCAGGGAGGCGGTTCCTCGAATTTCTCGAACTTTGCCTTGTTGTCGAACGGGCTGTCGGCAAACTTCACCTTTTCGCCCTTTCCCACGGCTCCCGGCAACGTCGAGAGCAGATCGTTCATTGCGCTTCGCACCTTATTTGCCCGATTGGCCAGTTCCGGCTCATCCTGCAAGGTCTTGATCAGCATTCGTGTTTCGGGCGAGGGGACTTTCGCCGCCCTCTCCAGGATCTGCCCGCGTTGTTCGCCGGTCTCCGCGAGGAAGAAAAGCATCCACAGTTGCCGCATGGCCTCACGCGGTTCGCCGGGCACGGCTTCGATCATTCGGGTGAAAAGCACCGCCCGCGCGTCCCCGCCTTGCGCCGCCGCCTGCGCGGCCATTTCATCAAAGCTTGCAGCCTGCGCCAGCGCCGTCGCAAGCAGGAGGGCAACAAGACCGGCTTTCATACCGGCACCAGTTTTGCGATATCCTCCGGGGACCATCCGGCACGGAAGTCCGGCTTGAGCAGTTTGTTTGCCTCCGCGTTGTTTGTTTTCAGCGCCTTGGCGTCCCACTTCAGCGGTCCCTTCGAAAAGATGGCCAGATTTCCCAGCAGCACGAATTCGGTGAGGGGCACGGCATATTCGAAGTTTGAGCAGGCGATGCTCGGATCGCCTTGGTGGATGGCATCCAGGAAATTTCCAAAATGATCCTGCTCTGGGATGCGCGGCAGAGTCTGCGCGACCGGATTCTTAGCGAGTTCCCGCATCTTGTCGTCGGGAATCAATCGCGGGCTCGTTACTTTGTCCGACGAATCAAAAATCTTTCCCTTATCGCCGATGAAAAGCAGCCCGCTATCTGAAATGGTACCGAGCGCGCCAAGCTCCTCCCACCGCGGTGGCCTGGTGGCTCCTTCAAACCACTTCACCGTGACCGGCGCACGATCCCCGCGCGCGGCGAACTCGTACTTCACCTCCGCGCCGAGCGGGAAACAGTATTCCGTCGGCTTCAGCGCATCGGCCTCCACGGTGAGTGGGGCGTCGAGATCCAGCGCGAAAAACGGGCCATCCAGGGTATGGCAGCCCATGTCGCCCAGCGCGCCTGATCCGAAGTTCCGCCATCCCCTCCAAAGATAGTGATGGTAGGCCTTGGGGTTGAACGCATACGGCTGCGAACGTCCGATGTACAAATCCCACTCAAGGCCCTCGGGCACGGGCTCGGCTTCGGCCAGGAAGGTCATGCCTTGGGACCAGGTCGGGCGATTGGTCCACACGTGTACTTCCTTCACGGTGCCGATGACGCCGGCCTGAACCCATTCCTTCAGCCGCCGCACACCCTCGAAGGAGTGGCCCAGGTTGTTCATCTGCGTGCACACGCCCGTCTTCCGCGCCAGAGCGAGCAATTCGCGTGCCTCCCAGATGGTCTGGGTCATCGGCTTTTCCACGTACACGTGCTTGCCCATGAGCATGGCCATGTAGGCGGGCAGGAAGTGCATGTGATCCGGAGTCGCGATGGCGACGGCGTCGATTTCCTGATCGCGCTCCAGCAACATCTTTCGGAAGTCGGCATAGCGGGGAACATCCGGAAAGCTCTCCATGATTTTTATGGGGGCCCGGCTTTTCCTCTCCGTGCGCCAGTCCACATCGCAAAAGGCCGCCGGGGTGACTTTTTCCGTTTGCATGAAACGCTCGAGCTGTTGCTGGCCAGCACCGCCCAATCCCACGAAGGCGATGCGGATTTTTGCGCCATCGGCCACCTTGCGGGGCGTTCGTTTTGTCTCGCCGGCCGCCAGCGCAGCCAGAGGGCCAGCCGCCAGCATGGCTGCAGTGCCCGTGGCCAGAAACCTTCGCCGGCTCAAGCCGGTTTGCTCGGAGGGAGTTGGAAAATTCACCAACTGACTATATCAGGTTTGTTCCAGTTGCCTTGAGAAAGCAGCACTGTTGAAAATCAGACATGCTTTTCACCGACAAGGATAGCAACGACGGTGCCGCATCCGTGGGGTTACGTTTGCAGCGCTGCTTTTTGGAAAGGCGTAAGGAGAGAGGAGGCAGAAGGCTTGCCTGAGCCTGTCAAGAATTGTTGACTGACCCCTTTTTCCAGACCCTTTTCTTCACGGAGAACGATGACAATGACCTCACGTACTTCATAAATCACCAGGCGGAGGTCATCCCTCCAACGCGAAGCGTGAGATGTTAACTCTGGGTTCGGGCAGTCGCTGGGTGCGGGCGAAGGCCTCGAGAGGCCCACATTCTTAAGCGGCTATTTGCTTAGCTCTTGGGTCGCCCGCCGGCGGAGGCTGGCGGGTTTTTGAGGAGGGGGAGGAGGACGGAGTCGATGAGGTCGGTGAAGAAGCGGGGGCCGAGGGGCTTGCGCTGGATGAGGCCGCGGAAGGAGGTCATGGATATAATAACCTGGTTGGCCATGGCGATGTCGGCTTGCGGGGGGAATTCGCCGCGGTCGATGGCTCTTTGCATAAGGGTGCGGTTGGCGGCGGCCCAGGGGCCGAAGATGCCGTCTTTGCCGGCTTCGGCGAAGTCGGGGTGCTGGGAGAAGAATGAGCCAAGGCCGGAGAGGACGCGGAATTTGCGTTCGCGGGCTTCGGTGGATTGGGGCTTCAGGAGGGCGAGGAGGTCGCCGCGCAGGGTGCCGGTGTCGGGCAATTTGTCGAGATCGAGGGAGTGGCGATTCATCCAGATGAGGGCGTCGCGGACGAGGTCGGCCTTGGAGGCCCAGCGGCGGTAGACGGTGGCTTTGCCGGCTTGGGCGCGGGCGGCAACCATGTCCATGGTCATGCTGTCGAAGCCGGCCTCGGCGAGGACGTCGATGGCGGCCTCGAGGATGGCGGTATCGCGCGCGTGGTCGCGCTTGCGGCCTACGGTGGGCGCGGGCTTGGCAGTGGCCGGCTTGGATTTCCTGGATGTCACGGGAGTCAGCCTTGGCAGATTTCGGGCGGTAATTCGAAATTATTCGTATTTCGATACTTTTTAGTTCCGGAACTTGACAGTCTCGTATTTATGGGTTTGATTGCGTTCGTAATCCAACCAACCAAGAAAAAACAAATCGATGACGACACAAAACCCAAGCGCGGCTCCGGCAATCGGGGCGGGACTTTCCAGGAAGAAGACCATTTTGATTACCGGGTGCTCGTCCGGGTTTGGGCGGGAGATCGCCCGTTATTTCCTCGAGCGGAACTGGAGGGTGATCGCGACGATGCGGACGCCGCGGGAAGATGTGTTGCCGCGCTCGGAGGATCTGCGGGTGCTGCCGCTGGATGTGACGGATGCGGAGAGCATTCGCCGGGCGGTGGAGGCGGCGGGCCCGATCGATGTGGTGGTGAATAATGCGGGGATCGGCACGGCGTTTCCCTTTGAGCTGGGGCCGATGGCGACGGTGCGCGAGGTCTTTGAGACGAATACCTTCGGCACGATGGCGGTGACGCAGGCGGTGCTGCCGCAGTTTCGCGAGCGCCGGGCGGGTGTGATCGTCAATGTCTCGTCGAGCGTGACGCTGAAGTCGCTGCCGCTGGTGGCGGCCTACACGGCGAGCAAGGCGGCGGTGAACGCCTTCACGGAGTGTCTGGCGCTGGAGCTGGAGCCATTCGGGGTGCGGGTGCGTCTGGTGCTGCCGGGTCGTGCGCCGGAGACGCCTTTTGCGGAAAACGGGCGGGGCCGGATGCAGGGGCTGGAGCATGAGGCGTATGCGGAGCTGGTGAAGAATCTCTTCGCGAGTTTCAGTGAGGAGGGGCCGATCACGCGGTCGCTGGATGTGGCGGAGGCGGTCTGGCGGGCGGTGAATGACGAGGATGGCCCATTTTGCCTGCCGGCGGGCGCGGATGCGGTAGAGTGGGCCGGGGATCGTTCAAGCTTAGGCTAATATCGCTTGAGCGAGAAAGCCTGGTTTCGCGAGAGGGCCACGGCGGGATTACTATTTCCGGGCTTGGGCGTTTGACAGTTTGAACTCGCACCGGGCTTGCGAAGAATTACCCTGCCTCACCCATGAATGCGTTCCGTTTTCTGTTTGTTGTTGTCCTGGTGGCGGGCTCGGCTGGTGTCATGCGGGCGGCGGAGAAGGAGGTCGTGCCGCCGGGGCATGCGATCGTGGTGACGCTGCCGGCGGGTTGGCATGAGCCCATGGGGATGGCGGCGCCGATGCTGGCCGCGGCGGTCGACCCGGACACGGGCCGCAGCTTTGGCGTGCTGGGTATCCCGCAAACGGACCTAAGTTACCGGCTGAACCGAAAGTCGGTGGATGCGGCGTTGAAGGAGGAGTTGGGGACGAGCGGGAAAATCCTGCGGCGGTTGGAGACGCAACTGGCGGGCCTGCCGGCCTATGGGGTGATCGCCCAGGTGAAAGAAGAGGGACACACGGTCTCGATCCTTCACATCACGGCGGAGAAGCCGCTGAACGGCTTTCTCTACGGGGTGCAATGCTCGAAGCTGGGGGGCGGCGACTTCGACAAGGACGAGGTGCAGGAACTGACGGGGCGGGTACGGGTGAAGGCGGAAGTGCCACAGTTTCGACCGTAGTGGGCGGGGCGGGATGGGTGGGAATGGATCTATTGAGGGAGGTGACTTTGATCCTATTCCCCTACAAGAAGATCGGGAAGCCTCGGCGGATTGACGATGGGGAGTTTTTGCCGTATATAAATCCTCGGAATGAGTAAAAAGCGCGAGAAACCTGAGACCAAAGGCACACGGATAGCGGCCGAGGGGCGAGCGCTTTGCAATGATATTTCCGACGCCGAACGACAGCATCTCACAGCAGCAGCGATGCAGATGATTTACCATAATCAAACCGGCACCTCGCAGTCCGTTGCTAGTCGGCGTTGACGCAAACGTCCTCATTGATGAGGAACTCGGAGAGGAGCAGGTCTGCACGGCGCTCAAGGTGATCCGCGCCAAGCTGCCGAAAGCGCAACTCGTGGTCGCTCAGATTACCATTCAAGAACTGGCAAAACTGGTTGAGCTGGGGAGAGAGGGCGCTGAAGGAGCTTTAAAAAACATGCTGGCCCGGGGATACACTCCTTTAATTCCCACTCCCCTGACGCGAGACTACATTCATGACACGGGGGATAAGCTAAGAAAGAGCGCTTTCTGCCTGAGGCGGAAAAAAACGATTCCTATCTTATCGCAGAGGCAGCCCATCAGAACTATACGATTCTTCTGACAGCGACCGTCATAGTCTTGATGTCCATGACGACCAGGCGAGCTTTTGGAAGTTGTTAAAGGAAGAGGGAGCCGCCAACGAAAAACTGATCATCGCAAAGCCAGCCAAGATCGCAAAAAAATTTGGTTAGCCGCCGAAACCACGAAAAGCGAACGTACGTCAAAATAGACGTACGTCAGATTTGGTGAGTGAGGAGGAGGGCTATCAGAACGGCCGACGGCGGGAGACGGAGTAAGGGCCCCCAGACCTAGGAGGGCGTAGGTGGAGGCATTCACATCGGTGACGCCACCACGTAGAGCAGGTGGGTCGAGGTGTTGAGGGTCTGAATGCTGGAGAAAGGTGGGGAACGATTCGGAACCCTGAAGGCCTACCTTGGGGTGTAGGGCTTCGTTGGTGGTAGTGTAGCTTTTCACGGTGCCGGGAGACGTAGGTTAAAGTGAGGACAATCGATTTCGCTCAGCGGAGCTTGACGAATGTAATTCCTAGGAATACTTCTGCATGCATGATCCCCCCAGGATTTGCTAAATCGTTTAAGGAAGCGTTCGGTTTTTCGTCTGCTTCAGGGTTCTCTCAGTTCAACCTCACTCGCGCGGGCGGGATTTTTCGGCGGCGGAGGGCTCTGCTTTTCGCGGCTGCGTTGAGCGGGCTGGCGATTTGCTCCGGGCGGGCGGCGGTGGATCTGGAGCAGCTCGGGGGCGTGGTGATCGATCAGTTCAATGGGGCGAATCAGTATGTGGCTGATCCGGCGATTGTGGTGATGCCGGACGGGAGTTATGTGGCGGCGCATAGTTGGTTCGGGAGCGCGGCGCCGTCGGGGACGCGGGTGTTTCGGTCGACGGACAAGGGGGCGACGTGGACGCTGATGTCGCAGCCGTCGGGGACGAAGAAGTCGCTCTTCGCTCATGGCGGGGCGCTGTATTTGATCGGCGGGTTCACGACGCAGGTGCAGAAGTCGACGAATAACGGGGCGACGTGGTCGGCGGCGATCACGCTGCCGGGGAGCGGCAGCGACTCCACGACGTGCGTGCCGCAGGTGCATAACGGGCGGGTGTATCTGGCGAATGGCATGCGGGTGATCTCGGCGTCACTCAGTACCGATCTGATGCTGCCGGCGTCGTGGACGGTAAGCAATGAATGGCTGGCGCAGCCAGCGGGCTCGGCGAGCTGGCTGGGGGGTAGTTTTACTTTATGGCATGAGGGGCAGGCGGTGGCTTCGCCTCTGGGGATTTTCCTGATGCCTAATATCTCGGACCAGCCGACCTCGGCGCTGCTGCGGTGCAATGCGGCGGGGACGTCGCTGACATTCAACTCGGACACGGATGCGACGGCGGGCGATGACTTTGTGGATCTGCCGGGGGCGGACAAGAAATTCGGGGTATTCTATGACTCGGTGTCGGGGCTTTATTTTGCGCTGACGAATCCGGTGTTGCCGGAGCATGGGGGCTATGGCGGCTCGGTGAATGAGGATCTGATTCGCAATGCGGCGGCGCTGTATTCGTCGCCCGATCTGGTAAACTGGACGCAGCGGTCGATCTTTTTGTATTCGCATAATCGGGGCGGCGTGAACGGTGAGTTGGGCGATGCGTTTCAGTATTTGCAGGGGGTGCCGGACGGTAATGACCTGGTGATCGTGGCGCGGACGTCGTTGAAGGATGGCGCGTACACGCCGCCGCGCGGGCATGATGCGAATCTTTTCACGTTTCATCGGCTGAAGAATTTCCGGGATTATCCGCGACGGGTGGTGCTGCTGAGCAACACGGGCGCGAACAAGGTGCAGAAGTACGAGCGCGGGCTGACGGCGCGGCTGGCGCCGCTGGGGTCCTTCACCAGCACGGTGATGAGCGCGCCCTACGGCGTGACGCAGACGAATGACGGCGATGTGTTTGTCTCGGAGAAAACGGCGACGGGGCGCATCCTGCGTTTCAGCGAAGCGGGGGCGCTGGAGGCGACGGTGGCGACGCCGGGCTCGGGATTCTCGGGCACGCCGGGGGCGCTGACGACGGACGGGACGGATGTGTTTCTCGGCACGACGATCAACCGGATCTACAAGATCAATGGGGCCACGAATGCGCTCTCGGTCTTCGTGCCGACGACGTTCACTTCCACGGTGGGGAGTGGCACGCTGAGCGCTCCGCTGGGGCTGGCCTTTGACGGGAGCGGCAACTTTTACGTGAACGACAGCGGGAACAGCCTGATCCGGAAATTCCACGCGACGACGGGGTCGTATCTGGGGGATTTTGTTTCTGGCAAACCAACGCCGCAGGCGCTGGCGGCGAACCTTTCGCAAAGCCGTCTGCTGTTTTCCTGGCAGGGCGGAGGGCATACGAATATCGGGCGGGCGACGGTGCCGTCGGGCAGCACAGCGACGTTCTACAACCTGAGCGGGCTGGGCACGGCGTATGGCATTCTCGGGCTGGACGACGAGACGTATTGGAGTGATTCAACCCAGGGGGTGCTGTCGCGCTCGCTGGGCAGCAACGCGAAGGAGGACATCGTGACGGGGTTGAATGCGCCTTCCCACCTGTGGGCGATGCTGCCGAAGTCGAGTCCGCTGGTGCTGTATAATCTGGCCGGGCAACCGGGGAGCCAGGTGACGACGCCGACGCATACGGTGGTGGAGCGCGTCACGGCCACGGCGATCTCGCGCGGGGCAAGCTATGGGGCGACGGGCGCGGTGGCGTTCGGGGCGGATTCGATGCTTTTCTCGCCCGGCTCGACGACGGGCAACACGGGCTTCCTAAGTAACTATGATCTGAACTTTGCGGTGGCTAACAATGGGTATTTCCAGATCACGCTCACGCCGGCCAGCGGGTACAGTCTTTTCATTGATTCGGTATTGATGGCGGTGCGGCGCGCGTCGGCGAGCTCGGGGCCGAATTTCGTCGGGGTGCGGTCGAGCCTCGACGGCTATGGGTCGGATCTGGCGACGGGCATCAGCACGGCGGGGACACAGCCAAGTCCGACGACGGTGGCGATCAGCTTTGGCCAGGCGTTGAAGGATATCACGACGCCGGTGACGCTGCGGTTCTACGGCTACACGCGGAATGCGACGAGCAGCTCCTTCGGGCTGTGGGGCATCTCGAATCCCTCGAGCGGGAAGCTCGCGGTGATGGGCCGCGTCGTGCCAGCGGCGGGCGGTCCGACGGGCGCGGCACTGAGAGCTCCGGCGGGCGGGTCATCCGAACAGACGAAGACGGCTGCGACAGACAAGGCGGCGGCCCCCACCCCCACCCCCACGCCGAAGCCGGTGCCGTCAGCCATCGCGGGCGACGGGCAGGTGGAGTTGAACTGGAAGCCAGCGGAGGGGGCGGTCAATTATGAAATCCATGTCGGTCTGGCCAAGGGCGGGCCACATGTGCCGCTCACGACGACGACGGAGACGACGTATGTCGATCGTTCGCTAACGAATGGGATGGCTTATTTTTACCAGATCACGGCGGTAAAAAGCTCGGGTGACAGGAAGGTCGTGCAGGAGTTTCAGGTGGTGCCGAGGAAGGAGACGCCGTAGCGGGGGCGGCGGCGCATGGAGGGAATGGAAGCTCCCAGCGCGGCCAGGGGGGCATCCGGTTCCACAATTTGCACTCGCGCAGGGCGCTCCGGGTATTAACCTATCCGGAGCCATGAAAGCCATCCGTTCCCTTGCCGCTGTGACCTTGCTGCTCCTTGTCTCCGGGCTCGCGCAGGCGGGAGGCATCTATACGCTGACTGTCACGATTGCGGACGCAAACAAAACCGACGAACGGAAATATACGGTGCCGGGCTTCACGGCTTCAGCCGTGACGGTGCCAGTGTGGGCCTACGGGAAACCTCTGGTCCTGGAGTGTTATCTGAATGAAGGCAAGACGGGAGCGGTCGAGGATATCCGGGTTTCTCTCGTTGATCCGGCTATCATCATGGAGTCGAGAGTCCTGGATGTTTTCTCGGCGCGGTATCCCTTTCAACCGGGGCAGCGGATCACGGCACTGGAGTCAGCCGACTGTACGCTGACGGTGCAGATCGATGAGAAGAAGGAGTAGTAAAGGGGTAAAAATTAGTCGATGGCTTAAACGGATTCCATGATCCATGCCGCCTGCGGATTGGTCCGCGTCCATTTGCACTTAGCTTCCCTGGAATATCCCGCATTGATAAACGGCCCCCAATGAATCATGGGCTGGCCATCGGGCTCTTCGTCTTCAGTCATCTCGTAAAGCAAGTTGACCCAGGCACGAGTTTTCGCATCCTGGTGCCTGGCGAGCGCTTCATCGACCAATAGCGCCGCAGTATGGGTATCTTTCGCGGAAACTAAAAAGACCCAGTCCCCGTATGGGCCGTCCTCAGGATCATCTTCATCGTGTTCGCTGACGGCTAGGTAGGCGGCCATTTCTAGAAGGAATTCAAGTTACCGATCTACGGCACCGTGGCTTCCTTCTCCGAAGTCGCGTCCTTTTCCGGCGCGGCGGGCGTGGCCGGAGTTGAGGCTGGGGTGGCGAGGAGGTTCTTCGCGGGATCGGCTTCGACGTTGCGGTCGTTGGGTGTGGGGTTTAGCGAGTATTTGAATTTCAGGCGACCGGGGGCGGTGGGGGAGAATTCGATGTCGCCGTCGATCTTGCCGTAGAGGGCGCTCGTCACTTTTCCGTGTTCGTCGAGCTGGGTGCGGACGCGGAAGTAGTAATGCGGATAGGTCACGCCGGCGTCGACGGGGTGGTCGGGTTTCTTTTTGATGCGCTTGCGGAGCTGGTCGGAGTAGCCGTCCTCGGGGGCTTTGTGGAGTTCGCGGATGCCGGTGGCGTGCGGCTGCGAACCGGCCTGGATGCCGTCGCCTTTGTTGCTGAAACCGAGGAGGAGGCTGACCTCGAAGGGCTGGGTGTCGGACTGGTATTTCTCGAGTTCGGTGTAGGTGAAGAGGAAGTCGGGGGTGGCGCCCTGGCCGTGGGGGGCGATCCAGTCGCCGACCATGAGATCGTAGCCGACGCGCTGGCCGACTTCGGGGAAGATCTCGTTCGCGCTGAGGCCGACTTCCTTCACGTACATGGCGACGGGTTTTTGCGTGGCCTTGAGGGTGACTTCGACGGTGGGGTCCCAGGGGAGCCAACTCCCCCAGCTGGCGCGTTGGAAGACGTATTCCTGCCCGGTGGCGCCGGAGTGGTCGGGCCGCTCGACGCGATAGCCGAGGCGCCTCATGCGGCTGGCCATGGTGACGGTGGCGAGGCCTTTTTCATTGGTGACGCCGCGGACGGTGCGGGCCACGCCGCGATCGCCGCCGGGGGTGTTGTGAAAGGTCCAGACGGTGACGGGAGTGCCGACGATGGGTGCGCCATCCTCGCCGACGACATGGAAGGTGATGCGCATGGTGGGACGCAGGAGGAACCAGCCGGCGGCGGCCAGACCCGCCATGGCGAAGAGAGCGACTACCCAAACAAGACGCCGGTACATGGGGGCCATGATGGCACAGGAAGTTTAAAGAACTAAGAATTAAGTTTTAAGGGCCCTGGCGCGGGTGGCGCGAGGTCGATGGGGACCGACACGCCCCTCACCGCCACCGCCGTGTGGCCCCCTACTCTGCCTCGAGTTTCACCACTTCGGTGACGGATTGTTGCTCGGTAGCGAAGTCGCGGGTCTCGAATTTTTTGTAGCCGGGAGCTTCGAAGAGCAGGACGTGTTTGTCGCCCATGCGGTTGGTCTGCCACTCGAAATGGTCGCGGTCGAAATTCAGGGCCGAGGCTTTGTTCCAATAAATATCGTTGGCACCGAGGCGGCGGCCCGGGGTGACGGTGAAGCGCTGGACAGGCTGGCCGGTTTTCGCATCGACGACACGGCCAGAGACTTTGATGGCAGGCTTCATGACGATGGACTGCACCTCGGCCGCAGGCTGGAGCCAGAGGCCGGAGAGGAACTCGCGGCTCTGGCAGCCACCGAAGTTGAACTCGACGGGTGCATCGGGGGCGCCGTTCCAGACGAAGTTGCCGTCGGCATCGGTCTGGGTGCTGAAGGCCAGAGTGCGGAGGTCGTTCCATTTATCGACGCCGACATTGAGGCCAGCGCAGGGTTGCCCGTCCGGCGCGGTGACGCGGCCGCGGATGACTTTGCCGGGTTGGACGACGAAATCGAGGGAGGCTTCCTTAAGCGGAAGCTCGATTTCGCGGGCGGTGGGCTGGTGGCCGGGAGCTTCGGCGGTGATCCAGGTTTTGCCGGGCGAAAGGCCGGGGAGGCTATATTCGCCTTGCGCGTTGGATTCGGCCACGGGGCAATTCGTGCCCCAGATGTCCTGGCCTATGGTAAGGCGGCATTTCTCCACGGGGCGGCCGTCGGGGTCGGTGATTTTGCCGGAGAGGCGGAGTCCGTGGCCGAGTTTGATAGTGGCCTGGCCGTCGCGGAGGGAGGCGTAGGTGAGGCCGCTGTCCCGGCGGAAATCGGCTACACCGCTGTCGGTGGTGGCTTTGTAGCCGGGAGCGCTGACACGGTAGACGAGGCCGTCGAGGTCGGGCGGAAAGTCGGGCAGCGACCACTCGCCTTGCGCGTTGGTTTTCGTCTCGGTTTTGGGGAAGGCGCAACGATCGCCGAAGACACTCCAAGTTCTTGGTCCGCCGCTGAGATACATGTACACGGTCGCTCCCGCGATGGGCTGGCCGTTTTCATCGACCACTCTGCCGGCGACAGGCGAGCCAGGGGGCAGTTGAATCTGGAAGGAGTCGGGCAGCTTGAGCGGATCACCGTATTTTCGCCAGGTAATGGTGCGGCCGGCGAAGCCTTTCTTAAGGGCTTTCAATGAGAGGGAGGTTACCTCGTCGGTGGGCAGCGGAATCGAAAGAGCACCCTGGGCGTCGGTGCGCAGTTTTTGCAGGGGTTGCGCGTTGAGACGGACTTCGACGCGGACGTCCGGGACCGCAACTCCGGTGTCCGGATCGACGCAGGTGATGGCCATGACTTTCGGTTGCTCGGCTTTTCCGCTTTTGGAAATGTATTGCAACTCCGGTGACTTCGGCAGAGCGGCGATGTTCGCCGGCAGGCTAGTCAGGACTTCGAGGTCCTTGATCGTGGTGGTCGTGAATTCCATCACGCCCTGATGCTGACTGGTCATGGTGAATTTCGAAGCGAACCAATCCGCCGTTCCCGGCAACTGCTGGACCTCATCCGCTTCCCAGCGGTTCCCCAACTCGCTCCCTTTGTTTCGGGGAAACCCGATCTCAGAAAGACTCACGAGGTCATTCGCATCGGGCCGGATGACGAGGGTACGAATCTGCATCCGCGCGCCATCCCGCGTGTAAACTTCCTGGATTTGCAGGGCTCGCCGCCCCTTCCAGTCGACGTAACCAAAAGAGTAGGTCATGCTCTCTGGAACGGTGTTCATGTTCAACATACTCTCCAGGATGCGAATGACATCCTTGGAAGGTTGCACGGACAAATAGTCCACAAACATGGCTCGAGGCCCGGCCGCGTACCGCTCAACATCAGCGATATCGTCCGGGTTAAAATAATAAGCCTTCTTTCCGTCGCAGATATCGTTCTGGTCCTCGACGAAGAAGGGAGCACCCCCATCGATCCATCGTGACACTTGAGGGCGATACTCGACCTTATGGAGGTTCGTCCAGAGGTCGTTCCAAGCCTCGATCCTGGAGACATCCGGCGCCATGGTAAGCTTGCCGTCTTGCTCGATGCTCAGTTGGCTCTCCATCTTCGCATGGGTGTGACGCAGAGCTTCCAGCCGTCGCTTGGTGTTAGCGACGACGCGTTCGGCCACGGTGCGCATCTCACCCGTCAGCAGAGAATTCTTAACTGAGGGCGTGGCGTTTTCCGGCGCCGCCATGGCCATATAGACAGAAGACACACCGGCGAAAATCAATCCGGTCGCCACAAGGGCGGCGATGGCGAGGCGTCCCAGTTTGCCGCGCCACTCATTATCCTGCAGCACCCGCCGGATACGCCGCTCGAGCGAGCGATAGCCCAACATCGAAACCCCGATGCCACTGCCACCTCGCGGATCACCGGCGGCGATCTCCACCAAGGCCTGTGCGTAGGCTTCCCCGCGACGGCCATCCAGCACGACCATGTCGTCCGCCGCTTCCTCCGCCTCGGCATTCATCCGGGCCAAAGCCAACCGCAGCAAAGGATTCCACCAAAGCAGCGCAAGCATGAAGCGGCCAAACTGCACCCACCAGAAATCCCGCCGCCGCCAATGGGCAAACTCATGCACGAAGACCGCCTCCAGTTTCGCCGCATCCCAATCGACGGCAGCTGGCGGGAGATAAATCAGCGGGCGCAAAAAACCGAAAAGCAGCGGCGAAGCTGCTCCTTTCGACACACGCACCAGCCAGCGGGCCCGCACGCCCATACGTCCCGCCACCAGGGCGGCCTGGTCCGGAATAGGCGAACCGGCATCCTTTGAATGGCGACGCAACCAGGATAGACCGAACACGGTACGAAGAGCCGCCGTCAAAAGCATCGCCGCCGTCAGTGAAGCCCAGACCCAGGGCAACATTTCCTCCACTATGGCCCAAGGTTCCGAGAGATAGTCCGCCACGCCGAGAGCGGGAAAGGTATCCTGTTGATCCCACGGGGGCAGTGGCGGCCCGGAAGCACGCTTTTCCTGAGCAAGGCGCATGACCGTCTGCCCGTCGCGGACAATCCTGAGCGCAATCGCCTCGTCCAAGATTTTCGCCGCCGTATCCTGCCGAAATGCGACCTTCACTCGCGGCTGAACTTCCTTCATCGCCGCCGGGGCAAATTGCCAGGCGATCATGCCGGCCAGCCCGAGAAAGACGAGTCGCCAGATCCAGCAGCGCAGCCGGGCCGAGCGCTGCCGCAAGAGCGACGTAATACCCATCGCCAAGATCAGCAACGCGGTGCTTTTCAACAGCCACATCACGAGCAGGGCCAGATGGGGATAGTACCCTTGAAACAGCAGAAACTTCAGGCCGAGGTCGTTCATTGTATCCGTGCCTCCTTAATGAGGGCCATGAGCTTGTCAGCCTCCTCGGCGCTAAGCTTGACGTTCTTCTGGCCAAGCAGGGCGCAGGCGGCGTCCGCGGCGGAGTCGGCGAAGAAACTCTTCACGAAATCGCGCAGCACCGTCTTGCGCATTCGGGCGACAGGGACCGCAGGCTCATACCAGTCGCGCCCCTCCTCGTCCGGAGCCTTAAGCAAGAGGCCTTTGTTGGTGAGAATGCGAAGGATGGAGCGCACCGCCGAATAGGTCGGGGCATTGGGCAATTCCCGCTCGATGTCCCGCGCCGTCGCCCGACCCAGGCGGGTAATGACCTCGATGACCTGACGCTCCCTTTTGCTGAACTCCGGGGATGAAGAACTCATGGTGCCTGCTGAAATATCAACAGGCCTAATTGACGTCAAGCGTGATGTTGATTTTTCAACATAGCGAGAACCTCGTCCATTTTCCGCACTCTCTTAGACATCGGAGAGAAAATTTGCTCCAGTGCGCGGACGATGAAAAGTCCCCTCGCCCTGCTCAAAGTGCTCGCGCTCCTTCCCTTGGCAATACTCCTGTCGTCGTGCGCGACGAGTTCCAACTCCGCCATCGTGCGGCAGGTGGAGACCACGGAGAGCCCGGTGAAGGCGGCCACGATCGCGACGAAGCATTTTGGCGGAGTGATCAATGGATTCGCGGTGCAGATGCCGACGATCACGCCGGCAGAGGCGGGCCGCTTCGCCACGTTGCTGCAAAATACCGGCGACGCGTCGGAGGCATGCGCCAAGGCCTTCAAAAGGGTTCGCAAGGTCGACACGCTGACCGCAAAGGAGGCGGCCGAGCTGCGGGAGGCCTTCAAGAACTTCAAGCACTACATGACGGCAAACCACAGCAGCTTTACTCTCGTGGAGAGAAGAGCCGAGGAGTTTCTGGCCGACAATCGGGTATTCAACGTCGCCGGCTCGGCGATCTACTGGTTCGACGAGGCCCGGGTGCAATACAACGCGGCGCAGGCCAAAAAATATATCATCAAAGGCTAGGGCCTTGCTTCGCGGCAACTGCCGGAGTGTGGCGCTTTCCACCACCGCACGGTCGTGGAAGGGCGGGTCGGGCGATGCCGGGCCGGTACGATTGTCTTCATAAGCTAAGTTCGATGAGCTTTCCGCGCTGAGCGGTGATGGCCGGATGCATCGCGCTTTCTCCTCAACCAGGATCAGCGCGGGGCGGGCCACCACCGCAGTGCATGCGAATTATCTCAGGCCGCCGGAGACTTTGATGTCTTCGCCGGTGATCCAGGCGCTGGCGTCGGAGGCGAGATAGACGACGGCGGGGGCGATGTCCTCCGGGGTGCCGGCGCGACCGAGCGGGGTGGTGGCGGCGATGTGCTTGAGGCTTTCCTCATTGAAGATGCCGATGGAGGATGCGCCTTCGGTGACGGTGTAGCCGGGGCTGACGGCGTTGACGCGGATTTTGCGCGGAGCGAGCTCCAGGGCGAGGCCGACGGTGAGGTTATTCAACGCGCCCTTGGTGGAACTGTAGATGAGGGCATTCGGGAAGGGCGAGGTGCCGACGACGGAGCTGATGTTGATGACGCTGCCGCCGTTCGGACCGAAGTGCTTGAGGGCTTCCCTGGTGACGAGGATGGGGCCGAGGACGTTGATGTCGTAGTGGTAGCGGTATTCCTCCTCGGTGGTGTCGGCGAAGGGGCCGAAGCGGAAGACGCCGGCGTTGTTCACGAGGACGTCGAGCTGGCCGAAGGCGCCGATGGTTTCCTCAAAGATGCGCTTCACGTCGGCGGCCTTGCTGACGCTGCCGCCGATGGCGACAGCTTTGCCGCCCGCTGCGGTGATCTCGGAGACGACTTTGTCCGCGCCTTCCTTGCTGGAGGAATAGTTGACGGCGACGGCGGCGCCCGCCTCGGCCAATGCTTTCGCGATGCCTGCGCCGATGCCCTTGGATGCGCCGGTGACGAGCGCGACTTTATTATCGAGTGTTTTCATATTAGTTATTTATTAGTTTGGGATGATGGAGGAAGGGAAGCACAAGGTCAGACGGAGACGAGGCCGCCGTCGACGAAGAGTTCGGTGCCGGTGACGTAGCTGGAATCGCTCGAAGCGAGGAAGAGAGCGGCGGTGGCGATCTCCTCGGGCTGGCCGACGCGGCCGAGCGGGACGAGGGAGATGAAACCGTCCTGCATTTCCTTGGGTATGGTGGCGAACAGATCGGTGGCGATGGGGCCAGGGCTGAGGACGTTGGTGCGGATTTTGCGGTCTTTCAGATCATTCGTCCAGGTGCGGGCGAAGGAGCGGACGGCGGCTTTGCTGGCGTTGTAGACGCCGAAGGAGGCGAAGCCGTTGGAGCCGGCAATGGAGCCGTTGAGGATGATGGAGGCACCGTCGCGGAGGAGCGGCAGGGCCTTTTGCACGGTGAAGAGGGTGCCCTTGACGTTGAGGTCGACGATCTTGTGGTAATGCTCCTCGGTGACTTCGCCGATGGGGGCAAACTCGCCGTAACCGGCGCTGGCGAAGAGGACGTCGATATGGCCTTTCTCGCGCTTGACGGTCTCGAAAAGATTGTCGAGGTCCTTGAGGTTGGCGGCGTCGCCGGGGACGCCGGCGACGTTTTTGCCGATGGCATTGACGGCCTCCTCGAGCTTGTCCTTGCGGCGGCCGGTGATGAAGACGTAGGCGCCCTCCGCGACGAAAAGTTTGGCGGTGGCGAGAGCCATGCCGGCGGTGGCCCCGGTGATGACGGCGATTTTGTTATCGAGCTTTCCCATGGTGATGAATCGGTTTGATTTGGTTTGGAGAAACCCGGCGATTGCACGCCTTGTTTCATAGTTCCGAAATTATGAACTATTGGACAACTGTCAAGGGGGAGCGTATGTTTTTTTAAGAAATTCATGAGACCGCTGTATCACCCATCTGTGCAAGACCTGACCGTGGAGGGCATTCTGTACGCCCTGTCCGATCCGGTGCGCGTGCAGATTTTTGCGTCCATCGCGGGCTCGGAATGCGCGAAGACGTGTTCGAACTTCCTGATGATGGACAACCGGAAGCTGCCGAAATCCACGCTGTCCCAGCATTTCAAGGTGCTGCGGGAGGCGGGGCTGATCCGCAGCGAACGCAAGGGGGTGGAGATGCACAATACGACGCGGTGCGAGGAGATCCAAAAGCGGTTTGGCAATTTGCTGCCGACGATCGTCGAGGCGTACAAGGTCGCGGCGAAACCAAAGGCGAAGCGAGGGAAAAAGTAGTCGGCCGCTAGTCCCAATGACTCGCAGGCTCATGGTTTTGGTGGTGGGCGGTGCGGTGATTTTGTTCATGGCCGCAATAGTGGTCCATGTCACGTTAGGTCATAGTCCCGGTAGGACGATTCGCTCAAGTCGCGAATGGCATGACGGCAAGCGATGTTAAGTACCTCCTGGGGGAGCCAGACTCAGTGACACTTTCGTTGAGCAGGACCACCTATCTGTATGGCGGGGGTCTACGGCGACTGCAGTGGTGCACGATGGAGGTTATCTTCAGCCCGGACGGCAAGGTGGCACGCAAGTCTCACGACCATTGAAGCCGGGCTTTCAAAACCACGGGGCTTTGTGTATGCTGCGGGTCGAATCCCCCTCCCCTCATGCCCTACATCAATTTGCAGATCACCAAGGACGGCGTCACGAAGGCACAGAAGGCGCAGATCGTGGCGGAATTCACCCAAACGCTCGTGAAGGTGCTGGGCAAGAACCCGGAACACACGCACATCGTCATCGAGGAAATCGAGACGGACAACTGGGGCTTCGGCGGGCAGTTGACGACGGAGTATCGGAAGGCGGCGGCGCCGCAGCCGCCGATGCCGGAGGCGTGAAAAGTTTTAAGTTTTAGGAATTAAGTTTTAAGGACCGTGGCGCGAGGATAATTCGCAAGAGCATTGTCTCCAGGCGTTGTGTCTGCTAGGTTTTTGAAGGATAGAATCGCCGACGCCTATGAAAATCGCGTTTCCACACCGATGTGTTCTGGCCGCACTGCTGATGGGTGCGTTGGGTCTGGCGGTTTACACTTTTTCGGAGAAGGCCGGGCCGCGGGATGATCCGTCCGGGCCCGCCTATCAACGCGGGATCGGAACGATAACGGTGTACTATCGCGGGCTCGGTCTCATCGGAGAGTCGTGGCTCGGGCGTCGGACGACGCGCATGGAGACGCAAACGCCTTTCGGTCATATCGTGATGGAACCCCAGGGCGATCAGTGGCGCTCCTGCGCGTACCGGATCGACGGCACGCTGGAGCGATCTGCGGTCTTCGGGCGTTCGTCCCGGAATCCGAGCGGGCAGCGCATTCCGGATTTTTCCACGCTGACCTGGGCCAACTCGTACGATGCCGGCGGCAACGTCACTGGCGAGGTTCGCGAAGGCCGGGGCCAGCTTCTTTCCCTCTATGAGCGCGGTTCAATCCGTGACATCTACAACGACGGTGAACTTATCCATAGCGAGGCGCGGTAACTCAGCCGTCTTCGGCGACATAGACCGAAAGACGCGAAACAAACCGGAGTCATGAGATTCTTCGGGGTCATCACTTTCGGCCTCCTCGCCGTGGTAACGATGCTTTTTGTGATGGTATGGCCCTGGCTGTCTCCGTTTCTCATGATTGCATCGGTCCCTTTTTGGCTGCTTTTTGTCATCTATCTGGCGAGATCGCTGAAGCATTAAGCTGCCATGAATTCCGATAACAATCCGCTCCGGCAAATGCCGCTGGACCTTATGTTTTTGGTTTTCGGCACGGTGCCGACAATTGCCATCGTCATATTGAGTCATGAGTTGATGAATCTGCGCGGTGTGCCGTGGTTGGCCGGATATTTCGGAGCGGTGATTCTGGCGCTGAGCGGCTCCGCTCTCCTACTCCGCGCGAAGTGGCCGTTGTATCGGCAGGGGGAATTTTTTACGTTGGGTGCGGCGAAGGGACGAAGCGCTGTTTATCGACGCGGGATTTGGTTGAGCGGGATCGGCTGCGGAGTGGCTGCGCTGCTGGTATTGCAGTCTTTTATCTGGCGTTAGCTAGCGGCTGGCCTCCTCGGCGGGCAATGCGTCGATCTGCTTTTGCAGTTCCTCCGGGGAGAGTTTTTTCAGCAGCGAGAGGCGGCGGAAGATGTCGTCGGCCCGAGCTTCGAGGAGTTGCTCTTGCTCGGGGGTGATTTTGACGAGACTTCCATCGGACGGGCGAAAAGAGGTCAAGGAGGCCTCGGCCTCGGCAGCGAGCGCAAGGGCCTCGGGACTGTCAGCCAAATAAATGACGGCGCGGGCGTGTACGTCGAACTGACGCCCCGCCTCCTTCTTCGCGAGAAGGAGTTCCTCGATGATGCGATCGCGGTCCGCCCCGGGACGCCGGGCGGCCTCTCCGGCGCTGGCATCAAGCGCCTGGTCCTGCCGGCTCCATCGTTCGTGGAAGAACCAATACAAGGGGATGACACCGCGGGCAGCCATGGCACGACGCTCGTCCCAATCCCGCTGGCCCGCGAACCCGCCATGTTTGATGAGCACCCACATGCGGGTCTGGAACTTGTCCAACTCTTCGCGTTCGCCTGCGGGAGCGGCGTTGACCCGGCGGCGCAATTCGTCCAAGCCACCTCTCAATTCCGGAGAGAACGGAGTGATTCCAGGGGTTCGCTGTCCGGCCTCCTTTTCCACGATGGCCTTCAGTTCAGGCAGAGGCAGGGTGGAAAGATCGTCCGCCGCGTGGACCGAGCCAAGCCCCAAAAGAAAAGCAAGGAGGAGGCGCATAACTAAAAGGGTGATACCTAAGTGCTGGATTCTCTGCACGGAAAACCTTAGCCTGCGCGGAGCCATGCTCTCCCGCGTCATTGGTTTCCTGCTTTTTGTCCTGGGGGCGATCTACCTTCTTGTCCTGTGGTGGAGCCCCGAAGAGGGGTGGAATCCGCTCCACCAGACCATGGCGACCTATGGAGATTTTGTCCAATCGAGTCCGCTGAACCTCGTCGTTCATGCTTTGGTCGTGGCGGCCGTGGGGGCTTTTGGGTGGAGCCTCTGGTACAGATCATCGCCGGAGTGGCTCTTTCTTTGCGGGCTTCTCCCGATCCTGTTGAGCGCGGTGATGATGTGGGGAGGAATAGGGCGAATCCTTTCCCAGCTTGATCCAGAGGTTTGGCCCAGTAGCCCAACCGTACCGCCAATGCTAACTGATCTCTGGGCCATCATTCGGGGTTTTCACGTCATGGGCGGCCTCACGATCGTTCTCTGCCTGATGACCGAGGTGGTGGTCCTGGTGCGCGGCCAGTCCGCGCCGGCCCTGTCGGCGCGTTTGCTGACGCCGTTTTTTCTTTTTGCCGGCACGATGTTCGTTCAAGCGGGCGGCTATGACGAAGGTGGATCAAGGTGGTCCTATCTGAAACATGCGGCAAGCGGAGGTCCGCTCGTGTTATTGCTCCATCTCCTTCTCTGGCTGGGGCTGCCGGCTTTTGGGTGGAGCCTTTGGAAAAGTCCATCCCGGCTGGAGCCCTTCGTCTTTGCCTTGCTGCCGCTGGCCCTGGGCGCCTGTATAACATGGCTAAGTCTGGTGGGCGTGGCGGCGGTCGGTTTTTCCAGCGGGCTGTGCGACCCCATCCATCCCGCCGAGCGACTTCAACCCATCCTTTTTATCCTCTTTTTCACGGCCGGAATGAGCGGAGGGCTGCTGCTCATCGCGGCCGTGGTCAATGGGCTGCGGCAGCTTAGGACGGCAGCATGAATCTTTTTCTCGCCACGTTGGAGGATTCCTCGCTCCAAATGCCAACACCGAGCTACCTGACCATTCTGCTATACAGCGGTCCTCTCGGCATTTTTCTTCATCTGCTTACGTTCCTTTCGATCTTTGCGCTCCTCCGGCTCGTTTGGAAGAGGGCCTCCCCCGCCCTGCTCTTTCTGGTCGCCATCCTGCCGCTGACTTTTGCGGCCATGATTATGCAGATCGGCGTGCGAGGAATACTGGTCCTCCAGGAATCTGGAACTCCGACGATCGATGGGGACATCAAGCCGGTGGCCGAAGGGATGGAACGCGTCTTTCAAATCAATGCAAGCATCACAGCCGGGCTTTGTCTGCTCACGCTCGCGGTGGTTCTGGCTCGCAGACTGAAGACGCGATCATGATTTTCACGGCTTTCTGGCGATGGCTCTTTTGGCGGCAGCGGCGCTGGTTCGTGCGGAGGATCTGCGGCCGCTTTCCACCAAAACCAATGGGCCGGTCGACCTCCTGCCCCATATTCGTACTTCGCTCTTCGGCGCGCGTTACGACGCTTGGCCGGAACTCGGAATGGTGGTATTGCCGCGAGGGAAGGGCGAGTATGCGGTGCTCTTTCGGCAGAAAGATTCGCGGGTGATCGAGGTGGAGTACGCTCAGGCCAAAGAACATCTGTGGCATTACCACAATTCAGGGCCGTACCAAGGGACCTTCGGCCGTCGTTCGGATGTCGAGATCACGCGCCAGCGGCGAGTATTGCCGCCGGAACTGGTCAGGCAGATCAAGTCGCTCTGGCTCTTCGTCCTCGTCCGCACTCATCATCCCGAGCCGGCGGACGGACCGGTCACTCGCGATGCCGACATTTATCAATTCGGCATGGCCCAATCGACCGGGGAGACCTCCTCGCCCAAGGGAGGAGTGGCTCTGGCAATGGTGAACCTGGGTGATGCGCTACGGGAATATGTGAAGGATGGCGATGAGGAAGCGTTGCGGAAGAAAGTGCGGACTCTTGAAGCGGCGCTCGAAAACGCCCGACCGGTGTCACCGTGAAAAAGCATTTTCATTCGCTGCTCACGCCAATCCTTCTCACCATCGCGGCTGCGGCGATGATTTTCTCTCCCCTGCCCCTCGCCCGATGGCATCAGCTTTCCGAAACGAGCCAGGGCGGACGAGGGTTTATGATGCTCTCTTTTCTGGCCGGGTTTACCTTGCTGGTTCCGTTCCTGGCCGCACCGGTGGGCGCGGTCCTTTTACTCTTTCCGGGAAAGCGCAGGACGGGAGGCAGCCTGCTCGTCTGCAGCATCGTATTCGTGATCACCGCCATCAGCGTGGCGAGACTCAGCAAGCCCATCCATCACCGGGCCTTCCAAGCCCTCGCGGTCCGCAGCGAACCCCTGGTGGGAGCGATCCACCAATACGCCAAAGCCAAAGGGCATCCACCCGCGGCGTTGTCGGATCTGGTTCCGGAATATCTGCCCGCCGTTCCCGGAACCGGATTGCCGGCGTATCCGAACTACGAGTATTCCACGGCCAGCGAGGAATGGCAGGGCAATCCATGGGCGCTCTACATCAACACTCCGAGCGGCGTCCCAAACTGGGACATGTTCATTTACTTCCCCTGGCAAAACTATCCCGAGCGCGGCTATGCCGGCAGGTTGGAAAAGATTCGTGATTGGGCGTATGTGCATGAGTAGGATGCGGAGCGAGATGGCTGGACGATTCAGCCTCTCCCATCAGTAATCATGAGCCTCATCAACATCCTCATTCCCCTCGCCTTCGGGCTTTATCTGATTTTCTTTCCGGGGAGTTTTACGAAGGCGAAGGGCGAGGCGGTGCCGGGGGCGAAGCGGCGGCTGCGGGTGATCGGGTACCTGCTGCTGGCGGTGGCGGCGATTTCTGCGCTGGTGGAGTACGGACAGCGGATCGGCCCGCCGTAGGCGGTGCCCGATGCGCTTTTCCCTTCATTCGCAAGGCGAAGCATTTTCCGGCGACCGGAGAGAAAAACCATGTATAATGCCGACGATGAGCCGAAAGGGCACGACACCGTCCTCGCCCGCTTTTGTTATGAGTTGGCTGCTCTTGCTAATGATAGCCGTATCGTTTCCGGGATGGAGCTTACAGGGGGTGACGGGATGGATGGTTTTTGCAGGCACGATAAGTTTGGCCACGATTGGGGCGGTTCTTCTGGTGCGGTCGTTATGGCGCGCTAAAACTTGGGGACCGGTCACGAGATCCCTGCTCGTGCTTTCCGTTAGTCTCGTGACTCTTTTATCTGTGGGAAGCGCAGTTGTTTCCTGGAGTTTTCCACAATGGTGTTTCGACTTCCAACAACGGATCAAATATCCTGCCTACTACGCATGGCGTGATGGGAAGGCGGAATTTCCCGCCCGGCAGTTTTGGATCGGTTTCAATACGGACCGCCACAAAAAAGAATATTTTGTGGGGAAAAGCCGCCAGCAAATCCGAGAGCATCTTCCGTTGGTAAGCGCGATTCCTGAAGACGGCATGCCTTTCGAGGAGTATGCCCACTCCAAGAAGCTGCCGCCGGAGCGGTTTGCCTGGATCGAGGGTTCGCTGTGGTTGCTGGAGTTTGACGAGGGGGACATCTGTGTGGATGTGCGGATGGTGAAGGGATAGGAATCATTCGCTTTGCTCTTCAGATTTCATCTTTGCCCGAGGAAAAAGCTTCGCGAAGCGATCAAGAGACGTAAATGATGGGCTGATGCTCCGTCCTCTCTTCATTTTGTTGGCCGCAGGCCTGTTCGCGGGGTGTGATGGGAAGACGTTTGTGCAGAAGGCGAAATCGATGTCGCCGACGATCCGCGCGGACGAGACGGTGCGGGTGGATATGGAGGCTTACAAAAACACGGCACCGCAGCGGTTGGACATCGTGTTGTTCCATCCGCCGGAGGAGGCTGCGGCGGAGGTGAAGGCTGATGATGTCTGGGTTTTCCGGATCATCGGAGTGCCGGGGGATGAGATCAAGATCGAGGGCGGGGCGTTGTTTGTGAACAGCCGGCGGGCGGGATATCAAAGCGGATCAAGCAAGAGTATTTATCCGCCGTCGGCGGTGGAGCGCGACGGGAAACCGTCGTATCCCCTCACCGTGCCTGAAGGAACGTATTTTGTGTGTGGGGATAGTCCGAATGCGAATGACAGCCGGCAGTGGGGGGTGCTGGATGCTGGAAGAGTGATTGGGAAGGTGGTGGGAAAGGAGTGAGCGCTCTCGTGAAATCGCTCCTATTGCTGCTGGCTTTGCTTGTGGTCGGGCCCCTGCATGCTGAGGAGGCCAAGCCGAACAAGTTGCTACGCCAGCAGTTTGAAGAGGACATGGTAGGGTTATCGAAGGCCTACAGAACGGTGCTTGACCCAGCCTTCAATGGGCGAGAATTCAGGAGTCGGCTGAAGAAAGACTTGGATGGCGCTCAAAAGTCGGAGTTGTTTACCGCGACGCCGGAAGAGGCGGCACAACTAGCGGCCGGAAGGTTTTTGATCGCGAAGAAACCCTTCGCCGAGGCGATGCGTGCGAGCCGAAATGATTTTACCGATTGGTATAAATTTCAGAAAAGTCTGAATCCTTATCAGCAGCTCCTGGCCTTTCGGCTGGCAACCTGTAAGCCCGGGCTTCGGTGATTTACGATTGATCGCCCACGTCATGAGAAGGCGGAAGCGGTGGATTGGTGGCCAGGCTATAGCTGGTGCTGCGACCGCCTCCTTCGTCTTGCACCAGGACGCCCCGCGCCAGCAGGTCCTTGATGTCGCGCAGGGCGGTGTCGGAGGAGCATTTGGCCAGCTTCGCATATTTCGACGAGGTGAGTTTCCCGACAAAGCCATCCAGCAATTGGTTGATGACCTTGCGCTGCCGCTCGTTCGCGAGACCGGGCCCGATACGCTCCCACGTTTTGGTTTTTTCGAGAGCTGCGCCCAGTTGCCCCGCGGCGCTTTCGATGGCGCGGCGCAGGCAGGCCAGGAACCACACGAGCCAAGGAGTGATATCCAGGGAGCCTTTTTGAGTGGCTTCCACTCGGTCGTAGTATTCGTCGCGCTCCGCCTCGATCCGGGCGGACATGCTGTAAAATCGCTCGGATGTGCCATCGGAACGGGCCAGGGCCATATCCGCAATGGCGCGGGCGATGCGTCCATTTCCGTCCTCGAACGGATGGATGGTGACATACCAAAGATGCGCCACCGCCGATTTCAGGACGGGGTCGAGGTCGCTACGCTCAAACCAGGCGAGAAATGCGGCCATTTCCTTCTCCAGACGCTCGGCGCGCGGTGCTTCGAAATGCACCGTTTTATGTCCTTCCGGCCCGGAGATCACCTGCATCGGATCGTCTTCGGGCTTTCTCCAGGCTCCGACGGTGATTTTGTGGATACCGCTATGGCCGGTGGGGAAGAGCGCGGCGTGCCAACCGAACAGCCTCTTCTTCGTAAGATGGGCGAGGTAGTTTTGGGTGGCATCCAACATCATCTCGACCACGCCCTCAACATGGCGGCTGGGAGTCGCCGTGCCGGCAAACTCAAGGCCGAGTCGGCGCGCGATGGAAGAGCGCACTTGCTCGGGATCGAGCCTCTCGCCTTCAATCGCGCTGGATTTTATGACATCAGCCGTGAGGGTCGAAAGATTCGCCTCCTCCCGGAGGCGGAAGCCGAGGCCTTGCATTCGCCCGAGCAGGAGGCCTTGCTGATGGCGGATCTCCGCCAGCAAGGGCAGGAGCTTTGCGTGGTTCCATTCAAACTGCGGCCAAACTGGCAGTTGATGAATATAGCTCAATTTATTCTCCGCATTCATGCGGTGAATGTACTGAGATTCGCCGCAAAGGCAATGCTATTCTCCGCATCCATGCGGCGAATAGTTGGTTTATTCCCCGCATGGACGGATGACTTTCAGCTAGCGAAGCCGCCTTTCTGTTTAAGCAGCGGGTACTTTCACCCCACCGAACGCCGGCGGCGCCATAGGGCGAAGAGTCCCGCGCCGCCGAGGAGGAGCCAGGTGGAGGGCTCGGGGATGGGGGCGACGGTGCCGTTGATGGCGAAGTTGTCGAAGCGCAGGTTGAGGCCCGATGTTCCGGCGGTGTTGGTCCAGCCGTAGAGGCGGAAGGTCAACGTGGTGAGGCCCTGGTATTGCGGCGCGGAGAGGTCGGCGGTGTAGGTGAGGTAATTCGGCGTGGTGCTGTTGAAGGAGGCGGTCGCGGTGGTAACGTCGCCGGGGGCAAGCACAAGGTCGGTCCCGTAGGAACCGAGGTCGGTGCGCACGGAGGAGTTCACGCCGAAGGTAGCGCTGCCGGAGCTGCGGCTGCCGCCGAAAGCGAAGCTGAAGGATTCGAGGTTCAACACGGAGCCTTCCGCGGCGGAGAGGGTGAAGGTGATGTACTTGGAGGTGTTGAGGGACGTGTCGAGTTGGTTGGTGGTCACGGACGCGGAGTTAAATGATCCGCCGAAAGCCCCGGTGACGCCGGCCCACGAGGCGGACGAACCGGAAACGCCCGGGGCGTTCGAGGTGGCCGCAGCCGAGGCGAAGTCGTAGGTCAATAAGGTCGCCGCCCGCAACGAGCCGGTGATCGCCAGAAGGGAAAGAAGGCCAAGGAAAGATCTCATTTAAATATACGACTATATTGATCGTTATTTTGAAAGGAGTTCTGTTTAGGGATTTTCGCAGGGAAAGTTGGGAAAACGCGCGATGGGCGGCGAGGCCACGAAGCTCGCTTTCGGACCGAGGGCGGATATACCTCCTAATCCGAAGCGCAGCACGATGATCCGAAATTTTCTCAAGAAGATCGATCTCACGGGGAAGAAGCAATTGGAGAAGACGTTCGCCGGCCGGGAGCCGCTTTCCGCCGAAGACTTTTATCTGCGGTATTTTCAGGAACGCGGCTTTTCCAGGGATTTGGTGATCCGCGTTAAAAAGGTGTTCGATGCGAACATCGGCTTCGATCTCTCGCGACTGTCCGCCGAGGACGACTTTTCCAAGGAACTGAACTTTATCTGGGACCACGACTCGCTCGCGGATGTCGAAACGGTGATCGGCCTGGAAAAGGAATTCGGCATCACGATTTCGGATGATGAAGCCGTTCGGATGAAAACGATCAGGGATGTGGTCGAGGTCGTCGACGGGAAGCTGAATATCTCTGGATAGGATGATTCGCCAGCTACCCCACGGACCCGTCTTTGCGTCTATGGAGAATGATCACGTTCCCATCGGGATCGAGAATTTCCAGATGCCAGCACCCGGACAGCTCGAAGGGCGGTTTTAAAATTCGCACGCTCTTTGCGGTCAGTTCTTCGTGGGCCAGGGCGATGTCGTCGACGGCGAGGGCGATGCGGCCACCCAGGATGATATCGGGCAGGGCCGTGCCGCCGTAAAGCGTGAGGGTCACATTGCCGCAGTCGAACTCGGCCCATTGCCATTCTTCTTTATATTCGGTCTGCGGGAGCCCGAGAATATCGCGGTAAAAATACGCGGCCGCTTTGAGATCGGATACGAGGTAAGCGACAAAATCGGCACCGGTGATTTTCATGGGCGATTGATATTTCGGAATGTTTTCACGGCTTGGACGAAGCTCCGAAGGAAAAAGGCGGCGGCATGCCCCGGCGAATCCATTCCTCGTAATCGACCAGAAGATTGCCCTGATCCACCAGCGCAATGGCCGCGGCAAACAAAAGGTTCAGCAGGACAAAACGGGCGGTCTGGCGCGAGCGGGTCCTATGCCAGTGAAAAAGAGAGAAAAGGAGGCCGACGGCAGCGATGAAGTAGATCGTGCGGACGTCAAAAGACAGGTGATTGTCCGGGAAACGCTGGGCAATCAACAGGACCACTCCGGCGAGGCTGATCGCTTCGAGGATGCCCCAGACGATGAGGAATTGTTTCATGAACTATTATTCCTTTGTGATTGCAGAGGACGAGAACGAAGCGCAGCACGCTCACGCCTCCGCCTTCTTGGCGGCCTTGGGCAGGAGCTTTTGCGCTGTGCTTTTCACGGAAAACTTCGGGCCGGTGGTGGGGAGGACGAAAGTGAAGGTGGCGCCTTCGTTTTCCCGGCTCTCGACGAAGATGCGGCCCTGGTGGGCGGCGACGAAATCGCGGCAGAGCTGGAGGCCGAGGCCGACGCCGCGTTCGTTGTCCGTGCCGGGGGTGGAGACGTATTCGTTGTCGCGCTGGAAGATGCGGGCGGCGCGTTTCGGCGACATGCCCACGCCGGTGTCGGTGACGCTGGTGTGCCAGTGGCCGTCCCGGCGGACGGAGGAAAGGGTGACGCGGCCGCCTGAGGGGGTGAATTTCAGCGCATTAGCCAGGAGGTTGCGCAGGACGGACTGGATCTGGTTCATGTCGGCCTCGATGATGGCGTCTTCGGGGACGGTGTTCTCCACGCGGATGCCCTTCTGCTCGGCGATGAGAGTGAGGAGTTGGGAGGCTTCGTCGGCCGCCTCGCGCAGGGACATGCGTTCAAGGCGCGGGCGGGTGGAGGAGAGCTGGTGGTTGCCCCATTCCATGAGGTTTCGCAGGGTCTGGCGGGTCTGGCTCACGCCCTGGCGGAGATCCTGCTGGAATTCGCGGAATTCCTCAGGCGTGAGGTCGCCGGTGATGAGGAGATCCAGCGAGGTCTCGAGGGTGGCGATGGGCGCGCTGAGGTCGTGGCCGATGACGGAGAAGAGCTGCTCGCGGGCGGCGTTGGCCTCGCGGAGTTGCCGCCGACGGTCGGCGAGTTGCTCCCATAAGGCCGAGATGAGCAACGCGGTGACGGTGCCGGCCATTATGAAGATATCCGCGCCCAGGAGCTTGTCCGGCCCGGAGAAAAACTGCAGAAGGTCGGGCCCGGTGTGGATGATCCAGAGGAACGGCACGGTCATCAGCAGGTTGGTGAGCGAGACGGTGCGCACGCCGCTTTGCACCGCCACCCAGACCAGGGTGAGGTAAAAAACGGCAAAAAACGCGAGGCGGAGGAGGAAGGCATGGTCGCCCCAGTCGCCGGCGGCGTAGAGGAAGATGAGCAGCAGATACACCCCGACGGCGAGCAGGGCCTGGGAAATCTCCGCCTTTTCGCGGGCCGACACCGTGCCCCGCGTCCAGGTGAGGATCAGCGGCAGGACTAGGAACTGGCCGAGGGTATTGCCCGACCACCAGTAGAACCAGACCTCCGGCGCCATCTCCCAAGACAAGCCGGCAAAGCCCAACTGAGCCATGACCCCGCCCATGGCACTGAGCGGCTGGAGGATGAAGGCGCACAGGACAAAAAGCAGGCCGACATCGCGCGGACGGCTCAGGCCGGGGGAAATCCGCCAGCGCCGGAAGAGCCATCCGCCCAAGACCCCCTGCAAGGCATTGCTGATTCCGATGAAGGCGCTGGCCGCCGGCGGCAGACCTGTCCACATTCC
>CAYUMP010000004.1:0-186448 GCA_964445975.1 uncultured Chthoniobacterales bacterium | reverse complement strand
AGGACAAACTGACCAAGGAAAACTCCCGGCGCGACCCGCGGACCGAAAAGGATGATGAAGAGCAGCGAAAGCCCCTCCGGAAAAAACGCCAGGCAGGTGAAGTGGGCGGTATGCACCGGCATGGAAAAAGCGGCCATCCCGAGTCCACAATAGGCCACCGCCAGCAGGAGCGAGAGGAGGGCGGAATTCCACGGCGGACCCCCGATCGGGCGCTCGATGCCCACGTCCTTAGTCCACGAAATGGTCATACTTGACGCGGGGGTGGCTTGGTTAAAGAAACCAGTTGCATGATTCTTTCCACTTTCTTGATATTATAGGTCCTTAACTAATATGACAATCCCGTTTTTTCCCCAAGGAATCTACCCTTATACGTAGCTGACGAAGGGGACGTGAAAGGCCGCTCTTTCTTGCCTAATAGATTACGCAACTGGTTGATTTGACGATCCCGAGTTAGTGCACCCTCACCCTTCCCGCCGTACCCCCGCAAAAAGCCGTATTTGGAGGAAAATGCGCAAATCGAGACAATGAACAGCTGGAAACAATCGAGCCGACTCGAGGCGTGCGGTCAAATTTCGCCACGGTCTATCGACTCCAAAAATGCCAAGCTCGCGGTCGTCGGACAGGGCAACTGATCCTTGGGCGGGCGGAGACCGGCCAGGCAGGAAGCCCGGCGCTTGTCAGCATCCTCAGAGCTTTATTACGCAATCACGTAAAAATGCCTCCCGCCCTTTGGGTCCTTCTGGACAACCTCGTTAAAGAGCAAGGGGTGGTCGATATCTTTGCGAATAAATTGATTATTTCTAAGTATATAAATTCATAAATACCTATTATGTAATTTATTAATTCTGTTTTTACATGTTTTATGTATTAATTATTTACCATTAAAACCCACGACTGATCTGTCCGAGCGAGGCAGTTGTTACTGTTGGCTCGGAATTATCCAAGGCGTTGGCGGGTCTGGATAATATAGCCGGATTCCTTCCCCATCCTGGACGCTTTCGTGCCTGACTCGGCTGGTCAGGCGACTTGGTTCACCTGCATCCCCCACCCCCATCTTGTCGATCATGGCCAAAGCGCGCCGAGTGAGACCTAATCAGCGCTGCATAAAAATCGACAACTTACGTCCCCTCAAAAAGGCTTTCTGGAGGGATGAAAGACGATCAGATTTTCGCAGCCGGATGGCTTTAGAAAGCAGACCTCCAGATCACAGGTAGCCGAACGGTTCTAGCCCCCCAAAAGGGACCAAGATCAGTCATTGGTAATGGCTGGTTACGACTGGAACTATGGCGGGGAATTGGCCAGACGAGACAGGTTGGGGATCAAATTTTTGCGTATTTTGGGCGCAGACTGCGGTCCCAAAGGTGGGCCTCCACGTAGCAGCCGGCCCAACCGTTTTTGGCCTGCCAGCCAGCGATCATCTCGGCAACGCCGAGACGTGAATAGGCCTGCTGTAGTTCGGAAAATGTATGGAGCTTTCCCCAAAATTCCTGTTCCTCCCATGCGGCCGGGAGGCGACGAAGTCCGGCAACATACCGGGTAGTATCCAACAGACTGGGCGCCAGAGCCAGCTCAGAGCTCTCCATTTACGGGCGGAGCGAAGTCCCCTAGTCTGCGTGGATGTCCCAGTCGACCAACGCCGCCCATCGGATGAGTCTCATCCAGATGCATGTGGCGGTGGTGCTGGCGGGCGGGACGGGGCTTTTTCCGAAGCTGGTGGCGGTGAATCCGCTGGTGATGTCCTGCACGCGGACGCTCTTCGGCGGGGCGACGCTGCTGCTGATCGGGCTGATCCTGAAGACCAATTTGCGGCCGGGCGGCGGCAAGACCCTGGCCGCGCTGGCGGTGTCGGGGGCGATCCTGGCGTTTCACTGGTTTGCGTTTTTCCAGGCGATCCGGGTCTCGACGGTGGCCATCGGCGTGCTGGGACTGGGCAGCCTGACCCTGGCGGCCACGTTCCTGGAACCGCTGGTTTTCCGGGAGCGGCTGCGCGGGGCGGATGTGGCCACGGGGGTGCTGGTGGTAGCGGGACTATTGCTGATCACGCCGGAGTTTGACCTCGGGAACGCTCATACGCAGGGGCTGATCTGGGGGATCGGGGCCGGGATGGCGTATGCGGTGTTTTCGCTGATCACGAGGTCGGTGGTCCGGACGCGGCCGGCGGTGACGGTGGCGTTTTACCAGCAGATCTTCGCCGGGCTGGCGTCGTTGCCGCTGGTTTGGACGACCATCGGGGCAACGACGGGACGGGATTGGATGGCGCTGCTAGTGCTGGGGGTGATCTTCACTGGCATTTCCCAATGGCTGATGACCTCCAGCCTGCGGCATCTGAGCGTGCAAACGAGCAGTGTCGTGCTGGGGCTGGAACCGGTTTACGCCATTCTCCTGGCCTGGGGACTGCTGAATGAGAGGCCGGGGCTGCGCACGGTACTGGGCGGAGCGGTTATCTGCGGGGCAGTGCTGTGGACCTCGCTGCGACCGCGGCGGGCGGGCTAGGCAGAGTTTAGGGCTGATTTTCCGACGTCGAGAAGGGGTTTACCCTTAAATATCACAAAGTTCGCGAATTCTGTGAACTTTCCTTCGAAAGACATCTCACAGCCCGGCGGGGGCCTCGGGTAAGAGTGCGAGCTTGGCCTGTCGCCGCAGCCAGGTTATGAGTTTCCCATGCCTGCGCGGTGGGTCAGTTTCCGAGATATCCTTCTTTTCGCCCTGGTGCTGGCCGGTTTGTCCGGGTGTGCGGAGCGCACGGTGTTCATTTCCCGCGAGGAGGTCGTCAGCGATGGCAAGACAGTGATCGAGGTCCGGTCCCGTTCCATCAGGCCGGTCTATATGGTGAGCCCCTATGCTCCCCATGCCGGGTATGTGGATGTGCGCGGGTTGCCGGTGGGGGGCGAAATCCGATGCCCCTATACCGGGAAGATCTTCTGCGTGCCGGCGCCGGGGAGCGAAAGATTCGTCAATGGCTTTCCGGTCGGCGTGCCGGTAGGGGCCCGTTCCAACCGGGTTGATCCGATCGAGCGTTGGTAAAAGCGCGATGACAGTTTCCCATCTCCTCGCCTTCGTCCCTCTGACCTTTGAAGAGTGGCTTTGGTATCTCGGCCTCCTCACGGCTGGAGGGATTACTTACTTTTTGGGAAACTTATTTTTGGGAGCTCAGCGATCCGGCGGGAAACGTCTCATCGTCTTTCTTTTCGGGGTGGTTTTAATCCTGTTTTCGCTCCTACTGCTGTGGAATCTTTTCGAATCCGATCATCCACGAGAGATTTCCAAGATCATTCCGGCTGGCATCTTCGGAATACTCTTCGGTGCGGGCGGACTGTACGCCATTATCTGCAGTTTTTTTTCATCACCCCGTACAATCGATGGCGTCTTTGCGGCGCTCATTCGGGGAATCTAAGCTATTTGCCATTTTCCATTTTCTCCGGGTGAATTTCCGTCTAGCGTCCCGGGCCATGGTACGCAGGGCATTGTTCATTCTTCTCCTTCTTCCGGCGCTCCTTCAGGCCGCTCCGATCAAAGTCGTCTGCTGGAATCTGGAATGGTTTCCCGGCGGCAAACCGGGGGCAAAATCCGCGGAGCAGCGCGAACATATGAAAAAGGCGCAGGCGGCGCTGGTGCTCCTCAACCCCGACATTCTCTGCCTGCAGGAGGTGAAGGATTGGAAGGCGGTGAAGGAACTGACTTCGGTGATCCCCGGCATGAATGTGCAGGTGGTTTCGCGATTCAAGGGCGATCAGCAGCAGGCCATCGCGTCGAAGTTCCCGGCGGATTCGGCCTGGGCGGAGGAGTGGAAATCGAACAAAGGGGTGGAGCCGCCACGGGGGTTTTCGTTTGCGGCGATCCGGCTGCCAAATAACGCGGGGACGCTGCTGACGTATTCGGTGCATTTGAAGGCGAACGGCCGGTCGGCACTGGAGGGAAACATCGCGAAACGAGAGGAATCCGCCTACCAGCTCATCGCGCATGCGGCGGAGATGCAGAAGATCTATGGCGCGCAGGGCCCGGTGGGTTTCCTCATCACGGGAGATATGAATACGAATTTCGACCCCGGCGAATTTTCCCACGAGAAGACGCTGCGCTACATGGTCGCGGCCGGTCTCCGCAGCACGTGGGAGGGGGTGCCTTTTCATCAGCGGCAGACGCATCCGGCCTCGGAGGGGTTTCCGCCCGTGACCTTCGACCACATCCTCACGGCAGGGCTGCATGATGTGAGCAACAGCATTGGAAATGTGATCGCTCGCTTGGGCGATGCTCCCGACGTTTCCGACCACCTGCCCGTCATCATATCCTTCAATCCGCCCGTTGCCCTATCGGCGACTCTGAATCCCGCGGCGACGGTGCCCGATCCTGCCGCCGCCATGGCAGCCGCGCCCTCGGATGCGGCAGCCTCCGTCGAAGCGAAGGAAATCGCCCCGGCGGCCGAGAACGCGCCGGACGGCGAAAAGGGCGGCGGCACCAGCGTGGCTACAGTGGGCGGCAACATCACCCTGCAGGAGCCGACCGTGGATTTCGATGTGCCAGGAAAGGATGCGAAGGAAGACCCCGTGCCAGAGGCGACTCCGGGGGCTTCGCCGATGGCCAGTCCGGCGAGCGGAAATGAGAGTTCGGGGGGAGTGGCCCCCACTCCGACGCCGGGGGCGGTGGTGGCGGAGTAGGTTCTGCCGCCAGACGCAGCTGGCGCAAATCCGGCGGAGCCCCTTGTACAATGGAGGGACGACCGCCGCGTCGTCCGGTTCGCGAAGAGAAACGCCGCGAACGTCTTTATTTCGGCGGCATTCTGCGCCGCGACAGTACGATCCTCTGCGTTGCGCAAGGCGGACGACGCGGCGGTCGTGCCTCCATTTTTACTGCGTGTTTGGCGCTGGAGTTGGTAGGGTGAAAGGCTCTCCCAATGACCGGATACTCGACCACTGCCCTGACCATGATTGGCGAAGCGCTTGCTTCGCCGGAAGCTGAACGCCAAAAGGAAGGTCTCATCATGAGTGCAGTCCTCTTCGAGCGGCATCGCAGGATCGAGGTGGAACTGGTGGAGCCGTTTCGTTCGGTGGAGTTGAGCGAGGATTTTATTGATTGCCTCTTTGCCATCGTGCGGGGCAAGGCGCTCGATGAGCGGGTGCTGCCGAGCGTGCTCGGCACGGCGGTGTGGACGTTGGGCAAATGCCATGAGATGCGCTCGCTGGCGGCCGTAAGCAAGGTGGTGCGGGACCAAATGCTGACCCCGGAGGTGTGCTATCAGGCGGCGATTGCGATGGAAAAGCAGTTGGAAGCGCTGGGCGAAAATCCGACGGCGGTGAGGCTGTTTCTCGCGGCGGTGCCAAACTTGGCAGAACATCGCAAAGACGAGCGGCTGAATGAGGTGGTGAGCCGACTGGAGGAAAGGCATCCACTCCCGGTGGCGACTTAGTCGATCCATCTCGGAGTCGACTAATTTTCCCTGCCTCTCTTAAAAAGAAATCAAATCAGAGAACATGATTCGCTTCGGTCGAACCCTGCTTGGTCTTGCCTTGATCTCCGCCTCCACGGTTTTCGCCCATGAAGACGCCATTCTCAAACTAAAAGACGGAAAGATTGAGGGCCTGCCTGAAGAGTTTCAGCCCGCGACCTTTGATGCTAAAACCGGCGTACTGAGAATCGGCGCACTCAAGACTACTTTTCCATCTTTTCTCGTGGATTTGTTTTCGGCGAAAGAGCGTTATGATCTCGAAATCCTTGGTTCCTGGTATCACGAGAAAGAAATCATGCCCTACTACATTTCTTTCCGCGTCACACCGCGAGGGCGCGATTTCAGCTATCACATCCTTTTCAATCTGGAGACCCTCAAGGTCATAAAGACGATGGTCGAACTCAGAGAGACGAAAGATAGCATACGCGAACTGGAAGTCATTCCCGGTTCCGGGGGCACCATTGAAAAGATTCATCCGAAACCAACTCCATGAGTGCGCATTGGAGAATCGATTCCGCCGTTTTTCGCCGTAGAAGTTGTCGGAGCAAAACTACGACAAGAATGGCTTTTTGAGCAGTGGCCTACGATTCAGGCCGACGCTCTTTCTTCCGTAAGGCCCGGAAATGATTATCCAGATAGCGGTCGACCGGGATGCCGAAAATCACCATGAAAAGCAGAAACGTCGCGACGAACTGCACCAGGGTGGAATCAAAAATCCGGCCGGGGCCCAGACTGAGGACGAAGAGCGTCGGCACCCCGGTCACCAAAAGCAGGACGATCAAGGTGCGCAGCCAATAGGTCCAATGGTAGGAGAGCCGCGAGGTCTCGCCGCAGTGCGGGCAGAGGCGGTCGCCCAGGGCCTTCGCAAAATACACCTTCCATCCGGCAAAGAAGGTCTGCTGGCAATGTGGGCATTTCATAAGCGAACACTGGCACCATAGAGCCAGCCCGGGGCCGGGGCAAATGCAAAGACCGGCGCGGCCAAAGGCGGAACTCCCGCCTTTTCCGTTTTCCCGCAGCCTGCTTTCCGTTTAAAAAGCTCCCATGCGCCCTGGCCCCGCCCTCACCGTGATCGTTCTCCTCGCGATCCTCGCGGCGTGCACGACGCGGGAGCCGCTCCTGCCGGACCAGGCGACGAAGGACGATATCCTCACGGCGGTGTTCATCGACTACATCTCCAATATGCCGCCGGTGGCGAAGGCGCAGGGGCGCAAGGCCTTCTACGTCACGGCCGGACGCGAGGAGGTTTCCCCGGCGGTGATCCGCCGTCTGCAGCGGCGCTGGCCCGCGCTGATTTCCCGTCACACTTTCGACGTGCGTTATGGGAACATGGATGCGAGCTGGGGATATTATGGGGCGGAGATCCGGTCGTATTCGCCCCGGCGCGCGCTGGTCGCCACCTGGTCGTCACATCCTTATGAAACCGCCCGCCGCTATGTGATGGTGCGGCGCGGCGAGGTGTGGACGGTGCAGTCGTCGAAACTGGACAGCTCGCCGATCGATCTCAGCCTGCGCGCGCCGCGCCCCTCCCCCAGCCCGACGCCGGTGCGGCCGTTTTATCCATGACCACGGCGAAGGTGACCGCGAACAAGGCGGTGCGGCTGGTGGGCGGACTGCTCTGCGCGGTCTTCATGCTGGCCGGACTGGGCCGGGCCGGAGAGGCGCTCTTTGAGCTGGCGAGCTATGGCGTGGGCCATCCGGTGAAACCGGTATTGGAGTTGCCGCTGAGTTTTTTCGACGGGGCGAAGTCCGGAACGATGAGCCTCGCGGGCGGTTCGTCGCAGATCACGGTGACGGTTTTTTCCGGCACCTACGAGGGGCAAACCATCGCGGTGCTGTCCCGGCAATCGCTGGACCGCGCGCAGGAATATCATCCGGCGATCCGTGAGGAGAGATTCGACGCGCAGGTCTCCGCGCTGGCGGACGGGCCTGTGTCGGCCTTTGACGCGGTGGTGTCGGTGCCCGGCTATTATTCCATGAAGCTCCTCTCCGGGCTGGCGCTGGCGGCGGTGACCGGGGTGATCCTGCTCTTCTGCCTGGACCGGCATCAGGCGCTTTTCGATTTCATCCGCGCCTACACGGAAGAGCGCAAGGAGGAAAAACCTCGCTGAGACCCGGGGGACATTGCCTCCCGCCCGGACCGATGCTAAGAAAGCGTCGCATGCTCTACTGGTTGCTCGGTTTGCTGGCGGTGTTGTGGATCGCCATTCGCGTGACCGTGGGCCAGCCGGTGGGCGAGGCCGAGCGATCGGGACTCACCGTCGATCCGGCGGCCTTGCAGCAGCATGTGCGCGCGATCTCGGAATCCTTTTATCCGCGGGATTACCTGCATACTCAAAATCTCGATGCCTGCGCGGAGTACATTCGCGAGCAATTCGAGAAGAGCGGAGCGAAGGTGCGGGTGCAGGAATACCAAGCGGATGGGCGCACGTATCGCAACGTGATCGCGCGGTGCGGCGCGGGCAGCGATGATCTCATCGTGGTGGGGGCGCATTATGATGCCTGCGACCACACGCCGGGCGCGGATGACAACGCCAGCGGCGTGGCGGGGTTGATCGAGCTGGCCCACCTGCTGGCGCGCCACCCGACGGGGCAGAATATCGAGCTCGTGGCCTACACGCTGGAGGAGCCGCCGTATTTCACCACGCCGGAGATGGGCAGCGCGCAGCATGCGAAGTCCCTGCGGGGCGCGGATGTGCGCGGTGTGATCGTGCTGGAGATGATCGGCTATTTCACAGACGCGCCGAGGTCGCAGGACTATCCGTCGCCGGTGCTGCGGCTGTTTTATCCCGGCACGGGGAACTTCATCGCGCTGGCGGGGCGCACGGACCAGTGGCGCTTCATGCGGGAATTCAAGAGCGGCATGTCGGGCGCGACGGCGCTGCCAGTCTGGTCGATCAATGCCTCGGCCAAGCTGCCCGGCCTCGATTTCTCCGACCACCGCAATTACTGGGACGAGGGCTACGATGCCATCATGGTCACGGACACGGCGTTTTACCGGAACAAGAAATACCACGGCGCGGGCGACACGTGGGACAGGCTCGACTACCGTCGCATGGCGGATGTGGTCGTGGGAGTGTATGAGGGCGTCAAGGGGTTGAAATAAAACCCGGGGCTCGCCAGCGAAAACGGGCCCGGTCTCTCCATTTATCTTGCCGCGTTAATCACCCCACCCCTTTTCCATTTTCCCTTTCCCCTTTTCCGTTTAAATAACCCGCCAGCCATGCCCGCCCAAAAATCCCGCCACATCGTCCTCGCGATCTATTTGATCCTCCTGATCGCGGGGAATGCCTTGTTTGCGCTCGTCTTTCTTTTCCTCATCCCCGTCCTGCGGCAGACCTCGCCGAATTTCCCCGTCCTCGGATTTCCCATGCTCTCCGCCCTGCACACGATCAACCTGCTTTGCGCCATCGGGCTCTGGCGCTGGAAGATGGCGGCCTTTTTCGGTTACGCGCTCAGCGCCGTTTTCATCGCGGGGGTGCAGTTGATCGGCGGACTCGGCGTGCTCACCGCAATAAGCGGGCTGGCCAGCGTCGCGCTGCTCTACGCCATCCTGCAAATCGGTGATACGAACAAGGGCTGGACGCAACTGGAAATACCCCGGCGGCCATGACAACTCCTGCGCCGCGAAAATCCCGCCACGGCTGCCTCACGGCGTATCTGCTTTTTCTGATCGTCACGAATGGGCTCAGTGCGATCTTTTTGCTGCTGAGCCTGAGCAAGACGAACAATCCCGACGGCCATCCCATCGGGTGGAAGCTGGTTTTTATCGGCCTCTTTTCGCTCGGCTTGATCGGCTCGCTCGCGCTCTGGCGCTGGCAGCGCTGGGGATTCTGGCTGTATCTCTTCTGCACTTTCATCTGGCTGGCGATCGACCTGGCCGCCGGAGCCAAGGCCGTCACCATTCTCAGCCTCATCGCCGTCGTCGCCGTGCTCTACGGCGCGCTCCAAGTCGGCCGCACCAATCGCGGCTGGACGCAGTTGGAGTGAAGCAAAGGTATTGGTCATAAATTTCACTGATCCTCACCGATCAGAAATTGGCAGTCGCGGCTTTTTAATCGCCAGGTATCTGTGTAAAATTGCAGCCATTCCCACCATGCTCCGTTTGCTTTCACTCTTCATCCTGCTCTCCTGCGCAGCCGCCCAGGCGCGACCGGTGTGGCAGTTGACGCCGGAACAGCTTTGGCCCAAGGCGGAGGTCATCGTGATCGGCGAGGTCGAGGAGGTGACTCCCACCCGCGAAACCCGCGATCTCCGGCTCGGCAACAACGCGGCCATCCCCGTCCGTGTCATGCGCGCGACGGTGCGGACACTCGGGGTCAACAAGGGCGAACTGGCCTTCCAGTTTGAATTCCGCTTTCTCACGCTCAACACCGAGCAGGCCATCGTCAATGGACCCAATCTCACCCACGTTCAGCCCGGCGGGCGCTACCGCTTTTACCTAAAGAAAAACGATGACCATTACGTGAGCATGCTGGACGGCGAATTCGACGAGGGCTTTGCCGTCCATCCTCTCGCCCCCAACGAGGCGGCGAACAGTTGGCCGCTGTTCGACCGGGATGCCTCACCGATCGCGCGGCGGGAGTTTCGCCGACTGCGGCCGGAGAGCGTGATCTACGCGAGCACGCCGGCGTTTCAACCGCGGACGGGGTGGACCTATACCTTCTACTGCCGCCCGCAGCTGCAATACTCCGGCGAAGCCAGCGAGGGGGAGATCACGGTCGACGGGACGCGCCAGATCGTGGCGGCGCGGAGCTGGGTCGGGCTGGATGGACCGCGCACGGGCGAGGAATTGACCGAGGAAGACGCCGGCCCGCGGGTGCGCCTGACCATCGGCGGCGACATTCGCGAAGGGGCCTTTTACGCCTCGCAGGGAGTCACCACCGCCCTGCTCGGCCAGATCGAGAAGATGGACGAGGAAAATGTCACCGGCACCTTCACCCTCGCCAACTCGACCGAGCCGCGCGCCCTGACCTTTCCGCGCAAAAACCTGCTCTCCGTGCAGCAGATTTTCCCGGCGGATAAAATTGGCTCCCCTTAGTCGGGAAAATTAGCCATCTTCCCCCCCGCGATGACGAAATACCTCATGATCAATCACGGCGTCGGGGCACCGGAACATTGGGAAGCCTATTTCGACATGCTCATCGGAGGCGACCATCTCGTCGGCGGTTCCTCGCTGGCCAGCGGCATCTCGCTGAAGGACGGCCAATACGCCGGAGCCATCTCCGAAAGCGTCACCGGCTACATCGTCATCCAGGTGGAGAATCTGGAACAGGCGAAGGATTTCATGGTCAAGAGCCCCATCCACCGCGCGGGCGGCACAGTGGAGTTGTTTCCGCTGGAGGAGACGTAAACTCTTTCGCCATGTATCGCCCACTTCTCGCTTTGCTCGTTTTGGCAACCAACGCGCTGGCGGAAGAGAAGATATCGGTAATCCTTTTTCAGAAAAATCTGCCGGACAACGCGGCCAAGGCGGCCTATCCCAAACCACTGCCGGAACTCGGCCCCGGTCCCATTTGGAACATCGGAGAGTATCTAAGAGAAAATGGAGCCGACATTTCATCCGGTGATCTCGCCCTTTGGTGTCCCTCGTCTCAGCGCACATTTCTTCATACGTCTTCCTATTCCGTCGATATCGCGGAATCACTGGTCGACTTCCAATGTCAGATCGGCACCAAGGAGGACATGGAACTGCAATTTACCATCGTGGGGACTTCACCCTACCAGAATGACCAGACTTGGTTTCGTATGACAGGCAACGGTCAATCGGAGCATCTCACAGAAATCAGTTCTACCAGCAACTCCGCGAACTTCCCCAACGTTTCAGCCTCTTTTGAGCCATGGTTAAGCCCGGACGGAAAAACGGCAAAAACCAAACTCTCTTTCTCCACGGACGGTAGGGCTACAGTGGAGTTTGATGTAAAAAAGGAAGTCGATCTCATCATTGACCGGAAAAACCTTATCACCGAAACAGTTGATACGAAAACCGGCGTGACCTTTAAGCTCTTCGTCGAGCCGAAGATCATTCCATTTACCTATTCCATTCGCATGGACCCGGGCGAAACCAAGGATCGCATCATCAAAGCCGCGGAGGCGCAGATCAAAGAATCATGAAAACAGTACGGCTGTTTTTTGCTTTGCTGATTTTCGCTACAACCTCGCAGGCCGACGATGAAAAGGTCTCACGCCTCATTTACCTACCGAGCGCCGCCGTCCCGGATCAAAAATTGACCGCCTTTGCGGATTCGCTGCCTGAACTCGGGGCGGAGCCTTTATGGGATCTTCGTCCCATCCTGTCTCAGTGGGATATCAAGGTCCAACCGGATGACATCGTCATTTGGAGTCCGGCTGCGGCCCGTGTCTTCGCGCGTGCCTCCCGGGAGACCATCAAAAAGCTGGAAGCTCTCTTCGAGCCACTCGACTGCGGACATGGCTGGATCGACGCGGAATTTTTCATCAGCGAATCTCCTCCTGGTGAAAGCAAGAGTCACCCATTCCGCCTGACTACCCGTTGCTTTCACGGGCAGAGGAAAATGCTAACTAGCACGGATTCTGTCTTTGACATACGTATCGAGCTAGAGCCGGTCTCTGCCGCCGATGGAAAATGGATTGAACTGATACTTAAATTAGAAGGCCGCAACCTCAGCGAAAAGGTTAAGATTGAAATCGCCGACACGTTTACCATGCAAGTGGGTGAAGCCAAAACACTCTGGCGTAGTACTGATGGCCGTTACGAACTCTCAGCCAAGCTAAATCTTGATTGGGAACCCAGCGTTCCCAAAGTCGAGCAAGATCCCAAACTCCTCAAAGCCATAGAGACGAGACTGGAACGACAAAAGCCATGAAGATCACGGAGTTCGCTTTCATCGGCCATCCCGTGGCGAGCCTTCAACGGGCACGAAGGTTTTATGAAGAGGTGCTCAAGCTGCCGGCGCCACACGTCATCGACGGCACACTGGAGGGCGATTTCGACATGCTGGAATACGAGATCGGTCCACACACACTGGCCATCACCACGGCCTGGACGGACGGCAAATCACCAGAGCACCCGAGCCGCGGACTGGTGGTGGAGGTGGATGATTTTCCGGAGGCGGTGAGGCATCTGCAAGCGCATGATGTTTCCTTCGAGTTGGGCCCATTCGAGGGGGCCGATTGTTTCATCGCTGTCATTCTCGATCCAGATGGCAATCGAATCGGCATTCATCAGCACAAGGCCGGATGATTTCACTTTTTGGGAACCCACCTCGCTCTTATCACTTAATTCTTAAACCTTAAAACTTACCATGCCCACCCTATCCGACTACGCCGCGCTGTATGAAAAACTAGCCATCGAGCTGGCGATGGAGCCGTGGTACGGGAAGGAATGGAAGACCACCTCCGGGTTCTTTCCCAATGCGGAAACACCGAAGAGCGTTTTCATCCAACTCTTTCGCGATACGTGGTTCAACGAGGAGGGCAAGGGCATCCATCTGGAAAGCTGGATGACGAATGCCGATGTCGCGCGCGGCACGGTCACCGTCGTGCTGCACATCGAGTCGAGCAAGGAACGTACGGGCATTAATGGCAAGCTGCTGGTAAAAAACATCCTCGCCGCCGTGGGCGACCGGATCGAGGCGTGGGAAGGCTACCAGACCAAGGAGAGTTACACCATGCAGCCCATCACCGGGAAACTCGCCATCACGCCGGAAACCTTTTCGAAGACCCTCCGTCACGAATTCAACCGCCTGGCCGGTCTCGCCGATACCATCGACGCGGCCATCGTCGTGGCGCGCAGCTAGCGATGAGTCCGGCCAGCCCGGCTCAAGCCCGCGTGATCTGCGATCTCGCCATTTGGCGTGAGACGCAGGGGCGCCGCAGGCATTGCATACCCCTTGCTAATACCCTAGTCTGTTTTCACCATGAACCCGCTCGCGATTCTCGCCGGGATGTTGGCCTGCCTGACCGCACGCGCGGCGGAGCCGTCCCCTCCCCCCCAGTGGGCGCTCATGCAGCGGGCAGTGCTGGTCGAACAAGACCTGGAGAAAATCAAAAAGCTGGTGGCTGAGGGATTCGATCCGAACTCGCCCATCGGCTGCGGCACCTTCTCGCCGATGGACGGCGCGGTGCAGGTCGGAAATCTCGCCATGGTCGAAACCCTGCTCAAACTTGGCGCCACCCCTCGTGGGAATCAACTGGTCAGCACCGCCAGACTCGACCATCAAACCGCCTGCGAAATTGCCACCGTCCTGCTGGCTGCCGGTGTATCCGTAAATGGAACTCCCGACGCTGATGGAGAGGTTTCCTCGGTGCTACATACCGCCGTCTACCGGAATAACGTCGGACTCGTCACCATCCTGCTCAAGCAACCCGGCATCGTCCTCGATGGGTTCGACCAAGACCACCGCACTCCGCTCATGATCGCCGTCGAGAAAGGCCACGAAGACCTGGTCGACATGCTCCTTGCCGCCGGGGCTGACCCGCAGGTGAAAAACAAGGATGGCCTCGACGCCAGCGGCTACGCGGATCAGGTCATCGCCCGACAGAATGCGATCAAGCTGAAGCTCAGCCCCGCCGCGGCGAACAGCGGCCCTTAGCCGACGGAATAAATCAATGGTGCATCTTCTTCGGTTAGTCCCCCTTCTGCTCATTGCCCTGGCGATGTCCGCCTGCGGCAAAGGTACTCTCACCGGCGGGGTCAAATGGCATTACATCAATGGCAATCACGCGCTCGTCGTTTCGCGAGACGGGCAAGACGTGGAGGTCGTCCCGCAGAATGTCCGGTGGGCCAAACAGCACGGTGGTCGCGTCTACGGGGAAATAGAGGCCTATTTCTATTCCGATGGCGTACCGTCGAAATCCGGCTATTTCGTCCTCGATACCCGCACCTGGGATCTCGCTCACGGTCTCACCAAGGAAGAAGCCGCCCGAAATTTAGGAATGCAATTATGAACCAACTCAAAAAGCTCTGCCTCTACGGCATCCTCGGTTTCCTTGGTCTCTCCGCGCTCATCGCCGTGGTGGCGCTGCTCACCGGGGATTTTAGCGACACGCAGATCCGCATCATCCTCACCACGCTCACCATCGCGGGCGCGAGCATCTGCGGCATGGCCTGCTTTGCCTTCATCGAGAAGCGAGGACTGATGAAGATCGGGGCCATCGGCGTGCTTTGCGCCGTCATCGCCGCGGGCCTTTCCATCATCGGCATCTGGGGCGTACACGGCAGCAGCACGTATTGGAAATATACCGTCACCTTCATCATCGCCTCGGTCGCCTTCGCCCATTGCTTCCTGCTCAACATCCCCACCCTCCAGCGCAGTTACAGGTGGTGCCAATACCTGCTGGTCCTTTTCGTCGCCTTGCTGGCTGCGCAGGTCGACTACGCCGTATGGGACGAGACTAACGACGGCGTCTTTTACCGCATCATGGGCGTGCTCGCCGTCGTCGTCGTGCTCTTCACCCTCATGGTCCCGATCTTTTCGCGCTTCACCTCCGGCGGAGCCGCTACCAACACCCTCTCGCTCACGGCCGAGGAGGGTGAAATTTACCGCGACGCCAGCGGACAGCAGTACCGGGTCACGAAAATCTAAACACCATGCACCTTCCCCGCCTGCCGGCCCACTGACATGGGTACCTACGTCGTCGCTCCGGCCTTCGCCATGGTGATCACTTTCATGATCTGCCTGGGGATGCTGCGCCAACACCGCCGGCCCCCCGCCTGGCTGGCTCTCGCGGTGGCTCCGCCCGCCTGTCTGGTGGCCTGGCTGGCCACGGCCTACTTCATCGATGGCCCCCAGGTGCTTGGTTCCGAGTATTGGGGCCGCCAATTCAGGACCGATGTCATCAGCCGGCTTCTCTACATGCTCTTCGCCCTCAATGCCGCCGTGGCGACGCTGTTCAGTTATTTCATCGTTCTTTTCAGCCAGCGGAAATACCGGCGGCTGACGAAACAAAGTTAGCGCTCATCCATCGGCAATTACGCTGGACTGCGCTGCGCAAACCGTACCGGACAATCGGGCGGAGCTAGATGGCCTGCAAAGCCGGTTCCTCCATTGGCCTGGCGCAATCATCACCATTTTCATGTAAAGCATTCTTTACATAATGGAAAGCATCCTTTACATAGCGTTTTCATGAAACCGCTCGGTAAATATCTGATCCGCTCCGTGCTTGCTCTGCTTGCCTATTCCGTCGGACTTTCCATTATGCTCGTGCTGTACAAGCACAACCTGCCGCCCCCGCCTTACAAAGCCCTGCTGATTTTGCTGCCCATTGTGCCGCTGCTGTATTTCGTGGCGGCGCTCATCCGGCACGTTAGTTCACTCGATGAGATGTGGCGCAAGATTCTGACGGAAGCGATGGCTTTCTCCGGGCTGGCCACCGGTTTCACCTGCTTCAGTTATCTTTTCCTTTTACGGATCGGCGCCCCCGCCTTTCAGCCCGAATGGGCTTGGTATCTCCTTTGGTTCTACTACGGCCTTGGTTGCCTGTGGTCCTCCCGCCGCTTCGCATGAAAAACCGTGTTCGCGCTTTGCGGGAAGATCAAGGCTGGTCCCAGGAACGACTTGCCACCGAACTTGGCGTGAGCCGCCAGACGATCAACGCGATCGAAAACGACCGCTACGACCCGAGCCTGCCACTGGCCTTCAAAATCGCCCGACTGTTCCGGTTGCCGATTGAAAAAATATTTGAAGGGTAACAAAAGTGACTCGCGAAAATCGGGCCATTGGGCAGAAAATTCCTGACATTGGCTGATCTTCGTCGTTATTGGTCTATCCGGATTCCCACGGGCTTAAAAAACGAACCATGCGCTGCCTGCTCTTTGCTTTCCTCGCGTTCATCGCCGCAGCTTCGCTGCAGGCGGAGACGATCCGCGAGCGCATGACGAATGATCCGGATTTCCGTCTCTACGTCGTGATCCTCTCAGTGAAGCAGAATGCCGACGGTTCGGTCCGGGAGGTTAAATTGTCCAAGGTCATCGAACCGCGCACCGGCACGACCGATCCGGTGAAAATCGAGGTGCCGGCCAAGTACCTCGCCGCAGCCGAGAAACTGATCCGCGAGCGCAAGTACGAGGTCGACGCGACGTCCAAGGACGGCATCATCCTGCCCTTTGCGACGTATTTCTATTACGCGCCATCGTTTGGTCCCGAGCCTATCGTGGACCTCGACGGGCCTGCCAAAGAGGCGCGGCAAGGGCCCAATTTTCGGTATTGAGATATTTCAGCCCCCGTACAGCGGGCAGAAAAAAAGCAGGCGGCCACTCGGGCCGCCTGCTTCTTAAATGACTGTTCCTGGCTCTTAAGCGGTGCGCCGACGCTTGACCATGTGGCGGCCGAGCAGGAGGACGAGGCCGCCGATGATCATGCCCCAGGTGCCGGGCTCGGGCACGGCGTTGACGTCGAGGTCGCCGTCGGGGATGAGCGTCACTTTCATGGCGAGCGTCGCGTCTTGCGGCTGGCCCGTGCCGTACATGTTAAGGTCGGCGGTGCCCCAGCGATCGTCGAAGGGATTCGTGTAAATGCCGCCGTCGGTGAAGGTCTCGTCACCGGGGTTCACGCCGCCGGAGTTGTACCAGAGATACTCCGAGAAGACATTGTAGTAGGGATTGTCCGGCTGCGCGATGGCGAAGGCGAGTTGGGGATTTTCCCACCACTGCGCGCTGTTGAGTTCGCCGATGGTTCCGCCATCGATACCGTTGGGCACGTCGCTGCCGACCATGCCGGCGAGCATGCCCTGGGTGAAGTCATTGGGGATGCGGAGGTAGAAGTTTTCCGCGGCCGCACCGAAGTCCGTGCCGAGCTGGGTCCAGCCGCTGGCTTGATAGGTCACGCCGGCAGAGGTGATGGGAGTCTCCGGCGGATTGCTACCATCGAGCGCCGGATTTGCCTGCTGGTAGATCCAGGTATTGACCGCGTCCTCGCTGTCCAGCGTGATGGTGATCGAAAGGCCCGTATAGGTGATGGTGGCAGGATTCTGCTCGTTCGGCGTCTGGCCGGCGGTGAGATTGGCCGTCACGGTGCCGGACATCGTTACCGTATAGGTGCCGCTGGTCACGGATACCGTGGTGCCCATGTCGTAATGCAGGTCGTAGTTATAATTCTCGCCGCCGGTCGCGTAGATGTAACCCTGCGCAGGCGAATCCGTGGGGTCGGCACCCGGGGCGATGAGGCCCAGCTTGGCAATGCTCGCGGTCCCGTTCGAGGCGGCGGCCAGTTCCTGCAGGTAAGGCTGCATGCTCGGGTAGGTCGGCGTGACGAAGGGCACGCTGCCGGGGCCGCTGAAGCTGTTCGGCGCGATCACGCGATTCCAGACCGTCGCCCCCTGGTTCGGTCCCGTCTGCTGCGTGCCGGTGATGACTCCCGACGAGGGCGTGGAGGGTGTGTAACCCGCTGAGGCCGCGAGCGCCTGGAAGACCTGCGCGCTGTTGGCCACGTTGAGATAACGGCTGGACTGCACCTGCGTCATCGCCGTGTCCGTATAGGTATCCAACCGCAGACCGCCACCGAAGAGATTGATCGCGGTCATGTCCGCCTGGGCCGCGCCGGTGGGATTGTAGGAAAATTCGAAGTTCGTGTAGCGCGTGTCCATCGTGACCGGGCTCGGCGTGCTCGAGGCGTTGTTGAAACCCGTATTTGTGCCGTACGAGATGTAGGCCGAGACCGAGGTGGCGCTGTTCACCGTGATGCCACCCGCGCCCATGATGTCGGAGATGCTGAACGACTGCGTCATGGGATTGCTGCCCGGCGTAAGGTTGGACACCAGCGAAATGCTCGTACCGCTGATCGAGGCATTCAGGGCGTTGCCGGAGAAAGTCACCCACAGGTTGGTGGGGCTGTAATCGGGATTGCCCAACTGGCTCGCGTCGAAGTTGAGGAGGAACTGCGCGTGCAGGGAGGTGATGGTGAGAAGAGCAGCGGCAGAGAGCGCGCCACACCGTTGGAGGAAACCAGATGAGTGATTCATGGGTCGAGTCGGTTTTCGCACCCTAGGGGATCTCCCCGATAAGGCAATAATTAAGCAAAATTCTTACAACCGATTGCTTAACAGCGGACTAGAGGAAGTACGCTTCACGTATCGAGTATCCCGCAATCCCAGGCTCCAAGCCGCCAGCGGAATGCCGGTGAGAGCCGCACCTTCCCGGTCATGAGGTCGCGGTAAAAATCGGTCCAGCCGGCTTCGGGCGACTGCACGTAGACGTGGCGATCTCCGCCATCCGCATCGCCGTCGGGCATGGCATAACCCGACTCCTGAAAATGCGCACACACGCCGTGCAGCCATTCATGCAGCCACACCTCGCAGGGCGTGGGGATTTCCCAGACCCACGACTCGGCGTTGGCCACTGTCGCGTAGGTCGCCCCGAAGGCCCACTCATGCGGGCCGGTACCCAAGCCCCAGCCCGGACTCGGGATGGACTCCTCCCCCTTGTTCTGCGGCCAATGTACGAAGAGCGAATCGTATTTATCCGGCGCGACATACTGCATCAACTCGGCCGGATATCATAAGGCGTCGGCCACCAATCCCTATCGCCTGTCAGGCTGGTAAGCGGCCGGTCGCAGTGGATGATGTCGTACTGGATGCCGGCCGCGCCGTCGGTCAGGTCTTCCACCAGGCCCGGAAAACACCGGAACGACGCGACGGCGTCCCCGACCTCCTCGTCGGACAACTCATGCACGAAACGCCGTCCGCCGAAAAACCGGCGCGGCAGCCGCACATCGATGCGCGTGTAGACAAGAAGGAGACAGCGCCAGGTGGTCATGGAGAATAGCTAATATCCGAGCGGATCTTTGAGCAGAATTTCCGTCGTGACGAGCGCTCTTTCTCGCTGAAAACCCTCACGCCGCCCGTGAGCCTTTTAAGTCCGGCGGCCTGGCGTGCGGATTTGTTCCGCATCCAGCCCGGCCCCGGAAAACGATCCCTTCTCATGAGAACCGCAGTCACCATCCTGACCATCACCCTGGGTCTGGCCATCTGCGCCGAGGCCAAGCCCAAGAAAAACAAAGGCGGCAACGACGTGGAGAACTTCATCGAGAACGTCACCGGCGTCGACCTCAACAGCAAGAAGAGCAAGGGCAACAACCAGCTCGACAATGCGATCAATCAGCTCACCGGCTCAAACAACGGAAAAAAGAATAGGAATAATGCCAGTCTCGGCAACCTTGGCTCGCTCGACACCATCAAGAATTACATCTTCGGCTATCAACGGGACAACAAGACCAAGGGACTGCCTCCCGGATTGCAGAAGAAAGTGAATAACGGCGGCAGCCTCCCGCCCGGCTGGCAGAAAAAACTCTATCGCGGCAACACCTTCCCCAACGACCTCTGGGGCTACACCTCACCGCTGAATTACTCGCAGGTCCCGCGCTTCGGTAATCCCGGCAACGGCATCGACTACTACTCCATCGGCAACCGCCTGCTGAAGCTCAACCGCTCCGACAGCCGGATTCTCGATGTGATGGATTATTGAACCTACGCCTCAGCCGGCACGAGAATATCGATCCCGTACTTCGGCGCGGTCTCGATCATCAACGCGATGGCCTCGGGCGTGAGGGGGATCGCCTCATCGCTGGGCAAATGGAGAATGGTGCCGACCTTTTCAAAGAATTCCTCGATGCCCGCCGGCGCGGCCGTGCACACGATCCGGGCGGGCGTTGCGCCGGTATTGGCATAATGATGCGGCACATCCTTCGGAGCGGAAAGGAACTCGCCCTTCCGGCGCACCATGGCCTGGCCCTCCACCCAGAAGGTCATCTCGCCGTCCATGATGAGAAAGGTCTCGTCCTCGCGATGGTGCACATGCGGCGGCGTGCCGTTGCCGGGAGCGATGGTGAGTTCCATCACCGTGTAGGCTCCCGCCGTGTCCGCGCCGCTGCGCAATATCGCCACCTTATCGCCCGAAACTGAGATCATTTTCATGGCTCTGCTCCTATAAGCTCCCTGCGTTTTTGCGAAGAGAAAATTGCCGCATACGCATTGCCGCCCACTGTCCCTATGTCTACCCTGCCGCCATGCCGAACGATTTTGTCGAGGTGTTCCAACCTCATCTTTCGACCGACGAGACGCTGCTCTGGAGCGGACAGCCGCGCCAGGGCATCTTTTTGCGGGGCAGCGATGCTCTTCTCATCCCCTTCAGCCTGATTTGGGGCGGTTTCGCGCTCGTTTGGGAGGGCACTGTACTTTTTCAATTTTTCTTCGGGTCGAAGAGCGCTTCCCCGCCCGGACTCATGGCCTTCATCTTCCCGCTCTTCGGCCTGCCTTTTGTTTTCGTGGGGCTCTATCTTATCTTCGGCCGTTTCTTTGTGGATAGCTGGATGCGCCGGCGCACGTGGTATGGCGTCACCAATCAGCGCGTACTGATAAAATCCGGCCTCTTCTCCTCCAACCTGAAGTCGCTCAATCTGCGCAGCCAGTCCGACATCTCCCTCACCGAGAAGAACGACGGTACCGGCACCATCACCTTCGGCAACCTTCCGTTTTTCTGGATGGCAAACAGCTCATGGCCCGGCATGAACCGTCATGTCATTCCGACCCTCGATAACATTGCCGGGGCCAAAAGCGTCTACGACCTGATCAGCCGCGCTTCACGAAACTAAGATAGTCATGTCCTCCATCCTCCGCCTCACGTTTCTCGGACTATTCCTGACGACCGCCTGGGCCCTCGCGCAGGATTCCACCACGGATATCAAATGGAGCGAGGAGCGTTCCGGCCTGCAAATCGGCCTGCCTGTGGTCGTGGTGGCAAACCGCGACTACCCCACCGCCGCCACCGCGCAGCAACCCCTCGTCATCCAGGTGCGCAATGCGACCGATGCCTCGCTCTTCTACGTCCAGTCCGGCCGCTTCGCCGGTTTCGATTTTCACTTTCTCGCGGACGACGGACAAAAACCCGTCATCACTAATGAACGGCAGGACACCCCCACCCTGGTGGAACTCGAACCCGGCGAAACCAAAACCATCGAAGTGGAAATTCCCTCCAGCGAACTCAAGCACTTCGAGCTCCCGCTCGTCGCCAGTCTGGAACTGATCGACCGGACCCGGCAGACGCGCCAACGGGTCTACTCGCCCGCGATGACGTTTCTCGCGACGGACTAAATCGCGAGGCCGTTACTCCTCCTTGAACCCATAGCCCGCCCAGTTTTTCACCACGCGATCCTGGACCTCCTGCGGCCAGAGGTGGCGGAAGGAACTGCGGCGGCGCGCCCGCTCGGGTGGCACGCCCTCCAGCGGCAGACAGCAATAAATCATCTTCGCCCCGCGCGCGGTTTTGCGTTCCTCCGGTGCGAGATAGGCGACCAGCGGCATGATGTCTTCGTTGGCAAAAAGGTATTGGTCCCGCACCGGATGGCACATGGTCGAGAGCGCCCAGAAAACCTCCTCCACATTCGTCGGGTCGATATCGTCCGTGGTGAGAATGATCTTCGGGATCACGCTGCCCGCGCGGGAGTGGAATAACAGGCCGGCCAGCTGATCGACCAGCGCCTTGTGCGTGGTCCCTTCCAGCGCCGAATGCGGCACGGTGATCACCAGCGTGTGCACCGCGCCCTGGAACGGCGCGAAACACATCGTCACCGGAAAGCCCTTGCTGCGCAGTTCCCACAGCACCTGGCTGCTGATGGCCACGCCCCAGCAGGTGTGATTTTCCTCGATGGGTTCGCCCGAGGCCACCACCGGCAGGATGGGATCATGGCGATGCGTGATCGCGCTCACGCGAAAGACCGGGCTCATCCCGCCGCCGCCCACCGCGAGGAAGCCGGAGTAATCGCCCATCGGCCCCTCGTGTTTCATTTCCTCGATCGAGAACGTCCCCTCGATCACGATCTCCGCCGTGGCCGGCACGTCCAGCGGCACGGTCTCGCAGGGCACCACCTCGATGGCTTCGCCGAGGTAACCGCCGATGAAATCCGCCTCGCTCACGTTTTCCCCCAACGGCATGCCGCCGACAAAAGGAATGGCCGGCTCCGTGCCGATGGCCAGCGCGAAGGGCATCTCGCGGCCCAGCGCCTTCCACTTTTCAAAGATGATCGCGAGATGCTCACCAGGAGCAACTCCGCCCACCATGGTATTCCGGCCCGCGATCATCACGCGGGTGATGGACCAGTTCGTCCAGCTCCCGTCCGGCGTCCGCACAATGATGCTGCCCCAGGTGTTCAGGTAACGTCCGCCGTCACCCTCGTGGATGAGCGGAGCAGGAAAACGCGTGAGGTCCACGTCGTCGCCCAGCAGCTTGTTTTCCTTGCACGGTCCCGTGGCCACTCGGCGGGGCGCGATGTGCGGTTTGTCATAAGCCCCCGCCAGCGCCGTGATGATATCCGCCGCCTTGGCCGTGGCGGGCAATCCCAACGACACCGCGATGCGGCACATTTCCAAGCCCCGGTGCCCGCTCACCCCGGCCGGAGCGCCGAACACGCGAAAACCGGCCTCCACCCCTTTGATGCGATTGAAGAGCGGCGCAGGTGCGCGCAGTTCATACGTGCGGCGCGTGATGGCCCCGAGCTCGAGATTCCAATCCACCTCCTGGTCGACCTCCTGGATCTCGCCCAACTCACGCAGGGCTTCGATATATTCGCGCAGACACTTCAGATGTTTCATGGATAGATTTCGATGGGAGGGAAATGGGAGAGGAGGCGAAAACTGTCAGAGTTCCCGACATCAAACAACCTTTGAGGTGATCCGGGTTGGCTAATGGCCGGTCTTGCTGTCCGGTGGGTTCATCGCTAGCCTTTCCCTCGCCTGCTCCTATGAAAAACGCCACCGTCCTTGCCCTTCTTCTCGCGGCCATCGCGCCTCTGCTCGCAGCGCCGGCGGACCATCTCGCCACCGTGCCTCCGCAGACGGCAGAGGAAAAGGAAGTCATCTCGTTGCTACAATTCGACCCGGCCGTCATCAATGGCGGAGGCCAGCAAGTGCTCCTGCCGGTTTACAACCCGACCAAATACACGCTCACCTCATGCGTTGCCCGGTTCACCGTCGGAAAGGACAAGCTCGAACGCGTCTATTTCAGCAAGGATAACGCCATCCCGCCTTTCCGCGACGGAGTCTTCCAATTCGACACCAAGTTCCTGAACATCCAGCCGGAAGACCTGAAATACGAGATCCTGAAACTCACCTATAAAAAGGTGAAGGAGTAGACTCCCGCCCCCGGGCGGCATGAAACCTATCGCCGCCTAGTTCTTCCCCGCCGCCTCGGCCTTGGCCCGTGAGCGGTTCGACCGGTGGGAACTATCGAACCCCACCAGCTTGCCATTTTCCTCATCCCACAAACGGTAGGAAGCGGATTTCAGGCTGGTGCGCAGGGTGATCGACGGCACGGTCTGGAAAAGCGGCTCGGCCTCGTGGCATTCCTCGAGGTTGTAATTCGGGATGCGCGGGCTCAGGTGGTGGATGTGGTGAAAGCCGATGTTGCCGGAGAACCACTGGAGGATCTTCGGCAGCTTGTAGTACGAACTGCCCTGCAGCGCGGCGGCGGCAAAGTCCCACTCCTCCGAGCGCTCCCAATACACGCCTTCAAACTGATGCTGCACGTAGAAGAGCCACGTGCCGAGGCTGCCGGCCACGCCGATCACGGCCACCTGCAGGGTGAAATACGTCCAGAAGCCGAAGATGAAACTCATGCCCACGGCCACACCGACGAGCGCGAGGTTCGTCCACCACACCGAGTTGCGCTCGGATTTGGACACTTCCTTGGTCCGGGGGATGCGGTGCGCCAGCACGAACATCAGCACCGGTCCGATGATGAAGAGCACGATCGGATTCCGCACCAGGCGGTAGCAAAACCTGTCCCAGCGCGAGGCCGCCTTGTACTCCTCCACCGTCATGGTGGGGATGTCGCCCACCCCGCGGTGGTCCAGATCGCCCGAGGCGCTGTGGTGGATCGCGTGTTCCTTGCGCCACATCGCATAGGGCGTGAGCACCAGCACCCCGGTGATGAAACCCGCCAAGTCGTTCAACTTCTTGGATTTAAAGAAGGAGCCATGCCCGCAGTCATGGAAAATGATGAAAACGCGCACCAGAAATCCGCCGGCCAGCAGAGCCAGGGCGCCGGTCAGCCAGTAGGAAACCGACAGGCTCCAGTACATGAGCCCCCACAGGGCGAGGTAGCCGCCCACCGAATTCACCAGTTGCCACGTGCCCTTGGCGACCGACGGCTTTTGATATTTCCGAACGATCTCCTTCCAGTTGTCGGCGACATTTCCCATAAACCGCCCACGGTACGGCCGAATCGCCCTCCACACGAATGAATTCGCGAATTACAGGGAAAACTCGCCTTTTTTTCCGATCTCGGCGCCTTTTTTTCCCCAGACGGATGTTCGACAGCGACCCTAGGAAAAGTCCAGAAACCCACAATCCCCACCAGTTGCGGAAAAACTGTGCAAAAAACGAGACACGATTAACGAACGCGCTTTCCACGGGATACCCTATTGTAGGGCAGTCTAAACAATTTACCCCCCTGTCCGAATCCCTTAATCCCTTCGCATTTATGACCTTCCGACCCCACCTCATTGCGTCCCTCGTGGCAGCCTCCCTTGCAGCTCCTACCTTGACTTGGGCAGCCGATGCCACCTGGGCTCCTACCTCAGGTACAGGTTGGGCCACCGGTGCCAACTGGACCCCCACCTCCGCACCTGGTGCCACAAGTGGGACTACCAACACGGACACGGCCACGTTCAACAATAACGCGGGCGCCCAAAGGACGGTCACCGTCGACACCTATCGGAATCTGCGAAATATCATCATCAATCAATCCAGTATCCCCGGTGCCGATACTACCGCCTATGTTTTTAGTACAGGTGCCTTACGTTTAACCAGCGGCGGTGCCATAACCTACAATTCTTCGGTCGCATCTGGCAACGTCCGGGTGAATTTCAACAACACACCTATCACTCTGGGTGATGGAGCCGGCGGCACCTATTCTTTCATCAGCAACCGCACGTCGGGAGCCAATGCTTCTGGATTGCTTTTCAATGCCGGTGCGTCCATCACTGGTGCTGCCAACACCGGGAATACCATGGTTCTTACTCTCGATGGAAACAGCCCTACGCTTTCCACCTCTAACGGCAACTCGATCCGCTCTGTCATCTCCGATGGAGGCGCCGGGGGCAAGCTTGCGGTGACCAAAGCCGGCAGCGGTAACTGGGTTTTTTATGGAGCCCACACGTATACCGGCGCTACCACCATTAATGCCGGCACTCTCATGATCTTTGGTCCGAACGGCTCGATCGGCAGCGGGAGTGCCGTGGCAATTAACAACGGTGGCACTTTGGCGGGTGCTGGCGCAGCCAACGGAGCGGTCACTCTGAACTCTGGAGGCCATCTGCAAGCTGGCAACCTCGGCGCCACCGGTGCGGGGACCGTGGGCACGATCACTCTGGGCAGTCTGTCCACGAGCGGCGGCGGCATTCTGGATGTGGACTTCACTTCGACATCGATTTACGATGTCGTTGCGGTCACGGGAGCCCTGTCTTTGACCGGAACCACCAGTGTCAATCTGTTTGACGTCGGAACCTCCAATCCTTTCGACGAGGTGGGAACCTACACTTTGATCACGGCGAGCTCCATCAGCGGCTTTAATGCGAGCAGCTTTAACGTGGCCAACGCTCAAAGTGGCTTCACCTACACCTTTAACAGCACGGGAACGGGCATCACCTTGAATGTCCAAGCCGTCCCCGAGCCCTCCACCTACGCCCTGCTGGGCCTCGGTCTGGGTGCCGTCCTCTGGCGCGCCCGTCGCCTGCGTAAGTCCTAAGCTTACCGGGGATTCAAAACCTTCAAAAAGGCCGTGGTCACAAACCACGGCCTTTTTGCTGCCCGGATGCCGGCGGCGTTTCACCCGCATCATTGACTCACCTGGAGTTTTGCCGGAGAACTCCCCCATGCCTTCCCTCCGGCACGCCTGCGTTTGCCTCGCAGCTTGGTTCAGCCTCACCGCCGGCCTCGCGGCTGAAACCTCCCCACGCATCGCCGCGCGATGGCATATGATTCATTACCCGCCACTGAAGATGCCCGGCACCAAGGGCCAGACGGCCATGATCATCGTCGGTTCGGATCATTGGAACGAGAAACCCAGCCTGCGTTTCGACCTTGTCTGCAGCCTCTCCGACACGGCGCCGCCCCCGCCCGCGCTCGCTGCGGCGGACCAGATCCGCGTGCGACTGCACCTGCCCGACGGCTCCATCCTCCAACCAACGAACAACCAACCGGAGTCCGCCGCCGGAGCCAGCATGGGTGGAGGCACCAGCTGGAATCGCACCTATTTTTTCCCATGGGGGCCGAATGCCCTCGATGAAGGCTGGTTTGAACTACAAATCGCCGACCGGACCTATTGGGTCGAGGCACCCTATGGTTTCACCCGCGATCCCTCCGCTCCGCTGGCCCCGGAGAAAACCGCCCGCGGACGCCCCGCTCCAGCTCCGGCGATGAAAGACGCCCCGAAGGATCACATCATCCCCTGGACAAAGATCGATTATGACCTGGGCCAGATCCAAAACAACTGGCGGCTTCTGCTGGAGCTCTCCAATCCTTTCGACGGCAAGGGCCAGGTCGTTCTCTATCGAGAAAATGGACGCTGGGAACTCACCCAGCCTTCCACCTCGCTCCAGATCGTCGATGACGGTGGCGGCCTCGTCAAAGCCCGGCAAGTCAGCGCCCGTTTCTTGGATGTTTTTCGGCGGGTCGACGACTACGATTACAACCGCTATGCCCTGGGCCTCGACCAGCGCAGCTGGGGCACGCTCACCGTCACCGTCGATGGCCGGGCGATGGAAGCCATTATTCCCTCCAGCCTTTTCAAATACACACACGGCAGGGTGCCGATGCCCTGACGAAAATCGTATGAAAACCCTCCTCATCGCGCTCGCCGTCATCGCCCTCATCCCGCCGGGCCTGTCCGCCGCCGAACCCACCCCCGCCAAACCCGAACGCGTCACCATTGCCGAGCACCGCCTGCCGCGCGGCGATATCTTCAAGGTCACCCAGACATGGAATGGCCGGGACGGCTACCTCACCGACCTCCGCCACATCTCCGCCACCGGCGAGATGGACATCCTCATCCTCGACCGCAAGGACATCAAACGCGCTAGCGTCCCGCTCACCGTCGATCAGGCGAAACAAACCGTCACCGTCATCCTCTCCGGCGACCGCAAAAAGGTGATCGCCTGGGACGATATCCGGTAGGCGCGCTCCTTGTCAGGCAGGCGTGATCTTCGCCCGCACCTCCGCGATAAACCCCTCGCGATCGCGCGGCGAGATGAGCTGCTCGCGGCCGTTCATTGTCTCGATCCTGATCCGCCGCAGCGACAGGGCCGGCGCGCTCAGCGGGCAATCCGACAACTCGATGGCCCGGACGTCCTTCAACGCGATCCGCTGCCGCAGCAGTCCGCACCGGATCAGGATCGCATCATCGGTCAACGTGTAGTGGCACGGGATCAAAAGCAGACCGATAACCAGCGCCACCACGACGCCCATGACTATCGGCAGCCGGATATTCGCATGCGCGGTGACCAGCGACACCACGGTCACAATCACCGACGTGACGACGAGCGGGGCCATCAGCCACCAATCGACCCTGGAAGGGTATCGCTTCATGCCGCCTGTTTAGTGGCTCGCCCCGCCCGGGCCAATCCGAAAAAACTGCCGGCCGGACGCCCTCAATCTCATCCACCCAGAGTGGCCCGCCCACCCATTAGCATCAGGTTGCACAGCCATGAAATACTAATAACTTCGATCACTACCAGTTAGTCAGGGTTCCCCTAAGTTGCAAGGCCGCCCGATTAATAATACTAATAGCCATGAAGCCATCCTTCCACGCGAAGGGCTTCGCGCGCCGGTCTTGCCGGGCTGTTTTCCTGCCGGCACTGGCCCTCTTGTTGCCCGGCTGCGCCAACCAGGTCTTCCTTGCCTACCAATCCACCCCCGCCCTGGGCCAGGCTCGCAAGATCGTCTCCATCAACAACACCTACTATTTTCAGTTTCCCTATCGGGGAGGATTTGTCACCTACGAGCCTAAGGATGGTGCGTTTTGGAGGAAGACACCCCTAAGCCTAAAGCACGCCGGCACGGTGAATGACAAAAACAACCCTCCCTCTTCCGCATCCCTCATCAACGGCTGTCTGGTCTACGCCTGCGAAAGGGCCGAGATAATCCGGCGCGGCGGCCTGCCGGGGGCGAAACGCTCCCAGGTCATCGGCTATCAACGCATGGATAATAGCGGGCACTCCTTCGCCATCTATGACTTCAACGGGCGCACCATCGCTGAAGACGACCAGCAACGGCGTGTCGATGTATCCCCCTGGACCGAACGCACTCCCGCGCAAGCCCTTAAGATTGCCCGGGAATTCTGCCGGAAGGTTGATTCCGGCAACCTCCGCCGCACAATCTTCAACCGGCCGAGAAACGCCATCTTCTACGGAGAATACTGAGCCGCGCGTCCCTCCAGGGTGGACTCCCATACCTCCGGCCGTTGCGATCGCCTGGAAGCCAAAGACAGCTGCGAAGAGACGATGGCCGCCCGTTCCAGCGCTCCACCGGGCGCCTGCCTTTTCCTTTCTTTTCCCTTTTTCCCCACTAGCATCCGGTTGCACCTCCCATGAAAACCATCCTGCTTCTCATCCGTGCGATCGGGGTTTTCGGCGCATTCGCCATCGTTTATTGGCTGATGGCGGAGCGTCCCGGCATGCCTCCGGATGCCACCGCGCCCGGCGCGCTGGATCATTTCCTCTACTTCGCCCTCCTGCCCTTCTCCGCCCTCGTGATTCTCCTCCTCGTGCCGTACACCCTGCTCCCGAGCTTCGCGCGCAAGTTCTGCCGGCTGCTTCTGCTTTTGCTCGGCGCCTATTATCTTTTCTACCGCTTCGCCCCGTACTTTCTGCCGGGCTCCCATCCCTACGCCAAACCCGAACCCCTCAGCCTGATCGTCGGCCTGAGCATGCTCTGCTGGATCGTCTTCTTCCTCGCCCAACTCTTCGCCATCTACCATCTCGACGGCACCGTGCCCCAACTCCCTCCGGGCAAGGGCGGCCCGCCCCCGAAACCGCCGCAAGGCTGAGGTGATTTTTTCACTCGACCTTCATCAACCTTTCACATTCGCCGGCCATCGTGCCGCATGCGAATCCCCCTCCTCCTCTGCGCCCTGTTCCTCGCCGGATGCGAGCGCTCCCTCTTCCCCGACACCGCCGAGGAAGTCATGGCCGCACAGAAAAAACTCCCCGGCGAAATCTTCTACACCACCGGCGATGCTTATGGGCCCTACCGACTGGTCAATGTCGTCACCGGTTCAGTCAATATGGCCGGCGCGGTGGAACCCGCCCAGAACCTCGGCGAAAAATCCCACATCACCTGGCCCGCCACGCCGGGCTATTATTACGTCGGCTACAAGTACATCGACGAATTCGGCGCCTCCTTCTACATCGTCCGCAGGGTGCCTCAACCGACCGCGTCCACTCTCGAGAGCAAGCCACGGGCGGGAGAAGATTACTAAGAGCTTATTTATCTTGCCCTGCTACCTGAACACGGCCAAAAACCGGTGGCACAATTCGTATGGGTTCAGCAACACATCCCCACCTCCACGCCAACCTCCTCCGGAAAGCTTTAGCCTGTCTGGGCGGCGTGCTGCTGACCGGACCGTGGACGCTGCATGCCGCCAGCTACACCTGGGATGGCGGGGGCGGGAGTAGCAACTGGTCCGACGCTGCCAACTGGATAAACGACATCGCTCCGGTGAATGACGGCAGCGCTGACATCGTTCTGAATACGAACGACTTTTATACGAGCGTCATCGACGGTTCCTGGAGCATCAACGGGCTCGCCGTGATGCCACCGACCCCAAGTAGCGGACCACTCGTATCGCTCGGCGGAGGAAACTTATCCATCGGGGCCGGGGGAATTTTCGTCGGAGGCAGTTCGCTCCCACGACCCTTTAATTTCAACCTGAACGTCCGCCTCACCGCGAACCAACAGTGGAACGGAATCGACTTTTCGACCTCCCTGCCCAGTGTCACGGCCGGACATACGCTGGACATGAATGGCTATGAGCTCACCCTCAGCAGGACCTCCATCGCGAGCGAAGGTAAGGTAGTGGGGAATGGCACCATTTTTGTTGATGGCTCTCTTCCCCTCCTCGGCGATCTCTCCGAGTTCACCGGGAATGTGTCGATGAGCAGTTCCTTTTATTATGAGGACCTTCAATACGGCGGAACCATCACCGGCCTCAACCGTATCGGCATCGGCGCAAATCTCACAGTCGACGCCCAGACTTCAGGGACTATGCAGGCCAATCTGGCGGGAGAATTTTATTCCGTGCGCCTTATCGCCACCGGCACCCTCACACTGGATAAGGCGCAGACCTACGGCGCGGAAACCACTAGTTTTGAAGGAGGTGGCACGCTGCGTATCGGGCATGATGAAGCCTTGGGCGCAGGCACTTCCACCTTTGTTCTCGGCAACCTTTCAGACGATGTGGACACGCTTGAGGCCATCGGGGGAGATCGCACCCTCAATCAGGATCTCTCCGCAAACTTCGGCAGCACCTTTGCCATCGCCGGAACCAATGACCTGACTTTCCGCGCCGCGACTTTGACTGCTGGTAGTGTCGATGTGCAGGAGGCAGGAACGAAATTACGGTTCACCAGCGTGGTAGTGGGCACTTCCGGCACATTCGCCAAGCAGGGCGCGGGTGACTTGGAATTCAGCGGAACCGGCAACAATACCCTGGGCTTCGATCTGCATATCCAGGAGGGCCGGCTTTTGTTGAGCAAGGAGGCGGGTGACATCGCGATCGATACCGGCACCGTCACGGTGGATCAGGGCGCCTCGGTCGAGCTCCTCGGTGACGAACAAATCGATACCTCCGTGGATCTGACTCTGGACGGAGGCACCTTCGCCCTCAACGGCCACGACGAAACTCTCGGCGCACTCGATCTCGAAAGCACCTCTTTCATCACCTTCGGCAACGGCGACTCCGCCCTGAGCTTTGCGAACAGCGCGGCGGAGGATTGGACCGGCTCCTTCCTCACCATCATGGGCTACACTCCGGGCCTGGATACCTTGCGTTTCGGGATTGATGGCAGCGGTCTCACCGCCCTTCAGCTTTCGCTGCTCCGTTTCGCCGATTATGGCAACGCAGCGGGGCAGATCGATGCAAATGGCTTTGTCACTCCCGACGCCATTCCCGAGCCCGGTACCATGGCTCTGTTCGTCCTCGCCCTGGCTGTCTTCGGGCTGCGCCGTTTCCGCCCCCGGTCTGCCTAGAGCTCTGTCGGTGGACATCCGGGAAGAAAGGCTCGCCCATTTTCCCTTTTACCTTCCTCCGTTTGCCTTATCCTCCGCGCTCGATGAAACACGTCTTCACGCTCCTCGCCGCTGTTGTCGCCCTGTCCCTCGCCGGCTGCGAATCCTCCGGCTACAGCAAGGGCTCCGCCGCCACGCCTCTCATCGTAAAAATCCTCGAGCAACTCGGCTTTTAATCCGCCTCCGCTCGTTTCCGCCGGAAGCCACCCCATTGATTTCCACCCGGTCCTGCCGCCTCGATCCTTAATTCCTAATTCTTATCACGTAAAACTCATCACCCCATGCCCTCGCTCCTGAAAGTCGGAACCGTCCTCCTCCGCATCGCCCTCGCCGTGGGTTTTCTTTCCGCCGTGGCCGACCGCTTCGGCCTGTGGGGCGCACCCGGAGCTGCCGGCGTGGCCTGGGGCGCATGGGAACCCTTCGTCGCCTACACGGCAAAATTGAATTTCTTCGTGCCATCCTCGGTCGCGGCCATTCTCGCCATCCTCGCCACCGCCGCCGAGATCATCCTCGCCGTTGCGTTGATCATCGGCTTCCGCCTGCGCGAGACCGCCCTGGCCAGCGCGATCCTGCTGCTGCTTTTTGCCCTCACCATGAGCCTCAGCGGCGGCGTGAAGGGTCCGCTCGACTACTCCGTCTTCACCGCCGCGGCCGCCGCCCTGCTGCTCGCCGCCGTCTCTCCGCCAAAACGCGCCTGACCGTCCGTTTGCGCCTGCCGCCATGAACATGCCCCCCGCCGCCCGGAAAGCCTACATGGCCTTCCTCCTCCTCGCCGTCGGCGCGTATGTGAGTTTCCTCGGCTATCGCGGCATACTGGAGTGGAAGAAATACCGCGAGCGCACCACCATCGCCGCCCATGATCAATCGGAGTTAATGGCCCCCCTCGCCCAGGCCGTCGGCAACTACGCCGCCGTGCACGATGGGCAACTCCCCAAGGACATCTCCATCACGGAACTCCTCACCCAAACCTCCATGTCCTCGGCCTACTTCCAAAAGATCGCGGGCAACCCGCAGGCCCGCCTTCGTTGGAACGCCACCATCGACTCGCTGCGCCAAGCCCAAGGCACACGCACCATCATCCTCTGGCTCGACAACCCCGCGCGCCGCTACTACGCCGCCGCTCTCACCGCCAATGGCAACACCTGCGCCCCCGAGATCATCCCCCGCTCAGAACTCCGCGGGCTGCAAGGCGCAGAGGTAAAGCTGAAGTAAGCAGACTTCACGATGGTTTCCTGCATGCTTTACCTCTACCTTCCCGCCCCGCAGTACAATCATAACCATCTTGTTACAAGGTAATTACAAAATCCCCCTATCTTCTCAAAAGAAGATCGCCTTGTAAACTCCCTGAATCTTTGCGTTCTTGAGGTATCATTTACCTTGATTGGGCCATGAAAATCGAACCGACAAACATCTCGACCAACCGCAGTTGGAAGAAAGCGGTCGTTTTTGCGAAGGCCCTTTTGATTGGCGGCGCGAGATGGGAGCCTCTTCTCTTAAAACTGTCGAAAGACCCGGCGATCACCCCGCGGCTCTGGGATCAGGCCCTCGCCTGCCTTTGCGCCTGCAAAGGATTAAACTATGACATCCAACTTCCAGTGGCACAACGAGCCGTGGCATCCCTCGCTGGATTGGAGCACTCCCACCGGCCAGCTTCTGCAGCAAGCCGTTGAGGCCTTGCTGAAGCGTTTCGGCCCTGCCCACATCCAGATCGTCGTTTTCGGCTCCTCGCCGCTGCAGATGGGGATTACAAAGTCGATTACCAGCGGTGATCTCGATATCGCCTCAGATCAGGACATCGAAGAAATCTTCCAAAAGGCGCATTTATCCAAAGGCCAAAGCTCCCCCTATGTCGAAGTCTGTTCCTTGAATACCTTCCGCACCGCCTCCGACTGGCGAGATCGTGCCTACGTCGAAGCTAGAGAGTCGGTCGAAATCGTCTTCCCGCATCCTATCGATATTCTGGTATCCAAAGTGCCGCGGGGAGAAGAAAAGGATCTCGAAGCCTTTGAAGCGGTCATCGCCACACTGGGACATCCCACCGAATGCGAACTCAAGCAATCCCTCATCCGCGCCGTGAATATTTATCGCCCCGGCTACGACGAGTCCGCCGCTTCTGATCCCGTCTTCCACACGCAAATCCTCTGGCAACGCCTGTTCGGGAAAGAGATCGACGTGCGCAATGAAATCATCATTCCGGGGAATACGTTGGCCAAAGGCGCTCGATAACTCGGCGATACTTTCTGCTCAAATTTCCCTCACCATCCGGCTTCCCCTCCGCCGTCGATTTATTTATGTCACCCCCATGCGAATTCTTTCCCTCGTCATCATTTTCATCCTCGGCGTCCTCGCCGTCATCGGCGGACGCGCCGTCGACCTGCCCACTTGGGCCATTATTGCCCTCGTCGTCACCCTCATCGGCTCCGGCTTTCTCTCCATCCTGCTGCTGAATCTCCGCACCCCACCGCCGAAACTCGCGGCCCGCAACAAAGACGAGGAGATCGCCGAACTCGACGCCCAGGGTCTCCTCACCAGCGAAACCTACCACGCCAAACGCGCCTTCACCCGCGGCATCGCCGAGGGCGTGCATTACTACCTCGAGCTCGCCGACGGCCGCGTGCTCTACCTCGACGGCCAATACCTCGATAACTACGACGGCCACGGCGCCAACAAGCGCACCTTCCCCTGCACGGAATTCGACATCCTCCGGCAAAAAGGCGAAGGCTACATCGTCGGCCTCCGCTGCCGCGGCACGGTCATCAACCCGCAACACACCGAGCCCCCCGCCGACTATGCCTATCCGCCGCAGGACGGCGAAATCATCGCCGACCGCTCCTACGAGGAGCTCATCGGCAAACGCTGAGCTTTTATTGACTCAAATTTCCGCAAAAAGGTCTCCGCCGAAATCAAATCAGGGGACCTTGCTCTCGAGGATGTTGATCAAAATGATCGCACCCAGACCACTGCAAAGCACGGTTGTGATCAGGTATACGATGCCTAGAGGAACCGTAAAGTCATAGACCCGTTTAAGCCCATGAATGACTCCGGAAGCGAAGCCCAGTCGATGAAGGACAAATGCGGCATTGGCCAACAAGAGGAGCCATCCCAGAAAATTCCATAGCGCGGAAAGGACCATCGTGGCCGTCACCACGTAGAGGGTAAGCTCTCCCTTTGAAGCATAGTCGCTCTGAAACATCTGCATTTTCTCAGCCACAGCTCCCTCGGAAAGTCTCCCACAAATCCACAACAACACCTGCGCGGCCATAAACCAGGGCAAACATCGCACCGCATTGGTCTTCCGAAACGGCCACCAGAGAAAAAACAGAGTGACGAGGCCTGCAACGCTCAGCGCTGAGGTGAGGAGGGCGAGAAATGCGAGCATCTATTCGTTACCCGTCGGCCGTGCATCGAGAGCGCTCAAGCGCGACCGAACGTTTAATTTTGGCCAGCTGCCGCTGGCAGGCTACCTCCCGCTGATGGCCGATAAAATCTTTTACCTCCCTTGAGAAAAACAGCGCCCAGGTCGTAAAGAGGACTCCGCTTAGACTCGGGATTACTGTTATCGTATTCGCCAGGGTGCGGGCCTCCAGGAAAGGCGTTCCCCGCCAGAGGGACACCGCGATGATCACCAGCAAAACGCCGTACATCCCGGTGATCAGCAGTGTGAAGGCTTTGGCCAGTTTCAGAGAAACCCGTCCCCCGCGAAAGGCGAGAACCAACATGAAGAGAAGCAACCCGTTTCCAAAAACGCTGTCCGGAGAAATACGCTCACCCTTGAGGGCATTTTGAGCGGCTCCGTTTAGAATGAGGAATCCTAGGATACTCATTGCACCCAGAAGAAAAATGCGCCCGCGTTTTTGCGTATCGGTCATGGCGTCACTTCCTGGCGGCAACCTCGTCGGCCACCGCCTTCCACTCCGGCTCCTCGCTTTTGACCTCTGCATTCCCCGGACCAAAAAAGAGAAACACACAATTAACCTTCCCCTTGGAGTGCACATTATCCAGCCGGTATCGCCCCTTGCCGATCTTGGAGGTGACGAAGCCCTCCGGCACCATGACCGGGCGTGAGGCATCAGCCGAAGCAATAAAACTCGCCGGCTTCCACTCGCCCGCGTGGGCGGACCAGAGGCCTAGGATCGCAACACCGATAGCTATGAGGGCCTTCATGCCCAGCCTTCTAAACGATCCGCCTCCGAAACACCATTCCTAACAAAATCTCTTCGCACCGTGGTATCTGCCATCAACTCGGCAAGACTGCCGACTGGTGAAAGCCCTTACCGTATTCACCTTGTTGAAGTCATGTTCGCGCCTGGCGGCCTCTGCTCCGCCCTGGAAAAGACTATAAAATCCTGGCCGTTCCTGCGCTAAAGCGATTTTGCTTCTGTAGGCCTTATCCATAGCCAGCAATATCTTCCCAAAATCCAAAAAAAATGTGGAACTCCAAAAAATCCTAATCTAATACCTGTAACCTGTCATTGTTTCCTAAGGCAGCGTGGCGGTGTCAGTACCTTCGGGGCCGGCACCGCCATTTTTTCCTTCGGCCTAGCCCGCCCCTCACTGGTCATCACGAGTTCCCCCCTGATCCAAAAAGCCATCCTCCGCCTCCTTTTCCCCCTGCCTCATTGGGTTCCCATCAGTGGACTCTCCCTGGTTCTTTAAACCTTTAAATCGCATCCCTTTCCCGCTAGGAAGGGAGAACCCATGAAGTTCGCCCTGCAAATCCTCCTCGTCGTGGCCGGCGTCTTTTTCTTCCTCCTCTGCCCCTTCGGCTGCCAGCCCAACGAAGGCAATGTCCTCCTTCCCAATGGAGCCGTCCCCTTCCCCTACGGCGCCGACGACAAGCACCTCTACGTCGTCCAGCCCGACCCGGACCGGACCGACTACGATACCTACGCGCGCAGCAACGTCCGCCGGGACCACGCCAAAAGCTTCCTGCAGGAGTACGGCTTTAAAAAAGTCACCGACCCCGGCGTCACCGGCCGGCCGGCCGCCCCCGCCCAGATCCAAAGCTGGTGGACCCTGGCCAAACACCCGCAGGCCGAAAAATGGACCAAACCCTATCCCGACTCCGGCTACGCCGACGCCTACCTCGTCAATGACGAACTCTTCCTCTACGCCACCGGCAACTACCGGGCCATCAGCATCAAGGACCGCGCCTTCGCCCGCTGGATGGCCCGCGCCGCCACCCTCTGAACCTTCCGGGCCGCACTTCCGTCTTTTACCGACGGCTCGATCTCCTATTCTCCCGCCATGGCCACTTGGGAATATCAGACCATCAAAGTCCCCTTCACCGGCGGATGGGAGGCCCCGACCCTGAAACCCGCCGACTTTGACGCCTTGCTCAACCGCCACGGACAGGACGGCTGGGAACTCGTCACCATCTTCACCACCCACCAGGAACGGCCGCTCCGGCGAAGCCTTCGCCACCTTCAAGCGCAGCCGAAACCAATAAGCCCCGGCTTATGAAAATCCTCATCGCCCTGTTCCTCCTCGGCCTCACCGTGGCCGCCGCCCCTGCGCAGAGCCTGAAGGACTTCCAGCGCCTCAGCAAACAGTCGCCCCTCGACAAACTCCCGCAGGTCGGCATCGTCGGCGCGCAGGCCAAAGCCATCACCTACCGCCTCAAGAACACCACCGGCGGCAACATCAGCTTCGAGTGTCCCACCGGCCAGACCGTGCCCGCGCTTTATTGGGAACAACAGCAACCCGACGGCAAATGGTACGGCTATACCCCCGGCGAAGGCCTCGTCACCTCCGAGCGCTCCGGCCTCAACCCCGGCGAACAGATCGACTTCACCGTCCCCATCGACCCCAAGCTCGCCCCCGCCCGCGCCTACATCCGCATCTTCAACGCCACCGGCAGCAAGTCGTCCCTCATCCAGCTCTGCGAGATCGTGAATTAGGCTTGGCCGCAAGCGCCAGCGAATCCACCGGATGGGTACCCTTTTTCCATTTTCTCGGCTACACTTTCCCGTAAGAACTTCATCATGCTTCGCGCTCTTCTCATAATCGCCGCCCTCGCGGGGCTCGCTGGCTGTGGCGAATACAAAACCATCGGTATATATACCTTACCTGGCGATTATCGCGTCACCATCGAACAGAAAACTGAATGGGAAATTGCACCCACCAGCTACTACACTATTTCTCAGCATGGCCGTGAAATTATCCCTCGCACCTTCTTTGGTGGAGCCTTCGGCTCTTTCAGTGATTTGACTGTCTTGGACTCCGGACATGGTGTCGTTGCCCTAGCGCCTACTTCCCTTCCCTCTTCCGTGATCATTCTCTTTAACGTGCGAACCTGTGAAAGCTATCCCTACCGAGCCGCGAAGGAACAGCATATGGATGCATATGAAAAAGGCTTGCGCATGTTACAAACCCTCAAAAAAAATCCTGTTTACGCAAACTCAGACTTTGGTGATTAGGGCACCATTTTCCACTTCACTTTTCCCTTAAGCTTTCTCCGTGACGCTCCGCTCCTTCCTTGCCGCTTTCATCCTCCTCACCCTCGGCACCGTCAACAAGACGCCCGCCGCGGAACCAACCGACTTCGCGCTAAAAGGCCAATGGCTCTCAGACGACGTCAACGGGCCAGCCGGCCCGTCCCGCACCCAGCTTGACTTCGTCCGTGGCGGTCTCCTCGAGTTGCGCGTCCTCTATCTCGCCCCTGTGGGCGAACTCACCCTCAAAGCACCCTATACTCTCGAAGGCCGCCAACTCCGCACCGAACTTCTCAACACCGGAGAGCCTGTCGAGATCATCGTGCTCGATGCCGATACCATCTGCTTCGGCGGGTCGCATTTGAAGGACCTGACCTTTCGCCGCGTACCCGCCGAGGCCAAGACTCCGTCGGAGAAATAAACGCACAGGAAATGTGCCATCTTCCGGCCAACACTCTCCATCAATGAAAATCCCCGGTATCGATGGACCCATGCGTCCCCGCTTCCGGTTTCTCTTCTACCTTTTCCCTTTGCTCGCCCTCCTCACCAGCTGCTCCGGCTGGGTCGAGATGCAGCAGTTCATCGTCCAGCAGCCGCCCGCCCAGTTCAACGCCACCCGCACCATCGAGTCCATCGGCTACCGCCTCGTCCGCACCAACAAAGACGAGTTCACCCGAGGCACCACCACCGGCGTCTTTCACCGCACCCGCTCGCCCGAGGTGAAGGCCACCACCTACCCCGACGGCAGCATCACCCTGCTCGTCTGGGATTCCGGCGTGCCGCCCTTCGAGCAACCGCGCGGCCTCGACCGGGCCGCCAATGAACTCACCGCCGCCCTGCGCGCCGACGGCATCCCCGCCGACGACATCCGCGTCTCCACCGGCCATTCACCTCCGGGACGCGTGATCCACTGACACAGGCGAAGACGGCCTTCCTTCAGCCCGCCTGCTCTCCACCTTTTCCATTTTCCCTCCTCCGTTTTCCCCTATGCTCGGGGCCGCCATGCACCGCCTCATTCTCCTCCTCATACTGCTCCTGCCCGCCCTCGCGCAGGCCCGCCTCGGCGAGACCCATGAGCAATGCGTGGCCCGCTACGGCTCCCCGACCGAGGAAATCCCCGACTTCGCCATCGGCTCCATGAAAGTCCTCGGCTCAATTTTTCAAAAGGACGGCCTCGAAATTTTCGCCATCTTCGTCGACGGCCGCGCCATCCAGGTCGCCTACTCCCGCCGTCCCGCCGCCGACCTCCCCGCCGCACAAATCCAGACCCTCCTCACCGACAACGCCGCCGGCGAAACCTGGCGTGTCCTCAGCACCGACGCCACGCCCAACTACTGGGAAACCTCCCGCAGCTACGCCGTCCACGACGCCAACCTCCGCCAGCTCATCTTCACAAACCGCGACTACTTCGACCGCCTCCAGGACTTCAAAGGCAAAGTCCCCCTGCCAAAATAAGCCCAGGCCCCCGCTCGATCATTTAACCCCGCGAGTCCTGCCTCCAAATTTTGCAACACTTTCCCAACAAAACCCGCGAGCGCCTCTTCCTGCTCGGGCTCATCACCCTCGCCTGCATCCCCACCTCCTGCAGCATCCTCCGCGATTCGCTGGATGGCGGCGCCCTGCGCTGGCAATCCTTCGTCTTTCCCATCCTGCAGGGCCTCTTCTTTTTCGTCGCCCTCTGGTTCCTCTTCCGCCGCCGCGCCAGTCAAAACCGCATGGCCCAGCTCGATCATGAGGGGCAACTGATGAAAGACGCCTACTACGTCTCCCGCGTCTTTGTCATCCGCACGACCACCGGCCCCGCTTATTACATTGGCCTCGACGACGGCCGCGTGCTCTTCCTCCACGGCGACTACCTCGCCGAATACGACGGCCGCAAACCCCTCACCGCCCGCGCCTTCCCCTGCACGGATTTCTCCACCCTCCGCGACAAAACCACCGGCCAGATCCTCGGCCTCTCCTGCACCGGCACCCGCCTCGACCCCGAGTTTACCGCACCGGAAAACCCCACGCGCAGCCTCCCCGCCGACGGCACCCTCATCACCGACCGCAGCTACTCCGCGATCAAATCAGACTACGCCTGACCACGCGAACGCCCTTGCGATGTTCGCATTTTCCTTTCCAAGGACAGCCTGGAAATTCTCGCCCTCTTAATAGATAGACGGGCGCGCCGTGCAGCGACATCGCTACTCGCCTCATCCGCCTTCAACCGAAAACCTAAATCTTCGGACGCTTGCCGCCGGGAATTGGCTTGGGCTTCTCCTGCTTGGGTTTTTTGACTTCCTTGCGCTTGCTGTTGTTGCCTTTGCCCATAATGCAAAAACCCTAGGCCCAATCTCCCGCGAAAGCCAGCCTCGCGTGAGACTTCTGCCCATCTCACCTGCGGCCTACTTTTTCTTCCACTCCACCCTCGGCTGCCATGCATTCACCGTGGCGAATACCCCGGCGATTTTCCCGGAGGGCTTCAGCTGAAAATGAACTGAATCCGGCACCTCCCGGTCACGATAGAGTTGATGAGTCACCTCACAACCCTCCATCAGGAAAATGAGCAGGGCCGTATTCGTCAAGTCACTCGGCCCACTATGGAAGGTTCGGTCGCTTGCACGGTATTCGGCCGCATAAAATCCGGCCACAAAGGACAACTGCTGCCGCCTCCCCCGCCAGGGAATACAGGCCTAAGCCCCCAGCCACAGCGCCATCAACCCCGCGCGGCCCTTCACGCCGAATCGCTCATAAATCGTGGTGATGTACTTGTGCGTCGTGCGCACATCCTGACGCAATGCTTGCGCGATCTCCTTCTCCGACAGCCCCGTCAGCAACTTCCCCACGATCCGGCGCGAAACCGGACTCAACTGCGTCTCCCCGATCAGCAAACCATGACTAAGAAAAAGCTGACGGTGAAATCCCCGAATCCCCCGGACAATATGACCCGCCAGCACCGCATCCCTTTTGGAAAAGTGCGGCGCGGAAAAGCCACGATCGATGAGGAACACCGATTCCGTGTCCTTGTTCAGCGGAAAACTCAGCCACATGCGATCCTCGATGCCCAGCGCGGTGTAATGCAGATGATAATGCTCACTCCGGCGAAACTCCGCATAAGGAATAAACCCATCCCGCATGCGATGAACCCGAAACTTCCCCGACCCCGCAATCACCGCCGTCGTCGCCAGCCCCACCAGAAAATCCGGATCAAAACTCTCCCGCCCCTTGTAAAAAGCCGCCGTGAATTTCTGATACGCCGCCGAGTGCGGCACCAGGTCATAATGCGCCCGCACCCGCCAGCCCGAGAACAAATCCTTCTTCCCCGGCAGCACCCGCACCGCCGCATGCCATTTGATATTATCCGCCCGGAAGATCTTCCGCAGGCTCTGCGCGAGAAAAACCAGTGCATCATCCGTTCTCCCCGCCGGAAATTGATCCAGCTTCTCCCACAGATCATGCACCGTTTCCATATCCTGCTCCGGCGACGTCCGCATCCGCGCCGATGACGCAACCTTTCTCGAGCGCGTGGTAGGGTTTTTAGCGTCAGGCACGCGCGGAGTGTCGCGAATTCCTCCATTCTGTCGATACGGTTCAGACACAATCTCTCCTCCGTTCAAAACCTGACAACGCGCCACACCTAACGGCCAGCCTCAATATTCCGCGGCAAAAGTTACCACGTTCTTTCCGCCTCTGATCTTCAGTATCCTGGCGCCCTCGCCCTTCGCCATCGCCCGAAAATTCTCCTCCTGCTTCGCCAACGTGGCCGGGTCATCGCAATAAGCGATCACGACATCGACCGCCGGAATTATCCCCACATACGTAAAGGCCACCGTCTTCTCCTCCGCCGTTACCACGACCAGAGCCGGTCGCGGCAGCGCCACCCCGGAAAAAAGCTTCCTTACCTGCTCCTCCGTCAATCGCGCCGTACCCCTGGGAACCAACCCTAGAGCCGCGCGCGAAATCTTGACGATCTCACCCTGCTGCGCCTCCCCGCCGCCCAGCCCACGAGACGCCATCATCCGTGAAACAATGATCCTCTCGTAATTGAAAATCGCCACGGTCGCCAAAACCATGAACCCGGCGAGAAAAATCCCCCCGATCCACCATTTTCTGGCTCCCTGCGAAAACATGTTCCCTTTAAAAGCCCGCCCCCCCCGCCCTCGGCAAGGGCATTCCTTCAGCCATGGCCTTTTGCATTTTCCCCTATTCCTTTTTTCTCTAAGCTTCCCCCATATTCCGCGCCGCCCTCGCTCTCCTGCTGGCCGCCACCGCTGTTTTCTCATCCGCAATTTTCGCGGCCGAGCCCGCTGCACCAGCCCCGGCTAAGGAAGCCGCCCTGGCCCAGGGCCGCCTACCCTTCTACCTTCACGACGGCGACCGCGTCCTTTTCTACGGCGACAGCATTACCGAGCAGCGGCTCTATACGAACTTCGTCGAGACCTTCGTCCTCACCCGCTACCCCCGGCTCAACATCACCTACATGAATTCCGGCTGGGGCGGCGACCGCGTCACCGGCGGCGGCGGAGGTCCCATCGCCACCCGCCTCGAGCGCGACGTCATCGCGCACGATCCCACCGTCATCACCATCATGCTCGGCATGAACGACGCCGCCTACCGCCCCTACGATGAAAAAACCTTCCGCACCTTCGAAGCCGGCTACCTCTCCATCCTCGACACCCTCGCCGCGCAGCTTCCCCAGGCCCGCCTCACCCTCATCGCCTCCTCCCCCTTCGACGACGTCACCCGGCCCGTCACCTTCCCCGGCGGGTACAACTCCGTCGTCCACCGCTACGGCTTCTCCATCATCGAGCCCGCGACCAAACGCCGTCTGCGCTTTGTCGACTTCAACGGCCCCGTCGTCGAGATGCTGCAAAAAGCCAGCGCCACCGACCCCGCCCTCGCGCAGAAAATCATCCCCGACCGCGTCCACCCCGGCCCCGGCGGACACCTCATCATGGCCGCCGCCTTGCTCCAGGCCTGGATCGCCAACCGCACCGTCTCCGAGGTTCGCTTCGACGCCCGCGACAGCCACTTCGTCCGCACCGAAAACACCACCGTCACCGACCTCGTCTCTGGTCCGGAAATCACCTGGACCCAGCTCGACCGCAGCCTCCCCTTCCCCCTCGACCCCGCCGATGCCGCGTTCGACCTCGCTCTCCGCTCCTCGCATTTCATGGACGCCTACAACCGCCAGATGCTCGCCGTCACCGGCCTCCCCGCCCCCGCCTACCTCCTCACCATCGACGACACCGAAGTCGGCATCTTCACCGCCCCCCAGCTCGCCCAGGGCCTCAATCTCGCAACCCTCCCCACCCCCATGCTCCGCCAGGCCGCCCGCGTCGCCGAACTCACCAACCTCCGCAACGAAAAAGCCTTCTGGCACTGGCGTCAGATCCGGCTCCGCCTCCCGCTTGGCGACAACCCCGCCATCGCCGCCGCACGCGATGCCGTCCTCCAGCCCCTCGCCGCCGAAGACACCCGCCTCGTCCGGCAGCAGCGCGATGCCGCCCAGCCCGTCGCCCGCCGCTACCGCCTCACCCCGAACTCCGATTCCGCCACCGCTGACCTCGCCTTCCAAAAACCCTGCACCAGCAGCCATCTCAACCCCATGTCCTCCTGGAACCTCGGCCTCACCGACGGCATCAAAACCGGCCGCGACCCCCACGTCTGGGCCTCCGACGCCGCCCCCGACTTTCCCAAATACACCACCATCGACCTCGGCCAGGTCACCGACCTCGGCTCCGTCCGCGTCTCCGTCCCCGCCTTCGGCGCCACCCGGACCGTCGACGTCCTCTTAAGCAAAGACGGCCTCTCCTATCCCAAAGTCGGCACCCACACCTTCACCCAAAAAGAAGCCGCCACCTGGACCTGCGAATTCCCCGCGCACAAAGCCCGCTACATCCGCCTCAGCTTCCCCGACCACCACGACCAAGCCGCCGACTACGATCCCAATTGCGTCTTCCTCAGCGAAGTCCAAGCCTACGCCCCGGCCCAGGCGAAATAAGCATCGGCCCGCACCGCTCCCAAGATTCATAAACCTTCCTGCCCCCGCGCGAACTTGCTAAGCACAACCATGCTCCGCCTTCTCCATTTTCCCTTCTACCTTTTCCCCTTGCTCGTCCTCCTCACCGCCTGCGCCCCCGGCGGCGACCAGGGCCCCGATGACCGCTACGCCGACGAGATCGTCACCCGCAAGGACCGCAACAAAGACAACGTCTACGACTACGAACGCCACCACATTCCCAACGGCGGTGACGCCGACTGGGAACTCGTCGACACCAACTTCGACGGCGTCTATGACCAGAAAATCCGCTACGGCTTCACCATCAAATACGAGCAGGTAAATATCCCCGCTCCGAAGAGCTAAGGCCCTCAATCCGGCCGCCTCATGAAAGCGTCCAGCTGGCTTTTCCTCCTTCTCTACGCGCTGGCCGGTGCGTGCATCGCAGGCTTCGCGGCGGTACAGGGAGCCAGGGCTGCAGGATTGGAAAATGACTGGGGATTTCAATTCGTCCCCTACCTTTTCGGCGGAACAGCCATCGCCCTCCCGATCAGTGGACTCATAGCCTGGCTCTGCGTAAAACGCCTCGGCCCCTCGGCCGCCTGCATCGCCACCTTGATCGTGCCCGCCATCCTCCTGTTTGTCGCCGGATTCGCTTTGCAGAAAAACGGGGCCCTCCCACCCAGCATCCGCATTGAACTCTTCAAGAGCCACCCCGCCCGGATCGAAATGGAAGACCTCCCCAAATACTTCCCCCCGCCACTCACTCCGCCCGGCCTCCTGCTGAACGGCTTCAACTTTTCCGGCCGGGACAGCACCCTCATCTTCCGCGCCCAGATCCGCCGCAACCCTCCCGCTCTCCGCGAATCCTATCTCGACTCCCTCCGCCAGCACTACCGCGCCCAGGGCTTTGAAGTCACCGACCTCCCCGGCCTCGAAAAAACTCCCTTTCTCCTCCAGGACATCGACCCCGTCTGGAATCCCGCCCAACCCTTCGCCCTTCCCTGGTGGCAGCCGGGCGCGCTTCCGAATCCCCAAACCCTTAAGATTTCCAAACCCGACGAGGGCTGGTGGATCTGGTCCTCCGCCGAAAGCTCCGACATTTACTTCTTTTACTGGGATAGCTAATACGAGCTTCGTGAACCCGTTCCGTCCGGTCGTCGTCTTCGCGCTTCTCACGCCCGCCCTGGCTTGGGCGCATCTCGGCGAAACTTATGACCAATGCGTTGCGCAATACGGTCCCTCCGTCGGCGGCGCCAACCAAGTCGACCCGAAGGACAAAAACAAAGGCTTCGTCTCCCTGCACCTGCAAAAAGACCACGCCATCTCTGTCTATTATCTGAACGATACCGCCGTGCAGATCGCCATCGGACGCCTCCCCAGCCGAGACAAAACCGGTGTGAAATTCACCCCCGAGGAAATCCTGGCCTTCATGCAAGCGGCCGCCCCCGGCCAAACCTGGCAACCTATCCGTGAGACCGACGACTCCCTCCACTGGCAAAGCGCTCGCTACCACACCTCTTACGACCGTACGAAAAATGAACTCGGCATCATGACCCTCGATCTCTTTCAGAAATCCCGCCCCACCTATGGAATCCGACTCAGCTTGCCTAACCCCTAAAAGCTTCCCACCTTGCAAATCTCCCAAATAGCCGTCTCCGGCCGTCGCTACCTCATCCAACTGACGACCGCCATCCTTAGCGCTCAAGCTGCGATCTTCCTCACCAAGTACTTTATGGGAGAGCACTCAGACCCCGTCGATACCATCCTGGCATTTTTCCAAACTCTTCTCCTAGTCGTGATGATCGCCATTGTCCCCAACCGCGCCTTCAAGACGCACATCCTCCACGACCTCGTCAAAGACGGCACCCTGCGCAAAGACGTCTACTACCTCACCCGCGCCTTCGCCGTGCAAACCTCCACCGGTGCCGCCTACTACCTCGCCCTCGACGACGGCCGCGTGCTCTTCCTCCACGGGCCCTACCTCAAAGACGCCGACTTCCCCACCACCGATTTCTGGCTCTACCGCGACAAGGCCACGGACGAAATCGCCGGCGTCGAAGGCACCGGCACCGAGGTCCGCCTCGACCTCACCGCCCCGGCGAATCCCGCCATGCCCCTGCCCTCCGACGGCACCATCCTCACCGACCACACCTACGAAGAGATCAAAGCCAGCTACACGTGACCGAGCCTAGTCCGACACCACACGCCCGCCTCGTCTTTTCCTATCGAGCCACGGGCCGTCTCATCCTTGCGTTGCTGGCCATCGGCTATGTCGGCAACCTGATCCTGCAAGGGTCCCGCATCCATTTCGACCTCACGCACCTTGGCTTCATCCTCACTCCGACCTTCCCCGCCTTCGTCGCGCCTGCCGTTGGCATCATTCTGGTGGTTTTCTATCAGGCACGGACAGTCACCCTTACGGCGGAGGGCATCGAGCGACACAGCCTCCTCGGCCACGCCGGGTTCATCCGCTACGACCGCATCGGGTCCTACCAGCTCACCAAGAACGCCCTTTCCCTAAACGTCATCAACTCTCCTCAACGACTCATCGCCGCCTATTGCTATGATAAGGCCGCTTGGAAAAGTTTCATCGCCGAGTTCACCCGTGCCTACGAGCAAAGCAAAGCTGTATGGAAGTAACCACACAGCGATGAAATCCACCCGCATCATCACCCTTTCCCTCACCGCCGCTGGGCTGACCACCTACATCGTATCCTACTACCTTCTCGTGCAGCCTTTCTCTTCCACCACCACCGGCACCTATCGGTATTTTCGGCCGGCCTATGCGTTTCCCGCCCGGTGGTCGCTCGAGCACAACCGCCTCCTCCGCGGCTTTTACGAGCCCATGTACTACCTCGATCAAAAATTCATCCGCCCTGCCTACTGGGCCCCCGCCCGCGTCTTCGATCCCAATGCCTTTCCCACCAACACCCGTTCCCCCTACTCCGACCTCCTGCCCCGCTAAACCCCGGGAACATCTCCACCCGTCCGGAGCCTCCGCCGCCTTAGTCGCAAAAAAAACGGAGCAGCCCGCGTCTGCAGACTGCCCCGTGTTGTTGGTTTTTGGGGAGACTAATCGTTCTCCGTTTCCTTGATCGTGCCGTCGCTCGCCACCTTGAGTTCCTTCGTGGCTTCACCGTCCTTGATCTTCACCTCGTAATGCTGGACCTCACCCTTCATCGTCGTGTCCTTCTCCGCCGAGAGCAGTTGTGAGTTCGGATGCTTCGCGGAGATCGCATCCGTCACCGCCTTCGGCAATTCCGTGACCGGGATATCCACATCCTTCGCCTGCGCCGAGGCGAGCGTGAGACCTGCTGTCGCTATGAGGGCTAATAGTGTTTTCATACTCCGTAAATACGCCGCCCGCCCCGCCCTCGGACTCCCCACGACCCGCCCCTCAGGGCATCGACCGATCCCGAGCCCCTTGCCTCCATCCGCCGGAGATACGCCACGCTTAAACCCGATCTTTAGCGCCACCCTCCCCAAACGGCGGGCCAGAAACTCCAAAACCTCACCGCCCCGATTTTCCCGCAAACCGGTCCACCAGCAACAACACGCCCACCGCCGTCGGGATGATGAGAAAGGAAAGACCGACGATGGCTTCGAGCACGGCGCTTCCGTCGCTTATCAACCGCCCGAATCTCGTCCCGCACATCGCGAAATACACCGCCAACAGCAAATACCCAACGGACCTTGCGATTGGCACCCTCACCCCGTTTCGTCTCCTCACCAGAGGCTCAATGGACAGGACAAGCAACGCGATGATCAACGGGACGACGAACATTCGTCCCTATCTACGCGAACACCCTCCGGAGTCCAAGTTCAGAGGTCGGTTTTCAACCATCACAGCCCGCCCGGGATTCCTCCGGTCAACTCCGGCCCATGTCCCATTTCCCAAACCCCATTGATTCACGCTCCTACCGTCGGTCTTTGATCCCCTCCGCGTGAGGCAGAAAATCTTTCCCAATCTCTCCTCATCCTCTACCCTTTCTTCATGCCTCTCCCCCGCATCTCAGGGCCCGGGCTGCGCTCCCTCCTCCTCGCCTGCGCCGTAGTTTCCCTCGGTCCGCTGGTGCTTTCCATCCTGCTGGCCCTCCTCGGACTCGGCCCGCTCGCCTTCGCCCTCCTCGATATCTACGCCGCCCCCGCGCGACTGATTTCCCTGCTCTTCAGCCCAGACGCCACCATCGGCCCAAACCTCTTTGCCAGCTTCTCCAGTAACCGCCCCAGCCTCGCCGCCCTCCTCTTCTGCCTGTGCGTATGGAGCGGCCTCACCACCATTGCATGGCTCCTCCACCGCACCATGTCCCGCTCACGCTGAACCTCATCACACGGCGCTCATCACTTAATTCTTAATTCCTAAAACTTAAAACTCTCCCTCCCTCTCCCTCTCCCTCGTAAACAAATCCTGCGCCCCGCCGGCCCCGAGCAACGCCACCTCTATTTCATCCGCTCCGCGTCTCCGTGCTATCCACCTCCCGCACGCCTTGTTTAGATTCTTTCCATGCCCGAGGCCAAACTCACCTTCTCCTACCTCTTTCCCGGCCTCTACGCCGCCGCCGCCCTCATTTTCTCGCTCGAGATCCTCTGGCCCCGTCAGGTCGCTCCGACCGGCGTGAACTCCTACCTCCCCTACATCATCCTCGCCTACGTGCTCTTCCGCCTCGTCAGCACCATCCGCGGCCAATACCGCCAGATCACCCTCACCGCCGACACCCTCCGTTTCGACCGCTTCTTCGGCCCACCGCTCATCCTCCCCCTCGGCGAAGCCACCCGGCATCATCAGCACGAATACGGCACCACCGTGAGCGGCCACCTCGTCTTCACCGACCCCGCCGGAAAAACCATCCGCCTCAAGCGAGCCAGCTACCGCCGCACCGAATGGACCCCATTCCTCGTCGCCCTCAACCACCGCCTCGCCGCCTAGCTTAGACCGCCTCGCCCCGCCCTAACGGCCCTTCCTCCACTCCTCCAGGATCGCAATCATCTCCGGCGAAATTTCCGCCTGTCCGAAGGCATCGCACTCCAGGTCATTCACCTTGTAAGGATCGGCCCCCCGCGCCAGCAGCAGCCGCACCATCTCGACGTGCCCCTGGCTCACCGCTTCATGCAGCGCCGTATAGTTATGCTCTCCCCGCTCATCAATTTCCACACCCGCCTCCAGCAACACCCGCGCCGACTCCACATCCCCCCAGACCGCCACGATATGCAGCAGCGTGTCGCCGAAACTCACCCCCCTCACGTGCGCATGATCGATCGGCACATCCATAAACGTCGGCAACTCCGCCCGGCGAATCTTCGCCAGCACCGCCTCCAATTCAGGATTCATCGCCCCTACATGGAACCACCACAAAAAATAAGCAAGCCGATCACCTCCATCCGGCCCACTCACCACCACCCCGCATCACTTAATTCTTAAAATTTCCTAACCCCTCTCCCGCGTAAACAAATCCTTAGCCCGCCTGACCCCCCGCAGCGCGAACCTCCCCACCGATACAAAACCCGCGCGCTCCTCCACCGGCAGCGCTTCCACGAATTCCTGCGACACCAGCAGCTCCTGATCCACCGAGCGGCCCATCGTCACAATACGGCTCACCTCATTCACCGCCGGCCCCACCACCGTGAAATCCAGCCGGTCATCGCTCCCGATGTTCCCGTAAAAAACCTCTCCCACATGCAGCCCCAGCCTTAGCGTCGTCACCGGCCGCCCCTCCGCCCGCCGCCGAGCATTCAGCTCCGCGATTCCCCTCTCCATCGCCCCATGCGCCCTTAGCGCCGCCCGGCACGCCTCCGCCCGATCCTCGCCCTTGAAGATCGCCAGCGTCCCGTCCCCGATCAGCTTCAGCACATCGCCCCCCGCCTCATGCAGCGCCGCGATCACCACCTCCGCATAATCATTCAGCAGCGGGATCACCTCCTCCGGCGCCGCCTCATCCGAGATCGTCGTGAACCCGCACAAATCCGAGAACCACAGCACCGTCTCCATCCGCTCCGACACCCCGCGCGTGATCCGCCCGCTCAGCACCTGCCGCCCCGCGTCCTTCCCCAGATAAATCTCCAGCACCGTCTTCGCGATCTGCGTCATCGATGCCGCCTTCAACGCCAGCGCCAGCAGCGGCACCAGCCTCCGCAGCGCCGCCTGGTGTTCCTCCGCGAATCCCCCCGCCCGCCGCGTCGTCCAGTGCGTGAAAATACAATCCATCTGCCCGATCGTCTCCTCCGCCGCGAAGCGATTGATCATCGCCAGATAATCCGTATGCCCCTGCCCATGCAGTTCCTCCAGCGTTTCAAAATCCCTCGGGTCTCCCTCGCCCATGCACCGTCTCACCTCATCCTGCCCCGTCGAATGCAGATAATAAAACGACGTCCGCAGCCACCGCTCCCGCATCTCCCCCGTACTCGAGTTCCCATACTCGATGATTGCCTCCTGCTCCACCCCGTCATTGCGCCAGCAAAAGACCCGCCCCTCCCAGATCGGATGCAACGTGTCGATCACCGCCACCGCCGAAGCCACCGGCAACCCCGCCGCCGCGCACTCCTCACAAAAACCCACCAGCAGATCATGCTCCCCCGCCCCCGCCAGCCCTCGACGCACCACCGACTGCCCGATCCGCTCAATCGTCACATCATCCATCTCCCGATATTCAAATATTCGCCACCGAACACCAGCCTCTTCCTCACCTCTGATGCCCCGAGCTACAAGAAGGAAACATCCTGCGCCTTCGCGCATCGTATATGATGGGAAGGCGAAGCTCCGACTGAGCCCAAATCCGGCGCAGCCCCCTTTCCATTCTCCTTTCAGCCACACCATCCCTTTCGCGTCCTTTGCTTGAGGTTTACCCGCCTCACTGCGCAAAGCGCTGTGGCTCGGCCCCCTCCGCGTCCTTTACGCGAGGCTCTTAATTCCTACCCCCCCCGCCATCCAGCGGCCCCCGCGCCTTCACCGCCACCCTATCCCTCGCGTTCAGCCGGCCGATGACGCTCGCAAAACACCACCCGCAGCTGATCAAAAACGCCGCCCCCAGTATACTCGCCGACACCAGCCCCTTCGTCCCGATCCGCCGGTGAAAAAGCGCCCAGCGCGACTCCGCCCGCTCGCCATAAACAAAATCCCCAAAGCTCCGCATCGTCCTCGGGTCAAAACCCGCCAGCGCCTCCTCCTCATAAATCACCCGACGCGTCTCGCCCCGCTCCAGCCGCACCCGGTCGGAAACCCGGAGCCGCCTCCCCGCGATCTGCGCATCCGCATCATTCGAGCTCGTCCCATCCTCCCTCAGTCCGCCCGTTTCCCGCAGGACCAGCAGCGTCCCATCCCGCCCCGTATCCTGCAACGCCGACACCTTGCGGTAATCGTTCCACACCGCCGCCACCACGCCGACGAACAGCACCCCCGACACCAGCCCCCACAGAAAGGTTTTTACCACAACCCAAGACCTAGTCCTCCCCGGACCGCCCCTCAATCCCAAACCCACCGCCTTCCGTCCTTCCCAACCCCATAACGATCTGCTAAGAAAAATCCAAGATGCCCTCTGCTCTCCCATACCTCGAGGAATCTCTCGCCCCTAGGTTCAGCAAAGGCCTGCTCTTCCTCATCATCCCGTCGCTCGTCGCCTGGCTTCTGAGCATCGTCGTCCTCGCCATCACCCTCACCATCGGCGGCTGGGCTCCGGATTTTGTTAAAAACGTTTCTGTTCGGAATGCCCTCGGCCTCTTCCTTATTATCGGTTTCATTCTCGTCTGCGTCCTTGCCATCCCCGGCCTCATCCTTGCCTTCATCGGCCACCGCCTCATCAACCGCCAACCGCCGCCGCCCCGGACCGCCTTCGTCATGCGCCTCACCCTCATCGCTTCCGGCATCTTCGGTTTCTATGGCTGCTTCAGCGGCTTCATACTCACCGGTCTCTCTCTCCTCGGCACTTTCGCCTTCACCCTCCTCGGCGCTCTTGTCACCTACCTCATCTCCGCTCACGCCATCTGGACGATTTATTCCCGATCACCTAAGCTCACGGCCCAATGAGCAAAGGCGAAATCCTCAGCCTCGTATGCGTGGGCCTCATCCTCATCACCGGCCTTGCCATCTTTATCGGGCAACTGGGAGCCGAGCCGGGGCAGCCCTGGCGCGTCCTCTTCTTGACCTTTTGCGGCTGCAACGGTTTCGGGTGCGCCTACTGGCACGAACGGCAAAAGCGCCGCCGCGCCACCTCGCGCCTCAACTCCCAAAACTGAAAACTCCCTCCCCGCCTCCGGAGAGGAAAAAACCTTGCCTCCTCCCCGCCGTGCGGATTAACACCCACCGCATGAACCGCGCCCTGAGCCTCCTCGCCGTCCTGGTGATCCTCGTCATCCAGCCCGCCCGCGCCGCCATTACCCTGCACATCGACACCACCGCCGAAGAGATCTACTTCAGCGGCTCCGACACCGGCACTCCCTACACCTCAGAAGGCCCCCAATACATCGTCGACTGGACCGGTTCCGCCCCGAACGGCGGCACTCCCGCCTTTCTCGAAATCACGGACGCCTTCACCTCCACCAGCGGCTTCGTCACCGAGGCCTTCTTCGTCTTCCAATCCGAAGGCTACTACGGCATCGGCATCGGCCTCTCCCAGGACGGCGCCAACACCCTCCTCACCAACAGCACCCGCATCGCCTACGGCGAAGGCAGCGGACTCGACTCCTGGGCCCGCGACATCATCAACAACCTCGCCGCCAACCCCACCCCCCTCACCATCAACCCCCAGAGCTCCGGCTACGTTGACATGTCCGTCGACACCGTCCCTGAGCCCTCCACCTACGCCCTCCTCGCCCTCGGTGCCGCCCTCCTCGCCTACCGCCTCCTGCGCCGTCCGCGCCTCGCCTGAGTTTTCCTCAGACAAAAGATCACATGCGGCAAAGCCGCCGAATCCGGCAAGCAAGACACCGAGGGCATTGCGGTAGAGATGTCCCGTCATTGCGGGACATGCCCGCAGGGTGAGGGGTCATGGGGAATGACCCGAATCAAGGCTCCCGCCGAGCTAGGCACCGCAGGTGCCCGCAAAACACACCCCACCCGCGCTACGCAAAGCCTAGCCCCGCGACGCGGAACGCCTTCTTAAAACTTAATTCTTAATTCTTTAAACTAACCCCCCGCCTCCGCCAAACCCTCACCCCCACCACCACCGCACCCAGCCCGAGCAACATCCACGTCGACGGCTCCGGCACTGCGTTCGTCGTCAGGTAAACATTCCCACCCTGCCTGTAATAATAGTACGACCCGTCCAGCCCCTCGATGCTCCACCCCTCATCCAGGATCGTTCCCGTCACCGAGAAAAGCAGCCACGTCCCCTCCACATAACCAAGATTCGACGACACAAACACCGTCCCATCCAGCGTCAGATCGCCATCGATCGCGATCAGCGCCGCCGATTCCTCTGCCGCGTTGAGATAGAGATACGTCTCCAGCATCTCACCCATCGTCAGGTCGCCGTCCAGCGCCAGCAACCCGTGATCGCTCATCAAATTCAACGTCCCACCCTGCAAATCCAGATCCGCCTCCAGCACCGCCTGGAAAGCCTCCTCCGCCTCATACCCGGCGCTCAGTTCCACCGTGCCGTCCTCGCCCTCCGCGATGCTCACGCCCCCCGCCAGCGCGATCCGCGTGCCCGCCGATTTCAGATTCACATTCAACATATTGCCATTCTTCACCTCGATGGCCGGCCCCCCGATGCTCAGCGAGCTATTGCTCCCCTCCACGATCAGATCCACCCGGTTATTGCTCACCGTCTCCCCAAATGCCAGCGACCCCACCGACAGCGCCATCGGCGACGACGGATCATCCACCCCGTACGTCCGCACCCATATGGTGAACCTCCGGTTATTGAAGACCTCCGTGCTCTCCATCGCCACCGTGATGTCCCCGATCTCCTCGCTCGCCGCGCCCGTACCCGGCTCCGCATACGCATTCAACTCCGCATCGCCCTTCACCAGGATCGTCGCCTCATCCGCCAGCCTGTTCGCCCCCGCCAGCAGGTCCAGTCGCGACGTCCGGCCCTCATCTCCCAGCTCGATCGCCGCCACATTCGCCAACTGACCGGAAAACTCCAGCGCCACGAACGCCCCCGCGATTTTCACCGTCCCCGAGAACGTGCTCTCGCCCATCAGGTGAAAATAGCCCGACCCGCGAAACGTCAGCTCATTGCTCCCCTGGATATTACCACTCAAGTACGTGTCCTTGTACGGCCGTGAACCCCACACCTCCGACGTGATGCTCCCCGCGCGGTCACCGAAGTTCAGCGCCACCCCCAGCGTGCCCGCCGTCGGCCCCATCAGCAAATGCGTCAGGTTAAACATCGCCCCGTCCCCGCCGTCATAAAGGCTCCCCGCATTGTAAGCCAGCGAGTGCATCGTGCTCGTCCCCGAGAAAAACGTGTTCGACGTCGTCTGCAACACATTCGCCGTCGCGTCATTCACCGTCTCCACATTGTCGACATCCGTCGTCGCCGAGACCACCCCCGTCTCCGCGTCATACGCCGCATACTCCACCGTCGCATTGCCGCCCTCCAGATCCCCACTCAGATAAAACATCTGCGGCCCCAGAAAATCCGAATCCCCCTGCCCCGCATAAATAATCTGCGGCCCATCCGCACTGCCCAGCACCTGATTCGCCCCACCCGTCGACCGATGCAGCAGCACCGCACCCTCCGTCAACTCCAGTTGCCCGACCTGCAGCGTCGCCACCGACGTCGTCCCCACATTCTGCACCTCCAGGATGTCACTCGTATACGCCTTCACCGACGCCAGTTCCTGCGTCACATCCGCCGCCTCATTGCCGATCAAGCGCACCCGCCCATTCGTCCGCAGATTCAGCTGCGCGCCCGCCGACCACCGCGCCGTATTCACCGCCTCCGAGTTATCAAAAGCCACCGTCGCCCCCAGCACCTGCGCGATCGCCGGCGACGTCGTCGTCAGCGCCCCGCTCGCCCCCGCGAAGCTCACACTATTATTCAGCGACCCCCCATTGAAAAAAAGATACGTCACATCGTTCATCGCCAGCTCCTGCGTGAACCGCAAATGCTGCCCCTCAAACGTCGTCGTCGAAAATCCGAACCCCGACGCCGCCAGCCCCACATCCACCGTGTTCGTCCCCGGCGTCGAAGAATCCGAAAACTCCACCCTCCACACACTCGAGAACGCCTGCCCCGACACCACCGTCCCATCGCCCGAAAAAGACAGCGCCTCCGCCTGCAGGCCCGTCAAATCATTCACCGCCGTCCCGCTCGCCTGGAAATAAAGCGTCGGAGCCGGACTCGTCGGCGCCGCACCATTAGCCCAATTCCCCCCCGTCGAAAACAAACCGTCCCCCTCCCCATTCGTCCACACAAACTCCTGCGCCCTCACTCCAGAAATCGCGAATACAGCCACGGCAAAAGTCAATGCGAGAGAGCGCCACATAGTCCGCCGAGTTACCAGCCCCACTTACCCACCGCAAGCCCCCGTTTGTACCAAAAATACCCGGCGGCAATCATCCCAGAGTAAACCCGCTTATCCCTAATAATAAATTATTTCCATGCAACTGGTGACAATCCCCGCTACGCTCCTAAGCTCCGCCCGCAAAGTGCCTCCCTTATCCATTTTCCCTTTGTCTCTGCCTCCCTTGTGTGACGCATCTATCCGCCACATAATCCTTAAAACTTACCCCTCCCCATGCTAGCCTGAGCCATGCGCCGCATCCTCACCCGCCGGCAGGAACACCTCTGGATCTGCGCCTTCACCCTCGCCCTCTTCACCACCCTTTCCGCCCCGGCCGGCCAGCCCATCCGCACCAACACCGCCGCCGTCGTTGAAAGCCTGAAAAGCCAGGGCATCCCCATCTGCTTCGAGCGCGTTCACCACACACTCGACGATGCCATTCGCCTGCGGCCCCAGATCGAGCGCATTCAAAACATCCCCGAAAATCAGCGCACCCCCGCCGACATCGCACAGTTGGAATCCTGCCTGCAGATCGCGGCCCAAGGCATACCCGACGACACCGTGGTCGGCTGGAAGGAAAAAGAAATCGACTTCGCCATCCCAGCCCCCTCCGCTCCGCCGGAGCAAATCCTCCAGGCCCTCGTCCGCGCCGACCCCGCCTACCGTTGGGAGAAAATCGGCACCCGCTACCTGCTCTATCCTAAAGAGGGCTCCTCAAATCTCCCCCTGCCCGGCTTCTCCGCCACCGACGTATCCTTCGACGACCTCATCGCCGCCGGCATCGAACACATCTGCCAGCCGTCAAAACTTAACTACCTCGCCGTGACTATCGGAACTCCCTGGACCGCAGACTACCAGGGCAAAACCTACACCTTCCAAACTGGACCCACCGACACCCGCACCGCCCTTACCGCCTTCTGCGATGCCATCGGCCCTCAAATAGTCTGGGAGATTCGGGGTTGCGACCCCGATTGGGTGAACATCGGCTTCAATTCCGTCTACCCCAAAGCCAAAGTTCAATAACCCATTCCGAGGACGACGCCATACTTGTCCCCTCCCACTTGCCTGTCCTGAGCTCACCCCACGCCCTCCACGCGAAGCCCCTCCCACTTCTCCATTTTCCATTTTCCATTCTCTCTTAATTTTCCCCTTCTGACTTCCCTTCGTGTCCTTTGCATCCTTCGTGTGAGGCACTGCCTTTAAAGCGCTTTTGCGCTTAACCCTTAAAACCACCCATGCTAAGCATGGGCCATGCACCCGCACCGCCAGGTCATGAAGATCAAGCTCCTGACCTTCGTCCTCCTCGCCGCCGCGCTCGCGTCTTTCACCGCCTGCAAAAAACCCTTCGCCCTCACCCCCGACGCCCAACGCGAAGCCCAAGTCCAAAAAAACCGCGCCCACTTCCAGTACCCGGATGCCCAAATCCACAGCACCATCGCCGGCGGCCGCAGCATCATGTACGTCACTCGGAACTACAGCCGCGAAAACGGCAACGACAAACTCGATTTCGGCTTCGGCGCCGGCAGCGAAAAGATGGGGAAATCCCAAGGCCGCTACACCTACCAATTCATCGGCCAGTCCCACCAGGGCGACGTCTACGTCTTCACCGTGGAGCCTCCAACAGGCGGCAAAGAGATACTCCCCTTCATCTATCACGGCACACCAACCACCGTTTACGACCGCCACGGCATCACCGTCGCCTTCGCCAAATAATCGCCCCGCAGAAATGTCCGTCGAACAACGCGACATGCCCCCGCTCCTCTGCCTTTCCCTTTGCGCCCTTAACGCATTATTACCATGGAACTCCATCACACCCCAGACCCACCAAAGTGTGCTGGTAGGGACGGCGCTCCGCCGCCGTCCGTGGCCTAAGCAAAAAGCGCCCAAATGGAAAAGCGGACAACCCCAAAGCTCCGCTCCCCTTCCACCGACACGGTGTCAAACCCTTTGCGTCCTTTGCGGCCTTTGCGTGAGGCACTGCCTTTCTCCTTTTCACCCTTAGCGTGATGCACCAGCCTTTTCAGCTCAGATGAATCCCGCCCATCGCCCCCTCTTCTCCCTCATCAGCAAATCCGAAAAAGCCCTGCTGAAACTCCAGCCCGGCACCTGGCAACACACCATGCTGAGCGAAAACCTCACCGCCCTCCGCCTCGCCATCGCACTCCTCACCCATCCCACCGACGCCACCGCGCCCTTCACCCCCCAGGAGCTCCGCGACACCCTCCCCACCATGATCAGCAAGACCCAGACCGCCCAAGCCAAATTCCCCCCCGGCACCTCCCAACACACCCTCCTCCAAAACCGCCTCCAAGCCCTCCACCTCGCCGAAACAACAATCAAAGCTCGCGCAGGATAAGCCACCGCAATATTACTCCATCCGTCGCCATCAGTCCCACGACTCCGAAGGGGAGTTAAGTCGCCTCCATCAATGACCAACAAGTCGTGAAGTGGCATTCAGAACCGGCTCTTGAGCGATCTTCACCGCGGCGCTATCTTAGCGAGGTATCCAAAAACAACTCATCACTTACGGGGTGATCCAGTGTACGCTTCCAAATTTTCGGCTCAAGTTCGGCAACCGAAGGAACATGCCAAAACTCTTGGAAGAAATGAAAAATTATAAAGCGCACAAAATGAGCACAACTGACTGGTCCGTAAACTGGTATTCGGCACGTTGATCTGGAAAGGGTTAAATGAGAATGCGGATGAAATGCATCCCGTTTATTTTTATCATAATCAAACCTTATAGGACTAACCAATCTCAGACGCGTCTTTAGATCATTCTCATTCAAAGCCTCAATAATATCTGAAAAGGAAAGCTCCGTTAAATCCTCCTCCAAAAACTCGTATGGGGCGGGGAAAAATGCTAATCTATGCTGCGCTATCTGCCCTTCAAATGTCTTATAAAAAATCTGAATCACAGACCCATCTCTGAGCAATAGATTAAAATCTCGATTATTTATAATAGATCTATAATGACCGGTGTTCTGGAAATCATCAAAAAGATACGAAAGGCCCGCTGCCCCTTCCCAAGACAAAAGGCACTCATGATACCTTTCCTCATTTTTGTATCCCAAGTCTTTCGGGAAGAGCGGCCAATGCTCAAACGCCTTCACCGGATTGGCGTCCATAACTAATCCGGCGTCGTAAAAGCAATCCAAACTCTCACGGATCTCCAATGCGAGATCCTCAAGTAATTCAGATCTAGAGCTCATCTGCTCAACCTTGAGGAGCGTCAGGGTTCAAAGATTTTAAAAGCTGTTCACGAATTTCTTTGGGGAGGCTTTGAATCAATGCCGCAGCATCACCTTGCTTCGAGAAAATATCCTCAAGTTGATTTTGGAGCTTATTGACCTGCTTTTTCTCTGTCTCCGAAAAATCTCTATACTGAGTACGAATCTGCTTCATTTCCTCCGCAGTTGGCACAACAAACCTCAACTTATATTCATGCTCTTTAAGTCGATTAAATTCGTCGATAAGAACATTCATCATCGAACCTACGCCATAAACTCTTATCCAGGCCCGGGAACGAGTAATAGCCGTGAAAAGTATATTTCTGCGTTTGATTAACTCGAACCCCGCCGCGCAAAACTCCGCGTCCAATAAATAAACCATGGGCGCTTCATTACCTTTAGCTCGATATGGTCCTGAAATTGCAACCGAACCCTCGATCAGGAATGAATCCCGACTCGTTGTCACCCCTGCAACGTGCGACCGAATGCCTCTATCCAGAAGATGTCGCTGTAACAAGCTACCACGACGGGCCGCCTTAAGCGCATCCGGGAAGACGACAACAATATCGTGAGGATAAAGCTCATCCTGAGTAATATTTTGCTCAATAGCATTTGCGCATGCAACGAGTTGTTCTTGATCTGTCGCAAATGAAGTAAGTTGGATAGCATCATCCGGCGTGATGTACTCACTAAAAAACTGCGGAGTTGCATCGCTACGACGTTTAAGGACAACCAGTTTACCATATTCCAAGTCCCCTGAATCGACCTCGTAGCCGATATCTGTCCACAGGGTAGGATCGTCAGGATGTTGAATAATTTTATTTTCTTGCCGATAAATGCCTGAACCAAGGGCGTGAGCTGCCACAAGTGCCCATGGTGTATTTCGATAGCATCGCGGAAGAATAATTTCTTGGCGCGGCTGGTTTCTCTCATTTACTAAAGAAACTTTGGGATCTCCATTTTGATTCGTACCAAACGTTGCTTTGAGAGACTGCAATTGATAGTCACCAAGATTTTGAAGATCATCGTACGCCCAAACCAACCGATGATCCTTTGCTGCATAAAACGCCAACTTGAGAAATTCAGATGGCATATCTTGAGCTTCATCAATCAATATCGCATCAAATATAGGAGGCAGAGGATTAGCTTCTACAATATCAAGCAATTCTCGGCAGATCCCCTGAAATGCTGCTCCATATCCGTAGGTGTGTTTAGCATAAGAAAAATCTCGAGGAGGGATTTTATAGTATTCACAGAGTATTGAATATATGCCTGGCTCCGATTGAGATCCGAAAGAATGCACAACCTTTAAATTATCAAAATCAGGATCATCACTATAGTCCTCTCTATAAAAGCGAGTGATCAGTGACACAAACTGTTGCTTTAGAGCTCGGGTATGAAATGTGACTGCAATATTCCACTTCGGATTTTGGCCGTGAAGATAAGAAGCTTTTAATGCGAGAACAATTGTCTTGCCAGAACCAGCCAAGCCGCGAATTCGTTGTGGACCCGACGGAAGCTCAATTGCTGCACTTTTTTGCCACGCATCGAGATTTGCTATCTGCGATTCAATATTTCGAAGAACGGAGCCTCGACTCGATAATTTACTTACATTAGTTCTCTTCGCCTTTGGCTTTAGATTTGCAACGCGCTCTATCGCTGCATTGATATAAGGGGTTAGAACCTCAGGAAATGGCGCGCACTTTTCTAAAACCGCAGCTAGCGTTGCTTCTGTCGCGACATTATGTGCGAGAAGATCCTGAGGATTCCAATTTGGTGAAAAACAAACGACATTCAGCGGAAACGACAGCTCGGCCCCCGAAACCAATTCACGATGCCGAAGTAACTTAAGTTTTAGAGCGAGCTTTATTTCATCGCTTCTCCGTGCTAGATGTTCAGGCAAAAGATCTTCTTGTCGTCCTGCAATATCGAAAGCAACTAGTCCAATTTTGGGAGAAATTAGGAGAGCCGGAATTGTAATAGGGTCGTCTCCAGTAGCGACAACGGGATATCCGACAAAAAAAGACGCATCGTCATCAAGAAGAGGATCGATAGCCTTAAGCAAGGCATCGATCCCCATCTCATTAATTTTTTTGCCGATAACAGGAGGCTTTTTCATGACATGTTGCGTGTTTTTAGTGTGAAGAAAATTAATTGGAGAGCAATGAGATTATTCCCGCAAGGTCACTACTCATAAAGCAAGCTTTTAGCGTTCAAAAACGCCACCCGCTGCCGCTCAAAAGCCCAGTCCGTAAAGGCCTCCCGTTCATCGCGGTTAAGATCAACAAGGTGTTTCCCTTGCAACCCCGGATGCTCCGCCACATAATCCGGCCACGAGTCAGGATCACGCACCGGACCAGGCGGAGACTCCCCCGGCAGCAGCCTTGCTGAACCAGACCCCGCCCCCGAACCACCCGCCGCAAAGGAACGGCTCGGTGAGCCGCGGCGGAGATCCACCTCCGGCACATCCTCCCAACCACCAGCCGCCAGCCAATTCGCCGGATGCGGAATGAACTGCCCGCCATCCTTCCGCCACTCCTCCGTGCGGCGCAGCTTCTCCAGCGCCGTCAGGCATTGCGCCAGTGGCGGCCGCCGCGCCATCCACACCCGCCGCGCCGCGTCGCGGGCCCGTTTCTTCGGATACACCCGCCAAAACTCCTCAAAGGCCGAATCGGCCATCTTTTCAAGGGCACTGCCCTTGACCGGGTTTCGATCCGCCAGCGGACCTCCCGAGGCCGATGATGAACATGCTCCCTCTCCAACCTGACCAGACTCCCCTCCCTCTCTCCGAACAGCCCAGGGCCGGGCCACCTTATCTTCAATCGATTGAGTGGCTTGGTCCCGGCCTTCGCGGTCCCGCGAAGGCTCATCCTCCACCGGCCCCGGCGAAAGCGAAACGACGGTGTGATACCGTCCCTTGCGAGACTGCAAAACTCCCTCTCTCTCGATCGCCAGCGGCGCAGAGCCTCGCTCCTGGCGGGACGAAACCGGTCCAGCGGAGCGTTCGGGCAGGAGAGAGACAGCGTCTTCGTTTCCGTCTCCGTCTTCGGAGAAGTGACGGAAATCCCCCTCGATGGGATCGGATTTCGGCGCAAAAAAAGGAGCCGGGCTGCCCTCCGCGTCAGACGAAATCTCACCGCGCTGGATGGCGCCGCGCTTACAGCCCTCCTCGGCACTGACGAGCGACGTCGTGCAGAATTCCTTCTTCCCATCCCGCGTCTCGCGCGTCACCCAGCTCACGCGATGCGAACCGTCCCGCCACGGGCAGCGCGAATACACCGAATTCCCCGGACGCTGCCAGCGCGCGAGTTGGAGATACGGTTTATCCTCGCAGGTGTAGCAGATCACCAGGCCGCGGGCGGCGCACTCCGCCAGCAGCGCGTGGATTTCCTCGTCCGTGCGCCTCGTGCCGAGCGGATACAACCGCGCGCGGAGCAGGCCGGGCCGGGCATCCAGCCGCCCCGCGTCGTCCACGACGAGCAGCAGGCGGTGATACAAACACTCCGCAGGTTCGGAAAGCGAGTGAATGGCTTCCGAGTCAAGGAAGCCTTCGCGAATCAGTCTATTAGGCATGGTGGATTGGTCATTGCTTGGCGGTCAGCCGTCATTGACGGAGGCGGTTCGTTTTGTCTGTCTGCAGGCGTAGGCGCCCCGTGGGTTCCGCCAGAAACCCCACGGGACGCCCGTCTCCGCCATGCCAAAGAGTTTTAAGGTTTAAGAGTCGTCTTAATCGCAGCGCGGGTCGTCGCATTGCGTTCGATACGGTCAAGGCAAAGAGCCAAATGGAGGACTCATGCCGTTCGCGCATCCGTTGGGCCGATGCCGAGGCGCAGGAGATCGTGGGTGGGTTCAGCCGCCGCCGCTGCGGGAACTTCTCCATTTTTCGTTTTCGTTTTTCCCTTCCCTGGCAGCATGAGTTGCCGGCGGAGGATGTCGTCGAAGAGCGGGTGCAGGCCGTCGTGCGCGTGCTCGCGCTGCCAGGTCATGATGTGTCTTTCCATACTTAGGTATCTGTGGTGGTTGGGTTATTCGTTGAAAAAATCGGCCTCCGACCCGACCATCGCCGGAGGCGAAAGAACAGGCCGAAGGCCTCGCTCCGCGCGATTTGGCCTATACGGGGCAAGGGAGCGAAAGTAGACCGGATGGCACGGGCCGAGCGCGCGCGCCGCCACGGCGGATTCCCGGCAGACCGATCGGTCGCCGTCCCGCCAGAGCAACATGGGCCGGCGTCGCGGCTCTGTCTCCGCCACCACGCTTATGTTTGGGCCCGCACCATCCGGAAAATTGTGCCGGTCTCTCCCGGCGGTCACGCTGCTGGCGGCATCCGCGCCGCCGGGCCGCGTTGGCCCTGCCTGGTCGGGCAACGGGGCGTCATGCCTCGCCTCCGCTTCGCCCTCGTGCACCCCGATCGCCGCAGCCAGCGAATGGAACGCCGCCGCCGCCCTTCGCGCCACGTCCGGCGCCAACCAGGAAAAATCAAACTCGCCACCCGGCAGTCCGTCAGCCAATTGCGCAAACGGATAGAACAACGGCCGGTAGTCCCGCCACGTGCGCGGCTGCACCGCGCCGGAGGCATCCGCCACCGCGCTGCGGAACAGACCGATCCAACCGACGTCCGCCGCATCACCCTCGTAGGTGAGCCCGAGCAAGATCCATTCGGATTCGATATGGGAGTCGTTGGTCATTAGTTACTGGTCACTTAGTGCTGGTTCGGCGGCTTCTTTCGATGGCAGGGCGATGGTTTTCAAGACGCCGAGTTCGTCGTGCCAGACGACGACGCGGCCGTGGCCGTCCTCGTAGAAGGTGGCGGTGTCCAGGATGGCTTCGCGGTAGAAGACCTGCGCGTCGCGCCAGTGCTCGAATGCAGCTCGGGCAGCGGTCATGTCTCGATGACTTTCCTTTGCAGGAGGTAGGTGGCGTGGCTCATGAAGTTTTAAGTCTTAAGAATTAGGAATTAAGAACGGAGGCCGCGCCGCCATGGTCATGCCGCGACGGGTTTCCTTTGCAGGAGGTAGGTGGCGTGGCGGTTTTTTCCGCCTTCCATCTGGGTGAGGATGGGTACGCCTAGATCGCGCAACTCCTCTATGCGGGCAGCCAGGCGCTCGGTGCCGTAGCGGGCTCGGGCGATGGCGGGTGTGATCGATCCGTGGCGCAAGAGGTGCCGCCAGATTTTGACGCGCTGGTTGAGTTTTGGTTTTTTCATAAGGATTTTGCGTTGTCGGTTCAGTCGAACAATTCGTCGGGCGGATAGGCTTCGTGGCAGAGGCGCTTGACCGTGCGGATCGGGTCGGTGCGGAAGGCGGCGAGCAACCGATGCCGGCACCACAAGACTCCCATGGCCGCGCCGCCCGCCGCCGCCACCCCCATGAGCACCGCCGTTTCCACTACCGGCCCCCCCTTTTGGCCCGGTCTTTCTCCATCCCCTGCCCCGCCGGTTGCCCTGCTCCTTCCACCGCCCTGGGTCTCATTGGGTGCATGGCACCTTGGGACAAAAAAACCCGGCAGAGATGATTGATGACGTAGTTGCGGCTGCGGTCCTCCTGCGCGGCGACGCGGTCGATCTCGGTTTGCAAATCGTGCTCCATGGTGACGGTAAATGATCTCTTGGCCATTGCTCTCGGTGTCAGGTCGGTGAGTTTGGTTCGGTTGGGATGAAGCGCGTCAGGTGCCATGCACCTTTGATGAGAAAAATGGCGGTTCGGTGTGTTTGGGTTTAGTTGAGTGCGGTTCGGTTTGGAGGGATGGGGCCGGTGTTCGCGGCCTTCGCTCCCCTCACCAGCTTGGATTGGTTGTAGCAAGGTGCATGGCACCCGTCAATAGAAAATAGATTTTTTTCGGACTTCGGGGCGTTATCTTCCAGCTACCTGCATGGAGGTATACTACAAAATCGCGATCTGTTTTGTTTATCCACTCTTGTATCTCGGATTGCTGCCGATCTGCCTGATTGGAGCGGTGCGGACGAAGTATAAAATCCCGTTTGCGCTCCTGTCGCTTTATAGCGGCCTCTACTTTGTCTTCACGTCCCTTCACCTGATCTACTTTCTCACGGGCAATGCTGATGGCAGCGCCGCGTTAAACCCCATTCTCGATGATATCCTCACTCGCTTCTGCATGATCATCGAGCCGATCGGAATCCTCGCCTTCATGAGCGGTCTTTTCCTGCTGGTGCTTGCTCTTATTAAGGCGCAGCGAAATTTGCCATAATCAAACAGGCGGCGGGATTTGGTCCACGGATTGCAGGGATTTTCGTCCCGCGGTCGCGGGACTACGCTTTGCGTAGCACGGAGGGCAACTTGGCTGGGCATGGTCGCATGCTTAGCAACGGGCGGCGACATGGGGTGTCCGAGGGCTGAATTTGTTTGAGTTCGGTCCAACAGAAATTCACTCTGCTCGATGCCCTGACAGTTCGTGATGAAATATGAGCCGAAACATGCCGAACAGGCGGCCGAAATATTGGGACGGTTACTCCCCAGGGTATCGCCAAGAGCGGAGTTCAGGTTGATCGAAATTCTCACAAGTCCAGACGCGAGAAAGAAGCGTCTGAGCATTCTGCGTAGACCAAACCAAAATCGTGATGCGACTATCCCTCAAAGTTAAACCATCCGTGAGAAAGCTGATATTGCCAGGAGCAATCATCATGGGTTTGGCGCTGCCTCTCACCGAATACGTATGGCTGTTTTATCAAATTCTCTGGAGACCATTTGCGCCGTTCCTATCGTTTCCTCCTTTGGTGGCGATAGATAAACCCTTTTATATCATGCGCCCGGGAGCGATTTTTGCGGCGGTCGTTTGGGCGGCGGTCATCTACCTCATATCTTCCGTCAGGCTCTCATTCAATCCCCGAGGCGCTCACAAATAAACGCTGCGCCTCGATGCTAGGCGTAGTCGCATTTTAGCGAAGAGTGAAGACAAAGGGTGTCCGAGGGCTACCGGCACGGCACTTTTTAACTGTCGAGAATCGTCGACAGCCTCCGCTCGGACCCAGGTCCAGGATGGACATGTCGAATAAAGATTTGGCAGAATATGACCTTCGTTAACGCTGAAGATCACCTCGTGAATTATCCGGCTGCGGCTCTTGCTGTCATGGTTTTTTTGGGAGCTGGCTTGTATTTTATATTGAGGGCACCTCAGTTGGCTCAGTCTTGGTCGGATGGCTATGATGCCATGCCGGAAATCCTGAAGAAGTTTCCGCCTAAGCGTTTTTACAGCTGGGGCTACTCACCCCTTAATTATCGCATTATGGGGGTGACTTTCCTGATTATTTCGGCGTTTGTCGTGGTGCTCATGATACTTGGACCGCCGGCAACGTAGAGTCGGCCGTAGTTGCATTTTCCCGGTGGCGACAAGGCGCGGGTGTCCGAGGGCTTTGTCGTCTCGGCGCTATAAAACGATCAAGGATCGTTGACTGACGCCATTTCATTTTTTTCTCCGTGCGGGGGCGATGTTGGTCTAGCTTAGGTTTGCGGATGAAGAAGTGGATATTTCGAAGTGTAGTCGCTTTTATCGGCTTCGTTCTTTTGCTCGTGGCGGCGCTGTCTGGCTACAAATCCTACATAGAGTGGAGCTATGCCAAGAAGGGTCAGGCGCGGGCGGAGGCGATTCGGGCCTTTTATCTTTCTGAAGCGCGGGTCTATCTCTATTCGCTGGAATCCACTCGGAAAACTCCGGATGAGGGCAACACATTCCACGGTTATCCGATTCGCGGGAGCGTCGAAATCACCGCCTGGGATGAAAAGGCCGCTCTCATTTTGTCGCTCGCTAAAGGGGTATCCCAGAGTCTCTACAGCAGGATGTGTTTTGACCCGCATCACGGCTTGAGAATTGTCGACGGCGAGCGAGTGATCGATTTTGTCATCTGCTTTCCCTGTTTCCAAGTTCGGCCCTTCAACTTCAACAATGACGAAATGTTCACGACGCAGGGCTATCCGTTTGCTGTCTATGATTCCATTTTGAAACGGCACGGTCTGCCGGTCTTTGAACGGAAATGAACCTTGGCCGAGGGGGCAAGGGTTTTATGGGCGGAAGCTGACTGGTCCCCACTGGGCGACGCGGTCGCCGGTGAAGATGATTTGGTAGTCGGTCGGGCGGGCGGTGAAGGTGTAGATCTCGAAGGCTCCTTCGCGGCGGTAGCTATCGGCTCCGCCGGTCAGTCTGAGGGCCTTTTGCTTGGACATGCCATACTCGAGCTTTTTCATCGCGCTGCTGGTGGAGACGCATCCGCTGAGCATGATGACGGATATCAGGAGAGCGAGGAGGGACTTCATGACTGAAAGTAGTCCAGGAGGTTGCTATCGTCATCCTCAAATGAAATCGTGCCCGGCAAGGGCGTGACTTGGCGGTCAAGGATTGTTGCCCCGATTCCCCAAAGGCATGCCTCGCGCCACGGCCGCAAAGGGGGAAACGTTGTGAAAATATCAATATTAAATGGCTGACCCTATTTTCCCACGCTATTTTCCTCCACGGGAAAATTTGACGACAATGGAGAGACGCTCCTTTTTGAATGCAAAGAGCTCACCGGAGCAAAGCCGACACAACTCAGGAAAGTGGAGGCTCCGGCTGAATAGGGACAGCGAGACGAGGTGCCCGAGGTTGACGCTATTGTCTTGCGGGATGGTGGGGGTACGGGCAGTATTAGGGAGCGTTTTATTCCCCATCTTATGAAGACTTTCATGTTGGTTGCGCTGCTTGCTTCGGCGGTTTCGGCTTTGGCGTTGGACTATGGTTTGCCGGTGGCGGAGAGGCCGGGGTTTGTGAGGAGTCCGTATGCGCCGAATGATGGGGATATCGATGTGAGGGGGTTTGCCAAGGACGCGAAGGTGAAAGATCCTTTTTCGGGGAAGATGTTTTTGGTTCCGGAGATTGATCAGCTGGCGTCTCCCCTACCCGCGAGCCAAAAGGCGGCGGAGGGTTTTCGGTTTGCGAAGTTGAATCTGGCGGATGTTTCGGTGCAGGAGGCTCTCGCCTTCATCGGGGCGGAGGCGAAGGTCCGGGTGCACTATGAGGGGCTGAAGGAGGATTCGCGGAGAGTGACGCTCAGGCTCTCGGATGTTCCCGCCTCGGAGGCTTTTTATTATGCGGCCAATGCGGCAGGGCTGAAGGCTGTCTATAAGGATGACGGGGTGTATTTTGTGTCGAAGGCGGAGTAGGTGCTAGGGGTTTGAGAGGGCGGGCTGGTCGCGCTGGAACCAGAGGGCGGCGGGCTGTCGGCATATCCGCGAGTTCATGGCTGGTCATCGGGGTGTGGTCTCAGGGGAGAAAAGGAGTGCCCCCTCTATTTAGAGGGCTATTCGTTTCCTTGGATTATCCCTATACCCACGCGCAACCGACACCAATTCCATGAAAAAACACTTCCTTGCGCTTTCCGCCCTTCTCGCCCTGGGCTTTTCCCTGACTCCGGCCGAGGCCGCGATCACGCTGAATATCGACACGACGGCGCAGGAGTTTTATTTCTCCGGCAGCGATACGGGTACGGGCAGCCAAATCGGGGTCACGGACACGAGTTTCGTGATGTGGTATAAGGATGGTATCGGGAACCGCAGCAGCTTCGATATCGAAACCGCCTTTACCGCGGCGGTGGAGGTTTACGATGGGTTTCTCGCAATTGGTTCAAACAACTACGAGATCGCGCTGTATTTCAACACGACCGATGAGGTGACGGTCACGGCCAACGAGTCGGTGAGGTTTTACTACGGCGCCATGCTTTTTGCTCCGGAAGGCTTTACGAATCTGGCCGCGTCTCTGACCCCGGCACCGGTGGACCTGGGAACCGGCTTCAGCCCGGTGCAACCCGCGGCTGTTCCCGAGCCTTCCACCTACGCTCTGGTCGGCCTTGGCGCCGCGGCTGTGGCCCTCCGCCTGATCCGCCGTCGCAAGACGGCCTAAAGTTTTCTTAGGACTCTCGGGGAGAGAGGGGGTGCCTCATTCCCAATCTATCGCCAGTCTCGCTGGTGGAGGCCGAGCAGGGCCCTGGTGTTGTTGAGCAGTCTTCGCACGCCTTCGGTTATTTCCCGGGTGGCTGCTGCGGCCTTGACGGCTGCGGCCGCCGGCATTTTTTCTTCGCTCTCGGTCTGTACTTTTTGCGGGGGTGTTACTTCTGGCACACCATTCCTGTAATGCCGGACTGTGGCAAGAGATATCGGGGTCTCTACCGAGCCGGGGATGAGGGTCATTGGACGCCGCCGTCGCGTATGAACTCCGAGCGGCGGCGGGGCATGATCACCGCTGAAGCGAGGTCGCGACACGGGGCGCTGGGAGCGTCGGCTCGTTGACTTCGCGGGGGCGTGGGGGCATAAGCGAGTTTCGCGGTCTGCTCTAAAAACGATGAAGCGGTGTCTCTCTCAGCAACAGAAAGAATTTTTCCAAGAGGAGGGCTGGCTGCTTTTGAACGGGGCGGTGGAGCAGAAGGCGGCGCAGACGGTGAAGGGGCATGTGCTGGCGGAACTGAAGCGGCTGAATATCTGGGCGGCGGGGAGGATGCTTTCGAGCTCCCTTAAGGGGATTCCGGCTTTTCAGCAGGTGACGAGGTTGAATCAGGCGGTGAAGCATGAGGGGCTGCGGGGTAAGCTGATTTCGCAAGAGTTGGTCGGGATGATGGAGGAACTGGCGGGGACGAGGCTGGCGGCCGGGCAGGAGGCGCAGTTGCTGCTGTCGCTGCCGAATCAGGGAGAATGGTCGCTGAAGGGGCTGAACTGGCATCTGGATATCTCGCGGGTGACGGCGGTGCTGCCGGGAGTGCAGGCGTTTGTGATCCTGGATACGCTGCTGCCGCATGGTGGTGGGACTTTGGCCCTGGCGGGTTCACATCGGGTGAAGAATGCGCAGGGGCTTTATCCGGTTTTGCGGAGTGGTTCGGTGCAGAATCTGAGGCAGGATGGCGTGCCGCTGAAGGTGCTGGAAATGACGGGCCAGGCCGGGGATGTTTATCTGATGGATATGCGGGTCGTGCACGCGCCGTCGAGTAATGCGACGAAGCATGTGCGGATGATGGCGACGGCGCGGTTTTTGCGGGTGGATTCTGTCAGGAGTCGTTGACGGAGTCCTTCTTGAACTCCATTTTGCATTTTGATTTATGGAGTACGGCCCACTACATGACGAATCCGAAATACGACGGGTCGAAATCCCTCTGATCATCCCCTATCGGTACATTACTGTCGGAAACCAGGCTACATTTCATGCAAGTTCCGCACGGGAGTTGGAGAAATATGCCAGAGAGAATATCAAAAATCGTATTTTTGAGACTTTCGGAGCGATAGAACAAGAAATTGAGAAAATTATCGTATCCTATTTTTTCAAAGATATAACACCTGAAAGCAGCAAATTCACATCTCTCATACTTCAGTCTGACTATCCATTTTCATCAAAAAGGAAGCTACTTCGACACATAGTCACTGATTGTGAATTGTTGGAGAGAAAAGCGGCCGAGAGCTACGATACTGTAATCGGAAGGGCGAACAGCTATCGAAACGCCTTTACTCATGGCCGCTTCTTCATCAACGGGGAAAAGGTTTGGCTCCGGTATTTTGAAGGGGAGCCAAAAGAAAAAGAGTTAAACAGCGAATACCTTTCACAAATCAGAAACGCTCTTATTCACGCTTACGAAACCAGCGTGCGGGTCTACGCACAGATGGAAGAGCGTTCAAGGATTGTTAAAGGCCAATCATAGTATTGACGGTTCTATATTAATTCGACAACGTTTCAATCGCCCCGGAATGTTTAGAAAAATTGTCGCTCACAGATTTGATAGAGTTACCTCAGGAAAAACACGCCCGTGTTATGCGACCTGCCAAGATGAAGATGGACTGGACGTCGAAGTGATTTTGAAGTGGTCCAAAGGATGCGAACTGGGATGTGCTGGCTTAATTGCAGAGGCAGCCGCTGCAATGATGGCTGCGGGATTCGGCCTTCCGGTTCCCGAGCCTTTCCTCGTCGAAACAACTGATGAGTTCATCGCGAGTATTCAAGATGTCGAGATCCGAGAACGAGCAAAATCATGTGGTCGATTCGGTTTCGGATCAAAAAAATTGCCCGCTGGATTTGCGACTTGGATGCCTGGCCGAAAGGTTCCGAAGAAGCTCACCCAAACTGCAGCAGAAATATTGGCGTTCGACATATTGATCGCCAATCCAGACAGACGCCCTGAAAACCCAAACTGCCTTTCAAACGGCAAAACTCTTGCGATTTTCGATCACGAACTCTCCTTCTTCACAGAAGGGATAATCGGCTGGGTGCCGCCTTGGGAGTCGAAAGGAATTCTTGAGATTCACAACTCTTCCAAAAAACACCTCTTTTTTGAGTCTGTAAAGTCAGCCGATTTTTCCTTTGAGCCTCTCCTCCAACGGGTTAGCGCAATAGCCTCCGAAGACCTAACTGCTCTTTCAGAGAAAATTCCGCCTGAATGGCTGGAGAAGAATAGTGCGCATTCAAGGATTTTTGGCTATATTGAAGAATTGATTAACAATGCTGAATCGGCATTAAAAAACATCAGCAACATCCTCAAATGAATCACCCGTATACCTACACCATTTTGAGGTATGTCCATGACACGACATCGGGAGAATCCGTTAATATTGGAGTCGCACTACACGCTCCCTCCATAAACTTTGTCGGAGCGATTTGCCGAGGGACGTACGGAAGGGTCGCAAAATTGTTTCCCGGTCTGGATGGAGATTCCTTTAAAGGTATGACCAGACATATCCAGTCTTACTTCGACGCCGAAAAAGAATCTCTCGCGAATGCGTTGTTTAACCCAGCGACAAGCATCCTAGAATTTGCTCACTCGGTCCTCCCTGTTGATGACAGTTCGCTTCAGTGGTCCGCCATGGGAAGCGGCCTGACTAGTGATCCTTCAATGACACTGGAGCAACTGTATGAGCGAATGGTAAGCCGTTACGATGAACGAACAAAAACTGAAGTTCGGACAGATGACGATGTTTGGCGAAAGTTTAAACAGTCACTTTCCGTCGGTAAAGTAATCTCACATTTGGAACCAAAAACTATTATTGGTCAGCATGACGAGGTTGAGTTTAAATATGCTTGGAAGAATGGGATATGGCATTGCTTCGAACCAATATCATTGGACTTGTCGTCAAGAGATAGCATCCGAGAAAAGGCCTACCGTTGCGCTGGGCAACTTTTAAGTATCAGCAACTCTGCTGACCCATTTAAAGTCTACTTTCTCTTAGGAGAGCCGCACAAACGCGGGGATTCAACAGATGATGAGATGTCAGATGCGTTTTCGACGGCTCTGAGCATCTTGGATAAAGCGCCAGTACCGAAAGAAATCGTCCGCGAGTCAGAGGCCGAGAATTTCTCAAAAAATATCGCCGCCCTTCTAGCTCATCATGAGCAATAGGGCGCTCACCCTCGTCGAAATGTAGGCGGAAGCGAATTCACAGCGCCTTTTTCAGATCCTTCAAGAGCACCTTTCTATGGCGGGGGTCTTCCGCGTCGAACCAGTTGATGTAGCCTTGCTGATCAATCCGGTAATAGGCGAGCCGGGATTGATTGGGGAGCATGACAGCCAAATCGGTCCACGTTTCGGCGGGGTCAATGGCGAATGCCGGGGAATCAGAGCGGGAGTAGGTGGCGAAAATGTCTCCGCGCTTTTGCGGTCCGCGTAGAACGTCGGTCACGATGAGTTGCATTTTTTGTTTGCGACAGACGAGGATATATTCGGCGGGGGCAAAATAGGAGATCAGTTCATCAGATACGGTGGTAGATCTCGCTGAGGGCTCAGGGAGGGAATTGCAGGCGGCAAGAATGAAGGCGAGGCCGGACAAAAGGAGGATGCGTGTCATGACTGCTTTGTTTGGACGGGCGGTTGCTTCAATACATTTATCTGCGCCGATTTTCAGAGCCAGACTCTTATGGCCATTTCGATAAATGAGCCGAGTCCGAGCACCGAAAACACCGCAATCGCACATCGCATCCGAAATGGGTAAAGCCAGAAGCACACGGCTCCGGAAACCACATAAGTGAGGGCAAAGGGGAGCAGAACCCAAAAAAATTTATGGTAGTCCGTCGTCGAAGCTTGGGACAGCAATGCCATGGGCAGGCCTGAGACAGCCGCTATGAGTAACGCAATCGCCGCAGCATTCCTTCGGCTCATGAGGGCTCGGCTATCTGGCGGAGGTGGTTGGTTCATAGCGGCGGCGGTGGCTATATTATTGTAGCCCTTTGGCTAGAAAACTTAGGAGTATCGCGAAGACAATAGTTCCAATAACGATGAGAATGCCGTGGATGGCGGGCGTCGGTCGCATTAGTCCCAGGAGGTGATGTAGCGTCCTGCTCGATTGACCATCCACGATTGCCACCATGGCGGAGGAGCGGTTTGGGCAGGGTCGTTCCAGACGGCGACTTTTTTGTGGAGTTCAATGTTGTTGGTGCCCGCTTTCAGGATGCCATCTGGGGCAAAGGCAATCTGGTAGGGGCCGCCCCAGGGGTCGAGGAAGGTGCCATTGGTGATGCCTCCTATTCTTTTCCGGTAAGGTGGGAATTCCATAAAGGCGATCTTCTTCGGATTGGTGACGGTGTTGCTGCCCATGAGGGTGGCGAGCAGGTCTCCGCTTACAACTTGTCGCCCTGTGCCGGGGAGGTGGCCGTATTCGGTTTCAAAGGCGATGCAGGCGGTGGCGAGCTGGGTGACGTCGTTTTTGGCCATGGCTTTTCTGCCTGTCCCGGGGCCGCTCTGGGGAGGGATGAAGAGCGACACGATGATCAGGAGGAGGACGACGCCTAAAATCGCTTTGGCCACGGTCTTGCCGGTGGGGAGTTGCATGGGGGCGGCTTCTATTCTGGCTTATTCAGGCTTGCGAGTAGCTCGCGCAGGGCCACTTCCATGGCGTAGTCATAGCCCTGGCAGGAGAAGAAGGGGTCGAAGGCGACGAGGTTTACGACTTCGCCATTTTGCGAGGTCTTGTCGCCTACGGCGGCATTGGTTCGCCGGTCCTGGAGGAAGAGGATGCATTTGCGCCCCTGGGCATACATCGATCTTGCGGTCACGATGGGGTTGTCATTTCTGTCAATTCGCCGGTTTTCCGCCACGGCGGGAGTTCGCGCGGTGATGAGAGGTTGCGGCTGATCGGATGCGCCTTTGAGGGTGGTGAGGATTTTCACGCGCACGATCGGGTCCGTCCAATACGCGACGGGGTCCCCAGACATCATCGGGGCAGACCCGCCCAAAAACTCGGGCGGTGCGATCACGGTGGCGACGGCGATGATATCCGATTTTGCGGCGAGGAATTTCAAGGTCTCGGAGAGTTCGGCCTGGAGCGTGAGGGGGAGAAGGCTGAGGGCGAGGAGCGCGAGGAGGGTGGCCGTTTTCATGGTGGAGTGGGGCCGAGCTTCGGAAGGTTTATTTGCGGGGGCTGGATGGGATTTTTCTGGGGGAGTACGAGAACATCCCGCAATGGCGGGACTACGCTACGCGCAGCACGCCGAGAATATTTTGGAGTGTCCATCTATGGTGCTTGAATCGGATTCGTCTGAGGGAGTACGAGAACACATTTCTCGCCGGCGGGGCTGGTGAGCTCGAGGGCGGTGTCGCCGAGGAGTTGCCAAAAGTAGATGTGGCCGTCGCGGGTGGCGAGGGCGCCTTCGCAATGGAGGTCGTATTCGCTGAGGGGGATGGGGCCGTCGGTGGGCGGGAAAAATCTGGCGAGTTCCTTGGTGAGCTGGGGGGAGAGGGTGAGGCGCTGGCGGTCGGCGATGTCCTGGAGGGCGGAGCGGTCGGGCGGGGTGAATAGTTTTCCGTCGCGGAGGAAGTGGCGGAGGTTTCGCTCGGACAGGGGGAAGGCGAGGCCGGTGGCGGGGCGGAGGTCGGTGGTGTAGGCGTAGAGGTCTTTTTCGGCGGGTGGATTTGTGAGGGGCGGCAGGGTGTCGTAGTCCAGCGGGGCGGGAATGGTTTTGGCCTCGGCATCGCGGAGGCGGATGAGGCAGCCGCGAGCGCCGGTGCTGATGCTGAGGAGGTGGCGGCTGGAGAGGGCCCAGCGATAGGCGGTGCCGTCGCGGGTGAAGAAGTAGCCGGTGCACCAACTGCCATCGGAGGCGCCGGTGAGGGCGTGGGGGGCGGACTCGATGTAGCCGTGCTGGAGGAAGCGGAGGAAATGGGCTCGAGGGAGGGCGCGGGAGGGCTCCATGTCCTGACGAGGCCTGGGAGTGGGTGGATCGGTGGCGAAGGCGAGGATTTCGGTGGGGGCGGGAATTTTATCGAGCGGGGGGCCGGAGGCGTAGCTATTGGCCCAAGCGGCGGGGCTGAAATAGGCGGAAAGGATGAGCCCGGCCATAAGCGGCAGGAGGAGTCGCCTAGTCATGGCTAAGGGTAGCGCGACGAATAAGTGGGGGCGATGAAAAACGAGCGGGGTCTTATGCCGCTGTGGCGGGACCGGCGTGGGTGGCGGTATCCCCCCACCCTCCACGAGGGCGGCTACGGAGAGGTGGCGGCGGGATTGACTGGGACGGGAGCGGGGACGACGGATTCGTCCATGGTGAGGACGTAGACGATCATGCCGATGAACATGAGGATGACGGCGATGATGAACCATTTGCTGCGGTGGAAGGGCTGAGGGCGGGCTTCGGATTGGTGGTGTGGGTTGTGGTGGTGATGTTGGTGGCGGCTCATGGTGGAGAGGACTTTTTTTTGGGGGGCGTTTATCCGGCAGTTGCGAGACTTTGCTTAGCGTAGTCGAGCGGCGTCTGGCGGCAAGGTGGGGCCTTCGCTTGCTCAGGGGAGCAGTGAATTTCTAATGCATCTTTCCGGCGATGGGGAGGCGGTGTTCGGTGGCGATGGCATTGAAAGTGTTTCTCGGCGTGTCGGCGATGAGGTAGGTGGCCCGCGGATTATAGACCTTCACTTTGTGGCATTCAAAGCAGATGACGTAGTCGGAGTGGTCGGTGCGACTGCGGATGGCGAGGCCGTGGCGGGGATAGAAACAGGAGGGCGTGACGGACGGGCGGTTTTGCATCCCGGTGGCGAGGGCTTCCAAGAGGATCTTCTTCTCGTTTTCGGAGCTGATGTCGGAGGCGCCGAGGATGGCGAAGCCGTGGAAGACTTTTTCATTCACGGTAGAGGGGGAGGCGCTCAGCCTGGGGTCGAGGGTATAGAGTCGGACGCTGGCGTCTTGCACGGAAACAGAGCGAAGGGATGCCGCGGCTTTATGTTGGGATTCCAGCGATCCACAGGCCGAAAGACAGGCGACGACGATGGCGAGCAGGGGGACGGTAATAGCACCTCTCATGGGAGGACGATACTGAGGAAGGCCGGGCCATGACGAGCCCGGATATGATCTGGCGAGGTGATCTATTTCTACAGCTGAGCGTAGTGCGGAGGCGGTGGGATGCGAAGAGGGCGCTGTTTGCTGAGCTACGGACGGCGGCGGAGCGCCGTCCCTACCAAAGCGGATGTTGCAGTTGGGCGGTGACTTCCAAGCTCTTACGCGGGCGACTATGGGGGGGGCGGAATTTTCGCCCTCGAAATTCGGGCGTTCTCGTTCACTGTGGGGCCATGCTGGTGTTGATTTCCGGGCTGCCGGGGGCGGGTAAATCCTCTTTCGCCGATGTGCTGGAGGCGGAGGTGGGGTTCACTCATGTGCCGCTGGATCGTTATATCAAGGAGGTCCCGGCTACGGTGACTTTTCTGGATTGGGTGGCGACGCCGGTGTGTATCGACTGGAGTTTATGGCGGGCTCATCTCGATCTGCTGCGCGAGGGGCGGGCCTGTTTCACGCCGTCGCCGGATTGGAAGGAGGGAGGCAGACGCAGGTGTGAGGGCGGGGCTGATGGCATAGGGAGGCGCATGGGGCCCAGCACGCGGGGCTATGCGGTCGCGGGGTGTCATGCTTTCCGGTCTGCTGATAACGGCGGGCCGGTGTTCAAGGTTTTCGTGGAGACTCCGCGCCGGACGATCGCGGAACGGATTTCCAAGGCGGCGGTCTCGGAGCAGGAAGCCGAGCCTATCCTGAATCGTCATCTTTCGCGTAATTGGAAGGAGATCGAGGGATACTCGAAGGAGGCTGATCTGGTTGTGTCGGGGACGGTGAGCGGGCGGGAGCAGATGGAGAAGTTTCTCGCGTTGTTTCCGAAGGCGTGAGCACCAGGGGCGCTGGGACCTCCCGCAAAGGGCATTGAGGTCTTCATGTGCGGTGTCCCCCACCCTAACGAGGGCGGCTATGGGAGCGGGGGAGGAAGGACGATGACAAGGGGCTCGCGGTCGGGCAAGGTGGGGTGATGGAAATTCGTCGTGCCCGGGAGGAGGATGTCGCCTCGGTGGTGGCGCTGTATGTTTCTGATCCGGTGACGGGGCCGAAGGAGGCGCGGGGGGAATGTTTGCCGGAGATTTATCTGGAGGCATTCCGCGAGATCGAGGCGGATGCGAATGAGACGCTGCTGGTGGCGGAGGATGATGGGGTGATCGTCGGGACGGTGCAGGTGAGTGTGATCCGGCATGTGGTGGCGCAGGGGCTGCGGCGGGCGGTGATCGAGGGAGTATTCGTGCATCCGAAGTATCAGGGGCGCGGGATCGGGCGGAGGCTGATGGAGACGGCGATCGAGCTGGCGCGGGAGCGGGGCTGCGGCGCGGTGGAACTGACCTCCAACAAAGTGCGTGGCAGGGCGCATGAGTTTTATGCGAAGCTGGGTTTTGCGGCGACGCATGAGGGGTTTAAGCTGGAGCTGCCGAGGGGAAGGAAGTCTTAAGTGATAAGAATCAGGTGATAATGGGCGGAGCCTGGCATCGTCCCGCGGTCGCGGGACTACGTTCACATAGCGTGAAATGGCGACGCAAAGGGAGGCGGAGTTGGTGGCATGTAGCCCTTTTTGGGGGCGGGTTAATCCCCTCGGCGGGGCTGGTTTGTATAAAAAAACCGGTCGCGCATTTTAAACGTATTTTCAACCGGGGCGACTATATTTGGCGGTTGCGTTATGAAAAATTTCCCTAGGACATCCAAGCTTTCTCAATTTGTTCCGGCTCTGTTGGTCGGCATGACCTTGATCGGCGGTCTGGAAAAATCCCACGCCGTCAACAGCTCTGCCTCGGGAAATTGGGCGGATGGTACCACCTGGAGTGGCGGCGTTGCACCCGGCGCCGGTCCAAGCACTGTGACCGCCGTGATCCTGGGCGGCAATGCGGTGACCGTTAACACCACCGTTCCCAGTGTCTCCGGTGTCTCCACATTGGTCATCGGGAACTCGGTGAATAGCACGGGGTCGCTGCTCATCACCGGCGGGGGTTCTCTGGCAGTCAACTCGACCACCCGGGTGATGGCCGCCAATAATATCGAGGGCGCGGTCGGAATTTTCACGATGACGGGTGGCAGCGCTACGTTTGGAACTCAATTCACCGTCGGATTGGGAACAACCGGTCAAACCGGCAATGGCAGCGGCACGTTGGACTTGAGCGGGGCCAGTTCTATCGCGGTCACAGGCAATGTCACCATCGGCAGCGCGACCCAGGCCCTGGGCACCGGCAACGTCAACATCACCGGCAGCGCGGTGAACTTCTCCAGCCTGGCGGCTCTCACGGTCAATCAGTTCGCCAACTTCAATTACACCTTCGATAGCATCGGCATCTCCGACTATACCGTGGGCGGCGTCGCAACCTTCAACACCAACTCCCACATCACGGTGAACGCCGGGGCCTTCACGGGGGCGGGCACCTTCACGTTGATCGACGCGGCCTCCTTCGTGGGAACACCGATCATCACGCTGAATGGCTTCGCCGAAGGTTCGTCCTATAATTGGAACACGACAACCGGCCTGTTCACCGTCAACGTGACAGCGGTGCCTGAGCCCTCGACCTGGGCGCTGCTCGGTCTGGGTGCTGTGGCCGTGGGCTTTGCCGCTTATCGCAAGCGGCTGCGCGCCTGACTCTCAGATAGGTGAGGCGGAATCTGCCGCCTCGTTGAATTCTCCAGCGGGGCACGGGTGGTGTCCGGTATTCTGTGAGGGCTGGCTCGGCGGGAGCCTGATTCGGGTTATTCCTCATGACCCCTCACCCTGCGGGCATGTCCCGCAATGACGGGACATCTCTACCGCGACGTCCCCGGCGTCTTGTTTGCCCTCCCAGTCAGTGAGGAGTCCGGAGCGGACTCGCGACAACTCGGCTTTACGAGTGCGTCGCGATTTTGGAGTTGGAAGGGTTTGGCGTGGTGGGTAGAGACGTTGGTTCGCTTCTGAAACACGTTATGCGACCTCTTCGTTATTCCATTAATGTCACGCTGGACGGGTGTTGTGATCACCGGGTGGGGTTGCCGGCGGAGGATTTGCATCGTCATGCGACGGAGAACCTTGCCCGGGCGGATGCGCTGCTTTTTGGCCGGGTGATTTATGAAATGATGGAGGAGGCGTTTCGCCGTGATGGCGGGGCGGAGGTAGGCGTGGCGGGGGCGGATGATTCATCGGGAGAGAGGCCGGAGTGGACGGAGCCTTTTGCGCGGACGATCGATGCGGCAAAGAAGTATGTGGTGTCGAGCACGCTGGAGCGGGTGGATTGGAATGCGGAGTTGGTGCACGGGGATCTGGGGGACGCGGTGCGGCGGCTGAAGGCGGTGCCGGGCAAGGGGCTGTTCACGGGCGGGGTGAGGCTGCCGATGGCGCTGGTGGAGCTGGGGTTGATCGATGAATATGAGTTCATCGTGCATCCGGTGGTGGCGGGGCATGGGCCAACGCTGCTGGCGGGGTTGTCGAGGCGTCTGGATTTGAAGCTGGTGGACCGGGAGGAGTTCGGCGCGGGAGTGGTGGCGATGCGGTATGTGCCGAGGAAGTTTTAAGTGATAAGAATTAAGTTTTGAGGCGTCCCGCGATGCCGAGACTGCAGGCCCAGGGCGTTGTGGCCGGTGGGATCGGCGGCATTGAGAAATTCCGTGTATTGGTTAAGCGTGACTTCGGTGGTCGCAATCTTATAGGTGGTCGCGACGCTGCCGAAACCCGAAGCGTCCGGGGCATTGCCGGTGTTTCCGATCATGGCCCAATCAAACGTGACTTCCGCACGGAGTTCGCATATCCGGCGGACTCTAGGGCGGACTCTAGGGGAGAGTCTCGCGATGTCTTCCTCCATTAACAGGCCGGAATTTCTGCCAGCCCCGCAGTCCTTAAAGGCCCGACCTGCGATAGAGGCGACTCCCTACGGCTTGGCGAACTGGCGGCGGCGCAGGACGCGGAAGGCGAGGAAGGCGGCGGCGAGGGCGAAGAGGGCGTAGGTGGAGGGCTCGGGGAGCGCGGTGACGGTGACGTTGTCGAATTCCAGGGTGTCGACCAGGTTCGCCATCTCGGTGAAATGGATGCGGAGGCCGATGCCGGAGGCGCCGTTGAGGGCCTCGATGGAGCTGAGGTCGATGTTGCGGACACTATAGGTGGAGGTCGGCTCGGCGAAGGTGCCGAAGGTTTCCCAGCCGCTGCCGGTATTGGTCTCGATGGTGAAGGATTGGAGGAGCGCTCCGATGGTGTTGCGGCGAATGGCGAAGGAGAAGGCGACATCGGAGAGGCCGGTGAAGTCGAGGCCGGTAATGGTGATGCTGCCGTTTTCGACAATGGAGAGGAGGTCGAAGAACTCGAGCGCCCTCCCCGCGGGCACGTCGGGCTGGGCGTTCAGGGTCGTTCCGGCGTTCGGGTATGCGACGTAGGAATCCACGGAGACGCTGGCCATGGTGAGGTGCATGGAACCGCTGGTGCCCTGGGAGCGCGCAAGGGAGCCGTCGTTGAAGTCCCAGTAGCCGACGGTTTCGGCGGGCAGGTTGGTCCAGGCCGTGACGAGGAGCGCGGCGAGCGGGAGAACCATTTTCAAAGGGCGAAAGTTCATGGCTCGGAGATAGCGAAAAATGACGGGAGCGAAAGTTCTTTTTTTTGGCTTAGAAGGCACTGGCCTCGCGCAAACGGCGCAAAGGTCTCTAAGGGAGGAGATGATCCATGCCGCATGCTTAGTTGCGAGCGGTGCAGGCAAGAACGTTGATTGACTCTTCTGACCGCTGTTGGCACGGGCATTCTATTCCACGGAACCAACCCAATAAAAATCCACCTCGGGATGGAGAATGTGGCAGATTTCGCACGCCAGTTTCGATGGATCAAAGGTGGCCTTGTTATGGTTCTGGCCCGAGGAAGCAGGAGGGCGTTCAGAACAGCGATTGGATAACCGTCAGAAGGAGAAGGATGACGAATATGGAGCCGGAGACGAGAAGCACGAGGTTGAGAAACGGACGAATCTCCCCGAGGCTACGACCCGGCTTAAGGACAAGTCTTTGGACGATAGGCATTCGAATGGTGAGAATGGTGGCGGCGAAGAGGAAGCCGATGGGCAGCAAAACGAAGGAATCGAAGGCGGCGGGCAACTGACTGAGCGAGCGGATGCCGCCAAAGCGAATGAGGAACAGGCCGTTCCAGACGGCAAGGACGACTATGAGGGCTGACCAGCGGAAGGGGATGCCGCGATGATGAGGTAGAGCCGAAATGGGCGAATGGGGTTGGAAGCCAGAATCGCGGATACCGGCAAGGAGGGCTTCGGGACGGCCGAGACACCAAAAGATGATGTGTGCGGGATAGTCGGGAATACTGTGCTGAATTTTAATCCCCCATCCCAGCACCGGAATCGTGGTGTAGCGGGCAATGGAAATAACGGTATCGGCAGGGAAGCTGTAGTCTCCAATGAATGTCACGGAGAGCCGGAGCGAGTCGGCGGAGACAGACAGGCGGGCGAGCGGCCAAGTGGCATTGACCCATCCGATGCGGGCTCCGCCAGTGGCTTTGAAGGGTTGGGGCATCTCGTCCGTCACGGCTTTTTCGTATTCTTTTAACTACGAGCGCGGTGGGTTGTCGGCGATGGTGAAGAGTTGGATGGGTTGGTCGACGCCGCGGAGGTGGGCTTCGGCGACGGGGCGGAGGAGGATGTCGGCGGGGAGGCCTTCGGTGACGGCGCGGCTGATGAGGATGTCGGTGCCGTATTCTTTATTGAGGGCCTCGATGCGGGAGGTGAAGTTCACGGCGTCGCCGATGGCGGTGTATTCCATGCGCTGCTCGGAACCGACGTCGCCGACGACGGCGAGGCCGGTGTGGATGGCGATGCCGATGCGGAGGTCGATGCCGTGCTTCTGAAGCATGGCCTCGCGCATGGATTCGTTGGCGGCGAGCATGGCGATGCCGGCACGGACGGCCATGGCGCGGTGGTCAGGGTCGTCAAGGGGGGCGCCGAAGATGGTGAGGAAGCCGTCGCCGAGGAATTTATCGAGGGTGCCGCGGTGGCTGAAGACGATGTCGATCATGCGGGCGAAGAATTCGTTGAGAAAGCGGACGACGCCCTCGGGCGGGAGCTGGGAGGAGATGCGGGTGAAGCCGCGGATGTCGACGATGCAGACGGTGATCTCGCGTTCCTTGCCGGTGAGCATCTCGGGGCCTTTCTGGGCGAGGACCTGCTCGGCGATCTCGTGGGAGACGTAGCGGGTGAGCGCGCCTTTGAGCATCTCGCGTTCGCGGAGGGAGACGGCCATCTGGTTGACGGCTTCGGCGACTTCGCCGAATTCGTCGCGGGTCCTGACGCGAGCGCGGGCGTCCCAGTCCCCCTGTCCCAGCTGCCGGAGGGCATTGCGGATGTCTTTGAGGGGGCGGATGGCGCGCTGGGCGAGGAGGAGGCCGAGAGTGATGGCGCAGACGGAGGCGATGACGATGGCGAGAAGGCCGACGCGGAGGAGGTGGTTCATCTGGGCGATGACGTCGGCGGCAGAGAGGTCGACACCCATCATGGCGACGATGTTGCCCCGGGAGTCGCGGATGGGGGCATTGGCGCTGAGCCAGGTGCCGTAGGCGTCGGTGCTGAAGTCGGGGTCGGCGTAGGCTTCGCCGAGGGTGATGGGATGGTCGCCCTGGAACTCCACATAGGTGCCAGGGGCGGAGATCTGGGAGGGATCGTCCTCGGCGTCGATGACGTACTCCCACTTTTTCCCGTCGACGAGGCGCATGGTGTAGACGTAGCGGACGGCGAGGTCGTTCTGGCGGTTGGCATCGCGAATGGCGCGGAGCTCGGACTGGAGCCGGTTGTAGTCCGGGGTGCCTAATTGGGTGATGGTGCGGTGGAGGTCGCCATCGATCTGGCCGGCGCCGGTGGCGGCAATGGCGAGGACCTGATGGCGGACGGCCTGAAAGAGGGCCTCGCGGGCGCCAAGAAAGAAGACGGCCAGAACCAGTGTCCCGGTGAAGAGGGAGAGCAGGACAAGGGCCAGGGAGAGCTTCGCACGACAACGCATGGCGGAAACCTACAGGCGGCGGGGGGAGCGGTGAAGCCTGAATGCGAAGAGGACGGGAAAGCATCACGCTCGGCAGTGACGGAGCGGCGGGACACTATGGCCAGGTCTTTCCGAGGCAGATGTCGGATTTTCCGTCGAAGGGCCGCAGATGATAATCTCTCACCATCCCGGCAATACTGGCTGGTTGTCCACGCATCCGGAAAACGATGGCCCCCATGCAAAAATGATAGGTCGAGTAATACCACTGCCCGTCCGATCCATAGCCGAGAAGCAAGTCATCGATTCGCCAGTCCTGCTTCCGGCAGACGTTGGTGAAGGCCAGCCATTCTCCGTTTTTCAGAAGGATAAAATCGCTCGTGAACCATCCGCCTTCGGTGGCGGAATCTTCCGGTCCGGCTTTCTTCAGGTCGGCCAATTTATGCGGGGTCCAGGTGGAATCGCGATGGATCTCGGCGAGACGAGCGAGGGCCGCAGCCTTCCACGCGGCGCGATGATGCGCCCGGTATTGGGTAAAAGCGAATCCCGCCAGAAAGGCGAGGAGCACGAGGGCCAGGATGATCTTAATTGCTCGCACAGGCCGGGCGTTCCCGACGCGCTCTTCAGACTAGGAGGCAGAGCGGATTCCGGCAAGGGTTTGCGAAGCAGCGGCCAAGGCGCGCATTGGATTTGCTTGGTGATGTTTTTTCGCTGCTTTAGCATCGGCGGATGCCCCTCTGGACTTTGCTCATTCCTCTGCTGTCGGTCATTTCGGTGGTCCTCGGGCTGGTGGTGGGAAAGAGCATGGTGCTGGTGGTATTTTGCGGGGTCGCGATGATGGGGACGGTGATCGCGGCGGTGCATCACGCGGAGACGGTGGCGCATCGTGTGGGGGAACCTTTCGGGACGCTGGTTCTAGCGCTGGCGGTGACGGCGATCGAGACGGCGCTGATTCTCTCGATGGTGATGGCGGGAGGCAACGATATGGCGGTGCTGACGCGGGACTCGATCTATGCGGCGGTGATGATCATTTGCACGGGGGTGGTGGGCATCTGCATCCTGGTCGGCGGCATCGCGCATCGCGAGCAGACGTTCCGGGTGGAAGGCGCAGGCGGCGGGCTGGCTGCGCTGATCACGATGGCGTCGCTCACGCTGATCCTGCCGGCATTCACGAGCAGTCCGCCGGCGGGGAATTATAGCAGTTCGCAACTTGCTTTTGTGGCGGTGAGTTCGGCGGTCCTTTGGGCCATTTTCATCTTTGTGCAGACGGTGCGGCATCGGGACTACTTCATCCCGGCGGAGGGGGCGGAGAATCCGGATGAGCACGCGCATCCGCCGACGACCAAACAAGCCTGGGCGAGCCTGGGAATGCTGGTGGTGGCGCTGGTCGCGGTGGTGGGCTCGGCGAAAATGCTGTCGCCCACGATCGAGAAGGCGGTGGAAGTGGCGAACGCGCCGAGGGCGGTGGTGGGAATCGTGATCGCGGGATTGGTCCTGCTGCCCGAGACGTGGGCGGCGGTGCGGGCGGCGCGGGCGAACCGGCTGCAAAATGCGATGAATCTGGCGATCGGCTCCGCGCTGGCCTGCATCGGGTTGACGGTGCCGGCGGTGGTGGTGGCTTCCTCGCTGCTCGGCCTGCCGCTGGTGCTGGCGCTGGAGCCGAAGGACATGGCTTTGCTGGTGCTGACGTTTTTAGTAAGTGCGGTGACGCTGGGCACGGGCCGCACGTATCTCATGCAGGGGGCGGTGCATCTGGTACTGTTTGCCGCGTATTTGTTTCTGGCGTTCGTGCCGTAGACGGCGAGATGCGGCCGCTCGCATGGGTGCGGCGCAGGAGTGGTGGTGCAATGAGTAAAAAGCTGACCTGGTGATGGTCAGGCCCTTGCGATCGAGGAACTCGATGGCGAATCGCGCGGGGGTCCCCTCACCTGACCGGAGGCTGGGTTTGCCTAACTGGGAGAATAATACCCAGCCGATGGATCGCGCCCGGCCAATCGCCACAGCCCAAACGAACAGTCTCGATGGACCATACGACAGACAAGATTCATGTGATGCCGGACAAGGGGCAGTGGAATGTGGAAGACCAGGATGGGCTCCTTCTCGCGCACTCCGTCGAAAAAGGTGACGCCATTGAGGAGGCCAGACGACTAGCCTTACAAAGGAACATCAGGACCGTGGTGGTTCATGACGGCGACGGGGTGACGGAAGAAGTCCCAGTGTAGATAACCGCGCAGGTCGGCACCGTGCGAGGAAATGCTTATCTCGCGCAGTTCGTTAAAATATTGCGAGGTGGGTTAATGAGGCGACTCCCAAGCCAGCCAGATCGGGATTGATCACAATTTCCAAACTGGTCGTGCCGGGCAGCGTCACGCGGTAATCCTCCACTTGGGTGGAAGTCCCGGGAGGGCTAAAGTTGAACTGCTGCCGCCTGATCTCGACCCACACCTGACTCCCGACAGATTGGCGGGATATGACGAATTCCTGAGTACGATCATCGTCGGTCTCGTCGAACCTTAGGGAGATGCGGGAGATATCCTGGGGGGCGTCGAAGCGCATTCGGATGGTCTGGGGACCCGGATCGGAGGCAGCCCATCGCGATGAACCAGCCTGGAGAATATTCTCCAAGGGGTGATCCTTATTTTCCGAGGACACCTCAAAGGTGGCGACGCGTTCGAGATCGAGGCCGCTTGGGTCCGAAGCCGAAGGCGGGAGGAACCTGGTTTTTCGAATCACGGAGTGCTGCTACAAAATCTTTGCATAATGCTTAAGGAGATCGGGGTCGATGCCGCCGGGGGCGCCCAGTTGGGGCTCTTCCTCAAACTCAGGCCATGGTGCACCTTCGGGAATCTCATCTTTCACAATCAGTTCGCCGCCATCTTCGGGATGGGTGCCGTTCCACACCTGATCGAGTTGCGAATAGTCGTCGGGGCTCCACCGGTACATGATGCGATGAATGCCTTTTTTCTCGTGTATGGCTGCCTCGGGGAACTTTTTATTGCAGACGTCGGGGATGGGCAGAAGTTTGCCCACATCGGCGCCGGTGAGTTTTTCCAGGGCGCGGGCATAGGCCACGATGTGGACGCCGCCACGCACGAGAAGGAAGCCGACCATGGCGCGCGCGCAGGGGTCTTTCACCATTTCATAAACGCGGATCTTGTTGGCCCGGGCGCCGCACTCGAGGAAGAAATTGTGCAGCAGGTCGAGCTTGAGATTACCACTGGAGAAGACGTTGGCGCCGGTCCACGGATTGCCCATGGAGTCAATGGGAAGGGCGGTCTGCCCGGAGGCGAGGAAGTGGTAGGAGTTGCGCGCATCCACCGCCTCGGCGAGAGGTGCGGCTTTGGGATTTTTCGAGGTATTGCGATCGCTTCTTTTGGTGGTGCCGCTCAGGAGAAGATTGATGGTGGCGCTGACCAGCTCGATGTGGCTGTATTCCTCGGCGGCAATATTGGAGATGAGGTCAAAGTATGGGCGGAGCTTCTCCCGACCGCGAAAGTTGAAACTCTGGAACGTGTAGTTCATGAGGGTGGACATCTCCCCAAATTTTCCTCCCATGAGCTCCTGGACGGCAGCGGCGGCATTGGCATCGGGGCCTGTGGGATCGGGAAGGGCCATGGCAAGTTTGTCGAAACGATGGATCATAGTACCCGGCATCGCCTCCGGCAGGAAGGATGCGGGTTAAATTCGCCCGCCTTACGCGCGTCTCAGGGTAAATCGCGCTGCGGGCGGGCGTGGGAAGAGACCGGGAGCCGGGCAACAGGGCGGTGCCGGATTATTGCGGGGCTGGAGGGCGGGGAGTGATGGCCGCTTCGGAGTGGTCCGGAAAGCGCCCCTTAAGCAAGGTCATTCCACGATTTCTGATTTCGATGCGGGGACTTTGATATCGGTGGGGAGGCCGGGGAAAACCTGCCGGAGCAAGGCGGGGTTCTTTTGCAGCATTTCGCCGTCGATGAAGAGCCAGGGGCCGCCGCTCTGCTTGCGCGCGCAGATGAGAAAGCCGGTGGTCTGGACAACCTGTCCGCTGACTTTCATGACCATGGTTCGCGGGTAGAAGCAGACGAGTTCGTTGATGGAACGGTAGACCTGGGTGGGCTCGCCGAGGGAGTCCTCAAGGATGGTGAAGCCAGCCTGGTCTAGCTGGATCATGGCTTGCTTCAACTGCTCGATGAGTTTGTCCTCTCCTCCGGAGGAGCGAACGACGGCGGGATGGGTCATCTCGATGAGGGTGTCGTAGTCCCGCGAGACGAATACCTCGGAAATCGCCTTGGCCCTGGCCGTGAGCAGCGCGGCGTCATCGGGGGCGAGGGTTTCCGCCGCCGGGAGGGAGGCCGCGAATGCGCCGAAGAGGATCAAAACGAGGATGAGATGTAGCCAAATACGGCGGCCGAAGGTGGGTCGGACCGGACGGTTTTGCTTCCGCGAATTCATGTCTGCCTTATGGCCGAGGCAGCGGTTTTTGACAAGGCGGGGAAGAGCCCAGAGATTCAGGACGCAGGCGACTGGAAATCGCAACTTTACGGCCTTCGATCCTCCTCCAGGATCGCCTTGATATCTCTCAACTCATCAAAGCAGCGTTTGGCCCAGTACTGCATGGAATAAAGGCAGAGCAACATGAACAGGCTGGTGATCACTCCATAGGCATTCATGAACGAGGTCTATCCGGAGCATGGCAATAAACAACGTCTTTCAAAACGTCGTTTGTCTATTCTCCCAAATCGGCGGGAGGTTGAGCTCCTATCAGGCAACAGGCTCAGGCGAGGTATTGTTCGTCGGTGACGGGTTCGAGCCAGTCGACGACCTGGTCGTCGGGGGTTTGTTCGGTGACGGCGACGTGGGTGACGGATATGTCGGGAGAGGCGCCGTGCCAGTGTTTTTCATTGGGGGCGATCCAGACGACATCGCCTACCTCAAGGTGTTCGATGGGACCGCCCCAACGCTGGGCGCGTCCTTTTCCGGAAGTGATGTAAAGGAGCTGGCCGAGCGGATGGGTGTGCCAGACGGTGCGGGCGCCGGGATGGAAGGTGACGTCGACGGCGAAGGTCCGCGCGGGGGCGTCGGCCTTGTGCAGGGTGTCGATGCAGACGAGGCCGGTGAAGTATTCGGCGAGGCCATCGGTGGGCGGGCGGGTGGAGGATTTTTTGACGTCCATAAATCGGATGGTGGTTGCCGGAGAGATTATCGCGGGGCGGAGGAAACGGAAGCGGATTTGCGGTGGCGAAGTGGGAGCCCTGATTTCAGCCTTCAACGCGGAAAGTCGGCGGACTGGTCATTCGTCAAAGCCGCGCGTGACCAGCCAGGCCAAGGGGATGGCGGCGAAATGGAGGATGACTCCACAGATGAGGATCGGCAGAAACATCCATGCCACGCGAGGCTGACCAATAAGCGCGGCGGAGGCCGTGACCAGGCAGGCGTAGATGATGAGTCCAACGGAAACCAAGCGGAAAATAAGGGCGGCGATTTTCTGGTAGGTGGTCATGGTCCTTAGGATTGCAAAGATCCCAGGGAAAGACGAGAAAGACGCTTTCATGGCAAGCTCCCGTGACATCTATCAACCTGATGCCGATCTCCTGCTGGAGCATCTGGCTGCGAAAAACCCCAAGGGGCTCTCGCTCGATAATGCGACCCAGATCAATTTGCTGATCTTTTGCACCCTGCATCACCTTCCTGCTCATCTCAAAAGCCTGCGCCTCGGCCGTCCAGAGTTAAGCCTCGTCTTCTCCACGCTCTCCCGGAGAGGCCTGATTCATAATTACATCCCAGAGATGGACGATGGGGCGTACTGGAATCAGCAGTTTTACGACCTCCTTAAGGGAAAGCTCGCATTGCGCAGAGGGTTTGGCGATAGGGCCGGGGAATTCGTTTAGAACTAACGATCCCGGCCGACGATCTTCCCGAATTTGTCATCGACATTAAGGATGACTTCGCAATCGCAGTAGCCGCCATGGTCCTGCAACCAAGGGATGATCTTTTCTGGATCGATTCCGCGGCTTTGCAGAAAGGCAATCGTCTCGCTCATCGTATGGTCGCAATCCTCGGGATTCCGGCTGTCCAGGTGATTGAAGAGGGCCTTGAGATCGGCGCGTGGGAGGGGAATGGAATCCGCGAGCTTCTTTCTCTCCGCCTGCTTCCAGGCGTTTTTCAGGGCCTTCTGGTCTTCGTTCATGGGAGCCGTTCTGCTCGTCTATTTTTCCGTTTGCAAGCGTGCCAGGGTCTTTCGATGCAAGCTCGGCGGGAGACTCGCCCTCCCAGTCGGTGGTGGGCTCGATGCGGATTGGCGGATTCGCGCGGTTGTGGAATTGGAAAAGATTGAGACGGTGGCGCAGTTGCGCTTACTTCGTTTTCTTCTTCGGGAGTTTGAGGACGGTGCGGCACATTTCTTTGATGGCGGCGGTGCGGTCGAGGCCGTGGGCCTTGGCGTAGGCTTCGACGGCGAGGCGCAGCTCGTCCTCCATCGTAACGGTCACATTTTTTTTGTCCTTGGCGCGTTGGTTGGCCATGTTCTGTTTCCACAGGTGTATTGCACCTTACCGGACCTGTCAACACTTTCCCGTTCGCAAAACCAGGCGAGAACGAAGCGAGCGGCGGCGGCGGGCGCGAAGCCCTGGCGTTCGGCCCACTCGACGAACTCCTGCGGCAGGCTGACTTTCAAGCGTTCCGCTTGACCGGTTGCGCTTCGCTTTTTGAAGGGATTTTCTTTGCGTGGCGGTTTGACCTGGGGGATGAAGGTGAGTTCGGGGCGGGCGGGCTGGGCGCGGTTGGCCAGGGGGCCCGCAAGTCCCCTGCCCTTGGGGTAAAGGGTTCCGGGGGTACGGATTCCCCCCTCGCCCGTAGCGGACATGTGCGCTTCTTTCAGCCGGCGGGGTTCATGGGTTCGAATCCCATAGGCGGCGGGCAAGGGGGTGGGTTCGTCGTAATACGCCTCGCCGCAGGCTTCGGAAATTTCGTAGTGGGTGGTCCTGAGGGTGTAACGGCGCGGGCCGTCTGAACCGGGGTGCTCCTTTCTAACCTTGCGGGTGGGTGCTGCTGCTGCCTTTTTCGTCTTCATGGTCAAAAACCTAAAGCCGGGGCGCAGACATTCGATGTCCGATGTTAGCAAAACGGTGCGGACGGGCTTAAATACTTATTCACAGGGGCGTTAGATTTTGTGAATAAAGCTTAAGAATTAGGCAACATGAACGTCCCGGGAGTTTGCTGGAAAAACTGCATTTAGATTGACAAGCGGGCGAGAATGCAGTTTTTTCAGCAATCATGAAAAGGACTCCCAGTGGGTTGGAAAGCCTGTCGCGGCGGGAGCGGCAGATCATGGAAATCGTGTATGCGCAGGGCCGGGTGAGCGCGGAGGAGGTGCAGAAACTGCTGCCGGACAAGCCGAGTTATTCGGCGGTGCGGGCGGCACTGAGCACACTGACGAAGAAGGGGCAGGTGAAACACAAGCGCGAGGGGCTGAAGTATTTTTTTGAACCGACGGTGCCGGCGGACGCGTCGCGGGTCTCGGCGTTGAAACGGCTGATCGAGACCTTCTTTGGCAATTCGGCGGAGAACGTGGTAGCGACGATGCTGAGTGATCGCGAGATGAAGATCAGCGCGGAGGAACTGGACCGGCTGGAGAAGATGATCCGTGAGGCGAAGAGGAGGAAAACACGATGACGACCCTGATTCCCCCCACCCTGGCCGGCCTGCTGCTTTTTGCGGCGGGAGTTTCCACGGCGGTGTTTTTGATCGCGATGGGCGCGACGGCCGTGGTGCGGTCGGCGGAGATGCGGCACCGGGTGTGGTTCCTGAGTTTTGCGGTGACGGGACTTTGTCTGGGGTTCGGCTGGCTGCGGTGGGAAGTGGCGGTGCCGGTCCTGCCCGCACCGCACCTCCGGCCGGTGGAGCGAACGGTGAGACCTCAAGTACCGCCGGCGGTGGAGCCGAAGCAGGAGACGGCGGGGGTGGCGGCGGAGACCGTCGTTGTTCCGAATGAGCCGAAGGAGAATGGAGTGACTCCGGGACGCGGATGGGATTTCGTTTTGCTGGCGTGGGTGACGGGAGGGCTGTTCGCATCCGTGCCCGTGGCGGTGGGGGCGTGGCGCTGGCATCGGCTGCGGCGGCGGAGTGAAGCGTGCAGGGATGAGGGGTTGCGGGATTTGTACCGCAAGGTGAGCGAAAGCCTGGGGCTGCGCGGAGGTCCTCGGCTGCTTCTTTCCCGCGAAATTCGCACACCGGTGCTGGGGTCTTTTCTGCGTCCGTGCCTGGTGCTCCCGATGGAGGCGGCGGAGTGGCCGCTTGCAGAAACCGAGAGCGCGTTGCGGCACGAGCTGGCGCATTACCAACGGCACGATCTGGCGGTCCTGTTTTTCGCCCGAGTGATGGCGGCGCTGCTGTGGTTTCAACCGCTGGCGTGGCACGGCCTGCGGCAACTGCGACTGGAGGCGGAGATGGCGGCAGATGACGCGGTGGTAGACGGCCAGGAAGCGCCGGAAAATTATGCGGAGTTGTTGCTGGAACTGAGCCAGCGCTGGAGGGGGCAGCCTTCGCAGCCGGGGTTGGGTATTGTCCGCGCCTCGCAGCTGGAGGCGCGCCTGGGCCGCATTCTCGACGAGGGAGCGGATCGCAGGGCGCTGACGCGCGGGAAGGCGTTCGCGCTGCAAGCGGGGGTGCTGGGCGTGGCGGTGCTTTTGTTGCTACTAAAGCCAGTGACGGCGAATAATGCGCCTGCGCTGCTGCAAAAGATCGCGCAGGAGAACCAGAAGGCATGGGAGAACGTGGATTCGCTGAGCTTCGTGGAGCGGGACACCATCGTGGGGGATGAGGTGAGCCAGTTTCAGATGGAGTGGTGGGAGATGGGCCGGAAGTGCCGCTATCGGTACCGGCAGTTTGACGAGATGGGGCAGGTGGACTACGGCAGGAGCTACAGCTATGACGGAGCTTTGTCCCGCCGGATGGAGATACTCGGTCTCGGCACTCGCAATACTTTATACCGCCAAAAAGCGCCGCGAGATTTTGACGACTCCATTATCTATCGGACGTTCATCACGACACCGCTGGATTTTGTGGCGCTGGCAGATCCGAACGCCCTCCGAACGACTCCGCCCCTGGTGCTGCTGAAAGATGTCTCAAAGTGGCAGCGCTTCCTGGCTGACGCGGAGTTGCTTGGTCCGGAGATGTATCAGGGCCGGGAATGTGTGGCGGTGAAGGTGAAAAACCGTTACCTGCGCAATAGCCTCAGGGGTGAAGATCTTGGCGACTATGTCATATACTTTGATCCCGCGCGGGCCTATCGACCGGCGGGATGGAAGGCCTACAAGGCGGATGGGAAGCTTTTTCAGGAACTGGTGGTGACACTGGAGGAAACGGCCAGGGCAGCGGACGGGCGGTCTATCACGCTGCCGCGAGAGATCAAGACGATCTACCCGGCGATCACATGGATTGCGCGGTTTAGCGAGGTTTCGATCGACTCCCTGGCTGCCTTCAAATTCGCGCTCGACGAAACGTTGGTGAACCAGATCCACGACGTCGACACGGGAAAATACTTGCCCGCCCCCAAGCAGCCTTACCTCTCCATCGTGCTGCCTGATCTGGAGTTTACCGATCTGCCGCTGAACGAAGTCATGGGCCTGATCAGTCGCAAAGCGAAGGAGGCTGATCCGGAGACGGCTCAATTCTCAGCCTCATGTGGATGGGGCAGCAATGGGCCTCCGAAGTTCTCGCTGAAGATGAGCCGGCCGACAGTCGAGGCCGCCTTGAAGGAACTCCAAAGACAAAACAAGGGGCTGACGTTCGAAACCCGGCCGAAGGGGCTCAATGTGATGGCTCCGTAAGCCCGGTGTCAGCGGAAGTCAGTTTCTGCTTATGCGGAGAAGCGTCCTATTCGCCCAAATCCAGCTCCTCGGCGAACCATTGGAGGCGGGTGCATTGGTGGCATTTGAGGACGAAGGCTTCGGAGTTGAGCCAGTCGAGGCCGACGAAAGACATGCCGGTGGTATTGAGGAGGACTTTGCTGCCTTCGAAATCGGTGCTGCCGCAGTGGGGGCATTTCACGATGATCCCGGCGGCTTTGTAGTGGGCCGGCTGGGGGTCGACGAAAACGGCGGCGGCGGCTTTCAAGCCGTGTCCGATGGCCTTGAGCTTGTTCTTCATTAGCTAAGGGAAGCAGATCTAGACAATGATGGCGAGGGCGGTCCGCGCCCTTATCGGATGAATCCCTGAGCGAAGGGTGGCGGGAGTTTTGCAGGGAACCGCGAGGGAACGCTGTGGCGAACTCCGGGTATGACCATCTCGTTGCTTCTGATCATCGCGGCGGGTTTCCTCATCCTCGTACTGACCGGTCCGCCGCAACCGCTATGAAGGTGGAAGCGGAATGGTATCCCTCGGAGGAAGTGCCGGAGTCGGACGGGGAGTTCGTCGATGTGTGGATTTCGCTGGAGGGCGGTCGTATCATCAGCGGGAAGTATCTGCACAATCCGGATGATCCGATCGAGGAGGAGTCGCATATGTGGTTCGACGACGACCAGTATCTGCTGAATCCGGCGACGGTGCAGTATTGGGCTCTCCGCAGGGATGCGCAGAAGCCGGAGCCACCACGGTGACAGTAGCCGGGCTAGCCGCGGCCCTTGGCTCGCTTCATTTTCTCGAGGTCGACCGGGGGATTTTTTCGCGCGAGGACGCGGAGATTGTACCAGGTGACGAGATGGATGAGGAGGAGGCCGCCGATGATGATGAAGGCGCTGAGGCGCAGGCCGCGATGCATGAGGAAGAGCACGGCGGCAAGCCAGAGCGCAAGGGCGAGCCATTTGCGGATGATGAGTTTTTGGCGCGAGCGATTGGGTTCCTTTGCGATTTCAAAACGCAGGCCGAGCAGGAAGGCCACGGCTATGGCGGCGAAAGCGAGGACGAGGAACAACATGGCGGGAGTGAAGCAGTGAGGAGCGGAGTTGTCCACTGCGGGGCGAGGTGAAGCCGAGCCGGGATATTTCACGAGACCTTCATCAGGATTTCACGGTGGGATGGCAAGGTGGCGGGATGAGTGATGTTGCTTTTTATGGCGGGCTGCTGCCGCCGCTGCGGTGGAGCCTGTTGTTGCTGCCGATGGTGGCTTGGGCGATCGGCGCGTTTTGGCTCAAGCATCGGACAGGAAGGCTGGTGGTGTATTTGCTCGCCATCGGGGCGTGGGCCCTGCTGGGGCTGACCCTGAGCCGGATGACGGGGCGGTATCTCAAGGCCGACCTGGATCGCTACGACCTCGACGGCAACGGCGCGTTTTCCAAGTCTGAATTAACGCTGGAAGCGAGGCGGGCGATGCAGCGATTCACGAGTGACACGGGGCGGAGCTACGCACCGTTCACGGCGGGGCCGATAGCGTTTGTGTGGGTTTCGCTAAATTATGGGTTCTTCGCGGTGGTGCTCGCAGGGTGGAGGTGGATGAGGCGAGAGCTCATCCGATAGCCGGAATTTCCTTCCTTATCTAAGGGCGATGAATAAAAAGAACGGGGAGCCGTTCTTTCAATATGAAATCTCTCCTCATTGTGTTGGCGATGTTTGCCTGTCCGCTCGTTCAGGCTCAGCAGGACGAGTCGAAAACGGGGCTCAATGCTCCGAGTTTGACAGCGGAGGAACTAGAGAAGGTTTTGTTTTCCTCGCGGGATGCCAACTCAGTCACGCCGTTCGTGGAGTTTCGCATCTACAACGGACTAAAGGATAAATGGATCACAGGCGTGGTTATCAAGGTCTCCAGCACCATTTCGGAAAAGGAGAAGCTGGAAACCGACATCTATGTCTCGACGGAAATCGCTCCCCTGAGCACGGGTGATGGCATGGTGGCTTACTTCGTACCCTATGAGGCCAAGCCGGAGATGAAATTCACCTTGAAAGAGGTGAAGTACGGGCCCGATCCCAACGGGAAGCCAAAGACCGAGGCTCAGGAAGGGTAGTCAGACGCGCGGCTCCCCTCACCCCGTGGATGTCCCACCCCACGCGGTAGATCGGAGGGGTGATGGGAAGGCGGACAATCGATGGAGGTGCGTAAGGCAAATGGCATTCACCTGCCGGGGTGTGATGTGTGGCTGGATTCGCTGCGGTCGCGGCCGCTGGGGGTGGTGACGCATGCGCACAGCGACCATGCGGCGTGGCATGCGGAGACGGTGGTGACACCGGCCACGGCGGCGTTGATGCGGGCGCGGCGGGGGTTTCGCAACAAGGTGATCCATGAGACGGCGTTCGATGAGCCGCGGAATTGCGGGGCGGCGCGGATCACGCTGCTGCCGGCGGGGCATGTGCTGGGATCGGCGCAGGTGTTCCTGGAATGCGAGGCGGGGACGGTGCTGTACACGGGGGACTTCAAGCGGCGGTCGAGCCTGACGTCGGAACGGACTCAGACGGTGCGGGCGGATGTGTTGATCATGGAATGCACCTTCGGGCGGCCGAGGTATCGGTTTCCGGACCGGGAGGAAATCCAGGCGGCCATCGTGCGGTTTTGCCAGGATGCGGTGGAGGACCGGCATGTGCCGGTGCTGCTGGCCTACTCGATCGGGAAGGCGCAGGAGCTGATGGCGATGCTTCGCGGGACCGGGCTGAAGGTGGTAATGCACGAGGCGGTCTTCAAGATGGCGAAGGTGTATGAGGCGTTCGGCGCGAGGTTTGGGGAATTCGAGGAATACGACGGGCGCAACCACGCGGGCTGCATTATGATTTATCCGCCGCATGTGCGGGATCAGCTCGCGCACATCCCAAAGACGCGGACGGCCATTGCGAGCGGGTGGGCGCTGGATTCAGGGGCGATCTACCGGTATCGCTGCGACGCGGCGTTCCCGCTGTCGGACCATGCGGATTATGAGGAATTGCTGCAACACGTGGAGGAGGTCGGGGCGCAACGCGTGTACACGGTGCATGGGTTTACGGAGGAATTCGCGCGGGATTTGCGGCGAATCGGCGTGGACGCGCTGGCGCTGGGCGGGGTGAATCAGTTGGAGTTGGGGTTGTGAGGGGGGCTGAACTTCCTATTTACCAAAGAGACAGGTCGAAAGGCTTTTCCAATGGCTGCTCTTGATTAGACGGGGCTCTCCGGGCAATAATTTCGTCATCAACCTTGCGAAGTCTTCAATAATCATGAGGCTATTCTGGACGCGACTTTTTCTAATAGGGGCATTCGTTGCACCGTGCACGAATGTGAAAGCAAGTGATGCCGCATTCCTCGATCGGTCTATTGAAACGGGACTGACAAAAGTGTCCAGCTACCAAGATATCATCGACTTCGCAGGCATCAAAAGCGGCAAACCCGCAGAGCCCTCCGAGCTTCTCCGGCGATGGATCGCTCTCGGTGGAAAGTTAAACTCCTACACGGCTTTCGGAAAAGGAACATCGACGCTTCGGTCTTATCTCGACCGACTGACAATGATGACGGATCTGACCTGGCACTATGATGCAGCCAGAGATGTTTTGGTTTTTGACTTTGCCTGGCACCGCACCGATGAACGCTCTAGCTCCATCCTGCTGGCGGAGGTCCTGAGTTCCAGTCCTCCGCCTCTAGATTATGGACTGCGCTCCCATATGGCTGACGATACGTGGCGACAGGCCTTTGATGCGCTGATCAGCAAAAACGAAGATACTTCGGACGCGTGGCTGGTTCGGGCACGCTCGAATGCCGCCGTGCCAATACTGCTGAATCCGGGAGCTGTAACTCATCTCTGCGCCGGGACCATCCATGATGGCAATGGACAAGAGCTCAAACTGGTGGTCAATCATCAGCACATGCAGATGTCACCCGGCGAAGGCTCCGCCAGCTATTATCTTTTTGATAAGAACGGGAAGTTTCTCAACGGCGGGGTCTTTTCCACGGGCAATCGTGTGTCTGACGTCACTGGCCGCATCCTGGCTGACAAAACGCTCGAGATTAAAGGATGGTTCAACGGCCGTGAACCGACGAGCAAGGAGTACACGGTGCAGGACGGAAAACTTACCTTCAAAGCAGCCCGGTCACCTTGCCAACCTGCGTTCACAGCCAGCAGCAAACCCTTCACAGCCCCGACGGAAGTCCGTCTAAGTATGGAAGCTAAGGCACTGCCGGGTCTTTGATCTGCAATGCCAGCGAGACTCACGCCACAGGCGTGAGGGAAAGATTTCAAATTACCCGGCGACGGCGGAAGATAAGGAAGCCCATACCACAGAGCGCAAGAAGCGCGTAAGTGGATGGCTCCGGCACGGCGGAGGCTTTGACGATGGTGTAGCCGGCGAGGTCGGCGTGGCCGCTGAAGGCTTCGGCTTCCTGGGCGGTGGCGTAGTAGCCGTAGGCGAAGCCGGCTTCTTCGGTGGCCTCGACCCAGACGCTGCCGTCCCACATCTGGAAGCGGCCATCGGCGAGGAAGGTGGCGATCTGGGTGGTTTTGTTGCCGAGGAGGGCGAGGTAGCCGCCGTCGAGGCGGATGTAGTTTTCCTCGCTGGCTCCGAGGTTGGAGAAGATGAGGGTGTCGGTGGTGGTGGCGACGCCGCCGTCGGTGAGGGTAAGGGTGTTGCCGGAGCCGCCGCCCTGGCCATTCTGGGGATGGCGGCCGAAGTAGATGTTGCCGAGCATGTCCCAGCGGGAGCCTTCGCCGGTGACGAAGGCGGCGTTGTTTGATCCGCCGGTGGGGTCGGCGATGTTGCCGATGCCGATGATGCCGGCGCTGCTCTCGACCCTGCCGCCGGATGCGATGGTGAAGGTGTTGCCGGAACCTTGCGCGCCGACGAAGAGGCCGAAGCCCATCCAGACGGAGCCGCTGGTGCGGATGGTGAGGCTGTTGTTGCTGCCTAGAGCGGAGTTTGACGAGGTGCCGCCGCCGATGACGGTCTGGTAGGCTTTTAAGAAGGCGCCCTGCTCGATGACGAGGGAGTTGCCGTTGCCGAGCGCGCCGATGCGGTGTTCGGCCTGGCCGTAGTCGAGGACGGAACCGGAGCCGGTGACGCGGGCGGTGTTGCGGTCGGAACCGATTTGCCGGCCGATGTCGCCGCCGGTGCCGTAGAGGGCGGAGGCGTTCTGGATGAGGAGGGAGTTGTCCGAGGTGGTGTCGCCGAGGATGAGGGCGGAGCCGGTTTTAGTATTCACGATGCCGCTGCCGGAATAGCCGATGATGTATTCAGCCGGGTTGGCCAGGATGCCGCCGGCATTCATGGTGGCCGGGACGCTGCCGTCGGTGGCAACGATGTCAGCGCGAAGGGTCCCCCACCCTGCGAAGGCGACGATGGCGAAAAGGCGGGCGAAGCGTTTCATGGGGCGGCGGGCTGACGATAGCACGGGCGCAACCGAGTGCGAGAGGAATAGCCGGCGGGAATCGATCCCAACCGCCATCCCGAGAAACAGAGAACCTACACCCAGCGGAGGCGGCGGAGGAACCACACGCCGATGGCGGCGAGGGCGAGCAGGAGGTAGGTGGAGGGCTCGGGGACGGGGTTCAGGCTGAGGGTGCCGTCGACGTCGCTGAAGGTGAGGTTGTCCTCGGGGAAAACGAAGGCTCCGGACGCGAGGGTCAGGGAGGGAGAGTAGCCGAGGTGGCGCGGTGAGTTGGTGAGGATGGGGGCGCGGGTGTCGATGGTGAGTGCGCTTGCGGTATTCGCTGGCGCGAGCGAGGCGTCGAGGACGGTGGGCCGGGAGTCGTAACTGTAGGCGAAATGAGGGTGATCGTTAAAGGCGAGGTCATTTTCCCCGGCGCGGACGGCGGTGGCGGTGCCGAGCAGCGTAACGGCTGCAAGAGCAGCGAAAGCGAGAAGGCCTTTACGGACGGAGCGCAGGAGGATGGTCATCGCGTTGGAACACGGTTACTGGATTTTGTTTGATTTGTCGACCTTGGATAAGATGCAAAGCAGATAGCCACGATCAGGGGTTAGCTTCGGCTTTCTTTTGATCCCGGACGAAGTCCGCTTGAAAAGAAGGATGAATTTCAGAAGGTTCCGCAGATCCTAGCCAGGAATAAATGGATTTATCAGTGAGATACTTCGTCGGGTGGAAGAAACGTCTATCAACCAGAACAAGTGGATATAGAAACTTACCCATCAAATCGGATGAATATAAACTCTGATATCCCCATTTCGGTTGCCACTGGATAGCTGTAGGCATGGAAAGTCCCGAAGAATAGCGATGCATCCCGTCTCTATCGGGCTTGAGCCAATATCCGCCCAATAAGGAATTTATGAAGTAAAAGCCGATATACGCGACACCGACTATACCACCTGCGATAAGCAGCCTATGCAATGGTCGCATATTTGTAGCCTAAATCAGAATTGGCTGGGCCAGGGCCATTTCGAGATGGATGTCAGTTCCAGCATTTTAGAGAGACACGCCAAATCTTGCCACTTCGGGTTCAACCGGGCGGGTCTGGATATGAATCGGACAGCGTTTACTTCAAGATTCGCGCGCTGATGAGGGCGTATTCGTAGAACGCGGCGGTGGGGTCGGCGCTTTTATCGCGAAGGGCGAAGACAATGGTATTACCGTCGTAGAGAGTCACATTAGTGGTCACGTACTGGCTGGCGTAGATCGCCTGGCGAATGCGCGGGAAATCCGGGCTGGCTGAAACAGCGGAAAGCCGGGCCCAAGTGGTCTCGTCGCCGGTGAGAAGAGTCTCGTCGAAGCCTTTGAGCCGGCGGGAGCGATAGCTGAATTTGCAGTCGATGGTGTGGCCATCGGGCCCGACTGTGGGCTGACCGGTGAGGCGGAGACCGATCTCGTGGCGCTCCGGAGCATCCAACTTGACCGGCTGTATGCCGTATTTGGCGAAGTCGCCGAGGACCTCCACTGCAGGCGGGCCTTTCCGCATGGTGTTGATCTGGGCGGTGCGGCGGGAGGTGACGGTCTCGGAACCGATGTCAGTGATCCGGGCTTTGTCGCGACGAAGCCGTTCCAGCATGATCTGAGTTTGCTCAGCGGTGAAAATGCCGTTTACAGAGATGTGGTCGGGCGGGAGTTTGGCGCCGGCGGGGCGTGATTGGGCAAGCTGGGCGTAGGCGTTGTCCAGATCTCCGAACATCGGCTTGGACGAGGAGATGAGGGTGCAGTCGAACTGTACTTTCTGCGGTGCGGCGTGAAGGGAAGCGGCAGTGACGGCGAGCAGGAAAAAGAGCAGATTTTTCATGGGCCGGGAACTCAATCGCGACGGTGGCGGGTGAGGCGCCGGTGGACGGCGATGTATTCGCGGAGCTGGGCGGTGCGGAGGGTGAAATGGGCGTAGCAGATGAGGGCGATGATACCGCCCAGGGCCGCGAGAAACAGACCGGTGAAGACGCCAAGAGCGTAGTAGCGGGACCAGGCAGGCGCCCAACCGGTAAGCGGGAGCAAGAAGGCGAGGGCGAGGAGGCTCAGGCAAAACGCCTGCCGCAATGCGGGCGGGCGGATGAGGTCGGGGAAGAAGAGATGGATGACCACAAACACGACGCTGGTCACGCCGGTGGCACAGGCGAGGACGTTCGCGAAGGCTAAGTCCGGTTGCATAGGCTAGTGATGGCAGGCCAGAGAGGTGAACACAAGCGGAATGAGTTTTGGCGGGGGATGATTCCGCCTGTCAGGGCGTCTGATTTCGCTTGAGACCAAGGGACCCGCTCCTAGAATAACAGCCGATGAAATTGACCTGGGTGCGCGAACAAGACATTCCCGTATTGCAAGGCAAGAGCTGGATCGAGCGATTTGAAATCGTTCAGAGCGTCGCGGAAAAGCATCCCCGCCTATCGCTGTTGCATCTTCTTCCCCTGCCCCTTGAGCTTCTTTTGGTCGGAGGGGCGCTCTATCTCAGAGTGGCGAAGGTGGTTCTGCCGTTTGATAGAGCCTGGCTCTTTACCGGGGTGGTGATCCTCCTCGCCATCGGCCGGATGGTTTATACCCATACGGTCGTAAATGCCTATCTTCGACGGATTTTGGCCGGGGACTCGCCGGCCTAAGGCCGTGGGTCCTGCGACCGTCTGGCGCTGGCGGTGACTTTCTTCAGCGCGGCCTCAGGGATTCGCTCGTCATCCTCTTTCTGGCGCTGCGCGAGTTCGTCGTGGGCGAGTTCGCGGCTGGCCTCTTCGCTGGTGGGGAGCGAGGCGGCGACCTTCTCGGAGGTTCTGTCGTTCATGACTCAGGATAACACAGATCGCGGCGAAGGTCATGGGGAAGAATCCGTGGGGACTTCGTGGCGTTTCCCGATTCCACCCGGATGGCAATGTTTGTTTTCTTCGTCCGGAAGTAACGCATCGACTTAGGTATCGGGGCGGCATTAGCCTGGTGACATGTCTCCCTCGGCAATTCGTGGTGCCTGCCTGGCGGCGATGTGGGTTTGCTCGGGCCCGGTCGTGGCCGCCCCGGCCGGTGGCGGGAAACCGATCTCCCCGGCCACATCGGGAGAGGCCACGGGCGAGCCTGCGGTCTCCGGCGCGGTGGTGGATGATCAGCACCAACCCATCGCGGGAGCGAAAGTGCTGCTCGCGACCGCCGGAGTGCGGGAGGGCACCAGCCCGTTGTGTCCGTCGTGCTATCCGGATTGCGCGAAGTCAGCGCAGACGGATGCCAAGGGGCGCTTCCGCATAGCGGGGGTGGATGATAAGTTGGTTTTTAACGTGCTGGTGGCCGCGCCCGGCTACCGGCCGGCGTATGCACGCGGAACCGATCCGCGGAAAGGCGCGGTCACGGTAAAGCTGGCGAAGTCGCAGACCTCGGCGCAAACGCTGCGCGGACGGGTGTTGGACCCGGAGGGGCGGCCAGTCTTTGGCGCTCTGGTGGAGCCATCGTGGTTTGACATGGGGAATGGCGGCAGTCAGCTCGGCATGTTCCCGGGCGACGAGATGGCAGTGAGTGATAAGGATGGTTTGTTTGAACTGACGGCAAGTTCGCCGAAGGTCAAAAAGGTGGGCGTGCTCATCCGGGCACCGCAATTGGCACGAAAGATATTCTGTCCCCAAGTTCCGGGCGAAGCGGTGCATGAGTACAAGCTGGACACCGGAGTGACAGTGCGAGGACGGCTCGTACGAGACGGCGCGCCGGTGCCGAATGCGAATGTCTGCATCGTGCAGGTGGACCGCAACTCGAGGACGTTTCTGGGCACGCAAACAATCGGCACGGATGTGAGCGGGAAATTTGAACTGACCAATGTGCCGGCGGGTGATTACTGGACGCTCAGCGCGGTGCGAGACACGCTGCCGGAGGGGACAGTGACGGGCACGCAAAGTGTGCTGACGACCGCGCCGGAAAGCGAAATGGACCTGCCTGATCTGGCGGTCGAGAAAGGCGTGACGGTGGCGGGACAGGTGATCCTGACCGATGGCAAATTACCACCGGCGGAGACGCGGGTCTTGATCTCGCGCGAGAAGGATTGGGACCCGCAGACGCGTGTGGTGGATAAGAGCGGAGCGTTTGCGTTTACTGCGCGGGAGGGCGATGAGATCACCTTTCATGCGAGGGTCGCGGGATATACGGACGGGGTTGATTTTTCGAATCCGATGGACCCAGAACGCACCTTGAGAGTAACGGCCGCGCCGTCCAAGGCCGAGATCGTGCTGGAACCGAAGGGAACGGTATCGCCGCAGAAGGTCACGACCGGAGCAGTGCGCACGCCCCAAGGCGAGCCTGCGGCTGGAGCGAAGATTTTCCTGGTCGGTCCACAGCAGACCGTGGTGGTAGGGAACGGCGAAGCCGTGTCGGGCTCGCTAGCTGAAACGACGGTGAATGAGCAGGGGCGCTTTGTACTGCAAGGGGTGAACGCCGGCAGGAATAGTCATGCCGTGGTGCTGCACGAGAGTGGCTGGGCGGAGGTCACGCTGAAGCCAGGCGGAACGATCAACCTGATGCCGTGGGGTCGGATCGAAGGAGTGGCGCAGGTGGGCGCGATGCGAGTGAGCGGGCAGGCGGTGAAGTGGGACATGCCGCACTACACAACCGCCGGGCGACCTCAGGTGTTCTTCACTGGAAGCACGACTACGACGAAGGATGGGAGTTTCATTTTTGCCCGAGTGCACCCCGGCACGGCTCGGATCGGGGTAAACACCGGGCAGCGTTGGATCATGGAGGCGTCGCCGCAAAAGGTGGGAGTCGTGATCAAGGGCGGAAAGACGGCCACGGTAAAGCTCGGCGGCAGCGGGGCGACGGTACGGGGAAAACTGGACATTCCGGCGGAGGTGCGGGAGCGCGGCGATCTCACACAAACCTACGCCAGCCTACGCGAGGTGCTGGAATACGAGAATCGAGGGACGGACCGCGCAGCACAGATGGCCAGGGAATGCGAGCGACTGGAGCGGCAGGCCGAGTATAACTTTGACCTCAAGGAGGACGGGACCTTTGTAATTCAGGATGTGCGGCCGGGTACTTATGACATCAGTGTGACGGTGCCGGCGAAGACGAAACCTGAAGACATGGTAGCGATGCCTGAGAGCGCCGGGGTGGGCGGGGGCATGGTAAAGGTCGGCAAGGGCGAGCGAGAGGTGGTGGTGACCAAGCTGGATTTCCAAGGCCTCGGGCCTTCGCGGAGCGCGGGGGAGAGAGTGCCAGAGTTTGCGGTGAAGACGGGCAGCGGACAGGCTCTGACCACCTCCTCGCTGAAGGATCGCGCGGCGATGGTCATCTTCTCGGCGGACGGGGACGACGCGACGGAAGTCATGCGCGCGCTGGCGGCCCTGCCGGAGAATAAAAGGCCGATGATCATCAGCTCAGGCAGTGAGCCGGTGGAGGGAGAGGCCGAAAGAACGGCGCTGCCGCCGTGGGTGCAAACGCTCTCCGCCTCGAGCGCGCAGGATATGGCCAAGGCCTTCGGGGTGCAGGTTCGACCAGCCTATTATGTGATCGCGAAGGATGGGACCATCGCCGCGCGAGACCGCTCGGCGGAGGATGCGATCCGCTCGATGGCGGCCTCACTGGAAGAAACCAGGTAGCGAGTTCCGCATCGACTTAAACAGACGGATCGGGCATAGATCGGCGGCATTCCCGCATGGCCGTCAAAGCGTACAATCTGCTGCTCATCTTTGTTCGGGTGATCGCGCTCGGTTTCATCGTCTATTGGGCGTATGTCTTTGTGCTGGCCATCCTGCCGACGCCGGGAGGTTTTGCGATGCCGGGATTTGAGGAGATGGCCCGCTCGGCGCGCGGCCAGGCCCAAAAGAACAGCCTCATCTCCATCGGCGCCGGGCTGGTCCTTTATTATCTCGCGCCGACCCTCGCGTGGGCGGCGACGCGGGGCTTGAAGAAAAAAGATGGCGGCGAGTACGACGAATATTCGTAACTCCTGCCCACCCCTCCGATGAAGTTTTTCCTCGCCACCGTGCTCCTGGGCGCGCTCACGCTCACCGCGCAGGCCGACCCCGAAAAATCGCTGGCCACGCTCCAACTCCAGGAAATTGCGCTGGCGTATAAGTTGAAGGAAGCCGAGGCGGATCTGCAAACCGTGCGCACGCGCATCGCGAACATCACGAAGGACCCGCCGGTTTATAATAAGAAATATTACGATACCCTCGGGGACCTCCTGCGCGATCTGACGAAGGAGCGGAAATGGCTGCCGCCGCAGGTTTCGGATACCAGCATGAAGAAGACCATCCTGAACGCGCAGATTTCGTTTCTGGAGGCGGGCGTGAAGAAATATACAGAGGCGCAGCCGGGGAAGCCGTAGGTGACTACGAAGACTACGCCCAGGCCACGGAGGCTCCTCATCAAGACGGGCCTGATCCTGGTCTGGATCATCGTGGTGGCCGGGGCAATGATTTTGCTCAAAGGTGCGTTGGCCTACTGGCTGGAAGGGGAATTGGCAGCCCGCCCGCACTCGCAGACATGGATACTTTTCGCTGCGCCCTTTGCCATTCTCTTCGGCATCGTGGCGGGCGGAAGCGCGACGGCTGTGGTGGTCCTGTTCTGGCCGTGGTGGAATTGTCCGGCTTGCGGCATGCTGTTGCCGCGGTTTCGACGGGCCAGGACATTTGGGCAATTTTTGCGAGGCGGATGGCATTGCCGACGATGCCACACGGATTTTGACCGGCATTTACGCAAGGTGGATGTCTAAGCGTTCGGCGTGACAAGTCCAGCAAGGCGGAGTAAGGTCAGGCCATGTCCCCCGATGATTGCACTCCTCGGCGTTCGCCGAAAGGCCCCACCCTGCGATGGGTGCTGATGGGGATGGCGCTGGCGGCTTGGCTGGTCATCACGGCCCTGATCGGAAGCGAGTTGCGGCAGGTTTTTCAGCCGCTCGGCATGGGCTTCTCTGCGATGATCTTTTTCGGGGCGTTCACCGGCATCGGGATTGCGCTGATCATCATGGTGCTGTCGCCACGCCGGCATTGTTCGGAGTGCGGCGGCAAGCTGCCGCGCTTTCGCAAGCCGGTCTCGCTGAACCAGGCGCTATGGGGCGGCTGGGAGTGCCCGCATTGCCATGCGGACCTGAGCCCGGACGGCAAGCGGGCGCGAACGATGGCGCACAAGGCTAAGTCTTAGCATCAACGGAAGTTTTTTCGTGACAGACACACTACATGTGTAGTATGCGTCAACCCATGGCCCGTGTCCCCAAGATCTCCGAGTCCGAATGGGAAGTGATGAATGTGCTGTGGGAGAGGCCGGGGCTGACCGCCGCGCTGGTGTATGAGCGGCTGGAGGAGCAGGGCTGGAAACTGAATACGGTGCGGACGTTCCTCACGCGGCTGGAGGCGAAGAAGGCGGTGAAGTCGTCGGCAGGGGCGGAGGCGCGGGTCTTCTCGCCGACGGTGACCCGCGAGGCGTGCCTGCGCGGGGAAGGCGAGTCGTTTGCGAATCGCTTTTTCAAGGGCGCGACCGGGGCGCTCCTTTTGCACTTTGCTGAAAGCACGAAGTTATCCGACAAGGAGCTGGCGGAACTGGAGGAGATTATCCGGCAGAAGAAAAAGGGAGGCCGCCGTGGTTCCAAATAACATCCTCTCCGCCGCACTGGAGGCTTCCTGGCAGGCCTCGGCCGGCATCTGCCTCTTGCTGGCGGCGCGGTTAATTTTCGGCCGCTTTCTCTCCGGACGCTGGCTCTATGTGCTCTGGCTGGTGGTGATGGCCCGATTGCTCCTGCCCGGTTCCGTCCTGCCCGAGTCGCCCGCGCCACGGGCTCATGCGCCCGTTATGAGCCTGCCTTTCGACCCGGAGGAAGACCCTACTTTTGGCTTCCATGGCTTGAGCCTCACGGAAATCGTCACGCCGACGGAGGGGGGAGAAATTCGCATCACCCGGGAAGCTCCCCTGCCCCCTCCGCGACGCCTTGATAAATGGCAGATCGCAGGCTTTGTCTGGGCGGCCGGCGCGCTGGCCCTGGCGGTTTATTTCCTCGCGGCCACGGCCTGGCTACGCCGCCGCATCCTGCGCGAGGAAAAGCCGACGCCCGCCGCGGTGGTCGATCTCTGGCGGCAATGCTGCGCGCATCTTGCCGGCCGTGCGCCCACGCTCATCAGCAGCACCGCGGTGAAGGCGCCCGTGCTCATCGGCCTTTTTCGGCCCCGACTCGTCCTGCCGGATCGCGGTCTGGACTTTCTTTCCGATGAGGATTGGCGGCACATTTTTTTTCACGAACTGGCCCACTTCCGCCGCCGGGATTGCTGGACCAATCTCCTGCCCATCGCCGCTCTGTGCCTGCATTGGTTTAATCCGCTCGTGTGGTTCAGCCAACGGGCCATACGCGCCGATCGGGAACTCGCCACTGACGAACTCGTACTCGACGAACTGGGCGAGGAACGTGGTGCCCGCTATGCGGAAACGCTTCTGCGCGTGTTGTCCGGCGGAGGTTTTTCCGGAGCTTTGCCCGGAGCCATCGGCATCGCCGAAAATGGCCGCGGCATCAAGCGGCGCTTCCATCGCATCATGGCATCGCGCCCGGCCCGTATCGCGGTCACCTCACTGGGCTGCAGCCTGCTGGCCGCGCTCGGCTTTTTCATCTTCGCCCAAAAGAAAACTGAGTCGGCTGCCGCCGCCGCACCGGTGGCAAAAGTTTCGGAGGACCTCAAAGTTCCCGTTCGGCGCTGGAAGAATGCACAGGAGATGCGGGCCGAATTGCTCGCCGCCGGCCGCGAACGGAAACCCGATTTTCCCTCGTCAAAGGATGCAGATGATTTCATCCCTTACCCCGACAAGGCCGATGCCAACGCCGTGCTGGAGCAGGCTGCGCAGGACCGGGACGCAGGCACCTTCATCTTCCTGCTCGATCAGTGGAGCGCCTCTCACCTGGCGATCGACTGGCAGCCCAGCGAGGCCCTCCTCTCCAGGCTGATCGAGAACCAACAGAAGGACATCCTTGAGGCTCTGTTGGCGCGCCGCCTTGATCTCAATATCCTCGCCAAGGCAGAACAAACGACCCCACCCACCGGTGAATTGGCCGAATGGCTGCCACCGCGCGTCGCCGAGATCAAAAAAATCCGGACCGACATCAGCGATCTCGTAAAGGCCGCCGGCGCCGGTGACGTGCCGCGCATGCAGGAACTCCTCGACGCCGGAGTGGACGTCGATGTCACCGCACTCAACCGCTGGACGCCGCTGACCAATGCGGTCCAGAAGAACCAGCCTGCCGCAGTAAAGTTCCTCCTCGGGTGCGGTGCCGATCCGAATCTCGTCCGGCTCCCCGGCTGGGATTATTCGCCGCTGTGTCTGGCGCGTTCCGCCGAGGTGGCGCAAATGCTCAAGGACGCCGGCGGCAACATCAACGCCAAACTCTTCGGCCGCGACGAACCCATCCTGAGCTATGTCGTTCGCTTTGGGCCCACTGAGGTGGTGCGTTGGTTTCTCGACAATAGCATCGATCCGAACATTGCCACCGATGACAAACGGGAGCCCACCCTGCTTTTCAGCGCGCGCAATGCCACCACCGCGGAACTTCTCATAGAGCGGGGTGTTCCCGTGGATGAGCGCAACGAATTCGGCCAGACTGCGCTCTTCCTGGTCGCGCTCGAGAGCAAGGAGGCGGCGAACGCGGTCAAGACATTGATCGCCCATGGCGCCGACCCCAATGCCCGCGACAAATTTGGCAACGTCCCGCTCATGAGTGCGCCCGATGCCGCCACGGTGGAGGCGCTCATCGCCGGAGGAGCCAATCCGCATTTGAAAAATGACCGTGGCCAGAGCGTCCTGCAGTTCTTCGGCCACGGCCAGAAGGCCGATCGGCTGGAGGCCCTCATGCGGCATGGCGTGGCCCTCGACAACTCTGTCGACGGACAACTCCTGCTGGATCGCGCCGTCCTCGATAACGATCTGGAACGCGTGAAGGATCTGCTCAACCGGCGGATCGATCCCGATCTCCTCACCATCAGCTACGAGCAATATCCCAACTGCTCCGCCATGAGTTCCGCGACGGCTTCCGGCCATTTTAAAATCGTCGAGGCTATGCGGGCGGCCGGGGGAAAGGATGTGGGCCTTCTGAGCGAAGCCGCCGCGCGAGGCGACCTCGAAAAGATGCGTCGGTTGCTCCACGATGGAGCCGATCCCAACGAGAAGACCGCCTTCAACCAGACCGCGCTCTATTTCGCCTTCCGCCAGGGGCAACTCGAGGCCATGCGTGTGCTGCTCGAGGCGGGCGCCAATCCGCGCGAGTTCGATGGCTGGGGCTCTACGCCGCTCGCCTTTTCCGAGGTCATGGAACGCCAGTGGAAAGGTCTCGGCAACCGCACCGCCCGTCAGATCTACCGTCTCAGTGAAGAGGAGGAAATCGCCTTCTTTCCCCAAGCCACCGCGCTGATGAGATCCTATCTCCCCAGCGGCCCCGAACTGATCAATACCATGGGCGAGACCGCGATCACCGCCGCCGCCTCCTGCGCCAACAGCGTGTCCCTCGATGCGCTTGTCAATGCAGGCGGAAATATAAACCATCAGCGCCCGGACGGCCTCACTCCCCTCATGATCGCGATCGTGACCAAGCCGATGAACGCCAGCACCGAAGCGGTGCAATGGAGGGACGCCAAGACCGGCGAGCGGCATTCCTCCTCCAAAGCCGCCAGCTTCATCAAGCGCCTCCTCGCTTTGAAGGCCGACCCGAGCATTCGCAACCGCGAGGGCAAGACCGCTCTCGATCTCGCGCAGGAGCGGAACGACACCGAAATCATTGCCTTATTCACCGACGCCGTAAAAACCGCCGCGCCGGACAATGCGAAGCAGGAAAAGAGTGCCACCGGAGACATGCCCACCCAGAAGATCAACGACATCACCGCGCGCCCGGTGCTCGGCCCCAACCAAACCGCACAGCGCGAAAGCAAGCGCACCAAACTCAAGACCACCATCCTGCCTGATTTCAAGCTTACGGCCACACCACTACGGGAGGCATTGTTCACACTCCGACAACAGGTGATGGCCGTCGACCCCGAACCCGATGCGAAGAAAAAGGGCATCACCATCGTCCTGAAACTTAACAGTTCGACCGAAGCAACCTCCATCACGCTGAATATGAAAGCCCCCACCCTGGAAGCAGCCCTCCTGGAAATCGCCCGGCAAAGCCAATGCCTCGTCGTGGTCGAGCCCTATGCGATCGCCCTCGTGCCCGATACCGAGAAAGTCGCGCCCGACCGCCTCGTCGTCGCCTCGCAACCAACTCCCTAAATGAAATCTCCGCTTTTCGCCAAAGCCCTTCTCGCGAGTGTCGCCACGTGCCTTCTGCTCAGCCCGGCCTTCGCTGTCACCGCCGATGAACTCGCCCGCTACCTCGGCATCAGGACCGTGACCGCCAGGGTCTGGATGCCACCGAATTCCTACGTCGTCGAGATTTACGAGATCAAGGATGGCGAGATCGGCCGCTGTCTTATCAAAGGGGAACGCGACTGGTTCACCGACCCGGATGGCAAGATCACCATCATGTTCGGTCACGAAAAAGACAAACAGCGCATCGTCCTCGGCGCGGGTGAAAGCATGACGGTCTCCGCCCTCACCTCTTTCGCTCCGCCCGGCGCCTGCATTTACCCTCCATTGCCCGAGCAACTGAAGGAAGGCGACTACATGATCATGGGAAACTCAACGGCAAAAAACATCGTGGTCACCGATCCCAAGAACTACCAAAACGGTCTGCTGCTCCGGGTCTCCGCCGTGCGGATGTAAAACCAGCCACTCTCTCGGAGCAGGCCGAACCTCAGGAGATCATCTCCACCAGATGAGTCCGCGCGCCGGGCGGCTTGTCTCCACCGCGGGACCTACGGGTCGATGACAGCCTGCTCGAATATCTGGCGGGCCATGTCGGAGAGGCCCGGCACGGAGGGGTCGTAGCCCACGAGTATCTGATAGATATGGCCGGCGTCCCTGACGGCGATGATATCGATGACATAGTCAAACTTTCCCGGCCGAAGCTTTACGACCATGCGGTCTCCCGACGCTCCGGCCATGGTGATGGGGGTGTGTTTCAGCTCCTTGATGAAGTCCTGTTTCTCGCTGAAAATCCGGCGGATGATCTTTTCGTTGAAGCCGGCGAGATCGACTTTGCCAACGCCGTCGTAGACATGGCCATTGATGGAAAAGGCCTTGGCGCTGCCGATGACGGCCTTTATGGCTTTTTCCCCTGTCTTGGACTCATTCAACTTCATGGGAGCGGTGATTTGCAGGCCTCCGATGCGGGTGACGGGCCAGGCTTCCACGGGCGGGAGAGGTCCGCCATCGGGCATGACTCCGGAGGGCGCGGGCGGGCGGGAAGCGGCGGGCGGAGGAGGGCCATCCGCATAACTCACGCTGGCTAATATCCGGTCCACGGTGGCGCGTTTTTTCTTGTCGCCCTTGGGATAGCTAAACCCGAGGCCATAGAGCAAACCATCGCGCTGGAACATGTGGAGGATGTGGATTTCCGCCTTACTTCCGACGCCGAGTTCGGCCATGGTCATAGTGGCCGGACCACCAGCCGATCGCACGGTCTGAGTCTGGATGGACGCAAGCTTGAGATCCATGGCCACACCGATAGCCCTCATCGTCGTCTCGGAGAAATGCGCGATGGAGGCTTGGTCCTTGGCGGAGTGGGGATTGGCTCTGGCAAAAACGGCCAGACCACCCACATTGCCGACGACTTCGTCGAGGTCGTCAGAGGAGCGGACCTTGAGTCCGGGCGGGGCGGAGAAGGACATTTTCCGAAGTTGGTATTTCTCCCATTCGTCCGACGCCGGCTGGGGAGCCGCAGGGCTGCCGGAGGGAATCTGCACACTGGCAAAAACCCGTTCGCCGAGATCGGCCAGCTTTGGCGGGTCTTTGTCGTACGTCACCAAAACCTGATAGAGGTGCCCGCCGAGCATCACGCTTTGGAGAATGAGCACGAAGTCATCCTTGCCGTTGGTGGCGCTGGCCACGGTGCGCAGGCTTTGGTGGCCTGCCAGGGTGGACGGCGCGGTCTTCACCCCGATGAGCTTGCCATAGGCCGAGGCCGTGGCCCGCATGAGGCTTTCGCTGTAGAGCGGCAGATCCTTGATCTTCGAGCCTGGCCCGATGGAGGCGGCGATGGTTAGTTCCGCATTGTTTCCGGTCATGGCTGCGACGGAATTTTTTCTCTCCTCGACCAATGCAAAAGGCGCGTCCACCCGCAAGCCGTCGATTTCAAAGGTCTGCCATCGATTCTCCGCCTCAACCACCTCGGCCCGGGCGATGATCTCAAGGGCGGTTTTCCGGCCGTCCTTGGCGTCGTCGTCCACCTGCACCATGACTTGATAGATCTGTTTCTGGTCCGCCGAGGCGCAGAGTCGGATGGTTACGGGCTTGTCTTTGAACTCGCCCCAAGCCGTGATCTCCACGCCGGGATAGCCGGCGAAATTGACGAAACGGGTCTCCTCGCGAGAGACCTTCACGTACTTTTTGATGTAACCCAGGCTGTCCCTGGCATAGCTCTCGGGCGTTTCCTTCGGCCGCAAAGGGGCGACGGTCACGCTCAGCATGTGCTGAAACATGACGCCGCGCATGAACTTGGTCCCCGCCGAGTCGGAGCCATCGTCTTTCAATGGCATCGGAGAGAAGACCCGCAGGTCGCCCAGGGTGTAGGTCCTCCAGCCTTTGGGCAGCGGCGAGACGGGCCCAGTGGGCAGCGGCCCGGACTCCACGATGGGATCGCTGTATTTGAGGAGGTCTTCCACCACCTCGCGGGGAAACGGACTATCGGACTCCCGGTCGATGAGCATGCTATAGATCGTGGGTCCCGCCTTGATGAGCACCCTGCGCCGCTCGAAGGTCTTGCCATCCGCCTCGAGGGTGACGCGGAACTCAGCCGCGGGGTACTCGACCCCGTTGACCGTGACCACCCCGCTGTCCAGGGAAGTTTCGGAAATGATCTTCAACTTGGGAGCATTTTCCTTGTAACCTTCCAGCGCCTCGCGCAGGAGGCCCGTCAGGTAGGCCTTCGCCGCCTCCACGGTGGTGGTGCCGCTGTCGTTCCGCTTTGTCACGATGATCAGCAGGCCGTCCTGCGCACCGGTACCGATGTCCTCGGTCTCCGAGTCAACTTCCAGCGGAATGGGCGAGCCGACCTTGAAACCGCCCACTTCATAGTATTCCCAGCCCTGCGGAAGGGAGGTGGGCGAGGCGGTCGTATCCGCCGGGGACGGTGTGGCCGTGGAAGCCGGCCGGGGGGTGGCGACAGGCCCGGCTTTCTCGGTGGGCGGAGGGGGAGTCGGTGGCCTGGCCGACGAAGAATGGAGGAACCAAAAGGCCAGTCCGATAAACGCGGCGAGCAGAAGGAGGGCGACGCCCGCAGCCACCGCACAGCCACAACCCGAAGAACGCCCGCCGGACGGAGCCACCGGCGGCGCGGGAGGCTTGGGAGAAGGAACTGCCGATCCGGGTAGCGGAGGCGGTAACGATTGATCGGGCACGTCTAGCGGCTACCAGAAATGCAGGTGGTTCGCCTAGGGGAAATGAGGACGTCTGAGGGGGAACATGGGCAAGGCGGCGGCGCCTTAGCCTAATACAGCACCTTGACCAGATACAGGCCGCGTGCGGGGGCGACTTCGGTCCAACGGGGTGTGGTCGGGCGGCGCAGGCGGTGTTTGAGTTTGCTCAATTCGTCATGGCCTTGCGCGACACGGACGATGGCGCCGACGAGCATGCGGACCATGTGATAGAGGAAGCCCTCGCCCTCGAAGGTGATGCTGATGAGCGTGCCTTTCTTCGCGACGCGGATGGCGGTGATGGTGCGCTCTTCCTGGCCGGGGTTGTTTTTATTCACGGTGAAGCTGCCGAAGTGATGGCGGCCGACAAAAACGGCGGCGGCGGCGCGGAGCTTCTTTTCATCGAGTTCGCCGGGAATGAGCCAGACGCGGTCGGTTTCGTGCGGCGTGCCGATGTCCTCATGGCGGATGAGGTAGCGGTAGACTTTCCCCCGGGCGGAACGCTGGGCGTGAAAGGTCCGCGGCACCTCGCGGCAACGCATGACGCGGATGGCGGGCGGGAGATTGTGATTGAGGATGCGGTGCCACTCGGCGACGGCGAGGCGGTCGGGCACGTCGATGTGCGCGCATTGGGCAATGGCGTGCACGCCGGTGTCGGTGCGGCCTGAGGCGTGGACGACGATGCGATGCCCCGCGATGCGCAGAAGGGCATCCTCCATCACGTCCTGCACGGTTTGCTTGAAGGGCTGACTCTGCCAGCCTTTAAAAGCCGCGCCGTCGTAGGCGATGGTGAGTTTCAGACGTATGAAGCGGTCGGACACGGTGTGGTGGTGACGTTAGCGAGCAGGGAGCGGGAGAAGGAAACAAATTTGCAGGGAACCTCACTGTTCCCTACGCTGGAAAGACACCTATGAGACACATTGCAGCGCTGATGATTCTCGGACTCTTGACGGCCTGGACGGGTTGCAGCCGGGGCGGCCAAGACGGCACTGTGGACCTTTATGGCCTCAAGGGTCGCAATGGCGCAGCGGAGGCCAGACGCGATCTGGCGAAGGGCACTCCCTCCTACAAAGCCTTCGGCCTCCCTCATCCGGCCACGGGGCAATATGCGGTCCTGCTGAAAAAGCGGATGAACATCACGTATGATCCGATCGCCGGCTGCGAAGTCGATGAGTACCTGCTTGAGTATGCCAAAAGGTACAACACCGTGATCCTGAAATACGTGGACAAGAAATACGGACCCAAGGCCATGGACCGGCTCTGGGAGGAAGCCCTGAAGGAATACGAGGCGAAAAACGGCGGCTCGTCCTGAGACGCATCGCGCTGCAAAACGCCGTTCGTCCCGACATCCCGACCGTTCGTGGAAAACAGGGCGCGACGGCGGGGGCGCGGGCCTAGTGGGTTTGAATATGAAACCACCGGATGCGATGATCTCCGCAAACCCTGACGCTGTGCGTTCCCCGCAGGAGGCGGACGACCCGGGGTCGGTGCCAATGTTTCACGTCCTGAACGTGCGGCGCAATGCGGACCGGGTGGACGAGCGCATCGGCACGCTGGCGGATGGACGGCGTATCCGGGCCACGATCTCGTCCGGGGTATTGGAAATCGAGGTGGCGAATCCGGTGGTGGGCCCGCAGAAAGGACGGCGCTACTATCACCTGCATCGCGGCAAAATGCGCATGATCATGCTGAAGGTGATCGGCGGTTACGCGAAACACTCGCTGACCTATGCGGCGCTCAAGGAGCATACGCGAGGCTTCATCGCATGGCCGGAAAAAGAATGCCGCGGCCTCTAGACTCCAACGTCCGTCCGAAGCCCACTGAGAAGACGAAGGCGGAGCTCGTCTATTTCCGCGTCGCGCAGATCATCGGCACGCCTCCGCCGAATGCGGGAATGAAAGAACTTCCGAAAAACGCTGACTAGCTTTTATTAGCCCCCGGTGCGGCATCAGGGAAAATAGAGGTCGATGAGGGCGGAGAAGACGAGGCTGTTGTGGTCGAGATCGGTGCCGCGGTAATGCCGCGAATCGCGCGTGACCCAGGAATCCCAGACGGCCGCGCCGCTGCCACCGGCGGTAATACTACTACTCCTCCATAACATAGAGCGCGGTCGCGCCCTCAGGTGTTTCGATTTTCAACACGTGCGGAGAGTGCTGGGTCCAAAAGTAAAACTTTCCGGCTTTGTCGGTGAAGACGCCATCGCACACGGTGGCGCCATCCACGTGGGCATCCGGCTGGTCGTGCTCGAGGGCCCACCATTTTTTGGGATCGTCGATTCTGGTGCCAGCGCTGAGAAACTTGAGTATCTCCTCCTTGGTGCGGTTCAGCCGGATACCGGTGGATGGTCGAAGACCATTGGAAAAAGCCACGACGTCCTGCGGTCGCGGAGGGACGAGAGGAATGTAGGAATAGATGTTGCCCGGGAGGGGTTGCGCCGAGAGAAGCAACGAGAAAGCAAGCCTAAGAAGACTCATGCGCCTCGTTTATCATTGGCCGATCCGTTGCGCCAGCTGGGATGTTGGCGTGACAAGAGCGGTGCCAATGTCTAATATCCGGCTACTTCCGCGCATGAATCCGCCTGCCGCCAAACCGCCTCCGCTCCAGCTGTCGCTGAGAGCATTTGTGGCGGTGCTGCTTTTTTGTGCCCTCGGCGGTATCGTCTGCGGGGTATTGAGCGTACTCTGGCGTTCGGCCGGTTGGCCGGTCATTCCGTACCTCGGACCCATTGTACTCGGCGGGCTTTTTGGTGGAGGCAGCGTGCTGATCGCGATATATTTTTCGCCGCGTCGCCTTTGCCCGACCTGCGATACGGAATTGCCCTGTTTTGCCCGCTTCACACTCCGGCAACTTTTCCGGGGCAGATGGAATTGCCCGAGTTGTCAGGTGGAAATCGATAGGACCGGCAAGCTATTAGCTCCACCCACCAAGGCCCGGTGATCTCCATTCAACCACGTCGCTCTCTGAAGATTGCGCTCGCTGCTTTTGTCTTTGTCTTCTGCTTGGCTGGTACGCCACCGGCTATCGGATGATTCCCGGGCCGCGCATGACTTTTACCAGTGATATTTTTCCTCAGATCGTCATTTGGACAACGCTCATTTTGCTCTTCCGCGGTTTCGGGTCACTGTCTCCCGCTCAACGCATGGCCATCCTGCTAGTGGGCGGATTCGGCCTCCTCGTCTCCACCGCCGGTATCATGGGTATTTACGCTTCGTTCCATCAACCATACGCGCGCGGACCCGTATTCGAGTGGCGGTGAGCTATCGGTGACGGGCTATAAGTCCAGCCGGTACCCCAGACCATGCACAGTGAGCAGATGTTTCGGCTCGGCGGGTTCGGCTTCGATTTTTTGGCGGAGTTTGACGATGACCTGATCGAGGGTGCGGGTGGTGCCGTAGTATTCCTGGCCCCATACTTCGCTGAGGATGCGGTCGCGAGAGACGGCGTGGCCGAGTTCGCGGTGGAGCAGGGCTAATACGGCGAGTTCGCGCGGGGTCAGGTCGAACGATGCGCCGTTGCGCTGGCCGCGGAGGGCACGGGTGTCGATCTGCACGTCGCCGATTACCAACTGGTCGGGAATTTCGCCGGTGGCGGAGGCGGGCTGGGCGCGGCGCAGGAGGGCGTGGACGCGGGCGATGAGTTCACGCACGCCGAAGGGTTTGGTGACGTAATCGTCCGCACCGAGTTCGAGGCCGATGACTTTGTCGACCTCCTGGCCCTTGGCGGTGAGCATGAGGATGGGGACGCGGTTTTTGGCTTCGCGCAATTCGCGGCAGATGTCGTAGCCGCTTTTGCGCGGGAGCATGACGTCGAGGATGACGAGGTCGGGCGCGGTCTGCTTCACGAAGGCGACGGCTCCCCCGCCCTCCTTGCATTCGGTGACGTCATAGCCTTCGCTGGTGAGGGCGTCGACGAGGCCGAGGCGGATGTGGGGATCGTCTTCGACGACGAGGATGCGTCTGCTCATGCCAGGGGAAGGGTGAAGGTGAAGATGCTGCCGCCGCCGTCGCGCGGACGGGCGGTGAGGTCGCCATCGTGGTCGCGCGCAATGCGGCGGGCGAGTGTGAGGCCGAGGCCGGAACCCTGCACGCCGCTGGCCAGCGAGTCGTCGGCGCGGAAGAAGGGCTCGAAGATTTTTTCCTCCATCCCGCGCGGCAGGCCGGGGCCGCGATCCTCGACGGCAATGACGAGCCGCCCTTTCTCCAGATGCGTGCGCAGGGTGATGGAGAGGGAGCCGTTGCTGTATTTCTCGGCGTTTGAGAGGAGATTCACGAGCACCTGCAGGACGGCGTCCGGGTCGCAATGCACGGAGTACGCGCCGGGGTCGGCGATCCATTCGGCGGCAAAATCTTTTTCGCGCAGGCGTTCCTCCTCGCGTTCCCACAGGCCGGCGATGAGGGGGCGGATGTCGGTGGTGGTCCGCTGGTAGGTCTTGCGGCCCTTTTCCATGCGGGCGAAATCGAGGACGTTGTTGACCAGGCGGGTGAGGCGTTCGCTCTCGCTGCTGATGATGCGCAGGTAGCGGTGCTGCTTCTGCGGATCGTTCACGCGTCCGTCACTGAGCATCTCGGCAAAGAGACGGATGGAAGTGAGCGGGGTCTTGAGTTCGTGGGAGACGTTGGACACGAAGTCGGTCTTCTTCTGCGCGAGCGCGAGCTGGTGGCGGGTGTCGCGCACGACAAAGAAACCGCCGCCGAGGATGGCGGCGAGCGCAAGGGCGATGAGGAGGACCAGCGTCATGGTGACGAGGCGCGCGGAGTTGGTGAGTTTGTCGGGATTCGTGAGATACAGCGCAACCTCCCACTGCGGCAGGGCCTCGCCGATCTCGGTGGCGACGAAGGGGCGTTTCCAATCGGCGGTGAATCCGGCGGGTGCCTGCACGACGGGCCTGGCGCGTTCGTCGAGGATGGCGAGTTCGGTGCCGCCGTAGGAGTTGTCGGGCAGGACCTCGCCGAGCAGGGCACGAATCTGCGCGGGGGCGAGCATGACGCCGAAGATCCAGTTTTCGCGCGGATCGGGTTTGGTCCAGAGCAAGACCTCCAGTTCGTTCTGCACGAAACGCGCGATGATGCCCTGAGTCGCGCCCTGGGTGGCGTTTTGGAAATTGGAAAACTCCGGCGCGACCTTTGAAGCCACCGGCAGATCGGCGGCGCGGGCGGCTTCCTTTTGCGGGGCGACATTGCGCGTGGGAACGCTCGGCATTTTTCTCAGCGTCTTGTCTGCCAGTGACGATCCGGAGGCGGGCTCGCTTTTCGGCTCCACCGGGAGGGAGCGTTTCTCCGCCTTTTCGGCCGGAGATGGAGTGGCCGCATTCTTCGACTCCGCACTCGTACCGGTCTTTCCCTTCACGACCTGCTGCATTTGAAAGACCTCCTCGGTACTGCGGTTGCTCAAAAAGGCGGCGCTGTTCGCGCGGAAATCGCCGAAGCTGGAATTAGCCCGGCCCTGCGCGGCGGAAGGAAAGGCGAGCGCTCCATCCGGCGCGACAGCGAAGGGCACGCCGCTGTCGGCCCAGACCTCGTGCAAAAGGATGTCGTAACTTTCGGCCAGCGCCGAGGCGCCATGCTGCGCAGTGAGGCTGCGGATGGTCTCGGCGAAGAGTTGCTGCTTTTGATCCATGACCATCCGCACCTGCGCGGCGGCGGCGTCGGTCTCGCTCTGGCGGAGATTCACCTCCTGGCGCTCGATGAGGATGCGCTGCTCGCCCGCGGTGCGTAGCGCCAGCCAGCCCAGCACGAGGCTGGGCAGGAAGATGGCCACCAGAAAGATCAAGGCGGAGCGCGGCACGGTGGGCGGATGGTACGAGTGGAGCTGGTCCGGCGGAAGGAAAAATGCGCCCCGGCGCGCGAACGCCGGGACGCATCCTTAGCCCACCAAATTAACGTTTCGAATTTTTGTCCTGATAGTTCTCGTACTTCATCGTCTTGCCCGTGACCTGGCTGAGAGAGCCGCGAGTCCGGAGTTCGTTGATCCGCGAGCCGAGGGTCTTCTGCTCCTGCGCGATGACAGCGCTCTGCGCGGCGGCCGGCAGAGCCGCATTGGCCGCGACTTGCCTTTGCAAGGTTTCGGCGGCTTCCTTGGGTTTGCCCGCTTCAGACAGCTTGATCGCTTTTTCCTTGGCCAGACGGTTTTCGGTGACGGCACGGTTCGCAATCACCTCGCTTTGGATCGAGGCCTCCGATTCCTTCACATCGCGGCTCTGGCGCACGGTGGCGATTTCCTCGCGGCGCACGGGAGTGTTGTAGCCGACGTCGAAGTAGGACAGTTCCACCTTGGCCATCTCGATCTGCTCGGCCTTCACATCCGGGGCCTCGCAGGAGATAAGGAACCGGCGGGTTTGCGAGCCGAAGAATTCCGCCAGCGGAATGGTGACGCTCTGGCCCTGGAACACGATGCCCTCCTCACCCAGCACCTCGAGGGGTTTCACGCCGTCAGGCAGAGTGATGAGGATCTTCACGTCGCGGCCGGCTACGCTTTTCACCGTGCCGAGTTCCTGCGAGAAGATGCCGGGAAGTTTCTCGGCGTCCTGCACGTAATAGTAATTCGCGTGACTGGCCTCAGCGAGCGCAGTCATGAGGTCTTCGTTGTAATCCTCGCCCAGGCCGACGGTGGAAACGCTGAGCCCCTCGCCGCGCAGTTCCTTGCCGAGCTTGGCCAGATCGGAGGTGGAGGAGAGGCCGACATTGGCCTGACCATCGGAGAGCAGGATGATGCGATTAATCTTTTCCTCGTCGAGGTATTTGCGGATCTGGGCCGCACCTTTCTCAACGCCAGCATAGAGAGCGGTGCCGCCGCCATCGCGAATGGCGAATATCTTCGCCTTGATCGCCTCCTTGTCCTTCACCTTCTGCGGTGGGACGAGCACCTCGACATCGTCGTCATAGGCGACGAGCGAGAAGAAGTCCTCGGCTTCGAGTTGGTCGACCGCGACGGCGGCGGCCTGCCGGGCCTTTTCCAGCTTCGCGCCAGCCATGGAGCCGGACTTGTCCAGCACGAGGGCGAGATTGAGCGGGGTGGAGCGCTTCTTATCCGAGGGCTTGGCCACGATCTCGACCTGCAGGACGGTCTGGCGGGTGCCGCCTTCCTGCAAGACCTCGCGTTCGGGTTTGACCTTCAATTCGATGCCGGGAGGCATCTTCCCTTCGGCCGCCGCGGTAAAACCGAGCGCCGAAGCCAACAGGAGTGTAGAGACGATTGTTTTCACGCCCCCACTCTCCCGCAAAGGCGCGGGCGAGTTGTCACAGCGGAGTAAGGAGTTTGTAAAAAATTTGTGAAAGTACAGGGAGAATCGGCCATTCGCCCATGTTTCTCCTCGATTCCCTTTTTCGTTCCGCCTATCAAGGAAGCATGCCAGCGCCGATTGGCACGAAAAGGATCGTCATCTTCACTCTCCCTCCGGTGCGAGAAATGGATCTGGTCGGAGCCTTGGACGTTTTTACGTCGGCCAATCGCGCGGTCGGCGGCAAGCCGCTTTACGACATCAAGATCGTCAGCGCGGAGAAGGCGCATTCGCATCGCCGGATCGCCGGCATGTGCGGCCTGTCGCTGCAATGCGACGCGGACTTTGCTTCCTTCCGGGGAGAAATCGACACGCTGCTGGTTCCGGGCGGCACCGGTGTCGAGGAAAGGAAGCCCGGGGCGGAGGCCCTGCGCTGGCTGAAGCGGGCGGCGAAAGGCAGCCGCCGGGTGGGGTCGATTTGCACGGGAGCATTTTTGCTGGCCGACGCGGGGCTGTTGAATGGCCGCCGGGTCGCGACGCACTGGGCCTTCGCGAAACAACTGGCGGAGCGTTATCCCAAGGTAAACGTCGACCCGGAGCCGATCTGGGTGCAGGACGGCAACTATTACACCTCGGCGGGAGTCACGGCGGGCATTGATCTTTCGCTGGCCTTGCTGGAGGAAGACCACGGCGCGGCGCTGGCGCTCGAGGTGGCGCGGGTGCTGGTGGTTTTTCTGCGGCGGCCGGGGAATCAGGCGCAGTTCAGCGTTTCCCTCGCCACGCAATCGGCGGAGCGCAAACCGCTGCACGAGCTTCGCGTCTGGATGGTGGAACATCTCACGGCCGATCTTTCCGTCACGGCCCTGGCCCAACGCGCGGCCATGAGTCCCCGGAATTTCCAACGCGTCTTCGCCAGTGAAACGGGAAAGCCCGTCGCGCATTATGTGGAGGAGGTCCGCATCGAGGCGGCGCGCCGGTTGCTGGAGCGCACGACCCAGAGTATGGATGAGGTCGCCGACCGCTGCGGCTTCGCCAGTGCGGACGTGATGGGCCGGTCATTCGCGCGCATCCTTCACACCACGCCGGGCGAATATCGCGGACGCTTTCTTTCCTCGGGCATCGGAACATGAACATGGCACAAATCGTCGGCTCAATGGCATAGGGCCTCGCGAGGACGCGGACTTAAGGTGAACCCATGAACACGAAATCAATCGCCGGAATCCAGATCCCCGACAGCAAACTCACCCGGGCCGCCACCGAACTGGTGCGGGACACCGAGAACGACCTGCTCTTTCACCACTCCACACGGGTCTTCTATTTCGGAGCCCTCGCGGGAAAGCGCAAGCAGCTGAAGTTTGATGCCGAGCTGCTCTACGTCGGAGCCATGTTTCATGACATGGGGCTGACCAAAAAATACAGCAGCGCGACGGAGCGCTTCGAGGTCGATGGCGCCAACGCCGCGGCGGATTTTCTTCGCCAGCATGGCATCAGTCAGGAGTCGATCGACATCGTCTGGGACGCGATCGCGCTGCACACCACTCCCGGCATCCCTCAGCATAAAAAGCCGGAGGTCGCGCTCGTCACGGCGGGCGTCGAGATGGACGTGCTGGGCATCGGTTACCTCGATGTCCCGGATCTCCAGCGCGAGGCGGTGGTGGCGGCTCATCCGCGCGGCGAGCACTTCAAAAAGCAGATCATCCACGCATTCCACGACGGCTTTGCCCACAAACCTGAGACCACCTTCGGCACAGTCAATGATGACGTGCTCGCGCTGCTCGACCCGAAATTCAAACGCACCGACTTTTGCAGCATCATCCTCAACTCAGCCTGGAACGGCTGAATCCACAAAAACTCAACTCCCAAAATAAAATGAAACAACGATACAACTACTTCAAAGCAGCGCCCGAGGCCTACAAGGCCATGATCAACCTGGAAACGTACCTGCAAGGGTGCGGCCTGGATGGGGGCCTGCTCCATCTGATCAAAATGCGGGTTTCGCAAATCAATGGCTGCGCCTTCTGTCTGGACATGCACTCCAAGGACCTGCGCGCCAACGGCGAAACCGAGCAGCGCATTTACACCCTCGACGCCTGGCGTGAATGTCCCTGGTACACGGACCGCGAGCGGGCCGCGCTGGCCTGGGCGGAGGCACTGACGCTGATCACGCAAGGCCATGTGCCCGACGCGGTCTATGACGAGGCGCGGCAGCACTTCAACGAAAAGGAACTGACCGACCTAAGCATCGCCATCACGACGATCAACGCCTGGAATCGGCTGAGCATCTCCGCCCGCACAACTCCGGGTGCGTATAAGGCACCAGCCGCGCCATCCCACTAGCCCATCCGGCCAAGACATATGGAAAACATGATACGACAGTACGCGTGGGTCATCCTGGTGGTCGCCGGAGTGTTCGAGACCGGGTTTTCGATCGGGCTGAAATACTCGAACGGGTTTACGCGGCTGTGGCCGTCACTAGCCACGGTGCTCATGATCGTGCTGAGTCTGGGCCTGCTTGGCATGGCCACTCGCAGCTTGCCGATCGGCACATCGTATGCGGTGTGGACCGGGATCGGCTCGGTGGGCACCGTGGCTGTCGGCATCATGTTGTTTGGGGAATCCGCCGCCTTGAGCCGGCTGTTTTGCCTCGGGCTCATCGTGGCGGGAATCGCCGGGCTTAAACTTCTCGGCCATTAAAAATGCGCATCGAAACCTCAACCTGAACTCCCACAATGAAAGTGATCAAAGCAGCGGCCGTCCAGATCAGTCCCGTCCTCTACAGTAGGGAAGGCACGGTGGATAAGATCGTCGGAAAAATCCTCGAGCTTGGGCGCGAAGGCGTCCAGTTCGCCACCTTCCCGGAGACGGTGGTGCCGTACTATCCATACTTCTCCTATGTCCAGCGGCCTTACGAGTCGGGGGCGGAGCGCCTCCGGCTGCTGGAGCAGGCGGTAACGGTGCCATCCGCCGCCACGCACGCCATCGGCGAAGCCTGTCAACAGGCAGGAGTGGTCGCTTCCATCGGCGTCAACGAGCGCGATGGCGGCACGATCTACAATACCCAGTTATTGTTCGATGCGGACGGCACGCTGATCCAGCATCGGCGGAAGATTTCACCGACCTACCACGAGCGCATGGTCTGGGGGCAGGGCGACGGCTCCGGACTGTGTGCGGTGGACAGTGCCGTCGGGCGCATCGGCCAATTGGCCTGCTGGGAACACTACAATCCGCTGGCCCGTTATGCCCTGATGGCGGACGGTGAGCAGATTCACTCGGCCATGTATCCCGGCTCATTCGGGGGCGATCTCTTCGCGGAGCAGATGCAGGTCAACATCCGCCAGCACGCGCTGGAGTCCGCCTGCTTCGTGGTCAATGCCACCGCCTGGCTCGACCCCAACCAGCAGGCGCAGATCATGAAGGACACCGGCTGTGACAAAATCGGCCCGCTCTCCGGCGGGTGCTTCACGGCGATCGTCGCGCCCGACGGACAATTGATCGGAGAGCCTCTGCGCTCGGGCGAGGGCGTGGTGATCGCCGATTTGGACTTCTCCCTGATCGATAAACGCAAACAGTTGATGGATTCGCGCGGCCACTATAGCCGTCCCGAATTGCTCAGCCTTCTCATCGATCGCACCCCGACCGCGCATGTCCACGAGCGGAGCACGCGTCCCGATCCGGCAGCTGGCGAAGACGGGAGCGACGTCTAATCTCGTACAGGAACACACAAACCGAACAGATGATATGAACTCGCGACAGATCACGGTGGAGCGATTCGACTTGGTGACGGGCAAGTCCTTCGACGAGGTCCTGCTGGCCTTGGAAAAGGGCATCGGGCGTCTGGATATGAGCAAATATCGGGAGCAAAAAGCCACCGCCCAGTCCTTCGAGAAGTATGCCGCCTTTGTCGAGGCAGCCGCCGGGCCGTCCGGCTTGATGGAATTCATCCGGTTCGATCAGGGAGCGGTGTTGCGGGCGGACCCCGCAGCCAAAGCTTTCCAACTGGTCCGCATCGTCGCGGGAAATCCGCTGATCATGAAGCAGATGGCGGAACATTGCCCCGATGCCGGGTCCTACGCTCCGGTGACGATCCTCGTCAGCGAACGCGCGGACGGGGTGCATCTTTCCTATGATTCGATGAGCAGTTATTTGGCTCCCTACCAAAACGCGAAGGCACTGGAAGTCGCGAAAGCGCTCGATGAAAAAGTGCTCAAACTGCTGGAGCAGGCGGCTGGCTAGGACCGCAAGCATCGGCCCGAAATCCGACACGCGGCCGATGGTTGGTCTAAACCTCCTGAACTCCCCCACCCCCGCCCAGGGCGGCGGTGAAATCCTCCACGGGTTTCTTTGTGTCTGAGAAACGTCCAACTCCCGTCGAGCTACAAACGAAATCGAGCCAACCGGATATCCCCTTCTCAAAATCATCAAGGGCAGCGAGAGTGAGTTCGGAAAACGGCAGGCCGTGATCCTTGTCTTCGCCCGGATGAGCAATGGTATTCCGGATAGCCTTGCCGAAATCACGAAAGGAAGGGGGCGTCTTTCCGCTATCTTTCAGATAAGTCTCAATGGCCTCGCACTGCTTAAGAAAAGCGCCCCTGAGAAGCTTTTCGTCGAGGCCCATCTTCAGAATCACATCAGAGATCACCCCCTCCGTATGCGCATAGAGACAGAGCAGCCCCGCTCTTAGACACCGATTCTTGGAGCGGGCGTTGCCGGCCGCCGCATATTCCTCCGCCTCCTTGCGAAACTGCTGAAAGTCCTGCCAGAGATCCGTCTTGAGGCAATAGGCGGACACTTGCGCGCCTCCGATTGGATTGACCAGTATCGTAAGTACCATACGTCCATATGCTGACAGGCGGGACGCCAGATTCAAGGGCCTTGTCCCTCCTTTGCTACCGCGCGATCCGTCGATGCTGGAACCAAAGCATCCCCGCCCCGATGGCCAGCAGCGCATAGGTGGAAGGCTCGGGAACGGTCTGGGCGAAGATGGCGCCGTTCGTATTCGTCCCGCCGGTGAAGGCCGTGCCGTAGAGGGTGGAACCGGACAGGACGAGTTCGGCGAAAGGGTCCGAGCCGGTGGCGTAGGCGAGACTTTGCAGGACGATGAAACCGGTGCCATCCACACCGATCTGGAAGATCACGCCGTCGTCCTGTGATCCCCCGCCATGGGTCGCGCCATATAACAAGGTGCCATCCGCGCTGACAGTAAGACCGGCGTAGGAATCCATCCCGTCCGTGCCATCAAAAGTATGGAGGAGGGTGAACTCGCTGCCGTCGGTATTGATGGAGAAGATGGTCCCGTCTCCATTCGCGCCCCCGTCGGGAGTCGTCCCGTAGAGCGTGTCGCCGATGAGCGCGAGCGTGCCCTGCGCCCAATAGCCCGTGCTGGAGTCAAATTCCTGCAGGACGGTGTAGTCCGTTCCATCGGTATTCACCTTGTAAAGCACGCCCGTGCCCGTGCTGCCGCCGGTCTGGGTGACGCCGTAGAAGACGCCGTTATCATAGGTCAGGCCCGAGATGGGACTCCGGCCGGTGGCGCTGGCAAAGTCGTAGACGACGCTGAAGTTGCTGCCGTCGGTGTCGATTTTGTAGAGGGCCCCGGCCCCATTGGCCCCGCCGTTGCTGGCCGTCCCGTAAAGGGTGTTTCCCAACACGACGAAGCTCGACGACGGGTTGGCCGCATCGGCGGAATCAAACTCGAGGAGCGTGGTGAAGCTGCTGCCGTCGGTGTTGATGGAGAAAATGGCTCCGGCGTCGCCCGACCCGCCGCCGCCATTCGTGCCATAAAGCGTATCGCCGATGAGGGTCAGGCTGGCGGATGAACCGTAGCCGGTGGCGGCGTGAAAGCTATGCATCACGGTGTAGCCGGTGCCATCGGTGTTCACCTTGTAGACGACGCCGTAATTCTCGGCGCCCCCGCCCTGGGTCGCGCCATAGAAGACGCCGTCACCGGGCGTCACGCCCGCATAGGAGGCAAAGCCGGTGGGCGCATCGAAATTATAGAGCACCTCAAATTGCGCCTGCGCTCCCTGGGTTCCGAGCAGAACCAACACGGCAGCGGCACCAGCCAGAGGGAAAAGCAAACGGGGGGAGATTATCATGATGGCCTGAGGGCCGATGCCCGGACACTGGACCTTTGGCCGCCGAATACGAGCAGAATATTGGACGCTACCGCCCATGTACGCTATGGTCCGGGCCGATGACCACCAGCCAAAAATCCATTCGTTTTTCCGCCCGATGCGGCTTCACGTTGCTGGAGTTGCTGGTCGTGATCGGCATCGTCTGCATCCTCGCGGTGGTCGGCCTGTATGCGGTCAGCTCCGTCCTGCCCAAAGCGCGGCAGGCGAAGTGCCTCAATAACATGCGAACCATCGGCGTGGCCGCCCTCGCCTATGCGGGCGAGAACGAAATGAAATATCCTCTCACCGACGACAGCGCGTGGGACGTACCGCTGGCGGCTTATCTCGACGGACAGCCCGGCGCGGCCAATGCGGTGATGAAATGCCCGGCCGATGAACGTCCGCTGGTGGTGGGCGCGGGACAGTTCGCGCGCTCGTACAGCTTCAACTACCTCACGCCGGCCCGCACCGTGCAGGTCACCGCCCCGGCGGACACGATCATGCTGGCGGAATGGTACACCGGCGAAAGCGGACCGGGCGGAGCCAAGCGCAACTACCAATACAGCGGTAACTACGGCGTGGTGGAATACACCCCCGGCGGCCTGCCCGCGCATTTTCCCAAGACCGGCTACCACGACAATCTCTCCAACTTCATCTTCGCCGACGGCCACGCCGAAAGCCGCGTGCCAAAGACAACGGTGTTGCCGACGTCGCTGTGGGTGTCGACGCGGTAGGGAATAAATATCTTACGCAATTCGCGAAGCGGGTGCTCTGCTGTGTTCCGTCCTGCCCGCTTTACCGGACTCTCACCGGCGGGGCTATCATCCCGCGGCTATTATGCCAAAGCGGACAGGGCGGAACGGCAACATGGCGCGACACGCGGGGCATATCGCTGATCGGGAAAGAAAACATTCCTTTCGCGAAGGAGGGACAAACTCGCACATTTCGGAAAAAGTGCAACGACCCCCGCGCGGCAGGACTAAGGCCAGAATGAGCGGAACAGGACGACCCCCAGAGCGGTCACGATCAGCACAAGCGCCATCCCCACGGGCCAAAGCATGATCTGCGCCCGTGCTGCGACATTCGAGCGACGGCGCGCCACGTAACCAATGGAAATCAGTCCGACAAAGGCGACTAGCGCAAAGGCCAGAACGATCTCCAAAATGCTCATATGGCAAAACTAACGCATCTGTGGAATGAACACCACCCGAAGCGTCTTCCACCTGATTCCTCCCGATGCCTGGACCTGAAATCACGTTCACAATCGGGATTCGCCATCCGACCCATCCTGGCGTCTCCGGGCCAGCGCCCATCGGGGAATCCGGGTTCTCACTGATGGATGCCCTGATGCCCCCCGGCAGCGGCCTTATCCCCCGGCTTGCCCGGCGCCGGTTTTCTGATGCAATGAGGGGCGATGAAACCCGGCGATTTCGAGCAGGTGGTGGATGCCCACTACGCTGATCTTTATCGCTTTGCCTTCGGCCTGTCCCGGCGGGAGGAGGATGCCTGCGACCTCACCCAGCAGACCTTTGCCATCTTCGCGGAGAAGGGCGACGCCATTCGGGAATCCTCGAAGTATAAGAGCTGGCTCTTCACCACGCTTTACCGGGAGTTTCTGCGGGTGAAGGCACGGGGCAACCGCGTGGTGAACATGGACGAAACCGATCTGGAGGGGTTGGCAGAGCACCTGCCGACCGGAACCGTCCGCGTGGCCGAGCATGTGGAAATGCTGGAGGCGCTGGCGGGGCTGGAGGACGCCCACCGCGAGGTGCTCACTTTGTTTTACCTGGACGATTGTTCGTACAAACACATCGCGGAAATCCTCGGCGCGCCCATCGGTACGGTGATGTCGCGGCTGGCGCGGGCGCGGGATGCGTTGCGGGAACGCTTGCAGACAGAAAAAAAGCCGGGAATAAATCCCGGCGCATCGCCTTCTAATAATAAAGCAGACTGAACCATGGATACCGAGCAGGCCAAAATCATCCTCAGCGCGTGGCGCACCGGACATGCCGTGCCGGTGGACGATCCAGCCCTGCAACAGGCTCTCGCCTTGTTGGAGAGCGATGCCGCCCTGGCTAAGTGGTTCGAGGAACAGTCGGCCTACGACGACAAGGTGAGCGCGGCCCTGCGTGCGATCGAGCCGCCGGAGCATTTACGCGAATCGATCCTGGCTGCGATCAAGATCGCCCCCCTGCCCTCGCCACCGACGCGGCGGTTCCCCATCTGGCTGGCGGTGGCGGCCAGCCTGGTGCTGGCGACGGGCGCAGCCTGGTGGCTCACCCCGCGCGGGCCCGATGCGCAATTAACCGCCATCCGCCACCAGGCGGCCTGGCTCACGGAAGTACACGGCCACAGCTTTGGTTCCCGGACAGGCGACATGGAGAAAATCCGCGCCTGGCTGGCGGACCGGGGTGGCGCGCAGAATTTTGTCGTGCCCAAGGGATTGGCCAATCTCGGCGGGATCGGCTGTGAAATCACCTCAATCGCCGGCACGAAGGTCTCCTTGCTTTGCTTCCACGCGGGCAAGGACCGCACGGTCCATCTGTATGTGATGGATCGCGCGCAGCTATTTCATCCGCCGCCGTCAGGTCGGCCGATCATGAGCCAGGAAGGCGACTACGCCCTGGCCATCTGGAGCCAGGGCGATTATAGCTATATCCTTGCCCAGCGGGGCACGGTCGAGGACCTGCCGAAGTATTTTTAGCGGTCAGGGAATAAATCCCTCCGCCACGGCTCAGGTGGGAGTGAATACTTCATTTCCGCCTCTGGCCGTCAGGCTCTACCAGGGATACGAACGCCTGCTCGATTCCCTGCAAAGTGTCTTCCTTCTCGCCATCCGGCTTCTCTGGGGCGGCATGTTTATCCAAACCGGCTGGGGCAAATGGCACGATATCCCCAAAGTGGTCGGCTTCTTCACAGACTTGGGCATCCCCTTTCCGGCACTGAATGCCTACGTCGTCGCCACAACGGAGGTGGTCGGCGGAATTTTTCTCGTACTCGGTCTGCTGGGACGATTGACCCCCATTCCCCTGATCATCGCCATGACGGTAGCCTACATCACCAGCGAACAGGAGGCGCTCCAGTCGCTGGCCAAGGGCGACCCCGATCCGTTTCTTTCCGCCGCTCCCTTTCTTTTCCTCTTCGCCGCCCTGCTGATCCTCATCTTCGGCCCGGGCCGCATTTCCCTGGACCACCTGCTGGCCAGATACCTGCCCAAGGCAAAAAGCACCAACTCGTCCGCCCAGGCGTAATAGCCCGGGAAGACGAAAGTGAAAAATTCCCGGAATAAAATCCCCGAGTCCACCCTCTCATCTCCCGCACACTGGAACCGCCCCGCGATTTCGGCGTGCACCCAAAAACCCAAAACACAGAAAGACAAACCATGAAAGTCACATCGAAACATACCCTCGCCGCCGCCGCCATCGCGGGGCTCCTCTCCGGCACCGCCGCCACCTATGCCGCCAGCACCACGGATCACCCGGCCGGCGTGAAGATCAGCACCATGGCGGAGAAGGGCACCAACTCCTGCAAAGGCCAGAATTCCTGTAAAGGAAAAGGCGGCTGCAAGAGCGGCGACAACAGCTGCAAAGGCAAAAACTCCTGCAAGGGCAAGGGCGGCTGCGCTACCGACGGCTCAAAAGGACAGTAAGCCTTTCCCTTCGTGGAGAAGGGCGGCATAATCCGCCCTTCTCTTCTTTTCCCCTTTTTCATGCCCGCCAATCCCTTCAACGGCTCGACCGACTACGGTATTGGCCTGGGCCTGCGCGTGCCGCACTACCGGCACATCCTGGAGAAAAAACCGACCTGCGACTGGTTTGAGATCATCTCCGAAAATTTCATGGTCGACTCCGGGCGTCCGCTGGAGGTGCTCGACCAGATTCTCGAGCAATACCGCGTCGTGCAGCATGGGGTGGCGATTTACTTTGGTTCGGCCGAGCCGCTGAACCGCGACCATCTGCGCAAGCTCAAGCGACTGGTTAAGCGCACGAACACACCATGGCTGTCCGACCATCTCTGCTGGGGCAGCGTGGATGGCCGCTATACGCACGACCTGCTGCCGATGCCGTACACTTTCGAAGCGGCGCGCATCACGGCGCGGAAGATCCGCGAGGCGCGGGACTTCCTGGAGGTGCCGATCTGCGTGGAGAATGTGAGTAGCTATGCGGAGTTTCACGTCTCCGAGATGACGGAGTGGGAATTTCTCAACGAGGTCGTCGAGCTGGCCGACTGCGGCATCCTGCTCGACGTGAATAATATCTATGTCTCGTCGCAGAATCATAACTTCGATCCCCTCGCCTATGTAAACTCCATCCCGGCCGAGCGGGTCGGGCAGATCCACATCGCGGGCCATTCCAGGTTCGAGCGCTACATCCTCGACACGCACGATCATCCCGTGCTCGACCCGGTGTGGAAGCTCTACCAGCGCGCGTTGCAACGCACCGGCCACACCGCCACCCTGCTGGAGTGGGACGACCGCATCCCCAGTTTCGACGAAGTCCACCATGAAGCCCTCAAAGCCAATCGTTTCCTCAAAAAAGTCACCGCCCCCGAGCCGGCCGGCGCCTGAAGCGGGCGGGCTCATGGCCCTGCAGCGGCTCATGGCGCAGGCGGTGATGCGGCCCCTGACCAAGGCAGACCGCATGCAGCCGCGGTGGGAGGACGGCCGCAGCACCAGCGTCGTGGTGGAGGGATTCATCAAGCCAAACGACCGGCTGACGTCGTTTGACCGGCTGGAGATTTACAACCGGCAGTATTGGTTCCGCCTGCTCGATTGCCTGCATGAGGACTATCCCGGCCTGCGCGCGGTGCTGGGCGACAAACGCTTCATGCGCCTGGCCGAGGCGTATCTCATCCGGCATCCCTCCACCTCCGCCACGCTGCGCGACCTCGGGCAGTATCTGGTCGATTTCCTGGCCGAGGAACCGGGCCTGACCGAACCCCACGGCAAACTCGCTCGCGACATGGCCCGGCTGGAATGGGCGCAGGTCGTGGCCTTTGACGGCGCAACCAGGACCGCCGTACCGCTGAAGCGCCTCGGCGCGCTGCCGCCGGACAAGATCTTCCTGCGCCTGCAACCCTACATCACGCTGCTCGACCTCTCCTATCCGGTCGACGACGTACTGGTGCGCCTCCTCCGGAAGGACGACGGGCTGCGTAGCGAGGCGAGCAATGCCATGGAAACGCCCCAGCGCGCGAACCAACGCAGCATCGCCTCCCGCATCAAACCGGCCCGGTCCTGGCTGCTGGTCCACCGGCAGGAAAATTCGGTCTATTTTAAAAAACTGACCGAGCCGCAATACCGGCTGCTCCGCGCCTTGGACGAAGGCGCGAGTCTCGCGGGCTCCTTCGACGCGCTGGTGGGCCTGCGCTCCGCTCGCAAGGTCACCCCGCCGGAGGTTCAAGGCTGGTTCCAGCACTGGACCGCGCTGGGGTTCTTCCGCGCGGGACGGATATAAGCGCTGCCGCGCCAACCCGCGCAGACCGGACGTTGCATATTCGATGTCCGCGAAAATCAAACATAATAACGATTGATTTGGTCGTTATATCAATTACCTGTGCTCGACATGAATTTCCGCTCTCTGCTTCTCGCTCTGCCGGCCCTGGCCGCATTGCCTCTTTCCAGCCCGGCCGCTGACTTCTCCTTCAATCCCGGTACGGGTAACCTTCAATGGACGAACACGGCCGCTTGGACGATTGCGACGGGGACCTCCGCCACGGGGTATCCGGGCGCATCGGACAATATCATCGACATCGCCTCTGGCGCTCCGAACCTCAACATCAGCGGCAACCAAGCCGTCAATAACTTCACTTTAAATACGACTGATTCAGCCGTTTTTACAATTGTGGCCGGGGCTAACAACGCCCTTTCCTCGCTCACGATCGGAGGCACACTGGAGTTCACCGGTGGTTCGAAGACAGTGCGTATTCGCGGATCGACTAGCGGACGCACCCTGTCGCTGAACACGAACAACGTGAACATCAACGCGGGCGCGGGCAGCACGCCGACCACGATCAGCTTCGGGTACAACAATGGCAACAGTGTCGCGACCAATGTGCTGGACTCCTTCACCTCCACCGGCACGTTCACGGTCACCGGGGTCAGCGAGGCCGCGCCGACCTTCGTGAATTTCTTCCTCGCTGCCGGAACCACGAACTTCAACGCCAACACCTTCGTGGTGAACGCCAACGCCACCGTCCGCCTCAACGAGGGCGGCTTCGGCACCGTGGCCGCCATCAAAAACCTGCAAGGCAACGGCGGCATCATCGAGACCAGTTCCGCCTTCGCGGTCAACTCCACGCTCGCGCTCAATCCGGACAACGGGCAATCCAACAGCTACGCGGGCACGCTGCGCAATGGCGGTGGCACGCTCGCGGTGGTAAAGAACGGCGCGGGCACCCAGGAATTCACCGGCGCTTCCACCTACACCGGCGGCACCACGATCAATGCGGGCACCTTGCTGGTCAACAACTCGGCCGGTTCCGCCCTCGGCAGCGGGCCGGTGAATGTGACAGGAGGCACCCTTGGCGGCGGCGGCACCATCGGCGCGACCGTGACTCTGCAAAGCGGCGCGCATCTGGCTCCGGGCAACAGCGTGGGCACGATCACCGTGAGCAATCTCAATCTGCTCGCCGGCAGCGTACTCGACTACGAGTTCAACGGCAGCGGCAACGACCTCACCGCGGTCACCGGCGCACTTTCCCTCACCGGCACCACGTGGATCAATCTCTTCGCCGAAGGCACCGATGATCCCTTCGCGACCGAGGGCAGCTACGTGCTGCTGAGCTACGGTTCCATCGACGGCTTCACCGCCTCCAGCTTCTCAGTGCAGAATGCCGTGGCCGGCTATCAATACGCCTTCAGCGCCAGCGGCGGCCAGGTCCGCCTGGATATTACCGCCGTCCCCGAGCCCGCGACGTGGGGGTTACTGGGCCTCGGGGCCGGCGTACTCCTCTGGCGCGGACGCAGGCGGGTTTCCTAAGCCCGCCTGGACCGCCGCAGCTTCCACCATCCCAGCCCGACGGCCAAAAGCGCCAGCCCGCCCAGCCACACCCGCAGGTCTACCCAAAAGGCGAGGAACAGGCACGCGATTAGCCCCAGCCACGCCACGATGGGCGGATAAAGTCGCTGGGAACGCGGCAGGCGCAGCGCGGCGAGATTGGTGATCGCATAGTAGACCAGCACGGTAAAGGCGCTAAAGGACCAGGTGAGCTTCACATCGCCGATCAACACCAGCACCGCGATGATGAGGCCGACGGCGCACACCGCCGCGAGCGGAGTCGTCCGGGCCGCATTCAGGCGGGCAAACACCATGGGCAAATCGCCGCGCCGGCCCATGGCCAGAACCACGCGGGAAAGGCCGAGCACGAGATTCAACAACACGCCGAGCATGGCCGTCATCGCACCGAGGGCCACAATGCGCGCGACCATGGGTTGACCGAGAAATTGCAGCACGGTTTCCAGCGGAGCCGCCGTGGCGCGGGTCGCCTCGCCCAGCGGACCGGCCCCATAGGCTCCAACGGCCACGGCCGCCACCACGACATAGATAACCGCGGAGGCGAGCATGGTGATGATGATGGCCCGTGGGATGATGCGCCGGGGCTCCTTCACTTCCTCGCCCATCGTGGCGATGCGCCCATACCCGGTGTAGGCAACGAACATGAGCGCGCAGGCCTGGAGAAAACTCGCGGCCGAACCGTCAGGCGGTCGCACAAAATGTGTCGAAGCGTTAGCCCAAGCCGCTCTGGCTGCCACGAAAACAAAGAGCGTCAGCGCCATCAGCGTCACGGTCACGATGAGGATATTCGTCGCATTGGACCTCCGTGTGCCGCTGGCCACGAGCACCGTGACCGCCACCACAATGCCGACGCCCGGCACCACCACCGGCAGCCGGGCTTGCAGTCCAAAGACATGAATGAAATAGCCGGCAAACCCGAGCGCCGCCGTCGCGGCCGAGGCCGACTTGGCACAGAGAAACATCCAGCCCGCCGTGAAACCCAGCGAGGGTGTCAGGTATTGGTAGCCATATTCATAAGTGCCACCGCTGACAGCGTGGGACGCGGCGAGTTGCGCGCTGCTCAGTCCGTTACAGATGGCAACCAGTGCCGCCACCCCGATGGCCGGAAGCACCGCCGCGCCGCTCACACCTGCGGCTACACCGATGCTGACAAAGACGCCGGTGCCGAGCACCGCGCCCAGCCCCATCATCACCGCGCCAAAGAGCCCCAACTCGCGTGGCAGAACATGGAACGAGGGCGAAGCCATGCGGCGCGTCCGGGTTAAAACCTCACGCCCATCCCGGCAAAAGCTCCCCCTTCACTCCCCTTGTAGCTGAGATAGTCGCCCTGGTAATCGAGATAGTAATAGCGGTAGCCGAGTTCGCCGAAGAGATGGCGGGTGAAGTTGATGCCGATGGTGGCCTGGGCAGTCCAGGCGAGTTGGGAACCCGCACCGAAGCCGCCGACATCGCCCTGGAAGGCGAGGAACAGCCAGCGGGTGAAGTTGACCTGCCCGCGCAGGCCGATGATGGGGTCGATCCACCATTGGTCGCCGTCGAAATCGGTGGGAAGAACTTCCTCCAATTCGTCGGCCAGAGCCGAGGAGAGGTTTTGCTTGGCCTGGGCCACGCGGCTCTGGATCGCGCTGGTGAGTTGATTCTGCGCGGCGGCGAGCTTGGCCTGCACGGTGGCGGCGAGGAATTCCCGGTAGGCACCGTTGCTGTTCTGCAGATTATTGATTGCCTTCGTGGCCTTGCGAATCTGGGCGGGCGTGAGGGAATTCAGCACATCGTCGGGGAAGTCGGCCATTTCTTCCAGCACGACATTACTTACGACCTGCCCCACGGCATTCTCGACGGTGGAGGCGAGTGCTCCGGCGTTGTTGGTGAGGAAGGCATCGACGCGCTGGCCGATGCCATTGGCGATGCGATCCACCGCCGCCGTGCTGGCCGACTGGATACCGCCGCTGTCGGGAGATGCGCTGAGCTGGACGCCAAAGTAATTGTACCGTGCCCCGACATAGACATCGACGAACCAGCGGCGATCGTCGATCACGCGGTAGGCCAGCGCGAGCGAGGCGAGGCCTTGTTGCAGCTGGAGGTTCGCATTTTCGTAAAAAGGACCGGGCGGGCTCGCGCTGGTGGAGAGTTGCGCAAACATGCCGTCGGCCAGCACGCCCCACTTGCCCTTGCGCAATTCACCTCGCGCAAAGACACCCCATTCCAAGTGCAGCAGGATGTCGCGCGGGTCGAGCTCGATATTCACCGGCGGCAGTGCACCCACTCCCAATTGGCCGTCCAGGCCGATGGACCATGCGTAAGGCTCGAGCACGAAGGACCAGCCGTTGGGATCTTTTCCCGGCACGGTGGCAAAGGCATTGCGCGGCAGCTCCAACACCTCGCCGAGATCCTCGGCAGGCGCGAAGGTCTTGCCCGTGGACGCAGCTGGAGAGCCAGCGCACAACGCGATGGTCGATCCGAAAAAGAGGGCGAGAAACGGGCGAAACATCGCGGTTTTCTAGGAGGTCAATTTGGAAAGGTCGATACGGAAACTCCAGCTCACGCAAGCAGTACCTACTGCGCCGCATACCGGGACAGCAGCCCCTCGATCTTGGCGCGGACTTCAGCGCATTCACGGCGAATGGCGCCGTCCACCACCCAAGGCGTGTTCGGATAGACCGACCACACGCTGGCGTCCTCAAAATAAAAGTCAGGCAGACGATGGAATGTCTTTCGGACTTGCTCATAGCGCACGACCAGCGCCAGGTTTTTCTCCGAGGCGGGTGGAAGAATGAGACCATCCTCCCTCCTCGTATTGATCACCCTGAAGATTTCCTCCTGCAAATGATTCAACTCCTGGCGCGACTTCTGGTTTTCCTTGAAAAGGCGGCGAAACTCCTTCGACTCCACCAACGGAGCGAGCCTGAAACAATAGGCGAAAATCTGCTTTTCCGGCTCTGGTTCCATCGCCGCAGCGCTAGGCGGCACCGCGATGGTCGATACCTTTTGATCCCGGGAGACAACCACGGCACCCGTGGCAAGTTCTTCCTCAACCGACCATCCCTGCGGAAGAATCATGCGGATGCGATCAACCAGCGCGGCCAGGGTCTTAGCCGGCGGCGGCTCGACGGCGCGGGCGGGCGGCGCCCAGGCAAACACCGCAGCCATCGCAAGCAGGAAACCGATGAGACGCAGGGCGCGGGGTATCATGACGAGATACAGCGATATTGCCAGAGCCCGCCGGCATGGGCAAGCGAGCGAGTAATGTGACTACACCTCGGCTGGATGTAGGGCTCGGCGGTTTTGCAGGGAAATGAACCCTTGGTTACGCCACGAGATCTATTAGGATTGAGCCATGGCCGAAGCGCTGGTGATACTGGCCCCCATATTCGCCGCCATGGCGGCCAGCGTAATTTTGTTTTTCTGGCGGAGGAGTCCCTTCTCGACTGCAATGCTCACGGTCTCGGTCGTGATGCTCTTCTTCGTGGCAGTGGTTCTCATCTATCTGCAATGGTTCAATGACCTCTACAGCCGCTCCACCGTGTTTCTGGATCTCGTCGTCCCCGCCGCGAATGCCTATTTCTATGTGTTCTGGACCTCCCTTCCCCTACTCGGGCTGGCCCATCTGACCTGGATACTTCGGCGAAAATGGAGCCGGGCACGCATGAAAATCAATTGAAAGCGTTAAATATGCAACCTGTCGCACAAATATCATTGCCAACCTTTCGGGAATGTCCTAGAACCGGCGCATGGTTGAGATTTTCACACTCTTACTGGTTATTGTGGCGTTGATGATGGTAGTTCCCATGGCCTTTCCGGGCAAAAAAGCCGGAGGAAATTCCATCGCGGCAATGAAGGCAGAGATGAAAAAACATGCAACAGGTAGCTCAAGCGCCACATCTACACCCGATTTGCATCCAAAACGTACAACAAAGCGGACGGATTCGGGTCGCCCCTGGCGGGAATTGGCCGTGGTTCTTGTCACCATCCTGCAGGCCGGCATCGGGATCGGCGTGCTGTATTTTGCCTATGAGATTTACCAGACCACACCCACGGCCAATGGCCTCGGCGGGCTGTCCTCGCTCAGTTTCTACGCGCAGTTCTGGCTGGGCGTCATGTTCATTGCAGCGGCGGTGGCGTTCAGCACCGGGATATTCACGCATCTGAAACACTATCGCTACGCGCTCATCTCAGGCAGCCTTCAGATTTTGATGGGCGGCCTTTTTCTCATGCTGGGAAACTGGGCCCTGCCGATTGCGGCTTCGCTCATCGTCTTTGCCCTCTGTTCCATCCTCATCGTTCGCGAGGTTCGCCTGGCTTCCGCACTACCCCGGACGCAGACCACTCCGATGGTGAGCGGCCAGGTCGGCGGTCGCGCCTAGGCTTCCGCTCTCCGGCAGGTCAAGCCCCTGCCCCCTTCGCCAATCATCTTGGTTTCCAGCCCTGGCCCGCTAGTATCCGGCCAAACTGGTGAGTGGCGAAGCATGAGATTCCTGGCTGCGATTCTGGCGTTCCTTGGCCTTGTCGCCACCGTCCACGCCTACCAGGCGCCGGGCCCGCCGAACTACGCCGCTATCAGCGCCGCGGCCGATGTCGCCTTTGATGGCACCGTGCAAAGCGTGACTCTCGCCAAAAAGGAAAACGACTTCACCAGGGTCGTTCTCCTCATCACCAAAGTCACCAAGGGCAAGCTGAAGAAGGGAGACCTCATCACCATTTTCCACGAACCGGGCGAGTATGGCAAAGGCCGCAAAATCTTCCACCGATGGCGCTGTCCGCCCTTCGCCGAATTTTTCGAAGGCACCTCCTACTCCGTCTGGGCCCAATGGGACGCCAAAAGAAAACACTACGAAGTCCCCGTGGCAGCCTGGACCAAGGTGAAAAGCTGATATGTCCTCCCTATCCTACGCCCCCCATCTCGCGATTCTGGAAGATATCCGGACCGAAAAGAGCACCGCCTTGCTAAAGAAGCATCGGCTGCATTGCTTCACCGGCGAAGTCCTCGACTGCGCCGTCCTCAAATTACAAAAGGACACCTGGACCACCGACGCCTACCGCGGCCACGGCGTTTTCTTTTCCGTATGGATCGGTGAGAAGGAGCTGAAGAGGCAGCGCTTCAACTACAACATCCACGCCTTCAAGCTGCGGTTGCTGGAAGGCCACGCGATCAAGCCGGTGGAGTTTGCCGCCGCCTTCCGCGCCCGCTTCGATCCCGCGCCGTGGCCAAATCTTTCCTTGGACTACGGTCCGCAGACCCTGATGCAGGGCTGGTTGCCGGCCGACCTCGCGACCTTCCGCCGCGATGTCCTCGGCCTCATGAAAAAATTTGTCGCCATCCACCAGATCATCGACGAGATGCTCGCCGAGCGACGCGTCGGCTAATTCGCCTCCTGGAACAGCCGTTCCACTTTCTCCTGATCGTTGAGCCCCGGCGCCTGGCTCCCCGGCGTGGCCTGCGGAGCCAGGGACGGCGGGCCAGCAGGCGGACGATACGGCACCCCTGCCGGCGTCGCGGCCACGGACGGTGATGTCCCCGGGTTTGGGCGCGGCTGCCCGTGGGGCGGGAAAGATTTCGTCGTGGCTCCGGTACTGTACATCCAGAGGAGCAACAAGCCGACGGCCAGCGCCACAAACAGAATGAGCAGAGCACGCTTCATAGATGTCCTTCGCTTTTCAAGGCTACCGCGAGCTTGCGAAAAATCGATGGAAATGAACCCTCGTGGAAACATAACCTCGCCGCAGTCCGGGAAATTTTCCTAAATGCCATTCAACCATGAGCGTGAAAAAAGCCCCCGCCAAACGCTCCCCGGTCCGCCGGAAAAAAGGCCCTGCGAAAAAGAAGGCCGCCGCCAGGAAAGGACCAAAGATGCATCACAATGTCTACGTGGTGCTGCTCGACGATGCGGTGAAGAAGCATCCGTCGGTGCTGCGGCTCAATCGCGGGCGCGATCCCTTCATGCCGTGCGTCTATGTGGGCCTCACCGGGCTGGCGGTGGAGGAGCGGTTCGAAAACCACAAAGCCGGTTACAAATCCGCCTGGACGGTGAAGAAGTACGGCATCCGTCTTTTGCCCGAACTCTACAAGTATCTCAACCCAATGCCGTATGAGGATGCGGTACGGATGGAGAAGGACCTGACGGCCGATCTGCGATTGCAGGGATACACGGTGACGGGCGGGACCTAGGCGGCTTTCACGCCACCACCGCCGGGCTTCGTTTTCAGCAACCGGATTCGCCCGCGTCGTCACCGACATCTCAAAGGTTGCGTTATCCTTAGTCTCTCTTAGCCTCAGGTCGATGGAGGTATCCGAAAAGTCCGGGGAAAAAGCCGCGACAGCCAGCTCACTCCCCGCAACAGGTTCACTCCAGGCGGGTGCGCCCGCCTTTCTCGACCGCGTGTCGGTGGGCCTGCCGGGCAGTTGGGTGACGCTGCGGGAGCCCGACTACACCTACCAGCCCCAGGCCAACACCCCGGCCTCCCTGCTTCTGCTGGATCGGCAATATCTGGCCGGGACACACGAGGCCTATCAGCGTTCGGTGCAGCGGTTGGAAACCATGCACGCGGTGCAGCATGCGTCGCAATGGCGCCTGACCTTCGATCCCGCCACCCAGCATGTCGTGATCCACGGGCTGCGCATCTGGCGGCAGGGTGTCGTCACGGAACACGCGGCCCCGGAGCGGTTTCGCCTGCTCCAGCGCGAGGAAAACCTCGAGCGCCTGATGCTGGACGGCTCAGTCACCCTCGTTGTACTGCTGGATGATGTGCGCGCGGGCGATGTGCTCGACGCGAGCTTTACCGTTCACACCACTCCGCGGCTTTTTCGCGAAAATTTCTCGGTCTTTGCCGCGGTGCCGGATGCGATGCCATTGGGAGAATTTCACCTCAGCGTGCGTTTCCCCGCCGGCCGCGTCATGCAATGGAACAGCAGCGACAGCGGTTTCATCCAGGAGGCGCGAGAGTGGGAGGGAGAAAGCGAGTGGCTCTGGTCGATCAAAAATCTCGAGCCGGCCACGCTCGAACCGGGGATGCCGTCATGGCATCTGCCGACCCATTGGCTCCAGGTCTCCGACTGCCAGTCCTGGGGCGAGGTGGCGACGGAACTCTCCGCGGCCTGGCATGAGCAGGCGGACGATGCGGAACTGGCCCGGCTGACAAGCGAGATCGCCGCCGCCACGCCGGACCTGAAGGAAAGAGCCGAGCGGACCATCGCCCTCGTGCAGGACGAAATCCGCTACCTCAGCATGAATATCGAGCTGGGCGGACAGATCCCCTCGCCCCCCGGGGAGGTGCTGCGCCAGCGGTTCGGCGACTGCAAGGACAAGAGTTTCCTGCTGGCCCACCTGCTGCGGGGTTTCGGCATTCCGGCCCGGCCGGTGCTGGTGAGCATGGCCCTGCGCCGAGATGTCGGCCGTCTGCTGCCGACCGCCGCGGCCTTTGACCACTGCATCGTGGAGTACGACATCGACGGGCATCGCCGCTGGGTCGACGTGACTCTCCCCCAACAAGGCGGAGGAGCCCTCGGCCGGCAGGTGCCGGATTACGGGATCGGCCTGCCGGTCAGCACGGAAACCACCGGGCTGGCGCACGTGCCGGCGGACATGCCGCGCGACGACCGCTACACCCTGCGCGAGACTTTTTCCCCGGACACATCCGGCGGCACATCGGTGCTCAAAGTGATCGTGACCGCCCGGGGACTCAGCGCCGACCAACTCCGGCACAGTTTCGTCAACGAAGGAGCCGACGCCGTGGCACAGAGTCGCGAGGCCTTTTACCGGCAGTTGTACCGCGGGCTGACCCGTCTGGGCTCGATCCTGTGGCGCGATGACCGCGCGGCGAACGAGTTCACCATCGCGGAGACTTTCGAGATTCCCGACTTCGTGTTTGCGGGCCAGAACCCCGCCCTGCGATTTTTCGAATGTCATGCGCATTTGCTCCGCTCGATGCTCGCCCTGCCCGCCACGCTCACGCGCACGTATCCGCTGGAGTTCTCCCTGCCCGACCAGATCGAGCACTGGATCGACGTCGATTTTGCGAACCAGATGACCACCGAGGTCCCGCCGGCCTCGTCCCGCACGGAGATCTTTCAGTTCTGGCGCGAAACGAAACGCACGGCGGTGCTTTTCGCCCTGCGGCCCCTGGCGAATGTGATCACGCCGCATCAGTTCGCCGCCCATCGCACCGCCGTCGAAAAAGTTTTTGCCGACACCGTGCTGTCCTTCTCTCTGCCGGCGGGTCTCCCCGTCTCGCGCCAGGCCCGGCGCCCGGCGGCTCTGCCGGGAGAATCCTCCGGCTTCGGGTCTGCCTTCGGCGGAACGAAGACGAAAGGCCTGACTCCGCGCCTGCCGCGACCCACCGGGGCGGATACAACCAAAGCCCCGTCCTTCCAACGACTGTCGCCCCAGGGCTCCGGCCCCAATGCGATGAATCGGAAAGCGGCACCGCCATTCACGCCGACGACCACGGCGGAACGACCCTCGCCCCAGCACCGAAGACCCGAAGCCCCGCCTCCCATGTGGCTGGATGAGCAACCCGGCTACCGCCCACCGGGCCACCGCCGGCCAAAAATGAAGATCATCATCGGCGTCATCGTCATCGTTACCTTGTTACTGCTGGCGGGATTGGTTTATCTCCTCCTGGTCCACTGAAAGTAACCGCCGATCAGCCGGGCTGATCTGAGGATGCCGGCAGACCTTAGCCCTCCCGCACATTTTCGGCGTTCAGTTTTCTCATCGCCAACTAAGTATTCGTCAGGCCGCGCGTTTTCCACTATGGAACGCACATGCTCCCCTCCGTGACCGCCGTTTTTTCGCGATCGATCCTCATTCTGACCTTTGCGCTCTTTTGCGCGGGCTGCGCCACCACCCCGCGCCCGCCTGAGCCGGCCGCACCCGCCGCCCAACTCCTGCGGAAGGCGGAACGCGAACGCTCGGATGCACAGGCCATCGGACTTTACCTCGATGCCGCCTATTCCGCCCTGCAACTCGCCTCCGACCGGTCAGCCACACCGGCGGTCCGCGCGGCCGGACAGGAAATCTACAATACCGCGCTGGCGGAGTGCGTCGTGGCTTTGAAGAAAGATGGCCTGCTGCCCACGGGTGGCGGAGTCGCCACCTTTCCCGGCGCGCGGACGACCTACCGGTTGAAGGTCGCGAAGGCCGAAGGCTCGACGGTGCGCGATCCGGCGGAATTCCAGAAATTCGTCGAAGCCTCCAAGGTCTATCGCAAGCATCTGCATGAAAACAACGTCCGGTCGGGCCTGGGCGGCGCCCTGGTCGGGGTGATCGAAACAAAGGAAACGGTGCCGAACCGTCCGCTGGGCGGCTTTGCCCTGCCCATCACGGCCGTGGCCGGCTTCGGTCCGAACCGCAGCGGCGAGACTCCGGTCGACCTCACTTTTTACAATCCGCAGATGAAGGAAAAGGTCACCGTGGACGGCGCGACTTTTTCGCTGAAGGGAGACTTCACCGCGCCGCTGGCGTATTTTCCCCGCAAGCGGGAGATGCTTTTCGGCATCGTCGCGATGGTCTTCTCCGATCGCATCGCTGAGCGCCGGGGCATCTATTTTCTTGAGCCGTTTGACCCGGACAAAATCCCCGTGATCTTTATCCACGGGCTCATGTCTTCGCCGCACGCCTGGGTCAACTTCGTCAACACACTCGACGCGAATCCGGAGTTCCGTAAAAGCTACCAGCCCTGGGTCCTGTTTTACCCGAGCGGCGGCCCCATCGCGGGCAACGCCCTGCGACTGCGCGAGGAGCTCGCTGATATCGCGAAGAACTACCCACTGAAACGCAACATCGTCCTCGTGGGCCACAGCATGGGCGGCATCCTCTCACAGATGCAGGTGACCAACAGCAAGCGGTTGCTATGGGACAGCATATTTCGCGGACACGCCGACGGCGCCTACCGCAAGCTGCCCGAGGACGGACTGCTGAAACGAGCCCTCGTCTTCAAGGCGAACCCCTACATCACCCGTGTCATCTTCATTGCCACGCCGCACCGGGGCAGCCAGCTGGCCGACATGCGTATTTCCGCCCTGGCCGCCCGTTTCATCCGCATGCCGACCCAACTGGTCAAAGCCTTCGACCCGCAGATGCGCAATACCCTCCGCGAGATCGACCCGAAGCTGCGCACCATCCCGACCAGCATCATCGGCCTTTCTCCGCGCAACCCTCTGCTCAAGGGCGTGGATAAGCTTGAGATCGTCGTGCCCTACCACTCCATCATCGGCAATCAGGGCAAGGACCAGCTGCCGCTGAAGGACAGTTCCGACAGCATCGTGCCCTATTGGAGCTCGCACATGGACGGCGCCCAATCCGAGATCATCGTGCCCACAGGCCATGACGCCTTTGACCATCCAAAATCCACCGCCGAGGTGCTGCGGATTTTGGCGGTGAAAAAGTAAGACGGACGGCCCGCGCGGAGCGGAAGAATTATTCCGCCGCTTTCGTTCCGCGGATGGCCATCTTCAAGCGTGCACTCCAGACGAGGTCTTCAAAAGTCAGCTTCTCCTTCTGCATCATCCCTGCGGAGTCGAAGCCATGCCCGGCCTCATCCACAAAGGACATCGAGGCCGCGCCGAGGTAGGATTTTTGCGGCCAATTGATCTCGGGCGGCACCGACACCTTTCCCAGCTTCGCCTTCACCTGCTCCAGCAAATCGACCAGGGCCGGAGTCGGATGGGCAAATTCCCCCGCCGCGATGATGCAATAAGCCAGTGCCCCCGCCGGCACCTCGTTGTCCTTATTGCCCGCCTTCACCCGGTCGGCCAGCAGGCTGTAGCAACCGGCGAAATTTCGCTCCAGCGTCTCCTGATGAAACACATAGCGCTTGTCATTTACGGTGAAGGACGGCGACTGCGGAATGTAAGAGGCCTTGGCCTGCTCGACGACCGCGGGCGGAATGCCCATCTGCGCCCAAGCCATTCCCGCCGTGAGGATCAAACCCATGAGACCGGCCGGAAGAGCGTTCATCTGTTTATTCAACCGGACTTTGCCGCAGGCCGCAAGCCGTCCTCGCGGAAGTGGCCTGAACCGGAAACGCAAAGACCACGAGCCTACACTCGTGGCCTTCGTCGAGAGCCTCACGTCCAGCCTTGGCTTGGAGGGAGAGGCGCCAAATTTTTGGGAGATGAGCCATTGTTAGCATGTCCCCATTTCTCCGCCATCAGGGGGCGCCCTGAAAGCCTCATGGTGGCTGTGGGACTTCAGGTGGCTGAGACAAAATTCGGAATTAAAACACTTGTTTTAAACGCTTGTTGTGTCAAATTGAGACATGACCAACCTCGCCGAAAGAGCGCCCAATGCCGCCAGACACGATCGTTTGATCGAGGCGGCGGGCGAGATCTTCGGCGAGAAGGGTTTTCGCTCGGCCACGGTGCGTGAAATCACGGCCCGGGCCGGGGCCAACGTCGCGGCCATCAACTATTACTTCCGCGACAAGCAGGAGCTTTACGCCGCCACGTTGCGTCATGCGGTGCAGGCTTCCCTCAAATGCGATGCGAAGATCGATGAATCTCTGACGCCCGAGGAGCAATTGCATCAGTTCATCGTGGAGCGGCTCACGCATTGGCTCGATCCGCGCCGGCCGAAGTGGCACGGGCAACTCATGGCCCAGGAAATGAACGCGCCGACGGAGTCGCTCGACTTGGTGGTGCGGGAGTTGATCCTGCCGCGGGTGTCGTGTTTCCGCCGCATCGTCGCGGCCATCGCCGGTCCCCTCCCCGAGAAGAAGCTCAACCTGCTGCTGCTCTCGGTCATGGGCCAGTGCTCGTATTACCGGCAGAGCGCGCCGATGATCGAACTCCTTTTTCCCAAGCTGATGAAGTCTCCACAGGCCATCCCGGAAATCGCGGCTCACATCACGGCCTTTTCCATCGCCGGCATCCGCGCCTGCCGAACCACCCGATCCAAATAAGCATGTCCACCGCCACCGCCAAAGTTTCCTCCGATCACCCGACCGCGTTGCCGGTACCGGAAGCAGCTGCTCCGGCGAAATCGTTGCGTTTTTATGTGACGCGCGGACTCATTGCCCTCGTCGTGGCGACCGCCGTGATTTTCGGCGCGCGCTCTTGGCTGCATGCCCGCACGTGGGTGAGCACGGACGACGCCTTTCTCGACGCGCACGTGCAGCAGGTGAGTTCGCGCATCGCGGCCCGGGTCGAGACCGTCGCGGTGGAGGACAACCAATTCGTCAAGGAAGGCCAGCTTCTCGTGCAGCTCGACGACCGCGATCTGCGTGTCGCGATTCAACAGGCCGAAGCCGGGCTCAAGACCGCCGAGGCCGATGTGGCCAAAGCCGAAGCCCAGCGCCTCGCCGCTCAATCCGCCGCCGCCCAGGCCGCCGCTCAACTCCAAAGCGCCCAGGCCGAAGCCACCAATTCCGATCTGGAACTCACCCGCACCCAGCGCCTGCGCCAGACCGGCGCGGTCGCGCAACAGGACCTCGACACGGCGAACAAAGACGCCCAGTCAAACCGAGCCGACGTCGTGGCCGCGCAAAAACAGATCGGTTCCCTCAACGCCGGCATTACCTACACGGCCGCCGCCATCGAATCCGCTAAAGCCTCCGTTTCCAAAGCCCAGGCCGAACTCGACACCTCAAAGCTAAATCTTTCCTACGCCACCATCACCGCCCGGCAGGACGGCCGCGTGACGGTGAAATCCGTCGAGCCCGGCAACTACGTGCAGCCCGGCCAGGCCCTCATGGCCGTCGTCTCGGACAAGGTGTGGGTGGAGGCGAATTTCAAGGAAACCCAACTCGGCCGCGTGCGAGCCGGCCAGGAAGCGGTCGTGCACGTGGACGCCTATCCGGACGTCGAACTGCATGGCCTCGTGGACAGTATTCAGGCGGGCTCGGGCGCGCAGTTCAGCCTCCTGCCGCCGGAAAACGCCACCGGCAACTACGTGAAAGTCGTGCAGCGCGTGCCGGTGAAAATCGCCCTCGACCTCACCGAGAGGGACATTCCCCTGCTCGGTCCCGGCATGTCGGTCGTACCGGAGATCCGCACCCGCTGACGTCATGGAAGACGACGCGGGGTGGATGCCGGCGGCCAATCCGTGGCTGGTCGCGGCCGCGGTGATGTCCGCCACGTTCATGGAGGTGCTCGACACCTCCGTGGCCAACGTCTCGCTCAACCACATCGCGGGCAATCTTTCCGCTAGTTCCGACGAGGCAACCTGGGTGCTCACGAGCTATCTCGTGTCCAATGCCATCGTGCTGCCCGCCACCGGCTGGCTCGGGCGTTACTTCGGCCGGAAACAATTCCTCATCTCCTGCATCGCGCTTTTCACCGTGGCCTCGATGCTTTGCGGCTTCGCCAACAGCCTCAGCGTGCTCATCGTCGCGCGCATCCTGCAGGGCGTGGGCGGCGGCGCGCTGCAGCCCATGGCCCAGGCCATCTTGCTGGAAACTTTTCCCAAGGAAAAACGCGGAGCCGCCATGTCTGTCTACGCCATGGGCATCGTGGTCGCGCCCATCCTCGGGCCCACGCTGGGCGGATGGATCACGGACAACTACTCGTGGCGCTGGGTCTTCTTCATCAACCTGCCCGTGGGCATCATTTCCATGCTCATGTGCACGTCGTATGTGGAGGACCCGCCGTGGCTGCGCAACGCGCGGCCGGGGAAGATCGACAGCATCGGCTTCGGGCTGCTCATCATCTGGGTCAGCGCGCTGCAAATCGTCCTGGATAAAGGGCAGACCGAGGACTGGTTTTCCTCCAATCTCATCGTCTCGCTCTCCACCATCGCGGCCATTACGTTCGTCGCCTTCATCATCTGGGAGTTGCGGGTCGAGCAGCCCATCGTGAACCTGCGCATCCTCAAGGACCGCAACCTCACCATCGGCGCGGGCCTGCTCTTCCTCGTCGGCGCCGTGCTCTACGGCACCACCGCGGTACTTCCGCTCTTCATGCAAAATCTGCTGGGCTGGACCGCCACCACCGCCGGCTTCGTCATGAGTCCGCGAGGCGTCGGCGCGATCGTCGGCAGCATCGTGGCCGCCCGCGTGCTGGCCTCGCAAAAAATCGACGGCCGCGCGTGGATCGCCCTCGGCTGCCTCATTCTCGCCTGGTCCATGTTTGAACTCGGCGGCATCAGCACTCAGACCGATATCCGCCATCTCATCGTCCCCATCATCATCAGCGGCTTCGCCATCACCACCATCTTCGTGCCCATGACGACCTACTCCATGGCCACCGTGCCGCGCGAACACACCGGCGATGCCACCGGCCTCACCAGCCTGCTGCGCAACCTCGGCGGCAGCGTGGGCATTTCATTGATCACCACCCTCATCGCCCGTGGCAGTCAAACCCACCAGGCGACGATGATCGGTCACCTGTCCCCCTACGAGCCCGCCTTCGCCACCCGCCTCACCCAGATGGCCGCCGGCCTCGGCGGCGCGACCAATCCCGACGCCCTCCACCGGGCCAACGCCGTCCTACACCGCGTGTTGCAGGGCCAGTCCACCCTCTGGGCCTATGTGGAACAATTCCGCCTGCTCGCCCTCGTCTGCCTCGCCTGCGCCCCGCTGGTCTTTCTTTTCAAAAAGACCGACCGGCCAGTGAAGGTGGAGGTGGCCCACTAATCTTATCCATTTCCGCCGCTACTCTTTCTCGCGGGCAGGCCTCGCCGCTGTCAACGCGACGGCTTCTCGACCCCGCGCCTTTTCCACGCCGCATTGATCGACCCGGCTATGCGCACCGCGTCCTCCCTGGAAAAGTCACCGATGACCTGAAGCGTGCCGCCGGTAATCACAGCGCGCACAGAGGGGGCGGAAATCAATTTCCCCTCCACGAGGATGGCGACCTGACCGCGATTTTCCATCGTCCTACGGGTCAAATCTTCGAAGGCCTTGGCTCCCCTTTTGTTCAGGAGGATTTCCAGCGCGATTTCGGACTCTTGATCCACCACATTGGCCCCGATGACGTCCTGATCGGTCAACACCATTTCCTTCTCCACCTGATAAGTCGTTGACTGTCCCCGGTAACTAAGGGTCATCGGCGTGGTCCCTTCGGTCGCTTCCCTTCGGATTTCGGAGAGACCAAAAAGTGGGCGCTCCTCCGCCTGTCCCAGGGAGAGAGCGACGAAGACAAAAAGCAGCGCCAGGGGAAATCTCATCCGGTCAGGCTAACAATCACCGGCCCCTCCGTCATCACGGATACTTCGTTTTCGTCTACTGCGCCAGGGCAGGCTCGTGGGACTCGGCGAAGACCAGTTGATTGCCATCGAGGTCGTGAACGATGGCGCAATTCACCGTAGCGGAATGAATCTCCTGCCCGATCGGAATCGCCAGCCAGGTCAGGCGCTCGCGTTGGCTATCCAGACTCCGAACCGAGAAGGTCACGGAGGAATGTCCCGCGCGGTCTTCATCCTCGAAAACCTGCAACCATCCGCCGCGTTCAAATTCCCACTCGGCCACTTCCGGCATGGGCCGCTCCGGCGGCTCTTCCAGGATTCCCTCATACCACCGAATCGACGCCTCCAGATCCTTCACCGCCACCCCCGCAAGAACGTTTTTGATGTTCATGCAAAGTGATTCGCGCCTGCTCCCCCGCCCGGTTCACTTCCTGCGGGTTTTTTTCCCTTTTTAAAAATTCGCTTGCCTCGCGGCAGTCTCCCTTTAATAGTTAACCACATGGTTAATAATTCCACCCATCCCCTGGATGCGATCTTTGCGGCGCTGGCTGATCCCACGCGGCGGAGCATGCTGGAGATGCTGGCCCGGGCGGAGCACCGGGTGACGGAACTCGCCCGGCCTTTTGCGATGTCGCTGCCGGCGGTCTCAAAGCACCTGCGGGTCCTGGAAAAAGCCGGCCTCATCCGCCGCCAGCGCGACGGGCGCGTTCACCGGGTGACGATCGAGGCTGCGCCGATGCAGGAAGCCTCCGCGTGGATCGCGCATTACCAGAAATTCTGGGAAGGCCAGCTTGACTCCCTCGCGCGCTATCTGGACGAAACCGACCCGAAAAAGAAACCGAAATCATGAGCTCAATCACCACCACCCCAGCCGCCCTGAAATTGCACCGGACCTTTGCGGCCACGCGTGAACGCGTGTGGTCCGCGTGGACTGATCCCGCGCAGGTGAAAATCTGGGCCGGGCCGGAGGGTTGCCACGCGACCGAAGTGGAGATCGACCTGCGGACCGGCGGACAGTTTCGCTTTTTGATGGTGAACGGGAACGGCGAATTCTGCGTGCGCGGAGAATACCGCGAGGTGACTCCCCCGGCCCGCCTGGTCCATACCTGGCAATGGGATGACGACCCTTTTTTTGACAATCACGAGACGCTGGTGACGGTGGAATTCGTCGCGACGGGCGACGCGACGGAAGTGCGCGTGACACATGAAAACCTCCCGACGGCGGAAAGCCGCAACAACCACGAATACGGCTGGACCGGCTGTCTGGAAAAACTGGGCCGTCTCCTCGAAGGCTAATACCGATTTATCTGAAGCAAAAACCGTCCACTGATTTCACGGGTTTTCACCAATTAAAATCAACCCACCAAAAATACCATGAGCAACCAAACCGCACCCGACATGACACCCGGCCTCATCAGCTGGAAAGAACTCAACACCAAGGACGGCCCCGGCGCCAAAAAGTTCTACGGGGAACTTTTCGGCTGGCAAACCGAGGAGGTCGATATGGGCAAAGGCACGTACACCATTTTCAAGACCGGTGAGCACACGGTGGCCGGCATGTTCGCCTATCCGCCCGAACTCGCGCATCTGCCGGTGGTCTGGCTGAACTACGTGACCGTGCCGAACCTCGAGGCGGCAATCAAGAAAGCGGTCGAACTCGGCGGCACCCTCCATAAGGACGTGACGGAGCTGGACATGGGCCGCTTCGCCATCATCGGTGATCCGCAGGGGGCGGGACTGGGATTGTGGGAGTTCAAGAAATAGCCCTCACCAACACGCATAAATGATATGAGTCAGATTCCCTCCCTCTTCACCGGCGGATGCGCTTGCGGTGCGATTCGTTATGAATCCACCGCCGCACCCGTTTTCATGGTGCATTGTCACTGCCGCGATTGCCAGCGGTCGAGCGGCGGACCGTTTTCCTCTTTCGCGGTCGTGCCCAAGGACGCGCTGAAGATCCTGCAGGGCACGCTCCGATATCATGCCTCGCCCAGCGAAATGGGCGGCCAGACCCATCGGGGCTTTTGCCCGGAATGCGGCACCCCGATTATGGGAGGTCCTGACGGAGTGCCTCACATTGTCGCAATCCGTTCGGGAAGCCTGGACGACCCGAGTTGGTTCAGTCCGCAAGTCGATGTGTGGACGGACGATGCCCATGGGTGGGACCACATGAACCCGGCGGTGGCGAAGTTTGAGAAGTATCCCGGATAAGGAGCCCGGCAGGGCGGAAGAAATCGACGGGCGCCGCGCTTAGCTTGGGTGGAAAGATAAGTGCGCTCCTAAGGAGATGCATTTTCGCTGGGATGAGCTGCGAGTTGTGTCTACGGTTCGCAATGGCCCCATGAAGAACCTTCGTATAGTTCTGCTGGCTCTGCTCGGTTTTACGAGTTTCGCCCAAGCGCAGGACTATCTTTATGATGATATCGAGCCGCCGGACCATGCGAGCGAGTTGGAAACTCCGTTCACCCCACTGAGCGCGCTGGAACCACAGGGAAAACTCGGGACCTTTTCCTCGGAACCATTCATCCGGGACTTTGAATTCAGCATCCACCCGCGCTTCTATTATCGGTCGGTCCGGAATGGCTTGGGCGTACAGGATACCTTCGCCGGCGGGGGTTCGATGGGAGTGACCTCCGGATGGTGGCGGGACATTCTGCAAGTCGGCGTGGTTGGTTATACGACGCAGCCGCTGGTCGCGGTGAAGGACAACAATCGTTCGGGGTTGGTCCAAAGAAATGGCCAGGGATTTTTCACGTTGGGCGAGGCCTGGATGAAACTTAAGGGCGGGCCGGTGACAGCCACACTCTATCGGCAGAAGCTAAACCTGCCATTTATCAACATGAACGACACGCGCATGATCCCGAATACCTTCGAGGCCTATCAGGTGGATGCGAAGTTGTGGAAGATCCTGCGACTCAATGCCGGCTACGTGGCGCAGATGAAGGGCCGCGACACGCCGGACTTTGTCTCGATGTCCGAGGCGGCCGGGGCTCCGCAGGTCAATCGGGGCACGACCTTTGCGGGTTTTGTCGTGGGCGAGGAGGATAAAACCTACCTCGGCGCGATGGGCGAGATCACCTGGGATTTATTCAGTAATGCCTATATGCAGGCGGGACATACCTGGAAAGTGACGCCCGAGGTAGAGGTGCGGGGCGACGTGCAATTTGCCGACCAGCGCAGCGTGGGGGCGGCGTATATCGGGGACTTTGAAACCCAACTTTATGGAGCGCGGGTGGCGGCGAGCTACGGCGGCGCACTGCTCTCTTTTGCCTATACCAAGACGGCGGCGGGGGCCGGGCTCATCGATCCGTATGGAGCCGACCCTGGATTCAACGGCCTGATGATTTCCAACTTCGGCCTGCAGGATGAACAGTCCTATGGCGTTCATCTGAGCTACGACTTTGCCAGGATCGGCCTTCGCGGGGTGACAGCCTTTGGCAGCTACGTCTATGGCGCGCTGGAGGACGGGCAATCCGAGCGCGAGGTCAATGCGACGGTGGACTACCGCATCAGTGACGGGCTGCTGAGGAACTTCTGGCTGCGGCTGCGCTACGCGCATAATGACGCAAACTCGAGGGCGCCGATCGAGGATTTCCGCGTGATCCTGAACTATACGGTCAATTTCTAGATCGTCAGCGCGCCGGAAACGAGACCGCAGGCTCCCACCAGCGCGGCGAGGAGCAAGAGGCCGAAAACCAGGCGCTCCCGCATGGTGAACAGGGAGGAACCCGCTTCCCGCCTCGCCAGGAAAAAGAGAGTGGTCCCGAGGGCATAGAGGATGCTGGAGAGGAGCAGAAACTTTAACCCGCCGGCGTAAAGCATGCCGGCGGCATAAACGGTGGCGATGGCTCCGCGAATCCAATCCCCTCGCCGGCCCTGCGGCTTGTCCCAGTAGGTCTCACCGGTCCAGGCGAGTTTCCAGCCATAGCCCGCCACCAGCAGATAAGGGACCAGGGTCATGGCGCTGGTCATCATCAGCGTGAGCTTGAAGGCGTATTCGGCGAAGGGGGTAAGGATGAGAAAGGCCTGGATCACACCATTGGAAGCCCAGAGGGCGGTGACCGGAGCCTTGTTCTTATTCTCCCGGGCGAAGAAGCGGGGCATCGTGCCGTGGCGCGCCGCAGAGAAAAGCACCTCGGCGGCAAGAAGCGACCAGGAGAGATAGTTGCCGAGGACGGATATGATCAGCCCGAGGCCGATGAAGGCCGCACCCCATGGACCCACGATCGCTTCCAACACACCCGCCATCGAGGGCGTCCGCAAAGCCGCGAGAGCGGGCCGGAGCAGGACGCCGTAGGACAACATTGTGACCATGACCAGGAGGGATAAGACGCCCAGAAAACCGAGCACGGTGGCGACTCCCACATCGTTACGATTCTTGGCATAACGCGAATAGACGCTCGCGCCCTCGATACCCACAAAGACAAAGACGGTGACCAACATGGTGCCGCGAACCTGATCGAAAAGGGTGCTAAAATCCGGCTTCTCCCCGCCCCAGAAATTCAGGGCGAAAATTCCCGCCTGAAACCCGTAGATCGCGAAGCCGATGAAAACGATCAGCGGTATGATCTTCGCGATGGTGGCGATGGTGTTCAGCGCGGCGGCTTCCCGGACTCCGCGGAGAATGAGAAAGTGCACCACCCAGAGAATAAGGGTGGCGCCGATGAGCGCCGGCATGGTGGTGCCATCGCCGAAGACGGGGAAAAACGCGCCGAGGGTGGATTTGATCAGGACGAGGCAGGCGACATCCGCCAGACAGCAGGCCACCCAATAACCAAAAGCGGAAAGAAACCCGAGATAGTTGCCGAAGCCGGCCTTCGCGTAGGCATAGATGCCGGCATCCAGGTCGGGACGGCGGCGGGAAAGCGTCTGAAAAACAAAAGCCAGCATGAGCATGCCGGCACCCGCGATGACCCAGGCGACGGCCGCTCCCAGCACGCCGGTGACACGACCAAAGACGGACGGGATGGTAAAAATCCCCGAACCCACCATGGAGCCAACGACCAGGGCGATTAACGCGCCCAGAGAAAGTTTGCGTTCGGACGAATCAGCCATGGAATTTCATCGCCCGCCGCGCTCCACTAATAATCAACGGCGTCGCGAATGATCGGGCAGGTCATGCAATGACCGCCGCCGCGGCCCCGGCCCAGCTCGGAACCGACGATGGTGATGACTTCGACCCCTTCCTTGCGCAAGAGAGAGTTGCTGTAGGTATTGCGATCATAGCCGACGACGACGCCGGGCGACATGGCGACGTAGTTATTACCGCTGTCCCATTGCTGGCGTTCGGCGGCATAGGCGTCGCCACCGGTCTCGACGACACGCAGCTTTTTCAAATTGAGGGCGGTGGCCAGCACATCCACCAGGGGGGGTTTCTCCTCGGTGATGTCGAGCCCGGACGGGTTATCGCCCGGCCGCAGGGTGAAGGTCTTGATCTGGTTCACGATGGCCGGATAGAGGCTGACCAGATCGCGATCGCAGAAGGTGAAGACGGTGTCGAGGTGCATGGCGGCGCGGAGCTTCGGCATGGCGGCGACGATGACCTGCTGGGCGGCATTTTGCGCGAAGAGCGCCGAGGCGAGCTGCGTGATGCCCTGCCGGGAGGTGCGTTCACTCATGCCGATGAGCACCGCGCCGTTGCCGATGATGAGGACGTCGCCACCCTCGACGGTGGACAGCCCGTGGCTTTTGGTCGGGTCACCCCACCAGACATTCACCTTGCCGGCGAAATCGGGATGGAACTTATAGATCGCGGTCGTCAGGCGGGTTTCATCAACTCGCACAGGCCAGTAAAGCGGGTTCAGCGAGACTCCGCCGTAGATCCAGCAGGTGGTGTCGCGGGTGTAGAGCGTGTTAGGCAGCGGAGGCAGGAGATACTCGGTGATGCCGGTGGCCCCATGCGCGAGCTTGATCAGATCGGTCTTGAGCACGCCGGCCAGATCCACGGTGGAAAGGCCGCCGATAAGGTATTCCGCGAGGGTGCGGGAGTCGAGGCTATCGAGATAGGAACGAATCTCGGAAACAAGGCCATGCCCGACCTCCTCGGCCACGATCTGCTGGTCGAGAATCCACTGTTTGGCCTCGGGGATATCGAGGGTCTCGGCCAGGAGATTGTGTTTCTCCACCACATCGACGCCGCGATCCCGCATCTTGGTGACAAAATCAAAGTGATCCCGCTTGGCGACCTGAACCCAGGGCAGCTCGTCAAAGAGAAGCTCATCACAATTGGTCGGAGTAAGACGGGTGTGTGCGAGGCCTGGCGAACAGACGAGGACTTTGCGCAGGGTTCCGACCTCGGAATGAACGCCGAACGGAGAGGTGATTTTATCAGACATGGGTTGGTTCAGATGGAAATTTTACCGGTGGCGAGCCCGATGACACCCGCGAGGGCGCCGATGATCAAAAGCGCGAAGATGGCCATATCCGAAGGCTTGAAGACCTTCTCGTTGCGCTCGCGGCGCGACCAGATGTAAAGCACCGTGCCGGGCGCGTAGAGCACGGTGGAAAGGAGGATGAACTTGAGGCCGCCCGCGTAAATCATGAACAGCGTGTAAATGACGGCGATGGAGGCGATGATGAGATCGCGCCGGCGCTCCTCGGGTCGGAGCTCGTAGGTCTCGCCCCGCTTTGCGATCATCACCCCGTAGGCTGCGACAAACAAATAGGGGATGAGGCCGACGGCACTGGTGAGCTTAAGCATCAGCGCAAAGGCATCATCCGAGAAATAGGTGCTGATGACGAAGAGTTGGATGATGATATTGGTGAGCCAGAGAGCATTGGCCGGCACCTTATTGGCATTTTCCTTCGCGAAGATCGCGGGCATGTCCCTGGTCTTGGCGGCGGAGAACATCACCTCCGCGCAAATCAGCGACCAGGCTAGATAAGCACCCAGGACGGAAACCACCAGGCCGATACTGACAAAGACCGCGCCCCAATGCCCGACCACGGCCTCAAGCACCGCCGCCATCGAAGGCTGGCGCATGACCGCGATATCGCCCCGGGCCATGACCGCATAGGGCAGCATCGAGACCAGCACCATCAGGCAGGTGACGCCGATAAAACCTATGATGGTGGCCGTGCCCACATGGGAGCGCTTCTTGGCATAGCGGGAATACACGCTGGCACCCTCGATACCCAGAAAGACAAACACGGTGACCAACATCGTGGCCCGCACCTGGCTAAAAACACCACCTTCAAGGCCGCCACCGTAGAAATTCGCCCGGAACAAATCCAATTTGAAGGCGAAGATCAGGATGAAGATGAATACCAGGATGGGGATGATCTTCGCGAAGGTGACGATGTTATTGATCGCGGCGGCCTGCTGGACACCGCGCAGTATCATAAAATGAAAGAGCCAGATGCCAACGGATGCGATGACGATAGCCACGACCGTATTGCCATCGCCGAAAATCGGAAAAAATGCGCCCAAGGTGGACTTGATCAGGACCCAGTAGGACACGTTGCCAATGCAACTCCCGATCCAATAGCCAAAGGCCGAAAGAAAGCCGGGATAGTCGCCGAAGCCCGCCTTGGCATAGGCAAAGACACCGGCATCGAGATCCGGCTTGCGCTCCGCCAGGGATTGGAAGACGCGCGCCAGCATGTACATGCCGGTGCCGGCGATAAGCCAGGCGATGATCGCCCCCATGGGTCCGGTCGCATTCGCGAAAGTTCGAGGAAGGGAAAAGATGCCCGCCCCCACCATGCCCCCGACAACAAGTGACACCAACGCAGCCAGCGAAAGTTTCTGAGGACCGGGGGTACTCATCTTAATGGGAAGAATTAGAACAGTTTATCAAATGAGCAAGTCTAAAGATATCTCAGGCGGGGAATCGCGATAAGCTAGTGCCTTATATTGTCGCAATCCATTCAGGAAACATGGCAGATCCGAGCTGGTTCAGTCCGCTAAGTCGATGTGTGGACCTGCGACGCGCATCCGTGGGACCACATGAACCCGGCAGTGGCGAAGTTGAGGTATCCGGCGTAGGGAGGACAGCGCGCAGGCTGCCTTGACATTCCGACGTTTTCACGCCGAACTAGTTCAGGAGGAAACCAATGATGAAACCGAAGAACACAATTTGCCTCTGGTACGACAAGGACGCGCTTGAGGCGGCGCGCTTTTACGCCGAAACTTTTCCCGACAGTGAAGTGACCGCCGTACATAAGTCGCCGGGCGACTATCCGGGCGGCAAGGAAGGCGACATCCTCACCGTCGAGTTCACCGTCCTGGGTACTCCCTGCATCGGTCTCAACGGCGGCCCGGTGTTTAAGCACAGCGAGGCGTTTTCCTTTCAGGTCGCCACGGATACCCAGGAAGAAACGGACCGCTATTGGGACGCCATCGTCGGCAACGGCGGAGAAGAAAGCGAGTGCGGCTGGTGCAAGGATCGCTGGGGCCTGTCGTGGCAGATCACCCCACGTGTGCTCACGGAAGCCATGGCGGCCGGGGGTGACGAGGCGAAACGTGCCTTTGCGGCGATGATAACAATGGGAAAGATCGACGTCGCCACCATCGAGGCCGCACGGCGCGGGTAACCTCCCACGCGAGGGCGAAACGCAGCCGGTTTTTCAAAAAGACAAGGTGACCTGACAGCCGAGCACCAGGGCATTCGGGATGCTGCGGAGTCCCGACGGCTGCATGATCCACTGAATGTCGGGTTGGAGTTGCAGGTTTTCGGTGATCTGAATGATGTAGCTCCACTCGAGAACGGTTTCGACGGTGGCCCAACCGGCACCGGCTTGGGCCTGCTGCCGAGCGTAGTCGTAGCTGAAGGCCCCGGTGTAAAAATTCATCAGGACGCTGTCCTCGTCGCGTCCGGGGATCGGCCCGGCCCAAACCACACCGCCGTAGCCCATGACGGGAAGCAGGGCAATTTCAGTTTGGGGCGAATAGGTGACTCCGCCCCAGATCGTCACGTTGTGATCGGGGTTGTTCAAGCTGCGCCAGATCATCTGCTGGGCCTGCGCGTAGAAGCCGTAGGTATTGTGTTCGTTGCCGCCGGAGTATCTCGGAAAGGTGTAGTTGGAAAAATAAGCGCCGAAGGTATAGACGCCGGGCAGGTTGGTCTTCGCGGGAGGGATGATTGTTTTCGCAGCCTTCTTATCCGTCGCGGACGGGTCGTCCTTCTTGTCCGCATTAGGCAGCCAGCCAAACTCGATCATCATGAGAGTCCCGTCGCCAGGCCGAAAGGAAAAGTCGGCCCCGTGATAGTCCGGGTTGCTGAGTCTCGGACTGGCCTGAAAGATGCCGGCCTGAACGTATTTTTCGGCGGTGGGGTTCCAGCGCGCGTAGAGGGCGGGAGCCGTGAAGTCGAGCGGAGCGTTGGTGAAGAGCGAAAACGGATTGGTGTTGGCCGCGCTGCTCACCGGCAGACCCATCACGGGCAGCGTGGCAAAAAGCTGCGCCGCGGCCATGCGGCCGATCCGGAACTCGAACTTGTCGTCGAAAATCCGCTGCTTAAAATACACGCCGTACAGCGCGAAGGTGTTCATCAGATAGGCCTGGGAAACGCCGAAAAGGTTGCCGATTTTCAGCGACGGATTGGAACCGGCGACATCCGTGGCGGAGACAAACACGGAGGCACCCTGCCAACCGATGAGTTCATCGAGGTGAAACTCGGCGCCAAAAACAAGGAACTGGGTCCAATAGGCAGACTGCTCTTTGCCCCCGAGGGGATTGGCCAGAAAATCTCCCCAATAGGTGGCGAATGGCTCCACGCCGACTTTTCTCATCTGGAGAAAACGGTCGTTCATCATCTTCTCGAAGGCGTTTTCGGCCTCCATCGGATACTTATCGATTTCGACCGGATAGTCGCTGATGTGCCGCGGCAACTGCGCGGCGTGGATCGACATCAGCGCGCAATTCAAGACGATAACTCCGGCGATCCAGCGGTGCGAGGGCCGGCCTGCCCGTTTGATGAGTCGGATCACTGGCGGTGAACGAAAGTGGTGGTCGGTCACCAGATTTGCTTGAGAGATCTGGCGATCTCCCCCTTAAGGCTTGGTGTAGGTCACCTTCCCGTTCATCATCGTCAGCTCCACTTTGGTGCCCAACACCGATTCGGGATTGGCGATCAGTCCATCGTAGGTCCGATCGAAAACACAGAGGTCGGCCAGTTTGCCAACCTCGATCGAGCCCACTTTTTTCTCCAATCGCATTTGATAGGCTCCGTTGATGGTGTAGGCCTTAAGCGCCTCGTCGATGGTGAACGCGTCCTCTTTTTTCTCGGGAAATCTCGAGTCATTCTTCAGCAGCGGCGATTTCCGGGTCACGGCGCTATAAATCTGATTGAAGGGATTTAGTTCTTCATCAATGCCGTCGCCACTGAAGGTGAGATTCGCGCCACTCCTCATAACGAGATGATGGACAAAGAAACGCGCATTGGTTTCGGGTCCGAACATCGTCTGGAGCAGATCGTAATAACCACCGGTCCAATTCGTCGTCCATAAGGGCTGCGTGCCGAGGCCGACGCCGAGGGCTTTGAAGCGCGGGATATCCGATGCTTCAATAAAGAAGGCGTGGTGAAGACAATGGCGGGGCGGCGTGGCAGTCGCCTTGGCGGTCTGGTGGACGCGCTCTATGGCGTCGAGAACGCGCTTGGTGGATTCGTCGCCTTCCATATGAAAATGGAAATCGAAGCCAGCCTCCTGGAACGGTTTAATCCACGCGGTCAAAACATCCACGGTCCAACCCGACTCGGGCCGGAGAGAGGGACGGTCCCTATAGCCGTCGAGCATCATCGCGGTATGTGAGACAAAGCCACCGTCGACCCAGATCTTCATGCCATTAACCTGAACGAGCTCGGACTGGTAGGCGCGGTTCCAATCCTTCAGTCGCTGCAGGTAAACTTCGGGGCCCTCGTCGGATGGGTCATAGGCGCCCTCCTTATGGACCACGCCGACGACGCGAACGGGAAGAGTCCCCTTGTCTTCCAGGGAGCGCATGTAGGCATAGCCTTTTTTGGCATCGCTCTCCACCGGAGTGAGCATGCCCATCTCATGATAGGCCGTAACTCCATTGGCTCTGGCCTGATTGAGATAGATATCCATGGCACCGTTGAGCACGTCATCCGTGAGGGGGTGAATAGTGTTCAGAACCGTCCAGGTCGCCGCCACTTCAATGGCCATGCCCGCTGGATTGCCCGCTTTGTCGCGCGTAAAACGCGAACCCCCGCCCGGGTCCGGTGTATCTTTGGTGATACCGGCGCGTTCCAACGCCATGGTATTGAGCCACAAATTATGCGAATCTTCGTTTAACAGCAAAACCGGCCTGTTACTCACGACGGCATCGATTTCCTTGGCGGTCGGTAAATCGGACTCCTTCGGGAACAGCTTGAAGGGCCAGCCCCACGCCATGATGGGATCGGTGCCGGGATGTTCCTTATCATACTGGCGCACCTGTTCCAGGATTGCCTCCTTGCTGCTGCAATCCTTTCTCAAATCGAATCCCGGTCGGGACAACGCCATCAATGCGTGGTTATGCGCATCGATGATACCCGGCATTAAGGTCTTACCCTCGAGGTCGACTATCTGAGTCTTGGGACCTTCATGGGGTTTGGCCGCCGCCGCAGTGCCCACAAACACAATTTTCTTGCCGGAGACGGCAACCGCTTCGGCGTAGGGGCGGGCAGGATCAGAGGTGTAAACCGCATGCGGCCCACCTTTGAAAACGAAATCCGCAGGGACGATAGTCTCAGCGAATGCGATGTGACGGCCCAGGACCAAGAACGACAAAGCCATGCCGCCGAGGAGTATTTTTTTGAACAGCGAGGAGATTACGATTCAGCGAGGGTAGGACCATCCGCACGAATAGCGACTTAATAAGAATATATCTTCGCCCTTCTTATACTTCAAATATTAGAAAATCTTACGCTGTGAGAAATATAATATTAGAAATTCCAGAGATTGATACCCCACCGAAATAGAGACAGGCAGGCGCACCGACAACTCCACGGAAATCTCGAGAGACTTCGCCGCTGGTTCAAAAAAGGGATCTGAAAGAAGAGTTCGAGAGCCTCCGAAAACACAATAAATTCATGATCCTCCCATCTCCCCTTCCCCATATGTTCATTCCTCCTCTCCTCAAGCGGCTTTCCTGCGGCGCGGCCTTTTTATTCGCGGTGGCCCACCTCGATGCGGCGGTCAAGCTGCCGACGATTTTTTCCGACCACATGGTTCTCCAGGCCGACAAGCCGGTGAATATTTGGGGCAAGGCGGACGCGGGCGAGAAGGTCGTGATCGAGTTCCTCGGCAAGACCTATAACACGCAGGCCGACGCGGAGGGCAAATGGAAGACCGCCCTCGACGCCTCCCCCAAGGGCGGCCCGACCACGTTGAAGGTGAATGACCGGGTCATCAACGACGTGCTGGTGGGCGAGGTCTGGCTGGCCTCGGGCCAGTCCAACATGCAGTTCACCGTGATGAACGCATTGAACGCGAAGGACGAAATGGCCGCCGCGACAAACAAGGAAATCCGCGAGTATTCTGTGCCGAAAGACAGCGCCGACCTGCCGAAGGACGATGTGCCGGGGGCCAGGTGGGTGGTGAGCGATCCGAAGGCCGTCGGAACATTCTCCGCCGTGGCCTATTTCTTTGCCCGCGATATCAACAAGTCGCTGCAGACCCCGGTCGGCATCATTCATTCCTCCTGGGGCGGTTCGCCCGTCGAGGGCTGGATGAGCCCGGAGTCCCTGTCCGATCCTGCCTTCGCGACCGTCCGGCAACGCTGGGCGGATTTGCTGAAGATCTATCCCGCGAAGCAAAAGAAATACGACGAGGACATGGTCGCGTGGAAGGAAGCGGTCAAGCAGGACCCCAAGGCGAAACGCCCGCCGCCGGCGATCGGGCCGGCCAGCCAGCACAAGCTGTCGGGCCCTTACAATGGCATGATCAAGCCGCTCATCCCCTACACCTTCCGCGGCATGCTCTGGTACCAGGGCGAGGCGAATGTCCCGCGCGGCGAGACCTACAGCGCTCTCTTCAAGACCTTCATCCCGCAGATGCGCCAGGACTTCGGCCAGGGCGACTTCCCCTTCTACTTCGTCATGCTGGCGAACCTCGGACCCTACAACTCCACGAACTTTGCCATGCCATTCCTGCGCGAATCCCAAGCCGCCGCGCTCTCCCTGCCGCAGACCGGCATGGCCGTGGCCACCGACGTGGGCGAGGACAAAAACATCCATCCCATCAACAAGCAGGAGGTCGGCAAACGACTTGCCCTCATCGCCCTGGCGAATGCCTACGGCAAGGGCGGCGAATTCTCCGGCCCGATCTTGCAGGAATCCACCGTGGATGGCGGCGGCATGAAGCTGGCCTTCACCCACGCCGACGGCATGACCTTGAAGCCCGCCCGGCCCGACAAAAAATCCTTCGAGCTCGCCGGCGCCGACAAGGTCTTCCATCCCGCCACCGCCACGGTCGAGGGCGACACCATCATCGTGACCAGCCCTCAGGTCACCGCTCCCGTCGCCCTGCGTTACGCCTTCGCCGCAAATCCCGACCTGATCGTTTACAATGCCGCCGGATTGCCCGCGCCTCCGTTCCGCACCGACACCTGGCCCGTCCTGCCCTTGCCGAGTGCCACGGCCCCGGCCGAGACCGGCGAGTAGGCCCACGGTGGCTCACAGCCACCGGTAATGCGGAATCGACAGAATCCTCTTTTTTTGGCGAGACTGCCTACGTGTCGGACACCCGCAAGCCCTCCGCCCCGAGGCGGGCCACCAAAAACACGGCCACTTCCCGTGCTCCGACCTCGCAGGACATGGAGGCAGTCTGCGCCCTCTGGGACAAACTGGGCCAGTTTCCCGTCGATAAATCCGACGAAGCTCTCGCTTATCTCGCCCGCGGCCTCAAGAAGCTGCTCAAGGCCGACAACGTGAAGTGGCTCGCCGCCGTTCGCGTCCTCCATGGCGCCAAGGCCCGCCAGGACAGCCTCCTCGGCTGGCGCCTGCGCGCCAGCTATGATCTCGTGCCCGATCCCCCGGCCTACCAGAAAATGATCGCCTGGTGGTTCCGGCGCAGCACGGAAATCTCCGCCGATTTCCAGATCGGCCTGGCCACCCACGCCATCGTCGCCGGCGCGGGCAAATTCCGCGTCCACCGCCTCCGCGATGGCTGGATTCCCTTCGGTAAATTCAGCCACAGCGAACACTACCGCCTCCACTACACCGAGCTCGGCATCTCCGATCGCATGTGGGTGAGCTTCCCCCTCAACGCCGACACCGAATCCATCTTCCTCATCGACCGCACCCGCAACTCCCGCCGCTTTACCAAACGCGAGGCGACTCTCGCCGCCACCGTTTCACGCGGCCTGCGCAGCTTTCACCGCCGCCTCTTTCTCCATCGTGGACTGCAAATCGGCGGGATGGCGCTCAGCCCCGTGTCCCGGCGCATCGTCGGCAAGCTGCTCACGGGAATGTCGGAAAAGGAAATCGCCGCCTCGCTCAATCAAAGCGTGAGCACCACCCACAAGCACATCACCACCATCTACACGCGCTACGGCGTGAATGGCCGCGCCGCCCTCATGGCCATGTGGCTCGGCGCTTGAACCGCGCGCGAAATTACGCCGCGAGCGAACCCGCAAACCTTCGGCGTAGCAGCCACAGTCCCGCTCCGCTCAAGCCCACCAGCGCCCAGGTCGAGGGTTCAGGGATGGCGGTCGAAGCATGCATGTCGATGTCTTCGAAGCCTGTGCCGGTGGCAAGCTCAAGCACGAGCGGATACGAAAGGGAGTCCGCGATACTGTCGATGACCTCCTGGCCGGCGCCACCGTAGTAAAACCGCGCGTGAGGATTGGCCGTGATGGTGGTGGGGCCTTCGTAGCTGTCCTGAATCAGAAGGCCGAGATTCAGACCGGTGTCCCAGACACCGAAAGTGGCTCCGGTCACCCCACCGGGCGTGGTGAAGGCGGTGGGGATGTTAAAGTCATGCAGGTTCGCAAAGTAAACGGGAGTTTTCCAGCCCAGATAGTTATTCGGAGCGGTGCCTTGCCACGGAGTGCCCGTGGTGCTGCCCGAGAACCAAAAGTGCATCGTCGTCGTGTTGATATTCAACTGAATCGCCGCCTCGGCCGGTGTGAGGAAGCCAACCGCGAGCAGGCCAAGGAGGCCGATGAGATGTTTTTTCATACGAAGCAAATCACCGAGCAGCGCGGCGGCGGGCGGCGAAGCCGAGAGCGAGAGCACCCAGACCGAGCAGCGCCCAGGTGGAAGGCTCCGGCACGACGGAAGCGTCCACATGGATATTCACGTCGGAGGCCGCTTCGTCCCAGGTGGAACCGGAATCCAGGGAAAGGCGGGTGCCGACGTAGGTGACGGGGGCGGTTTCCTCGACCTCGGTGCCTTCGGTTTTCAGCCAGCCGAGATAGCGATCGGCTTCAGTCGGGCCATCCAGCAAAATCCAATAGGTGGTGTTGGCCGCCAGAAAGGCCGGTGTGACGGTAGTGAAAAGCGGGGTTTCGACGCCATTTTCCGGCACCAGGACATCGTTGAAGGCGGCGAAGAGCGCGCCGGGGGCATTGGCGTTGTCGCTGTAGATGCCGCCGGTGATGGAGAAGGAACTGGTGTCGCTAAAGTTTTGCACCGCGATCAACACGGAGTTGAAGAGGAACGAGGACGAGCCGGTGTTAAAACCCATCGCCAGTTGATGGTGGTTGCCCGAGGTGGTGCCACCGAGAAGCTCGGCCGAGGAAACGATGATTTCCGTACTGTTCTGCAGGATCACCTCGGCCCGGACCGCAGCCGTTCCCAAAAAGAGGCTGGTTGCCCCGATTCCTATGGCCAGGAGGCGCGTGAAGCGGCTGATTTTTGGTACGTCACCAATTTGCGTCATATTCATAAGATTAAAGCGACCAGTTGTTATGATCGCGCGGACTATGTCGGGAAACGCCTTATGCGAATAGTCCTCTAAATAGAGGGGATCTTTTTGAATGAAAAATTCCGCTATTTCCCGCCCAACCACAGCGCCATCAACGCCGGGCGGCTCTTCACGCCATAACGTGTGTAAAGCGCGGTCACATGCTTGTGCAATGTGGCGGGCTTCCGGTCCATCGTGAGCGCAATTTGCTTTTCCGTCTGTCCGGTCAAAAGACCCTGCAGGATCTCGCGCTCCAGCGGGCTGAGCAATTTGTCCGCCATGAGCAGACCGTTGCCGAGGAGAAGATGGCGGTGCAACAAGGGCAGACCGCGCAGGGCGTTGCCAACGATGTCCGCTTCGCGCGCGGTAAAATGTCGGCGGGATTTGCCCCGGAAGCGGTCGACCATCCACAGCGACTCGTGGTCTTTGGTCACGGGACAACCCACCATGAAGCGATCCGCGATTCCGCCATCGAGATAATAGCGTTTGTAGTGGACCGTTTTTTCGAATGCCGGGAAATCCAGGAAATCCTTGTCGCGGATGCGCCCCACCCGGAAATGGCCGCAGCCCGACATCGAGGAGCGGCTGTCCATGCCCACATGGTTCTCGTCCTTCGCCGCGTGCGAACGCTCGTAGTACGTGGGCGTCAATTTCCCGTAGTGTTCGCTGTCGTAGTACTGCGCCAGCTGCTTGCGGTAGGGCTCGGGATCGGGCCGCAGCGCGATCCGCGCCCGGAGACGCCAGCCCAGAAACGGATCAGCCTTCGCCGCCGCCCCGCGCAGGGCGCGCACCCCGCCGATCCAGATCACATTGTCCGCGCCGATCTGCTCCGCGATCCATTTCTGGAGGTATTGCAACGCGGCGTCCGTCTGGCTCGCCGGGAATTCCGCCATCCGTTGCCACAGGGCGAAGGTTGCGTCGGTGACGGCGGAGGCGGGAGGAACGAGGGGCATGAGACAATGTGGGTTCGCAGGAAGTCACACTACAGGTCGGGCCGGTGCACGGAAAATCTTCACTCCGCTCCCCCGGCCCGGACAGATGCCCGCCATCCCTCATTGACTTAATGGGAAGGGAAGATATGGGGTGCGGATGAAGTATCTCCTTTTTGTCGCGGTGTGTCTGGGAACTTTGCTGACCGGGTCGGTCTCGTCCTTCGCCCAGGAGGTCGCCGGGCTCAGCACCCCTTCCCGCGCCGACCTGGAATCGACCATCGGAGGCATGGGTTTGTCGATGGGGGAAAAACTCTCCCTGCGGAAAATCCTGCAAGACATGCAGGAGCAGGGCGACAAGGTGAAGGCCGACGGCGCCCTCTCCGATGAGCAAAAAGTGACCCAGATCACCCAGATCCGCAAAGACGCCCTCGCCCAGACGAAAAAAATCCTCACCGCGGAGCAACAGCAGCAGCTGTCCGCGCTCTTTCTGCCGAAGTCGTAGTTCCTCCCGTGTCTTCCCTGCTTCTTCCGAGGGACTATCCGCGCATCAAGGTGGTGCGGAGTTTCAATGAACTGGTCACGACTCCGCTGGAAGGCGGGTTGAATGCTCTGTGCTGGGAACGCACCCTTACGGGAAATTTCGAGGAAATCGTGCAACTCCTGGGTCCAGGCGAAGGCATCGTCTCTCTCGATGAAGCCCGCCTGGAGGAACTGGCCTTAAGCGAGGCCGGCCAAAACGCGCGGGATATCCTGATCGCCGATCTGGCTGCGCTGCGGTCTTGCGATCTCCAGCCCAGCCTCGATTGCATTTACCACGCGCCCCGTGATCTCGGCGAGGGGCCCTTTCCCCGCGACGTCTTTTCCTTCCACGCGGACAGCGCCACGGTGCCGGCGGATACCTATCTCTGCGCCTACACGGAATCGTGCTCCGAGGGGCTGCGCAATGACGAGGCCATCCGCCGCGTGGACATCCCAGAGACCCGCGCGGAATTGCTGAAGCTCTTCGGCGGCCAGGATGACAACGATTTCCTGGAATACCTGAACGACAATTTTTACGACCTCCACTACGTCCCGGTGGTGGGCGCACAGCCGTACTCCTTCGGCTTGGGCAATCTCTGGCGCATCGCCACCGATTACCCCGGCAACCCCGTGCCGCCCTGCGTGCACCGGGCTCCCCCAGCCTCTCCAGGACGCCCTCCGCGGTTATTGCTGATTAGCTGAGATCCATGGCGACCATGCGACGGAGCTCGTCTTTTTGGCGAAGGCGGACGGCGAACCAAAGCAGGACGCAGGAAAGCACGGCGGTCAGGACCCCCGCGACGAGAAGCGGATAACACCCGGCGGTGGAGCGCCCGAAAAAGGGCGCGACCATGCCCGTCAGCAAGAGGACGCCGCCAGCCGCCACACCCGCCCAGGCCAGAAACCGCGCGGACCGCGGCGCACGCAGAACCAGCAGGATCGCCGCCAGAACGGGCATCGCCAGGGATGCGCTCCATGGCCAGAAGGAGACGGCTCCCGCAGGCTGAGTTTCGTTTTCCGTCTTCGGCGGGAGAGCGTATTCGAGCAAGGTCAGCCGCGACGGCGAAAGGTAAAAGTTACCGCCTTGGGGAAGGACCAGATTGATTTCCAATTCACGTGGAGCCATCAGTTTTCCGTCCGTGTTGAAGGGGAGTAAAAATGACCGGAGGTTGAGTCCGGAATCGCCGACGATGTACGCCATGGGGCCGTGAGTGGCGAGAGTGCGGGTGAAGAAGCGGCGGTCGTTTCCGAAGTCGCTCCACATTTCCAGATACCCTTCGCCGCCAACCTCGGAATAGAGCATGGAGCCTTTGACGACATAGCGAGGCTGGGAAATCTGAGGGCCCACGATCTTGGCCAGACGGATGCGCGCCGGTTGGCCCAGCGGGGCTTTCACATAGAGATGATTGCCTTCCACTTTGGCTTCAACGCCAGTCCCCTCGATCACGACGGGCTTGGCCTGGACGACCATGACTTCGGTTTCCGGCCCAGGCCAGGGCGCTCCCCAATCCCGCTCCTGGGCCAAGAGGGATTGAACACAGAGGAAAAACAGGAGGGACTGGAGCTTAGGCATGGGCTTGGGTTTTGCGGTAGGCGGCGAGGATTTCCTTGAAAACGCCGGCGTCGAGTTTGCCTTCCGCCAACAGACCGCGAAGGTGGCGCTCAAAGGGGTTGCCAAATTCCGCGTTGTCCACGACCTCGATTTTTTGAATCAGGCGATCCAGCCGCAGCCGGATGGTCGGATAAGTCACGCCATAGGCCGCCGCCAATTCCTTAAGGGAACCCGAGGCCAGGACAAAACGCTTCAAAAAAGCCGCGTCCTCCTCGCTCAGAAAATCGACCCATTTGGGCTCGGATGTCGATACACGCGCCATGCTTTCGGCTCACGCTGGACTTTAATATTATTAAAGTCAATATCACTTTTATTAATGTCGCCCCCGCGATTGGCCAGCTTTAAGCCGAAGCTTGGTGGAGCGTGATCTGCTGGAACGGCAGAGTGAGGCCGAAGCGGTTGCTGGCATCCACCCCGATGCGCTGAAGGCCTCGGGTAATTGTATAATAGTCCGGGGCCACCGCACCCGTGAGGTCGAGCATGATGTTGTAATCCAGGGTCGACGTATTCGCGAGGGCGAACTCGATCTTGAGATCGCGAATGGCCGCAGGATCGACCAGGCGGGCGACTTCCTCGCGGTAGTATTGATTGAGATCGGAGAGGATTTTTTCCGTCGCGACGGGCTGATGTTTGTAATCCAGGCCGAGAGTGGAGGTGATCCGGAAACCCTGGGAATGGTTGCGCGGGTTCTGTCCGAGATAAGCAACCGTGGGGTACATCTTCAGAGCCCCGCCGATGAGGCGCAGCCGCACCATTTCCACGCTCTGAAAAACGACGCTGCCGTAGTTGCCGTCATCGAGCATCACCCACTCGCCCTCGGCGCTGGGAAAATAGGGCTCGTCCCCGGCCGAAGGACGGGACAGCAGGCCGGTCAGCAGGGCGATGGGCAGACGCACCATGCCGCCGTGCAAGGCGGGATTGCGCAGGATGGTGAAGTAGGAGAGATCTTCGACCAGCCACGGCACGCCATTAAAAACGATGCGCTCGCCCTCGCGCACCGACCCGAAATTGAGCATGACCCGTATCTGGTCGAGATACGCCGGAAGGGCGTCCTTCACCGTAAAGACCAGGGCCAGAACGAAGAGGATCACCAGCCCGAGCAACACCCAGTCGCCCGCATTGAGCAGCACGATGACGACGGCTAAGAGCGCCCCGAAGCCGGTGAGCAAATACAGCACGACATCAAAGAGCCGCGCAGCCTGGTTGCGCCCCTGCCGAAAGATGCCGGTGTGCCGGCGCAGAAACTCGTGAAAGAGCCGAAGGCCGACGGCGATAACCACCCCGGCGAGAACGGCGAAGAGCAGATTCCGCCCGCGCTCACGGAAGAAGGAGACGACAATGCCCGCCGTCTCGTCGACCAGGAGGAGCTTCTTGTTATGAATCTCCCCGAGACGATAGGTCAGCACGGTCAGCTCGCTGTTCGCCTCCTCGTAGCGCCGGCCAAATTCCTCGCGGACACCCGTGAGCAGGGCCACGATCGCGGGATCGTCATTCTGCTTGATGGCCTGATCAAGGGAATCGAGGGCGGATTTGAGAATGACCGTTTGCTCCCCGGCCAGATGGTAGCGGTCCTCCAGGTTCCGGCGCTCCTGGCTGCCCGCCGTGGCCCGGCGGCCCTCCTCGACCAGGGGCTTGATGATATCCTCCATCGCACCCTGGAGGGAAAAGGGCTTTTCCTCCACCTTCTGCAGGCTGCTGAGATCGGCGTTGGAAACGATGTCGAGCAGGTCCAGCCTCGCGACCGAACGCTTCCGCTGCAATGCGGTCAATTCGGCGACGCGGAGCGAACGCAACTCCTCGCTTGAAGTCGTGCGGATCACCTCCTCGACATGAGCGATCTGCTTGTCGAGGTCGCCGATCTGAACGACCAGGGCGCGCAAGGCCTCGTGGAGCTCGGGCGTGACCACCACCGACGGCGCGGGCTGACCGGGAGACGGAGCCGCCTGCAGCAAAGAAGAAAGCCCGGCGCAGAAAAAAACACCAGGCCACAGAAGCCTCAGCGCGCTTGCTCCGATCGAAGCGAAGAAATTCATGAAGAAACCCTAACAGGCCAAAGATGAAGATCAGATGAAAACCTCAGGGAATCGTACCACGGTAGCGATACGCTTGGACCCCTCGCTTTCCAGAGTGCTTAAAGCACACCCTGAACACCGGGAAAAACCGGACGTACAGGTTGCTGATCCCCGGCTGCCTCGCTCCACCCCAGCGTGGCGGCAGAGACGGGAGGGGTGGCTGGCTGCATGGCCCCAAGGATCTCGTCGACATAACCAAAGGCGGCTTCCTTACCGGGACCGAACACCATGAGGCGAACGCCGCGCAAAGCCTCAGGGATATCGCGCCGTTGTACAGTCGGAAAAGACACGACCCAGGCCCGGCAGGACTGACGCGAACGGCCGGCCAGCATGAGTTCGTTGATGATGGCCGGGAAAAGTCGGGCCGGCCCGAGACTTTCCATCGGAGGCGGCTTTTCCGTATTGAGAGCGGACAGGAGCCGGCGGCGAGCCTCGTCAAATTCTTTGCGCCGGTTGGCAATCCGCGCCAGGCCGACCTCGGCTTCAGGATGGAACCCCCCACCCATGGCCCGCTCAAAATAGCCGACGGCCAGTTCATCGTGACGCGCATGCTCGAACATCCCGCCCAGTTGAATCCACAAGGTCGCCCGGCCGAACTGGTTAAAATGGTCGGCCCAGGCCTGAGCCGCCGAAAGGTCTTTCTGCAGCAACTTCAGACGGATGAGCAGCATGGCGATTTCGTCGTCCACTTTTGCCAACCCTTCCAGTGGAGAGAGAACCCCGGCGGCGGCGTGCAGGCGTCCGGCATCAAGCAGGCACTCGCACAAAAGTTTTCCGGCTTCCCTGTCATCGGGAACCAGGGCAAGAGCCTTCTCCGCCTGGGTTATGGCGCTGTGCAGTTTGCCGCGCTGCCTTTGGGCGAGCGCCAGCAGGAGCAAAAAGGTGGGCTCGTCCGGCACCTGCTGATGCTTTCTCCACAGGAAAGCCTCCGCATTGAGCCAATCGCCCAGCAGAAGGAAAGACCACGCTGCGCCCCACGTCGTTTGGGGCGTGGATAGGCTGACCCGGGCACGCACAAACTGCAGCATGCCGATGCATTGTTCAGCCATGCCGAGCGAGGCCGAGGCGATGCCGTTGCCTAGGGCTCCCTCCACATTCTTATTCTCGATTTTCAGGACCAGCCTGGTGGCGACATGGGCACGCAGGTATTCGCAGGCCCCCAGCGCGCGGTGCGCTTCATCGAGAAGAAAGCGCTCATATCCATTCCGTGGGGCCGCCGCCACGAGATCGGCCTCGACGGCTTTTTCACGTACGCTGAGATCCGGGGGAATCGGGGTCTGCCATGCCTTTTTCAACTCGGCAAACCTGGGGACGGGAAGCACGAAACGGTCCCGATAGCGCGCCAAGCGGAAAGCCCCGAATGCCAACCCGGCCACCACGAATGCGGCCACCAGGAAATACCAGTTATCCCCGCTTCCGATGAAGAACACGAAGAACAGAAAGGAAAAAAAGCCCGCTATCAGTCCTGGCACATGCCGCCAGCTGAGAGCAGCGGAACCCTGCGCTCGTCGCGCGGCTTTGGCCAGCATCTTGAAATCCTTTTCTTCGACGACCGCGAGCACGCGGTGAATCTCGTCGACGAGCGAGGCGGCGACCTGATCGGGCCGGGCCAGGAGGCTGAGCGCGGGAGTGGCATCAGACGAACCCATGCCGCCCGGCGGCAACGCCTTGAGCCGGTCGTGAAGCGAGGGGTGAGTGGAATACAGATCGCGGGCCTCCTCGTTGAGCGATTGCTCGAGTTCAGAGTTCGGGACCATCAGCTCCTCCATCAGCCACTGGCTGAAACTGGCTTCCGTTTCCAGGCGGCCGGCGCGTTCGGCCCAAGGGAGGCGGGCCAGCCGGGGCTCGACGGCATTCAGGCGCAGCAGGGATGTGCGCAGAGGATCGGGCCCGCAAAGTTCCGCCGCGCCACGGTCAGCTTCAAACTCGTCCTGGCGCGAATAGGCGGCAACAAGCCGCGCGGCCAACCCGGTCATCGCGTCGGAAGTTTTTTGGAAGAGCTCCCCCAGGATGAAATACTCATTCTTCGCGCGCATGGGAGCCACACACTCCGTGAGGGCCACCGAGACGCGGCTGATCCGCGCCAGGCCGGCATTCAGCCATTTCTTCAGCCCGCGCCGGACCAGTTTGGCGTGGCTCATTTCATGCGCCATGACCGCTTCAAACTCGCCAAGATTGAGCGTCGCCAGCAAATCATAGCCGATCCCCAGAGACGTCCTGCCCCGGCTGCGCCGAAAGCCATGCAGGCGGACCCAAGCCCCGCTGTTCATCTCGATCAACACTTCATTGGGCGGGGCGATACTAAGCTGGGCGGCCATGGCTTCGAGCAGCTCAAACAATCTCGGCGCATCCGTGCGCTCCAAGGGAATCTGGTAGTTCACTCCTTTGCCCAGCCAGAGGTTTTTGACAAAAATCCCGATCAAGGCCAGATGGCGCTGAAGAACGCCGACGATAAGGCCGGCCAGACCGAACCTCAGCAGCGCCAGCAGCACGATGAGCTGAATTGTCACCACGATCAGCAGCAACAAAACGGAGACTAGCGAGAACAGGTAGCACGTCAAAATGGTCGCGGTCGCACTGAGAATCAGAAAAAACTTTTCCGTTTTTTCCAAAGGCCCGGTGCTGATCGGCGAAGACATGCCTCCCCTTAGCCAAGGCCTGGGGCTCGGTCTATATTTATTAGGATTCCATCCTTCCTATTATTCATCACTCCGTGCGATTACGGCGATAGAGTTTGACCGCCCGCCCAGCGCTCTTTTTAATCGGGGCATGAGGACATTGTTTGCCGCGATTCTTCTGCTTTTCCCCCTCCTGACCCCGGCCTGGTGCCAACCCGGTCTCCCCCCTTTGCCCCCGCTGCCTCCCCTGCCGCCTGCCCCCCCGTCCCAGTCCGCCAGCCCCCCCTCCGCCCAACAATCCGCCACGACCGGTCCGGTGGACCTGCAAAAATTCATCCAGGCCCTGCGCACCTATGCCAAGGGGCAGTTGTCGAATAGCCAGCCGCAGAAAGGCACCCGCTCCGCCTATGTCCAACTCGCGCGCTCGGAACTGGCGGCTTCGCCGTACGTGCGGGATATTTCGGTCGGCATTTTCCAGGCGCTGGACCGCTTCGACGCGGAGAACCTCACAGCTTCGCAAGCCGACCCCAAAAAACCCACCGGGCGGTCGCTGGTTCAACTCGGGGCGCATCCGGAACAGATCCTGAAGCCGCTGGTCGACCAGAAAAAGGCGGCCACGAAGGCGGCCGGTGAGGCCGATTCGCGGGAGGAGTCGACGGAACAATACATCGCCACCCGCCTCGATGCCCTGGAGAAACAGCTGGCCACGCCGGTCGGGCAGCAATTCTCGCTGCCTCCGGGTTGCGTCCTCTATCGCGCGCTGACCCAGCCCGCCGACTTTGCCAGGGAAGTGGACAACAACCTGGGCAAAGTCCCGGCTGACCAGTAACGCGGCGGCCTTTTCGCTCGAACAGGGCGTAGATTGTGCCTAGGGTCGCCGCGCCTGGCGCATGAAGACCCTCCGCATTGTCCTTATCGTCACCCTCGGCCTCGCGAATCTGGCCCTCGCGCAGGAGTATCTTTACGACGACATCGAACCGCCGGACCGGGTCAGCGAACTGCTGACTCCGTTCACTCCTTTGAAAGCGCTGGAGCCGACGGGCAGGCTCGGGACTTTTTCCAACGATCCGTTCATCCGCGACTTTGAATTCAGCATCCGTCCGCGTTTTTACTACCGGTCCGTGCGCAATGCCCTCGGCGTGCAGGATACCTTCGCCGGCGGCGGCGCGATGGGGGTCACCACCGGGTGGTGGCACAACCTGCTCCAAATCGGTGTGACGGGGTACACGACGCAGCCGCTGGTGGCGGTGAAGGATGACAACCGCTCGGGGCTGGTGGAGACGGATGGCGACGGGTTCTTCACGCTGGGCGAGGCGTGGGTGAAGCTGAAAACGGGACCGGCCACCACCACCGTCTTCCGTCAACGGCTGAACCTGCCCTTCATCAACATGAACGACAGCCGCATGATCCCGAATACCTTCGAAGCGTATCAGGTGGACGCCAAATTGTGGAAAATCGTGCGGGTGAACGCCGGGCACATTACGCAGATGAAGGCCCGCAACACGGCGGAATTTGTCCCCATGTCGGAGGCGGCGGGTGCTCCCGAAGTCAATCGCGGGACGAGCTTTGCCGGGGTGGTCGTCGGCCAAGAAGATGCCACCTACCTAGGAGCGATGGAACAGGTCACCTGGGATTTATTCAGCTGTACCTATTTGCAGGCCGGACACACGTGGAAGGTGACGTCCGACCTGGAGCTTCGCGGCGACCTGCAGTTTGTCGATCAGCGCAGCGTTGGGGCAGAGTATATCGGGGAGTTTGAGACCCAGTTCTATGGCGGGCGGCTGGCGGCGAGCTACGGCGGCGCACTGCTTTCGGTGGACTATACCAAGACCGCCGAGGGTGCGGGGCTGTTCAGCCCGTACGGCGCGGACCCGGGATTTAACCGCCTGATGATTTCCACCTTTGCCCAGGAGGACGAGCAGTCCTACGGCGTGCATCTGAGTTATGATTTTTCACGGATCGGCCTGCGCGGGGTGACGGCCTTCGGCAGCTACGTGTATGGCGAGCTGGACGACGGGAATTGGGAACAGGAAGTCAACGCGACGGTGGACTACCGCATCCCCGCCGGGCCGCTGAAAAATCTGTGGCTGCGCCTGCGCTACGCCCACAACGAGGCCAACGACCGGGCGCCGATCGAGGATTTCCGCGTGATCCTGAACTACGCGATCACTTTTTAGATCGCGATCACTTCTCCGCCGGCTTGGGCTTGCGGATGAAGGGCCAGACATTCACGGAGGTCTCGCCCAGCCGCTTCGGAGCCAGCGCATCCTTCTCCTCGATGGCCTGTTGCTGGTAGAGATATTCGGAGAGCGCGGAGGTGATCTCCCGGGTCGTGCGGATGGTGTCAAACGTGACGCCGGAGCGGATGCCGTCCAGCGCGTTGCCCGCATTCAGCAGCGCGCTCGGGCCGGAGAAAAAGATCGTCGCCACGCCCAGGACTCCGGGAGACACATTGGAGCCGCCCGTGGTGACCAGCCGAAGGATGGGCCGTGGTTTGCGTTTGGAGAGGTCATAAATGACCACGGTCGTCTCGAGTTTCGTGCCACCCGTGCCGAGGCCCACCACGGCGCGCATGAGGCGGCTGCCCTGGTTGATGCGGTCGAACCTGCCGCTGACCACCCAGTAGTTCCCCCTCGGCAGCGGAGCCGTCGCGGCGATGGCCGTGGCCGGGGCGACGTTCTTCGACAGGCGCCGCACCAGATGCCGGGTCAGCTTCTCCTGCTGGTCGAACTTGAATACCTCCAGGTCCTCGCCGCTGCGGTCCACCCGCACAGTTTCCGTCTCATCGTGATATTCAAAGGGTTTGACCAGGATGCGGTCCGGCACCCGTTTGACCGCATTCTCCGGCACGGACTCGCTCTGCCTCACACTGACAGAGGCACAGGAACAGAGCAAAACACTGACGGAAACAACGGAAAAGATACGACGGAGCATTGAAATGAGAAAACCGAACCCCGAAAGATGCCTAGGAAAACCGGAGGCGCAAGTTTTCTCCCCCTCTTCAGGGTCATTTTTGGCTATCTTTTCCCCCCTTTCGCCCCGATTCTGGAGGGGAAATCACTATGTTTACCGGCTTGGTTGAAGAAATCGGGGAATGCCTGTGGCTACGCCAGACAGCCACCAGCACGCAACTCACGCTCACGGCGCACACGGTTCTGAAAGGTCTTAAAAAGGGCGACAGCATCGCCATCAATGGCTGCTGCCTCACGGTGACCACCTATCGCAAGGAGCAACTGGCCTTCGACCTTTTAAAGGAGACCCTTGAACGCACCAATCTTGGCGCATTGCGCCCCGGCTCCCGCGTGAATCTCGAGCGGGCCATGGCGGCGGATGGCCGTCTCGGCGGGCATTTTGTCCAGGGTCACGTCGACTGCACCTCGCTCGTTCGCTCCACGGAGGAACGCGGTGCCGACCTCAGGCTGGAATTCGAGCTTCCGTCCGATTTTGCCCACTACGTCGCCTGGAAAGGCTCCATCGCCATCAATGGCGTGAGCCTCACCGTGGCAGAGGTCACCGACCGGTCCTTTGCCGTGTGGATCATCCCCCACACGCGGCACAAGACGACCCTCGGCAAGCTCGCCATCGGCGACCGGGTTAATCTCGAGTTCGACATCCTGGCGAAATACGCCGAGCGAATCCTTACTGGGCAGCCGCGGGAGTCGCCTCAGTAACGATGGTGATCTGATCAGGCGAAGTGACCTTGATCTGCGGCTGCTCGCTTTTGTAGAGCTCGATCACACCCTGCACCCGGACCTTCTGGGCCTTGTATTTGTCGAAGCCCTCGGCGAAAGCGCCGTAGTTGGACTGAAAGATCACGGCTACGAAACCCTGTTTCTTGGGCGCGCCGATGTTGATGAAGGTGATGGTGCTGCCCTTGGTCGTGCCGATCTCGGTGACCTGGCCTTCGACGATGGCTTCCATGCCGGCCTTGGCCCGGAGCGCGTCGAGATTCGCCGCATCGATCACCTCAGGAGCCGGGGCATCCTGGGCCAAGACACTCGTTGCAAAGAGAACCAATCCAGCCAGCGAGAGAAGCGATTTCATACCCAGCGAGCCGTATCACGAATTTGCCGCCGCCGCGAGGGGAAAGAAGGCGGCTAGGAACCGCTGGAAAAGCGCACGTTGCGGCGAGGAGCCGGGTTGGAGAGCCGGCGGTCCAAGGCTTCCCAGCGGGCCTTTTGCACGTCGGTAAGAAGGCAGGCGATCTGCAGGCTGGTGATCTCCAGAATCTCTCCCTTCTTGAGGAGCATCTGCTCGGCAGTGAACAGGCCATACTGCGCGAACAGCGCGACCATGTCCTCCTGCTGCTCCATGAGGAACATGATGTATTTATGCTGGTCGGCGGAGATCTGGTTCGCGTTGAGCATGCGGTCGATTTTCAGCCGAATATGCCTTTCGCCATATTCCGGGCGGCTCGATGAAGGAGCTTCCCCGGCGGCCGGCGATACGGCGGCAAACAAGGCCAGAATCACCATCAGCGGCTGAAGGAGTTTAGCGATCATGATCAGAGGGGTAATCAAAGGCGACACAGGACTTCGCCGATCTCGGATGGTGATTGTGAGTAGTCATCGCAAAAATTCAACTCTCAAATCCTCCTGCGTCCTTTGAGAGGGATCAGGAATTCTCCTCGGCGGACTCTTCGGCTTTCTTTTTCTTTTTGGCCTTCTTGTCCCCCTTTTTCTCCTTGGATTCCGGCAGGACATGGGGCGGCGCGTAGGGCGCGGCATCTGTCACCAGATACTTGCCGTGTTTCCGGAGGATATCGGCCACTTCGAGGGCGAACTCCGCGCGGGTCTTGGTTTTTTGGGTGAGATTACCGGGGATGGTTCCGGCATCGGGCACGACCCGCTTGAGTTGGGCCAGGGTGGAACTCGCTTCGGCCGGGGTCACCGGCTCGCCCACGTCCCATTGCGCGGTGTCTCCGAGCAATCCCTGGGAATGCATCGGTCCCGGACGATCCATCATGCCGTAAAGGGCCAGCAACTGGGTGGCCTGCCAGAGCGGGGTGCCCCAGGCGATGTCCTTGTACCAGCGGGACATGAGGGTATCGCCGTCGGCGAGCAATGCGGCCTGCACGTCGATGATGTTCACCTGCCTCGGCTGCAATCCTTGTTGCACGGCGGTGGCGGCGATGGCCCCCACGGCCTGGCCGGTCAGCATGGTACTGGGCTGCAGGCGGGTGGCGCCATTGACCAGGCGCGATTGGGAGAAGTTTTTCTCGGCGGGCAGGAAGCCGTCAACGGTCTCGGGAATGAAGACCCCGAAGGGAATCTGAAACGGGCCCCGCGAGCTCTGGTAGTCCAACTCGTCCAGATCGAGCTCGAGCTGATCCTCGGTGCCGTGGAGATCAAACCCGTAGTCATGGACGGAGACCGCCCCGGCCCAATGCCGGCAGGACTCATCTTCGCGATCCCGGGTATAAAGGTCCTGCCCGCGCAGGGTCTCCAAGCCGATCATGCGGCGCGATTCGCGCGCGTAGGGCCACTGCGGCAGACGGGCGGCAATGGGCAGGAGGTCCTCGCGAATGCCGCGCTCCTTCATCCGCTGCAAATTATAGGCCGTGTCGTAGGGCTCATCATCGGCCACGGACCAGGGCAGGCCGAGTTCGTTCTGGAACCAATAAATGATGCCAAGAGTCTTGTTGATGCCGATGGCCTCATCCACGGCGCGTTGCACCGGGGTCTCCACTGTGGCGGCGGTCACCTCGAAATCGTTGCCGCCGATGAGACCGCATTTCGTATGGCGCTCCTCCGTCACCTGGCCGGTGGAGGGACTGGTGGAATCCGGCATGCCCCGCCACGACACATAGTACCAATAGAGGATGGCTTTCTGTCCGGGAGGGACCTTGATGTCCTGAAGGATGCGGGCGGCGCCATAGAGTTTGTAATTCTTGAAGCGCGAAACCATCTGCTCATAACCCGGCGGCGGGGCCGGGATTTTCAAAGCGGGGGGAATGCCCTCCGGGTATTCCTTGATCACGCCCGGCCAGGTGAAGGCCTGCAAGGGCGCGGCGAGGTTCATCGCATCGCTGCGGATATTGCCGACCCGGTAAGGCACGCCCGCCAGCGGCAGGACATCGCCATACTCGGTGGCGTCCACCAGGACCTTGGATTTGACCGCCCGGGTCTGGGGGCCGCTTTCCGTCCAGTGCTGCAACTCCACGCCGGTGACCAGCGGGCCGGTCTTTTGCACGGCGGCAACCTTGGTGCGGATGGCCAGATCGAGCACGGGCTTTCGGCCGTCGGCCAGTTGCCGGGCGCGCGTTTCCGCGATGAGGCCGTAGAGGATGGCGCGGGCCACGTGGGGCTCGTAGCCGCCCTTGGCCTGGGGGTTGAAGTGATAGGCCGTGTAGGGATCTTTGTTTAAGGTGTAATAGTGATTGATCGCGCTCTCGTGAAACTCCCGATAAATGCCACGCTCGCGGACCGGCATCTTGCCGCCGATGCCGCCCTCATCCATCGAGGTGACCCCGGCATTGCCCATCTGTCCGCCGACATAGTCGGACTCCTCCAGCAGTAAAACCGAGACACCCATGCGGGCAGCCTGCAACGCCGCGCTGGCTCCACTCGTGCCCGCCCCGGCAATAACCACATCGTAGGAATCGCGGATGGAATCGAACGGGGTGTTCAGCGAAGCGGGGTCTTTCTCGGCGCGGACGACGGGATAGTCGATCTCCTGCCGGGCGCGGACGGCGGCGAGATTTTTTTGGTCGATCGCCGACCGGGTCCACTCCACTTTGGCTCCGGGAAGCGCGATGGAAAAATCCTCGAAGGCCGCGAAGGTCGTGGCGGTCAGGCCCACCGCCCCGGAAGGGAGCGCATCATTGAGGGCATCGACGCGGGCCTGCTCGACACCGCGACCGTCGAAGATCCGGCCTGTCAGCATGTCTCCGAAGGCCCGAAACGACATCGACCAACTCTCCGTCTCGGACAGCCGATCGCGGGCGACGAGAGTGGCGAGGATTTCCCGCCGGTTGTCCTGTACCTTGACGAGCCGGAGAACATTGCCGCCGGAAAACTCCAGGGCGTAGTAATTGTCGCGATCGCGCACGCGCGCGAGCAAGCCGCCAAAGACGTCGCGGTCAGGAGTCTTCCGCAGGGTGGTGACGATTTCCACATCCGTGAGATTCATTGGGTCGGCCTGATTCGCCAAAGCCCCCTCGTAGACAACGATACCCTGAAGGTAATTGAGGGCCGATTCCTGAAGGATGCCGACCCGCCGCAGCCGTTCCCCGCGCTCGGGATAGCCGAGATAATCCTTCCACGTCACCCGTAGCAGGCCGTTGCCATCGACCGACCAATTCCGCATGGGGCGATAGTTGACCACATCCCGCCAACCCGCCGGCAGCCGCCCAAGCGCGGTCTCCCCAAATTTGGCGGCATACACCTCCTGGAAAACAGCGTCCGCGCCATGGCTGCGACCGAGCGAAAGGGCCGCCAAAACAAGAAGGGAAAACCAGCGGTTCATAAAAACAAGGCGCGCCTAAGGCTGCGCGCGGTTTTTGCCGCTGCTCCGCCAATGGCCCGGCGATCCGGTCTCGAACGTGATGTTGTTCAAGGCGGGGTCCTGCTGGCGTTTGGCCAGCACGGCTTTCCACTCGCTGATGATCTCGGGCGTGGCCAGCGAGGGCGGCAGGCTGCCGTGAAAATCGTCGAATAATTTTTGCAACTCCGCCACGACCTGCGGCTGGGCGTCCACCAGATTTTTTTCCTCATTGGGATCGGCGGCCAGGTCATACAGCTGCAACTTGATGGTGCGCGGCGCAGCGGATTTGGGGCCGAGCGTGGCGGGGTCGATGTCCTCCCGTACCAGCTTCCAGTCCTCCTGGCGGACGGCCCACTTCTCCGGAGCTTCCAAACTCCAGAACATCTGGCGATGAGGCCGCCCATCGTCTTTCCCGGTCAGGTAGGGCATCAGATTTACTCCGTCGAGCTGCGGCCAAGTCGTCGGGCTCAAGCCGGCCAGGGTGAGAAAGGTCGGGTAGAGGTCCAATTGGGAAACGGGCTGCGCGTAGACCTCGCCTGCCGGCAAGCCGTCCGGCCAGGTCAGGATGAAGGGAACCCGGATGCCGCCCTCATACCACGTGCCCTTGCGGCCCTTCAGCCCGCCGTTGTGCTGCAACATGCGTTCCGGTCCGTCATCGTGGCCTCCATTATCGCTGGTGAAAACGATCAGCGTGTTTTCCCGCAATCCCTTTTCAGTGAGCCAGGCGCACAGCCGGCCGATGTTCGCGTCGAGGTTCTCGATGGAAGCCTGGGCGATGTCGCGGTTGGTAAATTTTCCCTTGGCGCGCTTGGCGGCATATTTTTCCAGATATTCCCACGGCACCTGCATGGGCGGATGCGGAGCGTTGTAGGCGAGGTAGAGAAAGAATGGCTGTCCGGCTGATTGACCCATGAAGTCGATGGCGCGGTCGGTAAACTCATCGGTGAGAAACTTCACGGAGCGGACCGGGTCCTTCTGGTCGTAGATGAAGGCGTCCGAACTGCAACCGACGCCGTGCATCGTCTCACCGATATTCGCCTGATAATAATCGTGCTGGCCGCCGATGAAGCCGAAGAAGCGTTCAAAGCCGCGATCCAGCGGCCATGACCCCGGGGCCGAACTGAAATGCCACTTCCCCACCATACCGGTCCGATAACCGGCGTCCCGCAGCGCCTGCGGCAGCAGCTTGAGCGATGCGGGAATGGGCGCCAGGCTGTCCTCGAATCCAAAATAGCCAAACTTCTCCGGATACCGCCCCGTCAGCAATCCGGCCCGGGAGGGCGCACAGACCATGCCGGTGGTGTAGCCCTGCGAGCAGCGCACCCCGGTGCCGGCCAATTGATCAATATGGGGCGTCGGTGTTTTAGAGTCCTCCTGCCACGCCGTGCCCTTCGGGTAGCAACCGAGGTCGCCCCACCCCAGATCATCCGCCATCACGACGATGATATTCGGAGGGCGCTTCGTTTCAGCGCGGAGGCCGCATGAAAAAGCGATGACAAAAAGGAGGGACCAAAAACTTCTCATTGGGGAATCTGCGCATTGAACTCGCGTCTGCCATCATGGTTGCAGCTTAACTTGCGTCCAGTGTTCGACGAACGATGACATCGTTTCTCATACGTCCGCTGCGATGGTGAGAAAACCTTTCCGGACAAGGCGCTGATTTTTTGGTTGGGCCGCAAGGTGTCGGAAGTTAAATTTTCAACGATGAAACTCTTCTGCTGCCTGTGTTTCGGAGCCTTGGCGGTGACATGCCCCGCGATGGAAAATCTCAGCCCGCTCCTGGAGGGAGTGCGCAAGGAACACGGCTTGCCCGCGGTGGCTGCGATCCTGATGAAAGACGGCCAGGTCATCGCCGAAGGCATCGCGGGCACCCGAGTGCTCGGCGGCAATGTTCCGGCGACTCTCGACGACAAATTTCATCTGGGCTCGGACACCAAATCCTTCACGGCCGTGCTCGCGGCCATGCTGGTGGAGGAAGGCAAGCTGCGCTGGGACCTCACGCTGGAGGAGGCGTATCCCGAATGGAAGGACAAGATTCCCGAATCCCTGCGCAAGGCGACGCTCGAGCAGTTGCTCTCCCATGCCAGCGGCATCACGGGCGACAATGACCAGGTTTTCCAACTCTACTTCGACGCGGCCAAGGAAATGAAGCCCCTGCCCCAACTGCGCCTGTGGCTGATCGAGAACGTCTGGAAACTTCCCCCGGTGGGCCGGCCCGGCGAAAAATTTGTCTATTCCAATGTCGGCTACATTCTGGCCGGCAGCATCATTGAGCGCGCGGCCGGAAAATCCTGGGAGGAACTCATCCACGAACGGATTTTCATCCCCATGGGGTTGTCGTCGGCAGGCCTCGGCCCCCAATGCAGCATCGGCGTGGCCGACGCCACCGTCCCGCACCTCGCCGATGACAACGGAAAAATCCAGCCCATGCTGGGCGGGCCCTGCGCGGATATTCCGGCGGTGATGGGACCGGCGGGCAATTCGCATATGACCGTGCGGGACTTCGCCCAATGGGCCGCCTGGCACGCCGGGGAAGGCAAACGCAAACCGGACCTGATCAGCGCCGCTGATTTCAAGAAGCTGCATACCGCGGTCATCAGCACACCTCGCGACATGGAGGAAAAACCCGGCACGCCGAAACTTGGCAAATATGCGCTCGGCTGGGGTCTGGTCGACTATCCCTGGTCGGGCAAAAACTTCCTCATGCACGGAGGATCAAACGGCATGAACCTCGCCTGGATGATCGTCCTCCCCGAACAGGATCTGGCCCTCGTCCTGACCACGAATATCGGCGGGGAAAAGGCCGACCTCGCCTTCCGTGAACTGGCCAAGTCCATCATGGGCGGGGCGGTGAAGAAGTAGACGGTGCGACATCAGCCAAAGGGCATTGCCCAACTCGGAAAGAAGCTCCGCCTGCCAATCGGGCTGGACGGCGCAACATTGTTTTGGCTTCATGACTCGTCGCATGAACAACCTGCATCTCGCTGTTCAGTTTTTCCTTCAACTCGCGGTCATCCTGTTGTTCTGCCGCCTGGTGGGCGCAGTGGCCAGGAAGTTCGGCCAGCCTCAGGTGGTCGCGGAAATGATAGCCGGCGTCATGCTGGGGCCTTCGCTCTTCGGCCTGCTCTGGCCGGAGGCTCAGCAATGGCTTTTCCCCTGGGACCTCACGCAAAAGACACGGGACACGCAAAGCTATCTCTTCCCGATCTCCCAGCTCGGCCTGGCGCTCTACATGTTCGTGGTCGGAATGGAGTTTCGCATGGACATCGTGCAAAAACGCCTCAAAAGCTCGATCGCAGTTTCCGTGGCCGGGATGGTCGCCCCCTTCGTTCTGGGCGCGGGGCTGGCCTGGGTGCTCTTTCACCATACGGCCCTGTTTCCCGCCCGCACTTCCCTGATGGAGGCGATGCTCTTCCTCGGCGCGTCCATGTGCATCACGGCCTTCCCGATGCTCGCACGCATCATTCATTTTAAAAAGCTGACCGGCACGACCATGGGGACGGTCGCCCTCGGCGCAGGCGCGATCGATGATGCCACGGCGTGGTGCCTGCTGGCCGTGGTGCTGGCCAGCTTTGATCAAAACTGGAACCACGCGTGGCAGAACATCGGCGGCGGCGTGATCTATGTCGCGCTCGTGCTCCTGGTCGTGCGCCCCCTGCTGGTCCGCACAAAATCCTGGCTGGTCAAAGACGGGACGCTTACTGAGGCGGGGCTGGTCATCGGGCTGGCCTTGATGGCGGTGGGGGCGTGGTTCACGGACATGATCGGACTGCACGCGGTCTTCGGCGCCTTCGTCATCGGAACGGCCATGCCTCGCGGGGTGATCTCGCGCGATCTCATCGGGCGGATTCAACCCCTCACCGTGGCCCTGCTGTTGCCGCTGTTTTTCACCTACTCCGGTCTGAATACCAAAATCACGCTGCTGAACACCGGGTTCCTCTGGCTCATGTGCGGGGCGGTGCTGGTGGCGGCCATCCTGGGCAAGGGCGTGGCCTGCTGGCTGGCGGCACGGGCGACCGGAATCCCCAATCGCGAGGCCCTCGGCATCGGGACGCTGATGAATGCGCGCGGCCTGATGGAACTCATCATCATCAACATCGGTCTGCAGCGCGGCATCATTTCCGAAGGGCTCTTCGCGGTCCTGGTGATCATGGCCATCATCACCACCTTGATGGCGTCCCCGGTTTTTGACCGGCTGGTCGGATCGGGCGTTGCGTCGATCCCCGAAGAAGAGGAAGAGAAACTGCTCTCTCCCTCGGGTCAGGCTTAGGCGCGAGGGGATGCGGGACCGGCGGCCGGCGTTTTTTCCCGATAGTTCACGTATCGGGCGCGCTGCTCCGGCGTCAGATGGGCGGGATCAAACCGAGGGTCGGGAACATTATTGATCCGGGAATAGATGACATGGGCCATATCGTCGGCCGCGTTCTTGATGTGGGAGGCGCGCTCGCCTTCGAACAACTCGTCAACGGTCGCGTGGAAAAGGCCGACCCATCGCTGAAAGCGCGGCCAGTCCATTTCTGTCTGCGCAACCAACTTGAAATGAATGCCGAGAGGGTTGCCCCGGAAACCGCCATCACCGAAAAGCACCGTCTGCCAAAAATCGCACAGCCGGGGGAGATGGGCGTCCCAATCCACCCTGGCGACATCGTTAAAAATGGGGCCCAGCAGATCATCCACCCGCACCTTGTCGTAGAAGCGATGGACCAGAAGTTCGATTTCGGGGCGGCCGGCGATGTCTGGTCGGATGGGAGCGTCCATGGGAATTTTCTACACGTCAATCTGCGTCAAATCTGCCGCTGGGTAATACTCCCCCGATTTTGCGCATCTGGCAACAGTCACTCGCGCGGGCCGACGTTCCCTCTTTGAAATTGATCGGCGGCCTGTTAGCACCCTTTTACCCCGATGAAAATCCTCCCCGCCTTGATCCTGAGTCTCTTTGCTTCCACCATGCTGGCAAACGCGGCTTCGCCCAAGGCCCTGCCGGATGACCCGGCCTGCACGGCGGCGGACCGGGCGTATATGAAGGAGGCTTATCAATTGGCGGGCGAGGCGGTCAAAAAGGGCAACGCGCCCTTTGGCGCGCTGCTGGTGGTGGATGGAAAAGTCGTGGCCAAATATATGAACAATGTGGCCAAGAGCCATGACCCCACGCGGCATGCGGAGCTGGGCCTGATCTCCGCCTATGCGCCGAAGATTTCCCGGGAGGACTTCCGCAGTGGCACGCTCTATGCCAGCAGCGAACCGTGCATCATGTGCAGCGGGGCGATCCTGAATGCCGGCGTGATGCGCGTGGTCTACGGCGTCACTGAGGCGCAGTTCCAGAAATTCATCAAGGACACCGACGATAAAAAGCCGCTGACCTGCCGCGAGACCATGGCACGGACTTATCCCGCAGTAAAAGTGCTCGGCCCGCTGATGGAAAAGGAAGGCCTGGTCCAGCACGCCGCCTATTGGCCCGAGGCGATGAAGAAGTGGCAGCAGCACTAGGCTGCTGAAATCCGCCACAGGAGGGAGCGAGCTTTCTGCAAGCCCGCTCCCCCTGGCGAAATCACGCGAGGTCGAAGCGGTCGAGGTTCATGACTTTGTCCCACGCGGCGACGAAATCCTGCACGAATTTCGCCTGGGCATCGGAACTCGCATAAACCTCCGCGAGGGCGCGGAGGATGGAGTTTGAGCCGAAGACGAGATCGACGCGGCTGCCGGTCCACTTGAGTTCGCCGGTCTTGCGGTCGCGACCCTCGAAAACGTCCTTCGCCGCCGAGGCCGGGGCCCAGGCGGTGCCCATGTCGAGCAGGTTCACGAAGAAGTCGTTGGTCAACACGCCGGGGCGGGCGGTGAAGACGCCTTTCTTGTCGTCGCCGATATTCGCACCGAGGACACGGAGACCGCCGATGAGCGTGGTCATCTCAGGCGCGGTGAGGCTCAACAACTGGGCCTTGTCGATAAGCAGGGCCTCGGCCGGCACGCTGTAGCGGCCCTTGAGGTAATTGCGGAAGCCGTCAGCGATGGGTTCCATCACCTCGAACGACTCGACGTCGGTCTGTTCCTGCGAGGCATCCATGCGGCCGGGCGTGAAGGGCACGGTGACGGCGTGGCCGGCGTTTTTCGCGGCCTGCTCGACTCCGGCACAACCGGCCAGGACGATGAGGTCGGCGAGGGAGACTTTCTTGCCGCCGGTATGGGCGTTGAACTCGCTCTGGATGCCTTCCAGTTTTTTGAGGACGGTGGCCAGTTGCACCGGCTGGTTGACCGCCCAATCTTTTTGCGGAGCCAGGCGGAGGCGGGCGCCGTTCGCGCCGCCGCGCATGTCCGAGCCGCGGAAGGTGGAGGCAGAGGCCCAGGCGGTGGAGACGAGCTGCGAAACAGTGAGACCGGAAGCGAGCACCTTGCCTTTCAGCGAGGCGATGTCCTGCGCGTCGATCAAGGGGTGATTCACGGCGGGGATCGGGTCCTGCCAGAGGAGCTCCTCGGCGGGGACTTCGGGCCCGAGATAACGGGAACGCGGACCCATGTCGCGGTGGGTGAGCTTGAACCAGGCGCGGGCAAAGGCGTCGGCAAACTCGGCCGGATTCTCCATGAAGTGGCGTGAGATTTTTTCAAAGCCCGGATCGAACCGCAGGGAGAGATCGGTGGTGAGCATCGAGGGAGCGATGCGCTTGGAAGAGTCGTGCGCGTGCGGCACGGTGCCTTCACCAGCACCGTCTTTCGGCTTCCACTGGTGCGCTCCGGCCGGGCTCTTGGTCAGTTCCCATTCGTAGCCAAAGAGGTTCTGGAAAAAGCCGTTGCTCCATTGCGTGGGGGTGTTTGACCAGGTGACTTCCAGGCCGCTGGTGATGGCGTCGGCACCGGCGCCGGTGCCGAAGTCGTTCTTCCAGCCAAAGCCCTGAGCCTCGAGGCCGGCGGCTTCCGGATCGTCCGACACGTGCGACGAAGGGGCTGCGCCGTGGGTCTTGCCGAAGGTGTGGCCGCCCGCGATGAGCGCAACGGTTTCCTCGTCGTTCATGGCCATGCGGCCGAAGGTGTCGCGGATGTCCTTGGCGGCCTTGAGCGGGTCGGGGTTGCCGTCCGGGCCTTCGGGATTGACGTAGATGAGGCCCATCTGCACGGCGGCGAGAGGGTTCTCCAAATTCCGCGTGTGGATGTCGCCGTCCGCGTCATCGTCGGACACGAGGACGCCCTCTCCTTCGA